>NZ_LMKC01000002.1 GCF_001421355.1 Sphingomonas sp. Leaf9 | reverse complement strand
TCCATGCCCTGGTGCGGCCCGCCGATCCCCTCGCCCGCGCGCCCCTTGAAGAACCACGGGTTGGCCTCGCTCCACGCCGCCGCCGCCGTCCGCTGCCACCGCGCATCGCTGGCGGGTACACAGCCGAGCCACGCGAGGCTGGAGAGCGAGGGTACGTTGGCATCGTCCATGAAGATCGCATTGCCAAAGCCATCGACCTCATAGGCCCACACGTCGCGCCCATCGGGCAGACGCATCGTGCCGTGCTGCGCCACGGCGGCGGCGACCTCGTTCGCCAGCGCGGTCGCATCGTTGGCGAGCGCGGCATCCTTGCGTGCCTCATTGGCGACCTGCGCCATTTCGCGCAGCGTCGTCACCGCAAACATGTTGGCCGGCACGAACAGCGGGTACTGGCAGGCATCGTCCGACGGGCGGAAGCCCGAATGGATCATGCCCACCTTGCGCGTCGGCGCGCCGTATCCGGCGAGCAGCGTCTCGGTCGGCTGGCGGCTGGCGCGCTGAAACTTGTAGGGTCCGGGCCCTTGCTTGCGCTGCTGTTCGCGGAAGGTGCGCACGATCGCGCGCATCGCCTCCGCCCAGGTCGCGTCGAACGGCGCGGCGTCGCGGGTGGTGGACCAGTATCCATGGCTCAGCCGCATCGAATAGCAGAGCGAGTCGATCTCCCACTTCCGCTCGGCCACCCCCGGCTTCATCTCGGTTTCGTCGACCTTCGCCCATTCGAGCGAGGTCTTGGCGGTCGGGTCTTCCATGAAGGCATTGGCATAGGGGTCGATCAGCACCGAGCGGGCGTGGCGCGCGATCAGCCCGCGGAACAGCTCGCGCAGCTTCGCGTCGCGCGGCGCCAGATGCAGGTACGACTTCACCTGCGCCGCCGAATCGCGCAGCCACAGGCAGGGAATGTCGCCGGTGATGACGAAGCTGTCGGCCTTCCCGCCGACCATCCCCATCCGCACCGTGGTGTCGAGCGTGTTGGGATAGGCATTGGCGAACAGCCACGCCAGTTCGGGATCGGCGATCATCCCGCTGACCCGCGCGATCTCCTGCTCGACCGACTTGCTCACGAACCGGCGATCCGCCGGCGCCGGGCCGAACCGCCGACAAGAGCGGAAAGCAGGGGCGCNATAGGCATTGGCGAACAGCCACGCCAGTTCGGGATCGGCGATCATCCCGCTGACCCGCGCGATCTCCTGCTCGACCGACTTGCTCACGAACCGGCGATCCGCCGGCGCCGGGCGCTTGCTCGCAAATGCCGGCTTGCCCTGCGCCATCGCGAAMCCCCCGGTCGCCAGCCCCGCGCCCAGCAGCGCGCCCTGCGTCATCAAAGTGCGGCGGTCGGTCGGCATCGGGCAGTCTCCGTTGGTAAACAAAATAGGCGCGCGGTCAGGCGACCGTCGCCTTGCAATGGTGGTCGATGAACTGGTGGTGCGGCGGCATGGCGGCGACCGCGCCGGCGATCTCCCCCCGCACCCGCGCCAGATACTGGTCGAGATGCCCCTCGGGCATGGCATCGACGATCGGGTGATAATCGGCGG
Source organism: Sphingomonas sp. Leaf9 (assembly GCF_001421355.1). Taxonomy (GTDB): domain Bacteria; phylum Pseudomonadota; class Alphaproteobacteria; order Sphingomonadales; family Sphingomonadaceae; genus Sphingomonas. The sequence goes on along the minus strand of NZ_LMKC01000002.1, from coordinate 840,971 downwards.
GCACGATCCCCTGCCCGATCATCACCTGCACCCAGCTGGGCAATGCGAAGAAATCCTCGCCATTGCGGAAATAGCGGCCATCGGCGCGGAACAGCTCGATCGCCTCGCGCAGCGGATCGGGCACGTCCATCGTCCGGCAATAGCGCCAGAATGGCGTGTCGTCGCGCGTCGTTGCCTTGTAATGCAGTACCAGGAAGTCGCGGGTACGCTCATATTCGAGCGCAGTTTCCCGGTTGAACCGATCGGCCAGCGCCGGGTCGAAGTCGCGCCCGGGAAACAGGCCCAGCAATCGCCGGATACCTGCCTGCGCCAGATAGATGCCGGTCGATTCCAGCGGTTCGAGGAACCCGGCGGCAAGGCCCAGCGCCACGACATTGCCGCTCCAGGCCTTCACCCGCCGCCCCGCCGTAAACCGCAACTGGCGCGGTACGTCGAGCGCCTGTCCCTGCAGCGTATCGAGCAGCGTCGCCATCGCCTGCTCGTCGCTTTCATACGCGCTCGAATAGACATGGCCGTTGCCGACCCGGTGCTGCAACGGAATGCGCCATTGCCATCCGGACGAGCGCGCCGCCGCTTCGGTATAGGGCATGGGCGGCCCGACCGTCTCCGACGGGACCGCGAACGCCCGGTCGCACGGCAGCCAGTGTCGCCAGTCGAGATAGCCGGTCTTCAGCGTCTGCTCGATCAACACCCCGCGAAAGCCGGAGCAATCGATGAAGAACTCGCCCTCGACCCGCCGGCCATCGGCCAGCGTGATCGCGGCGACATGGCCGTTCTCACCCTGTTGCTCGACGTCGACGACCTTCCCTTCGATCCGCTCGACCCCGCGTCGTTCGGCCAGCTCGCGCAGGAACCGGGCGTAGAGCACGGCGTCGAGGTGATAGGCATAGGCAATGTCCGACAGCAGCGAACCCGGCGGGCCGTTCCACTGGAACCGACCGGCGGGCGCAGCCACGGTCTGGAGCGAATAGTCGCCAAGCGGCGCGGCCTTGCCGGCCAGGAACCGCCGCAGCCAGAGCTGGTGGAACGGCAGCGGCCCCAGCCCCTGTCCGATCGTACCGAAGCCGTGGATGTAGCTGTCGCCGATCCGCCCCCAGTCGGTGAAGCGGATGCCAAGCTTGAACGTGGCATTGGTGCGCGTCACGAATGTACGTTCGTCGATGCCCAGCGTCTCGCTGTTGAACGTCTTCATATGGGGGACACTCGATTCCCCCACGCCGACGATGCCGACCTCTTCGGATTCGACCAGCCGCACCGACACGCCGCGCCCCAGATAGGTGGCGAGCGCCGCCGCCGCCATCCAGCCGGCGCTGCCGCCGCCCAGCACGACGATGGTCCGGATGCGGTTGTCGGTCATTCGGCGTTGCTCCCTTTGCATGCCGCCGGTCGTATCAGCGCGACCGGTCCGACACAGCCCGTGCGCTCCGTCGGACCGGTACCGTGCCGTCAGAACTTGAAGGTCGCCCCGGCGAACAGGATGCGGCCGGAATAGCCGTTGGTCCAGAACCGCGCCTTCGTATCGTCGCCCAGATGCTGGCGCAGCTCCGATTTGGTCAGGTTCAGCACCGAAGCCGTCAGCACCAGCTGCGGCGTCAGGTTGTACGCGACGTTCAAATCCACCTGCTCATAGGGTTCGGTGTAGATCGTCAGCTGGTTGTGCGTGCCGTTCACCACCTCGCCCCGGCGGTTGTACGATGCGCGCGCCAGGAACTTGTCGTTTTCATAGAACAGCGTGAAGTTCGCCTGGTTCTCGGCACTGCCGACCAACGGTGACTTGGCGATCTCCCGACCGTTCAGCACGACGGCGGCAAGGTTCGTGTCGTTGAAGGTCAGGTTGGCCTGATACCCCACCCCGAAATCGAACGTATGCTGTGCATAGAATTCGATGCCCTGCGACACGCCGTCCTGCCCATTGGCCTGGGTCGAGAAGTTGCGGACGTTGACCGTCTCTCCGCCGATCGTCACCGCCTGATCCTGCGACACCGGCACGACGAAGTTCTTCACGTCCTTGCGGAACAGGCCGACGCCGATCACCGATCCGCGATGGTAATACCATTCGAGGCCGATATCGTATTGCCAAGCCTGAAACGCCTCCAGGTCCTTGTTCGACCCGCTGCCGGTCCAGCCGGGCTGGCTGGTGCCGCCACCGGCCACGCGGTCGCTGCTATATTCCTCCGACACGAAGTTCAGCGCCCCGGGGAAGGCGAGGTTGGTGAACGCCGGCCGCGCGATGACCTTCGCCACCGCACCGCGCACGACGAGGTTCGACGTGGCGTCGAAGGCGAGGTTCAGGCTGGGCAGGACGTCGGTATAGGTCTTTTCCAGCGTGTTCAGCTCGAACGTCTTCTGCCGCACCTCGGCACGCACGAACCCACTCTCGCAAATCTGGTTGGCCGCACCCGGCGTACAGGCGAGCGGGCGGCCATCGGGACCATCGGCGAAATAATCGAGGAAGCGTTCGACCGCATCGGTCGATTCCGCGCGCTGGTTCGTATGGACGACCCGCACGCCCCAGTTGCCACGCAGGCGATCGCTCTTGATGTTCGCCTGCAGGTATCCCGACCAGATCTTCTCACCCACATTGTAGATGAAGTCCGGCTCCTCGAACCGCACCGACCCGCCATAACGGTCGTCGAGATAGCTGAGATAATTGGTGAAATTGATGCCGGGGAACACGTTCGCCGCGAACCCGCCGGGAATGTTGGTGATCGGGTTCGACAGGAAGAATTCGGGCCGCGCAGTGCTGGCCGTCGTATCGCACTGTTGATAGCGGGTGGTCGTGCCCGGACAGTTCCAGATCGTGTTGCCGGTATTGCGATGCACCGTGCCGTCGCGATACTTCAAACCGAACTGCAATGAATCGAACGCCCCGTTCGACACCAGCCATGTGCCATCGGCCTGACCATAATATTGCGAGATGCGGGTGTTGATCCACGACGAATCCGTCGACCCGACATCGATCTCGGCAAGGCCGCCCAGAATGCGATCCTGCAGGTCGGGCGAAAAGGTCATGGTCGGGGTGCCGGTCAGGTCCCACGCGCTGAAGCGGTTGCCGGGCTGATAGGCACCGTTCACCGCCACGCGCGGCTTGGCCGACATGCGGAAGTTGATCGACGGCCCGCCTTCGGACCAGGTGCGGCCAAGCTTGATGGCGCCGACGAAATTGTCGCTCTTATATTCCGCCTCGAAATCGGCGGTCTGCGACAGCGCTTCCTCGCGGCTGTAGCCGCCGGTCAGCTGCGGGGTGGGCACGGTGCAGTCGTCGGGGCCCCAGCCGCCGGGCCGCTGACCGCCCGCCGCCGCCTGTGCCTCGCTGCAATAATATTGCTTGCCGTTGACCAGGCTGAACTGCGCGCCGGTGACGATCGTCCCGCTGGGATCGAAGGTCAGCTTGTCGAGCAGGCGCCCGCCGGCCCAGTTGCCATCCCCGTTGAAGCGGGCGATGTTCCATTCCGGAATCTTCAGCGAATTGTTGACGTAATCGCCGGTCAGGTTGAACCGGAAATAATTGGCGGTCAGCGTCAGCCCATCGGTCGGCCGCCATTGCGCCGTCGCCTGAACGCCCAGCCGTTCGCGATTTTCGTCGCGGATGCCGAAATTGACGGCGGTCGGCATGAAGAAGCCCGAATACAGCCGGCCGTTCTGGTCGTTGAAGCCCGACTGGCCCCACCATTCGCTGGGCTGTGGCGAGAACGGCGTGCCATTGACGTCGACGCCGCTGCGCGACGGGTTCTGATCGTACCACAGCCAGTCCTCGGTCGTGGCGCTCATCGTGCGCGTCTGGCGCTTCTGCCACGTCGCGCTGACCAGCACGCCGAACGTCTCGTCCTTGTTCTTCCACGACAGCTGACCCGACAGCTGCGGGTCGACGCCCTTGGTCGTGTCGGCATAGGTGCCCTCGGCCGTTACGAAGCCCGACCATGCCGGCAGGTCGAGCGGACGGCGGGTGTGCAGGATCACGGTGCCGCCGATGCCGCCTTCGTCGATGCGTGCTTCCGACGACTTGAACAGCTCGGCCTTTCCCAGCAGGTTCGACGGCATCAGCAGGAAGTTGAACGAGCGGGTCGCCTCGCTGTTCGTTTCCGACGACGCGATGTAATTGCCGTTGAGCAGCGTCAGCGTCAGGTCGGGTTGCAGCCCGCGCACGCTGACCGTGCGCCCTTCACCGCCGTCGCGGGTAATGACCACGCCCGGCACGCGCTGCAGCGCGTCGGCGACGTTGCGGTCGGGGAATTTGCTGATGTCCTCGGCAGTGATGACCTCGACGACGGCGGCCGAATTGCGCTTGTCGCGCAGGTTGCGGTCGATCGACGAGCGATAGCCGGTGACGAGGATTTCACCGTCGCCCTGCCCTTCGTCGGCGTTTGTCGCCGGCGTATCGGTCGCGACCGGATCGGCCCCGACCGTCGCCTGCGCCTGCGCCGCCGTGGCAAAGCCGATCATGCCGGCGACCGCGACACCGGTCATCAGCCCCGCCCGCACGCGCTCGCCCATCCGAAAATTCTTCATCCCGTCCTCCCCTTTTTCAGCGGCGGCCCGAACCGCCCGCCTCGCTGCTGCGCAGTCGTCCGGTCTCATGCCGACTCGAGCTGCCCTTAATCATGTAATCGATTACATGCACAACACGCGGCGAATATGTCAAGAGTCTTTCTAATCCCGGCAGCCGGCCTCGACCGACAACTGACCGAGGTGCAGGGCGTGGCGGGCGGCGCGAAGGACGATGACCGACACACGCACCTCCCCCGCGCCCGGTCGCATGCACCAGCGGGTCTGTTGCCATCCGGCACTGGCAGCGACGGGGCGGCTGGATTGCCCGACGCGCACGGCATAGCCCGCCCCGCCCCGCGTCACCGCCGTCACCGTGACCGCCTGCCCCAGCCGCAGCGTGTAGAGCGGCACCGTCACCCGCCCGCCCGCCGCCTGTGGCGCGATCCGCAGCGACGACCCACCCTGAAACGGCGCGTCATAATCATAGCCGACCGTGACCGGTCGCTGCCCCAGTGTCGCGAACTGCCACGTCGGCAGCGCATCCTGTCGCGCCATGTCATGCCACGGGCCGCCGACGATGCTGCCGCCCCGCGCCTCGACCCGGCCATGGCCGGTGTTGAAGCTGGTGGTGAAGGGCAAGGCCGGCACCAGCCCTTTGGTCGGCGCGAGCGAGGCCACGCCCGGCCAGCCCGCGCCGCCAGCCCTGCCCAGATCGCGCCCGTCACCCGCGAACAGCCGGCGCTCGGCATCCTCGAAGCGCGCCACATCGCGGGGGTCCTGCGCGAAATCACTGAAGCGCGGCGTGCGGGCATCGCCCGGCCAGCTATAGCCGAAATGCGGCGCGAACAGCGCGATCGAGCCATAGGCCCGCCCGCCGGGTCGTTCGCGTAGCGCATCCAGCCAGCCGCTGTTGCGAAACGCAGGCTGGGCATCGCGTGCCGGCCACAGGTCGGCACCGATGAACACGTCGTAGCGGCTACGCCCCATCCGCTCCGCCAGCGCCGCCCCCGTGGCCAGTCCCGCCCGCGTCCAATCGTAATTCAGGAACATCGCGTCCGCCGTGCGCCGCGTGCCGTCCTGCAAAAACCGGGCATTGGCGGGGGTCAGCGCATTCTGCCACCGCACGCGCCCATCGGGCAGCAGCGCGTCGTACCAGTGGATCGTCATGCCGGCTGGTGCGACCGCGCGGAGTTCGGCCATGAAATCGATCATCGCCGCGCCGTCTGCCCCCGCAGTTTCGGCATTCACGAACCAGCCGTCGAAGCCATAATGGCGCGCGATCCGCACCAGCTGCCGTGCCGCCGGGAAATGCCCCTGCGCATCGCGGCGCAGGAAGGACGCGACCGTCCCGGGCGATCCGCCCCACGCGACGGGCGCAAAGAACACCGTGCCGATGACCTCGACGCCGTTGCGATGCGCCGCCTCCACCCAGCCGCGAGACGGCAGGTTGATGCCGCGATCCGCCGTGCCCGCGAACCACGCCAGCGTGTCGATCTGCGGCCGATGGATGACGACATAGCCGTTGAACCGTGCCTGCCGCCCGCGCTCACCGCCCAGGTCGTTCATCCCGTCCGGGGCATAGAGCACGCGGACCTGCGGATCGATCGCCGCGCCCCGCCGCAGCGGCCGGGCGACGAAACGCCGCGCGACCGGTACCCGTGCGACATTGCCCGGATCGGCGGTCGCCCCGTCCGGGGTCCAGCGCAGCAGTTCGTCGATGGTCAGCGACAGTGGCGCCCCCTGCCCCGCCGCCGGGGCAGCCGCGATCAGCGCGGCAGCGGCAACCGCTCCCCTCATGCGATCCAGTCGACCAAGCTGGATGCTGCGACAGCGGTATCGTCGGCCAACCGTCCCGCACGCAACGTCACCCGCCGTTCCTCGCCCGGCAACAGGTCGAAATAATTGTCGGTCAGATTACCTGCAGCGACCACGATCTTCACCGCCCGCGCAAACCGCTCCGCGCGCACCACGACGGCACCGTCCTCGATCCGCACCGACAGCCCCGGATCGGGCAGGCGACAGGCGGGCGCATCGCGCACCATCCGCACGTCGCGCGCCAGTTCGCCCGAAGCCGCGACGATGCGGCTGACCAGCACATCGCCTGCCGCCGCCGGCACGTGCGCGACGATGGCGGCGGCGTTCGCAGCCACCATCATCGGCTCCGCCAGTCGCCAGTGCAGCGTGCCGTCGAACCCGATCCGTTCGACCACCAACTCCGCCTCGATCGGATCGATCAGATCCGACACGACATGAATTGCAAAGCCGTCGCCCACCGGCTCGGCCGACAGGATCAGCGGCGCAAACGACCGCGCCGCCTGATACTGCAGCGCCTTCCACCGACCATAATAGTCGATGCTCGACCACGAGATCGCCGGGAAACAGTCGTTGAACTGCCAGTAGAGCGAACCCATGCAGCGCGGCATCGCCCGGCGATGCGCCTCGAACGCGATGCGCAGGCCATCGGCCTGGGTCAGCTGGCTGAGCGTGCAGAAGGCAGCGAAGTCGCGCGGCTCGCCATAATGGTGGCGCAGGAACCGCCCGATGATCGCATCGCCGCGTGGGTGCTTCTGGTGCAGCGCCAATACCGCCGACCCCACCACGCGGTCGTCGGGATCGGTGAAGCGCTCGACCGAGGCGACGTCGGGATAGGACTGGAACCCGTATTCGCTCATGAAGCGCGGCACCCGCTCGGCATAGGCGCTCAGCGGTTCCTCGCCATGCCACACGCCCCAATAATGATTGTCGCCGCGGCAATCATCGGCGGGGTCGTTCCAGAAGCCAATCGGCGACGACGGCAGGTAGAACCGCTCCGGGTCCTGTTCGGCGACCAGTTCGGGCAGCACCCGCTCGAACAGCTCGCGATTGGCCGCGACCAGTCGCTCGAACAATTCCGGTGGATAGCCGAACGTCGTCGGCCAATCCCAATGCGCGATGCCCAGCGACACCTCGTTATTGCCGCACCACAGCGCCAGCGACGGATGCCGCCGCAACCGCCGGATCTGCTGCCGCGCTTCCTCGGCGACATTCGCGAGGAAGGCGGGATCGGACGGATACAGCGTGCAGCTGAACATGAAATCCTGCCAGATCAGGATGCCATGTTCGTCGGCCAGGTCGTGGAACAGGTCGCTCTCATACGTCCCGCCGCCCCACACCCGCAGCATGTTCATGTTCGCGTCGACGGCATCGCGGAAGAGCTGGCGGTAGCGCTCCGGCGTCACCCGTTCGAGGAAGCTCTCCGACGGGATATAGTTCGCGCCCTTCATAAAGGTGCGGCGGCCGTTCACCTCGATCTCGAAACACTCGCCGATCGCATCCGGCTCGTTGCGCACGCGGATGGTACGTAGGCCCACGCGGGTGCTCGCCCGGTCGATCACCCCGGCATCGTCATGGAGCGTCGCGGTGAAGCGATACAGGAACGCCTCGCCCAGCCCGTTCGGCCACCACCGGCGCGGGTTGTCGATCACCACCCGCGCCGTCGTGCCGCGTACCGGCGCGATGCCCTCGACGTCGCAAGCGATCTCGACCTCGCCCGCGCCTTCGACCGCGACGTCGAACGCGACGACGGCCTGCGCCTCGCTCAATGCCTCGATCCGGTACTGCACGTCGACGATCCGCCCGCGCCGCACCACATCCAGCCACACCGGCCGCCACACGCCGGAGGGCACATATTTCGGCCCCCAGTCCCAGCCGAAATGATAGGGCGCCTTGCGCACATAGACGCTGGCATGGACGTCGGTCTTGTCGTTCTCCGCCGGATAGGTGAAGCCGTCCGCCGCCTGGCGCGCCTCACCATAAAACACCGGCGATCGGAACAGCAGCACCAGTTCGTTTGCACCGACACGCAGCCGATCCTTCACCTCGACCCGATGCGACCGGAACATATTGTCGCTCGACAACAGCGCCGCGCCGTTCAGCGACACGTCGCACAGCGTATCGAGGCCGTCGAACACCAGCGCCACGCTGTCGCCCGCCAGTTCCTCCGGCGTCACGTCGAAGGTGCAGCGATACTCCCAGTCTGCGCGCTCGATCCATTGCAGGCGCGGTTCGGCGTCGCGATGATACGGGTCCTCGACCACCCCGGCGCGCCACAAATCGGTGAAGTTCGACCCCGGCACCTGCGCCGGCAGCCAGTGTTCCGCCCCCGACTGGCGAAAGGTCCAGCCGCTGTCGATCGCGCGGCGGGTCGTGGCAGGCATCATTGCAGGTTGATCTCGTCGAGGAACAGCCAGGCCGGCTTGCCCGGCGGCTTGAGGGAGGCGGGCATGTCGCCCCACGCGACCGCGCGGACGCGGTAATGGCGATACGGGCGACCGGGCAGCGGAATGGCGATACGCTCGACGCGCTGGGTCACGCCCTGCCAAGCGCCGATGTCGTGCGTGGCGATCGGGGTCAGGCGGGCGGGATCGTCGCCGGCCAGCACCTCGAACCGGCGCGGCGGCAGGATGCCGTTCATCGCATCGTCGAGATAACCGATGGTGAGCGTGCGCGCCGGCCTGGGGCTGCCGAGGTCGATGGTCGTGGTGATGTCACCGACCCGCCCGGTCCAGCGCTTGTCGCCATAGGCCTGCCCACCGACAATGCCGTCGATCAGCATCGCGCCGTCCTTCTCGCCATAGCCGATCCCGTCCTCGGCAATAGCGATGCGCGGGAAACCGGGGGCCAGCCCTTTCAGCAGGCTACGGACATAGTGCCGCTCCAGCGTCGTGCTGCGCCCCAGCTTCGGATCGAACGCGGCGGCACGGATCACGGTATCGCGATCGATCCGCACCGGCGCGCCGTAGCGGGTCGAGCGCAACGTCGGCTCGCCCCCGTCGCGGCTATAGCGGATCGTACCCCCCGCCGCCTGCAACGTCACATCACGCGTCACGGCAAAGCGCGGATCGTCGACCGGATCATAAGGCGCCCAGGGGGCACGCTGCGCCACCGCCACCTGTGCCCGATCGTCGAACGCGCCGAGGCTGCTATCCTCCGGCCGACTGCCCCAGCTCGACGGCTGCGCCCCCATCACGAAGCGCAGCGTGCCGCCCGCCAGCAACTGCCGGTGCGTCAGATAGCTGGCGGTCAGCGGTTGCCCGTTCAGCGTCGCCGACTGAACGTAGATATTGCGCGCCGACAGTCCCTCCGCCTCAACCGCAAACGTCCGCCCGCCGGGCAGGGTCACCGTCGCGCGGCGGTGGTAGGGCGCACCGATCTGATAGGTCAGATCACCCGGCGCGGCAGGATAGAAGCCCAAGGTGCTGAACACATACCATGCCGACATCTGGCCCAGATCGTCGTTATTGACCAACCCGCCCGGCCGATCCGAATACATTTCGCGCACCACGCGGTTTACATAATATTGCGTCCGCCCCGGCTGTCCGGCGAGGTTGAAGAGATACGGCATCTGATGCCCCGGCTCGTCGCCATGGCCATAGCGCCCGACGAACCCCGACAGGTCGACATGCTGCTCGCCCCCGATCGGCGTCGTGTCGCGAAAGATGCGCTCTAACCAGTCGCCATAGGCTGCCCGCCCGCCATGCAGCCGGATCGCCGCCGCCATGTCGTGCGGGGTGTAGGCGGAATAGGCCCAGATATTGCCCGACACGTAATGGCGGTTGAGGTCACCCCAATCGTCCCGCCGCATCGGCGCGAGCCGCCCGTCGGTCAGCCGCGGCAACAGCCAGCCGGAAGCCGGGTCGTACAATTGCCGCCACCCGGTCGCACGCTCAGCGAACAGCGTGGCATCGTCGGCACGGCCCAGCTTCGCCGCGACCTGCCCGATCGTCCAGTCCTCGTAATTCTGCTCGGTCGTCTTCGACACCGAACTGGCGACGTCCGCCGGCACGAAGCCGTAACGCAAATAGCCGTCCATGCCGTTCAGGTCATAGACGTTGCTGTGCTTCGTTCGGTCGAACGCGCTCGCCCGGATCGCGGCATAGGCGCTGGCGGGATCGACGCCCGGCAGCCCCTTGAGGACCGCATCGGCGACGATCGACACGATCGGATAGCCGATCATCACCCGGTTATCATGGCCGACCGCTTCCCAGCTGGGCAGGATCAGGGCGGCATCGCGGTGGCGCGACACCATGCTGGCGACAATGCCGCCGGCCTTGTCCGGATCGACAATGGTCAGCAGCGGATGGACTGCGCGATACGTGTCCCAGTTCGAAAAATTGCTGAACTGCGGGATCGCCGAGCGCAGCACCCTGCCCTCCACCCGATAGTCGCCGGTCACGTCGGACACGAGATTGGGGGCGATCGCCGCGTGATAGCTGGCGGTGTAGAAGATGCGCTTCTTCTTCGCATCCGCCTCGTCGATCCGGATCGCCGACAGCCGCTTCGCCCACATTTCCTGCGCCGCGCGGCGCACTGCGTCGAAGCTCTGCCCCTCGGCCTCCGCCCGGAAATTGGCCAGCGCCCCTTCCGCCGAAGCGTGCGAGATCGCCACCGCCACCTCGACCTGGCCCACATCCTTCGCAAAGCGGACATAGGCCCGCCGCGCTGCGCCCTTGCCCGCCGCCCCGGCGACCGGCCGGTCGGCTTCGGTCAACTGGCTCGCGGCGAACGGCTGCGAGAAGCGCGCCACGAAATAGACGGTGCGCCCGCCCGCCGACGACCCGATCGTCCGCCGCCACCCGCGAATCTCGCGATCGGACACCACCTCGATCCCACTTTCCAGCGCATGATCGTCGCCGACCGCATGGATCGGGTCGATCACCACATAGCGATCCCCCGCCCCGTTGAAGCGATAGCGGTGGAACCCGGTGCGCAGCGTCGTCGTCAGTTCGACATCGACGTCGGCATCGTCGAGGTGGACGCGGTAATAGCCCGCCGCCGCCTTCTCCCGATCATGCGAGAAGCGCGAGCGATAACCGCTGCCGGGCTTGTCCAGTGCACCCATCGCCGTGCCCGCCACCCGCGTCGGCATCAGCAATATGTCGCCCAGCGCCCCCAGCCCCGCGCCACTGATATGGGTATGTGCGAACCCGTCGATCACGGTGTCGCTGTAATGATAGCCCGAGGTCCACTTCCATCCGTCGCGGCTGTTCGACGGGCTCAACTGCACCATGCCGAACGGCAGCGTCGCGCCCGGAAAGACATGGCCGTCGCCATCGGTGCCGATCATCGGATCGACCCACTGCACCGGATCGTCCGCCTCCTGCGCCACCGCCGGGATCGCCAGCGCCAGCAGCATCGCCCCCGCCAGCATCCTCACGCGCGCCACCCCGCCGGGCCGTCGGCCATGTCCTCGGGCCAGTCGGCCAGCCGCCGATACCAGGTCCGCCACAAAATCCCTCCACACATCAGCACCACGGCCAGGCACGCGGCCATGGCGGCAAAATTCTTGACCACCAGGAATACCGGCGTCGCGACCAGCGCGGTCTGCATCAGCGTGCCAACGACGATATTGAACGCATTGCGCGGCAGATCGCGATTGGGCTGCGCGGCCGGGTTTTCCGCCTGCAACAATACCTGCACCGGACCCCAGAAGCCCCACGGCCGCACCTGCCGATAGAAGCCGAGCAGCACCGCCGGATCGGTCGGCTTCGTCAGCAAACTGGCCCCGATCGCCACCGCCCCCGACACCAGAATGATGAGCGGGAAGAGGTAGAGCGGCAGGATCGCCCCAGCCTGCGGCAGGACGGGCGCGAACACGAACGGAAAGCTCAGCGAACAGGCGATCCCGGCGACCATCCCGGCGAAATAACCCTCGCCGTTGAAGCGCCACCAATACCATTTGATGACGTTCGACACGGTGTACCCGCCCCACAGCCCCGACACGATCCATTGCAGCGCATCGTTGATCGACGCGACGAACAGCCCGATCCCCATCGCCAGCAGCACGACCGCGACCGACACCGCATAGCTCAGCCGCACCAGCAGCCGTTGCGACGCATCCGGGTTCACGTACCGCCGGTACACGTCGTTGACGATGTAGAGCGGCGCGGCATTCAGGCTGGAGGCAAAGGTCGCCATGAATGCGGCGAGCAACCCGGTGACGATGACCCCGCGCACGCCGGCCGGCATGAACGCCTGGATCGCGGCGGGCAGCAAATTCTCGAAATCGACCTTGCCCCCCGACGCCAGGTCGAGCCGGTCGACGAACACCAAAGCCAGCACGGTGAAGCCCGCGATCATCAGATACCGGATCGGCATCAGCACCACCGACACGAACCCGGTGACCTTCGCCGCATCGCGCGGGGATCGCGTCGCCAGCACCCGCTGCATGTCATAGCTCGGCGCCGGCCCCGCCGCGCTCTTCAGGATGCCCGAAAACAGCATCATCATCATCAGCGCGGTGAACAGTTCATAGCCATCGCCCGCAATCTTCGCCGCCGCCTCCGGCCGGATCGCCCGCCAGTCCAGCCCCAGATGCCAGCCGAAGCCCGGACTCATCCACCCTTTGGGCGTTGCCGCCGCGATCTGTTCGGGCGTGACCATCGTCATCGCCATGCCCGCGACGAAGAACGCCGCCAGCGTCATGATCGCGAACTGCAGCACGTCGGTCCACACGATGCCGGGCAACCCGCCCAGCACGACATAGACGGTGACGAGCGTGGTGAAGAACACCGCATAGGCGACCGGCACCTGTGCCGGCGAGAGGCTCAGCCCCAGTGCCGGGCCGATCGCTTCCCACGGCAGGAACAATTCCATGAACTTGCCGATGCCGACGAACGCATAGACGAGGAACCCGACGACGCAGATGACCGAAAACAGCACGACCGACAGGTGCGACAGCCGGCTGCCGCGATTGTCGCCGAAGCGGAACAGGATCCACTCCGCCCCCGACCGCACGTTCGACCGCCGCAGCCAGATGGCGAGGTACGCCATCAGGAACACCTGGTTGAACACCGGCCACAACCACGGCAGCCAGATGCTCTTCATCCCGTACAGGAACAGCAGCGTCGACAGCCACATCGTGCCCGAAATGTCGAACATGCCGGATGCGTCGGACAGGCACAGCAGATACCACGGCATCTTCTTGTTGCCGAGATAATAGCTGTCGATGCTCTCGGCGGCCCGCGCCCGCACCATCAGCGCGATCGCCAGCGTCGCCACCAGATATGCGAGCACGATCAGCCCGTCGATCGGCGCCACGCCGCCCCTCCCCACTACCGCGCCCGCACCGGGACCGCTTCTTTGCGAGCCAGCCTATGCAGCATCGCCAAGCCTCGCAAGCGAATAATGTAATGGATTACATATCCGACCTGGTGTAGCCGCGACCCCTGCCCGCCCGCTTGACTTGGGGACGACGCTTGGCAGAACCAGGAACGGGGAGCACGGGCCATGAGCAGTATCATCGATGTCGCCAAGGCGGCGGGCCTGTCGACCGCCACCGTATCGCGCGCACTGCGCACCCCGGAAAAGGTGACCGAGGCGACCCGTGCCCGCGTCATGGCGGCGGTGGAGGCGGTCGACTACCGACCAAACCTGCTGGCGCGCAACCTGCGCTCCGACCGGTCCTTTTCGGTGCTGGTGCTGGTGCCGGGCATCGCCAACCCGTTCTTCGCCAATGTCACCGCCGGCATCGAATCGATCGCGTGGCGGCGCGGCTATTCGGTGTTCCTGGGCGACACCCGCGACTCCCGCGATCGGGAGGCGCATTATGAGCAGCTGGTCGAAACCCGCCTCGCCGATGGCGTGATCCAATTGTCGCCGGACTACGGCTTCAACGCCCGTCAACGTGCGGCGACCTATCCGATCGTCCATGCCTGTGGCTGCGAACTGACGCAGGCGCCCTCGGTCCGCATCGACAATGCCGGCGCGGCACGCGAAATGGCCGAGCATCTGATCGTCGCCGGCCACCGCCGCATCGCCACGATCAGTGGCCCGGCGGCAAACCCCCACGCCGTCGACCGGATGAAGGGCTATCGCGCCGCGCTGGACGCGGCCGGCATCGCCTTCGATCCGGCGCTGGTCCGCTTCGGCGACTGGTCGATGGGGTCGGGCGCGGCGGCGGCGAACGAGTTTCTGGGCCTGCGCGACCGGCCGACCGCGATCTTCAGCATGAACGACGAAATGGCGATCGGCGCGATCCAGTCCGCTACCGCGCGCGGCCTGCGGGTCCCCAACGACCTCGCGATCACCGGGTTCGACGATATCAGCTTCGCGGCGCACTCCACCCCGTCGCTCACCACCATCGCCCAGCCGGCCGAAGCGATGGGCGCCAAGGCGTGCGAAATCCTGATCGACCGGATCGAGGGCAAGGCCACAGACGATACCGTCCACATCCTGCCCCACGAACTGATCGTCCGCCAAAGCAGCGCGCCCGCAAATTAAGCTTGGTTTCGGCCGATGTAATGGATTACACGGCCAGCATAGGCGATGACGAACCCGTCGCGTCGGACAGGGAGAGCGGATGCCGATGATCGTCGGGGTCGACATTGGTGGGCATCACGTCGCGGCGGCGGCCATTGCGCCGGAAGCACCGGACATGCTGGTTTCGGGCAGCTATCACCACGTCGCCTGCGCGCCCGACGATGATCGCGCCACGCTGATCGCTTCATGAGCCGGCGCGATCGACAGGGTGACCGACCGCATCGGCCCGGATCGGGTGCGGGGCATCGGCATCGCCATGCCCGGCCCGTTCGATTACGCCGCCGGCGTTGGTTATTTCAGGGGGAACGCGAAGTTCGCCGCGCTGTACGGCGTCGACGTCGCACAGGCACTGACCGAAGCGCTGCGCCATCCCCGCCCGATCCGCTTCCTCAACGATGCCACCGCCTTTGCGGTCGGCGCGGCCCCGGCACGGGGCAATGTCGTCGGCGTGACGCTCGGCACCGGGCTGGGGTCGGCGTTCCTGCGCGAAGGGATTCCCGCGATCGATGGCGACGACGTGCCGCCGCACGGATCGCTGTGGCACCTGCCCTTCCACGACGGCATCGCCGACGATCATGTCTCCGCCCGCTGGCTGACCGCGCGCATTCGCGAACGGCTGGACGGCATCCCTACGGTCATCGCCGCCGCCGACGCCGCCCGCACCGGCGATGCGACTGCCGCCGCGATCTTCGCCGACTATGGCAACAACCTCGGCACGGTCCTGTCGCCATGGGTCGATCGCTTCGACGCCGGCACCGTCCTGCTGGGCGGGCGCATCTGCGGCGCGTTCGACCTGTTCGGCCCGGCGCTTCGTCGGCACCTGCCCGCGACGCACATCGCGGTCCATGCCGATACCGAGGACGCCGCGATCATCGGTGCCGCCCGCACGTTCGACGCGACTTTCTGGGACCGCGCCCGCCACCACCTGCCGACCCGTTGAGATAAGGACCGCCGCATGGCCCTGCCCCGCCTGACCGCAACCGCTACCGCGCTGGCGCTGATCCTCGCGCCCCTCGCCCCCGGCATCGCGCAGGAACCGCGTCCCGATCCGGTCGATCTGGTCAACCCGCTGATGGGCACCGATTCGACCTATGCGCTGTCCTACGGCAACACCTATCCGGCGATTGCGCTGCCATGGGGCATGAATTTCTGGACGCCGACCACCAACAAGGCCGGCGACGGCTGGGCGTATCGCTATCGCGACACCAAGCTGTGGGGGTTCAAGCAGACCCATCAGCCCAGCCCGTGGATGAATGATTACGGCGCCTTCTCGCTGATGGCGATGACCGGCGCACCCAAGCTCGCGGAAGCCGACCGCGCATCATGGTTCTCGCACAAGGCAGAGGTTGCCCGCCCCTATTATTACAGCGCCTACCTCGCCGACTACGACACCAATGTCGAAATCGCCCCGACCGAACGCGCGGCGCAGTTCCGCTTCACCTTCCCCGACAGCGACCAGAGCTGGATCCTGCTCGATGCGTTCGACAAGGGATCGGCAGTCACCATCCTGCCGAAACAGCGCCGCATCATCGGCTATGCCAGCAACAATAGCGGCGGCGTGCCCGCCAATTTCCGCAACTGGTTCGTGCTGGAATTCGACCACGACTTCGCGATCGCCGACACGATCGGCGACGGTTTCAAGCGCCAGAGCGGCGTGACCAAGGCGGAGGGCAAGCGCGTCGGCGCACTCGTCGGGTTCAAAACGCGCAAGGGCGAACAGGTAAATGTCCGCGTCGCCTCCTCGTTCATCAGCGCCGAACAGGCGCAGCTGAACCTGACCCGCGAACTCGGCCGCGACAGATTCGACACGACCAGGGCAAAGGCCCGCACCGCGTGGTCCGCGCTGATGGGCCGGTACAAGGTCGACGATCCCGACCTCGACAATGTGCGCACCTTCTATTCCGCGCTCTACCGCACGCAACTCTTCCCCCGCCGCTTCCACGAATATGACCGTACGGGCAAAATGGTCCACTATAGTCCCTATAACGGGCAGGTGTTGCCCGGCCCGATGTTCACCGACAACGGCTTCTGGGACACGTTCCGCGCCGTGTTCCCGTTGTTCACGATCATGGAGCGCAAGCTCGATGGCGAGATCATGGAGGGCCTCGCCAACACCTATCGCGAATCCGGCTGGCTGCCCGAATGGGCCAGCCCGGGCCACCGCGACGTGATGATCGGGTCGAACTCGGCGGTGAACATCGCCGATGCCTATCTGAAGGGCATTCGCGGCTACGACATCGAAACGCTGTACGAAGCGATCCTGAAGAACGCCACGACCAGTGTCGGCCGCCCCCAATCCGCCGAGGGCAAGACGATCAGCGCGGTCGGGCGCGAGGGCGTCGAATATTACAACCGCTTGGGCTACGTCCCCTACGACGTCGGTATCAAGGAAAACGCCGCCCGCAGCCTCGAATATGCTTATGCCGACTTTACCATCGCGCGCCTGGCCGAAGCACTGGGCAAGAAGGACGACGCCGCGATGTTCCGCGCTCGCGCGCAGAATTATCGCAAGCTGTTCGATCCGACGGTCGGCTGGATGCGCGGGCGTAACCAGGACGGCAGCTTCCAGACGCCGTTCAACCCGCTGAAATGGGGTGACGCCTTCACCGAAGGCAATTCGATGCACTATAGCTGGTCGGTGTTTCAGGACGTGCGCGGCCTGATCGACCTGATGGGCGGCGACCGCGCGTTCGTCGCGAAGATTGATCAGGTGTTCGACAGCCCGCCGAAGTTCGACGAAAGCTATTACGGGCAGGTCATCCACGAAATCCGCGAGATGCAGATCGTGAACATGGGCAATTACGCCCATGGCAACCAGCCGATCCAGCACATGATCTACCTCTACGACTATGCCGGCGCGCCATGGAAGACGCAGTGGCATGTCCGCAACGTGATGCGCCGCCTCTATGCCGCACAGCCCGACGGCTATCCGGGTGACGAGGATAACGGCCAGACCTCGGCATGGTATGTGTTCAGCGCGCTGGGCTTCTATCCGGTCACCCCTGGTGCGAACCAGTATGTCATCGGGTCGCCGCTGTTCCGCCGCAGCGAACTGGCGCTGGAAAACGGCAAGCGCTTCGTGGTCGAGTCACCGGGCAACAGCGCGACCAACCTCTATATCCAGTCGGCGACGCTGAACGGCCGCACGCTCGATCGCACCTGGATTTCGCAGGACGAGATCATGGCCGGCGGTACCCTCCGCTTCGTCATGGGGCCGACCCCGAACAAGGGCTGGGCCACCGGCCCCAACGCCGCGCCCTATTCGATGAGCCAGCCGACGCGCTGACCGGTGGACCCGGCGGGGTCGGGCGGCGTTGAAGCACGCCCGATCCCGAATGCGAGCCACCCGCCATGTCCGACCGCCCCCGTATCCTCTGCCGCATGACCTCCTCGATCGATGGCGGCCTGCACCCCAGCCGCTACACCGACAGCCCGGACGGAACGGTAAAGGACTGGACTGGCATCTATGAGGACCTCCACGACCGCCTGCATGCCGATGGCTGGATCGTCGGACGGGTGACGATGGCCGAAATGGCAAAGGGCGATCCGACACCCGCGACCGGCACCGACACCCCGCCGCGCCCGCACCTGTTCCAGCGGCGCGACGCCGCGCCCTATGCCATCACCCTCGATCGCGCGGGCAAGCTGCGCTTTGCCAAGGGCGATGTCGGCGGCGATCATTTCGTCGTCCTGTTGGGGAGCAGCGTCGGCGACGCGCATCTCGCCGAACTGGCGGCGAACGGCGTCTCCTACATCGTGTCCGACAGTGACGAGATCGACCTGCCCGTCGCGCTTGCGACGCTGCGCCACGACCTCGGCATCGAAACCCTGCTCCTTGAAGGGGGCAGCGGGATCAACGGCACCTTCCTCGCCGCCGGGCTGGTCGATGAATTCAGCATCGTGCTGACCCCGACGCTTGACGGCGCCGCGGGGGCCGAACGGATCGTCGCCACGCCAGACGGGTTGCGGGGCAAGGTCACGCTATCGCTGATCGACTGCGAGCGCCTTGCCGCGGGTGCCGTGCATCTGCGCTATGCGGTGCGGCCGGCGCAGTAGCGGCCCGTTGGCCGGAAACTTCGCGCGTCGATCACTTCGCCCGCAGCACCGCATCGCCGGCATCGTGGAGTCTCAGGTACAATGTCCCGTCGCCGCCGCGCGGGACCGATACCGACGTGCCGACGAACCCGCCGGGCAAGGTGACCGCTGCGGCCATATCGGGTGCCGTGCCGATCGCTGCGATCAGGAACAGGTCGCGGCCGGTGACCGTGCACGCGTCGCGGCACTCGATCCCGGTCAGCACCGGCAGCCGCACCAGCGTCGCCAGCTTCTGCCAGTCGCCCGCCGCACCGCCACGCCACGCCCGGATGCGCAACTCACCCGATACGGCGGGACCGAAGGCGGCCTGCGGCGCGATCGTCGCCACCACCACGTCGTCGCCAACCCGCTGGACCGCGCCCGACGCGATCGTCAGCCGCCGGGTCACGTCGCCCGCCGCGATCTCGATCCCGTCCTCCGCCCCGGCCAGCCCGCCCATGACCCGCGCGGAAAAGGTCAGCGCGCCCGTCGTCGGCACCAGCCCGGCGGGCAGCTCGATCGGCCGCGCACCCGCCGGCGGATCATAGGCCACCCGCCGTTCGAGCAGCTGCATCGCCGCCCGCGCCGGTGCGACCGTCGCCGCGACACTGGCACTACGCCCGTCGCGCAGCTGCACGCCGGCGGTCGTGTCGCCGCTCTCGCCAAGCGGCGCGTCGGCCATCAGCGTCAGCCGGTCCCCCTCGCCCACCCGTGTGAGCGCCCCCGCCGCAAAGCGCGTGCCGCCCAACGTCAGGGCCGCGACCTGATCCAGCCGCGCGCCCTCCAGCACGCCGTCCTTGTCACCGCGATGGACGGTAAAGCGGTCCAGCCGGCTCGGCTCCGCCCGCCCGTTGAGCGCGATCTGGTCCGGTGCCACCGCGCCATGCCTGACCACGGTCAGCGTCAACGGCCCCGGCCGCGTCTTGCCAAGCGGCAAAGTCGCCTCGATCGCATCCGCGCCCGCCGCCTTCCACCCGATCGACCGGCTGAGCCCCCCGGCATCGCGCAGCGTCAGCCCGGACACGCAGGCCGACGCCCCGCCACGCAGCACCAGCGGATGATCGCGCCCGACGATGACGTTCGCATCGGGCTGCGGCGTCCACGCACCGGGGCCATCGATCTGCGCCGGCACGCGCGGCCCGCTGAACCGGTCGAACCCCCAACTGCCCTGCACCACCGCGTCGGTGATCGGCCCGGCAACCCCCGCACCGCCGCCCAGCACCAGCCCGCCGCGTTCGGCATCGGGAGTGAGCTTCAGCAGCGACACCTTCCCATCCGCCGCCGTCACCTTCAGCGTCAGGTCACGGGCATAATCGGTCGCGAACAGCAGCGCCGCATCGTCGAGCGGCAGCACGAGGTCGGGCTTGGCAAGGCACAGCGCGCCCGGCGCGCTCGACCGCCACAGCGGCGGCGGCGCATCGCCGATCGGCGGCAGGGGTGCGACCAGCACCGATCGCGGATTCTGGAACGACGGCGCGCTGTTGAGTTGCAGGTGGATCGCCGTGCCCTGCCCCAGCGCGAGGGCCGGCAGATACTGATATTGCGCACTGCGAAACGCGCCGAACAACCGGGCCAGATCGCGGGCCAGCCCGATATAGGGGCTGTAATAGCCCGCACCGCCCTCACGCGTCGCCGCCACCCGGTACGCGATATCGACCGGCGCCCCGGTCACCGTTTCGGTCAGCGTCGCCCCGCGCTGCGCCTGCAGCACCAGCGCGTCGCGCTGCTGCGTCAGGCACACGGCCTGCAACGCGCGCTGTTTGAGCAGGCAGTCGGCATTCAGCTTGATCCGAAGCGCCTCGGCCAGCACCGGCGCGGCGGTGGCCAGCCGTTCGGGCGCGGCATCGCCGATCCGCCCGACCGCGCCGACGAACGCGTCCAGCCGCTGCCGGTCGAGCGATGCCTGATACAGGTCCTGCGCCGCGCGCACGAACACACCGGGCCGCCCCCGCACCCCACCGCGCACCGCCGAAAAGCCGCCGCCGGCTTCGGGTGCGAGGAACAGGATCGCCTGTTCGGCACCCTCCGGCACGGTGACGGTCAGCACGTCCTTTTTGGGCTTCCACGTCTCGACCGAAAAGAACCAGTTCTTGGGCGGCGGATTGGTCGCCCCGCGCAGGAACGCGACGATCAGCAGGTACCGCGCCGACTGATCCGCCGGCAGCAGTGCACGCGCCGTCAGCGTGTCGCCCCCGCGCAACGCCGGTACGGCGGCGACCGGGAGTTCGACATCGCCCCGCTTCACGCTGACCGCCACCTCCGGCCCGTCGAGGTCGAACCCGTTCTGCTGGGCATTGGCCGGAGCGGTAAACAGCGCCGACAGCGCGGCGAGGAACAGGAATACGCGAACCATGGGCCGCGCTATAGCGGAGGGGGGCCGGGTTGATCCACCGGCTTGGCAACCTGCTCGACAGACCGTGTTCGTCCTTCCCGCGCGGGCGTGGTGTACGTTAACGCGCTACCAACGCCGCATCGCGCAAGCCGCGCCACACCCGGATCGCCTGCACCGTCTCTGCCACATCATGCACCCGCACGATCTGCGCGCCCCGCTCGACGCCTGCCATCGCCAGCGCGACCGACCCGCCCAGCCGCTGATCCGCCGGCGCCTCTTTCGACAGCGCGCCGATGATCCGCTTGCGGCTGGCGCCCAGCAGCACCGGGCACCCCAGCCCGTGAAACAAGGCCAGCCCATTCACCAGCGCCAGATTGTCCGACAGCGCCTTGCCAAAACCGATGCCCGGATCGACGATGATCTTCGCCCGATCCACACCGCCCGCAACCACCGCCTCGACCCGCGCCTCCAGCCAGTCGAACACGTCGAGCAACGGGTCGCCATAGCCATCACCGCCATGCGGCCCCTGCGCCGGTGCGGGCGAATGCATCAGCACTACCGGGCAGCCGCTCCTGACGACTACATCCAGCGCGCGCGGATCATAGGCCAGCGCCGCGACATCGTTGACGATATGCGCGCCCGCCGTGAGCGCCGCGTCCATCACCGCCGCCTTGCGGGTGTCGACCGACACCGCGACCCCCGCCGCCGCCAGCCGTTCGGCGACCGGCACGACGCGGGCGATCTCGTCGCCTTCCCACACGGTCGCAGCACCCGGCTTGGTGGACTCCCCACCCAAGTCGATCAGCGCCGCCCCCGCCGCCGCCATCGCGACACCCGCCGCAGCAGCACCCGCCGGATCGCCGACATGCGCTCCACCATCCGAAAAACTGTCGGGGGTGACGTTGAGTATCCCCATCACCTGCGGCTGATCGAACCGCAGCACCCGCTCGGCCAGTTGCAGCGGCGGACGGGCGGCCGTAATCCGCCGGTGCAATAACCGCGCCCGCTCGGCCTGTTCCGGGGCGAGCGTCGCGGCCCACGCATCGAACGCCTCGACCGGCACCGTAAGCCGCAGCCCGGCGCGGTCGCGCACCTCATAGGCGGCGAACCACAGCATCCCGCCCGCCAGCCGCGCCGCCGCGCCATCGGGCAACCCGACCGGCGTATCGACGAAACGAACCGGGCGCAGATACATCAGGGCTGCGTCGCGAGCAGCCATTGCTGGCGCAGCGCATCGATCTGTACCAGCCCCTTGGCACCTTCGGTATGCCAGAAGGTCCAGCCATTGCACGACGGCGCATTCTGCAACGTCGACCCCAGCTTGTGGATCGACCCCGCCGCCCCGCAGTCGGACAGCAGCGACCCGTCGGCCAGCACGGTCGCACGAAAGCGGCGCTTGCTGTCCATCACGACCGACCCCGGCGGCAACAGGCCGTTTTCGACCAGCACGCCGAACGCCACGCGCGGCGGCTTGGAAGGCGCGCGCATGGCGCGGATCGCCGATTCATCCAGCGGCAACGCCGCTTCGATCCGGGCGGTCGCCGCCTCGACATAGGTCGCGTCGCGCTCGATCCCGATGAAATGCCGCCCCAGCCGCTTGGCGACCGCGCCGGTCGTGCCGGTGCCGAAGAACGGGTCCAGCACCACGTCGCCGGGCTTGGTCGATGCCAGTAGCACGCGGTACAACAGCGCCTCGGGCTTCTGCGTCGGGTGGACCTTCGTCCCGTCCTTGCGCAACCGCTCCTGCCCGCCGCAGATCGGGAATTCCCAGTCCGATCGCATCTGCAGTTCGTCGTTCAGCGTCTTCATCTGGCGGTAGTTGAAGGTATAGCGCGCCTTCTCGCCCATCGATGCCCAGATCATCGTCTCGTGCGCGTTGGTGAAGCGTGTGCCCTTGAAATTGGGCATCGGGTTCGATTTCCGCCACACGATGTCGTTCAGGATCCAGAAGCCCTGATCCTGCACGATCGACCCGACGCGGTAGATATTGTGGTAGCTGCCGATCACCCAGATCGTGCCGTCGGGCTTCAGGATGCGGCGTGCTTCCTTCAGCCACGCCTTGGTGAACCGGTCGTACGCGGCAAAGCTGTCGAACTTGTCCCAATCGTCATTGACCGCGTCGACCTGGCTGCCATCGGGCCGCAACAGGTCGCCGCCCAGTTGCAGGTTATAGGGCGGATCGGCGAAGATGCAGTCGATCGACTTGGCCGGCAGCGACCGCATCGCTTCGATGCAGTCGTCCATCAGGATCCGGTCGAGCGGCAGCGCGACCGTCTTGGTCGTCGTCGCCTTCTTCCGCCGGGTTTTCACTGCCACCATCGTCGTCATTCCCCTTGCATTGCTGCCATCTCGCGGAATCCACGAGTCGCGGTCAAGCGGAAATGCTTGACTCTTTGGATGAGCCAGATTCGTCGCGACGACGAATCGAGTCGCCGCATCGCAGATGTTGAGCGTACCGGGCCGCTACGGACTCCATATCTGGTAGCACTCGGTTCGTCGCAATTCCCTCCCGACACGGAAAGGAATTCAGAGAAGCAGCGCCTGCGCGACCGGTGCGAAGCTCCGCCGGTGCAGCGGCGTCACCCCGAGCGTCCTGAGCCCCTCCAGATGCACCTTCGCGCCATAGCCCTTGTTCGACGCCCAGCCGTACCCTGGATACTCCCGATCGGCCGCGATCATCATCGCGTCGCGCGTTTCCTTCGCAACGATCGATGCGGCGGCGATCGACAGGCTGATCGCGTCGCCGCCGACCACCGCGACGCCCGAATACCTCCAGTTCGGGCAACGATTGCCATCGACTAGCACCTTGGCCGGTGCGATGCCCAGCGCATCGACCGCACGCTCCATCGCCAGCATCGTCGCCCACAGGATGTTCAGCCGGTCGATCTCCTCGACGCTGGCGATCCCGACCCCGACCGTGGCGCATTCCAACAGCCGCGCGTGCAGCATGGCGCGGCGCTTCGCGCTCAGTTGCTTGGAGTCGTTCAGCCCCTCGGGCACGCAGTCGCGATCGAGGATGACGGCGGCGGCGACCACCGGCCCGGCCAGCGGCCCGCGACCGGCCTCGTCCACCCCCGCCACCGGCCCGGCATAGCGGGCCTCATGGCTGAAATCAGGCATCGGCGATGCGCCACGGCGGGAAGCGCCGCATCTCGCCCGCCTGATACAGGCACACTTCGTTGCCCGCCGGATCGAACAGCCGCGCCTCGCGCCAGCCCCAGGGGCGATCGATCGGCTCCTGCGCGAACGACAGCCCTTGGCCCTTCAGATAATGGACCACGACGTTCAGGTCGCCGACCTCGAAATACACCGCCGGGACCTTGCGCTCCTCGGTCATCTCGATCGAGAAGGTCGCGCCGCCCTCGCTCTCGAACCGGGCATAGCGGCGGCTGGAGCGCACGATCGTCTTGAGGCCGAGCAGGCGGTAGAAATGCTCGCTCGCCGGCACGTCGCTGGCCGGCACCGTCACCTGGTTCAGCATCGGCGACCAGCGCGACTGGTTGAGGTCCAGCCGCACCCCCTGCTGCGCCATCGGCCCCGCGCCGCGGCCCAGTTCCTCGGCATCCAGCATCGCGATCCGCACGAAGCTGCGCGCCCGGCCGATCGCCTCGACCAGCGTCCATTCCTTGGCCAGTTCGCACGCGATCGCGGTTGACAGGGTGCAGCCGGTGCCATGCGTCGCCATACCGTCGATGCGGGGGCTGGACCATTCGATCAGCGGCGCAGCACCGGGCCCGCGCTGATGCAGCCGGTCGACCAACACCTCGCCCGTGCCATGGCCACCCTTTTCCAGCACGGCGCAACCGCGCTCGAGGATCGGGCCGACCCCGCCCAGCGCCGCCAGTTCGGGCAGGTTCGGCGTCGCCACCGTGGCCACCGCCATCAACCGCTCGAACGCCGCGACCGTGGCTTCATCCGCCAGCCGCGCGCCGCTGGTCGAAATCATCACCGGATCGAACACCACCGGTATGCCGGGCAGGTCGCGCAACCGGTCGGCCAACGCGTGCGCGGTACGTGCCGATCCGATCATCCCGATCTTCACCGCATCGACGCCGATATCGCGCACCACCGCGTCGATCTGCGCCATCACCATGTCGGTCGGGATCGGGTGGACGGCATCGACGCCCAGCGTGTTCTGCGCAGTGACCGCCGTGATCGCGGTCATCGCATGCGCGCCCAGCATCGTCGCGGTCTTGATATCTGCCTGGATACCGGCGCCCCCGCCGGAATCGGAACCGGCGACGATCAGGATACGGGATATGGTCATGGGGTGGGGTTAGCCGCGCGATGCGGACGCTACAAGCTCCTCCCCACATGGTGGGGAGGGGGACCGTCCGCGCAGCGGATGGTGGAGGGGGTTCGCCGCGCAATGCAACCGTTCCGTATGGGGACACCCATCCTCCGCCAGCCTGCGGCTGGTCCCCCTCCCCGTGCCGGGGAGGATCTATTTGCGGCGGGTCGGGCGATCCACCAGCTCGCCCAGACACTTCGGGCAGACCTCGTCCAGCTCGTCCGCACAATCGGCGCAGAACGTATCCTCCAGCGAACAGATGAACGCGCCATGCGCCGCCGCCGGCAGCGGTGCGTCACACCGCTCGCACGCAGCCTTCATCGCCAGCATCAGGCCGCCGCCTGCCGCACCGCATCACAGATGCGATCGACGACCTGTTCGACATGACCGGCATCCTCGCCCTCGGCCATCACGCGGATCACCGGCTCGGTCCCCGATGCGCGCAGCACCAGCCGCCCGCGCCCGGCCAGTTCCGCCTCGACGCCGGCCACGACGTCCTTGACCCGCGGATCGTCGAGCGGCTTGCCCCCGGCGAAGCGCACATTCTTCAGCAACTGCGGCAGCGGGTCGAAGCGGTGCAACACCTCGCTCGCCGGCGCCCCGGCGCGCTTGATCTCGGCCAGCACCTGCAACGCCGCGACCAGGCCGTCGCCGGTCGTCGCATAGTCGGACAGGATGATATGCCCCGACTGTTCGCCGCCGACATTATACCCGGCGCTGCGCATCTTTTCGAGGACATGGCGGTCGCCCACGGCGGTGCGGACGAGGCCCAGCCCCTGCGCCGCCAGATGCCGTTCCAGCCCCAGGTTCGACATAACGGTGGCGACGAGCCCCCCGCCCTTCAGCCGCCCGGCGCGTGCCCAGCTGGCGGCGATCGTCGCCATCAACTGATCGCCGTCGATCACCTTGCCCGCCTCATCGACCACGATCAGCCGGTCGGCATCGCCGTCCAGCGCGATGCCGACCTGCGCGCCCGATGCGACGACGGTTTCCGACAGCGTTTGCGGCGCGGTCGACCCGACGCGGTCGTTGATGTTCTTGCCATTGGGCGTCACGCCGATCGCGATGACCTCCGCGCCCAGCTCCCACAGCGCCGACGGGGCGACGTTGTACGCCGCGCCGTTCGCGCAATCGACGACCAGCTTCATGCCGTCGAGCCGCAGATTTTCGGGGAAGGTCGACTTGGCGAAGTGGATATAGCGCCCGCGCGCATCCTCGATCCGGTTGGCGCGGCCGATGTCCCCCGGCGCGGACAGCTCGATCTCGCTGTCGATCAGTTCCTCGATCGCCAGTTCGTCGGCATCCGACAGCTTGTACCCGTCCGGCCCGAACAGCTTGATGCCATTGTCATGATAGGGATTGTGGCTGGCGGAGATCATCACGCCCATGTCGGCGCGCATCGAATGGGTCAGCATCGCGACCGCCGGCGTCGGCAGCGGCCCGACCAGCACCACGTCCATGCCCACCGACGTAAAGCCCGCGACCATCGCATTTTCGAGCATATAGCCCGACAGGCGCGTGTCCTTGCCGATCACCACGCGGTGGCGGTGATCGCCCCGGCGGAAGTGCGCGCCCGCGGCCATGCCGATCCGCATCGCCATCTCGGCGGTCATCGGCTTGGTATTGGTCAGGCCACGAATCCCGTCGGTGCCGAAATATTTCCTTGCCATCGTTACATACGCCTTCAGGTTGAGCGTTCGGTTGGGCGGGGTATTACCGCCACTTTATTAAAAGGGCGAGCATGTCGCAGGCGACACGAATTTTGGCGGGATTGGGTGCGGGGCTGGCGCTGGGGGTGGTGCTGGCGGGACAGTCGCCCGATACGGCCGTGTCGGGCATCGCCATCGCCGAACCGATCGGCACCGCGTGGCTGAATGCGCTGCGCATGACGATCGTGCCGCTGGTCGTCGCCCTGCTCATCACCGGCATCGCCCAGACGGCGGAGGCCGCGCGCGCCGGGCGGATCGCCACCCGATCGCTGCTGCTGTTCATCGTGATCCTGTGGACGTCGTCGGCGCTGGGGGCACTGTTCACGCTGACGCTGCTGGACCTGTTTCCGTTGGGAACCACTGCCGCCGAAGCGCTGCGCTCGACCTTCGGCACCGCCGCGCCGGCGGCAAAGGTCCCGCCGTTCACCGACTTCCTCGTCGCGATCGTGCCGACCAATCCGGTATCGGCGGCGGCGAACGACCAGTTCCTGCCACTGATCCTGTTCACCCTCGTCTTCGGCTTTGCGCTGACCCGGTTGCCGCAGGACAATCGCAGCGTGCTTGTGCGGTTGTTCCAGGCGATCGCCGATACGATGCTGATCGTCATCAACTGGGTGCTGTGGCTGGGTCCGATCGGCGTGTTCGCGCTCGGCTATGTCGTCGGCGCACGGGCCGGCACGGCGGCGTTCGGCGCGTTGATCCATTATGTGCTGGTGCTGATGAGTGTGGGCTTGGGCATCTGGCTGCTCGCCTACCCGCTGGCGCGCTTCGGTGGTCGCGTGCCGATCGGCCGGTTCCTGAAGGCAACCGCCCCGGCGCAGGCGGTGGCGATCTCGACGCAAAGCTCGCTCGCCTCGCTGCCGGCGATGCTGAAGGGCGCGGGCGATGTCGGCGTGCCGGTCGCGACGTCGGGCGTGGTGCTGCCGATGGCGGTCGCGCTGTTCCGCGCGACGGGGCCAGCAATGAACCTCGGCGTCGCGCTGTATGTCGCGCATGTCTTTGGCGTGCCGCTGGGCGCCGGACAGATCGCGGCGGGAATCGCGGCCGGCGCGATCACGACGATGGGTGCGGCCAGCCTGCCGGGACAGATCAGCTTCGTTTCCTCGATCGCCCCGATCGCGGTGGCGATGGGCGTGCCGGTCGAACCGCTGGCGCTGCTGGTCGCGGTCGAGACGCTGCCGGATATCGTGCGCACGCTGGGTAACGTGACGATGAACGTCGCGGTGACCGCGACGATTGGCGAGCGGGTCGGCGGATCGGCGGTTAGCGAGGCGGACGCAATTTTGCGCGACGCCTAAATCCTCCCCGGCACGGGGAGGGGACCGCCGCGGAGCGGTGGTGGAGGGGGTTGTCTGCATACGGAACCGTGGCGTTGCGCCGCGATCCCCCTCCACCATGCTGCGCATGGTCCCCCCCCGTGCCAGGGAGGATCGAAAACTACCGCATCAATACCAGTTCTTCGGCCATCGTCGGATGCAGCGCGACCGTCTGGTCGAACGCGTCCTTCGTCAGCCCGGCCTTTACCGCGATGGCGGCGGCCTGCAGGATTTCCGGCGCATCCGGCCCGATCATGTGCAGGCCGACGATCCGCCCTGTCGTCTCCTCGCAGATCATCTTGTACAGCGCGCGCTCGTTGCGCCCGGCCAGCACGTTCTTCATCGGGCGGAAGTCGGACAGGTACACCTTGACCGAGCCGAGCTTCGTCTTCGCCTCGCCCTCGGTCATGCCGACGCCTGCCATCGGCGGGTGGCTGAACACCGCGCTCGGGATGCAGTCGTAATCGACGTACACGTCCTTGCCGCCATAGGTGCGGTCGGCGAACGCCTGCCCTTCGCGAATCGCAACCGGGGTCAGCTGCACGCGATTGGTGACGTCGCCCACCGCATAGATCGACGGACAGCTCGACTGCGCCTGATCGTCGACCTGCACCGCGCCCTTGTCGTCCAGCGTGACGCCGGCATTCTCCAGCCCCAGGCCATCGGTATTGGGCACGCGGCCGGTCGCGAACATCACCATGTCGACCGTCACCGGTTCGTGCCCCGACATCTTGACGGTCAGGCAGCCATCCTCGCCCTTCTCGATGCCTTCGAACTCGGCATGGAAGCGGAACTCGATGCCCTTGGTCATCGAAATCTGCAGCAACCGGTCGCGGATCGACTCGTCATACCCGCGCAGGATCACATCGCTGCGGTTGATGAGGATGACGTGCGCACCGAACTGATGGAACACGCCGGCGAATTCATTGGCGATATAGCCCGCGCCCGCGATCAGGATGCGCTTCGGGATGGCATCCAGATGGAACGCCTCGTTCGAGGTGATGCCATGTTCCGCCCCCGGACAGCTTGGCACCGCCGGCCGTGCCCCGACCGCGATCAGGATACGCTCGGCCGTCACCTCGCGCCCGCTCGCCA
Source organism: Sphingomonas sp. Leaf9 (assembly GCF_001421355.1). GTDB lineage: Bacteria > Pseudomonadota > Alphaproteobacteria > Sphingomonadales > Sphingomonadaceae > Sphingomonas. The sequence continues at coordinate 811,367 of NZ_LMKC01000002.1, read as the reverse complement.
GCTTCACCGAATGCGGGCCGCTTACGACCGCGCGCTCGTGGATGATGTCGACGCCATGATTCTCCAGCGTGGCTGTGTAGGCGCCGTTGATCCGGTCGACCTCGGAGAGCACATTGTCGCGCAGTCGCGGCCAGCTGAAATCGCATTGCGGCGGCACGTCCCAGCCGAACGCCTTCGCATCGCGCAGATCCTCGGCAAAGTGCGCGCCGTACACCAGCAGCTTCTTGGGCACGCAGCCGCGGATGACGCAGGTCCCGCCGACGCGATATTCCTCCGCCACCGCCACCTTCGCGCCGTGCGCCGCAGAGACGCGGGCGGCGCGGGTGCCGCCCGATCCCGCGCCGATGACGAAGAGGTCGTAATCGTAATCGCTCATGCAAGTCCTGCCCGTGCCAGAAGGTCGTTGGTCGACGCATCGAACGTCTGACCGCCCGCATCGGCTGCCTTCGCCATTTCTTTTCCAAGCTCGACGCCGAACTGGTCGAACGGATTGATGCCCAGCAGCGCCGCGTTCACGAACACCCGCGCCTCATAGAACGCGATCAGCGCGCCCAGCGTGCGCGGGTCGAGGTCCTGCAACAGGATCGTCGACGACGGCCGGTCGCCGGCATAGGCCCGCGCCGGATCGGCATTGGCCTTCCCCGCCATCAGCGCCGCACCCTGTGCAAAGGCGTTGAGCAGCAGCTGCCGATGGTGTGCCGGGTCGAGCGTATCGCCTGCCTCGACCACCGCGACGAACTCCAGCGGCACGATCCGCGTGCCCTGGTGCAGCAGCTGGAACACCGCGTGCTGCGCATCGGTGCCGACCCCACCCCAGGTGATCGCCGCCGAATTGCGCCCCAACGGCTCACCTGCCGCCGTCACCGACTTGCCGTTCGATTCCATCTCCAGCTGCTGGAGATAGGACGGCAGCAGCCGCAGCCGCTCGTCATAGGCAAAGGTCGCCCGCGTCTCGAGGCCCCGGACCTGCGAATAATAGAGGTCGGCAAAGGCGGCCAGCACCGGCGCATTCTTGGCCGGCTCGGTCAGGCGGAAATGGCGGTCCATCTCCGCCGCACCCTCCAGCAACTCCTCATAGGCCTGGAACCCCAACGCCAGCGCGAACGGGAACCCCAGCGTCGACCACAGTGAATAACGCCCGCCGACCGACTCGGCGAACGGCAATACGCGGGTTTCGTCGACGCCCCATTCCACCGCCTTGTCGGGCGACGCGGTCAGCGCGATCACGCGTCCGAACGGGTCCTCGACCCCGCCCTCGCGCATCCACGCCATTGCCGACTCGGCGTTCAGCATCGTCTCGGTCGTGGTGAAGGTCTTGGACGCGACGACCAGCAGCGTGGCGGCCGGATCGAAGCCCTTCAACGCCTCCTCCATCGCCACGCCATCGACGTTCGACACGATCGCCACGTCATACTTGTCCTCGTCCCGGCCCAGCGCGTCGAAGATCAGGTCGGGGCCGAGCGCCGATCCGCCGATGCCGACGTGCAGGATGTGGCGGACGGGGCCGAACGCATCGGCCTCGATCGCGTCGATCACCTGCCGCATCCGCGACTGGAACGCGCGCGCCTGCGCCACGTCGTCCGGATTGCCCTCGCCGCGCTCGGCCGTGTGGGTCGCTGCGCGGCCCTCGGTCACATTGACCACCGCGCCTGAAAACAGCGCATCACGCTTGGCGGCGAGTTCCATCGTAGTGGCGAGGCCGGTGAATGCCGCAATCGCGGCATCGTCGAGATGCGTCTTGGCGAAATCGAAATGCACCCCCGCGACATCGACGGTCAGCTTGCTCAGCCGGTCGGGATCGTTCGCGAACAATTCGGTGAGCTTCGAGCTGCCAAGCCCCTCGATCGCGGACCAGTCCTGCATCGCCATATCGTCCCTCGTGCTGTCGTCGGTTAGGATGCGGGCAGCCCTAGAGCGCGGACCGGGGGGAGGTCCAGCCAAGATCGCGTCCAACCCGCTTGACGCCTCGCCCCGGCGCACGCATGGCTCACTTCATGGCTCTCGACCCCGTACCGGCTACCCCCACGCCGACTCCGCCCGCGCCCGCCTCCAAGCCGAAGCGTTCGGAGGGGGCCGACCTGATGGTCTTCCTGCTGAAGCTCGCCATCGTGGTGTTCATCATCCGGTCGTTCCTGTTCTCGCCCTTCTCGATCCCCTCGGGGTCGATGCAGCCGCGGCTGATGATCGGCGACTATCTGTTCATCACCAAATGGAACTACGGCTATTCGCGCTATTCGCTGCCATGGGGCATGCCGCTGATCCCCGGCCGCATCCTGCCCCGCACGCCCGCGCGCGGCGATGTGGTGGTGTTCAAGGCACCACCGGCCGCGAAGCAGGACTATATCAAGCGCGTCATCGGCATCCCCGGCGACACGGTGCAGATGCGCGGCGGACAGCTGTTCCTGAACGGCAAGGCGATCCCAAAGCAGCGCGTCGCCGACTGGATCGCGCCGGTGTCGCCCAATACCGACTGCGACTACAGCTTCCAAAAGGTCGTCGCGAACCAGCCGGTCTGCGCCTATCCGCAGTTCCGCGAGACGCTGCCGAACGGCAAGAGCTACAACGTCCTCGACCTCGGCACGACCGAGGCCGATGATACCGGCGTGTTCACCGTGCCCGCCGGCCACGCTTTCCTGATGGGCGACAATCGCGACGACAGCGCCGACAGCCGCTTCCCGGCACGCGAAGGCGGCGGCATCGGCATCGTTCCGCTGGAGAATATCGAGGGCAAGGCCGTCGTGAACTTCTTCTCGACCGATGGATCGGCACAGTGGCTGCTGCCCTGGACCTGGTTCTCGGCCGCGCGGTGGCACCGGGTCGGGGAAGGCTTCTGAGCGACGCCCTGCATGGCTGGGTCGCGCAGGCACTGGGCCGCGCGCCCACCCGGATCGACGATTACGCCCGCGCGCTGACCCATGGCAGCACCGCGCGCGCGACCTATGAGCGGCTCGAATTCCTCGGCGACCGCGTGCTGGGCCTCGCCGTCGCCGAATGGCTCTACGACCGCTTTCCCTCCGAAAGCGAAGGCGCGCTGTCGAAGCGGTTCAACGCGCTCGTGACCGGCGCGGTCTGTGCGGAGATCGCGCGCGGCATCGGCGTGGTGCCCCACCTCAAGCTCGGCAAGCAGGCGCGCGACGACGGCGCAGGCAACAGCGACAATGTGCTGGGCGACGTGATGGAGGCGCTGATCGGTGCCTTTTATCTCGACCACGGCCATGACGCTGCACGTACGTTGGTGCGCGATTTGTGGGGATCGCGGATCGACGCGCAGCTTCGCGTGCCGCGCCATCCCAAATCCGCGCTGCAGGAATGGGCCGCCGCCAACAACCGCCGCCCGCCCGAATATGCGATCGTCGACAAGAGCGGCCCCGGCCACGCCCCGCGCTTCACCGTGCGCGTGACGATCGGCAAGCTCGCCCCCGCCGAAGCGACGGGCGCGTCGAAGCAGGAAGCGGAAACGCTTGCGGCGCAGGCATTGCTGGCCCAGCTGGACGGGTAGGACGCGCTTCTCGGTGCGGGTATCTCCGCACCGTCGTGGACCCAGACGATATCATCGAACGATCGATCCACAGCGAGACCGTATCCCCGCGCAGGCGGGGATCCAGGGCCACGAAGGCTGTCCTGCCGTTACTCTGTACCCCCGCCTGCGCGGGGGTACACGGCGCTTTGCAGGGGCTTGGAGCGTTCACCACCCTCCCCCTAGACCGACGGGACCGGCCTGTGTCTGCGTCACCAGATTTCAACCCTCGCTGGGATGGCCCTCACGCCGTCAGCGCGCCCCGGCCCCGGTCTGCTGCGCTAATTCGGCCTTGGTGACGTTCAGCACCAGTTTCCCGCGGACCTTACCAAACACTTCCGCCGGCACCATCGCCCGCGAGGCGCCCGCCAGCAGCTGCACGCCCTCGGGCTTCACCGCCTCGATCGTACCCAGCGCCACGCCGGTCTTGTCGAACACCGATGCGCCCACGGTCAGGTCGGCGGCGGTCGCCGCGACGATGTTCCTGGAGCTGCGGCGCGACGCGCGGGCATCGACCGTCGTGCCGGCTTCGTCGCGAATCTTGTCGAGCGCGAATTGCTGGTCGCGGTCGTTGTTGACGCTGTGCGTCGTGTCCTCGGAATTGGGCGAGCTGCTCGGCGCGCCGCCGACCGGCGCGATCTGCGCCCGCGCGCTGCCTGCACCCACCAGCAACGCTGCCATCGCCAACGCGAATTTCGCCGTCATCCATCCCTCCACATCTCGTTGTTTGCGCTAACGCTACCTCGCCCTGCGACCACTCGCAAAGGTTTCCGTCGTTACCGACCGCGCGAGCACCCGCAATTCGATCCGCCACCATCCGATCGCCCACAGCGCGCCGAACAGCCATCCGGCCACCACGTCGCTCGGCCAGTGTACGCCCAGATAGACCCGGCTGACCCCGATCGCGACGACCAGCAGCACCGCCGCGCCCATGGCAAAGCCGCGCGCCGCCGGCTGGCGCAGCAGCGGCCAGGCGAGCGTCGCCAGCGTCAGATAGACGATCGCCGAATTGGCGGCATGACCGCTCGGGAAACTGTTCGACGTTTCCGCCATCAGGTGCGGGACCAGGTCGGGGCGCGTGCGGGCGATAGCGTGCTTGAACAGGACATTCGCCCAACTGCCGCTGGCGCACGCCGCCGCGATCAGCACCCCGGTCCGCCACCGCCCGGCACTGGCCAGCAGCAACGCGACGAAGACGACGAGGATGGTCAGGACGGTCGTACTGCCGAGCGCCGTGATGTCGCGGACCATCGACGTGAACTTCTCGGACGCGACCGGTGCGCCATCGGTCCCGCGCAGCGCCAGCAACAGCCGCCGGTCGAACGCGAAACTGCCCCCCTCCACCACCCGGTCGGCGAGGAGGAACAGCGCCAGCAGGACGAACCCGGCGGCGGCGACGCCGATGATGCTCCACGGAACGCGACGGGACGGGCGGGGTTCAGGACGAAGGGTGTCGCTCATGCCTGTCGCAACGCGGGAGCGCGATAAAGTGTCGCCCGAAAACCATAGCAGGAGTGCGATGCGTGAAGAAACTGATCCCTCTGATGGCGCTGGGCGCACTGGCGCTGTCGGCGTGCGGCGACCAGAAGACCGGCTCGACCACCCTGACCAGCAATTCCGCGACCGGTGAGATCGTGTCCTCCGAAACCGGGTCGGGCGCGGAGACGCCGAAGCTGGAGGCCGGCAAATGGGAGGTCCGCACGCAGGTCAGCGACCTGAAGATGGCGAACATGCCCGCCGGAATGCCCGCCAACCCGCCGGCACAGACCGCCAGCGTCTGCATCACGCCCGAACAGGCGGCCAAGGGGCCTGAAGAGATGCTGAAGCAGTCCGGCGCGGACTGCACCGTCACCAGCAACAGCTTCGCCGGCGGCAAGATCGAGAGCGAAGTCAGCTGCAAGCTGCCCGGCGACATGCAGATGAAGGGCAAGACCACCGGCACCTTCACCCCGACCAGCTTCACGACCGATCAGCAGATGGAAATGACCGGCAAGACGACGATGTCGCAAAAGGTCCATGTCGAGGCGAAGCGCATCGGCAACTGCGACGCCAAGTAACGGAGAACGCAAGAGAATCCCGGCGGTGCGGAAGTGGTGAGCCCGTCGGGATTCGAACCCGAGACCTACAGATTAAAAGTCCGTTGCTCTACCAACTGAGCTACGGGCCCACGAAGCCCCCGCCCCTAATCCCGCGGACGGGCGCGGTCAACCAGTTGGTGCAACTGGCGGATCGTTCGTCCCGACACCGGATCGCGCCAGTCGGGCGCGATATGGCGCAGCGGGCGCAACACGAACGTCCGCTCGCGAAATGCGATATGCGGCACGCACAGGCCGGGGCCGTGCCAGCTGCCCCCCGACCACAGGATGATGTCCAGATCGATCACCCGCGATCCCCAGCGTCGCCCGCGCCGCCGGCCGAAGCTGCGCTCGATGGCCTTCAACTGCGCGAGCATAGCGGGCGGCGACAGCGACGTATCCAACAACAGCACGGTGTTGGCATAGCGCCTGAGCGACGGCCCCAGCGGTGCGCTGGCCATGATCGGCGCGACGGCGCGCACACCGTCCAGCGCGGCGATGGCGGCGCGTACTTCGGCGGTCGGACTGCCGTGGCGGCCCCAACGGTTCGATCCGATCGCAATCGCATAGGTTGAGGTCGCCATCGGCTGCGCCTATCGGCTGCGGATGGAAATCGCTACCCCCACCGACACCGCCGCCAATCCCTCCCCCGACTGCACGCTTTGCTCGCGCCTCGTCGAACTGCGCGAAAGCCTGCGCGTCGAGCATCCCAACTGGTGGAATGCCCCGGTCGCCCCGCTGGCCGATGCCGATCCGTGGCTAGCGATCATCGGCCTGGCGCCAGGCCTGCAGGGGGCCAACCGCACCGGCCGCCCCTTTACCGGCGACCGATCGGGTCCGTTATTCTGGAACACGCTGATCGAAGCGGGCCTTGCCGAAGGAACTTACACCGGCAAGGTCGACGATGCGCCGGTGCCCAAGGGGATTGCGGTCATCAACGCCGTCCGCTGCCTGCCGCCGGAAAACAAGCCGACGCCCGAGGAAATCCGCACCTGCCGTACGTTCCTCGACGCCGACCTGTCGGCGATGCCGTCGCTGCGCGTCGTCGTCGCGCTGGGTGCGATCGCGCACCAGTCGGCGGTGAAGGCGCTGGGCGGGCGCCTGCCCAAGGCCCGGTTCGCGCATCTGGCGGAACATCGGATGCCGAGCGGGATCGTGCTGATCGATAGCTTCCACTGCTCGCGCTACAACCAGAATACCGGGCGGCTGACGCCCGAGATGTTCGCGGCGGTGTTCGCGCGCGCGATCGAACTGCGCGAGGCCGGTTGAATCCGCTTGTACCGCGCCACGACCGCGATAGCCTGTGCCAAGGACCTTGGGGGAATTTCGAATGTATCGTCGCCATTTCGTCGCGCTGATGGCGCTCGCGCCGCTCGCCGGCAGCTTTCCGGCACTGGCGCAAAGCGGCCCGGCGGGTGATTTCGCGCGGCTGTCGAAACGCTATCTCGACGGCATGGCGCGGCTGCATCCGGGCTATGCCACCGCACTCGGCAACCATAGCTATGACGATCAGGTCGAGGACCTGTCCGCCGCCGGGCGCGAACGCGACGCGGCGTTCCTGCGCACGACGCTGAGCGAGCTGGAGGCGATCCCGCGCGCATCGCTGTCGCGCGACGATCAGGTCGATGCCGCGTTGCTCGACAACGACCTGCGGTATCAGTTGTGGACGCTGGAGGTGCTGCAGCCCTTCGCCTGGGACCCGCAGGGGGCGGCGGGCACCATCTCCAGCGGGCTATACGCGCTGGCCGCCCGCGACTTCGCCCCGTGGCCACAGCGGCTGCGCTCGGCAACGAAGCGGATGGAACAGGTGCCCGCGATGTTCGCACAGATGCGCGAGAGCATCGTGCCCGACCGCGTGCCCGCAATCTATGCGACCACCGTCGCGAAGCAGAATGCGGGCGTGCTGCAGATCGCCGACACGATGCTGGCCCCGCACCGCGCGACGCTCGGCCGTGCCGATCGCGCGCGGTTCGATCGCGCCGTCGCCACGTTGAAGACCGCGACCGCCGAGCAGCAGCGCTGGCTCGACACCGTGCTGGTCCCGGCGGCCAAGGGCGATTTCCGCCTCAGCCCCGAACTGTACGACCAGAAGGTGAAGTTCGCCCTGCTCTCCCCCCTGTCGCGCACCGAGATCAAGGCGCGCGCGGTCAAGGCCGCCGCCGACACGCGGGCGGAGATGTACGGCCTTGCCCGCCTCGTCCTGCGCGGCCGGCCGAAGGCGCCGCCGACCCCGGCGAAACCGACGTCCGCGCAGCAGCAAAAGGCGATCGAAGCTGCGCTGGAGATGAGCTACGCCCGCCGCCCCACCCGGTCGCAGGTGATGGCCAAGGCCCGCTCGACGCTGGAAACCGCCACTGCCTTCGTGCGCGAAAAGAAGCTGGTGCGCGTGCCGACCACGCCGGTCCAGATCATCGAGATGCCCAAGTTCCAGCAGGGCGTGTCGGTCGCCTATTGCGACAGTCCGGGGCCGCTCGAAAAGAACCTCGGCACCTTCTATGCCGTGTCGCCGATCCCGGCGGACTGGACCGAGGCGCAGGCGACCTCGTTTCTGCGCGAATATAACGACTTCATGATCCACGACCTGTCGATCCACGAAGCGATGCCGGGCCATTACCTCCAGATCGCGCACAGCAATGAAAACAAGTCGGTCCTGCGCGCGGTGCTGTCGTCGGGGCCGTTCGTCGAAGGCTGGGCGGTCTATGCCGAAGGGATGATGGCCGATGCCGATTATCTGGACGGCGATCCCCTGTTCAAGCTGACCGTGCTGAAGATGCGGATGCGCTCGATCACCAACACCCTGCTCGACATCGGCATCCATACCGAAGGGCTGACCGAAGCGCAGGCGATGAAGCTGATGATGGAAGGCGCGTTCCAGCAGGAGCGCGAGGCGGCCGGCAAATGGACCCGCGCCCGGCTGGGATCGACGCAGCTGCTCAGCTATTTTGTCGGCTATAGCGAACATATGGACATGCGCCGCGAGGCTGAGCGCCGGGCGGGCGGCAAGTTCGACCTGATGCGCTACAACGACGCGGCAATCAGCCACGGATCGCCGCCGGTGCGGTTCGTACGGGCGCTGATGTTCGGGGAAGCCATCGCCTGAAATCCTCCCCGGCACGGGGAGGACCTACCGGACCACAAACGCCGCGCGATATTCGGCCTTCACCGCGCGCAGCACCGCCGGCGTCACCGGCAAGGTCACTTCATACGGCCCCTCGGCATAGGAACCGGCAACATATTGATCGGCGATCAGGCCGATCCGGTCGAACGCCTTGCCGCTCGACGATCCCAGCAGCACGGTCAGTTCCTTCACCTTGGGACACTGACCAAAAATATCGTCGGTGCCGGACGCGGAGCCCAACCGCTTTACCCGCTCGCGCTTCAGCCAATCGCACCAGGGTTTGCGTAGCGCCGCGTCCAACCCGGCAGCCGACACGAACACCGTCTTCGGTTCGATCCGCTTCGCCGCCCGCTTGTCCCACAACAGCCCGCCGGATGCGCCATAGCCATGTGCCCCGCCCGAATAGCCATAGGTAGCCACTGACAGGCTCAGGAAGCGCGGGGTATCCGCGACAACCTGCCATTCCTTCGATGCATCATACTTGCGGAAAGGCGATCCGTCGCGCTGCGTCTCACGCCGGAACGCTGCCGCCTCGCCAGCGACCTTGGCGCGCAGCTTGGCCTTGTCCGCGTCGAGCCATGCCTTAAGCGGCGCGATACGGGCGGCTTGTTGCGGATAGGTATAGGCGAAATCATAGTTCGCCGATGCCCGCGGTGCCTGCGCCGATGCCGCAGACGCCGCCAATGCCAGCCCCAGTAATATCATTCGCGTCATCGTACAGCCTCCCACCCGGCATTCCTGCCGCCGGGAGGCTGTACGCGCGCTGACCGGCGGGTCAGTCGGCGAACAACAGCACCGGCGTTTCGATCAGCCGCTTCAACGCCTGGACATAGCTGGCGGCGTCATGGCCGTCGACGACGCGGTGGTCGCAGCTGATCGACAGGTTCATCAGCTTGGCCTTCACGATCTCCTCACCACCGCCGGCCCGCGCGCGGAATACCGGGCGCTCGACGATGCGGTTCGGGCCGATGATCGCGACCTCGGGCCGGTTGATGACCGGCGTGGTGGCGATCCCGCCCAGCGGCCCGAGCGAGGTGATAGTGATCGTGCCACCCGACAGCTCTTCCGACTTCGCCTTGCCGGTGCGTGCCGCTTCGGCCAGCCGGACAATCTCGGTCGCCAGCTGCCACGGGTTCATGTCCTGCGCATCGCGGATGACCGGCACCATCAGGCCCGCATCGGTCTGCGCCGCCATGCCCAGATGGACGCTGCCGAAGCGGGTCACGACACCCGCCTCATCGTCGTAGCGCGCGTTCAGCATCGGGAAATCGGGCAGCGTGCGACAGATGGCGACGATCAGCAGCGGGAGCATGGTCAGCTTCGGCCGATTGCCCCGCGCGGCGTTCAGGTCGGCACGCATCGCCTCCAGCGCGGTCACGTCGATTTCCTCGACATAGGTGAAATGCGGGATGTGGCGCTTGGCCGCTGCCATGTTCTCGGCGATGCGACGGCGCATGCCGATGACCTTCACGGTTTCGTCCGGGCGGGCACGGCTGGCGTTCGGAGCGCGATAGCCCTGTGCGCTGCCGTAGCGGAGATAGGCGTCGAGATCGGCGTGGCGGATGTGTGGGCCGTCGTGGTGGACGGCGGACAGGTCGATGCCGAGATCGGCCGCGCGCGCACGGACGGCAGGGGAGGCCAAAACTCCTCCCCGCTCGCGGGGAGGGGGACCGTCCGGCGCAGCCGGATGGTGGAGGGGGGTGGCCTCCTGCGGGACAGGCTGCGGGGCGGAAACAGGCGTGGCGTCCAGCGGCACGCCCCCTCCACCATGCTGCGCATGGTCCCCCTCCCCGTCCCGGGGAGGATTTTGAACTTCCTCGACCCCCGGATTCTCCGCCTCGACCCGCTCGGGCTCGGCCGGCTGCACGACCTCCTCGGCCGTTTCGATCACCACCAGCGTCGACCCGATCGCGATCTGGTCGCCCGGTTCGCCCGCCAGTTCGACCACGGTGCCCGCAACCGGGCTTTCCATTTCGACCGTCGCCTTGTCGGTCATCATGTCGGCCAGACGGCCATCTTCCTCGACGCGGTCGCCGACGGCGACGTGCCAGGCGACGATCTCGGCTTCGGAAATGCCTTCGCCGATGTCGGGCAGGCGGAAAGAGAAACGTGCCATGGCGGTCAGTCCTGCATGATCTTCTTGAGCGCCTGTCCGATGCGGACAGGCCCCGGGAAATACGCCCATTCGAGGCTGTGCGGATACGGCGTGTCGAAGCCGGTCACGCGCTCGATCGGCGCTTCGAGATGGTGGAAGCAGCGTTCCTGCACCAGCGCCGACAATTCGGCACCGAAGCCGCCCGTCCGCGTCGCCTCGTGCACGATCATGCAGCGGCCGGTCTTCTTAACCGACGCCTCGATCGCCTCGATGTCGAGCGGGACCAGCGTGCGCAGGTCGAGGATTTCGGCGTCGATCCCGGCGGCCTCCACGGTCGCCTGCACGACATGGACCATCGTGCCATAGGCAAGGATGGTCAGGTCGCTGCCCTCGCGCACGACCTTCGCCTTGCCCAGTTCGATCCGGTAATAGCCCTCGGGCACTTCGCCACCCGCATGTTTCGACCAGTTCTGCGCCGGCTTGTCCCAATTGCCGTCGAACGGGCCGTTGTAGATGCGCTTGGGTTCGAAGAAGAGAACCGGGTCGTTGTCCTCGATCGCGGCGATCAGCAGGCCCTTGGCGTCATAGGGCGTCGACGGGATCACCGTCTTGATGCCGCTGACATGGGTGAAGATCCCCTCGGGCGACTGGCTGTGGGTCTGCCCACCGAAGATGCCGCCGCCGAAGGGCGAGCGTACCGTGATCGGCGCGGTGAAGTCGCCGGCCGAGCGATAGCGCAGCCGCGCCGCCTCGCTGACCAGCTGGTCGAGCGCGGGGTAGATATAATCGGCGAACTGGATTTCGGGCACGGGGCGCAGGCCGTAGGCGCCCATGCCGACCGCGACGCCGATGATGCCGCATTCGGTGATCGGCGTGTCGAACACGCGGGTCTTGCCGTATTTCGACTGGAGGCCGGCGGTCGCGCGGAACACGCCGCCGAAATAGCCGACATCCTCGCCCATCACGATCACGCTCGGGTCGCGGTCCATTACGACGTCCATCGCGGAATTGATCGCCTGGATCATGTTCATCCGCGCCATGTCAGTGGCCCTCCTTGCGTGCCCAGGGTCGGCCGGAGGCTTCCTCCTCGGCCATCATCTGCGCCTGTTGTTCGCGAAGGTGCCACGGCATGTCCTCGAACACGCCGTCGAACAGCGTATCGAGTGGCTGGTGCAGGCCGTGGCCGAGGATGCCGTTGGCCTCCGCCGCCTTCTGCGCGGTGCGGACCTGTTCGGCGACCTCGCGGTCCATCGCCGCGTGACGTTCGTCGTCCCACGCGCCGATGTTGACAAGATGCGCCTTCAACCGCGCGATCGGGTCGCCCAGCGGCCACGCCGTCGGCTCACCGGCCGAACGATATTGCGACGGATCGTCCGACGTCGAATGGCCTTCGGCGCGATAGGTGAAATGCTCGATCAGGGTCGGCCCCTGATTGGTCCGCGCGCGCTCGGCGGCCCAGGCGGTCGCGGCATAGACCGCCAGCGCGTCGTTGCCGTCGACGCGCAAACCGGCGATGCCATAGCCGATGGCGCGTGCGGCAAAGGTCGTCGCCTCCGCCCCCGCGAAACCGGAAAAGCTGCTGATCGCCCACTGGTTGTTGACGACGTTGAAGATCACCGGCGCGCGGTAGACGGTGGCGAAGGTCAGCGCCGAGTGGAAGTCGCCCTCCGCGGTGCTCCCCTCCCCGCACCATGTCGCCGCGATCCGGGTATCGCCCTTCGACGCCGACGCCATCGCCCAGCCCACCGCCTGCGGATATTGCGTCGTCAGATTGCCGGAGATCGAGAAGAAGCCGAAGTCCTTCGACGAATACATGATCGGCAGCTGCTTGCCCTGCAACTTGTCGGCAGTATTCGAATAGATCTGGTTCATCATTTCGATCAGCGGATAGTCGCGCGTGATCAGGATGCCCTGCTGACGATAGCTGGGGAAGGTCATGTCGTCGCGGTCGAGTGCCATGGTTCCGGCAACCGCGATCGCCTCTTCGCCGGTGCATTTCATGTAGAAGCTGGTCTTGCCCTGCCGCTGGGCGCGGAACATGCGTTCGTCGAACGCGCGCACCGTCGCCATCTTCAACAGCATCCGCCGCAGCATGTCGGGGTCGAGCCGCGGGTTCCACGGGCCGACCGCCTGCCCCTGTTCGTCCAGCACGCGGACCAGCGTGTAGCTGAGGTCGTGAAAACTGTCGGGCGCGGCGGCGGTATCGGGCCGGGTCTGCGCGCCGGCCGGCGGCACGGCGACGTCGGCGAAATCCACCGCGTCGCCGGGACGGAATTTGGGTTCGGGCACGTGCAGCGCCAGGCGCGGCAGATTCGTGCGGCTATCGCCGGTCATGCACTCTCCATGTCCGCTGCGCTAACCCAGACGGGCACGCAGACTCGTTACAAACGCTTGTTATATAATTTCAACACGCTTGGCGAGAGGCTGGGAGCAATTGTTACGGGGTTTCCCCCGGCATTGACCGGGGGAAACCGGTCAGTTCGTCGGAAAACCGCGCCGCTTGAACAACGCCGTCACGTCCGGGTCGCGGCCACGGAACGCACGATAGGCTTCCTTGCGATCGGTTTCGTTACCGGTCGACAGCAACGTCTTGCGGAACCGGTCCGCCGTCGCCTTGTCCCAGACATTGCCCGTGGCCGTGAACGCGGCCCAGGTGTCGGCGTCCATCGTTTCCGACCAGAGGTAGGAATAATAACCGGCGGAATAGGCGTCCGAGGAGAACAGGTGATTGAACTGCGGCAGGCGGTGCCGCATCACGATCTCCTTCGGCATGCCGAGCTTCGCCAGCGTGTCGCGTTCGAACGCCGCGACATCGGTCACCGGCGTCTCACGGTCATGCAGTTCCATGTCGACGATCGCCGAGGACAGATACTCGACGGTATCGAAGCCCTGGTTGAAGGTCGACGACTTCTCGATCTTGTCGACCAGCGCCTGCGGCATCGGCTGTCCGGTCTGGTAATGCTTGGCATAGCGGTCCAGCACGTCGCGGGTCAGCAGCCAGTTCTCGTTCACCTGGCTCGGATATTCCACGAAGTCGCGCGGCGTGCCGGCCAGCCCCGGATAGGTCACGTCCTGCAACAGCGAATGGATCGCATGGCCGAATTCGTGGAACAGCGTCGACGCATCGTCGAGGCTGATGAGCGTCGGCTGCCCGGCCGCGCCCTTCACGAAATTATTGTTGTTCGACGCCAGCACGTTCGTCTCGCCGCCCAGCTTCTGCTGCCCGCGATAGCGCGTCGCCCACGCCCCCGACCGCTTCCCGCTGCGCGCGAAGCCGTCGAAATAGAACACGCCGACATTCCGGCCCGTCCGCGCGTCGGTGACGACGAAGGTGCGGACATTCTTTTCGAACACCGGGATCTGCCCGGTATTCTCGGTGAACTTCAGGTCATACAGCCGCCCCGCCGCGTAGAACGCCCCGGCGAGGATGTTGTCGAGCTGAAGATACGGCTTCACCTCGCTCTCATCGAGGTCGTATTTCGCCTTGCGGACCTTCTCGGCATAGAAGCGATAGTCCCATGGCGCGATGGTGATGTTGGTGCCGTCCTTTGCGGCCAGCGCCTGCATGTCGGCCACTTCCTCGCGCACCCGCGCCACCGCGGCGGGCCAGACGCGCATCATCAGCGCCTTCGCATTGGCCGGCGTCTCGGCCATCGTATCGTCCATCCGCAGATAGGCATGGTTGCGGAAGCCGAGCAGCTTTGCGCGATCCTGTCGCAGCTTCAGGATGGTGGCGATCGTCGCCTTGGTATCGTTGGCATTGCCATTGTCGCCGCGCATAACGAACGCGCGCCACACCTTTTCGCGCAAGGCCCGGTCGGTGGCATAGGTCAGCACCGGCGCGACCGACGAACGCGTGTTCACGATCGCCCATTTGCCGGCCAGGCCGCGCTCGTCCGCCGCCGCCTTCAGCGAGGCGACGAAGCTGTCGGGCAGGCCGGCAAGCTGCTTCGCGTCATCGACGACGATCCACGTCTCCTCATCGGCCAGCACCTTCTGGCTGAAGTCGTTATAGGCGACCGACAATTGCTGGTTCAGGCCCGTCACCTGCTGGCGCTGCGCATCGGTCAACAGGCTGCCGCGACGCACGAAGCTGCGATAGGTCCGCTCCAGCAGGCGCAATTGCTGCGGGTTCAGCTTTTGCGTGGCGCGGGTGTCGTACGCCGCCTTTACCCGCGCGAACAATTTGGGGTCGAGAAACAGTTCGTCGTTGAACGCCGACAGTTTCGGCGACCATTCGCGGTCGATCGCCTGCACCTCTTTCGTCGCCAGGTTGCTGGTGTAGACGCCCCACATCGACCCCACCCGGTCCATCATGTCGCCGGCCAGTTGCAGCGGTTCGATGACGGTCTTGAACGTCGCCGGTCGCTTGTCGTCGCGGATCGCGTGAATGTCGCGGCGCATCTCCGCCATCGCCACGGGGAAGGCGACCGGGAACATCGCCGGCGTCACCTTGTCCCACGGCGGCACCCCCTGATACGGCCCCGGCCATTTTGCGGTCAGCGGCGTTGCGTCGCGCGTGGCGGCGGGCGCCTGCGGCATCGACGCGGCATGCGCCGCGGGAACGAACAAGGTGGTGGCGAGCAGGGTGCCGATGCGCAGGATCATGCAACTATCCGATTTTCGGGGCTAATTCGTAACGAGCGTAACCATCGGGAGCCGCTTGGCAAGATCGGCGTTGATGCGGCAACGAAACGACACGGGGCTTTCCATGAAGATCACTTCGCTGACCGAACTCGACCGCGTGCGCGACGAAGCGCGCAAGCTGGTGACCAAGCGCGCGCTGGTGTCGGCGGGGGCGTCGGCGGTGCCCGTCCCCGGTGCCGACCTGATCGTCGACGCCAATATCCTGACCAAGCTGCTGCCCGAAATCAGCAACCGGTTCGGGCTGGATGAAAAGCAGGTCGAGGCGCTGGAGCCCGACCGCGCCAAGCAGGTGCTGCTGATCGCCGCCAATCTGGGGAACGGCGTCATCGGCCGGTCGATCACCCGGCGGATCATCACGATGCTGATCCGCAAGGTCGGCGCGCGGTACGCCAGCAAGTCGCTGCTGCGCTTCGTACCCTTTGCGGGACAGATCGCGGCGGCCGGGATCAGCTTCGGCGCGATGAAGCTGGTCGGCAATTCGCATATCGACGATTGTTACGAGACGGTGCGGCGGACGCTGGCGTAGGGGCCACAGACCGGCACTTTCCGTCACCCCGGGCTTGATCCGGGGTCCTGCTTTTCGCCCGATGGCAGAAGAAGAAGCGGGACCCCGGATCAAGTCCGGGGTGACGTGTATGGGGTGATGTTCCCTACTCCGCCGGCACCAGCTCGATCACGTCCAGCATGGATTCGAACCGGGGATAGGGCAGGACGAGCCGCCAGCGCCGCTCGCCGATCCGCTCCAATACGCCCGCCATGTCGCGGTCGCGGTCCTGGCCATATTGCAGGGCCGCCCGCTCATCGCCGAGCAGCAGCGTGCCGAGAAACACGGTGCGGTCGCCATCGGCGAACAGCAGTCCCACCGGCCGCTGCGATCCGCTTTCCTTGTAGAAGCTGCGGACCTGCCCTTCGTCGCTGATCCGGCAGTCGAACGCGGGATAGGCGGTGAAGTCGCGCATCGCGCTGCCAAGGCCACCCAGCTTGAAAACCCGACAGCGATAGCGGCCGGCCGGCGCCATCGGCCCGGCCAGTGCCGCATCCGGCGCGAACAGCGCGCCCTGCGCCGCGATCGCCGCCGGGTCGGCGGCGCGGGCGCGCGGCAGTGCCGCCATCCACGCATCGCGCCAGCGCCGCAACCGGTCGCGGTCGGCCGACGTCGCGACCCGCCGCCAGTCGTCCGGCCCCTGTGCCGGCGGTGCCGCCGTGGCCGAAGCAGACGACGCCACCCGCGCCCCGCCACAGGCCGCAAGCGCGCAACCGGCGAATACCGTCGCCAGCGACAACAGGCGGATCATGCCGCGATCACGCCGCAGTCCAGCCGCCATCGATCGACAGGTTCGCACCCGTGATCGCCTTCGCCTCGTCGCGGCACAGGTACAGCGCGAGGCTGGCGACCTGTTCGGCGGTGACGAATTCCTTGGTCGGCTGTGCCGCCAGCAGCACGTCGTTCATCACCTGCTCGCGCGTCAGCCCGCGCGACGCCATCGTGTCGGGAATCTGCTGTTCGACCAGCGGCGTCCACACATAACCGGGCGAGATGCAGTTGGCGGTGATGCCGCAGGTCGCGACTTCCAGCGCGACCGTCTTGGTCAGGCCGGCAAGCCCGTGCTTGGCGGTGACATAGGCCGACTTGTTGGGGCTGGCGACCAGGCTGTGCGCCGATGCGGTGTTGATGATCCGGCCCCAGCCCACCTTCTTCATGTGCGGCACGGCGGCGCGGATCATGTGGAAGGCGGACGACAGGTTGATCGCCAGGATCGCGTCCCATTTGTCGATCGGAAACTCCTCGATCTTCGCCACATGCTGGATACCGGCATTGTTGACGATGATGTCGACCGACCCGAATTCGGCCGCCGCCTTGTCGACCATTGCCGCGATCTGGTCGGGCTTGGTCATGTCGGCGGCGTCGTAGCGCGCTTCGGCGCCGCTGGTCTCCGCCAGTGCGGCGCGTTCCTTCTCGATCGCGTCTGCATCGCCGAAGCCGTTGATGACGACGGTCGCCCCTTCGGCCGCGAACGCCTTTGCATAGGCGAGGCCGATGCCGGACGTGGAGCCGGTGACGATCGCAGTCTTGCCTTTGAGGAACATTGCTTATCCTTGGCGTTGGTGAAGATGGTGGGTCAGGTCGAACGCGGCGGTGCGCCCGTCGAGGATGTTTTCGGCGACGACGCGGGCATTGGCCATCGTCTCGGCGATGGCGGCGCGGCCGGCGGCCCAATGCTCCTCCATCGCGCGCGCCGAAAATTCGAAATCGCGCGCGCCGCCTTCCCAGCGGTTCGCGCGGTAGATCAGGTGGACGAGGCTCAAGGGGTGTTCGTCGGCCATCGCCTCCAGCGCACGGACATCGGCATCGTCGCGCAGGTCGGCGGGCAGCTTGCCGACCAGCCGGCGGATCAGTTCGCGTTCCTGCCGCAACCGCAGCCGTTCGGCGGTCACCTGTCGCGTGCGGCTGGAAAAGCGGATTTCCTTTTCGCGGGCCACGACGTCGCCGATGGTGCGCGGGAGGTCGGCCTCGGCGGAGAACAGGTCGACCTGAAACACCAGCATCGGATCGCGCTGATGGTCGAGGATGTGGGTCAGCGGCGTATTGCTGACCAGGCCGCCGTCCCAATACCAGCGCCCGTCGATCTCGACCGGGGGCAGCCCCGGCGGCAGCGCGCCCGACGCGATGACGTGGCGCGCGTCGATCCGTTCGCGCGCGCTGTCGAAATAGACGAAATTGCCGCTTTCGATGTCGACCGCCCCGACCGACAGCCGCACCGGGCCGTCGTTCACCAGATCCCAGTCGACCAGCGTGTCGAGCGTTTCGCGTAAGGGTGCCGTGTCGTAATAGCTAAGCGCGCCCGGCGTGCCCGGCGCGGCGAATTGCGGGGGAACTCCACGCGGGCGAAAGAAGCCGGGCACGCCGGTCGCCAGCACGACTCCGGCCGACCATTCATGCACCCATTCGCGCACCCGGTCATTGGGCAGGATCGGGAACCAGGGCAGCACGCCCGCCGCCGTCTGCCAGAATTGCCGCAGCCGTTCGACCCGGCGTTCGGGCGGGTTGCCCGCCACGATCGCAGCGTTGATCGCGCCGATCGAGATGCCGGCGACCCAGTCGATCTCGATCTGCGATTCCCCCAGACGGTCGATCACGCCCGCCTGATAACTGCCCAGCGCCCCACCACCCTGCAGCACCAGCGCAACGCAGTCGGGCAAGGGCAGTCCGGCGGGAGATTGTCGACGCAAACGGGGATCAGCTTCGGCCATCGACGATACTTTGCGCATTATACGAACCGGGTTCAACGCCCCTTCAACCGATTTCATCGCGGCAGGTTGCAACATCGTGACCGTTTCGCGCATTTCAGTACGCAGCTTCAACGATTGGACCGCCGCCCATGCGCCTCGACGATCTCGATCCATCCAGTAATGTCGACGACCTTGGCCGCGGCGGTGGCGGGGGCGGCGGGCTGAACCTGCTGGGGTTCCTGCCGCTGCTGCTCGGACGCGGCCTTGGCTGTGGCACGATCGGCATCATCGCGATCATCGGTGTCGCGTTCCTGATGTTTTCGGGCGGCGGGGGCCTGGTCGGCGGCGGATCGCAGGCACCGAGCACGCAGCAGGGTTCGGCGCAGAACGTGCCGTGCGACACCGCCGAGGAACTGTTCGCCTGTCGCGTGCTGAAATCGACCGAGCAGGTCTGGGGCCAGATCTATGCTGATCAGGGCGCGCGCTACACGCCGCCGCGCCTGCGCTTTTATGAACAGGGTGCGCAGTCGGGTTGCGGCGCGGCGCAATCGGCGATGGGGCCGTTCTATTGCCCGCCCGATCGCGGCGTCTATCTCGACACCGGCTTCTTCCGCGAATTGTCGCAGAAATACGGCGCGGGCGGCGACTTCGCGCAGGCCTATGTCGTCGCGCATGAGGTCGGCCATCATATCCAGAACCTGACCGGACAGGCCGAAGCGGTCAGCCGCGCGCAGCAGACGCTGCCGACGGAGCAAGGGAATGCCCAGTCGGTACGGCTGGAGCTGCAGGCGGATTGCTATGCCGGCGTGTGGGCAAAGCGTAGCGGTCGGATGGAGCCGGGCGATATCGAGGAAGGGCTGCGCGCCGCCGAAGCGATCGGCGACGACCGGTTGCAGGGCAATCGCGCCTCGCCCGAAAGCTTTACCCATGGCACGTCGGCCCAGCGCGCCTATTGGCTCAAGCGCGGCTATGAAACGGGCGATCCCGCCCGGTGCGATACGTTTTCAGGGACGATTTGATGAGCGTAGCGTTTCGTAGAGAGGATGACGACGAACATAAGGAGCCGCGGTTCGAGCTCCCCCTGCCGCCCGGCCCGAACCTGGTGACCCGGCGCGGGCTGGCGGCGATGGCGGCGCAGGTCGCGCGGCTGGAGGGCGAGCTGGACACGGCGGATGGCGATGCCGAGCGCATCACCGCGATCAAGCGCGACCTGCGCTATTGGCGGACGCGGCATTCGACGGCGCAGATCGCCCCGATCCCGACCGACGAGGTCGCGTTCGGATCGCGCGTCACCTATACGCTGAACGGGCAGCGCAAGACGATCGAGCTGGTCGGCAGCGACGAGGCCGATCCGGCGGCGGGGCGCATCCCCTTCACCGCGCCGCTGGCGCTGGCGATGACCGGGCTGATGGCGGGCGAGACGGCCGATTTCGGCGGGCGCAGCGACGCGATCGAAGTGATCGAGACCGGCCCGATCGAGCCATGACCCGTATCCTGGTCGACGCCGATGCCTGCCCGGTAAAGGAGGAGGTGTACCGCGTCGCCGAACGGCATGGCGCCAAGGTATCGGTCGTCAGCAACAGCCATTTCCGCGTGCCGGTGCTGCCATGGGTCGAGCGGGTGGTGGTGTCGGACGGGTTCGACGCGGCGGACGACTGGATCGCCGGAGCGGCGGGTGCCGACTGCGTGGTCATTACCGCCGATATCCTGCTGGCGGATCGATGCCTGAAGGCCGGGGCGACCGTGCTGGCACCCACTGGCAAGCCGTTTACCGGCGCGTCGATCGGCGGCGCGATCGCGACGCGGGCGATCATGGCCGATCTGCGCGCGGGCGGCGATCAGCTGGGCGGGCCGGCGCCGTTCGGCAAGAGCGACCGCTCGCGCTTCCTGCAAGCGCTCGACGCCGCGCTGGTGCGGCTGGCCCGCCAACGATAGGAGACGCCCATGGCCGAAAAATTCGAACGTCACCGCCAGCCCTGGCGCCCCGATGAAATCCAGAAGCTGCACCAGCTGGCCGGGAAAGGCATGGCGCTGAAGGCACTGGCGAAGGCGCTGACGCGGAGCGAGGAGTCGATCAAGGATCGGGCAAAGGAAGACGGACTGAAGATCGCGAAATTGCGGTGAGTCCGCGTCCTCCCCGGCACGGGGAGGGGGACCAGCGAAGCTGGTGGAGGGGGCGCTCCGCTGACGCTGCGGTTCCGTGTGCTGACACCCCCCTCCACCGTCCTGCGGACGGTCCCCCTCCCCGCGCAGCGGGGAGGAGTTTGGTTATAGCTTTACGAGCATCTTACCCTTGTTCTGGCCGCTGAACAGGCCGAGGAACGCGTCGGGCATCCGCTCCAGCCCTTCCACGACCGTTTCCTCGCGCTGGAAATTGCCGCTGGCGACGATTTCGCCCATGCCCTGCTGGAACTCGCCGATCTGGCCGAGATAGTCGCTGACGATGAAGCCCTGGATACGGATGCGCGCGGCGATGACGCGCATCAGGTAGCGCAAGGCCGTCGGCTGCGACGCGTTATAGCCATCGATCATGCCGCAGATCGCGAAGCGCGCATTCTGGTTCGCATGGGCCAGCGCCGCGTCGAGATGATCGCCGCCAACATTGTCGAAATAGACGTCGATTCCGTTCGGTGCGGCGGCACCCAGCGCCTTCACCAGCGGCACATCGCCCTTGTAATCGATCACGTGATCGGCGCCGAGCGAGCGGACCCATTCGACCTTTTCGGCGCCGCCGGCCGAGCCGATGACGGTCATGCCCTTGGCCTTGGCGATCTGCACCACGACTGATCCGACCGCACCCGCGGCCGCCGAGACGAACACCGTGTCGCCAGGCTTGGCCTCGGCAACCGTCAGCAGGCCGAACCATGCGGTCATGCCGGTCAGGCCCAGCGCACCGAGAAATGCCTGTTCGGGCAAATCGATATCGGGCAGTTTTTGCACGCCCTTGGCCGGCACGATTGCCTCGTCACGCCACCCGGCCATGTGCTGCACGCGGGTTCCGACCGGCACGTCGGCCGCGCGGCTCTCGATCACCTCGCCCACCGCGCCGCCGTCCATCGGCGCATCCAGCTGGAACGGCGGAACATAGCTTTTCACATCGTTCATCCGGCCGCGCATATAGGGGTCGACCGACAGCCAGCGATTGGCGATGCGGACCTCGCCCTCGGCCAGTTCGCGCTGCGGCAGCTCGCGAAACGCGAAATCCTCCATCACCGGCATACCCTGTGGACGCCGAACCAGATGCCACGCCTTCGCCATGTTCAATGCTCCATATCAGTTTCGTAGCGCAACTTAAGCAGCGACCGCCCAAAAGCAAAGGGGCCCGGTTTCCCGAGCCCCTCCACTGTCATCGCTGCGAGCCGGTCAGTAGGTGCCGGGGAAGCTGCGATTGAGGTTGGTGTCGCTATCGGTGGTCGAACCCGACAGCCCGGTGCCGGTCGTGGTACCCGACAGCCCAGTTCCCGTCGTGGTACCCGACACGCCGGTCCCGGCCGTGGTCGAGGTACCCGCGCCCAGCGCCTGGCCGGTCGTGGTCGACGCGCCGTAGCGGTTGGCTTCGCGCGTACGGTCTTCGTTGCCGGTCTGGCTACCGAAGCGGTCGCTGCCATAGCGGTCGCTGCCATAGCGCTGCTGCGACTGATTGCCGAACATCGCCTGCTGCTGTTCCTCGTCGCGCCATGCCTGCTTGGCTTCGCTGGCGGTTTTGCGCAGCTTCACCTTGCCGTCGACCGACGATACCCAGCGCGACGGGATCGAATGGTGATGGCCACCGGCGTCCTTGTCAGTCTTCGTCAGGATGATGCGGTCGCCGCGCACCTTGTCCACCGTGCCGACATGTTCGTCGTCCGAACCGACGACTTCCATATGCTCGGTCACCTGGTTCAGGCTGTCGCGCTGCGTCTGCCGTTCGGTGCGGAACGCGCTGAATTCGCTCTGGAAACGCTGCGAATTTTCCTGGCGATATTCGTCATAGTCGCGGTCGAACGCGCTGACCTGCGTATCGCGCCACGACCGATAGGCGTGGTCGCTGTGACGGTCGTCATAGCGCGCCATCTGTTCGTCATAGCGCTGGTCGCGTTCGCGGCGGCGCTCTGCGTCCTCATCGCCGAACCACGACCGGACTTCGTCGCCGGCACGGGCGAGGAAACCGCGATCGGCGGCATCATAGTCGAGATTGTCGCGCTGGCGATCGCGGTCACCGCGGAGGCGGTCATTACCATAGCGTGCGCTGCGTTCGCCCTGATCGCCGAAACGGTTGCCGTCGGTCGAATAGCCACCGCGATACCGGTCACCCTGCGTGCCGTAGCTGCTGCCCTGCGAGCCATAGCTGCGCGATCCGCGATCGGCATGATCGAAGTCGCGGCTGCCATAGCTCCGGTCACGATCGTTGCCATAGCCCCGGTCGCGATCGGTGCCGTAGCTCGACCCGTAGGACGAGCGGCCGCCATAATAGTCGCGATTGCCCTGTTCATCGCGCTGCTGCGATCCGCTGCCATAGCTCTGGCTACCGTAACCACCCTGGCCACGATCGTCCCGGTCCCGCCAGCGGCTATCGTCGTTGCGGTTGTTGCGCGACCAGTCGTCGTCGCGCGAATTGCGATCATAGGCCATGAAAATCTCCTGCAGATGGTTCATGTTATCGCGGCGCGGCAGCAAGTTGGCTGCTGCCATGTCGTCTCCCAAGAAGCACCGACCCGGCGGATGGTTCCGGCACATCCGGTACGCGCACGACGAAGGGGCCTGCCGCAGCGACCGGTTGCGGCACCATGATTTTGATCCGGAAATGCGCGAGACCCGTTGCATCCGCATTTTGGGGCCGCTAAGGGATCGGCCCCGGCGAAGTCCGGGCACGGGGCGGGGCTGTAGCTCAGATGGGAGAGCGCTGCAATCGCACTGCAGAGGTCAGGGGTTCGATTCCCCTCAGCTCCACCACCCCGCCATTTTCCGACATCGCCATGATCCGGCTGCGTGCCAACGCACCGTCTACGCATGGCCCGTTGCCGTCCGTTGATAGCGGAGCAATACCCCACTAAAGTAATGGGATTATTCCCCGCCCCGCCCCGATGCCTACAACGGGCATCGACATCGCCGCGATCGGCGATTTTGAAACGGGGAGATCGGGTTTGAAGCCATTTATCGCACCGCTCGCGGCTGTTGCGCTGCTGGGTCTGGCGGCATGTTCGGGCAATAGCGCCGTCGAGAATGCCGCGATCGACAACAGCACGGTCGAGACGAACCTGACCTCGCTCGACGAACCGCTGGCCAACGACACCGCGCTTGGCAACGACGTCGCCCTGCCCGGCGACAATGTGGTGCTGAACGACGCGGCCCCCAATGCGGCCGATCCGGTGGCGAACGCCGCGGGCCTTTGAGTTTCGCCGCGCCCCGCGCGCGGCCTTCCGCATCGCTTTGGTTAGCTCCCTAAGCGCAACTCGGGCCGGACGGTGCATGCCGCCCGGCCCTTTTTATTCTGCGAGCCTGTTCGATGACCCTGCCCGATGACGACCGACGCCGCGCGATCGACCATGCGACCCGTGCCCTGTCGAGCGCGCGCATGGCATGGCGACAGGCGCAGCCCAGCCGACGCCAGCCGGGCGACTTTCCGCGCCGGGCACCGTTGGCGCGCACAGTCGAGCTGTTGGCGGCGGCGCTGTTCCCGGCGCGGATCGGCGGGTTCGTCGGCGATCCGGCGGCGGAGGATCATTTCGTCGCCGAACGGCTGACCGAGGCGTTCGCGCTGCTCGATGCCGCGATCGTCGCCGAATTCGCCTACTGGCGCGATGCCGCCGGGATCGAGGCCGCTGCCGACCGTCCGGCGGAGATCGTGCGGTTGTTCGCGGGCACGCTGTCGCGGGTGCGGGCATTGCTCGATACCGATGTGGCGGCGATCTTTCGCGGCGATCCGGCCGCGCGCAGCGTCGATGAAATCCTGATCTGCTACCCCGGCGCCACCGCCATCCTGCACCACCGGCTGGCGCATGAGCTGGATTCGCTGGGCGCGCCGATCGTCGCGCGGATCGTGTCGGAAATCGCCAACGAACGCACCGGCATCGACATTCATCCCGGTGCCACGATCGGGCCGGGCTTCTTCATCGACCACGGCACCGGCGTCGTGATCGGCGAGACGGCGGTCATCGGCGCGCGGGTGCGGCTGTACCAGCATGTCACGCTGGGCGCGCGCACCCCGCACCGGTCGCAGCCGCGCGGCGACAGCGGCCCCTTTGCCGAGCGGATTCCCCGCCACCCGATCGTCGGCGACGACGTGGTGATCTATGCCGGCGCGACGATCCTCGGCCGGGTGAAGATCGGCGACCGTGCGGTGATCGGCGGCAATGTGTGGCTGTTGAAGGATGTCGCGCCGCACACCGTCATCGTCCAGCCGGAGGCGGTCGCGGCGTCCTGATCTTTTGACGGCCTTTCGGGGACGCAGGCGAAACGAAATCGACCGCCCTGACGTTGAGCGGTGAACGATGATAAAGGTAGCCAGCTACAATATGCGCAAAGCGATCGGGACCGATCGCCGCCGCATGCCCGGACGCACGCTGGAGGTGTTGCGCGAGGTCGATGCCGACATCATCGCGCTGCAGGAATGCGATCGGCGGCTGGGCGAGCGCGCCGGGGTCATCCCGCTCAACATGCTGGACGACCACAGCCCGTGGAAGCCGGTGCCGATCGCCATCCGCGCACAGTCGATGGGCTGGCACGGCAATGCCCTGCTGGTGCGCAAGGACGCGACGATCAGCGCCCCTCGGCGGATCGAGATTCCGGCGCTGGAGCCGCGCGGCGCAGTGCGGGCCGATGTGACGCTGAACGGCATGACGATCCGGGTCGTGGGCATGCATCTCGACCTGTCCGGGTTGTGGCGGCGCAAGCAGGCACATGCGATCCTGCACGACGTCGATGGGTGCCAGCCGCCGCTGCCCAGCGTCCTGATGGGCGACCTGAACGAATGGACGCCGCAATCGGGATGCCTGCGCGATTTCGGGCGGAACCATCGTTTCGCCGAGACCGGCCCCAGCTTCCATGCGCGGCACCCGGTCGGGCGGCTCGACCGGATCATGGTGTCAAGCGGGCTGCGTGTCGTCGATTCGGGCACCCATCACAGCGCCGCCGCGCGCAAGGCATCGGACCATTTGCCGATCTGGGCGACGCTCGACGCGGCATGAGCGACGCGCCGCCCCCGCTCCACGACCGCGAATTGCGACTGGCGCTGGTCTGCTACGGCGGGATCAGCCTTGCGGTCTATATGCACGGGGTGGTCAAGGAGGTGTGGCATATCGCCCGCGCCAGCCGCGCGATGCAGGACGATGGCGATGCGCTGGGCGGCAGTGCCGGGGTGTACCAGGCGATGCTGCACGAGTTGGCGGCGCTGAGCGGCATCCGGCTGCGGGTGCTGGTCGATATCGTCGCCGGGGCGAGTGCCGGCGGGATCAACGGCGTGTTCCTGGCGCATGCGGTCGCGACCGGACAGTCGCTCGACCCGCTGACCGAATTGTGGCTGGAGGGCGCGGACATCGAGGCGTTGATCGATCCGGCGCAGGCCCCGGCGAGCGCGCTGTCGCGCCCCTGGGCACGGCCGATCGCGTGGATGGCGCTGGGCCGCGAGGGCGAGGACGTGTCAAGCGTCGACGTCGCCGCGCGCGA
Source organism: Sphingomonas sp. Leaf9 (assembly GCF_001421355.1). GTDB lineage: Bacteria > Pseudomonadota > Alphaproteobacteria > Sphingomonadales > Sphingomonadaceae > Sphingomonas. The sequence goes on along the minus strand of NZ_LMKC01000002.1, from coordinate 785,040 downwards.
CGAACTGCGCGCCAAGCTCGACCGGTTCGTGCGGGCGCGGTGGTTCGAACCGCCTTTCGGCGGGCGGGCGATGGTCGACATGCTGCTGAACGCGTTCGAGGCGATGGCGGCTGGGCCGGTCGGACCACGGCTGTTGCCGCCGGGCCAGCCGCTCGACCTGTTCGTCACCGTCACCGACTTTGCCGGGCACCCCGAACTGCTGCGGCTCAATTCGCCGAAGGAGGTGGTCGAGACCGAGCACCGCATCGTCATCGGCTTTTCCGACCATGGCGACGGGCCGCTCGCCGATCCCGCCGAACTGGTGTTCGCGGCGCGGGCGACGTCGAGCTTTCCCGGCGCGTTCCCGCCGTTCCGGGTGGGGGAGCTGGATACGGCGCTCAAGGACCGGGGCACCGACTGGCCGGGGCGCGAGGCGTTCCTGCGCCGGGTGCTGCCGCGACAGGCGGCGGTGGGCATGGTCGAGCAGGCGGCGCTGATCGACGGTTCGGTGCTGGCCAACGCCCCGTTCCGCCCGGCGATTGATGCGCTGCGCGAACGCCCGGCGCGACGGCAGATCGACCGGCGCTTCGTCTATCTGGACCCCGCGCCCAACCACAAGTTCGGGATCGGCCCGGAGACCAAGGGGCCGCCGACCTTTTTCCAGACGATTCTGGGCGCGCTGTCCGAACTGCCGCGCAAGCAGCCGATCCGCGACAATCTGGACGCGATCCAGCGCCGGTCGGAGCGGATCGAGCGGATGCTGGCGATCGTCGAGAAGCTGCGCGCCGGGGTCGAGGCGGAGGTCGAGCAGCTGTTCGGCTATACGCTGTTCCTCGACTGGCCGACGCCTTCGCGGCTGGCCGGCTGGCGACAGCGGGCGCAGGTGCAGGCGGCCAGGCGCGCCGGATATGGCCATGCCGCGTACGGCCTGCTGAAGATCGATCAGGTGCTCGACCGACTGGCCGATCGTATCGCGACGCTGGCCGACGACCCCTCCCCCGATCGCCGGCGGCGGCTGCGCGCGGCGTTCCACCGGATCGTCGTCGAGCGCGGTGCCGACCAGTTCGACGGCGACGGCGCGGCCACGGCATCGATCGATTTCCTGCGGGCGCACGACCTGGCGTTTCGCATCCGGCGGCTGCGGCTGCTGGTCCGGACCGTTTCGGCGATGGAGCCGGAACAGGATGCGGCGGCGCTGGCCCCGGTGCGCGAGGCGATCTTTGCCAGCCTGACCCCCTATCTGGCGTGCGAACATGCCGACCATTTCGCCGCCGTCCGGCAACAGGCCGCCGACAAGCGTGCCGATCCGGCCGAGTTGCTGGCGGCGATGGCGGCGGCGATGGACCTGGCGACGCTCGACGCGCGTGCCGAGGAGCATTTGTCGGCGGCGCTGTCCGCCGCCCCGCGTGAGATCCGCCGGCCGGTGCTCCTCGCCTATCTGGGCTTTCCGTTCTTCGACATCGCGACGCTGCCGCTGCTGGGCGGCGAAGGGCTGGACGAATTCGATCCGGTGCGGGTCGACCGGATCGCCCCCGACGACGCCCCCTCGATCCGCGCGGGCGGGGCCGAGGCGACGCTGAAGGGCATCCGGTTCAACAATTTCGGGGCGTTCTTCAGCCGGTCGTACCGCGAGAACGACTATCTGTGGGGTCGCCTGCACGGGGCGGAGCGGATGATCGATATCGCGCTGTCGACGCTGCCGGGTGATGTCCGCCTGCCGCCGGGCTGGATCACCCGGCACAAGCGCGCCGCGTTCCTCGCCATTCTGGACGAGGAGGAGCCGCGGCTGACGACGATCCAGCCGCTGTTCGACGAATTGCGCTCCGAGATCGGTTAGCGGCGACGGGCAAACCCCGCACAGAAGAAGCGGGACCCCGGATCACGTCCGGGGTGACGGTTGAGGCTGGCGGTGGTGTCCGACGAGCCTGCCCGCCGCTATTGGAAATTCCTGACCGACCGGCGTAAGGATAGGCCCCAAGCGAGCATAACGACGAAGGCGCACACCGCATGCAATTCCTGAAAACCCTCTTCTGGGCCTTGCTGGTCGGGGTGATCGTCGCCTTTGCGCTGAACAACATGACGATGGTCCCGCTGAAGCTGTGGGGGTCGCTCTATGCCGATGTGAACCTGCCGCTGCTGCTGCTCGTCACGTTCCTTGCCGGGTTCCTGCCGACCTTCGTCGCGCTGCACCTGACGCGGTGGCGGCTGCGGCAGCGGATCGTGGCGACCGACCGGACGCTGGCGGCGCTGCACCGGGCCGAGCCGGTGTCGGTCCCGGCCGATCCCGCGCCCATCCCGTCGCAGGTCGCACCGGGGGCCATCGCCGCCCCCGTTCCTTCGCCCATCGCACCGGGAGCCGCATTGTGAGCCGTTCGCCCATCTATGTCGCGATCGACACCCCCGACCTCGACCGCGCCAAGGCGCTGGCGCAACAGGTGCGCGGCCATGTCGGCGGGCTGAAACTGGGCCTCGAATTCTTCATGGCCAATGGCCGGGCGGGGGTGCGGACCATGGCGGATCTCGGCCTGCCGATCTTTCTCGATCTGAAATTCCACGACATTCCCAATACGGTCGCCAAGGCGATCCAGGCGCTGGGCCCGATGAACCCGGCGATCCTGACCGTCCATGCTGCCGGCGGGCGGGCGATGCTGGAGGATGCGAAGGCCGCCGCACCGGTGGGGACGAAGGTCGTCGCGGTCACCATGCTGACCAGCCTCGACGCGCATGACCTGTTGTCGATCGGCCTTGCCCCCGACCCGCATGAGCAGGTCGTGCGGCTGACCGAACTGGCCAAGAGCGCCGGGATCGACGGCGTGGTGTGTTCGGGCGCCGAGGTGGCGGCGGCGAAGAAGGCGTGGCCGCAGGGGTTCTTCGTGGTGCCCGGCGTCCGCCCGGCGGACGGCCCGGTCGGCGACCAGAAGCGGGTGGTGACCCCGCGTGCCGCGCTGGATGCCGGGGCGTCGGTGCTGGTGATCGGGCGGCCGATTACGCAGGCGGCGGACCCGGATCAGGCAGCTCGGGCGATTGAGGGGACGTTGTAGGACGCGCCGGGCAAGGTCGAGCGAAGCTCGACCGAGCCGCACGAGGCGCGTCCGGCCGGCGGCGCGAACAGCGCCGTCCGACGACGCGAGCTTTGCCCGCGGCGGGGCCTTGGGTGGGGCTGAAATCGTCACGCTCAATTAGCCCGCTGTTCTCCGATCGTAGAAGAAGAAGCGGGACCCCGGATCAAGTCCGGGGTGACGCGGTATTATAGGGCAGCCGACCCCGCGCAAATCCGCCGTTTTCGCGCCCAAAGTTCACAAAGTTCACACTCGCCACAGTCTTTCGCGATGGCTGCGCCACCCTGTCAAAACGCCTGCCGCTCACGCAGGCGCGACCATCGCGGCCACGCTGGCAGATCGTCCGTTTGTAGGAAAGCCGTTGCGCCCCTGAACCTATCCGCGTGCCTGGCGTTGCGGGCAGGGATATCTGCGGAGGAACCATGGACCGGCGAACCATCTTCGTGACCGGCGGCGAATCGGGCATCGGTGCGGCCTGTGCGGCGGCGTTCGGCGCCTTGGGCGACCGTGTGGCGATCGGCTATTATTCGGATGCGACGGCGGCGGAGGCCAGCGCCGATGCGGTGCGTGCGGCCGGGGGTGAGGCGATGACGGTGCAGGCCGACGTCGCCGACGAGGCATCGGTCGATGCCGCCTTTGCGGCGGTCGAGCAGGCCTGGGGTCCGGCGGGTGTGCTGGTCAATTCGGCCGGGCTGAACATGTCGGGCGTGACGGTGCGCGACATGACGCTCGACCAGTGGCGGCGGTTGATAGACACCGACCTGACCGGGGCGTTCCTCACCTCGCGGCGGTTCCTGACCGGGCGGGGCACCGAGCCGGGCGATGCGGCGATCCTGCACATCTCGTCGATCCATGCCTATGCAGTGCGTGCGGGTGGTGCGGATTATTGCGCGGCGAAGGGCGGGCTGTCGAACCTGGTCGAGACGCTGGCGATCGAGGAGGCACCGCGCCGCATCCGGGTGAACGCGATCGAACCGGGCATGATCCTGACGCCGATGAATGCGAAGGCGAGTGCGGACGCGACCTATCGCGCGACGCTGGAGCGCAACATCCCGCTCGGCCGCGCAGGCCGGGCCGAGGAGGTCGCCGATCTGGCGGTGTTCCTGGCGTCGGACAAGGCGCGCTATATCACCGGTGCGCGGATCGTGATCGATGGCGGGCTATCGCTGATGCAAGCGCTGGGCGCGTGATCGCCGCCCCCTCCCCCGTCGCCGATCCGCATCGCAAGGATGCCGTCGCCGACAGCCCCGTAGCGCTCGATTTCAACGTGAAGGCGATCGAGGACGTCACGATCGAGGGGCCGCCCGAGCTGATGGCGCGCGACCTGATGAGTCCGTTCGTCTGGCGCGAGGGCGACGGGCGCTATGCGATGATGGTGCGCGCGGTGGTGCCGCCGGGGCAGGAACTGGTCGATACCGGCGTGATCTGGGCCGGGTGGAGCGACGACGGGCAGCATTTCCGGATGCTCGACCGGCCGTCGATCGTGCCGGGGCCGGGCGACCATGACGCGGGCGGCGTGGAGGACCCGACGGTGGTGCAAACCGATGCGGGCTATGTCGTCTATTATTCGGGGGTGCTGGCGGATCATTCGCATGGCGAACTGTCCTATGCCGCTGGGCCGACGCTGGATGCGCTGACCAAGAGCGGGGTCGCGCTGGCGTCGTCCAAGTCGGAGGGTAATACCAAGGAGGCGACGGTCGATCGCACCGCTGATGGCGGCTGGCGGTTGTTCTATGAATATGCCGCCGACGAAGCGTCGCGGATCGGGCTGGCAGTGGGTGCCGATGTGGCCGGGCCGTGGGACGAACAGCCGACGCCGTTCACCCCGCGCGAAAATAGCTGGGACGACTGGCATCTGTCGACCGGGCCGCTGTTAACCGATGATCCGGCGCGGCCGGTGATGTTCTATAACGGCGCGACCCGCGATGCGCGCTGGCGGATCGGGTGGGTGGCGTTCGATGCCGAATATTCTCGCGTCGTGGCGCGCGGCATCCAGCCGCTGGTGACGCCACCGCCGGTCGATGACCGCACCGCGACCGACATTGCGTTCGCGGCGTCGGTGGTGGTCGTCGATGGGGCGATCTGGCTGTATTATTCGCTGGAGGACCGGCGGCTGGCGCGGGCGTTGATCCGGCGGAGTTGAGGGGTTCCGACCGCCGTCACCCCGGGCTTGACCCGGGGTCCCGCTTTCTTGCGGCGGCCGGTCGGAAGAAGAAGCGGGACCCCGGATCAAGTCCGGGGTGACGTTGGGAAGGGAGCGCGCGCACCAACTGATGGTTCTCTTTCCGCCCGCAACCTTCTAAGCCACGCGCCATGACCCTCATCAAGATTTGCGGACTTTCCACCCCAGAAACCCTGTCCGCCGCGCTGGGTGCGGGGGSGAGCCATATCGGGCTGGTGTTCTTCGCCCCCTCCCCGCGCAATGTCGGGTTCGACGTTGCCAGCGGTCTGGCGCAAGGCGTGCCGGGGCGGGTGGCGAAGGTCGGGGTGTTCGTCGATCCCGACGATGCGCTGCTCGATGCGGCGAGGGCGGCGGCGCGGCTGGACGTGGTGCAGTTGCACAAGACCGCGCCGGATCGCGTCGCGGCGATCCGTGCGCGAACCGGTCGTGAGACGTGGGGCGCGGTGGCGGTAAAGACGCGGGCCGATCTGGACGGTGCGCGGGCGTTGGCCGGGGCGGCCGACCGGGTGCTGTACGATGCCAAGACGCCGCCGGGTGCGGCGCTGCCCGGTGGGATGGGGTTGCGGTTCGACTGGGGGCTGCTCGACGGGTTCCGCCATCCGCTCCCCTGGGCGCTGTCGGGCGGGCTGGATGCGGGGAACGTCGCCGAGGCGATCCGCGTGACGCGCGCGCCGCTGGTCGATGTATCGTCGGGCGTGGAAAGCGCGCCGGGTGTCAAGGACCCGCAGCGCATCCTAGCCTTTTGTGCAAGCGTGCGCAGTGCCTGATCGATAGACATGGGCGCGCGTGCGGCGTAACGAGCGTCGCCATGAACGCCCCCAACAGCTATCGCGCACAGCCCGACGACCGCGGGCATTTCGGTGATTTCGGCGGCCGCTATGTCGCAGAAACGCTGATGCCGCTGATCCTCGACCTCGACCGCGAATACAAGGCGGCGAAGGCCGACCCGGCCTTTGCGGCGCAGTTCGACGATCTGATGACCCATTATGTCGGTCGGCCCAGCCCGCTCTATCACGCCGAGCGGCTGTCGGAGACGCTGCGCGCGTCGGCCGAACCGGGCATGGGCGCGCAGGTGTGGTTCAAGCGCGACGAGCTGAACCATACCGGCGCGCACAAGATCAACAACTGCATCGGCCAGATCCTGTTGGCGATCCGCATGGGCAAGACGCGGATCATCGCCGAGACGGGCGCGGGCCAGCACGGCGTGGCGACGGCCGCCGTCTGTGCCCGCTTCGGCCTGCCCTGCGTCATCTACATGGGTGCGCGCGATATCGAGCGGCAGCAGCCCAATGTGTTCCGCATGAAGCTGTTGGGGGCCGAAGTCCGGCCGGTCACCTCGGGCGCGGCCACGCTGTCAGATGCGATGAACGAGGGCCTGCGCGACTGGGTCGCGAACGTCCACGACACCTTCTACATCATCGGCACCGCCGCCGGGCCGCATCCCTATCCGGAGCTGGTGCGCGATTTCCAGAGCATCATCGGCCGCGAGGCGCGCGCACAGATGATGGAGCGCACCGGCCGCCTGCCCGACCTGCTGGTCGCGGCGATCGGTGGCGGGTCGAACGCGATCGGGCTGTTCCATCCGTTCCTCGACGATGCCGACGTCGCGATGCTGGGCGTCGAGGCGGCGGGCCACGGGCTGGACAAGGACCATGCCGCATCGCTGGCGGGCGGGTTCCCCGGCATCCTGCATGGCAACAAGACCTATCTGCTGCAGGACGAGGACGGGCAGATCGCCGAGGGGCATTCGATCTCGGCCGGGCTCGACTATCCGGGGATCGGGCCGGAACATGCGTGGCTGCGCGATATCGGGCGCGTCGAATATGACAGCGCGACCGACAAGGAAGCGCTGGATGCGTTCCAGCTGCTATGCCGGACCGAGGGAATCATCCCCGCGCTGGAGCCGGCGCATGCGATCGCCGCTGTGGCGCGGCGGGCCAAGACCATGCGGTCGGACCAGATCATCCTGGCGAACCTGTGCGGGCGCGGGGACAAGGATATCTTCACCGTGGCCAGCGCGCTGGGGGTCGAAATCTAAAAAAGCCCTCTCCCCTTCATGGGAGAGGGTTGGGAGAGGGTTGGGAGAGGGGCAGTGCGCGACGCTTCGTTGATCGAGCGAGCCAAGGCGGCGCGCAAGGTTCCTACCCCCGCCGAGCAAAAGCTGTGGTTCGCGTTGCGGGCGGAACGCTTCGCTGGCGTCAAGTTTCGGCGGCAGAAGGTGATCGGGCCGTATATCGCGGACTTTGCCTCGAACGCACCGAAGCTCGTGGTCGAGGTGGATGGCCATTTGCACGGCGATACGGTCGATTACGATGCCGAGCGCACCGCCTATTTGACCGAGCTCGGCTATCGGGTAGTGCGGTTCACTAATGCTGACGTGATGCATAATTTGGAAGGCGTGTTGCGCTTGTTGGAAGATGTCGTGAACAACCCCCTCTCCCAACCCTCTCCCCTTCAGGGGAGAGGGCTTTGACTCGTCTCGCTGCCGCATTCAGCAAGGGTCGCCCGGCGCTCGTCTGTTTCGTGACCGCTGGAGATCCGACGCCTGACGCCACGCCGGCCATCCTCGACGCGCTGGTCGCCGGCGGGGCGGACGTGATCGAGCTTGGGATGCCGTTCACCGATCCGATGGCCGATGGCCCCGCGATCCAGTCGGCCAATATTCGCAGCCTCGACGCCGGCACGCGCACCGCCGACGTGCTGCGCATCGCGACCGGGTTTCGGGAGCGGCATCCGCAAGTGCCGCTGGTGCTGATGGGCTATGCCAATCCGATGGTCCGGCGCGGGGCGGAGTGGTTCGCGCAAGGCTGCGTGGCGGCGGGCGTCGACGGCGTGATCTGCGTCGACATTCCGCCCGAGGAAGACGATAGCCTTGGCGTGCAGTTGCGCGCGCATGGCATTGCGCCGATCCGGCTGGCCACGCCGACCACCGACGCCGCGCGGTTGCCGGCAGTGCTGGAGGGAGCCGGCGGCTTCCTTTATTACGTCTCGGTCGCCGGGATTACCGGCAAGCAGCAGGCGGTGCAGGCTTCGATCGACGAGGCGGTCGCCCGGCTGAAGGCCGCGACCACCCTGCCGATCGCGGTCGGCTTCGGCGTGCGCACGCCGGAACAGGCCGCCAATATCGCCCGCGTTGCGGACGGCGTGGTCGTCGGATCGGCGATCGTCGAGATCATTGCCGAGCACGGCGCCAACGCCGCCGAACCTGTCCGTAGCTATATCGAAACCCTCGCCACTGCCGTCGCGCAGGCGAGCAAGGAACCCGCATGAGCTGGCTCAATCGCGTCCGCAACGCCCTCCCCTTCGTCGCGCGCAAGGAAACGCCCGACCATCTCTGGCACAAGTGCAAGGGATGCGGGCAGATGATCTTCACCAAGGAATGGGAAGAGAATCTGCACGTCTGCCCGAAATGCGACCATCACGGGCGCATCGGGCCGAAGGAGCGGTTCCAGCAGCTGTTCGATGACGGCAGCGTCCAGATCCTGCCGAACCCGAAGGTCGCCGAAGACCCGCTGAAGTTCCGCGACAGCAAGCGCTATGTCGACCGGCTGAAGACCGCGCGTACCGATACCGGCGAGCAGGACGCGTATCAGAACGCCTATGGCACGATCAACGGCAAGCCTTGCGTGATCGGGGTCCAGAATTTCGCGTTCATGGGCGGATCGATGGGCCAGTTCGTGGGCGAGGCGTTCATCGCCGGGGTCGAGGCGGCGATCGCGCGCGGGGTGCCATACATCGTGTTCACCGCCAGCGGTGGTGCGCGGATGCAAGAGGGCATTTTGAGCCTGATGCAGATGCCGCGCACGACCGTCGCGATCGAGATGCTGCACGATGCCGGGCTGCCATATCTGGTGGTGCTGACCGATCCGACGTCGGGCGGGGTCATGGCGGCCTATGCGATGCTGGGCGACGTGCAGATTGCCGAGCCGAAGGCGACGCTGGCGTTCACCGGGCGGCGCGTGATCGAGAGCACGATCCGCGAAAAGCTGCCCGACGATTTCCAGACCAGCGAATATTATCGCGACCACGGCCTGATCGACCGCGTGACGCATCGCCGTGATTTGCCGGGCGAGCTGGCGCAACTGATCGAGTTTCTGGGGCGCAAGGAAGCGGCTTGAACGGTTAGTTCCTCCCCGCTCGCGGGGAGGGGGACCAGCCGCAGGCTGGTGGAGGGGGATCGCCTCCAGACGCAACCGTCGTGGAGGTGGATAGCCCCCTCCACCATGCTGCGCATGGTCCCCCTCCCCGTGCCGGGGAGGATTTGGTTTGCCCGATTTTGCGATTTCCGCCGATCCTGCCATGCAGGCGCAGCTCGACCGATTGGTGACGCTTTCCCCCGGAGCCGACATTCTCGGCCTCGAACGGATCACGCGGCTGCTCGCCCGGCTGGGCGATCCGCACCTGCGGCTGCCGCCGGTCTTCCATGTCGCGGGCACCAACGGCAAGGGGTCGACCTGCGCGTATCTGCGCGCGGCAATCGAGGCGGCGGGCCACCGCGTCCATGTCTATGCCAGCCCGCATCTGGTGCGGTTCAACGAACGTATCCGGCTGGCGGGCACGCTGATCGACGATGCGGCGCTGGCCGGGTTGCTGGCGGAGGTGCTGGACGTCGCCGAGGGGATCGGGGCGAGCTTCTTCGAGATCACCACCGCTGCCGCGTTCGTGGCGTTCGCGCGGACGCCGGCGGATGCGTGCGTGATCGAGGTGGGTCTGGGCGGGCGGCTGGACGCGACCAACGTCCTGCCCGCGCCGGCCGTCTGCGGGATCGCGGCGCTGGGCATCGATCACGAGGCGTTTCTGGGATCGTCGCTGGTCGGGATCGCGGGCGAGAAGGCGGGGATCGCCAAGCCGGGCGTACCGATCGTCACCCTCGCCTACCCGCACGACCTAGCCACGCGGGTGGCGGAGACGGTGGCGGCGGCGGGCGGGGTGTTGCTGGCGAGGGGTGCCGCGTGGGACGCCATCGACGGGCGATATCGCGATGCGCGGGGCACCATCGACCTGCCCGAACCGGCACTGGCCGGGCTGCACCAGCGCGACAATCTGGCCTTGGCGGCGGCGATGCTGCGGCATCAGTCGGCGGTCGACGTACCCGATGTCGCGATCGTCGCGGGGGCACGGGCGGCGCGCTGGCCGGCGCGGATGCAGCGGCTGGCGGCGCAGGGACCGCTGACCGGGCGGGTCGATCCGCGCCACGGGGTGTGGCTGGACGGCGCGCATAACGAATCGGCGGCGATCGAGGTGGCGCGGGTGTGGCCGCGGATCAGCCGGGGCGAGCGATCGGCGCTGGTGCTGGGGATGCTCGCCAACAAGGACGCGGGCGCGGTGCTGGCGCATCTGGCCGAGGTGATCGACCATGTCGTCGCGGTGCCGGTGCCGGGCCACGCCCATCATGCGCCAGCCGATCTGGCGCGGCAGGCGAAGGCGCTGGGCTTGAGCGCCGATGTGGCGACCGATCCGGCGGCGGCGCTGGATCTGCTGGCGCGGTCGGAGCCGGAGGCGGTGCTGATCGCCGGGTCGCTGTATCTGGCGGGGACGGTGTTGGCGGCGAACGACGAGGTGCCGGTTTAGGCGCCCGCCCGCGCGAGTTCGCGCCGCCAGCGTACCCATTCGAGCAGCACGAACACCACCGCGACCAGGCCCAGCGCGGCGGTGAAGCGGAACACGGGCGCATAACCCATTTGCTCGACCGCCTCGCCCAGCCCGGCGCGGCCGAGCGAGCCGACCAGTAGCGTCAGCGAGGACAGCAGCGCATATTGGACCGCGCTATATTCCTTGCTGGCGATCGAGGAGAGGTAGGCGACGAACGCCGCGCCGGCCAGACCGCCCGCGATATTCTCGCCCGAGATCGCGACCATCAGCCGCACCATGCGCGGTTCGACGCCGAAGCCGTGCAGGCCGAGCGCGCCCGCCACCGCATCGATCACCGGCGCGCCAGCGGCAAGGTCGGCGTAGAGCAGGTTGCTGGCCGCCGCGACGATCGCACCGATCAGCAGGGTCGGCATCCGCCCCAGCAGCGCGAACGACACGCCCCCCAGCGAGACGCCGATGATCGTCATGCCGACGCCGAAAATCTTGGACGCGAACGCCACCTCGTCGTTCGTGTACTTCAGTTCCTCCAGATAAAAGGGATAGGCGAACGGCCCCCAGATCGAATCGCACAGCCGGTAGCTGAGGATCAGGCCCAGCACGATCACCACGCCGAAGCCCAGCCGCCCGACCAGTTCGGCCATCGGCAGGATCAGCGCGCGATAGCCATGTTCGACGAAGCCGGTCGCAGGCGCCGCAGCCCCTTCGCCCCAGCCGAAATATTGCGCGTTGAGCGCGCGGCGGTTGAGCCATGCGGCGACCAGCGCGGGGACGACCACGGTCGCGATCACGATCCACGGGCCGGTCAGCCGGGTAAAATCGCCGACGCTGGGCGGCGTCTCGCCCACAGGCGTCCCCAGCACCCGCGCCATGAACGCGGCGATGGTAATGATTGCCCAGCCCCAGCACAGCCCGACGATGATGAGGCCGGTTCGCTTGTCCCTCGCACTGGGTCCGGCGACCGCCACGGCATCGTCCTCGATCGCCGGGCGCGGCGTGTCGGGGGCGAGCAAGGTGACCAGCAGCAGCACGCCCATCAGCACGCCCATGACCGCATAGACCGTCTGCCACCCGATCCGGGCGGCGAGCACCAGCGCCAGCGCGCCGCCGATCAGCGTCGCGAGGCGATATCCCAGCTGATAGATGGAAGACAGGATGCCGAGCGTCGCGCGTTCGTCGGCGACGTCGATCCGCCACGCATCGATCACCACGTCCTGCGTGGCGGCGGCGAACGCGCCGATCACCGCGACGAGTGCAAACCAGCCGATCGCAACCGCCGGGTCGCTGATCGCGAGCAGCAGGAAGGTGGCGGCCAGCGCCCCCTGACACAGCAGCAGCCACGATCGCCGCCGCCCGAAGCGTTCGAGCAGCGGCAGGCGCAGACGGTCGACGAGCGGCGACCACAGGAACTTGAACGCATAGACCAGCCCGATCCACGACAGCAGGCCGATGGTGGCAAGGTTTATCTTCGCCTCGCCCAGCCACGCGTTCAGCGTGCCGAGCAGCAACGTGAAGGGCAGCCCCGCCGCCAGGCCAAAGGCGAACATCGCCCCGGTCTTGCGGTTGTTCAGCCCCATACGGATCAGCGCCAGCCCCTTGGGCGCGGCTTCGGTCATGCAAGTCCTCCAGGAAGGGGCGCGACCGTAGAAGGGGTTGGCGATGGCGGCAAGGTGGGCGCGCGGCTACGCCCGACAGGCATTACGGGCGCTGTTCGACCGTCGCGCGGTGGTTACGCCACCGCGCGGAACAGGTTGAAGCCGCTGGGCAGGCGGCGGGGCAGCTTGGCACCGGCGACCACCGCATCGATCGCGTCGATCGCGCTCAGCAGGTCCTTTTGCGGATAGGGTTTGGCGAGGCAGCCGGCTGCGAAATCCTGTGCCCCCTGCGGACAACTGCCGGTCACCAGCAGCACCGGCACGCCGTGTTCGTGTGCACAGCGCGCGACGTCCAGCCCGCTGCCGTCGGACAGGTTGATGTCGACCAGCACGAGGTCGAGCTTGTCCCCCGCCGCGATCGACGCGCAGGCGGCGGCGACGGTATCGACGGTCGCGCAGATCTCGAATCCCGACGCGCCCAGGAAATGTTCGGTGTCGAACGCGACCAGCGGCTCGTCCTCGACCACCAGGATCCGGTTGATGTGCCGCTTCTTGCGCCCGAACAACATAGCCCCACTCGCTTTCCACCGGGATGCAACCAGCTTATACGAAGCCTCAAACTCGCGAAGGCGACGAAGGAACCGCTTCGGCTGAAACTTTCGTCACATCGCCGCAAACGGATACGCACATCATCGTTACGCCCCCTGAATCCCCGACCGAATCCCCCCGCGAAGGCCAGCGCATCGCCAAGCTGATGGCGCGTGCCGGCGTGGCGTCGCGCCGCGATGTCGAACGCATGATCACCGCCGGGCGCGTCGCGCTGAACGGCGTGGTCATCGAAACGCCCGCGACGATCCTGCCCAACCTGAAGGGCGTGACGGTCGACGGCGCGCCGGTCGCGGCGCCCGAACCCACCCGGCTGTTCCGGTTCCACAAGCCTGCCGGCACGCTGACCGCCGAGCGCGACGGCGCAGGGCGGCCGACGATCTATGACCGGTTGCCCGACGGCCTGCCGCGGCTGATCCCGGTCGGGCGGCTCGACCTGAATACCGAGGGGTTGTTGCTGATGACGACCGACGGCGAGTTCAAGCGCCGTCTGGAACTGCCCGCGACCGGGGTCGAGCGGACCTATCGCGCGCGTGCCTATGGCGAGATCAGCCAGCAGCAGCTCGAAGACCTGATGCTCGGCATCGAGATCGAGGGCGTGCGCTATGGCCCGATCAACGCGAACCTCGAACGGCGCACCGGGACCAACACCTGGATCGAAATGACGCTGACCGAGGGCAAGAACCGCGAGGTTCGCCGCGTGCTCGAACATCTGGGGCTGAAGGTGTCGCGCCTGATCCGCACGCGCTATGGCCCGTTCAACCTGCTCGACCTGGCCGAAGGCGAGGTCGACGAAATCCGCCAGCACGAACTGGTCGCGTTCCGCAAGACGCTGGCCAACAAGCCGACCAGCAAGCCGGCACCCGAGGGGGCCGATCCCGCCGCGCTGAAAAGCTGGAAGCGCGCGACGCCGCTGCCGCGTCCCGAACCGGTGGCGACCGGCGCGCGCTTCGGCGACGAACGCCGCCCGCGCACCGAACGCGACGGGCAGCGTTCGGGGTTCAGCGGGCGTCGCCCCGACCGCGACGCGCAGGACGGCGGCGAGCGGCGCAGCTTTGGCGCGCGGCCGCAGGGTGGCGAGCGCTCCGGCTTCGGTGCTCGGCCGCAGGGTGGCGAGCGCTCCGGCTTCGGTGCTCGGCCGCAGGGTGGCGAGCGCTCCGGCTTCGGTGCGCGGCCGCAGGGCGATGCGCGGCGCGTGGGTCCGCGCACCCATGCGACCGAACGGCCGGTCGAACCGCGCGAGGGCTTCGATCCGCTGGCGCAGGCGGGACAGACGCCGGCCGAGCGGCGGCAGCCGGGGCTGGGCGATCGACGTGCCTATGGCGATCGACCCACCGACAATCCCCGCGCCAGACGCGCGGCGGCCCATGCCGAGCGGCCGGGCTATGACGGGGTGGCGCGGGTATCGCGCAAACCCCGCGAGCAGGCGTCGGGCGACGACCGCCCGGCCCGGTCCAACAGCTTCCGGTCCAATCCCGTCCGGTCCAGTCCGGCGAGCACCGACGATGCGCGCGCACCGCGCGGGCCGGTCGACAAGCGGATGACGCAGGCGGAAGCGGCCGATGCCGATCGGGCGAGCTTCGTCGACCGGCCCAAGCGCAAGCCGAGCGGCTGGGCCAAGGCCGGTCCCGCGCCGCGTGTCGCCAAGGGCAAGCCGAAGGGCGGCCGCCCCGGCGGTGGCAAGCCGGGCGGGGGCAAGCGCTGATGCGGGTGATTTCGGGCCAATGGCGCGGCCGGCCGATCGTCGCGCCGAAGGGCGATGCGACCCGTCCCACCGCCGACCGCACGCGCGAGGCGCTGTTTTCGATGCTGGCCAGCCGGGTCGGCAGCTTCGACGAACTGGCGGTCGCCGACCTGTTCGCCGGATCGGGCGCGCTGGGGATCGAGGCGCTGTCGCGCGGGGCGTCCACCTGCCTGTTCGTCGAACAGGACAAGGCGGCACTCGATGCATTGCGCGCCAATCTGGCGAAGCTGGAGGTCGGCGGGGCCGATGTCCGCGCGACGTCGGTGCTGGCGCTCGGCCCCGCGCCGCGTCCGCTGGACATCGTGATGATGGACCCGCCCTATGGCAGCGGCGCCGGCGCGGTGGCGGCGGACAAGCTGGCGCGGCTGGGCTGGATCGGACCCGCGACATGGGTCAGCATCGAAACCGCCAAGAGCGAAGTGCTCGACCTGCCGCAATTCAGCGTCGATGCCGAACGTAGCTATGGCAAGGCGCGCGTGACCCTGCTCCGCCTCCTCTGAACCGGCAAAAAATCCGCGCTGTTCATATTTTCCCCGGAAAATGGTGATAACGATCCCGAATCGGCAATTTGGCGGGATCGGGAATGGACAGCGCGGTATATGCTCTGATCGTCAACGCCTGCATCGCCGGGCTGTTCGCCACGGCGTTTGCGATCGTCCGGGTATCCTATCCCGAACAGCGTCACGTATCGTGGTTCATCCTCGCCTATCTCGTCGGCGGGCTGACCCCGCTCAGCGAACTGGGCGTGCGGCTGACCGATCATCTCACGGCGTTCCTGATCCTGAGCTATGGGTCGTTCCTGCTCAGCATCACGTTGTTGCAGGCGGGGATGGCCGGGCTGGCCGGGCGGAAGATCCCGGTCGGGCCGTTGCTCGCGCTGGTGGCGTTCGGCGCGATCGATCGTGCGCTGATCTGGAACGGGCCGCGCAACGCGCTGTGGTA
Source organism: Sphingomonas sp. Leaf9 (assembly GCF_001421355.1). Classification (GTDB taxonomy): domain Bacteria; phylum Pseudomonadota; class Alphaproteobacteria; order Sphingomonadales; family Sphingomonadaceae; genus Sphingomonas. Next base: position 769,344 of record NZ_LMKC01000002.1, on the reverse strand, counting down.
CGAAATCGCCTATCAGGCACCGTTCCTGGTCGGAGCCGGGCTGTCGACCGTGATCGCGGTCGATGCGGTACGGCGCAAGCGGGGACCGTTGTGGCTGGCGCTGGGGATCGTGTCGGCGACGACCACGGCGCATTTCCTGGTCAAACCGTTTTTCGCCGCGACCTTCGGTTCCGGTTCGACGGCCAAGGCCTATGCCGGCAGCAGCTATGCGCTGTTTTCGCAGGCGACCGGCGGCGTGCTGATGGTTACGGCCGGATTGCTGGCGCTGTTGCTGGTCGTGCAGGCGGCGATGGGGCGGACGATATCCGAATCGGAAACCGATCCGTTGACCGCAGTCGCAAACCGGCGGGGGTTCGAGCGGCGGGCGGCACCGCTGGTCGATGCCGCGCGCGAAACGGACGAGCCGCTGGCCGTGATCCTGTTCGACATCGACCATTTCAAGCGGGTCAATGACGGCTATGGCCATGCTACCGGCGATGCGGTGCTGCAGGCATTTGCGCGCCTGTTGACCGGGCGGCTGCCGTCATCGGCGGTGGTTGCGCGGCTGGGCGGTGAGGAATTCGTCGCGATACTCGATCGCACGACCCTGCGTGGCGCATGGCTGGCGGCGCAAGCGGTGCGCGCGGGCATCCCGGCGATCGGCGGCCACCTGCCCCCGATCACGGTCAGCGCCGGGCTGGCGTTGCTGGAGCCGGGCGATACGCTGAACAGCCTGATCGATCGTGCCGATCGCTGGGTCTATGACGCCAAGCGCGCCGGCCGCAACCGCATCTGCCCGGTGCCAGACGCGGTCATCGACGCACAGGCGCTGCGTACCGCTTAGCCTATCGCGCGCGCGGGACCAGCAGCAGGCCGAGGATGCTGGCGATCCCCGCCGCGCCCAGCACAACGCCGACCGCGCCCAGCCCATGCGACACCGACAGCGCCTGCGCGATGCTGGGGGTCAGCCCGCCGCCGATCACCCCGCCGACGTTGAAGCCCATCGACGCGCCGGTGTAGCGCACCCGCGCCGGGAACAGCGCGGGCAGCCACGCGCCGAGCGGCCCATAGACGAACCCCATCATCAACAGCGCGAACGACAGCCACGCGCCGATCACGAACAGCGATCCCCCGCCGACCATCGGTGCCAGCAGCACACCCGCCAGCACGACTCCGACACAGCCGCCCGCCAGCACCCTTGCCGGGGTCGCGCGATCCGACAGCCATCCGGCCAGCGCAATGCCAGCGGCCATGAACAGGATCGCCACCAGCTGCGTCTGCAGGAACGCACTGCGGCTATAGCCGAGTGTGGTGGTGCCGTAGCCGAGCACGAAGGTGGTCGCGATATAGTAGAGCGCGAAACAGGCGACGACGCCGAACGTCCCGGCCAATGTCGCGCGCAGATGGGCACCGGCCAGTTCGGCGATCGGCACGGCGGCGGGCGCTTCCTGCGCCAGTGCGCGGGCAAAGGCGGGTGTTTCGTGCAGCTTGACCCGCACCCACAGCCCCAGCGCGACCAGCGCCGCGCTGAACAGGAAGGGCAGGCGCCAACCCCATGCGGCAAAATCCGCCTCCGACAGCGTGAGGCCGAGCAGCAGGAACAGCCCGTTGGCGGCGATGAACCCGACCGGCGCGCCCAGTTGCGGCACCATGCCGAACCGCCCGCGCCATCCCGGCGGGGCATTTTCCACCGCCAGCAGCGCCGCGCCGCCCCATTCGCCGCCCAGCCCCAGCCCCTGCGCGAACCGCAGCGCGCACAGCAGCAGCGGCGCGACCCAGCCGACCTGGGCATAGGTTGGCAGGAACGCGATCAGCAGCGTCGATCCGCCCATCAGCATCAGCGACGCGACGAGCGTCGACTTGCGCCCCAGCCGGTCGCCGAAATGCCCGAACACCACCGCGCCCAGCGGCCGGGCGATGAAGGCGAGGCCGATCGACAGATAGCTCGCCATCAGCCGTGCCGACGCGCTGTCGGACGGAAAGAACAGCGGCCCGAACACCAGCGTCGCGGCGGTGGCATAGATATAGAAGTCGTAGAATTCGACCGAAGTGCCGATCAGGCTGGCTATCAGGATGCGGCGATGGACGCGCATGGGATGCGGTTTGGTCATGCGCCCGCGTAGCAAGTTGCCGCTTTAAGGCAAGAAGCGTTCGCGCAAGCGCATTGTCACGTAATTATCGCATCTCAGCCGCCAATGTCTTCACCCCGGACCTGATCCGGGGTGACGTACCCTGGCATGATGAACTTACTTCGCGCTTGCCACCTCCACCGGGGTCAGCTGCGCGATCCGCACCTGCGCGTCGCGGTGCATTTCCTCGCGGCAGCGGCGTTCGTCGGTCACCCGGCGCAGGCCGGTCAGCTGCGACTGGCACCCGCGCTGCGCAGCGGCGTCGATGCGGGCGTCGAGCAGGCGGCGTCCTTCCGAAGAGGCGAGGTCGAGCCCGGCGACCGACACGCGTGCCGTCACCGGCTCACGCAGTTCGGCATGGGCGGCGGACGACAGGCAAGCGGCGGCGGTCGCTGCGAGGGCGAGGAAACGGATCGTCATGGGGTTGGCTCCTGCGAAAGCGTGCCCGTCGCGGCAGCGGTCGTCGGGCTTGACGCCGCCGTCCACCGGCACCCGCCAGATAACGCCGCCATGTTGCACCGCAGCGAAGGCGTGATGGCAATATGATGACGGTTGGGAAACGATTTCCTTGCTTGTCGCTTTACCGTTCGTTCCCTACCTGTTCGACGATGGCCGCTCTTAACCCCCCTGCCCCGAACCCCGTCGACGCCCCATATCTGCGCGGCCTGAACGAACCGCAGCGCGATGCGGTGCTGACCACCGACGGCCCGGTACTGGTGCTGGCGGGTGCCGGCACCGGCAAGACGGCGGCGTTAACCGCGCGGCTGGCGCACCTGCTCTACACGCGAAAGGCATATCCATCCGAAATCCTGTCGGTGACCTTCACCAACAAGGCGGCGAAGGAAATGCGCGAGCGGGTCGGTCGGCTGGTCGGCGATCTGGTCGAGGGGATGCCGTGGCTCGGCACGTTCCACGCGATCGGCGCCAAGATGCTGCGCCGACATGCCGAGCTGGTCGGGTTGCAGTCGAACTTCACCATTCTCGACACCGACGACCAGTTGCGCCTGCTCAAACAGCTGATCGTCGCCGCCAATCTGGATGAAAAGCGCTGGCCGGCGCGCAGCCTGGCCGGGCTGATCGACGGGTGGAAGAACAAGGGGATGACCCCGGCCGACGTCGATGCCGGGGAAAGCGAACGCTTCGCCAATGGGCGCGGCGGCGAGCTGTACCAGCAATATCAGGACCGGTTGCAGGCGGTGAACGCCTGCGACTTCGGCGACCTGTTGCTGCACGTCCTGACGATATTGCGGACGAACCGCGAGGTGTTGCAGCAATATCAGCAGCGTTTCCGCTACATCATGGTCGACGAATATCAGGACACGAACAGCGTCCAGTATCTGTGGCTGCGGTTGCTGGCGCAGGAGCGGCGCAACCTGTGCTGCGTCGGTGACGACGACCAGTCGATCTATTCGTGGCGCGGTGCGCAGGTCGAAAACATCCTGCGCTTCGAACGCGACTTTCCGGGCGCGAAGATCGTCAAGCTGGAACAGAATTACCGCTCGACGCCGCATATCCTGGGCGCGGCGTCGGGCGTCATCGCGCATAATGGCGGGCGGCTGGGCAAGACGTTGTGGACCGAAACCGACGTCGGCGAAAAAGTCCGCGTCATCGGCGTGTGGGACGGCCCGGAGGAAGCGCGCCGCGTCGGCGAGATGGTCGAACGCGGGCAGCGCGACGGCAATAATCTCGACAATTTCGCCATTCTCGTGCGCGCGCAGCACCAGACACGCGAATTCGAAGAACGCTTTATCGGCATCGGCATGCCGTACCGGATCGTCGGCGGCTTCCGCTTCTATGAGCGTGCCGAAATCCGCGATGCGCTGGCCTATCTGCGCGTCGTCAACCAGCCCGCCGACGACCTGGCGTTCGAACGGATCGTCAACGTGCCCAAGCGGGGCCTGGGCGACAAGGCGGTGCAGACCATCCACCGCTTCGCCCGCGCGACCGGCAGCTCGCTGATGACCGCCGCCGCGCGCATCCTCGATACCGACGAACTGACCGGCGCGGCGCGCAAGTCGCTGGGGCGGCTGGTCGGTGATTTCGCGCGCTGGCGCGACATGGCGCAGGGCCTGCCGCATGCCGAACTGGCGCGGCAGTTGCTGGACGAAAGCGGCTATACCGCCATGTATCAGGCGGAAAAGACCGCCGAGGCCGCCGGGCGGCTGGAGAACCTGACCGAACTCGTCCGCGCGATGGAGGAATATGAATCGCTCGGCGCGTTCCTCGAGCATGTCAGCCTGGTGATGGACAACGAGGCGTCGGCGGAGGAGCCGAAGGTCACGATCATGACGATCCACGCCGCCAAGGGGCTGGAGTTCGACACGGTGTTCTGTGTCGGGTGGGAGGAAGGGCTGTTCCCGTCGCAGCGATCGCTGGACGAAGGCGGCACCGCGTCGTTGGAAGAGGAGCGCCGCCTCGCCTATGTCGCGATCACCCGCGCGCGGCGGCTGGCCGTGATCTTCCACGCCGCCAATCGCCGCATCTATGGACAGTGGAATTCGTCACTCCCCTCGCGCTTCGTCGGCGAACTGCCACCCGAGCATATCGAGACCGAGACGACCATGTCGGGCGGCGAGAGCCTGTGGCGTGCGAACTGGAGCGAGCGGGCCGATCCGTTCGCCGATGTCGCGCGCGGCACCGGGCGCGGGCCGGGCTGGAAACGCGCGGCGTCGCAGGGGTCGGGCTTCACCCCCACCCCGTCGCGCGTGGTCGAGGCACGGGCGAGCGCGATCAGCCTCGGCAATAAAGGCCGCGGCGACCTGTCCACCGGACAGCGCGTATTCCACCAGAAATTCGGTTACGGGACGATCGAGACAATCGAAGGCAACAAGCTGGAAGTGTTGTTTGAGACCGCCGGACAGAAACGGGTCATCGACAGTTTCGTCACGCCCGGGTAACGGCCGGCCGTTTCTGAACCGATGCTTGATGTGGATCAGCGACGGATCGAAAACAACGGCATATGCATGGTCCGCCAAGTACGAAGTACGAAGAGGGCACCATGCCGATTGACAACATTACCTATTATCGCCGCCGTCTGGCCGAATCGCGCCACCGCGCGGATGAGGCGAGCCTGCCCGAAGTGCGTCGGGTCCATACCCAGATGGCGGAACGCTATTCGGCAATCCTGCGCGATGCCGAACGCGGCGTCGTCCGCCCGCTGCTGGGCATCGTCCCACGCTGACCGTACGGTAACGCCCGTATCGCACAGGCAACCGCACCACGGCTCGCTCGTTCACGGATCAGCAATTCCAGACGAGGACCGCGCCATGCCCTATGTAAAGACCCGTGACGGCACCAGCCTGTTCGTAAAGGATTGGGGACAGGGCCGCCCGGTCGTGTTGATCCATGGCTGGCCGCTGTCGGCCGACAGCTGGGACCCGCAGGCGATGGCGTTGGCCGATGCCGGGTACCGGGTCATCGCCTATGACCGGCGCGGGTTCGGCCGGTCGGACCAGCCGTGGTCGGGCTATGACTATGACACGCTGTCGGACGATCTGGCCGATGTGCTGAAGGAAACCGGCGTCACCGACGATATCGCGCTGGTCGGCTTCTCGATGGGCGGCGGCGAGGTCGCGCGGTACATGTCGCGCCATGGTGGCAAGGGCGTGACCCGCGCGGGCTTCATCGGATCGGTCGTGCCGTACATGCTCCAGACCGACGACAACCCCGACGGTGTGCCGCAGGACCAGCTTCAGGAGATCGCCGACAATATCAAGGCGGATCGCCCGAAGTTCTTCCGCACCTTCTTCGATCAATTTTATGGCGTCGGCTTCATCACCAGCCCGGTGAGCGAGGAAGTGCTCGACCTGTCGTGGAACACGGCGATGCTGGCCGGACTGAAGCCGACGTTGGCTTGCGCGGAATCGTTCGGGACGACCGATTTCCGGCCCGACCTGCCCTCGATCACCGTGCCGACGCTGGTCATCCACGGGACGTCGGACCAGACGGTGCCGATCGACGCCACCGGTCGCGCGCTTGCCAAGGCGCTGCCGAATGCGACGCTGGTCGAATATGACGGCGCGCCGCACGGGCTGTTCGCGACCGAAAGCGACCGGTTAACCGAGGATTTGCTGACGTTTCTGGCGCGGTAAGCCGCATCCCACCCCTCGTCATTCCCGCGAAGGCGGGAATCCATAGACGCTGACGATCATGATGAATCGTGAAGTTGGCGTATATGGACCCCCGCCTTCGCGGGGGTGACGAAATGGGGTGAAGCCACCGCCGAACACCCCCCAAGCCGATCTGCATTGCCCCGGCCCCTCCCCGGACCTAAACCCCAGCCCATGGTCGTCACCCCACACCCATTATCGATCGCGCCGTTCCGCGCCTATTTCCTCGCGCGTCTGTCGAACACGCTGGCGCAGATCGCGATGGTCGTGGTCATCGGGTGGCAGGTGTATGACATCGCGCGCGAGACGATGACCATCAAGCAATCGGCGTTTCAGCTCGGGCTGATCGGCGTTGCGCAGTTCCTGCCGTTGCTGGTGTTGTCGCTGGTCGCGGGCTGGGTCGCCGACCGGGTGGACCGGCGCTGGATCGCGCGCGGGTCGGTCGCGCTGGAGGGCGGATGCGCGCTGCTGCTCGCGTGGCTGACCTATAGCGGCCAGATCACCCTGCCCTGGCTGTTCTTCGTCGCCGCGATGCTGGGCGTGGCGCGCGCCTTTGCCGGGCCGGCGTTGCAGGCGCTTGCCCCCAACCTCGTGCCACCGGCCGTGCTGCCGACCGCGATCGCGATGAGTTCGATCGCGTGGCAGGGCGGATCGGTGCTGGGGCCGGCGATGGGCGGCTATCTCTATGCGTTCGGCCATTACCTGCCCTATGCGGTGTCGGCGGGGCTGTTCCTGTTCGGCCTCGTCATGCTGTTCCTGATCCCGCCGATCCCGCGCGCGGCGATCACCGGCAACATGAACCCGTGGCGGCAGATGCTCGACGGCCTGTCCTATGTCCGGCGCAACCGGCTGGTGTTCGGGGCAATCTCGCTCGACCTGTTCGCGGTGCTGCTGGGCGGAGCGACGGCGATGCTGCCCATCTATGCCCGCGACATTCTGCAGATCGGCGCGGACGGCCTGGGCCATCTGCGCGCCGCCCCGGCGCTGGGCGCGGTGACGGTCGCCGCCGTATTTGCGTTCAAGCCACTGTCGAAAGATGTCGGTGCCAAGATGCTGTTGTCGGTGATGGGCTTCGGCGCGGCGACCGCCTTGTTCGGGCTGTCGGCACCGTTGTTGATCCCGGTGTTCGGACAGGCGGCGATCGGCAGCGACTTCGCGCCGGCCGCGATCCTGGCGCTCATCTCTCTGTTCGTCGTCGGCGCGACCGACATGGTGTCGGTCTATGTCCGGCAATCGCTGATCCAGCTGCACACCCCCGATGCGATGCGCGGGCGGGTCGGTGCGGTGTCGACGCTGTTCGTGTCGGGATCGAACGAGCTGGGCGAGGCACGCTCCGGTTTCCTTGCCGCGCTGGTCGGCCCGGTCGTCGCCGTCGCCGGTGGCGGGGTGCTGGCGATCGGCGTCACGATGCTGTGGTCGCGCCTGTTCCCCGAACTGCGTGCCGCGCGCAGCTTCACGCCCCCTGAAGACCTAGAAGTCACCCCGAAGGAGACCCAGCCATGAAGGCCGATACCATCCTGCAAACGATCGGCAATACGCCGCACGTCCGCGTCCGCCGGCTGTTCGGCGATGCCGAGGTGTGGATCAAGTCCGAGCGGTCGAACCCCGGCGGGTCGATCAAGGACCGCATCGCGCTGGCCATGATCGAGGCGGCCGAGGCATCGGGCGACCTGAAGCCCGGCGGCACGATCATCGAACCGACCAGCGGTAATACCGGCGTCGGGCTGGCAATGGTCGCGGCGGTCAAGGGGTACCGGCTGATCCTGGTCATGCCCGAAAGCATGAGCATCGAGCGGCGTCGCCTGATGCTGGCCTATGGCGCGACCTTCGACCTGACGCCCCGTGAAAAGGGCATGAAGGGCGCGATCGAGCGGGCGCAGGAACTGGCAGCCAAGGTGCCCGATGCGTGGATTCCGCAGCAGTTCGAAAATCCGGCGAATGTCGACGTCCATGTGCGGACGACCGCGCAGGAAATCCTGCGCGACTTCGCCGACACGCCCATCGACGTCATCATCACCGGTGTCGGTACCGGCGGCCACATCACCGGCGTCGCCGAGGCGCTGAAGAAGGAATGGCCGGAGTTGAAGGTGTTCGCGGTCGAACCCGAACTGTCGCCGGTCATTTCGGGCGGACAGCCGGGCCCCCACCCGATCCAGGGCATCGGCGCCGGTTTCGTCCCCGCCAACCTGCACACCGGCGCGATCGATGGCGTCATCAAAGTCGATGCAGGCGTCGCCAAGGACATGGCACGGCGGTCGGCGCGTGAGGAAGGGATGCTGGTCGGCATCTCGTCGGGCGCGACGCTGGCGGCGATCCTGCAGAAGCTGCCCGACCTGCCCGAAGGGGTGCGCGTGCTGGGCTTCAACTACGACACCGGCGAACGCTATCTGTCGGTGCCGGACTTCCTGCCCGAGCAGTAAGCGGCTAGGCGCGCGTCCATTTCCAAACTCCGTTCGCTTCGAGCGGAGGATCGAGCCTGTCGAGATCCGCAGTCGAGAAGGCGCCTTCCGCGCACCGTTCTCGACGGACGTTTCTCGACAAGCTCGAAACTGCTCGAACCGACCGGATAGAAGTTAGTGGATCAGCGTCTGCAAACATCGTCGACACCGCGCGGCATCCGCAGCGGTTCGACCGCGATCGACGGCGTGCTGGTCGCGCTGTCGATCGCCGCCGCCGTGGTCCCGGCGGTGATCGTCGAGCGTGCGCCGCCGGTTCGCGTCGCGCCGCGCGTCGTTGCCGGGCAGCGTGGCGCGGCCGGTCCCACCGCCGGGCCGGCGATCCCCCCGCCCCCGGTCGAACCGGCCGAGTTCCGCAACCTGCCGCCCGACGAAGCGCGCGCGTTCAATGCGACGGTGCCGTTCTTCGATGGCCCCAACCCTGCCGCGCGTCCGTTCCGCTTTGCCGGGGACGCCGACAATCTTGCCCGCGCCACCGACTGCCTCGCCGCCGCCGTGCTGTATGAGGCAGGCGACGACAGCATCGGCCAGCGCGCGGTGGCGCAGGTCGTGCTGAACCGCGTCCGCCATCCCGCCTTTCCCGCCAGCGTGTGCGGCGTGGTGTTCCAGGGATCGGAACGCCGCACGGGTTGCCAGTTCACCTTCACCTGCGACGGCGCGCTCGCCCGCCGCTATCCCGACGCCTTCTGGGAACGCGCGCGCCGGGTGGCGGGCGCGGCGTTGTCGGGCAGCGTCTTTGCGGCCGTAGGCTATGCCACGCACTATCACACCGACTGGGTGGTGCCGTATTGGCAGTCGAGCCTGTCGAAGATCGCCCGGGTCGACACCCATCTGTTCTTCCGCTGGGCCGGATGGTGGGGCACGCCCGGCGCGTTCCGCCAGCGGGCGGCGGGCGAGGAACCGCGCATCCTGCAACTCGCGCCCTATGCGCCGGCGCACCAGCTGCCCGAAGTGCTGGCCATCGAACAGGAAGCGGGCTTGCTGACCGGGCGGTTCGCAGCCGGTGCGGGACCGCACCCCAGCAGCGACGATCCGGACACGTTCCTCGTCGCGCTCGACACCGCCGGGCCGCCGGACCAGTGGCCTGCGCTCGCCAGTGCCGCCTGTGGCGACCGGGTGCGGTGCAAGTTCCTCGGCTGGCGCGATCGCGCGGCGCTTCCCGCAAAGGCTGCGGCGGCGAGCGAACCGGCGGCGATCGCGGCGATGTCGTTCAGCTATCTGCGCGACCGGGCCCAGCCGCTCGAACGGCTGTTGTGGAATTGCCAGCAGGTGCCGCGCGCACCGGCCGAATGCATGCGGCGCGCCGTCGCCCCGCCCCTGCCGGCACCGCCCCGCGCCGAACCCGCCGGCCCGGCGGTGCTCAGCGGAGTCCGCCGCGGCGAAGCGCCGGCACCGGCGCCAACGCCCTCAACGCCCGCACAGTAACGCGCGGGCCAGCGGATAGGCATCCTCGACCGCAAGGTCGGTGATGTCGGGCCGGCCCAGCCCCTTGGCCCCGGCGGTATCGACCCGCACCGTCGCGATGCCCAGCAGCCGTTGCAGTGGCGAACGGGTAACCGACACGCTCTGGATACTCCGCAGCGGCACGATCCACGCCTGTTTCGCCAGCACGCCGCGCATCACCTGCAGCGTATCGCCAAGGATCGCATAGCGATGCCGCCGCCGCGCCAGCAGCGCGATCACCACCGGAACCGGCACCAGCAGCAGCGCAAATCCCATCAGCGGCACGAACCAGGTGGCGATGGCGACCCCGACCAGCGGCACCCCGCCCCGCAGCAGCGCGGCGCGCACGACATGGCCGAACGCCACCGGCCGCAGCGGCAGCGGATCGAACGCCGGATAGCCCGCCGCCGCCAGCACCCGCGTCACCTCTTCATCCCGCGCAAAGGGCGCGACCTGCTGCCGCCCGCCGGCATCGTCGCTGCCGCCGAGCGTCTGCAATCGCAACCCCGACCAGCCGAAGCGCCCGCTGACCATGCCGCGTTCGATCAGCGCCAATTGTATCCGGCGCAGGCTGACGACGACCTCGGTACGGGTGGTGAGGCCCCGGACGCGGCGCAGTCGCTCGCCCTCGCGCTCCAGCCGGAACCCATGGTCGATGAAGAAGGTGCGTGCGACCCCGCTGATCGCACCGATCACCAGCGCGGCGACGACGGCCATCAGCACGAACAGCGGCGTGGCGAGCGCCCATGCCTCCCGCCCGGCGATCCCGACCCAGCTCCACCAGCCCCTGCCGTCGAGGCCCATCAGGTCGCCGAGCTGGTTGATCGCCGCGAACAACACGCCGACCCACACCAGCGAAAAGCCGAACAGGCCCATCGTCAGCAGCCGCCGCGGGTCCATCGCGAAAAGCACGTCGCGGATCGGCGGCGGGGCGGTGACAGTCGCGGTCGGCGCGTCCCGCCCCCGCAGCACCGCGCGCAGCCGCGCGGCTTCGGCCAGCGACACGCTGTCCAGCGACGCCTCGTCCGCCTCGCCGCCGCCGGTTTCGATCCGCACGCGCGCCAGCCCGAAGATGCGCGCCAGCAGCTTCTGGTCGATCGACACGTCCTGGATGCGTTCGAACGGGATCGACCGGCGATTGCGGTGGAGGATGCCGTCGGCAATCACCAGTTCGCCATCGGCGATGCGATAGGTGAACGACCGCCACCGCAGCCACGTCACCACTGCCGCCCCAACCAGCACCAGCGCGGCGACCCCGGCCATCACCCACAGCCCGCCGCGCGATGCCGCCGCCGACAATGCGACCAGCCCCGCGACATTCTGCGGCGCCTTCACCACGATGCGCAGCGCGATGGTGCCGGGATGCAGCCGCCGCGCCGCATCGGGCGCGCCTACCATAGCGATGCGTCGATCGCGGCGCGGATGCGGTCGCGGACCCCCTCGGCGGCATCGCGCGACAGGCCGGGCACCGCGACGCGGCTATGGTCGGTGCCGGCGGTGTGCAACACGACCGTCGCGACGCCGCACGCCCGCTCGATCGGACCCTGCGACACGTCGATATGCTGCACCCGGCCGATCGGCACGATGGTATGCACCCGCATCAGCCAGCCATGGGCCACCTGCAGCTCGCGATCGTCGAGCGCGAAGCCCCAATGGCCGAACTTGCGGCCCGGCGCGACGAAGGTCAGCCATGCCCCGATCGCGAGGGCGGGCACGGCGGCCAGCCCGTTCGGCAACCCCTGATCGGCGAGGATCAGTTCGCCGACCCCCGCGACCGCCAGCACGGCCAGCGCCAGCACCGCCCCGCGCCAGCGCAGGACATTGACGAACCGACGATCGAGGGCGCCAAGCGCGGGGGGTGCATCCATAGTCGGTGTGATAGGGGCACAATACGCCCCGCTCAAGGGAATCCGGCGGGCGCGGCCCTATGCTCTTGTGCGCGAGCGCCGGCGGGGCCATAGCGCGCGCAAATATTCTGTGCAGTCGAGGGCAATCCATGAAACTCCGCATCGTCGTGACGCTCAAGAACGGCGTACTCGATCCGCAGGGCAAGGCGATCGAACATGCGCTCGCCTCGCTCGGCTTTGCGGGCGTGGGCGAAGCGCGCGTCGGCAAGCTGATCGAACTGGACGTTGCCGACGACACCGATGACGAAACGATCGACGCGATGTGCCGCAAGCTGCTGGCCAACACCGTCATCGAAAACTACCGGGTCGAACGGGCATGAAGACGGCGGTCATCGTCTTTCCGGGGTCGAACTGCGACCGCGACATCGCCGTCGCGCTGGAATCGGTCACCGGCACCGCGCCGACGATGGTGTGGCACCGCGACACCGACCTGCCGGACGATATCGGGCTGGTCGCCGTTCCCGGCGGCTTTTCCTATGGCGACTATCTGCGCTCCGGCGCGATCGCCGCGCGATCGCCCGTGATGCGTGCGGTGGTCGAGGCGGCGGGCCGGGGCCTGCCGGTGCTCGGCATCTGCAACGGGTTCCAGATCCTGACCGAAGCCGGGCTGTTGCCCGGCGCGCTGATGCGCAATCGCGGGCTGTCGTTCGTGTGCCGCGACGTCGCGCTGACCGTCGGCGACACCCGCTCGGCCTTTACCAGCGGCTACCGCGCGGGCGACACGATCAAGGTGCCGGTGGCGCATCACGACGGCAACTATACCGCCGACGACGCGACGCTCGACCGGATCGAGGGCGAGGGACAGGTCGCGTTTCGCTATGCCGAACCGGTCAACGGGTCGGCGCGCGACATCGCCGGTCTCGTCAACGATGCCGGCAATGTGCTCGGCATGATGCCCCACCCCGAACGCCGCATCGAAGCGGCCCATGGCGGCCGCGATGGGCGCGCCCTGTTCGAAGGACTGCTGGCAAAGGTCGGAGCCTGACCTTGCTCACCGCGACCGGCGCTCTCCCGCAAAGGGGGAAAAGTCGGTCGCGGTGTCGAACACCTCGACGCCCTCGCGCCGCTTCAGCCAGCCGACCACGGCGTAGGTGACCGGCGTCAGCACGACTTCCCACGCGACCTTCATCGCCCAGTTGGTGACCATCACCGTCACCACCTGCCCGGTTGGCCAGACGTAGAGGAAGGCGAGCGGATAGAAGATCGCGCTGTCGACCGCCTGCCCCACCACCGTCGACCCGATCGTCCGCGTCCACAGCGCGCGCCCCTCTGTCCACACCTTCATCCGGGCGAGGACATAGGCGTTGATGAACTCCCCGGCCCAGAAGGCAGCAATCGAGGCGAAGACGATGCGCGGCACCTGTCCGAACACCGCTTCATAGGCGCCCTGGCCCGTCCAGCCGGCGGCCGGCGGCATCGCGACAACCGCCCATGCCATGAACGCCATGAACAGCAGCGCCGCGAACCCGACCCAGATGCAGCGCCGCGCCCGGTCATAGCCATACACCTCGGTCAGCACGTCGCCCAGGACATAGGACACCGGAAAGAACAGGATGCCCGCGCCGAACACGAACGGCGTCCCGCCAATGTCCAGCGCCGCGACCTTCCCCGCGCCGATGATGTTCGACAGCAGCAGGATGGTGACGAACGCCGCCATCACCAGATCGAAATGGCGAAACCCGCGCGCCGGAACGGCGCCGGCATCGATACGGTCGAGGGGACGATCGGACGGTTCGTGCATGGATGCGTTATGATAGCGGTTCCGCTTCGCCGCAATGCACGCTAACGAAGCGGCGGGCACCCGTAGCTCAGCTGGATAGAGCAAGGAGCTTCTACCTCCTTGGTCGGGGGTTCGAATCCCTCCGGGTGCGCCATTGCCGCGATCTTATGGCGCAAATGCACCGGACGCCGAGCCGTTGATCCGACGACGGGGATGCCCCGGCTCGAAGAGCTGGTCCGCGCCTCCAAACTTCTCCCCCGCGATCTGGGTTCAAGACCTATCAGATAGCTTACGTGGCCGGGGCGGGCTTGATTCATTGGCGGTGGAGGAGCGCCCGATGGGCGACCTGTTCTGGCTAACGGACAAGCAGATGCAGCGGATCAAGCCGCATTTTCCGTTATCGTACGGCGTGCCGCGCGTGGATGATCGGCGGATCATTCTCGTGATCCGCAATGGCCTGCGCTAGCGGCTTACGGTTCGGCGAAGACGACCTGCATCCGCTTCATCCGCTCGCGCCCTCATGTCTGCCGTCGCTCTCGCAGCACCCATCATGTTCTGGGTCAATCAATGCGTCATGAGCCTGGTGAGGATCCGCTGCTCAAGCCTGTCTGCTACAGATGTTCGAATCATCTGCCCCTCTTGGATTTTACGCCAAGTATTGTAGCTAATTCCAAATTGGGCATGGGACGCTCCGCTGGAAACAGCCCCAGCGCTTTTAATCATGTATTGCACGACATTCTCGGAAACGCTCCGCATACCATTGCCGGTACCTTCACTCATAGTCCCCCCTACTCAATTCCGGACCAATCAAGCTCTCGACAATCAAAGAAAACGTCGACCGACTGCATCGCCGACCTTCCCCGTGCATCGACCAAGTCAATTCATCGCTGGACGTCACGCTTTCCGTCGCGGAAGCTTTGGACTTGTCCGGGATGAAATTGTGAGCCATCGCCCGCTACCGAATGCGCCAGTACGCCGAGCGCCAGGCCAGTCTCAGCAATGTCCCGAGCAGAAAAGCCCGACAAGATACCGCTGATGATTCCGGCGACGAAGGCGTCACCAGTCCCTATCCTGTCCACGATGCCAGGAACGTCGACATATTCGGTTCGGACGGCTTCCCGCCGAGTGCACAGATTTGCGCGAAGCGAATGATGATCCGCGCTGAACACCCGACGAGACGTCGCCGCGACCATCTTCAAATTGGGATACGCGTCGAATGCAGCAGCTGCGGCCGCTTCGAAGTCATCGCTCGGAGCGCTGGGCGGGCTACCCCCGTTGAGGAGCAGTCCGATGTCCCGGTGATCTCCGAACAATAGATCGACGTTGCAGACGATGCGATCGAGGATGCTCCGGGCATCGCCGTTCCAGCGGCTCCAAAGACGACCACGCCAATTCCCATCGAACGACACGGCGATTCCCCGGTCCGCGGCGGCTTTGGACGCCGCCACGGTCGCTTCTGCGGAAAGGGGCCCCAATGCAGGGGTTATTCCCGACAGGTGGAGACGGTCGACCCCTTCGAGCAGATGATCCCAATCCCAGGATTCCGGACTCGCCGTCGCGAAGGCCGAGTTCTCGCGATCGTAAAGAACCTCGGTCCCTCGAACCGACGCGCCCAGCGTCGCATAATATAGTCCGATCCTGTTTCCGCCGAACACGACCCGGCTCACGTCGATGCCGCGGCCACGCAACGCGGAGTACGCCGCCCGTCCCAGATCATCATCCGGCAGCCTCGTCACGATCGCGGCGGAATGGCCCAAGGCAGCCAACTGGCCCGCCACGTTCGCCTCGGCGCCTGCGATGCAGACGTTCAGCATCGGTGACTGGAGCAGGAGTTCTCCGCGTGGCGGCGACAGACGCAGCATCACTTCGCCGAAGGCGAGCAGGCTTCCGCCGCTCATCGTGAGGACAAGTCGCTTGGGAGCGCCCGTGCGATGCCGGTCTCCAGGCCGCGAAGTTCCGCCAGCCCGCGCATCCGGCCCAGGAGCGAATACCCTGGGGCGCTGGTCCGCTTGAGATCGTCCAGCATCTGGTGGCCGTGATCCGGACGCACCGGAATGCGGCGCCCTTCACGACGGGAAAGCGCGACGATTTCCAACATCAGGGACGGCATGTCCGCGTCTCCCTTGAGATGCTCCGCCTCATGGAACGCCCCGCCCTCCTCTCTCTGCACCGAACGGAGATGGAGGAACCCGATCCTGGACCCGAAACCGCGTAACATCGCTGCGAGGTCGTTGTCGGCTCGCGCTCCCAACGATCCGGCGCAGAAGCACAGTCCGTTCGCCGGCTCCGGCACAGCATCGAACAGACTGGCAAGGTCGCTCGCGCTGCTCACCACTCTCGGCAACCCGAACAGGGAGAATGGCGGGTCATCGGGGTGCACGACCATCTGAATCCCGCAGGACGCGGCAATGGGAGCGACCGCTTCCATGAATGCGTGATGGTTCGCTCGCAGCGCATCGGCGTCGATGCCGTCATACGTCGCCAACGCCTTGAGGAATCGACTGGAGGTATAGTGCTCCTCGGCTCCCGGTAGTCCGGCCAGAATGGTGCGCTCAAGGGTCGAACGCTCCGCATCCGTCATGCTCGAGAAGCGTATCTTCGCCCGATCGCGCGTAGCGTCATCATAATCGCCATGGGCGTTCGGTCGTTGGAGGATGAACAGGTCGTAGGCTGCCAGCGCATCCCATTCGAACCTCAGCGCCCTCGCCCCGTCCGGCAATCGCCACGCGAGGTCCGTCCGGGTCCAATCCAGCAGCGGCATGAAGTTGTACGTCACGACCTTGATGCCGCATGCCGCGAGATTGGAAATGCTCGCTACGTAATTCTCGATCAGGCGTGGCCAGTCGGACGATCTCGTCTTGATCCCTTCGTGTACCGGCAGGCTCTCGACCACCGACCATCCCAGCCCTGCCGCCGCGATCCTGTCCTTGTGGGCCTTAATCGCGTCGACCGACCAGACCGCGCCGTTGGACACATCGTGCAGCGCCGTCACGACCTCTTCTGCGCCGGCCTGCCGAATGCTCGCCAACGAGACCGCGTCATTTGGTCCGAACCAGCGTAACGCCTGGATCATGCGCGTCGTCGTATCGATCATGTCTGGAAGTTCCGTTTTCGATGAGCAGACAGGTTTCGGGTTGTCGAGCTGGCGGCGGAATCCCCTGAGCCTCGATGTCCCGGCTGCGTGTGATCCGCACCTTCCGAGCCCCCGGCGGCATGCTGCGATCCGCCGTCTCGAAGCGGCGGATCGCAGGAGACCCACGCTCTCAGAACGAAGCGATGATGCCAGCGAAGTAGCGCGTGTCGTGAACCGCGGTCAGGAAGGTGCGGGCATCGACACCGCTATATTGCCGTTCGAACTGCTTGGTCAGGTTCGTCGCGTCGAACGTCAGCCGGAACCGGCTGTCGAGATTGATGACAGCCGAAAGGTCGAGCTGACCATAGCCGTTCTGGTAGCGCGCTCCCCCCAATGCGGCGCTATCGACGGAAACCAGGAAGCGGCTGCGGTACGAATATGCGGCACGCAATTGAAACAGGCTGTTCTCGAAATATCCGACCAGATTGGCCGTGTGCTTGGACAGGTTGACGAGCGGCAGCGTACCGCCCCCGAGCGGGTCCGCGATCGGCGTACGGCTGTCGGCATAGGTGTAGTTCGCGTTGATGCCCAACCCGTCGAACGGCGCCGGCAGGAACCTGAGCGCATGCTGGTAACCCACCTCGACGCCCTGCACCCGACCGCCGGTCCCGTTGTCGGGTCGGCTCAGCTGGAACAGGCCCGATGGATTCACCGCGCTGGGCGGATAACCGTCGATCGTCGTCGATATGGTCGTGGGAACGATGAACGTACGAAGGTTCTTCTTGAACAACGCGACGTTCAACAGGCTTGCCTGACCGAAATACCACTCAAGGGAAATATCCGCCTGATCGGCCTGGATCGGATCGAGCGCGGCGTTACCGGACGCGGCCGTAAAGTTGGTCAGCGCGACGGTGATACCGGGCGCCACATCCCGAAGCGCCGGTCGTGCGATCGCCTTCGAGGACGCGAGGCGCAGAATAAGCTTGTCCGTAAGATCGAGCGACAGGTTTCCGCTTGGTAGCCAGTTGCCGAAGGTCCGCGTCACCTCGATCGGGGTTATCGAGCTTCCGGTCGCGCTCGTGGCCACGACGTTGCCCGATGCCGTCCGCCGCGTGTTGACGTACCGTACACCGACGTTGCCCTGGAACGGCACACCGACGTCGCCTTCGAAGTTCATCCTGACATAGCCGGCGAGCGAGCGCTGCACGACGCCGCGTTCCGATGCGGGTTGACGCGCCGGCTGCCCCAGACCGACGTCCGCACGCGCCTGAGCCACCGACAGCACGTCACCCGTCAGGAAATCTCGCGGGAAGTTCCCTCGCGCTTCGGGCAGGAAACCGCCGCTGAACTGATTGCGATAACTGACGGAGGGCAGCTCATCCAAGGTGATGATGCCGTCCCTGTTCCTGTCCGCGAACGCCAGCAGCGCCGCGGCGGCGGGTGTCGATTGCGGATCGGTCGACCGCAGGGTGATGTCGTCGTAGCGCACACCTGCCTGCAGGCTTTTGAAGGCACCGCCGCCGAGATCGTACACGGCATCCAGGCGTCCATCATATCCCCGGTTGTTGGACCGGGCCTCACCATCGAAGACCGAGAACAGCTGGTAGCTGCTCGGATCGTCCTGGTTGAAGTTGGTCCTGAGCGAGTAGTTCGGGAAATTTCGTCCAGCCGCGAAGTCGTAGCTGATGTCGGTCGTGTTGCCGGCTTTGGGCACGATCACGTAGGTGAAGGGTGCACCGGTGGACAGTCCCGCCTGGTTCTCCGTGCCGCTACCGGTGCTGTACGACGCGTCCGCCGTCAGCTTGAGCGGTCCCGACTCATGCTTGGCAGTAGCGCCGACATTGAACGACTTGAGCAGCGACGGCGCATCATAGGCGAGTGGACGGGGGGTTATGCCGGTCAGCGTCGCGCCAGTGATGGTCCCGTCGGAAGCGACCGTGGTGGAACCACGAACCGCGTTGTTGTTCAGGAGCAGCTGATAGTAGTTCAGGTCGCGCTTCCGGGAAAAACGGGACCAGGTCGCATCCAGCACGAACTCGTTCTCGTCATCCGGCTTCCACTGGACCGACCCGTTCAACGTGACGCGGTCATCCTTGCGGCGCTCGATCTGAGACGTGATCCGGTTCGGCCTGTAGAGATTCCGGTCGGCGACCCCGTCACCGTTCCCATCGATCGCATTGGTGCGGACCCAGCCGTTGGTGGTGAGCCCCTCGCTTTGCGAGAACAGGCGTGAATAGGCGACACCGGCGAGCACGCCGAAGGTGCCATCACCGTTCTGGATCGACGCCAGACCCGACGACCGAAGCCCCGCCTTCTCGGCCTTGTCCGCATAGACCCCCTGCAAGCGGGCCGAATACACGTTGCGGCGCGAATCGAGGGGACGCCTGGTGCGCAGGTTGATGGTCGCACCAATCGCACCTTCGACCTGATCGGCAGACGGCGACTTCGCGACGTCGATCCCGGAGAATATCTCCGGATTGACGGTTTCGAGCGCCGGCGTAGCGTCCTGCGTAGGGCCGACGAAGGAACGTCCGTTGATCTCGACGCGGTTGAGGGACAGCCCTCGAACCGTAAAACTGCTGCCTTCGCCGTCTTTGCGGGCGATGTTGACGCCGTTCACGCGGCCAATGGCTTCCGCGACGTTCTGATCGGGCAGCTTGCCGATATCCTCGGCGTTGATGGACTCGATGATCGTTCCCGCCGTCCGCTTGCGGTCGAGCGACTTGGCGATCGAGCTCCGGATACCGGTCACGACGATGTCGGACTCCGCGGCCTGAGCGGTGTCCGGCGCGGCCGGAACCTCCTGCACATCGGACGCAGCCGGCTGCTCCGGCCCGGTCTGCGCCGCACTGAGCGGCGCGAGCGCCAAGTGGCCAAGAGCCGCACCGGTATACCAGATTGCTCGCTTCTTCATGAATCCCTCCCAACCTCTTCAATCTTATTTCTCGCTTGTAAAAACGTTTCTCGAAATCTGGCAAGGTGATTCGATCTTCCCGCCAAATATTTTTCATTCCGGGGGTTTTCAATGACGTAAAGCTTGAGGTACGTCCATCAATTGAGAATGATTTTCTTGGGTGAGAAACAATGAGTGCCGATGATGACGGTGTCGCAGCGATCGCGCGGTACAATGTGCCAGCGTTGCAGAAGGGGTTGGACATCCTCGAACTGCTGGCTTCAGCGCCCGCCGGCCTGAACCTGACCGCGATCTCGGCGTCGCTCGGTCGGTCGACCGGCGAACTGTACCGCTTGATCCAGTTTCTGGAAGGCCGGGGTTATATCGAGCGGAGTCCGGGGGACGTCTATTCGCTCTCCATGCAGCTGTTTCATCTGTCTCATGAACACCCACCGCTGCGTTCGCTCGTCGCGCTCGCGGTGCCCTTCATGGAACAGTTCGCATCGGCCGCCGGGCAAAGCTGCCACCTGGGCGTTCTCAGCCGGACGAACGTCACGATCGTGGCGCAGATCGATTCGCCGCTGCCGATCCGGTACTCCGTCCGCCTCGGCGCTCAGTTCCCGGCCTGGGAAACCAGCTCGGGACTGCTTCTCTGTGCGATGCTGAGCGAAGCCGCCCGGCGGACGTTCATGACGCAGCTGTCCCGCCTGGTCGACGACGCTGCCATGGCCATGGTCGAGACCAAGATCGCCGAGATCGCTTCACGGGGTTACGAGGAAAGGGCGAGCTTGCGGATCGCCGGCATCGTCAATCTCAGCTTTCCGATCCTCGATCGTAACGATCAGATCGCAGCGGTACTCACCTCGCCCTACCTTCCGCAGCGCGGCAGCCTCGCGAGCCTCGATGACGTGCGCTCGCTCATCGCCGATGCCGCCCTCCGCCTCTCGGCCGCTCTCGGAAACCGTGCCGCACGCCTGTCCCTCAACGAGGATGTCGCCTGATGCCGAACACCGACGAACTCGCCGCCGCCGTGCGGCTCGGCATGACGTTGGCCGACCCACGTCTCAGCCGTTTCGATCCCCTCCCCCGGATCATCGCACTGGACGACTTCGATCGCGGACATTGCGGCTGGAGCCAACTGGTCGGAAACTACGAAGGCTCGCTCGATACGATATTGCCGGGGTACCGGGAGCTCAACGGACCGATGCTGTCCAGCATCAGCCACTGGGATGGCGGCACCCACGGTTCGATGGACGGCACCTATGCGTTGAAGGTACCCACCCGTGCCCGCCGAGACTCGCAGGCCGTAGCGATCAAGCGCCTGACCTTCCGGCGCCCCGGGCCCGTTCGCCTCGAATTTTACATGACGTTCAAACCGGAAGCCAGCGAACTGGCGCTCTCGGACAAGGACGTGAAGTCCGTGGGCTTCCTCCTCGACCTCCAGTCAAGCGACCGTTCGGGGTCCGATGCCGAACGGGTCATGCCGCACATCCGGTATCTCAACGCCCGCGACGGCGAACTGGTCGGCCAGTGGCAATTCAAGCCGGGTTCGCCGACGATACACGAAATCGGGGACAAGAGCGAAACGGTCAGTCACTTCCATCTGGGGGACGAGGGATGGCGTGACATCCCCGGAGCCGATCAACGGCTGTGCTACAACGAGATCGCGACCAAGGTTAACTGGCACTATGTCAGGTTCGACTTCGATCTCGAAAGCATGACGGCCCTTCGGCTGCAGTGCAACGACCGGGTCTTCGACCTCGACGGTTTCGAGCCCATCCGCATGCCGGCGATGAAGAACCTCTGGTGCATGCTGAACGTCGCCATGTTCGTCGAGACGGCGAGCGACAAGCGCGCGTTCCTGTATCTCGATTCCGTCTGCCTGTCGGGGGACTTCTGACCATGCTGCGCGAAACCTCGACGATCGTCGTCGCTCGAAACGAACGCTGGGAAGGGGTCTGTGCTACCGAGCCCGTCGAATGCGGTTGGGCGACGGAAGCGATCTTCTTCCTGCGACGACTGGACGCCCGGTCACACCAGAACACGCCCTCTTCTCTACCAGAAGTGCGTGTCGAGATTTCGCCGGACGGCATGCACTGGCTACCCGAAGGAACGACGGGCCGCCTACCGGCAGATACCGACGCGACCACCGCCATGCGGGTCCGGCATTTCGGCAACTGGCTGCGGGTGGTCGGCGAAGTGGCGGCCGGGGATAGCTGCCTCGTCCTGGTGACGCTGCATCTCAAATGACGATGATCGATACGCTCGTCGGGGGCCTCTCCTTTCCAGAGGGGCCGGCGGTCGCGTCGGATGGCGCCGTCTGGATCAGCGAGCTGCGGGCAGGCGCGATCCTCCGGATCGGTCGCGATCTGGCGATAACCCGCTACGCGACGGGAGGATCACCCAACGGACTGGCGCACGCCCCGGATGGAACGGTCTGGTTCTGTGACCAGGTCACGAATGCCGTCCGGCGACTGACCCCGGCGAGCAGTGAGATCAACACGATCCTCGACCGCATTGATGGCGAAGCGCTTGCGGCGCCGAACGATCTTGCATTCGGCCTCGAAGGCGACGTCTTCTTCACCTGCCCCGGCCAATCCCGACAAGACCCAACCGGCTATGTCTGCCGGCTGGACTCCGCCGGTGCGGCGGTCAAGATCGCGGACGGGCTGTTGTTCCCGAACGGCATCTGCCTGTCGCCCGATGGTCGCACGATCTACGTCGCCGAGACATATGGCTGTCGCGTCCTCGTCGGGGAAAGAAACGCTACCTCCCCGATAAGGCTGGAGCCGCTTTTCGAAACGCCTGGTCCGATCGGAGCAGATGGTGTCGCCCTACTCCCCGACGGAACCGTGGCGACCTGCGTGTACGGATCGGGACTGATCAGGCTCTACGATCCGGCTACGCGCACGATCAACGACATCGCCCTGCCCGATCGCCATCCCGCCGGCATCGCGACCGATCCGCTTGGCTACTGGCCGCTCATCGTGACCGGAACCGCAACGGGTGTCCTGCTTGGAGTCACGCTATGATGCATCACGATCAGCAGACCAAGGCGTCCTCCATCCGAGGGTGGGAAGTCGTTGCCCTGCTATGGGTAGCCTTCTTCCTGAACCAGGGCGATCGCCAGATCTTCGGCGTCACGCTGTCCCTGATCAGGTCCGAGTTCGGGCTCAGCGACCTGCAGATGGGACTGATCGCGACGACCTTCTCGGTAGTCTTCGGCCTGGCGGTACCCGTCGCCGGGGTACTGGGTGACCGCGGACGACGCGAACGGGTCGTGATCGCCAGCCTTCTCGTATTCAGCCTGGGTACGCTGCTTACCGGTCAAGCCGTCGGGCTGCTTTCGCTTCTCGTCTTTCGCGGCATCGCGACCGGGATGGGTGAAGCGCTATACGCGCCGGCAGCAAACACCCTGATCGCTCAACATCACACGCAGACGAGAACCAGGGCACTCGCGCTCCACCAGACAGCGAACTACACGGGCGTGGTGCTGGGCAGCCTCTTCGCCGGATGGATCGCCGACAAGTACGGCTGGCGCATGAGCTTCGTCACGTTCGGTGTCATCGGCTTGGCTTGGGCCGGCGTCATCGCGCTGCGGGTACGGCGTCTCGGCACCCCTGCACCCAGGGAACGATCCCACGCCCCCGAAGGCGAAAGCGCGTTCGCAAGCTCGCTCGCCGGGCTTCGGCTGGTCCTGTCGACGCCGGCGCTACTGGTGCAGGCGATAGGGTTCAGCGGCCTGGTGTTTGTTCTGGTCGGATACCTCACCTGGATGCCGACGATCCTGACCGAACGGTTCGGGCTGTCGTTGGCGAAAGCCGGGTTCGAGGCGGTGTTTCTCCATCACCTGCTGGGATATGGCGGACTGCTCGCGGCTGGTTGGGCCAGCGACCGCTGGCTTACCCGACGTCCCAAGGGCCGTCTCATGCTGATGGGACTCGCATTGATGCTCGCCGCACCGTGGATCTGGCTGTCCGGGCACGGTGGGAGCGAAAGTGTCGTCTACCTGTCGTTGGGAATCTTCGGGCTCATCCGCGGCGTCTATGATGCCAACCTGTACGCGGCGATTTTCGATCACGTACCCGATAGGCAGCGCGCGACGGTAACCAGCTGGATCGTGGCATTCGCCTACGTGGTAGCCGCCATAGCCCCCACTGCAATGGGCGCATTGAAGCAGGATTACGGCGTCGCCGCCGGCATGACCCTGCTCGCCATCGTGGCGGCGGTCAGCGGCCTCGTCATGTTCGCAACGATGCTCCTGCATGCCCGGAACGCCGGAGATGGCAAATGACCGCACAGGATCTGAAAGGACGCGTAGCCCTCGTGACCGGGTCCACCGCAGGCATCGGTCGCGCCGTCGCCGAGGAACTTGGGCGGCGGGGGGCGTCGCTCGTCTGCCATGGAGTCGATGCGGTCCGGCGCGCTTCCGTGATGCAGGCGTGGACGGAGCAAGGCTGGCCCGTCATCGCCTTCGACACCGATCTCTCGCGTCCCAATGCGGGTACGGAGCTGGTGCAGCAGGTAACCGTCGAACTGGGTCCGATCGACATCCTCGTCCTCAATGCATCGCTCGAACTGCCTGAGCGGCTCGAGGATCTGTCGGAGGCAGCCATCCTGAAACAGTTCGCTGTCAATATGACGGCCAGCCTGGACATGCTGCGCGTGTGTCTGCCGGACATGCGCGAACGAGGCTGGGGTCGTGTCGTCGCCATGGGATCTGTTCAGGAGGAGCGGCCCAACGCCAGCCATCTGTTCTACAACGCGACCAAGGCGGGGCTGACGAGCGTCATCCTGAACCTCGCGCGCCACGACGCGGCCCCCAGCGTGACCCTGAACGTCGTACGCCCGGGTGCCATTCTGACGGACCGTAACCGGCAACGGCTGCAAGACCCCGCATACGAGAAGGCGGTCCTCGAACGCATACCGGCGGGCCGCATCGGGACGCCGGAGGACTGCGTCGGCATTGTCTCGCTACTATGCTCAGAAGCAGGTGCGTACGTGAACGGCGCAGTCGTCGCGATCGACGGAGGCTTGCGTCTGTAGGAATCCGACGGGGCGACAGGAAGCTCCTACCTACTGATGTTTCTTATCCCGTCAGAACCTACGGTCACCGTTCACCGCTTCTGACATGCCCCCCCCGTTGCGTCATCCATCTGGGACTAGAAACCGGGCCTCTTTGAACGGGCGGACGGAATGCAGCGGAAGCAGCTTTCGGGAGAGCAGATCGCGAGCGTGCGGCAGCCCGCACGGCGGCTGATACGTAGCCGCTCCTCTGCCTCAACCAAAAACCGATGTCATACTATTGAAATAGTAACGCACCATAAGTTAGTCTCTCCCAAACATAAGGAGGGGATGATGATTCGGATCTATCGCCGGGCGCTGTTGCTTGGTTCGACGCTGCTCATGATGACGAACGTGCAGGCCGCATGGGCACAGGAAACACAGGCGCAGGAGCCTGCCACGGCGCCGGACGCTGGCGACATCGTCGTCACGGGCGTGCGCGCATCGAACCAGAAGGCTGTCCGCATCAAGCGGGCATCCGACCAGATCATCGACACCGTGTCGGCCAGCGAAATCGGTCAGCTTCCTGACTTCAACGCCGGAGACGCGTTGAAGCGGGTCACCGGCGTCAACACGCTCCTGTACCAGGGCGAACCGCGGTTCGTGATCGTCCGTGGGTTCAACCAAACCTATAACGACCTGCTGATCGATGGCTTCAGCCTCGCGTCGACAGACATAAACCTGGGACAGAGCAGCGCCGGCGGGCGGCAGATTTCGATGGAGGTACTCCCGTCGAACCTCGCTTCCCACATCGACGTCATCAAATCGGCCCTGCCGTCCAACGATGCCAATTTCATCGGCGGTCTGACAAACTTCGCGACCGCCAGCGCCTTCGATTTCCGCGACCCTACGCTCACCGCGTCGGTCAAGGGTGGCGCGGCTCTCGATGACAAGAAGAACGGTGGCAATCATTTCGGCGGCCAGGCCGAAGCTGCCGGCGCCACCCGGTTCGGTGCGGATCGTCAGTTCGGCCTCTACCTGTCCGCCACCTACTGGAAGCGGCAGATCAACGTGCCGCAGGTCGAAACGGGCGGCACCCGCAACTGGTACACGGCGGCTGGCGCACCGATGACGCCTTATGGTGGAACGGGCTTTGCGGTCCCTTCGCAGCGGCTCTACTATAATTACCAGAACGAACGCGAACGGCTCGGCTTCCAAGGTCGTTTCGACTGGAAGCCCGCTGACGGCCTGTCGGCCTTTCTCAGCGCCTATCATTTCGACCAGAGCGAACGATCGTTCCGCAACGACCTGAACGCGGCTGTGCAATCCTCGGCCACCGTGTCCAACCAGACGGCCACGAGCGGTACCCTGTCGAACGTCACGCAGACCGCGCAGCTGGGGCGGTACCGCTGGCAGCGAAACGTGACCGGCGTGTATGGCCGCGCCGATGCCGAGCTGAGCGATCGCTGGCGTACGGACGTCGGGGCGAGCTGGTCGCGTAGCCGGGTCGAGAATCCACAGACCGTCGACGCGTTTGCGCAGACCCATCTTCAGTACGCCTATGACACCAGCGCCGACGTCCCGCGGTTCACCCCGGTCAATGCGGCCGCCGCAGCCAACCAGGCCCTGTATCCCGCCACGCTCCACCGTGAGGAACGATACCGGCTGGGCGAGGACCGCTACGACCTGCAGGCGAACCTGGGTTACAACGCGCGCTCGGACGACCGTGGGTTCGGTGCGATCGCAGGCGCTCGCTTCACCGTCATTCGACAGGACGTGAGCCTCGCCCGGACGAACTACACCGGTCTGCGCTACACGCTGGCCGATGCAGCAGGCGGCACGCTGTGCGGCTTCCTCTGCGACACTGCGATCCCGACCATCGTCCCTTCCAAAGTCGACAGCCTGTTCGGAACGGCACGCGCCGCTGCCACGGCAACGATCGATGCGGCCGCACAGGCGGGTGGCACCTACGCGACGCGCGAAGACGTTGCCGCCGGGTTTCTGCAAGCGCAGTTCCGTAGCGACGCCATCTTCGTCGCAGGCGGATTGCGCGTCGAACATACGAAAGCCGGCTCCAGCAGCACGCAAGCGACGAACGGGATCTACTCCCCGGTTTCCGCAAACAACAGCTACACGAACGTCCTGCCGTCGATATCGGCCGTCATCAGCACCAGCGACAACAGCAAGCTGCGTGCTGGCGCCAGCATGACCGTCAGCCGTCCGAGCTTCGGTGCATCGTCGCTGCGTGGCGGGGTGCTGAACACGATCAGCAATCCCCCGTCGCTCACGACGGGCAATCCCGATCTGAAGCCACGACGGGCGACCAACCTGGACATCGGCCATGACTGGTACATCGACGGCGGACGCGGGATCATCTCGGTCGCTGCATACTATAAATGGATCAAGGACGACATCTTCACCTTCGGCACGCTGGAGACGCTGCCCAACGTATCCGTGCCCGTCCTCGTGACGCAGGCGCGCAACACCGACCGCACGGTGCGGGCCTACGGCGTCGAACTCGGGGCGTCCTACGACCTCACCTTCCTGCCAGCGCCACTGGACGGTTTTGGCGTGAGTGCGAACGCGTCGTTCGGACGGGCCTATTTCCCGATCACACTGTCCGACCGGTCCGTGCGGGTTTTCAATAACCTGCCCAACCAGCCTGCGCGGATCTTCAACGCGGCCCTGTCGTACGACAAGGAGCAGGTCCATGGTCGCCTGGCCTGGAACCATCTGAGCCAGTTGTGGGACGATCGCTTTCCCAACTTCACGCCCACCGGCTTCTACGCCAACCGCTTCCAGCAGCCGACCGACAACGTGGACCTGCAGCTTTCCTACGACGTCACCCCGAACGTGACCGTCAGCTTCGACGCGTTGAACCTTACGAAGCAGGGGATCGAGCAGCGCTACGGTCGGGATCAGGAACTGCTCCAATCGACTTGGAAGCTGCCGCGGCAGGTCCTCGTTGGCGCGAAGGTGAAGCTATGACGACGCGGAGAACGATATTGAAGGGAACCGGATTGGCGTTCGCGGGACTGATGGCATCGCGAGCAGCCGCGTCCGATCGCCGGCCGCCGGACGTCGGTCGCAAATTTGCGGCCGATGGCAGCGTGCTGCCGTTCGAAGGCAATACGATCATCTGCCACGTCCCCCAGCAGGGAAACGGGTCACAGACCTTCGACGCGCTGCTCGACGTGTACCGTGCGCTGCCCGGCGAACCCTGGGCGCGCAAGATGACCGCGCTGCCCCCGTCCAGTTACCATATGACGATCTTCGGCGGTGCGAACGACAAGGCCCGACGATATCCGTACTGGCCGGCGGGCATGCCGCTCGACACGCCGATCGAGGAATGCGACCGGATACTGGGCGAGCGATTGCGGACGTTTCGCCTCGGGGAGGACGCCGCTCCGTACCGGATGCGCGTCAACATGGACGAGCCGCCGGCGAACGAGACCCCCCTGACCGTCCGGCTGTTACCGGCCGACCAGGGCATGGAAACCCGCCTACGGCGGTTGCGCGACCGATTGGCCGAGGTGACCGGTATCCGGGAACCGGATCATGATCGCTACCGGTTCCACATCACGCTGGGATATCAGTTCGCCGCGCTCACGCCGGACGAGGAACGCGCCTGGCGGCGATCGCTTGCAGGTTGGAAGGCGATGATCGCGCTGCGATCCCCGGTCATCGAACTCGGCAATCCCGAATATTGCATTCTCAAGGACATGTTCGCGTTCAAGCGGGAGTTCTATCTGTCATGAGGGCCATTATCCGCAGAACGGTACCGATTATCTGCGCGGTCACCATGATCGGTGCCGCACCGGCTGCGGCACCCGAACGATATCTGGCGGGGCCGGGCATCGATCTTCTTCGGTTCCTGCCGCCGCCGCCTGCTCCGGGCTCACCCCTTGAGGATCGCGATCGCGCCATGTTTCGGGCGGGACGCCCTGCGGTCGACAGCGCTCGCTGGCAAATGGCGACGGGGGACGTCGATGAGGGCACGGCCGCGATGCTGAGCGACTATTCCGAAGCGATCGGCATGCCGCTGACGATGCAACGGTACCCTGCCCTGACCCGGCTGCTCATCGCGATGCGTCCCGACGTCGCCGCGGCGGTGAACGCGGTGAAACCCGTCTATGCCCGGAAACGTCCGTTCCTGAGGGATGACGGGCCGGTATGCGAAGACAAGATCCAGCTGTCGCATAGCTTCGACTATCCCTCGGGACATACCAGTTGGGGCACCACCGTAGCGCTGGTTCTTGCCGAGCTTCGTCCAGATCGTGCCGCTGCCATCCTGCAGCGCGGCTACGAATATGGTAACAGCCGTGTCATCTGCGGAGCGCACAGCGTAAGCGCGGTGGAAGCCGGACGACAGGCGGCGGCAGCAATCGTGGCGGTACTGCACGGTTCGGCACGGTTCAGAGCTGATGTAGAGGCGGCCCGTCGAGAACTCGCCCCCGCCCGGTAGGGGGTGTGATCTTGCAGAAATGCCGTGCCAGTCCAGTCGCTTCCTCCGGCACGGTTTCAGCTAAGGGAACACCCGTCTGGTCCTACGGCTTCGCGCACGGCGGCAAGACGCTGTTCTGGACCGTGAGCGATCTCTACTTTGCATTCTTCATGACGGAGGTGTGCGGCCTGCCTCCACTCCACACCGGAATGGTCGTTGGCGGTTCCCTTCTGTTCGCGGCCTTGGCGGACCTCGCCCTCGTTCGACTGCTGACCACGAGCCTGGCCGGTCGCGATCCAATCCGGCTTCAGCTCGTGGGAGCCGTCGCCAGCGCCGGTGCGCTCATGCTGTTCGCCGCCATCGCCTTTCTACCCCTGCCGTTTCGACTGGCCGGCGCCGTACTGACGTTGCTCGGCTTCCGGGCCACCTACGCGTTCGTGGACGTGCCGCAGAATGCGTTGCTCTCGCTTGCGGCGGCGGATGATCTTGAACGCCGTCGACTGACGGTGTCACGAAACGTCGCAGGTGGAGCCGCCCGCGTTCTGCTCGCCTTCGCCTTCGTCCCGATCATGGCGCGACAGGCACCGGCTGAGAGCGCTTCCTCCTTCCTGTCTCTGGTGATCGCGCTCTCTGTCCTGATGATCGCCGGGGCGTCGTTCCTCACGCGCTCCGTTGGCGTCCGTCGTCAGCGCGCCGGTTCGCCGATCCGCGATCGCAGGCCCCTCAAAGGGGTCTGGACCTTGACCGCGATGATGGGCGTGATGACGCTGGCAACGACGGTCTTCGGTCAGCTCGAACCGTATCTGGCATCGTACGGGATGGGCGGGCGTCTGTCGGCAACCGCCTTCATGGGATTGGTTGCGGTCGGTGGCGCAGCGTCGCAACCCGGATGGCTGAAGGTCAGCTCGCGCCTGAAGGCATCTGCACTGCTCGGCGTTGCGATGGCGGTCATGCTCGCCGGAAGCTCGGCCTTGATCCTGCTCGACCGGACCTCCTTGCTGAGCGCGCTCGTCATCGCGCTGCTTTACGGCACCGGCTCCGGCGGAGTTCTCTTCACGTTATGGTCGGGCATCGCGGGCCGAGCATCCGAAGGAAACGCCCTTGCCGTGCTGGGCCGATTTACCGCGTTCGCCAAGACCGCCCAGGGAATAGCGGTTCTCCTGGTCGGTGCGGCCCTCGACACCCGGATCGATCGCACCGATGGTCAGATGGTGTCGTCGCTGATGGTGGTGGCGACGGTCATCGGCGTGATCGTCGTGACCGGCCTGTTGGTCATCCGGCGTGGACAGCTGTTCCGGACTTGAACATAAGGACGTCCAGCAAGGGATGACCGCAGTTCGGAGAAAGCATTGACCGACCAGGGTCGTTCGTCGGAGCCGCGTTTCGGACACGCGGTCTGGCACCATAACAGGTTCCGGCCCCTCAGCGCCAATGAACGCGAACTGCTCGGCACGGTCCGCCGGGATGCGCCTGTCTCTCGGGCCGAACTGGCGCGTCGCTCCGGCCTCGCGCTCCCGACGGTCAGCCGCCTCGTCGATCAGATGATGCGCGACGGTCTTCTGATCGCAGAAGACAAGGTGATGATGAGCAGGACGGGCCAGCCCAGTCTTCCGTTATCACTCGCGCCACATGCAGCCTATGCGTTCGGGGTCGCGGTTCGCGCGGACATGATGACCGTCGATCTGGTCCATTTGTCGGGAAGCGTCGTCGCGTCGCTAGCCGCACCGACGGTGGGGGCCTCCCGTACGGATGTGGTGGAATCGATCGCCTCGTTGATCGATCGGCTCGTCGAAGCGGGCGACGTGCCCCCCGATCGCATCTGCGGCCTGGGCCTTGCGCTGCCCGGTTTCTTCATCCGCGATCCGGAACGGATCAATGCTCCCCTCGGGATGGAGGACTGGGCCGTTGCCGACCTGAAGCACGATCTCGAACGCTCGCTGGGGCTGGAGGTCATTCTGGACAACGACGGCAACGCCGCCGCGCTGGGCGAGTATCTCTACGGCCATGGCACGGACTATTCCGACTTCGCCTATCTCTACGTCGATGCCGGCCTTGGGGGCGGTCTCGTCCAGAACGGGCGGCTCGTGCGCGGCGCTCGCGGCAACGCGGGCGAGTTCACCGGCCTCCTGCCGCCCGCGATGCGACCTGACAGGCCGACACTGACCTCCCTGCGATCGATGCTTGCCCACGATGGCCTGACCTATGACAGCCTTGCCGAGATGCTCGACGAGATGGATCTGAATGCCGCTGCGATCGAGCGATGGCTGAACCGCTCCGTCCCTGCGACCGAAGCGATCATATCCGCTATCGGGGCAATCGCCGATCCCGACGCGATCGTGATCGGCGGACGTCTCCCCGCGGCACTGGGGGACCGGTTGGCGGAGCGGCTGACCTACTACAGCGTACCGGTGCGCGGACGCGATCGAGCCTTCCCCACCCTGGTCGCATCCCGGGTCAATGGCGATGCTGCGGCACTGGGCGCGAGCGCCCTGTGTTTCAACCTGAGCCTCCTTTAGCTCCGGATCAGGTTCAACGCTCTCCGGTTCGTCCAGATGGCTGGCGGGGAACGTGCCGCGTCGTCCGTCGCGCTACTTCGTCCTTGCCGAAACGATGCGGGGCAGCGTGCGGATCGGCTCCACGGTGATCTGGCGGAACCATGTCTCCGCCCCCTCGGACTGCAGCTGGATCTGGCCGTGCGTCAGCGGGCGGCGCACGCCGTCGGCGTCGATCGTCGCCAGGTCGCGCACATCGGCCACCGGAACACCGTTGACGACATGCACCGCGCGGTCGCCGACGACATACAGGTCCAGCGTGTTCCACTGCCCGACCGGACGTTCGGCATCGCTTGCCGCCTCGACGTTCCAGGTCGGCGTTCCGTTCACGATGTCGACCTCCCGGCCGCCCAGCCGGTACCGGAGATGCGGCGCGAGGATCGACGGGTCGAAGGCGACGTCGGTATGTCCGCGAACCTTGCCCCCGACCGCCACGATCATGCCGGTCGATCCGCCCATGATCTCGAATTCGACCGAGGGGCGCCAGGTCCCGAACACCTCCCCCGGAACGCCGTGGGTGTGATAGAGCAGGCCGTTGTTGCGCGGCAGCGTCTCGCGCGGTGCCCAGGTCCTGGCGCCCCATTTGAACTGCAGCCGCAGGTGATAGTCGCGCAGGTCCGCCCGGTGGACCAGGCTGCCCCAGGTCTGCCCCTTCACCCACAGGGCCGGTGCGCCATCGACGACGCGCACCGCGAAATCGCCGGTGGTGGGGCGCCCCGTCCCGATCGGCCGGATCGCCGGATCGGCGCGATAGGTCATGGCGGGGTCGGCATAGCCAAGCCACGCGGTCCAGCCATCGAAGCTGCGCCCGTCGAACAGCGCCACCGCCTTGCCGACCGGTTTGGGAATGTCGACCAGTTCCAGCCGCTGTCGCGCCGTGACGGGCGCCCCGGCGATCGCCCGCGCCTGCTCGTTCGACTCCTGCGCCATCGCATCGCCCGCCAGCAGCGCGAAGACCGTCAGCATCACCGTGCCGCGCATATCCATTCCCTCCCCATATGCCGCCTAATCAGCGACTTAAGGCAACAGCGTAGCGTGTTATCGCTATCACGGGAATGCAATTCGCGCGGTCGATGGTCGGATCAGGCAGGGGCCGCCGGCGCGACGTCCCAGTAGGTCGCGTACCGCTCATGCGCGATCCGGTGATAGGGGATCAGGCGGATCGGTGCGCCCTGTGCCGAAGCGATCGTGAATTCGAGCGGCGTGCCGGTCGCGCGGACACTTCGCGCGAGCGCCTCCGGATCACCGCGCAGCCGGGGCACGGTGAAGGGCGTGTCGTTATACTCGCCGTAGCGCCGTTCGCTCACGATGATATCGACACCGGGGGCCAGCCCCTCGCGTCCCAGCGCACCGGCCAGCACCAGCGGCCCATAGGTGAAGGCGACGATGGTCGACGACGCCGGCAACGGCACCGCCGCGACCGCCATCTCCATCCGCAGCTCGACCCGATCGCCATCGCGCCACACCCGCGTCAGATCGAGATAGCGGCCGGGCAGGTCCGACCGCGCGACCTCCGCCCCGTTGACCAGCACCGCCGCGCTCCGGCTCCACCCCGGATGCCGCAGCTTGAGCGTCGCCGATGTCGGCCGCTTCGATCGCCACTGGAGGGTCGTCGTGCCCTGCTCGGGAAAGCGCGTCACTTGCGTCAGCACAGCATCCTTCGCCCGCCAGCGCACCGCCGACGGCACGAACAGGTTCACGTACAGCGCCGACGCATCGTGGAAATAAATCGAGTCGCGATATTTGACATGGTTCTCCATGCCGGTCCCGGTGCAGCACCAGAAGCTGTCCTCGGGCGTGTGGTACAGCTTCATGTATCCCGGCCGCGCACCCTGGAAATAGGTCGCCATGCCGCTGTCGGGGTCCTGCGACGCGAGGATGCCGTTATACAGCGTGCGTTCGTAATAATCGGCATAGTCGACGCGCGGATCGTGCAGGAACAGCGCGCGGGTGAGCTTCAGCATATTGTGCTGGCCGCAGGTTTCCGATCCCTTCGCGCTGAACACATGCGCGGGCGTGTCGGCGACCGCAAAGAAATGCTCGCCATCGCCATGCCCGCCGGTCGCGAACGAGCGCGTGTCCACGACCGTCCGCCAGAAGAACGCCGCCGCGTCGCGATAGGCCGCGTCACCGGTCGCTTCGTAGACCCGCTGGAACCCGACGATCTTGGGCACCTGTGTATTGGCATGCAGCCCGTCGAGATGGTCGCGCGCCTGCGACAGCGGCACCAGCACCGCCTTGTGCGAGAAACGCTGCGCCAGCGTGCGATACTCGTCGTTGCCGGTCATGCCGTACAGATCGGCATAAACCTCGTTCATGCCGCCATGTTCGGTCGCCAGCATCGCTTCGAACGCGGTATCCGACAGCGGCCGACAGGCCGCGACGCCCCAGTCGGCCAGCCGCAACAACACCGCGCGCGCGGCGGCGCTGTCGGCCAGCACCACCGCATCGCGCAGGCCGGCATAGACCTTGTGCAGCGTGTACCACGGCACGCCGGTAATCGGTTCGCCGCGCAGATGCGCCGCGATCAGCGCCGCCCCCTTGGGAAATGCGCAGACCAGCCCGCTGCCCGCCGCCGTCTGACAGGCGGCAAGCTCGGTGGCGATATATTGGATGCGCTTGCGATAGCGGGCATCGCCGGTCGCGCGACCGGCCAGCGCACAGGCGGACAGATAATGGCCAAGGGTATGGCCATGGCAGTTGATCTCGTCCCACGCCGCTTCCGATTCCCAACCGCCATAGACCGGGGCCTTGGGGGGCAGCCCGGCATTGACCCGGAAATTGTGCAGCATCCGATCGGGTTGCAGCGACAGGAGATACGCCTCGGTCTTGCGCTGGGCGTGGAGGAACGGCCCCTCGCCCAGCGTCACATCGGCCATGTCGAACGCCTGCAGCCGGGCCACCGGCCGCCCCGCCACCGCCGGTTGCGCCGCGTGCGCCGATACCGGAAACGGTAGCGCCAGCCCCGCTGTCAGCGCGCCGGTCCTCAGGACGTCGCGGCGCGAATGGCATGCGCAGCCATGGTCGTGGGTCAAGCATCTTCTCCCCGAACGCGGCGCAACGCCGTCTTCTCTGGCCCGGACGCTACCACCGGAACGGCGCCCGACGCCATGCCCCTGTCGACCATGATACGCCGCCGATCCGAAGCGCATTGAGCTTTCGGCGGCACGCCGTATCATCGCCGCCGAAGCAACGGGTCGGGGATTGCGTGGCGATCGATGTGACGGCGGTGGAACAGCTCGCCACCGATCAGTCCTCGCTCAAGGCGGCGGCGGGGCTGGCGAAGCCGGGCAAATGGTCGGGACTGGGGACCAGTCACGACGCCGCGCTGATCTGGGGTGAGTGTGCCGGATCGGGCGCACACCCGTACCGCGTGACCGCCGACCTGCGCGACTTGGGCAGCAAATGCACCTGCCCGTCGCGCAAATTCCCGTGCAAGCATGCCCTTGCCTTGCTGTGGATGCAGGCGGAAGCCATCCTGCCCTTCCCCGCCGCCGACACCCCCGATTGGGTAGTCGAATGGCTCGGGCGCAGGCGACCGGCCAGCGGTGCGCCACAGTCCGCCGCAGCAGCAAGCGGCGTGCCCAGGACATCGGCAAAGGATCTACAGGCCGCGCAGGAGCTGGAACCTGCCGAAGACCCCAGGGCCGCCGTCAGGCGTGAGGCCGCCAACGCCAAACGCGCCGACGACACCGACCGTGCGATCCTCGGCGCGCTGGAGGCACTGGAGCAATGGATCGGCGACCAGCTTCGGCTGGGCCTTGCCGGGTTCGTCGACGATGCGACCGCGCGCTGTCGCCGGATCGGTGCGCGGCTGGTCGATGGCAAGGCGGCGGCGCTGGCGGGGCATGTCGATGAACTGCCCGCGCGGATATGGGCGCTGCCCCCCGGCGACCGGGTGCGCGGAGCGACGGTGGAGCTGGCGCGGCTGGTGACGCTCGCCCGCGCGTTTCGCGCGGCCCCCCGCGACGTCGAACTGCGCCGCGCGGTCGCCGCCGCCGAACGGCGCGAGGCATTGCTCGACGAACCGGCGGCGCTGCGCGTCACGGCGACGTGGGACGTGCTGGCCGAACAGGTGCGGACCCGCCGCGACGGGCTGATCGCGCAGACGACGTGGCTGCTCAACCTGGGCGACGGCCCGCGCTTTGCGATGCTGCTCGATTTCTTTCCCGCCAGCACCGGGCGGCGCGGATCGGCGTTCGTGCCCGGCGAGCAATTTGTCGGCGACATCCTCTTCTACCCCGCGCGCGCGCCGTTGCGCGCGCTGCTGATCCGGCGAGAAGCCGGCGCGATCGACGGCCCGCCGCGCGATTGGCCCCGCCCCGCCGCCCCGCTGGCGGAGCTGCTGACTGCGCCGTTCCTCGCCGAACCATGGGCGGCCGAGCGCCCGGTCCTGCTGCCGCCCGGCCGCGTCGGCATCGACCAAGCGGGCGCGCCGTGGTGGCTGCCCCACGGCGGCACCACACCGCTGCCGCTGGCGGGCGAGGCCGCGGGGCTTATTATCGGCACCGACCTGACCTGCACCGCCGCGCTCTGGTCGGGGCATCTGATCCCGTCGGCATACTCGCCACGGCGGCAGGCTATGCGGATGGCGAAAGCTGGTGGAGCGACGTCATCGAGGAGAACCCCGCCTCCACCTCTGTTTTCGCCGCCGTCGCCGAGGCGATGACCGCGCTGCGCAGCGAAGCCGGTCCCTTGTCCGCGCGCGAGGCGGCGCGGGAGGCGCATATGCGGATCGAGATCGCCCGCGCGGCGAAGGACAGCGAGGGGCCGATCGCGGTGGTGTGCGGCGCGTGGCATGTCCCCGCCTTGGCCGCGAAGATTAGTCTGGCCGCCGATCGCGCGCTGCTGAAGGGGCGGCCCAAGGCGAAGGTCAAGGCAACCTGGGCACCCTGGACCGCCCCCCGCCTCGCCCGCGCGAGCGGGTATGGCGCGGGCGTGGTCGCGCCCGGCTGGTGCGCGCATCTGTGGGACACACGCCATCGCGGCGACCGCGACGCCGTCTGGCTCGCCCGGATCGCACGGGTGATGCGCGATCGTGGCCATATGGTCTCCACCGCCTCGGTGATCGAGGCGCAGCGGCTGGGCCATGCGCTCGCCGCCCTGCGCGAGCGCCCGCATCCGGGGTTCGAGGAACTGCGCGAGGCCGCCATCGCCTGCCTGTGCCATGGCGAGCCTGCGCGGTGGGACGATATCGCCGCTGAACTGCTGGTCGGATCGGCGGTCGGCGTCATCCCCGCCGACACGCCGCTCGCCCCGCTGCTGGAGGATTTGCAGCGCCAGCAAAAGGCCACCCGGCTGAAGCCCGAGGCATTGGAGCGCACCCTAACGCTCGACCTGCGCAGCGACAGCGGGCTGGCGCGCTCGACCCTGCTCCACCGGCTACACGCGCTCGACGTGCCGTGGGGCGAACTGACCGACGCCGGGCGCAGTCGCGGCACCTTTCGCGAGAACTGGGTCCTCGCCTGGAACCCGGAATTCGCGGTGCGGCTGGTCGAGAACCTCGTCCACGGTTCGACCATCGCCGACGCCGCCGCCGGAAAGCTGGCCGAAGCGATGGCAGCGGAGCCCGATCTCGGCGAGCTGGCGACGCTGGTGCGCAGCGCGATGATCGCCGACCTGCCCGCCGCGATCACGACCGGCATCGCGCTGCTGGAGCGGCGCGCGGCACTCACCAGCGACTCGCAGTCGCTGCTCGCCGCGCTGCCGCCGATGGCCGATATCCTGCGCTATGGCGAGGCACGTAGCGGCACCGCGCGGCCGCTCGGCGACCTGATGCCGCGCATCGTGGTGCAGGCGGCGCTGACCTTCCGCTATGCCGCGCGCAATCTGGATGCCGAGGCGGCGGGAGCGTTACGCGCTGCGATCCTGGCGGCGGAGCGTGCGATCCAGCTGGCGCAGCTCGACGCGGAAGTCATCGCGACCTGGCACGACGCGCTGGCCCGGCTGTTCGACGACGATCAGGCGACACGACTGATCGCGGGCACCGCCGCGCGATTGCTGTACGAGGCGGAGAAGCTGGCCGCCGACGACGCCGCCACGCTGCTGGCCCGGATGCTGTCGCCGGGCACGCCGGTCGCAGAAGCGGCGGGTTTCTTCGAGGGATTTCTGGAGGGCGCGGGCGATCGGCTGATCCACGACGCGACGCTGCGGCAGGCAGTGGATGCGTGGCTGACCACGCTGGACGAGGAGACCTTCATCGCCAGCCTGCCCTTGTTCCGGCGTGTCTTCTCCGCGCTCGACCGCAGCGAACGGCGGCGGTTGATGGACGCCGCGCTCGACCGATCCGATACGGGCGCGCGGGGGTACACCGTGCTGCCGGGCGCTGAAACGCTCTGGCCGGCGCATGCAGCGCGCGTGCTCGCGCTGATGACGGGAGGCACGCGATGAACGATGACGAACGCGAACGCCGCTGGACGCTCGCGCTGGGCGTGGACGATGGCGAAGGCACGGCCCCGCTCTCCGACAGCGACCGCCGCATGAGCAAGGCGCTGTCCGCGCTATACGGCGATGGCGAGCCGGAAAAGAAGGGCCGCGGCGGGCTCGGCCAGTCCGCGCCGCGCGTCGCCAAATGGCTGGGCGACATCCGCGACTTCTTCCCCGCCAGCGTCGTGCAGGTGGTTCAGAAGGACGCGTTCGAGCGCAAGGGCCTGCGCCAGATGCTGCTGGAGCCCGAATTCCTCGCCACCGTCGAGGCGGACGTGAACCTCGTCGCCGATCTGGTCGCGCTGCGCGGGGTCATGCCCGAAAAGACGAAGGACACCGCGCGCGCCGTCATCACCAGGGTTGTCGCCGAGCTGATGGCACGGCTGGAGGCTCGCACGGCGGACGCGATCCGGGGCGCGCTCGACCGCGCGCGGCGGACCCATCGCCCGCGTTTCGCCGATATCGACTGGCCGCGCACGATCCGCGCGAACCTCGCCCACTACCAGCACGCGCACCGCACCATCGTCCCCGAACGCCTGATCGGCTTCCTGCGCCAGCAACGGCGGATCGTCGATCTGGACGAGGTGATCCTGTGCGTCGACCAGTCGGGATCGATGGCCAGTTCGGTGGTCTATGCCTCGATCTTCGCCGCGGTCATGGCCTCGCTGCCGGTCGTCGCAACGAAGCTGGTCTGTTTCGACACCGCCATAGTCGACCTGACCGAGGAGCTTGCCGATCCGGTCGAGGTGTTGTTCGGTATCCAGCTGGGCGGCGGCACCGACATCGATCAGGCGGTCGCCTATTGCGAGGATCGGATCGAGCGGCCGGGCAAGGCGCATCTGATACTCATCACCGACCTGTACGAGGGCGGCGATGCGCGGGCGCTGGTCGACCGGCTGGCACGGCTGGTGGTGTCGGGGGTCAATGTCATCGTGCTACTGGCACTGACCGACACCGGTCGCCCGTCCTAACGATCCGCACCTCGCCGCGCAGGTGGCGGCGCTGGGCATCCCCGTCTTCGCCTGCACCCCCGACCAATTTCCCGAGCTGATGGCGACCGCGCTACGCCGCGAGGACGTGCATGGCTGGGCCGCCGACCGCGATATCAAGCTGGTGCGCGCGGAGGGATAGCCCGCCGCTCAACCGCCGTTCAGCGCTGCGCAGCGGCGGATCGCCTCCGACAGCGCTTCGGGAGCGCTCGGCTTGGGACACACCATCGCGCGGGGATAGCGTTGCCGCAGGTCGGCATCGTCGGCGTGCCCCGAATGAAAGATCAGCGGGACCCCGGCAGCGTGCAGCCGGTCGGCCGCCGGGAACACCGTCCCATCGGCCAACCGCACGTCCAGCACGGCGGCGGCAAAGGCCGCGTTGTGACGCTCGACCGCCTCCTGCGCCTCGACCAGCGTCATGCACGGTCCCTCGACCGCGAAGCCCGCCGCCTCGATGGTGGCCTGCACGTCCAGCGCGATGAACAGCTCGTCCTCGACGAGCAATACGGGATCAGTCACGCAGCAACACGCCAGCCGGAAGCCGCACTTCCATCCGCAACTGCCCGTCCGCCATTCCGGCGGTCATCGTCCCGCGCAACTGCCGAACGCTGGTTTCGACCAGCACCGATCCGAACCCACGCTTGCCCGGCAATAGATCGCCCGTATCCTTCGCATCCTCGGTCCATGTCAGCACGATCCCGTCTTCCCCGACCTGCCAGCATACCCGCAGGCCCCGTTCCCCATCGCTGCCCAGCGCACCATATTTGATCGAATTGGTTGCCCATTCGTGGAGAATAAGCGCCAAAGGCGACAGACAGCTTCTGTCCAGTGCAACGACCGGACCATCGATTTCGATCCGTGCGTGGTCGCGATAGGGCGCCAGCGTGGTGGCGACGATATCGTCCAGCCCGACCGCATGGGGCTGTCCGGCGGGCGACGCCAGCGAATGCGCCGATCCGAGCGCGGCGATCCGGCGGCGGATATCGTCGGCAAAGGTGCGCAGGTCGTCGTGCGACCGCGCCGCCATGGTAATCATCCCGGCGATCACCGCGAACAGGTTCTTCACCCGGTGGTTCATCTCGCGCAGCATCAACTCGCGCGTTTCGGCCAGTGCATATTCGGGCGTCACGTCGATCGACACGCCGACCAGGCGCTGCGGCGCGCTGCCCCCGACGACCCGGCCAAAGCCCTTTACCCAGCGCGTCTGCCCGTCGCTGCGGCACACGCGGAACGTCGACTCATAATCGCCGCTGCGTTCGATCACGCGACGCAGGGCCGCCTCGACCTTTGGCAGATCGTCGGCGTCGATCCGGCCGAGCAGGTCCTCGATACGGGGCGTCGCGTCCGACGCGACCTCGAACAGCTGCCGTTCGGCCGGGTCGAGCACCAGCTCGCCATTTTCCGGGCAATATTCCCAGACCCCGATTCCCGCCGCCTTGATCGCCAGGTCGAGCCGTTCGCGCTCCGCCGCCAGTTGCCGCTCCAGCGCCAGCGCGTCGGTAATCTCGGTCAGCACCAGCGTCGCGCCGTCGACCTCGCCGGTCTGGGTGCGATAGGGCAGTACCCGGAGCGAAAAGACATGCTCGCCATCGCTGGTCCGCACCCGGCGCTGCACCGGCGATGCCCCGCCCGCGACGGCGCGTGCATCCGCCAGATGCGCCGCGTCCTCCAGCCGGTTGGCGACATCGGTCAGCGGGCGACCGCGATCGGTGGCCTTCAGTGGAAAGATGCGGGTCGCGGCGTCGGTGTAGCTGCGCACCTTCAGGTCGGCATCGAGCACCACGACCGCCAGTTCGGTCGATTCATAGAAATTGCGCAGGTCGGAATTGGCGACGGTCAGCTGGTCGACCTTGCTCTTCAGCTCGTCATTGACCGTCGACAGTTCCTCGTTGGTCGATTGAAGCTCCTCGTTCATCGACATCATTTCTTCGTTGGAGCTTTTCAACTCCTCGTTCGCCGTCTCCAGCTCCTCGATCGCCGAGCGCAGCCGGTGGCGGGTCAGGCGCAGCTCGTCTTCCAGCGATTCCAGATGGTCGTCGCTGGGTTCGAGGTCCTGCAACTCGCCCGGATCGGACGGCACGAACGGGCCGGTGTCGCGAAACACGAACAACAATGTGCCGTCGCCCAGCGGGTCACAGATCACCTCGACCGGCTGGGTGCCGTAATCGGTTTCGACCGCGACATCGCGCGCGATCACCCGGCGGCGTTCGTCGCGCGCCTGCCGCAGCAGCGGGCCGATGACGTTGCGCAGGCCCGGCCGGGCCAGGTTCACCGCGCTGCTGCCGCCGGTACGCGTCACCGGAAATTCGAAATAGCGGCTGAGCTTGCCATAGGCGGAGATGATCCCGCCATCCTGGTCGACGATCAGGCTGGGCGGGGCATAGCGTTCGACGACGCGCCGGGTCGCCAGCGCCTCGCTGCCCAGCGCCGTCGTGTCGCCGCGCGCATCCCGCTCGCGCCGTGGCAGCGGCTGACGCTGACTGCCGGGCAGGTCGATCGGATAGCTGGGCGCGCCGGGGCCGCGCTCGAACAGGCGGGCCTGCTGGTCGACGGACAGGAACAGATGCTCGAACCGCCCGACGCTTTCCGACGTGCCGAGGAACAGGAAGCCGCCGGGGCGCAGCGCGTAATGGAACAGCGGCAGCACCGCCTGCTGCAACCGGTCGTCGAAATAGATCAGCAGGTTGCGGCACGACACCAGGTCGAGCCGCGAAAAGGGCGGGTCCTTGACCAGGCTGTGGCTGGAAAAGCGGATCATGTCGCGGATCGGGGCGGCGATGGTGAACCGCTCGGCATGGGGCACGGTGTAGCGTTCGCGTAAGTGCGCCGGCACGTCGGCCATCGCGGCGGCGGGATAACTGCCTTCGCGCGCGATCCCCAGCATCTGTTCGTCGATATCGGTCGCGAAAATCTGCACCGCCAGCGGCGACCCCGATTTGCGCGCCGCCTCGGCGAACAGCATCGCGATGGTATAGGCTTCCTCTCCGCTCGAACAGCCGGGCACCCATACGCGGATATCCTCGTCCGCCGGGCGATCCGCCATCAACGGCTCGACCACCCGCGTCCGCAGTGCCTCGAACGCATCGGCATCGCGGAAGAAGCGCGTGACGTTGATGAGCAGGTCGCGAAACAGCGCCTCGCACTCGCCCGCATCGCTGCGGATGCGCGCCAGATAGGCACGCCCGGTATCGATGCCCAGCACATGCATCCGCCGTTCGACCCGGCGGACCAGCGTCGAGCGCTTGTAGCCCGAAAAATCATGGCCGATGGCGGTGCGCAGCACGCGGCACATTTCATCGACATGATCGGCGACGACATTCGCCTCCGGCTCGATCGGGTCGGAACCGCGCCGGCCAAAGAACGCCTGAAGGCAATGGAGGATTTCGCCCGGCGGCTTTACGAAATCGATCATGCCGGTGCCGACCGCCGACAGCGGCATGCCGTCATAGCGCGCGCTTTCGGGCTGCTGCACGACGCAGACGCCGCCATTTTCCTTGATCGCGCGCAGGCCGGTGGTGCCGTCGGCGCCGGTCCCCGACAGGATGACGCAGGCGGCATTCGCCTGCTGGTCGCCCGCCAGCGACAGGAAGAAATCGTCGATCGGCCGGCGGAGCCCGCGCGGCTGCTGGAAATCGGTCAGCTCCAGCACGCCGTCGCGAATGGCAAGGCCGCGGCCGGGCGGGATGATATAGACGGTATCGGCCTCGATCCGCTCGCCGCCCGAGCTTTGCAGCACGGCCAGCGTAGTATTGCGGTCGAGCAGCTGCGCCAGCATGCTTTCGTGGTTCGGATCGAGATGCTGGACCACGACGAAGGCGAGGCCGGTCGGCCGCTTGGCGGGCGCGAGCATTTCACGCAGCGCCTCCAGCCCCCCGGCCGACGCCCCAATGCCGACCACCGGCACGCTGGCGGGCGACGCCGGCATGGCCTCCGCCTTGGTCGAGACGACATCATGCATCGGGGGTGCCCTCGAGATCGGCGAGCATCATCTTTGCCTGCGCCACGATCGCCGCGCTGTTGGCAATGGTCATCAAGGTGCCCTCGACCACGATCCCCGCATCGTCGGCGATGGGGACCAGCCGGCCGAGCGTGGCGGCAAGCTGTGCGTCATAATCGGCCAGCATTTCGGGTTGCGACCGGCTGACGTCGAACTGCGATGCAAAGATATAGCGGGTCCGGCCGTCGATCGAGTTCAGTCGCGACATGTAGAGCAGGTTGACGAACGGGCTGCCGTCCTTGCGGAAATTCACGATCGGCGTACGCACATTGGGCTGGGTCGGCCGGGACAGGAACTCGCGCAGCCGCGCGCGCGGTTCGGCATTGGCCGCATCGCGCTGCAACATCCGGCAATTCCGGCCGACGACATCCTCGGGTTCGAACCCGGTCAGGCGGCTGAACGGCGGGTTCACCAGCACCAGGTGGTTGTCGCCCTCTGCCGCTGCCAGGGCCAGCGCGACCCGCGACTGCTCAAAATATTCGACAAGCGCTCTGGGCAGGTCCGACGGCACGCAAATTCCGATCTCTAAATCAACGACCCGATTACGCGCAAAATCGGCAGAATAACAAGCCGCCCGCCCCGATAAGTTGGGGTCCGCATCCGCCGTGCAAGACTGCCGTTGTACCTCAGCAGGACAGATCGCGAAGCAGTCGCCGGGCGACCGGCAAAACTGTTCCCCAAAAGCCGCAGGCGCGCAGGAACGATCGGTCCCGAAAAGATACGCGCGCCCGCAAGCGGTATTCCCGCGTTATCTGTTTCCGGCAGTTTGCTCAAAAGGACGTTTGCGTTATCATGCCACCCAACGTCTATGGCAATTCCGGCGCGGCCGGTCTTTCCGGGTCGACGTTATTGCAGGATATTTCGCTTCCCATGCCGGACCTACGCATCGTCGAAACCACGCCGCATCCGCGCCATTTCGCCTTTCTGGCAGGTGGCGGGGAATGTGCGGCGCTGATCGCGGCGCTCGATTGGGACGCAACGCCGCTGGGTCCGATCACCGGCTGGCCGCAAAGCCTGAAGACCGCCACCGCGCTGATGCTGCGCTCGCCGGTGCCGATGGTGATGCTGTGGGGCGTCGACGGGGTGATGCTCTACAACGATGCCTATTCAGCCTTTGCCCGCGGGCGGCACCCGCAGCTGCTGGGATCGAATTTCCGCGAAGGGTGGCCGGAAGCCGCCGCTTTCAACGACCATGTAATGCGGGTCGGACTGGCGGGCGGCACGCTGCGTTATCAGGATCAGGAAGTAACACTATACCGCAACGGCTCTCCGGAGCGGGTGTGGATGGACCTCGACTATTCGCCCGTCCTCGGCGAAGACGGCGAACCGGCGGGCGTCATCTGCATCCTGGCCGAGACGACCGATCGCGTCGCGCATGCCCGCCGGACGCACTTCCTGCTGTCGCTGGCCGACGCGCTGCGCCCGCTTGGCACCCGCAGCGAAATCATGCAGCTGGCCGCCGTC
Source organism: Sphingomonas sp. Leaf9 (assembly GCF_001421355.1). Classification (GTDB taxonomy): domain Bacteria; phylum Pseudomonadota; class Alphaproteobacteria; order Sphingomonadales; family Sphingomonadaceae; genus Sphingomonas. Next base: position 724,759 of record NZ_LMKC01000002.1, on the reverse strand, counting down.
CGGCTGGGCCAGTGGTTGAACGTCAACCGCGCATTTTATGCCGAGATCGGCAGCGACCTGCGGATGCGGGTCGACCATGATTATTGCGATGGCGTGCATTCACTCACCGGCGCGCATTCGCTGGCACAGTTCGGGCCGGGGTTGCTCGACGCCTATCGCTCGGGCGCACCAATCGTCATGCCCGATGTACCGGCCAGCCCGCTGAGCGACACGACGCGCGCCGGCCTCGCCCAGCGCCGGGTCGGGGCGTTCATCGACGTGCTATTGTTCGACGAAACCGAATGGGTCGGCGTGCTGGCAGTGCAGTCCGCCACGCCCCGCGCCTGGACCGCCGCCGAGCAAAGCCTGGTCCAGGAGGTCGGGGAACGGGTCAAGACTGCCGTCGAACGCGCCCGCGCCGAAGAGGAACTGCGCCAGCTTAACGATACGCTGGAGGAACAGGTCGCGATCCGGTCGGCCGAGCGCGACCGGCTGTGGAACCTGTCGCAGGATATGCTGGCCCGCGCCGGCTATGACGGAATGATCTCGGCGGCCAGCCCGGCATGGACGCGGGTGTTGGGCTGGAGCGAGGGGGAACTGCTCTCGCGCGGCTATGTCAATTTCATGCATCCCGACGACGAACCGCACACCTCGGCCGCGATCGCGCAGATGGCCGCGACCCGTCGCCCGACCCGGTTCGAAAACCGGATCGCGACGCGCACCGGCGGGTGGAAGCACATCGAATGGACCGTCGCTCCCGAAGCCGACGGATTGAACTTCGTCGCGGTCGGCCGCGACCTGACCGAAGCGAAGGAGCGCGAGGCCGATCTGGAGGTCGCCCGCGACGCGCTGCGCCAGAGCCAGAAGATGGAGGCGATGGGCAGCCTGACCGGCGGCGTCGCGCATGATTTCAACAATCTGCTGACCCCGATCATTGGCTCGCTCGACATGCTGGTGCGCAAGGGCGTCGGCACCGATCGCGAACGCCGCCTGATCGAAGGGGCGCTGCAATCCGCCGAACGCGCCAAGATGCTGGTACAGCGGCTGCTGGCCTTTGCCCGGCGCCAGCCGCTGCAACCGACCGGCGTCGACGTGGCGAAGGTCATCGACAGCATGACCGGGCTGATCGCATCCACCCTGGGCCCGACCATCGCCGTCCGCATTGAACTGGACGACCTGCCACCGGCGCATGCCGATCTGAACCAGCTGGAAATGGCGCTGCTGAACCTTGCGGTGAATGCCCGCGACGCGATGCCCGATGGCGGCACGCTGACCATCGCCGCCGCCCGGCAGAATGTGCGTTCGGGCGAGATCGCCGGGCTGGCCCGCGGCCATTATATCCGGCTGCGGGTCGGCGACACCGGCTGCGGCATGGATCAGGACACGCTGCGCCGCGCGATCGAACCGTTTTTTTCGACCAAGGGCGTGGGCAAGGGCACCGGCCTTGGCCTATCGATGGTCCATGGCCTGACCGCGCAGCTGGGTGGCGGGCTGACCATCGACAGCACGCCCGGCGTCGGTACCACGATCTGCCTGTGGCTGCCGGTCAGCATGATCGCGCCGTGCGACGAGGAACGCCCGGCCGACAGCCAACCCTTCCCCGCCCGGCTCGGCACCGCGCTGCTGATCGATGACGAGGATCTGGTGCGGATGAGCACCGCGCACATGCTGGCCGACCTCAGCTACCATGTGGTGGAGGCGGCATCGGCCGAGGAGGCGCTGCGGCTGATCGACGAGGGGCTGGCGCCCGACGTGCTGATTACCGACCACCTGATGCCGGGCATGAGCGGTGCCGACCTCGCCCGTCGGCTGCGCCTCAGCCATCCGGCACTGCCGGTACTGATCGTGTCGGGCTATGCCGACGAAGACGGGGTCGACGCCGACATTCCGCGCCTGACGAAGCCGTTCCGCAATGCCGAGCTGGAAATCAGCCTGACCACCCTCACCGCGCCGTTGATCGTGACCGAAATCGCTCAGCCGGTCGGGGCGGGCCGGGTCACGATATAGGCGGCACAACCGGCCATCAACGCCGCGACCGCCAGCGCCAGCGCGACGCCCGGCCGCGCGCCGAACAGGAACAGCGCATAGCCGCTCACGATCCCGCCGCAGGCCATCGCCTTTGCCCGCCGCCCGATCGCGCGATCGCGCCGCCACGCCGTCAGCGTCGGCCCGAACCGGGGGTGATCGAGCAGCCAGCGCTCCAACCGGGGCGATCCGCGTGCGAAACAGCCCGCCGCCAAAATCAGAAAGATCGTCGTCGGCATCACCGGCAACAGCGCGCCGATAAAGCCGAGCAGCACGAACGACCAGCCGAGCACGACCCAGCCCCATCGCGTCAGGCGAAGGCGAACGGAAACGGGTGGGCGCGGCGTCATGGCCCCCACCCTATCGCGATCGGTTCGCAGCGGATACCGGCTTTGCGATCGCCCGGCCCTTGCCTGTCGCGCCGACAGCATGGAAGATGCCGTCATGACCGACCTGCTCGTCCGCCTGTACGACCTGCCCGCCATCGCCCCTCGCGCGGCACTGGCCGACCGCGGCATCGCGATCCGGCGGGCGATGGCGGCCGAACGACACCTCGTCCTGTCATGGGTCAAAGCACAGTTCGGCGATGCGTGGGAGAGCGAGGCCGCCCGCGCCTTTACCCGTCCGGTCACGACCTTGTGGATCGCGGTGCAGGAGACGGCGATCCTCGGCTTTGCCTGCTACGACTGCAGCATGCGCGGCTTTTTCGGCCCGACCGGCGTCGATCCCGCCGCGCGCGGGCTGGGCGTGGGAGAGGGATTGCTGTTCGCGACGCTGAACGACATGCGCGCCATGGAATATGGCTATGCGATCATCGGCGGCGTCGGGCCGGAAGCCTTTTACCGCCGATGGCTGGACGTGATCGCCATTCCCGGTTCGGATACCGGCATCTATGGCGACATGCTGCATTCGCCGGGCGACGGGCCGCCCGACGCCTGATCCCAGGGCGGTTTCCGACCATGTCGGATCACCGCCGCGTCAGCGGTCGCCCGCAGGGTGATGACGGTGGTGCAGGATGGTCGGAAACCGCTCTAGCGCGCGCCGCGCTGCGCGGTGCGCAACTCCGCCTCGAACGCTGTCCGTTTTTCCGCCACCATCCGGGGGAGCAGCCGGGGATCGACGAACGCGTCCGCCTGCCCCGCCCGGCGGCGCGCACCGCGTTCGATGACATCGGCGGCCTCCGGATGGCCCGGCAGCACGATGTCGGCACGCATCGTCGCCAGCTTGGCGAAGGTCCCCCGGAAATCGGCGACGATCCCGGGATAACCGCGATTGCCGACCAGCCGGTTGCCCGCCACGGTGATGCTGCACGGAAAGAACACCCGGCGCAGCTTGCCGGCATCGCGCGCGACCATCGACCAGCTGGTGCAGCCGGGCGTATGGCCGGGCGTCAGATGCGCGGTCAGCGCGATGTCGCCCATCCGCACGACCTCGCCATCGCGGATCACACCATCGACCTTGACCGCCGGATAGCGGCGCACGCCATAGTTGGTATCGCCCCGGGTGGTCCCATGCTCCAGCGCCCATCGATCCCCCGCGCTGGCCAGGAAACGCGCGCCGGTGTCCCGCTTGATCCGGGCGATGCCGCCGACATGGTCGTCATGGGCATGGTTGCTGACGATCACGCGCACCCGATCAAGCGGCACGCCGACCCGCCGGATATTGCGTTCGATCGACGCGACATTGCGATCCATCGGCCCGTCGATCAGGATCGCCCCGTCGCGCGACACGATCAGATAGGCCGCCAGCCCCTTTGTCCCGACATAATAGAGATTGTCGGCGATGCGGAACGGTTCGGTCGGCGTAGTCCATTCGGGCGGATCGGCCGCCAGCGCCGACCCGCTCGCCAGCACCGCGCCCAGCGCCAGCCATCCCCGGAAAAATGTGCGATATCCCATGCCGGCCATCCCCTCGCGCGCTTCGTATTAGCAGGGCAATTGACCGAAATCCGGCGGGGGGACAAAGGATCATATCTTGGTTCGATCCTTAGGAAATCTCAGTCTCGATGGCGCGCGCACCGGTCCCCCTCAATGCCCTGCGCGCGTTCGAGGCATCGGCACGCCACCTGTCCTTCACCCGCGCCGCCGACGAACTGTGCGTGACGCAGGCGGCGGTCAGTCACCAGATCAAGGCGCTGGAGGCGCGCCTCGGCGTCACGCTCTTCCGCCGGTCCAATCGCGGGTTGCTGCTGACCGACGAAGGCATGGCGCTGGCGCCGACGCTGGTCGAATCGTTCGGGGCGATCGACCGGCTGTTCGACCGGTTCGACAGTGGCATCGTGCGCGAGGTGCTGACGGTCAGTGCGGTCGGCACCTTTGCGGTCGGCGCGCTGCTCGAACGGCTACCGGCGTTTCGCGCCGCCTGTCCGGGGATCGACCTGCGCCTGCTGACCAACAACAACCAGGTCGATCTGGTCGCCGAGGGGCTGGACGGGGCGATCCGCTTCGGCGACGGCGCGTGGCATGGCGTGGCGGCGGATGCGATCTGCCCCGCGCCGCTGACGCCGCTATGTTCGCCCGCCGTCGCACAGAGCCTGCGCCACCCGGCCGACCTGCTGCGCACCACCCTGCTGCGCTCCTATCGCGCGCAGGACTGGCCGGCGTGGTTCGCAGCGGCCGGGTTGGAGGTCGGCGCGCTGCATGGGCCGTTGTTCGATTCATCGCTGGTGATGGTACAGGCGGCGATGCTCGGCGAAGGGGTCGCGCTCGCCCCGCCGGCGATGTTTCGCCGCGAACTGGACAGCGGACGGATCGTGCGGCCCTTCGCCACGCAGACGGCGACCGATGGCTATTGGCTGACGCGGCTGAAATCCCGGCCACCGGGGCGGGCAATGGTCGAATTTCGCCGATGGTTGCTCGACAGTTTTTCGGACGAACGCGCCGAACAGCCGCAATAGTCTGAACGAGCAGTGGCCGACCGATTCTAAAGACGATTCGCGACAATGCCGCGACAGGAACATGGTTTCTGCGCGTTTACGGTCGCTTGATTTGTCGTTTCGGCCGTGGATTGATCGGATGGAACCAACGGTTCGTCGCCGATGAACGGTGGTCGCGTTGACAGTTTGCCGCGCCGGCGCGAAGGGACGTCCAGTTTTCAGCCGATCCGGCGATCCGCCCTCTACCAAGAAGCGGAAGTTGGACGGCGAGACGTGGGGGTTCCCGACGGCCGCTTCCTTTTGTCCGCGTTTCTGCGGCCGATGGCGGGCACCCTTGCGCACAAAAGATGCGTTGGAATGAATAAGCGTTGGTCCGTATTGGTGTTGTGGAGCCTGACGGCGGCAAGTGGCGTAGCGAGCGCACATGTCGCGATGAACACGGATCCCGAACTCCCGGTCGTACAGCAACCGGCACCGATCGCCCCCGCTCCCGTTACCTTCGCATCGCCGACCCCGGTGGTGCAGCCGCTCCCCACCGAAAACGCTGCTGTCGAGGCAGCCCCGACCGAAACCGCCGATGCGGACGTCGCCAATCTCGACAAGTCTGAAGTCGAATGCGTCGCCAAGGTCGTGGTGCACGAAGCCGGCAACCAGCCGCACAAGGGCCAGCAGGCCGTCGCCCAGGTCATCCGCGCCCGCATGAAGAGCGGCCGCTTCGCCAGCAGCGCCTGTGGCGTCGTCAAGCAGCGTGGCCAGTTCTTCAACGTCGATGCCTATGACCCCCCGCGCAACAATGGCCGCTGGAACACCGCCGTCGACATCGCCAAGCGCACGCTGGCCGGCAAGGACGAAGACGTTGCTCCGGGCGCGCTGTTCTTCCATTCGGCCGGTGCATCGTTCCCGAAGCGCACCCGCGTCGCGCAGATCGCCGACCACACCTTCTACCGCTGAACCGCTCCTGCCCTTAGCAGGAACCCCGCAACGCCCGCGCTGAGCCCTGCTCGCGCGGGCGTTGCCGTTTGTGGCTTGTGCCTTTCCGCTCGGTTCGAGCAGCTTCGATCTTGCCGAGAGCGTTCTGTTTAAGGTGCCCGGTGTTACTGCGCGCCGTCCTCGCCCGGTTGCTCGCTCCCGAACCGCGCCGCCTGCGCCTTTTCCCAGCGGCTGCGTACCGCCGCACGCGGCGTATCCAGTCCCAGCCAGGCGGTCGTTGCTGCCCATGCCGCGATCGGCGCACGCAACGGTTCGGTATAGGGCGACGGCGGCAATTCGTCGAACCATGCCGCGATCGCATGGGCGTTGAACAGGCCCAGGAACAGCGTCGCGGTGGCGATGATCGTCGTCATCCATGCCCATGGCCGCACGCCGTCGACCGGATCGGACGCGACCTGCACCGGCGATCCGACCTCGACGATTTCGCCCTGTTCGGCGCCAGTGGTCACGCGGGGCCTCCCATCAGAACTGGTAATAGATGAACGGCGCGACCCCCTCGGGCCGCATCGCGTCGACGATCAGGATCAGCACGCCCAGCGAAAGGCCGATGACCGGTGCCGCCTGATGGCGCACCCGCGCCGCCAGCCGCTGGAGGATGCCCGCCGGCATCGCGTGGATGGCAAGGCCGATGACGACCAGCACCAGCGACAGCGGCGTGACCAGCGTGTTGCGCCAGTCGCCGGCGAACAGCTGCCCCAGATAGGCGAACGCCTCCCCCTCGCCCTGCGCGCGGAAGAATATCCAGCCGAGCACGACGATGTGGAAGGTCAGCAAGATACCGGCCCAGCGCGGTGCCATCGGCAGGCCGGCGGGACGGTGCCGCGCCCAAAACCGCTCGATCGCCAGCCACCCGCCGTGCAGCGCGCCCCAGATCACGAACGCCCAGCTGGCACCATGCCACAACCCGCCCAGCAACATCGTGAGGAACAGGTTGATATAGGTGCGCACCGGCCCCTTCCGGCTGCCGCCCAGCGGAATGTAGAGATAATCGCGCAGCCAGCTCGACAGGCTGATGTGCCAGCGCCGCCAGAAATCCTGGAGCGAGGCGGCGCGGTACGGCTGGTCGAAATTGCGCGGGAAGGTGTAGCCGAGCAGCGCCGCCAGCCCGATCGCCATGTCGGAATAGGCGGAAAAGTCGCAATAGATCTGCACCGCATAGCCGTACGCCCCGATCAGCAGGTCGAAGCTCGACCGGCTTGTCGGATCGAAGAACGCCGGATCGACCAGCGCCCCGGCCAGCTGCGACGCGATCACCGCCTTCTTGAACAGCCCCCACAGGATCAGCAGGAGCGCGGCGGCGACCGTCCCGCGATCGATCGTCGGCACGCGGCGGAACTGCGGCAACAGGTCGGCGCCGCGCACGATGGGTCCTGCGACCAGATGCGGGAAGAACGACATCAGCAGCGTCAGGTCGAGCAGGTTCGCCGCCGGAATCCGCCGCCGATGGACGTCGACCAGATAGGAGATCGCCTGAAAGGTGAAGAACGACACACCGACCGGCAACACCACCTGCAACAGCGGCAGGTCGCGCCCGAACCCGAGCGGGGTCAGCAAGGCGGTCAATTGTTCGAGGAAGAAGCCCGCATATTTGAAATAGCCGAGTACCCCCAGATTGGCGACGACACCGACCGTCACCAGCGCGCGGCCGGTGCGGTCGTCATCGCTGCGCACGATCCCCTGTGCCAGTGCCCAGTTGACGAAGGCGGAGACGAACAGCAGCGCGACGAACCGCGCGTCCCACGCGCCATAGAAGAACCAGCTGGCGAGCAGTAGCGCGATCTTGCGCCACTCGTTCGACGCCCCGAGCGACCAGACGACGCCATAGACGACAAGGAAGAACAGCCCGAAGCTGAGCGTAGGGAACAGCATTTAGCGCGCCGTCGTCGGATAGGCAGTGGCCGGATCGACCGATGGGGCCGTGCCGACGATCCGGGTCATCGCCGCGTCCAGATCGGCCTGCAGCAACCGCGCGATCTCCGCGCCGCCGCGGCTGGTGAAATGGACGTGATCGCCGCGCATCAGCGGGCTGGCCCCCTGCGTCCAGCCATCGGCGACACAGCGGCCGCCCATGCGCTGGCCCCAGTCCCAATAGGCGATGCCGAATGCCTTGGCCTGTCGCCGCTGGATCGCCTGCACCGATGACAGCGCGGCGGTGGGGCGCCATTCACCGCTGCCGGTGCACGGGCTGCTGGTACCGCTTTCGCCGCTTTGCAGCGCCGGCAGCTTGGTCGCGGAATCGGGCGCGACGACCAGCAGCATCGGCACGCCGGGCGCAAGGCGGCGCAGCCGCGTCAGGTCGGATCGCAGCGACGCTTCGTACACACTCGCCGAAAAGCCCGGCCGGAACGCTTCGTTCGTGCCATAGGCGACGACGATCAGGTCGGGGCGATACGCCGCCAGCTCGGTCGCGACCACGCGGTCGTCGGTACGGCCGAAATGCACGAACTGCGCACCGACCGTGCCCAGGTTGGACAGGATAACGCCACCGCCCGACTGGCGTTCGGTGCTCCACGACGTGATCGTGACCGGGCCGCCGATCACCGTCGCCGACGCGATCGTCGCCTCGCCATTCCCGTCCAGCGTACGGCACCGGCTGCCGGCTTCCGCCCCGGCCAGCGACCACGAAACCACCGCTGCGCCCAGACTCAGTTGCAGGCTGCCCTGCCCCGGCCCGCTCAGCGCGCAGACGGTCAACCGGTCGAAGGTCCGCCCGCTATCGGCGCTGAGCGTAAGCGTCGCACCCGGCTGTTCGCTGGTCAGGCTGTAGCCGCTCAGCCCAAGCCGGATGTTGCTGCTGGACGAATAGGCCGCACCGAAAATGCCGTTGACGCTCCACCCCATCGACTGTCCGGCGGTGATGTCGCGGGTCAGATAGCCGGCATAGGGCCGCCCCGGTGGCAGCGCGCCGCGTCCGGCGCGGCCATAGCGTGCCTGCAACGCGGTGCGCCAGCTCCCGGTAATCTGATCGCCGGCGGTATGGCTGTCGCCGATCTGCAAGATGCGGACAGGCTCGGGCGCGCCGCGCGCGGTCGACAGCTTTTCCAGAAACGGGCGCAGCCGTTCGGCATCGCACAGCCCGCCGATGCACGACTGGGCGGTCGCGGCCTGCGCCAGCGCGAGGGCGAACAGCGCGGACATCAGCGTGCGGCCCCGGCAGGAGTCGGGGTCGGCGTCGGCAGCGGGCGCCCCGCCTCGCGCCGGGCACGCTCGGCATAGCGGCGCAGGTCGGTGGCGACGCTGTTGGTCAGCCGCTGATAGCCGACGCCGATCATGTGCAGCCCGTCGCCGGTGCGCATCAGCATCGGCTTGCCGGTCTTCAGGTCGGGCAGATAGGCATTGTACTTGCCCTCCGCATCCAACGTCAGCGGACGGGAATCGAGGAACGGCACGCCCAGCCGGCGCATATGATCGGCATAGAAGGCATCCATCGCCTGCATCTCGGCATCCATCTTGGGATCGCGCATCACCGGCAACCCGACCCAGTAGACGACCGCCCCGGTCGAACGGATCGTCGCGACGAAGGCGTCGATCCGGTCGCCGATCACCTGTTTCCAGCCATCGCTCATCAACGGGTGGAGATGGCCGTCGGCAAACACCGCCTGTGCGTCGTTCGCGCCGAAGCTGATGACCGCCGCGTCGATTGGCTGTGCCTTCAGCTGTTCACGGGCGCGCTGTTCGAGGTCGAGGACGCGGTAACGGGTAAAGCCGGTCGCTTCCTTGGCGAACTTCAGCACCTCAAACCCGTCATCCTGGGGCAATTGGCGATACAGCGCGTCCCAGATGCCGTTGCCGAAGCTGTCGCCGAACACGCCCACCCGCAGCACGCCGTCGCGCTTCATGCGGGCGATGACCTGCGGGTCGATCGGCCCGTCGACCGTGCGCGCGGCGACCGTCGGCGCAACAGGCGTCGGTGCGGCAGGCGTCGGCAATGCCGTGTCGCTGCCGGTCGGGGCGGTCCCGGGCGTCCCCGGCGCTGCGGGTGCGGCACCCGGCGTCGGCGCTTCGGGCAACGCGATCCGCCCGCCGCCGGCAAAGGACAATCCGACGATGAACCCGGCGATCAGGCCGAGGACCAGCACCGCCATCCGGTCCCCCAGCCACCACAGCCTGGATTCCGTCGCTCGATTGGCAGCAGTCACGTATCGATACCCGTTCACATCTGGGACGACCCGCCTGTCGCGGGCCGATGGCGACAGCGGGTAACGCCTCGCGCCAACCTCGGCAAGACGCCTGCCCCTGCCGCGCGCCATGATGCCGCGTCACCATGACGGGCCGCATCGGCGGGGCGAACACCAGCCGCTCCCGCAAAATCGTATACCGTCGCCGGCTGGTCGTTTTTGTCCCGCAAAATGCGATATATTGCAATTATTTATCCGCAACCGGCGGGTCATCCGCGTCGCGCTATCCTTGTCATGGAAGGAGCGCAGTATGATCCCCACCACCTTCGCCAGCGTATCGGGTACCAGGGTCGCCGCCATCGCAAGGACGCCGCCGCATCGCCGCGTCGTGGGCAGCGCCGCTCCCGGACAAGCGTTGCGCAAATTGCGTATCGGGCGGTGGTGGCGGCACCTGGTGCGGGATCGGCGCGGCACGGCGGTGATCGAACTGGCGCTGGCGCTGCCGATCCTGACCATCTTCCTGTTCGGGATCGTCAGCGGCGGCAGCTGGCTGGCGATGGCGCATGTCGTGCAGGAAAGCGCCAACGAAGGGGCCCGTGCCGCGCTGGCCGGCATCACCACATCCGAACGCGCCTCGCTCGCCACCCAGGCGGCGTTGCAGACCCTGTCGCGCAGCTATGGCATCCGCAGCGAGGAAATCACGCTGAAGGTCGATGACGACGGGCGGCAACTGACGGTCAAGGTCGCCTATGACGGATCGGCCAATCCGTTGCTGAAACTGCCGATCGTGCCCGCCGCGACGACGACGATCCGGCGACAGGCCAGCGTCGTGCTGGCGGGGTTCTGACGCGATGCGGGGGCACATGATCCGGCGGCTGGCACGGGCGCGCGACGGCAATGTCGCGATGATCCTGGCCGGCGGGCTGACGATGCTGGCGGGCACGGCGGTACTGGGGATCGATACCGCCACGCTCTTTCTGGAAAAACGACGATTGCAGGGGGCGGCCGATGCTGCGGCACTGGCCGCGGCGGCCGACCTCGACAATGCGGCCGCGCGGGCGCAGGCGGCGGTGGCGCTGTCGCCGGACAATGCGACGCGACTGGTGACGATGACGCCCGGTCGCTTCACCCGCGATCCGCGACTGGCGGTCGATGCGCGATTCCTCGCCAATGGTGCGCCGGGCAATGCGGCGCAGGTCTCGCTGGAAAGCCGGGTCCAGCCGGTCTTTGCACAGGTGTTCGGCAATCGCGCGGTGACGATCGGCGCCCGCGCCACGGCGGCACGGATCGACCTTGCCGGATTTTCGATCGGTACCCGGCTGGCATCGGTGCAGGGCGGGTTGCCCGGCGCGCTGCTGTCGCAGCTGGCGGGCAGCGAATTGTCGCTGTCGGTGATGGATTACAACGCGCTGGTGTCGGCACAGGTCGACCTGCTCAAGACCGCCGAGCTGCTGCGGACCAGCGCCGGGATACAGGTGGCGAGTTTCGATGAGGTGCTGGCGACCGATATCGCCCTGCCGCAACTGGTGACGGCGATGGCCGGGTCGACGACCAACAGCGCGGCGGCCCAGATCCTGCGATCGGTCGCGGCGAAGCTGCCCAACCGCAACGTCCGGCTGGACACGATCATTGACCTCGGCCCGCTGGGCAGTCGCGCGGTCGCCGATCCGCTGCGCCCGGTAAACACCGATGCCTATGCGTTCCTGCGCGAAGCCCTGCAGATTTCCAGCGGCACGCGGCAGGTACAGAGCAATGTCGACCTGGGGATTCCCGGTATCGGCCAGACGCGGTTGTGGCTGCAGATCGGCGAGCGTCCGGCCAGCAGCCCGTGGCTGTCGGTCGGCGAAGCGGGGCAGACCGTCGTGCGCAGCGCGCAGACGCGGCTATGGATCGATATCCAGCTATTGAACGCGCCGCTGAGCCTCGGTTCGGTGCGCGTACCGATCTATGTCGAACTGGCCTCTGCGGAGGCGCGGCTGGCGCAGATCGGCTGTCGCGGCGGGCCTGCGAACGCCACCGTCGCGCTGGATGTCACGCCGTCGGTCGGACGCGCGGCGATCGCCGACCTCGACCCCGCCGCGCTCCCCTATTTCCAGCAGCCGATGACGCTGCGCCCTGCCCGCCTCGTCACCCTGCCGCTGGCGTCGCTGACCGGTCAGGCGGATGTGCAGCTGGGCGGCGTGCAGGCGCAACGCGTCGCTTTCTCGGCAGCGGAGATCAACGGCAATGTCATGAAGTCGGTGTCGACCAACGACATCGCTGCGGGCGTCGCCAGCAGCCTGCTGCGCAACGTCGACATTCGCGCCAATGTGCTCGGCATCGGGCTGTCGGGCGGGCTGCTCACCAGCACGCTCGGCAGTACTTTGAGTGCGGTCGCGCCGGCGCTGGACCTGGTGGTGGGACAGGTGAGCGCGCTGGCCGGGGTGCATGTCGGGCAGGCGGATGTGCGGATCGACGGCGTGCGGTGCGGCACGCCGGTCCTGGTCGGCTGACCACCGCACGGATCGTCCGCTACCGCCGGGTCAGCAGGACGATCGCGCCTTCATTGCCGTAAATGCCGCGCAGTTCGGCGATCGTGACACGCACCGCCACCGCCGCGCCATCGTTCGACAGCAGCGCGCTGTCGATCGTGCGCGCACCCTCGCCGCTCAGCACTTGGTCCAGCGCCTCGCGAAACGCCACGCGGTGCGCCACCGGCACCAGATCTGCCATGGCGACATGGTGCAGCCGTTCGTCGGACAGGCGGACCATCTCGCAAAAGGTCGGCTCCACCCGTTCGATATGCCCGCGTGTGTTCAGGCAGACATAACCGATCCCGTCATGCACCGCGATCGCCTCGCGCAGCGACTGGCGCGCATCGGCCAGCCGATGCCGCTTCATGTCCTCGGTGATATCGTGGACCAGGATCGTGATGTGGCTGACAAAGGGGTGGATATCGACCCGGATCCAGTTGTCGCGGCGGAACAGCGACGGAATCTCCGCCGAACTGGGTTCCCGGCTGGCGACGGCGCGCCGGGCATAGGTTTCGACCAGCGACCCCCGCAATGCCGGGATCGTTTCGAAGATGCGCTGCCCGACCAGTTCGCCCTCCTGCCGGTCGAGCTGCGCATGGGCGACATGATTGGCGGCAAGCACGCGCATGTCGTAATCGATCATGACCACGCCGATCGTCAGGCAATTGGCAAAGTCCTGCAGGCTGGGCGGGGCCGCGACCGGATCGCTGCGACCTTCGGCGCCGCCATCCTTCAGCGCGGTATAATGGCGCACCGTCGTCAGGACATGGGTGGCACGACCGTGATGCGTGACGAAGATCGCCTCGTCGTCCTGCATCTGGCGTAGCTGACCGAACCGTCGCGCGAAGTCCGCCGACGACACGGTCGGCTGGTCGGATTCGTTCCGCATGATCACGTCGCCACCCTGACCTGGCATAGTGGTTCTCCCTGTTGCCCGCTTGTCGTCCTGTTTCCTAATGATCGGCTACACACACCGATGCCCCATATTAGGTATTGAAATTGATCAGTAGCGGATCGGTTTCGGGTGATACAGTTGGAACCGCCAAGAAAAACAATGTTATACACTTGTGACCCTATCTCATGCGCGATAGCCTGTTCGTGATGTTGGGGGGAAGTAGCTTGCACGGACTTGGGATCGCGGCGGCCCTATTGTCGCTCGTCGCCGCCGCGCCTGCCGTATCGGCCAGGCCGGTGGCCCAGCCCCCACGCTGGGTCGCGAGCTGGACGACCTCCCCCATCCCCACGACCACCGCGCAATCCCTGCCGGTCACGGGGGGCGGGGTCGCCACGGTGCGCCAGATCGTCCGACTGACGCTGGGCGGCAGCGCGCTACGGGTGCGGTTCACCAACCGGTTCGGCACGACCCCGCTGCGCATCGCCGGTGCCCATATCGCGCTCGCCGCCGGCCCCGCCGCGCCCGCGATCCTGCCGGCGAGCGACCGGCCCCTGACCTTCGGCGGCCGCGCCGACGTGGACATCCCAGCCGGCGCGGATTTCTGGTCCGATCCGGTGCAATTTGTTGCCGAGCCCCTGTCCGATCTGGCCATCACCACCCGCTTCCCCAGCCCGCCGACCCAGCAGACTGGTCACCCCGGCGCACGCACCCGCAGTTGGATCGCGGCGGGCGACCGGCTGGCGGACGCCGCGCTGGCGGATGCGGCCCCGGTCGAACGGTGGTTCCAGATCGCCGCGGTCGAGGTTGCTGCGGCGCCTGCCGCCCGCGCCATCGTCGCACTCGGCGATTCGATCACCGATGGATACGGCGTAACCGACGGGCGCAACCTGCGCTGGACCGATGGCCTTGCCCGCCGCCTGTCCGCCACACCGCGCACCAAAGGGGTCGCGGTGCTCAACCACGGCATCGGCGGCAACTGCCTGCTGGCGGAATGCAGTGGTCCCAACGCGCTCGCCCGCTTCGACAGCGACGTCGCGAGCCAGCCGGGCGCCCGCTATGTCATCCTGTTCGAAGGGGTCAACGATCTCGGCCGACTGGGCCGCGAACGGCTAGCCAGTGTCGCGGAACGCCAGGCGCAGGTGCAGCAGATGATCGCAGGATACCGCCAGATCGTCGCGCGCGCGCGGGCGTTGAAGCTGACCGTGATCGGCGGCACGATCACCCCCTTCGCCGGCAACGATTATTACCACCCCGACGCCGCCGCCGAAGCCGCGCGACAGGCGATCAACGCGTGGATCCGCACCCCCGGCCATTTCGATGCGATGATCGATTTCGATGCGGTGGTGCGCGACCCGGCCCGGCCCGACCGGCTGCTGCCCGCCTATGACTCCGGCGACCATCTCCATCCGTCGATGGACGGGTATCGCGCCATGGCCGATGCGGTGCCGCTGACCTTGTTCGCCCGCTGACGCCTTGGCCGGCGGGCAGGCGCTCCCCATGTGGCGCAGGTCCTGAAGCATCGGAGCGATTCCATGATCGACCTGCACTACTGGCCCACGCCCAATGGCCACAAGATCACGCTGTTCCTCGAAGAAGCGGGCCTGCCCTACACCATCCACCCGGTCGATGTCGGGAAGGGCGAACAGTTCCGCCCCGAATTCCTCGCCATCGCCCCGAACAACCGGATGCCGGCGATCGTCGATCACGAACCGCTGGGCGGCGGCGCACCGCTGTCGATCTTCGAATCGGGCGCGATCCTGCTGTATCTGGCCGAAAAGACCGGGCGGTTCCTGCCCGCCGACGCCGTGGGCCGCTATGACGCGATCCAGTGGCTGATGTGGCAGATGGGCGGCCTTGGCCCGATGGCCGGGCAGAACCATCACTTCAACATCTATGCCCCCGAAAAAATCCCCTACGCGCAGGAGCGGTACGTCCGTGAGACCGCGCGGCTGTACGGCGTGCTCGACAAACGCCTCGCCGACCGCGACTTCATCGCCGGCGACTATTCGGTCGCCGACATGGCGGCCTATCCGTGGATCGTGCCGTACGAAGCGCAAGGGCAGAAGCTGGAAGACTTCCCCAACCTCAAGCGCTGGTTCGACGCCATCGCCGCCCGCCCGGCGACCGTCACCGCCTATGCGAAGGGCAAGGCGGTGAACGACGGCAGCAAGCCGATGACCGACGAACAGCGCCAGAACCTGTTCGGAACGCCGGCCAAGAACTGACGCTTGCGACACACTGCGACAAAGCAGTGGATCGCCGACAAAGGCTGGCGACAATTGGCGACGACAAGGGGCGCATTCTCCACCGGGGGTGCGCCCCCTTTGTCGAAAGGTTGCCCCCATGCGTTCGTTGATCGTCGCCGCGTCGCTCGCCGGTATTGCCCTCCCCACCATCGTCACCGCGCAGACCGCGCCGCAGCCGCCCCGGCCGATGGCCGATGGCGTGCTGACCCGTGAAGAGGCGCTGGCACGTGCCGACCGCCGCTTCGACGCGCTCGATACCGATCGCAACGGCAGGATCAGCGCCGCCGAACGCGCCGCCCAGCCCGAACGGCCGCGCGGCACCGCCGATGGCCAGACGCCGATGCCAGGGCGCGGCCATCACGGCGGCGGCGGACGGATGCTGGAGCGCGCCGATGCGAACAAGGACGGCGTGGTCACCCGCGAAGAGTTTCGCGCAGTCGCCACCCGCATGTTCGACCGGCAGGACGCAAATCACGACGGCCGGGTCGATGCCGCCGAACGCAAGCAGTGGCGCGACCAGCGCATGGCGCGGCGCGGCGGCGAACCGGCCGAATAATCCTTTGCCGGGCGACGTTACCACCACGTCGCCCGGTATTTCCTTGTCTGGAGGGGCCGCGTAGCATGTCCGACATGGCCGATATTCCCCATTTGCTGCTGGTCGACGACGAACGATCGATCCGCGAACCGCTTGCCCAATACCTGACCAAACAGGGCTTTCGCGTCACCCAGGCGGGCGATGCGGAGGGTGCGCGCGCGCGGTTGAACGCCTATGCGATCGATCTCGCGATCCTCGACATCATGATGCCGGGCGAGGACGGGCTGTCACTGTGCCGTCATATCCGCGAGACGAGCGAGACGCCGGTCATCCTGCTGACCGCGCGTACCGAGGAGACCGACCGCATCGTCGGGCTGGAAATGGGCGCCGACGATTATGTCGTGAAGCCTTTCTCCCCGCGCGAACTGGCGGCGCGGGTCAAGGTGGTACTGCGGCGGACGGCGGGCGGTTCGGTGCGGCAACACGCGCCGGAGGCCGGATCGTTCGCCTTTGCCGGATGGGTGCTGAAGACCGGCGAGCGCGCGCTGGTCGACCGCGAAGGCGTATCGGTCCCGCTGTCGACCGGCGAATATAATTTGCTCCACGCGCTGGTCACCCGCCCGCGCCAGGTGCTGACCCGCGACCAGCTGCTCGACCTGACCCAGGGGCGCGAAGCGGCGGCGTTTGACCGCGCGATCGACAATCAGGTCAGCCGCTTGCGCAAGAAGATCGAGAACGACGTCCGCAATCCGGAGATCATCAAGACCGTCTGGGGCGGCGGCTATACGCTGGCGACCGAGGTGACGCGCCTGTGAAGCGGTTGTGGCCGACCAGCCTGCCGGGGCAGATCGCGCTGCTGGTCGCGGTCGCGCTGTTCGTTGCGCAGGCGCTGAACTTCGGGTTGCTGCTGCGGGAGCGACGGGCATTCCGCTTCGCCGAAATCACCCTGCCCGCCGTCACCCGCCTGATCGACGCCGCCGAACGCCGCATCGCCCCGCGCCCCGGACAGCCGGTCGCGACGCCCCGTGACCGGATGCGCGGAGTGCGCCTCGTCACCGATCGCGCACCGGTACTGCGCGGCAATCCCGAACGCGATGTCGAGGATGCGATCCGGTCGGGCTTTGCCGAAGCGGGTATTCGCGTCGGCACCATCGCCGCGCATATCCGCCCGATCGACGAGGATGAGATTGCCGCGCGCGGCATCAACGGCCGCCGGGCGGAACGACTGCGGCGGATGGGCGCGGTGCTCGACGCGTCGGTCGAACTGCCTGGGCAAGGCTGGCTGGTATCGCACACCCCTTGGCCGATGGCCGAGCGCGGGCTGCTGTGGCAGCTGCTGGCGCAGACCTTCATCCTCTATGTCATCGTGCTGCTGCCGGTGCTGTGGATCGGACGCCGCATCGCCAAGCCGCTGCGCCTGCTCGCCGGGGCGGCGCGCGCCTTTCATCCCGCCCGGCCCCTGCCCGCGATCGAACCGTCGGGGCCGCAGGACGTGCGGCTGCTGATCTCCGCCTTCACCGACCTCGGCCAGCGGGTGAATGCGATGGTCGATGAAAAGGACCGGATGCTGGGCGCGATCGGCCATGACCTGCGCACCCCGCTCGCCGCGCTGCGCGTCCGCGTCGAATCGGTCGAGGACGATACCGACCGCGCGCGGATGGTCGAGACGATCGACGAGATGAACGCGACGCTCGACGATATCCTGTCGCTGGCGCGACTGGGCCGACCGAGCGAGGCGGCGACCGATGTCGATGTGGCGGCGCTGGTCGATGCGGTGGTCGATGACTTTCGCGACCTTGGCCACGACGTCGATTTCGTCGAGGCGGCGCGCGTGCCGCTACACCTGCGCCCCAATCTGATGCGGCGCGCGGTGCGCAACCTGATCGAGAATGCGATCAAATATGCCGGCGCGGCGGAGGTGCGGGTGGAGACGACTGCCCGGTCGGTGGCGATCGTGGTCGCCGACCATGGTCCGGGCATCCCGGCCGACCGGGTGGAGGCGGTGTTCGATCCGTTTACCCGGCTGGAAACCTCGCGCAACCGCGGCACCGGCGGGATCGGACTGGGCCTCGCGCTCGCCCGCGCGATCGTGCGCGATGCGGGCGGCGAGATCACGCTGGTGAACCGCGACGGCGGCGGGCTGAACGCGACGATCCGGTTGCCGCGATAGGGCTACCCCCGCCCCCCACGTCACCCCGGGCTTGACCCGGGGTCCCGCTTTTTCTCGACGGCAGCAGAAGAAGCGGGACCCCGGATCAAGTCCGGGGTGACGGCTTAGGCGGAGTCCCAGTCACCACCCCGCTTGCGCGGGGCGAATGAAGCGGGGACGATCGCCTCTCCGCTTCATTCCCACTCGATCGTACCCGGAGGCTTGCTCGTGTAGTCATAGGTGACGCGGTTGATGCCCTTCACCTCGTTGATGATCCGGGTCGCGACGCGCGGCAGGAAGTCGCCGGGGAACTGGAACGCCTGTGCGGTCATGCCGTCGGTCGACGTGACCGCCCGTAGCGCCAGCACATTGTCGTAGGTCCGCCCGTCGCCCATCACGCCGACGCTGCGCACCGGCAGCAGGACGGCGAACGCCTGCCAGATCGTGTCGTACAGCCCGGCGTTGCGGATTTCCTCGAGATAGATCGCGTCCGCCTTGCGCAGGATGTCGCAGCGTTCGCGGGTCACTTCGCCTGGAATGCGAATGGCAAGGCCGGGTCCGGGGAACGGGTGGCGGCCGACGAAGACGTCCGGCAGGCCCAGCTCGCGACCCAGCGCGCGCACCTCGTCCTTGAACAGTTCGCGCAACGGCTCGACCAACGCCATGTTCATCCGCTCGGGCAGGCCGCCGACATTGTGGTGGCTCTTGATCGTCACCGACGGGCCGCCGGTGAAGCTGACGCTTTCGATCACGTCCGGATACAGCGTACCTTGCGCCAGGAACTGCGCGCCGCCGATCTTCTTCGCCTCCGCCTCGAACACGTCGATGAAGGTCTTGCCGATGAACTTGCGCTTGGCTTCGGGATCGGTGACCCCGGCCAGCCCGTCCATGAACAGGTCCTGCGCGTCCACATGGACCAGCGGGATGTTGTAATGGCCACGGAATAGGCTGACGACCTGTTCGGCTTCGCCCGCGCGCAAAATGCCGCCATCGACGAATACGCAGGTCAGTTGGTCGCCGATCGCTTCGTGGATCAGCAGCGCCGCGACCGACGAATCGACCCCGCCCGACAGGCCGCAAATGACCTTGCCATCGCCCACCTGTGCGCGGATCTCGGCGATCTTGGCATCGCGGAACTCGGCCATGGTCCAGTCGCCGGCGAGGCCACAGACATGGCGCGCGAAGTTCGCGATCAGCTTGCCGCCATCGGGGGTATGCACCACCTCCGGATGGAACTGCGCGCCGTAATAGCGACGCTCGTCATCGGCGACGATGGCATAGGGGGCACCGGGGCTGGTCGCCACCGCGCGGAAACCGGGGGCGAGCGCGGTCACCTTGTCGCCATGGCTCATCCACACCTGGTGCCGCTCGGTCTTTTCCCACAGCCCGTCGAACATCGCGCAATCGTCGCCGACCTCGATATAGGCCTCGCCGAACTCGCCCGAATTGCCCTTGTCGACCTTCCCGCCCAGCTGCGCGGTCATCACCTGCTGGCCGTAGCAGATGCCGAACACGGGGACGCCGGAGTCAAAGATCGCCTGCGGTACGCGGGGGGACCCTTCGTCGCACACCGATGCCGGGCCGCCCGACAGGATCACGCCCTTCGGCTGCATCCGTTCGAACGCCTCTTCGGCCTTCTGGAACGGGGCGATTTCGGAATAGACTCCGGCCTCGCGCACGCGACGCGCGATCAGCTGCGTCACCTGGCTGCCAAAGTCGACGATGAGGATGGAATCGGGGGTCTCGTTCATGCCCCCCGATAGCAGAGCGCCGCGCGGGTGCCAGCCCCGCGCGGCGTCATTTGTCAGTTGATCGGCTTCACCGCCAGCCCGGTCCATTTGGCGATGAACGCCCACAGGTCGGCGGTTTCCTCGATCACCTTGTCGGTCGGCTTGCCCGATCCATGGCCCGCGCGGGTTTCGATGCGGACCAGATGCGGCTTCGGCCCGATGTCCTTCGACTGGAGCATCGCGGTGTACTTGAACGTATGCCCCGGCACGACGCGATCGTCGGTGTCGGCGGTGGTCGCCAGGATCGCCGGATAGGTCACCCCGGCCTTCACATTGTGATAGGGCGAATAGGTCAACAGGTTCCGGAAGTCCGCTTCCTTCGCCGGCACCCCGTAATCATCGACCCAGTAGCGCCCGGCGGTGAACCGGTCGAAGCGCAGCATGTCCATCACGCCCACCGCGGGCAGCGCGGCGGCAAACAGGTCGGGCCGCTGGTTGACGACCGCGCCGACCAGCAGGCCGCCGTTCGACCCGCCCTGGATCGCCAGTTGCCCCTTGCCCGTCACGCCCTGCGCGATCAGGTCTTCGCCCGCCGCGATGAAGTCGTCGAAGACGTTCTGCTTGTTCAGCAGCTTGCCGCCGTCGTGCCACGCCTTCCCATATTCGCTGCCGCCGCGAATGTTCGCGACCGCCAGCACGCCACCCTGTTCGAGCCATGCGATGCGACCGGGCGAGAAGCCGGGGAGGATCGGCACGTTGAACCCGCCATAAGCGTAGAGCAGCGTCGGTGCCGGCTTGGTCACGTCCTTGCGCTTGACGATGAACATCGGGACCTTCGTCCCGTCCTTCGACGTGTAGAAACGCTGGCGGACGTCGTACTGCGCCGGGTCGAACGCGACCTTGGGGCTGGCCCACGGCGTCACCTGGCGCGTGGCGACGTCGTAGCGGTAGATGGTGGTCGGCGTGGCAAAGCTGGAGAAGGCGAAGAAGCCTTCGTTGTTGTCCAGCTCCCCACCGACCCCGCCGACCGTGCCGATGCCCGGCAGCTCGATCGCGCCATCCGGCTTGCCGTCGAGGGTGAAGCGCTTCACCTCGGTCTTCGCATCGACGAGGTACGCGGCCATGATCCGGCCGCCGACCAGCGACGCGCCGTTCAGCACCGCCTTGTCCTCCGCCACCAATTCCTTTGGCTGGGGATTGGCCGCGGCCATGTCGAGCGTCACGATGCGCAGACGCGGTGCGCCCTGCGTCGTGGTCAGGTACAGCGTGGTATCCTTCGACCCCACCGTGTTCCAGTCGACATTGTCGGTGTTAACGATGGTGCGGGGCTTGTCGTTCGGCTTCGTCAGGTCGAGCACCGCGATCTCGGTATGATCGCCCGGACCACTGGTCGAAATGACCAGCCAGCGCCCGTTATCGGTAATGCCCGGATAGAAGGTGAAACGCGGCTGGTCGGGCCGTTCGTAGATCAGCCGGTCGGCGCTCTGTGGCGTGCCCAACTTGTGGAAATAGACCTTGGCGTTCAGGTTCTGGCTCTGGAACTCCTGCCCCTTTTCCGGGGTCGGGAAGCGGGCGTAATAGAAGCCCGAACCGTCCTTCACCCACGAGGCTGACAGGCCGTACTTCACCCAGTCGATCTGGTCGTCGAGCACCTTGCCGGTATCGACGTCCAGCACGCGCAGCTTGCGCCAGTCGCTGCCGCCGTCCTGGATCGAATAGAGCAGCCGCTTGCCGTCCTTCGACGGGGCCCATTCCGCGAGCGCGGTCGCGCCGTCCTTCGACCAGCCATTGGGGTCGATCAGCACCCGCCCCTGCCCGTTCAGGCTGTCGCGGACGTACAGCACCGACTGGTTCTGCAACCCCGAATTGCGGCTGTAGAAATAACGGCCGCCCTCGCGGTTGGGCACGCCGACACGCTCATAATCGAACAGCGCGGTCAGCCGGCGCTTGAAAACGTCGCGGCCGGGCAGCGTCGCCAGATAGGCATCCGTGACCTTGTTCTCCGATGCAACCCAGGCGGCGACTTCGGGATCGTTGCGGACGTCGTTCTCCAGCCAGCGATACGGATCGGCGACCTTCACCCCGAACTGTTCGTCGACCTGGTTGACGATGCGGGTCTGGGGATAGGCGATGGTCTGGGCAAGGGCGGTCGTGCTGGTCATCAGGCACAGGGTCGCGGCAAGGGCATGGCGGTACATTGTTGCTCCACGGGGCTTGCCGGACGGTATCCGGCGTTACCACCACGATACGCGAGCCGCTCGCCCGCGCAACCCCGTGGAGACACTGTAACCTTCACCAACGGAAAAGGGCGGCCGTACCGAAGTACGACCGCCCTTCCCTGTCTCTCTCGAGCGAAACGCCGATCAGGCGGCTTCGTCGAAATCCTCTTCGCTGATCACCGGGCCCGAATCCTGGCCCTTCGCCGACACGTCGCGGTCGACGAATTCGATGATC
This sequence comes from Sphingomonas sp. Leaf9, assembly GCF_001421355.1. GTDB lineage: Bacteria > Pseudomonadota > Alphaproteobacteria > Sphingomonadales > Sphingomonadaceae > Sphingomonas. The sequence continues at coordinate 702,250 of NZ_LMKC01000002.1, read as the reverse complement.
GCCATCGGCGAGGCGTCCGACGCGCGGATGCCGGCCTTGATGATGCGGGTGTAGCCGCCGTTGCGATCGGCGTAGCGGGTCGCCAGCACGTCGAACAGCTTCACCAGCTGCACGTCGTCGAGCAGACGGGCGTGCGCGAGACGACGGTTCGACAGGCCGCCCTTCTTCGCCAGCGTGATGAGCTTTTCGATGTAGGGACGCAGTTCCTTCGCCTTGGCGACGGTCGTCGTGATCTGCTCATGCTTGATGAGCGCGGCCGACATGTTGCGGAACAGCGCAATGCGGTGTGCCGAGGTACGCTGCAGCTTACGGCCGCCGACGCGATGACGCATGGTATTTCCTTCGTTCGTTAAGGGGCCGTGTCACGGAATCCCCAGAGCTGGTGGCGGTTTAGAGGCTGCCACCGGTGCGCCTGTTCGCGGCAAAGTTCACTAAGTTCACACTTGCCGCGATTTTAGAAACTGGCCCCACATGGGCAAAGCCCATGTCGTCGGACGAGCTGGAAGCTCGCCGGCCGGCCTGGTTTTGCCTCCGGGGCAGGCTCGCCTGCCCCGGTGCAAAATCAGCCCATAATTTCCTGCTCGAGCTTCTTCGCCATCTCTTCGATGTTCTCGGGCGGCCATCCGGGGATGTCCATGCCGAGGCGAAGGCCCATCGACGACAGCACTTCCTTGATTTCGTTCAGCGACTTGCGGCCGAAATTGGGGGTGCGCAGCATCTCGGCTTCGGTCTTCTGGACCAGATCGCCGATGTAGATGATGTTGTCGTTCTTGAGGCAGTTTGCCGAACGAACCGACAGTTCCAGCTCGTCGACCTTCTTGAGCAGGTAGCGATTGATCTGCGCGGTATCGCCCTGGCCTTCGCTCTGCGGTGCTGCGACCTGCGTGCCGGTGGCGGCAGCGCGGGGCAGCGTCGAATCGTCGAAGTGGACGAACAGCGCCAGCTGGTCCTGCAGGATGCGACCGGCATAGGCCAGTGCGTCCTCAGGGGTGACGGTGCCGTCGGTTTCGATGGTCAGCGTCAGCTTGTCGTAATCGAGTTCCTGCCCGACGCGGGTGTTCTCGACCTTGTAGCTGACCTGGCGCACCGGCGAATACAGCGCGTCGACCGGGATCAGGCCGATCGGCGCATCGGCCGGACGGTTGCCGGCGGCAGGCACATAGCCCTTACCGACGTCCGCGGTCAGTTCCATGTTCAGCGTCGCACCATCGTCGAGATGGCACAGCACCAGTTCCGGATTCATGACTTCGATATCGCCGGTGACGGCGATGTCGCCGGCCTTCACTTCGGCCGGGCCGGTAACCGACAGCTGCAGACGCTTCGGGCCTTCACCCTGCATCTTCAGTGCGATCTGCTTCACGTTCAGCACCATGTCGGTCACGTCCTCACGGACGCCGGCAAGGCTGGAAAATTCGTGAAGGACGTTCTCGATCTTGATCGAGGTGACGGCGGCGCCCTGCAGCGACGACAGCAGCACGCGACGCAGCGCGTTGCCGAGCGTCAGGCCGAACCCACGCTCCAGCGGCTCGGCCACGAAGGTCGAACGGCGCTTGGGATCGCCGCCCGGCTTCTTCTCGAGGCCGCTCGGCTTCTTGAGTTCCTGCCAGTTCTTAGCGTTGACGGACACGGGCTTCCCCTAGCTTGGCGGCGCGGAAAGGACGGGTCCGCGCCATGAAAGAACAGCCCCGCCGGACGAACCCGGCGGGGCGGCAGGCACGGATCAGACGCGGCGACGCTTCGAAGGGCGCACGCCGTTGTGCGGGATCGAGGTCACGTCGCGGATCGACGTGATCTGGAAACCGACGGCCTGCAGCGCGCGCAGCGCCGATTCACGGCCCGAACCCGGACCCTTCACTTCGACTTCGAGCGTGCGCACGCCGTGGTCGGCAGCCTTGCGGCCGGCGTCCTCGGCAGCGACCTGCGCGGCATACGGGGTCGACTTGCGCGAGCCCTTGAAGCCCATCATGCCGGCCGACGACCAGCTGATCGCATTGCCCTGCGCATCGGTGATGGTGATCATGGTGTTGTTGAAGCTGGCGTTCACATGCGCGACGCCGGCGGTGATGTTCTTGCGCTCGCGACGGCGAAGGCGCTGCGGTTCACGTGCCATTGTTGGAAATCCTGACCTGTATAGCGTGATGCGGAGGCCGGGAGGCGATCAGCCTCGAACCTGCCTCCGGCGGAGAAGAAGGAAAATCAGTCCGGCGGACTGATGTTTACTTCTTCTTGCCCGCGATCGGCTTCGCCTTGCCCTTGCGGGTGCGCGCATTGGTGTGCGTGCGCTGGCCGCGGACCGGCAGGCCCTTGCGGTGACGCAGGCCACGATAGCAGGCGAGATCCATCAGACGCTTGATGTTCATCGCGGTCTGGCGACGCAGGTCACCTTCCACGGTGTGGCTGGCGTCGATCGCTTCGCGGATCTGAAGGACTTCCTGGTCGCTCAGGTCCTGAACGCGACGCTCGGCGGCGATGCCCAGCTGCTCGGTCAGCTGCTTGGCCTTTGCCGGGCCGATGCCGTGGATGTACTGCAGCGCAATGACGACGCGCTTGTTGGTCGGGATATTAACACCCGCGATACGTGCCATGAACTAAATTCTCCCAGCTCCACGAGGCGCCGCATGGCAGCGGCCCCTCATCTCGTAGCGTTGCAACCCGTCACGCACGATCGCGGCGAACGCGCGAAAGCGCCGCCGGAACCGGTATGTCGGGGTGGATCGCTGATACGGATCGATTCCCACCCTGTCAACCGGTGGGCGGAACCAAATTCGGGATGGGGCGTGAGCGGCAGGCGCTCACTGCGCGAGGGTGCGATGCCCTCTCCCGCAACCTCGTCGTCACCCCGGCGCAAGCCCGAAGCGACGATCGCACATAGGGTAATGGAAAAGGGCGGACCGAAGCCCGCCCTCTCGTCACTTGTCGAGGATCGCCGCGACCTGCGCGGTTACCTGATCCATGTCGGCCATGCCGTCAACACGGTGCACAAGGCCGCGCGCTTCGTAGAGCGGCAGGATCGGCGCAGTTTTCGCGCGATATTCCACCATGCGCGTGCGCACGGTTTCCTCGTTATCGTCAGGGCGACGCTTGAACTCGGTCGCGCCGCACGCATCGCAGACGCCGGCGGCGGCGGGTTGCTTGAACGTGTCGTGATAGCCAGCGCCGCAATTGGCGCAGGTGAAGCGGCCGACGATGCGCTCGACCAGCGCATCTTCGTCCACCACCAGCTCGATCACATGGGTCAGTTGCCGCCCGCGATGTTCGAGCAGCAGGTCGAGCGCGTCGGCCTGTGCCGCCGTGCGCGGATAGCCGTCGAAGATCGCGCCCTGGTCGCCCAGCTGGTCGAGCCGCTCGCCGATCAGCGCCGACACGATCGCGTCGGACACCAGCTCACCGGCGTCCATCACGGCCTTGGCCTGTACGCCCACCGGGCTGCCAGCCTTGACCGCCGCACGCAGCATGTCGCCGGTCGACAGCTGTACCATGCCGCGCGCCGATTCGAGCCGCGCGGCCTGGGTTCCCTTGCCCGCCCCCGGCGGTCCGAGAAGGATGATGTCCATAGCTGCCCCCTTAGTCCTGTTACGCTCAGCCGCGCAGGCGTCCGCCCTTCAGCTTGGCCTTCTTGATGAGGTCGCCATACTGGTGTGCCAGCAGGTGCGACTGGATCTGCGTCACCGTGTCCATCGTGACGTTGACCACGATGAGCAGGCTGGTGCCGCCGAGATAGAAGGGAATCGACAGTGCCGATACCAGATATTCGGGCAGCAGGCAGATGATGACCAGATAGGCCGCGCCGATGACCGTGATCCGGGTCAGCACATAGTCGAAATAATTCTCGGTGTTCTTGCCCGGACGAATGCCGGGAATGAACCCGCCATAGCGCTTCAGGTTGTCAGCGGTCTCTTCAGGATTGAAGACGATCGCGGTGTAGAAGAACGAGAAGAAGACGATGCCCGCGCCGTACAGCAGCATGTACAGCGGCTGCCCATGCGCCAGATACTGGTTGAGCGACAGGATGAAGTCGCCCCAGCGGCTGTCCCCGGCGGTCGCCTTGCCAGCGAACTGGGTGATGGTGACCGGCATCAGCAGCAGCGACGACGCGAAGATCGGCGGGATGACGCCCGCGGTGTTGATCTTCAGCGGCAGGTGGCTGCGATCCGCCTGCACCCCGCGCGCCGTCTGGCGCTTGGGATACTGGATCAGGATGCGGCGCTGCGCGCGCTCCATGAAACAGATGAACAGGACCAGGCCGGCAACGGCGACGATGATGCCGATCAGGGTGATCGGGTTCATCGTGCCCGAACGGCTGCCCTCGAACAGCTGGACCAGCGTCGTCGGCAGGTGCGCGACGATCCCGGCCATGATGATGAGCGAAATGCCGTTGCCGATGCCGCGGCTGGTGATCTGCTCACCCAGCCACATCAGGAACATCGTGCCGCCGATCAGCGAAATGACCGCCGCGACGCGGAAGGTCATGCCAGGCTCGATCACCGCCTGCGCACCGGCCGAGGCACCGAACGCCTCCAGCCCGACGGCGATGGTATAGCCCTGGATCGCGGTCAGCAGCACCGTGCCGTAGCGGGTGTACTGGTTGAGCTTCTTGCGGCCCGATTCGCCTTCCTTCTTGATGGCGGCGAGCTGTGGGCTGAGCGAGGTCGCGAGCTGCACGACGATCGACGCGGTGATGTAGGGCATGACGCCCAGCGCGACGACCGACATGCGCGTCAGCGCACCGCCCGAAAAGGTATTGAAGAAGTCGAGAACGCCGCCCTGCGTCTGGTTCGCGAGCAGGCCGAGCTGCGTCGGGTCGATGCCCGGCAGCGGCACATAGCTCAGCATGCGGAACACGATCAGTGCCCCGAGCGTAAACCACAGGCGCTTCTTGAGTTCGGTCGCCTGACCGAATTTCGACAGATTGAGATTGGTCGCAAGACCGTCTGAGGCGGCTGCCATGGATATGTCCCGAATGATGCTGGCGGGCCATCAGCCCACCCCCCGGGCGACCATATAGGGGTTGCAGCCGGGATGTCTAAGGGGGAGCGACAGCTTGTCGCTCCGCCCGTTCATGCCAAGTAGGGACTGCGCGAAGTCGAAGGCCCGTATCGAGGTACGCCACAACGGGCGATCCCCCGATACGCCGCTTCGACTTCGCTCAGCAGCTACTCAGGAAGAACGGCAGTCCGCGGGATTACGCGTGCGCAGCCTTCTTGGCGGCGAGCGTCTTGCCCTTCTTGGCAGCGGCCTTTTCGTGCGCTGGCACGACTTCGATCACGTTGACCGAACCGCCAGCCTTTTCGACTGCTTCGATCGCCGACTTCGACGCGCCGGCGACGGTGAAGGCCAGCTTCACGTTCAGTTCGCCCTTGCCGAGCAGACGCACGCCGTCCTTGCCACCACGGGCCAGGTTCGCCGCCTTCAGTGCGGCGTGGTCGAGCGCCGCACCGGCTTCGATCTTGCCGGCATCGACCGCCTTCTGGATCGCACCGAGGTTCACTTCGGCGTAGTCCTTGGCGAAGATGTTGTTGAAGCCGCGCTTCGGGATGCGCATGTGCAGCGGCATCTGGCCGCCTTCGAAGCCGGCGATCGACACGCCTTCACGGCTCTTCTGGCCCTTCTGGCCACGACCGGCGGTCTTGCCCTTGCCCGAGCCGATGCCGCGTCCGACGCGCATCTTGCTCTTGCGGGCGCCTGCATTGTCGCGGATTTCGTTGAGTTTCATGTGTTGCACTCGCTTTCGCTATGTTCGCGCTGATAGAAATGAGGAAGGGGGCCGCTTAGCCCCCTTCCCCGCATTTGTCACCGGTAAAGGTAAAAGGCCTCAGCCTTCGACCGACACCATGTGCTGCACCTTGCGGATCATGCCACGCACCTCGGGGGTGTCGGCCAGTTCCACGGTCTTGTGCATCTTGTTGAGGCCGAGACCGATCAGCGTTGCGCGCTGATCCTTGGTCCGGCGGATCGGCGACCCGGTCTGGGTGATCTTCACGGTTGCCATCGCTCGTTACTCCACGATCGCCGCGGCATCAGCCTCGGCGGTCTGCGATCCACCACGACCCAGCAGGTCGGCGATCTTCTTGCCGCGACGCTGCGCCACCGACTTCGGCGACGACTGGTCGTTCAGCGCCTCGAAGGTCGCACGGATCATGTTGTACGGGTTCGACGTGCCGACCGACTTGGTCACGACGTCGGCCACGCCCAGCGATTCGAAGATGGCGCGCATCGGGCCACCCGCGATGATGCCGGTACCGGCCGGAGCCGAACGCACCGTCACGCGACCGGCACCGAAGTGGCCGTTGCCGTCATGGTGCAGCGTACGACCGTCCTTGAGCGGAACGCGAACCATCGCCTTCTTGGCAGCGGCGGTCGCCTTCGAGATGGCTTCCGGCACTTCGCGCGCCTTGCCATGCCCGAAACCGACGCGGCCCTTGCCGTCGCCGACGACGACGAGCGCTGCGAAACCGAAGCGCTTGCCGCCCTTCACGGTCTTCGAGACGCGGTTGATGTGGACGAGCTTTTCGATCAGCTCTTCGCCACCATCGTCCTGGCCCCCACGACGGTCGTCGCGACGTCCGCCACGGTTGCCGTCACGGCCACCACGACCACCGCCGCCGGGACCACCCGGACCGCCGCGACCACGGCCGCCACGCGGACCACGGCCCTGCGGCTGCTCGCCACCCGGCGCTGCCGACACGTCGGCGGCGGGGGTTTCGGCCTGATTGTTTTCGTCAGCCATGTCTTAGAACTCCAATCCGGCTTCGCGGGCGGCCTCGGCCAGCGCCTTGACGCGGCCGTGGAACAGGAAGCCGCCACGGTCGAACACGACCTGCGTCACGCCGGCGGCCTTCGCCGCTTCCGCAACGCGGGTACCGACTGCGGTAGCCGCATCGATGTTCGCGCCCGAGGTGCCACGCACGTCCTTTTCCAGCGTCGACGCCGAGGCAACGGTGCGACCCGCTGCGTCGTCGATGACCTGGGCATAGATGTGCTTGCCCGAACGATGGATCGACAGCCGCGCACGGCCGCCCGAACGCGCCTTGAGCGCGGTGCGATTGCGCCGACGGCGCTTCTCGAAGAGGGAGAGACCCTTGGTCATTACTTCTTCTTCCCTTCCTTGCGGAAGATGAACTCGCCGTCGTACTTGATGCCCTTGCCCTTGTACGGCTCGGGCTTACGCCAACGACGGATCTCGGCAGCGATCTGACCGACCTTCTGCTTGTCGATCCCGCTGATTTCGATCGTGGTCTGATCGGGCGTCTTGATCTCGATGCCTTCCGGCACGTCGATGTTGACGTCGTGGCTGTAGCCGAGCTGCAGCTTCAGGTTCTTGCCCTGCGCTGCGGCGCGATAGCCGACGCCGGTGATCAGCAGCTTCTTGGTGAAGCCGGTGGTCACGCCGGTGATCAGATTCTGCACGAGGGTGCGCTGCATGCCCCAGAACGCGCGAGCGCGCTTGGTGTCGTTCGCCGGCTGCACCGAAATGGTGTCGCCTTCGACGGCATAGGCGATGTCGTCCGCCAGCGGCAGCGTCAGCGTGCCCTTCGGGCCCTTAACGCTCAGCTCGCGCCCTGCGATGTTGGCGGTCACGCCGGCCGGAACCGGGACTGCCTTCTTACCGATGCGGCTCATCAGAAGACCTCCGCGAGGACTTCGCCACCGACATTCTGTTCGCGCGCTTCGGCGTCGGACAGAACGCCACGCGGCGTCGAGACGATGGTGATGCCAAGGCCGTTGCGCACCTTCGGCAGTTCCTGCGAACCCGAATAGACGCGGCGACCGGGCTTCGAGACGCGCGCGACGTGCTTGATCGCCGGCTGGCCTTCGAAATACTTCAGCTCGATGCGGATGCCGGCCGCGGGGCCCATCTGCTCTTCGCTGTAGCCACGGATATAGCCCTCGCGCTGCAACACGTCGAGGACACGGGCCCGCAACTTGCTGGCAGGCGTCAGGACGCTGTCCTTGCGCGCGCGCTGGCCGTTGCGGATGCGGGTGAGCATGTCACCCAGGGGATCGGTCAATGCCATTGCTGTGTTCCTTACCAGCTCGACTTCGTGACGCCGGGGATCAGGCCCTTGTTGGCCAGTTCACGCAGCATGACGCGGGCGAGACGGAACTTGCGATAATAGCCGCGGGGACGACCCGTCAGCTCGCAACGGTTGCGGATGCGGGTCGGATTCCCGTTGCGGGGAATCTCGGCCATCTTCAGCCGCGCGATCAGACGCTCGGTCTCGTCGAGCGACGTATCGGCTGCGATCGCCTTCAGCTTCGCATATTTGGGCGCGAACTTCTTGACGAGTGCGCGACGGCGCTCGTTCTTGTTCACGGAACTCAGTTTCGCCATGGACTTAAGCTCTCTTCGTTAAAGCGAACGGCCGCCCCCGTGGCCGGGGGCGGACCGGATTACGCCGCCTTCTGTTCCTCGGCGCCCTCTTCCTGCGGGAAGGGGAAACCGAAGAGACGGAGAAGCTCGCGAGCCTCTTCGTCGGTCTTGGCGGTGGTGGTCACGATCACATCCATGCCGCGCACCTTGTCGATGCGGTCATAGTTGATTTCGGGGAAAACGATCTGTTCCTTGATGCCGCAGGCATAGTTGCCACGGCCGTCGAACGACTTCGGGTTCAGGCCACGAAAGTCGCGGACGCGGGGAAGCGCGATAGTGATGAAGCGGTCGAGGAATTCGTACATCCGCTCGCGGCGCAGCGTGACCTTGCAACCGATCGCCATGCCTTCACGCAGCTTGAACTGCGCGATCGACTTCTTCGCCTTCGTGACGACAGGCTTCTGGCCGGCGATCAGCTCCATTTCGGAGCTGGCCTGCTCGACCTTCTTCTTGTCCTGCGTCGCTTCGCCAACGCCCATGTTCAGGACGATCTTGTCGAGACGCGGGATTTCCATCACGTTCTTGTAACCGAACTTGTCGGTCATCGCCTTCACGATGCGATCGTCATAGATCGCCTTCATGCGCGGCTTGTATGCATCAGCCATTGATGACCTCCCCGCCCTTCACGGCGACCCGAACCTTCTTGCCGTCGCGGATTTCGAAACGAACCCGGGTCGGCTTGCCGTCGACGACGTGCGCGACCTTGCTGACGTGCATCGGCGCTTCCGAGCGCACCAGACCACCCTGCGGGTCGGCCTGGTTCGGCTTCTTGTGGCGCACGGCGATGTTCACGCCAGCGACGACGACCTTGCCGTCCTTCGGCATCGACTGGGTGACCTGGCCGGTCTTGCCCTTGTCCTTGCCCGACAGGACGATCACGGTGTCGCCCTTCTTGATCTTGGCAGCAGCCATTACAGCACCTCAGGCGCGAGCGAGATGATCTTCATGAAGCCCTTCGAGCGCAGCTCGCGGACCACCGGACCAAAGATACGGGTGCCGATCGGCTCCTCGTTCTTGTTGACCAGCACGGCGGCATTGCCGTCGAAGCGGATCACCGAGCCGTCGCTGCGACGGATGTCCTTGGCGGTGCGAACGATGACGGCGCGGTGCACGTCACCCTTCTTCACGCGGCCGCGCGGAGCGGCTTCCTTGATGCTGACGACGATGACGTCGCCGACGCCCGCCACGCGGCGCTTGGACCCGCCAAGCACCTTGATGCACTGCACCCGCTTCGCGCCGCTGTTGTCAGCGACGTCGAGATTGGATTGCATCTGAATCATGGATGCGATTCCTTACCCTATGGGGCCGATTCCGACCGGACCCCGCCTGCTAAAATGAACCCCCGGCTGCGGGCATACCGCGCCGGGGGGAGCGGCCCATTAACCGCCCCATGGCGAAAAGGCAAGCGCCTCTCCGCAAATGTCCGTCATATCCGGGTCTGACCCCGGAATTGCATTTGGGGCGGAGGTTTTCACCCCCGCCCCTGCAAAGGCTTACGCCTCGGCTGCGACCTCTGCCGGCGTCGCGTGGGTGTTCACCCGCTCGATCACCTTCCAGGTCTTCAGCTTCGAGATCGGCGCGGTCTCTTCGATGCGCACGGTCTCGCCTTCGCGATACTCATTGCCCTCGTCATGGGCATGGTACTTCTTCGAACGGCGGATGATCTTGCCGTAGAGGGGGTGCTTAACCTTCCGCTCTACCTTGACCACCACCGTCTTGTCGGTCTTGTCCGAGACGATCATCCCGGTCAGCACGCGCTTCGGCATGTCTCTCGTCCTTACTTGTCGGACGAGCGCGAACGCTCGCCCTGCAGCGTCTTGATCCGCGCGATGTCGCGACGGACTTCCTTCACGCGAGTCGGCTTTTCCAGCTGGCTGGTCGCCGCCTGGAAACGGAGGTTGAACGCCTCACGCTTCAGGCTGGTCAGTTCCTCGACCAGCTGGTCGTCGTTCTTGCCGCGAAGATCGGTTGCCTTCGTCATAATCAACCCTCCAGGTGCGAGGTGTCGCCCAGACGGGCAACGACCTTGACCGCGATCGGCAGCTTCATCGCGGCGCGTTCGAACGCCTCCGCGGCGAGCGGGCCGGGCACGCCGTCCAGTTCGAACAGGATGCGACCCGGCTTGACGCGGGCGACCCAGAATTCGGGCGAACCCTTGCCCGAGCCCATGCGGACTTCGGCAGGCTTCGACGACACCGGCAGATCCGGGAAAATCCGGATCCACAAGCGGCCCTGGCGCTTGATGTGACGCGTGATCGCGCGGCGAGCCGCCTCGATCTGGCGGGCGGTGATCCGCTCCGGCTCCATCGCCTTCAGGCCATACGACCCGAAGTTCAGCGACGTACCGCCCTTGGCATCGCCATGGATGCGGCCCTTGAAGGCCTTGCGGAACTTGGTGCGCTTTGGTTGCAGCATCTCAAATTATCCTTAGCGGCGGTGATCGTCGCGCGCGGGGCGCACGCCGGAGGTCTGAGCCTCCATCATCAGCCGGTCCTGCGCCATCGGGTCATGGCCGAGGATCTCACCCTTGAAGATCCAGACCTTGACGCCGCAGACGCCGTACGCGGTGTGTGCTTCGGCCTCGGCATAGTCGAGGTTGGCACGCAGCGTGTGCAGCGGAACGCGACCTTCGCGATAGCCTTCCGAACGGGCGATTTCCGCACCGCCCAGACGACCGCCGCAAGCGACGCGGATGCCATCGGCACCCAGGCGCATCGCCGACTGCACCGCACGCTTCATGGCGCGGCGGAAGGCGATACGACGCTCGAGCTGATCGGCAATGCCCTGCGCGACGAGCTTCGCATCGATTTCCGGCTTGCGGATTTCGACGATGTTCAGCGACACGTCCGAGCCCGTCATCGTACCCAGCTTCTTGCGAAGCTTTTCGATGTCGGTGCCCTTCTTGCCGATGATCACGCCCGGACGGGCCGCGAAGATCGAGATGCGACACAGCTTGGCCGGACGCTCGATGACCACCTTGGAGATCGCGGCCTGCGGCAGCGTCTTCATGATGTACTGGCGAATCTTCAGATCCTCCAGCAGGAGACGGCCATAGTCGGCGCCTTCGGCATACCAACGGCTGTCCCAGGTGCGGTTGATCTGCAGACGCAGACCGATGGGATTGGACTTGTGACCCATTACGCTTCCTCCACCTCGGACACGACGATGCGCACGCGGCTGAACGGCTTCAGGATGCGCGTCGACTTACCGCGACCGCGGGTCGCGAAACGCTTCATCGTGATCGACTTGCCGACCGAGGCTTCCTTGACGACGAGTGCGTCGACGTCGAGGTTGTGGTTGTTTTCCGCATTCGCGATCGCCGAAGCGAGGCACTTGCGGACATCGACCGCCATCGCCTTCTTCGAGAAGGCGAGGATGTTCATCGCATCGCTCGCCGAGCGGTTGCGGATGAGCGCGGCGACGAGGTTCAGCTTCTGGGCCGAGCCGCGGACCTGAGTCGCGACTGCCAGGGCTTCCTTGTCACCAACGCGACGGGGTGCTGCCTGCTTGCTCATCAGCGCTTGCCCTTCTTGTCGGCGGCGTGGCCGGGGAAGAAGCGCGTCGGAGCGAACTCGCCAAGCTTCATGCCCACCATGTCTTCGTTGACCGAAACCGGCACGAACTTACGGCCATTGTAGACGTTGAACGTCAGGCCGACGAACTGCGGGAGAATGGTCGAACGGCGCGACCAGGTCTTGATCGGGCCGGCACGGGTGCCGGCGTCCTGCGCCACTTCTGCCTTCTTCAGCAGATTGAGGTCCACGAACGGACCCTTCCATACGGAACGAGCCATCGCTTAGCCCTTCTTCTTCGCGTGACGGCTACGGATAATCATCTTGTCCGTCGCCTTGTTGTGCCGCGTGCGCGCGCCCTTGGTCGGCTTGCCCCACGGGGTGACCGGGTGACGACCGCCCGAGGTCCGGCCTTCACCACCGCCGTGCGGGTGGTCGACCGGGTTCTTGGCGACGCCGCGCGTCAGCGGGCGGATGCCCTTCCAGCGGTTGCGGCCGGCCTTGCCCAGATTCTGGTTCTGGTTGTCGGGGTTCGACACCGCACCGATCGTCGCCATGCAGGCGGCGTGGATGTAGCGCTGCTCACCGGAGTTCAGGCGGACGATGACCATACCCTTGTCGCGGCCGACGACCTGCACGTACGTGCCGGCCGAACGAGCGATCTGACCGCCCTTGCCCGGCTTCATCTCGATGTTGTGGACGATCGTGCCGACCGGCACCTGGCCCAGTTCCATCGCGTTGCCCGGCTTCACGTCGGTCTTCTTGCCCGCGATCACCTTGTCGCCGACGTTCAGACGCTGCGGCGCGATGATGTAGGCGACGCGGTCCTTGCCCGCTTCGTCCGCACCATAGTTGATGAGCGCGATGAAGGCGGTGCGGTTGGGATCATATTCGATCCGGTCCACGGTACCTTCGACGTCCCACAGGCGACGCTTGAAGTCGATGATGCGGTAGCGCTGCTTGTGACCGCCGGCGATGCCGCGCGAGGTCACATGGCCCTTGTTGTTGCGACCGCCGGTCTTGGTCTTGCCTTCGGTCAGCGCCTTGACCGGACGGCCCTTGTACAGCGCCGAACGGTCGATCAGGACCAGGCCACGCTGCGACGGCGTGGTCGGATTATATTGCTTGAGTGCCATGTTACTTGGCCCCCTCGGTAATGTCGATCGACTGGCCTTCGGCCAGCGTCACGATCGCCTTCTTGAAGTCCGAGCGAGTGTAGGGCGCGCCCTTCCACTTCTTGGTCTTGCCCTTGGTCACGATCGTGTTGACGCCGGTGACGGTGACGTTGAACAGCGCTTCGACCGCTGCCTTGATCTCCGGCTTCGACGCCTTGTTCGCGACCTTGAAGACGACGGCGTTATGCTCGGAGAGCATCGTCGCCTTTTCGGTGATGTGGGGGCTAAGCACCACGTCGTAGTGACGGATGTCGATAGCCGACTGCTGCTGCTTAGCCATTGAAGCGGGCCTCCAGCTTTTCGATCGCCGCGCGGGTCAGGACCAGCGTGTCGTGCTTCAGGATGTCATAGACGTTGGCACCACCGGCCGGCAGGACATTGACCTGACGGAGGTTGCGCGCTGCCAGCGCGAAGGTGTTTTCCACCGCGTCGCCGTCGATGACCAGCGAGGTCTTGCCGAAGCCCAGCTTCGCGAGGTTGCCGAGCAGGACCTGGGTCTTGCCGTTCTCGACGGTCAGGCCGTCCAGAACCACCAGCGAGCCTGCCTTGGCATGGCTCGACAGCGCCATCTTCAGGCCCAGAGCGCGAACCTTCTTGTTCAGGCCCGGGTTGAAGTCGCGGACGCGGGCGCCGTGCGCCTTACCACCGCCGATGAACACCGGAGCGCGGCGATCGCCGTGACGAGCCACACCGCCGCCCTTCTGGCGACCCAGCTTCTTGCCCGAACGCGCGACATCGGCGCGCTCGCGGGTGCCGCGGGCGGTGCCGCGACGCTTCTCGAGCTGCCAGGTCACGACCCGGTGCAGGATGTCCGCACGCGGATCGAGGCCGAACACCTCGTCGTTCAGCTCGATATCGCCGCTTTCGACGGCATCGAGGGTCTGTACCTTGACCTTCATGATCAGCCCTCCTGGCCGTCGGTCGCTGCCGGTGCGGCCGCGTCGTTGCTGTTGGCGCTCTTCAGCCCTGCGGGATACGGCGCGTCGGCATGGCGCGCGACCTTCACCGCGTCCTTGACCGTCAGCCAGCTACCCTTGTGGCCGGGAACCGAACCCTTGATGAAGATCAGCCCACGCTCGACGTCGGTCGACACGACCTGCAGGTTCTGCTGCGTGCGGTTACGGTCGCCCATGTGGCCGGCCATCTTCTTGTTCTTGAAGACCTTGCCCGGATCCTGACGCTGACCGGTCGAACCGTGCGAACGGTGCGACACCGACACGCCGTGCGTGGCGCGCAGACCGCCGAAGTTCCAGCGCTTCATGGCGCCCGCAAAGCCCTTGCCCTGCGTACGGCCCGAAACGTCGACCAGCTGTCCGGCGACATAGTGGTCGGCACCGATGGTGGCACCGACATCCAGCAGCGCATCGTCCGCAACGCGGAACTCGACCACGCGCGCCTTCGGGGTCACTTCGGCCTTGCCGAAATGGCCGCGCTGCGGCTTGGCGACGTTCTTCGCCTTGGCAACGCCGGCGCCGAGCTGCACCGCGACGTAACCGTCACGGTCCATTTCACGACGGGCGACGACCTGCACGTCTTCCAGCTGCAGGACGGTGACGGGCACGTGGCGCCCGTCGTCCTGGAACAGCCGGGTCATACCCATTTTCTTCGCGATCACACCAGTACGCATGACCAACTCCTCCAACAGAGGCTCGTCTTGACGACGAGCTTGCCTAACGAAAAAGGCTCCGGTGCGCGGTCACCCGCCTCCGAAGCCCCAGCCCTTGCGATCTGCACGCCCCCGCCAGGGCCAGACATCGCCGATATTCCCCACCGAAGGGTTGCATCGACGATAGCGGGGACGCGGACAACAGCACTTGCCCGGAAGCGTCGTGCCGTTCGGTATCCCTTTGGTTGCTTTCCCGGCCTCTACCGTGTGGCCCTAAAGAACCCAACGGGAAGCGAAAGCGCGACGCAGGGCGGAATCACCCTACGTCGCGGCAAGCGGCTATTACGCCAGCTTGATCTCTACGTCCACCCCTGCCGCGAGGTCGAGCTTCATCAGCGCGTCCACGGTCTGGGGGGTCGGCTGCACGATGTCGAGCAGACGCTTGTAGGTGCGGGTCTCGAACTGCTCGCGCGACTTCTTGTCGATGTGCGGGCCGCGGTTGACCGTGAACTTGTCGATGTGCGTGGGCAGCGGGATCGGTCCACGGATCAGGGCGCCGGTGCGACGCGCGGTGTCGGCGATGTCGCCGGCCGCCTGGTCGAGCACGCGATGGTCGAACGCCTTCAGGCGAATGCGGATATTGTTGTCCATGGTCCTACCGATGCGAAAGAGCGGGCCGTCGGAACGGCTCTTGATTAACAACGAATGGCTTAGTGGAAACCCCAGCTACAAGCGAGGTGCCCTCATAAATAGCAAATGGCGGCCCCCGTCTCCGGGGACCGCCACCTGTTCGATTCGCTATATTACTTGTCGATGCCGCTGACAACCCCTGCGCCGACGGTACGACCGCCTTCACGGATGGTGAAGCGCTGGCCGACGTCCATGGCGATCGGTGCGATCAGCTTCACGCCGAGGGCAACTTCGTCGCCCGGCATGACCATTTCGGTGCCTTCCGGCAGTTCGATCGTGCCGGTGACGTCCGTGGTGCGGAAGTAGAACTGCGGACGATAGTTGGCGAAGAACGGCGTGTGACGGCCACCTTCGTCCTTCGACAGCACGTACACCGACGACTGGAAGTCGGTGTGCGGGGTGATCGAGCCCGGCTTCGCCAGAACCTGACCACGCTCCACTTCGTCACGGGCGACGCCGCGGATCAGCGCGCCGATGTTGTCGCCGGCCTGGCCCTGGTCGAGCAGCTTGCGGAACATTTCGACGCCGGTCACGACGGTCTTGCGGACCGATTCGTGGATGCCGACGATTTCGACTTCTTCGCCGACCTTCACGATGCCGGTTTCGACGCGGCCGGTCACGACCGTACCACGACCCGAGATCGAGAACACGTCTTCGATCGGCATCATGAACGGCTTGTCCAGCGGACGCTCCGGCTGCGGGATCGACTCGTCAACGGCCTTCATCAGTTCCAGGATGGCTTCCTGGCCCAGCTTCTGGTCCGAACCCGACAGGGCGCAGGTGGCCGAGCCGCGGATGATCGGAATGTTGTCGCCGTCGAATTCACGCTTCGACAGTTCTTCGCGGATTTCCATTTCGACGAGTTCGAGGATTTCCTCGTCGTCGACCAGATCGACCTTGTTCAGGAAGACGACCATGGTGGGAACGCCGACCTGCTTGGCGAGCAGGATGTGCTCCTTGGTCTGCGGCATCGGGCCGTCGGTGGCCGACACGACCAGGATCGCGCCGTCCATCTGCGCGGCACCGGTGATCATGTTCTTCACATAGTCGGCGTGACCCGGGCAATCGACGTGCGCGTAGTGGCGGGCGGCGGTCTCATACTCGACGTGCGCGGTCGAGATGGTGATGCCGCGCTCGCGCTCTTCCGGAGCCTTGTCGATGTTGGCGAAGTCGACGGCGACGCCGCCCATCGTGTCCGCCAGCACCTTGGTGATCGCGGCGGTCAGCGAGGTCTTGCCGTGGTCGACGTGACCGATGGTGCCGATGTTGAGGTGCGGCTTGTTCCGCTCGAATTTTGCCTTAGCCATTTTCCTACCTTCTGATTCGAATTCGGTGCCGCCGGGGCCACGCGAACGCGGCCCTTTAGCGGGTGTTGTTTCGTAATGCCAGCCCCCGAACCGGGGACAGGACGACGAAGTAAATTCGTCGTCGGACGGGACGGTCGTGCGACCGCCCCGCCGGCCGGCCTTTCGGCGTCTCGGGGCTAAGCTGGCTTAGCCCCGTGCGCCTCAGGCCATCTTAGCCTTCACTTCGTCGGCAACGTTCTGCGGCACTTCGTCATAGTGCGAGAACTGCATCGAGTATTGCGCGCGG
Source organism: Sphingomonas sp. Leaf9 (assembly GCF_001421355.1). Lineage (GTDB taxonomy): Bacteria > Pseudomonadota > Alphaproteobacteria > Sphingomonadales > Sphingomonadaceae > Sphingomonas. Next base: position 685,303 of record NZ_LMKC01000002.1, on the reverse strand, counting down.
CCCTGCGTGAACGAGCGGAGCTGGTTCACATAGCCGAACATGTTGGCCAGCGGGACCATCGCTTCGACGGTCTGCGCGTTGCCGCGGCTGTCGGTGCCCTGGATCTGGCCACGACGGCTGTTCATGTCGCCGATGACATCGCCCAGATAGTCTTCCGGGGTCACGACCTCGACCTTCATGATCGGCTCGAGCAGCTTGATGCCGGCCTTCTGGGCCGCTTCGCGCATCGCGCCACGGGCGCAGATTTCGAACGCCAGCGCCGACGAGTCGACATCGTGGTACTTGCCGTCGATCAGGTGCACTTCGAAGTCGATGATCGGAAAGCCGATCAGCGAACCGGTCTGTGCCGTCTCGCGCATGCCCTTTTCCACCGACGGGATATATTCGCGCGGGATGTTGCCGCCCTTGATCTCGTCGAAGAACTGGTAGCCGGTGCCACGCTCGCCCGGGATGACCTTCACCTTCACTTCGCCGAACTGGCCCGAACCACCCGACTGCTTCTTGTGGGTGTAGGTCAGCTCGACCGGCTTGGCGAGATATTCGCGATACGCCACCTGCGGCGCACCGACGTTCGCTTCCACCTTGAACTCGCGCTTCATGCGATCGACGAGGATTTCGAGGTGAAGTTCACCCATGCCCTTGATGATCGTCTGGCCCGATTCGTGATCGGTCGACACGCGGAACGAGGGATCCTCGGCAGCCAGGCGGTTGAGCGCGATGCCCATCTTTTCCTGGTCGGCCTTGGTCTTCGGTTCCACTGACAGCTCGATGACGGGTTCCGGGAACTCCATGCGCTCGAGGATGATCGGGTTCGAAGCGTCGCACAGCGTGTCGCCGGTCGTCGTTTCCTTCAGACCCGCGATGGCGACGATGTCACCGGCGCGCGCCTCGTCGATGTCCTCACGCGAGTTCGCGTGCATGAGGAGCATACGGCCGATCTTTTCCTTCTTGTCCTTCACCGAGTTCAGGTAGCCGCCCTTGGTCAGCGTACCCGAATAGATGCGGGCGAAGGTGAGCGAGCCGACGAACGGATCGTTCATGATCTTGAACGCCAGCAGCGACATCGGCGCATCGTCGGCGGCCGGACGCGAATCCGGGGTCTCGCCGTCGAGCTTCACGCCCTGCACGTCCGGAATGTCCAGCGGCGACGGCAGATAGTCGACCACGGCGTCGAGCAGCGGCTGCACGCCCTTGTTCTTGAACGCCGAACCGCAGACGATCGGCACGAACTGCATGCCAAGCGTGCCCTTGCGGATCAGCTTCTTCAGATCGGCGACCGACGGTTCATTGCCTTCGAGATAGGCTTCCATCAGGTCGTCGTCCTGCTCGACGGCCATTTCGATCAGGTCGCTGCGATACTTCGCAGCCTTTTCCTTCATGTCTTCCGGAATGTCCTGATATTCGAACTTCGCGCCCAGCGACTCTTCGAGCCAGATGATCGCGCGGTTCTCGACCAGGTCGACCAGGCCCTTGAAGCCACCTTCGATACCGATCGGGAGATATAGGACCGCCGGACGCGCACCGAGGCGTTCGATGATCGAGTCGACGCAGAAATAGAAGTCGGCGCCGGTACGGTCGAGCTTGTTGACGAAGCACATGCGCGGCACGCCGTACTTGTCGGCCTGACGCCACACGGTTTCCGACTGCGGCTCCACGCCGGCAACGCCGTCGAAACAGGCGACCGCACCGTCGAGCACGCGCAGCGAACGTTCGACTTCGATCGTGAAGTCGACGTGGCCGGGGGTGTCGATGATGTTGATCAGGTGCTCTTCACCCTTGCCCTCTTCAGCGCGCCACTTGCAGGTGGTTGCCGCCGAGGTGATGGTGATGCCGCGTTCCTGCTCCTGCTCCATCCAGTCCATGGTGGCGGTGCCTTCGTGCACTTCGCCGATCTTGTAGGACTTGCCGGTGTAGTAAAGAATACGCTCGGTGGTGGTCGTCTTGCCGGCGTCGATGTGCGCCATGATGCCGATGTTACGATACCGTTCGAGCGGATGGCTGCGGGCCATGATCGTGCTTCCTTAGCAATGTGGGGAGCGAGGCATGACGCCCGCTCCCCACGATATAGGCGGTTAGTTCAGCGGTGAAAAGCCACCGCCTGAGCTTACCAGCGGTAGTGCGAGAAGGCGCGGTTCGCTTCCGCCATGCGGTGCGTGTCTTCGCGCTTCTTAACGGCGTTGCCGCGGTTGTTGGCAGCGTCCATCAGCTCACCCGACAGGCGGGCCGACATGGTGTTCTCGCTGCGGTTGCGGGCCGAGGCGATCAGCCAGCGGATGGCGAGTGCCTGGGCGCGTTCGAAGCGGACTTCGACCGGGACCTGGTACGTCGCACCACCGACGCGGCGCGAACGCACTTCGATGTTCGGCTTCACGTTGTTCAGCGCATCGTGGAACACGCCCAGCGGGTCGCGCTTCGCGCGGCTCTCGACGGTTTCGAATGCCGAATAGACGATGCCTTCGGCGACGGACTTCTTGCCGTCCAGCATCACCGAATTCATGAACTTGGTCAGAACCTCATCCCCGTATACGGGATCAGGCAGGATTTCCCGCTTTTCGGGACGACGACGACGAGCCATCAGATATTCCTTCAATCTTCAGCCGGTTCCCGAACCCGTCGGGGGCTTACTGGGGGTAGATGGATCTCAGGCCGCGCTGGCGATCAGCGCGGCACAGGATCACTTCGGACGCTTGGCGCCGTACTTCGAACGCGACTGGCGGCGATCCTTGACACCCTGCGTATCGAGCACGCCGCGCAGGACGTGGTAGCGAACGCCGGGAAGATCGCGCACACGACCGCCGCGGATCAGCACGACCGAGTGTTCCTGAAGGTTGTGGCCTTCACCCGGAATGTAGCTGATGACTTCGCGCTGGTTGGTCAGGCGAACCTTGGCCACCTTGCGCAGTGCCGAGTTCGGCTTCTTCGGAGTCGTCGTGTAGACGCGGGTGCAGACACCGCGCTTCTGCGGGTTCTGGTCCATCGCAGGGACCTTCGACTTGGCCTTCTGCGGTTCGCGGCCCTTGCGGACCAGCTGGTTGATCGTCGGCATGAAGCCCTTCACCTTATCTTGCGGTTACTTTGCCGGAGCCGTTCCTGTCAGAAATGCGCAAAGGCCACGTGGGCGCAAACCCTCGGGGCCGATGTCTCCAGCAATGTTCAGCTCTTTGAACCCACATGCAGGCCGACGACGGCTAGGACGCCGACCCAGTGGGACGCGCGGCCTATACCGATGCGCCCCCGATCGGTCAATGGCACGCGGCGGACCTCCACAGGCCCATGCAGGCGCGATCAGTTCGCGGCGTTGCCCATGGTCGCGTTCATCCCGTCGGGCGTATTGCCCATCATCGCATCACCGGCGGTCGTCACCGAATTGGCCTCGGTCTCCATCGGGTTGATCGCGATCATCTCGTTGCCGACCTCGCCATCGTTGCGGAAGGCCGCGTTGGCATAGGCGTCGTTCGACGCGACGTTCGCATCGTTGGTCGTCACGATCTCCTGTCCACCACAGGCGCCGAGCAGGGCAAGGACGGGCAAGGCGGCGGCGAAACGGACCATGGCAAATCTCCAATAGGATGCGACTCCAACGTCGCGTAGCGCCCGCCGTTCCGGTGCGTCAGCGTGCCGAAAAGCCGATATCGATCGCAAATCCCACCCACATCGCGCCCAGCACCCCGTTCGACACAAGGAACAGGACGAAGCGTGGCCGCACCCGGCCGGTGATGTGCGCGATGCTGTACCCCGCACGGACGGCGACATAGGCCCAGGCAAGCGCCACCTGCGCCAGCGTGGCGAGGCCGGTGACCAGCAGCAGCGGCACCAGCGCAAAATACAGCACCGGCATCTCGAACAGATTCGCCAGATTGGCGGCAGGCCGTTCGACCGGGCGGAAATAGGCGCGAGTCGCATCACCACCGGCCAGGTCCGCCGCACGCGGACGCTGCCGCCGCATATGCCCGATCCGCGCCTGCAATAGCGTGATGCCGACCAGGAAAATCAGCGCGACCAGTGCAAAGGTCGGCCACAGGATCGCCCGCGCCATCATCATCGTTCGCCCACCCCTGTTGTCGCCCTCTATGCGCAGTCTATACCGGGGCGGTCTTTCACGCCAACGGAGTGATGCGATGCCCCCTGCCCTGCCGATCGAAGGCGGCTGCCGTTGCGGGCGGGTGCGCCTGCGGATCGATGCCGCGCCGATGATGACCATGGCGTGCCATTGTCGCGGATGCCGGCAGATGTCGGGCAGCGCCTTTTCATTGAGCGTCGCAGTGCCGAGTACCGCGTTGCACGTGACCGGCGCGACCGTGATCGGCGGACTGCACAGCGAACAGGTCCGGCATCATCATTGCGACCATTGCAAAAGCTGGCTGTTCACCCGGATCGAACCCGATCCCGGCTTCACCAATGTCCGTGTGGGTTCACTCGACCAGCCGGAGGGCTTCGCGCCGTTCATCGACACTTGGACCGACGAAGCGCTGCCATGGGCGACGACGCCGGCCCGACACCGCTATCCCGGTTTTCCGCCGACGGAGGCGTTCGGCCCGCTGCTGGCCGAATATGCCGCGATGCAGGCGGACTGACGCGCTTCCGCCCGGCGGCTTCGGGCGTTAGGGGGCGATGATGCGTATCCTGCTTGCCCTGTTCCTGCTGGCCTTTGCCGCGCCGGCGTCCGCCCAATCCGCCACCCGCGCCACGCCCGGCTATGTCCGGGTGAAGATCGACACCAACGTCGGATCGATCATCGTCGCGTTGGATCTAAGGCGCGCGCCGGCGACGTCGAAGAACTTCCTCGCTTATGTCGATGATGGCCGGTTCGACGATACCGATTTCTATCGGTCGGCGCGGCGCAAGGCCGATCCGAAGCTGGGGTTCGTGCAGGGCGGCATCCGCACCGATGCCCGCCGCATCCTGCCCCCCTTCCCCCATGAACGCACCGACAAGACCGGCGTCCGCCATGTCGACGGCGCGATCTCGATGGCCAGGCGACCCGAAGCCAATTCGGCGGGTGGCAATTTCGTCCTGCTGGTCGGCGCGATGCCCAGCATGGATGCGAAGGGCGACTTTGCCGGTTACGCCGCGTTCGGGCGGGTCGTCGGTGGCATGGACGTGGTCAAGCGCATCCTCGCCAAGCCGACCGGCGGCGGATCGGACGCGATGAAGGGCCAGATGATCCTCGATCCCGTCCGCATCCTGCGCGCGCGGCGTCTGGACGGGAAACCGCAGCCGACCGGTCAGCCGAAGGTCTGGCTGATCAATGTGCGGCGTTGAGCCACGCCGTCACCCCGGACTTGATCCGGGGTGACGGAGCTTGCCTAGCGCAGTTCTGCGGACAAACGCGCGTTACGCCGCCTGCATCTCCGCCACCGCCGCGTCGTCCAGCGCACTGGCGCGGGCATAGGCCGGCCGGTCCAACAGTCGTCCAAGATAGGCAGTGAACGCGTCCAGCTTCGGCAACGTCCCGAACTGCGTACCCCACATGACGTGCGACCCGACATAGACGTCCGCCGCCGTGAAGCGATCGCCCGCGATATAGGGATGCGCCGCAACCGCCGCCTCCAGCACCGTGACCACGCGATCGTAATCGCCATAGCCGACCATCCGCTGCTGGTCGTCGCTCGGCACCACGCCCAGCGAGCGGTTGGTGATCGCCTGCTCCAGCGGCCCGGCGGCAAAGAACATCCAGCGATAGTAATCCGCGCGCTCGGCCGCCGTCGGGGCCAGCCCCGCATCGGGGAAGGCGTCGGCCAGATAGGCGCAGATCGCGGCGCATTCGGTCACGACCCGCCCGTCATGGACGATCGCCGGCACCTTCCCCATCGGATTGATCGCGAGATAGGAGTCGGCCTTCATCGTGCTGCCATAGCCCAGCACCTCGACGGCATAGTCCGCGCCGACCTCCTCCAGCATCCAGCGGGCGATCCGCCCGCGCGACATCGGGTTGGTGTAGAGCGTCAGTCCGGCCATCGTGTTTCTCCCCCTGCGATTCGTTAGGAACGAAGGTGGAACATCCTCCTATTTCGCGTCAAGTTCGTGACGCAGAAACGCGATGGTGCGGTCCCATGCCAGCTTCGCCGCCGCCGCATCATAGCGCGCCGCCGAGGTGTCGTTGTTGAAGGCATGGTCGACGTTCGGATAGACATGGGTAGTCGCCCGCTTGCCCGCCTTGCGCAGCGCCTCCCCCCATGGCAGCGCGGTCGCATTCACCCGCGCGTCCTTGCCCGCGAGTTGCAGCAGCAGCGCGGCGCGGACCTTGGCCGCCTCGGTCGGATCGGGTGCCGGGCCGTAATAGCTGACCCCGGCGGTCAGTAGCGGGTCGGCCACCGCCAGCCGGTTGACGAACGCCCCGCCCCAGCAGAACCCGACGACGCCAGTGCGCAGCCCTTTGCGCTCGCCCCGCGCCTTGGCCAGATAGGCCTTCGCCTGGGCCAGCGCGACGTCGTAGTCGATCGTACCGATCATCGCGCGCGCCTTGTCCTCGTCGGTCGGCGTCCCGCCCTGGGGGGCGAGCAGGTCGGGGGCGATCACGCGGAACCCGGCAAGGGCGATCCGCCGCGCGACATCCTCGATATGCGCGTTCAGCCCGCGATTTTCGTGGATGACCAGCACCAGCGGCAGGGCGCGCCCGCCCTTGGGTGCCGCGAAATAGGCGCTGGCGGGATGGCCGGCTTCGGAGCCGTTCGCCTTTGCCACGTCGAGCCGCGGATCGTTCGCTGCCACCTGCTGCGCGGCGGCGGGGGATGCTGCGATGCCGGCGATCAGCACTTCGGCGGCCGCTGCCGATCCGGCGAGCGCCACCATCTGCGCCATGAACGTGCGACGGTCGTGATGGTCGTGGGTGAAGGCGTCGTACAGCGCGATCGCGCGGGCGGTCAGGTCGTCGGACATCGGCTTGGCACTCCGCTTCGGGAACGCGCAGCCTAAGCCATTGCCGCCGATACGCAAACGGCCCGACCATCCGAGGATGGCCGGGCCGGCAATGCGTCACCGGGTGGTATGGATCAGCGCTTGAACGGGTCGAAGAAGCTCGACGGTTCGGCGGTCTCGCCGCGCTCGGCCAGTTCGGCGTCGCGCGCCGCCTGGGTGCGTTCGTTGCGCAGCTGCTCGATCAGCGCCTCGCGGTCGCCTTCCAGGCGGGTGTCGGCCGGCGCCTCGATGCCGGCGGCCTTCGCCGCCTTGCCGACCAGCGCGTCCAGCTCACGCTGCGAACACAGGCCCAGCGTCACCGGGTCCTTCGGCGTGATGTTGCCGATGTTCCAGTGCGTCCGGTCACGGATCGCGGCGATGGTCGTGCGGGTGGTGCCGATCAGCTTGCCGATCGCGCCATCGCTGATTTCCGGGTGGTTGCGGATGATCCAGGCGATGCCGTCCGGCTTGTCCTGCCGCTTGCTGACCGGGGTGTAGCGCGGGCCCTTGGTCCGACGGACCTGTTCAGGGCCCTTCATCATCACCAGGCGGTAGTCGGGGTTCTTCTGCCCCTTCTCGATCTCTTCCATCGTCAGTTCGTGCGCGCGCACCGGATCGCGGCCGGTCAGCTTGGTCGCGGCGGTGTCGTCGGCGATCGCCTGCACCTCAAGGACGTGCAGGCCGCAGAAGTCGGCGATCTGCGAAAAGGACAAGGCGGTATTGTCGACCAGCCAGGAAGCGGTCGCGTGCGGCATCAGCGGCTGGGCCACGACGGGTCTCCGAAATAGAAAGGGCCGCCCAAACCGGGCGGCCACACTGGATACGGGCTTAGGACAGGTCGCCGCAAAGGGCAAGCGCCGGGGCACCTGCCCTGCATTCGCCTTTATTCCAGGGTCAGGACGATCTTGCCGACATGATCGCCAGCCTCCATCCGGCGATGCGCGTCGGCGGCCTGTTCCAGTGGAAAGGTCCGGTCCATCACCGGGCGCAGCTTGCCCGATGCGACATGGGGCCAGACGGTACGTGACAATTCGTCGGCGACCATTTCCTTGAACGCTGCATCGCGCGGGCGCAGCGTCGATCCGGTCAGCGTCAGGCGGCGGCGCATGATGTCCCACAGCGGCACCGTGGCGGTTGCCCCGCCCTGCACCGCGATCGAGACATGGCGACCATCCTCGCCGAGGCACTTCAGGTTGCGTGGCACATAGTCGCCACCCACCATGTCGAGCACGACGCTGACGCCGTTGCCGCCGGTGATGTCCGCCACCCGCTCGACGAAGTCCTCGGTACGGTAATTGATCGCATGCGCCGCGCCCAGGTCGCGCGCGGCCTGTGCCTTCGCATCACTGCCAACGGTGACGATGACCTCGATGCCAAAGAGCTTGCCGAGGAGGATCGCCATCGTGCCGATGCCGCTGGTGCCGCCATGGACCAGCACGCTGTCGCCCTCTGCCGCATAGCCGCGCTCGAACAGGTTGGTCCACACGGTGAAGAGCGTTTCGGGCAGCGCCGCCGCCTCGACCATCGACAGGCCATCGGGGATCGGCAGGCATTGTCCGGCCGACACCGCAACATATTCGGCATAGCCACCACCGGCGAGCAGCGCACATACCGGCTGGCCGATCAGGTGGCCATCGGCGTCATCGCCGACCGCGACGACATGGCCCGCGACTTCCAGGCCGGGAATGCTCGGCGCGCCGGGCGGCGGAGCATAGCCGCCGGTGCGCTGCAGCACGTCCGGGCGGTTCACCCCGGCCGCTGCGACACGGATCAGCACCTCGCCCTGCGCGGGGCGCGGAGTCGGGCGTTCGACCACGACCAGCACTTCCGGGCCACCCGGCTCCGTCGGATCGATCGCACGCATCGCCGCTGGTACGTCCATAAGCTCTTCCCCCTGTGTCCGGCGTTATTGACATCGCCAGCGGCAGGGTCAACGCTGCTGGCCATGGAACCCGACGAAAATGTTAACCATCTTCGTGGCAACCTGTTGCCCATGTTGCTCGCCGAGGATCTGGACCCGCTGTCGGTCGATGAACTGACCAGGCGTATCGCCGCGCTGGAGGGCGAGATCGCCCGGTGCCGCGCGCGGATCGACCGGGCGAACAACCACCGCGCCAGCGCCGACGCGCTGTTCCGGTCATGACATGTTCCGCCCCGCTTGATGCCGGGCGGCGGCATACCGACATTGGTGGAGACCCGAGCGATCGGGACGCAGGGCCGGCGCGTTTTCGCCGGCCGACCGGAGTGAAATAATGCCATCCTTCGCATCCGCACTGGAATCCACGCTGCACAAGGCGCTCGAGGCCGCATCCTCGCGCCGGCACGAATATGCGACCCTCGAACATCTGCTGTTCGCGCTGACCGATGACGTCGACGCGGCAAAGGTGATGACCGGCTGTGGCGTCGACCTCGACGAACTGCGCGCGACCGTCGCCCATTATCTCGACACCGAACTCGACACGTTCAAACTGGACGCCGCGACCGATCCGTCGCCGACCAGCAGCTTCCAGCGGGTCGTGCAGCGCGCGATCCTGCACGTACAGTCGTCGGGCCGTGACGAAGTAACCGGGGCCAACGTACTGGTCGCGATGTTCAGCGAGCGCGAGACCTATGCCGTCTATTTCCTGCAGCAGCAGGACATGAGCCGCCTCGATGCGGTCAGCTTCATCAGCCACGGCGTCGGCAAGGGCGGATCGACCGCGACCGAAACCCCGGCGCCCAAGGGGGCCGATGAGAAGGAAACCCCGAAAACGGCCGACAAGGGCAAGAACGAGAGCGCGCTGAAGCAATTCTGCGTAGACCTGAACGAAAAGGCGAAGACCGGGAAGGTCGACCCGCTGATCGGTCGTTCGGCCGAGGTCGATCGCACGGTGCAGATCCTGTGCCGCCGTTCGAAGAACAACCCGCTGTATGTCGGTGATCCCGGCGTCGGCAAGACCGCCATCGCGGAGGGGCTGGCGCGCAAGATCGTCGAAGGCGACGTGCCCGAGGTGCTGCTGCCCGCGGTTATCTATTCGCTCGACATGGGCGCGCTGCTCGCCGGCACCCGCTATCGCGGCGATTTCGAGGAACGGCTGAAGCAGGTCGTGACCGAGCTGGAGAAGTTGCCGCACGCGGTGCTGTTCATCGACGAAATCCACACCGTCATCGGCGCGGGTGCGACTAGTGGCGGGGCGATGGACGCATCGAACCTGCTCAAGCCCGCGCTGTCGGGCGGGCAGATTCGCTGCATCGGCTCGACAACCTACAAGGAGTTCCGCAACCACTTCGAAAAGGATCGCGCGCTGCTGCGCCGGTTCCAGAAGATCGACGTGAACGAACCCTCGGTCGAAGACACGATCAAGATCCTGACCGGCCTGCGTTCGGCTTTCGAGGAGCATCACAAGGTCAAGTACACCCCCGATTCGATCAAGTCGGCGGTGGAATTGTCGGCGCGCTACATCAACGACCGCAAGCTGCCGGACAAGGCGATCGACGTGATCGACGAAGTCGGCGCGATGCAGATGCTGGTGCCTGCGCCCAAGCGTAAGAAGACGATCACCGCCAAGGAGATCGAACAGGTCATCGCGACGATGGCGCGCATCCCGCCAAAGACGGTTTCGACCGATGATACGCGTGCGCTCGCCAATCTCGAACTCGACCTGAAGCGGGTCGTGTTCGGGCAGGACGACGCGATCAAGGCGCTGTCCTCGGCGATCAAGCTCAGCCGCGCGGGCCTGCGCGATCCCGACAAGCCGATCGGCAACTATCTGTTCACCGGCCCCACCGGCGTCGGCAAGACCGAGGTCGCGCGCCAGCTGGCAGAGATCATGGGCATTCCGCTCCAGCGGTTCGACATGTCGGAATATATGGAGCGCCATTCGGTCAGCCGGCTGATCGGTGCCCCTCCCGGCTATGTCGGCTATGACCAGGGCGGGTTGCTGACCGACGCGATCGACCAGCAGCCGCACTGCGTCGTGCTGCTCGATGAGATCGAGAAGGCGCATCCCGACCTGTTCAACATCCTGTTGCAGGTGATGGACAACGGCAAGCTGACCGACCACCACGGCAAGACCGTCGATTTCCGCAACGTCATCCTCATCATGACGACCAATGCGGGCGCGTCGGACATGGCCAAGGAATCGATCGGTTTCGGCCAGATCGACCGCGAGGACGTGCAGGAAGAGGCGGTGCGCAAGCTGTTCACGCCCGAATTCCGCAACCGGCTCGATGCGATCGTACCGTTCGGCTATCTGCCGACCGAAGTCGTGGCGCGGGTGGTGGACAAGTTCATCCTCCAGCTCGAACTGCAGCTGGCCGATCGCGGCGTCCATATCCGGCTGGACGACCCGGCGCGGACGTGGCTGACCGAAAAGGGCTATGACAAGCTGTATGGCGCGCGTCCGATGGGCCGCCTGATCCAGGACAAGATCAAGCAGCCGCTGGCCGAGGAACTGTTGTTCGGCAAGTTGGTCCATGGCGGCGAGGTCAATGTCGCGTTGAAGGACGGCGCGCTGACCTTCGAAATCACGCCTGCCGCGCCCAAGAAGCCGCGCAAGGGCGGCAAGGCGAAGGCGTCAGCCGAAGCCTGATCCGCTACGGCAAAGGGGCTGCGACCGTCGCGGTCGCAGCCCCTTTAATCAATATATCATGCATTACGGCATAACGGATCGGTAAGCCCCAAGCGCCGTTCCCGTCCCTTGCCGAAAGCACCATGCAGCCCGCCCATAGCCAACTGATCGAGACGTTCGACCATGCTGCGGCAATGGTTGCGCTATACGATCCGGCGGGCCGCATCCTGTTTGCCAATCCTGCCTATCGCCGGGCCTTCTTCCTCGATCCCGAAGAGACCCCCGACTGGATCGAGCTGATGCGACGCAATCACGCCTATCGACGCGGGCCGATCGTATCGCACGATGATTTCGAGGCGTGGCTGTCCTCATCCCTGTCGCGGCGGGGCAAGGTGCCGATGCTGTCGATCGAAACCGACATGCACGACGGCAGCTGGCTGCACATCGTCGAGCAGACGATGCCCGACGGGCATATCCTGTTCATCGCGCTCGACATCACCCATATGCGGCAATCGGATCGCGTGTTGCGGCAGGAACGCGACATCGCGGTCAAGACAGCCTCGACCGATCCGCTGACCGGCATTTCCAATCGCGGTCATATCATGGCGCTGCTGGGCGGCCGCATCGAGCGACGCCATGCGGAACCGCCACACAGCACGGTGGCGGTGCTGGTCGATCTGGATCATTTCAAGCGGGTCAACGACCGGTTCGGCCATGTCGGCGGAGACCGGGTACTGCGAGAGTTCGCCCGCCTCGTCCGCGCGCACCTGCGCACCTGCGACGGATTCGGCCGCATCGGCGGCGAGGAGTTTCTGATCCTGTTCCCCGACACCAGGATCACAAAAGCCGAGCGGGCGGTCCAGCGACTGCGGGAGCGCGTCGGCGGACAAATGATGTTTCCTGAGGACGCCGCGTTCCGGATCGATTTCTCCGCCGGGCTGACCGACGTTCGCCCCGGCGACACGATTTCCAGCGTCTACAGCCGCGCCGACGAAGCGCTGTATTTCGCCAAGTCCGCCGGGCGAGGCACCCTGCGGCTGGCCAGCTGATCCCCGCCCGGCCGCAGGTGGCGACCGGGCAGGCATCACGACCTTACTGGAGGACGACGGTCACCGCGCGCCGGTTCTGTGCCCAGGCCGCTTCGTCTGATCCCAGCGCCAGCGGGCGTTCCTTGCCATAACTGATCGTCGTGATCCGCGACGGCGAAATCCCGCGCGTCGCGAGGTAGCTGCTGGCCGCGTTCGCACGACGATCGCCCAGCGCGAGGTTGTATTCGCGGGTGCCGCGTTCGTCGGCATGCCCCTCGATCGTCACGCGGACATTGGGATAGCGCGTCAGCCACTGCGCCTGGCTGTCGAGGATCTGCCGCGCGGTGGCATCGATATCATATTGGTCGAGGCCGAAGTTGATCGTGTCGCTGGCAACCGACTGCTGGAAGTCCGCGCGCGACCCCGGCACAACGCCGTTGGTGCCCGTGCCGGTCCCGCCCGTGCCACCGGTGCCGGCGTTCGGATCGACCGTCTGGCCCGGTGCCGGCGGCAACACCGCCGGGCGCTTCTTGGCGCAGCCGGCAGTCGCCAGCAGGCCGATGGCGACGAACAGCGTCGCGGAAATCTTGGTCATGATAAACCTCCCTTGGTCGTTGCGCCTTCCGCTACAATGCCCCTGTAGCGGAAATGGCCCCCGTTGGTGAAAGGTCAGGGGCGCAAGGGCCCCCAGCTCGGGTCGGACCCGTCGAGCGCAGTCGGGATGCGGCGGATGTTCGAACCCGTCAGGTCGACCGACCAGATCTGCGTTTTCCCCGACCCCTGCGCACTGCGGAAGAAGGTCAGGACGCGGCCGTTGGGCGACCAGCTCGGCCCTTCGTCGCCCCATGCGTCGGACAACAGCTTTTCGCCGTTGCCGCTGGGCGACATGATGCCGATGCGGAAGCTGCCCCCACCCTGCCGGGTGAAGGCGATCAGGTCGCCACGCGGGCTCCATACCGGGGTCGCGTAGCGTCCACCGCCGAAGCTGATCCGCTGCTGGTTCGACCCGTCGGCGTTCATCACATAGAGTTGCTGCGATCCCGAACGGTCGCTTTCGAACACGATCTTCGACCCGTCGGGCGAATAGCTGCCGCCGGTGTCGATGCCGGGCGCGCTGGTCAGCCGTTGCGGGCTGCCGCCCGTTGCGGCCACGCGGTAGATGTCGGTATTGCCCGCCTGCGCCATCGAAAACAGCACATAGCGGCCATCGGGCGAGAAGCGCGGCGCGAAGGTCAACGACGCATTCTGCACCAGCAGCCGCTGCCGCCCGCTGTCGAGGTCGAGCACATAGATCGCCGGCCGCTCATTGGCGTAGGACATATATACGATCGACTGCTGGTTCGGTGCGAACCGCGGGGTCAGCACGATCGACTGGCCGTTGGTCAGGAAACGGTGATTGGCCCCGTCCTGATCCATGATCGCCAGCCGCTTGATGCGATTGCCCTTCGGCCCGGTCTCGCTGACATAGACGATGCGGCTGTCGAAATAGGCGCTTTCGCCCGACAGGCGGGTATAGACCGCATCGGCGCATTTATGCGCGGCGCGACGCCATTCGGCCGGGGCCACGTTGAATCCCTGCCGCGTCAATTCGGTACGGCCGAACGTGTCGTACAGATAGCAGCCGATGGTCAGCGTCCCGTTCGCCTCGGCGCGGACATAGCCCTGCACCAGCGCCTGCGCGTTGCTCCACGCGGCATAGTCGGGCACCTGCACCTGCGCCATCGCGACCGGCGGCAGGCCATCGGGGCCGGCAGGCTTGAACAGCCCCGAATTGCGCAGGTCGGTGGCCACAATCTCCGCCAACTGCCGCCCCAGCGCGTCGGTCGATCCGGCGGGCGTCGAGGCGACCTGCGGCGTCGGCATCACCGGCACCGCGATCGGCAGCGGTTCGGAAATGCCGCCCTCGATATCGACCTCGACCTGCGCGAACGCCGCCGGGGCCGCGAGCAGGCTGGCGAGTACCGCGCCCAGTGCCATCGTCAGTTTACGCATACATCCCTCCGGTCAGCCGGGCAGCTTGTAGTTGATGATGATGTCTTTCCACCCGCCTTCGTACAGGTCGGCGGGCAGTTCGTATGGCGCGCACTGCGTCAGCGCGGCGATCGCCAGTTCGGACACGCGCTGCGCATAGCGGCGGTTTTCGTCGTCGATCCCCGTCTGGCCGCGCAGTTCGGGCTTTGCGGCGAAGGTCCCGTCGGAACGCATCTGCAACCGGATACGCGAGCGAATCTGGTTGGCGCCGGGGCCGGGGTTCGGAATCTTGTTCGCACAGGGTTGCACCTGCCGCTGGATCGCGCTGGCAAGGCCCGCGACCGACTGCGCGCTGACCGCCGTGCCGCGTGGAGCCGGGGCCTTGCCCGGTGCCGGCGTGTCGGCGATGCCCTTGAGGAAATCATTGCCCAGCCGGCCACCCCGCGGACGCTGTGCCGTCGCCTGGGCATTGTCCCCCTGCCCGCGTGTCGCAGCAGGCTTCGCCGCCGGCTTCGCAGGCGCGGCGGAAGGCTTGGCCGCAGCAGCCTTTGGCGGTGCCTTCGCGACCGCCGTCGGCCGGGCAGGCGCCGGTCGTGCGGGTTGCCGCGCCGGGGCGGGCTTGGGTTCGGGTGCGGGCGCAGGTTTCGGGGCAGGCTTGGGCACCGGTTTCGGCACGGGCTTGGGCGCCGGCACGGGCTTCGGCGCAGGCTTTGGCTCCGGGCGCGGGGCCGGCTGCGGCTTGGGCGCGGGGGCCGGCGGCGCGGGTTCGGGTTCCGGCGCGGGCTCCGGCTCGCTCGCCGGCTCGCTGGGCGCGGCTTCCTCGGGCGCACCGGTTTCCGGGGCCTGGCTGATCGCCGGTGCATCGGTCTGTTCGGGCGCGCTCTGTTCGGCCGCGACCTCTTCGGCAAAGCTGACATCCATCGGCTGGGTGACCAGCTTCTTGGGGTTCGGCGTGGCGAGAAACCCGACCGACAGCAGGCCGAACAGGACGACATGTCCCGCGACCGCTACGCCAAGCCCGATCTTCTCCGCCTTCTGCATGCCTTACTGCGCCACGCTGATCAGCGACACGCGGTTCAGGCCGGCGCGGTTCAGTTCGCCCAGCACGGCATTGACCCGGCCATAGTCGAGGCTGCGGTCGGCGCGCAGCATCACCTGCCGCGGCTCGGTCGCCCCGGCACCTGCCGCCGCGATCTTTTCCAGTTCGCCGGGCAGGTTGTCGGACGATACTTCGAGGTCGTCGATAAACGTCCGCCCTTCGGCATCCATCGACAGCGTGACCGGCTGCTGCGTCTGTTCGACCGCCTTCGCGCGGCTGTCGGGCAGGTTCACCGCCACGCCGGCGGTCATCAGCGGGGCGGTCACCATGAAGATGATGAGCAGCACCAGCATCACGTCGACCAGCGGCGTGACGTTGATCTCCGCCATCGGCGCACGGCGCCCTTTTCCCTTTGCCGACGGCAGGTTGATGCCCATGGCTCAGACGCCTTCGAGCTGGCGCGACAGCGTGGCGTGGAACGCGTCGGCGAAACGGTTCAGCCGCGCCTCGATCCGGTTCACACGGTGGCTGAAGCGGTTATAGGCGATGACCGCCGGGATCGCGGCGAACAGGCCGATGGCGGTCGCGAACAGCGCCTCGGCGATGCCCGGCGCGACGACGGCCAGTGAGGTGTTCTGCTCCGACGCGATCGAGGTGAACGAGCGCATGATGCCCCATACCGTGCCGAACAGGCCGACGAACGGCGCAACCGACCCGACCGTCGCCAGGATGTTCAGCCGGTCGGCCAGCGTCTCACTCTCATCCGCGACGCTCGACGCCATCGCGGTGGCGAGGCGTTCGCGGGTGCCGTCGCGGTCGATCTGCTTGGAGGCGGTCGACCGACGCCATTCGCGCACCCCGGAGGAAAACACGCGGGCGATCACGGTATCGCGCGATCCCTGCAACCGGTGGAAGGCATCGATATCCTCGGCCTGTTCGAACTCCACCTCGAACCGGTCGATGTCGCGGCGGACCTTGCGGGCGCGCACCAGGAAGCCGACGATGATCGCCCAGGTCCAGACGCTGGCGGCCAGCAGGCCCAGCATCACCGCCTTCACTACCCAGTCGGCCTGAAGGAAGAGCGCGACCGGCGACATGGTCGCGGCGTCGGTGTTCACGAAAACGTCCATCATGCTCCTTTATCGGTTGCGACCAGCGCGGCGAAGGTTTCGATCCACGCCGCCGGTTGGCGACGCGGCCGCCCGCCGGGGGCCACGAACGCGACCTCCACCCGTGCCGACGCCAGTAGAAGATCGTCGCGGATGACTGATTGCTGAATGTCGACCGCCGCCGCCCGCACGCGCTCGACGGTGCTGACCACGACCAGCGCATCGTTCAGCCGCGCGGGCGCGCGCCAGTCGAGCTGCATCGACCGCACGGCATAGGCACCCTCGCCCGCTTCATGCGCGGCGCGCTGGTCGATGCCGGCGACCATCAGCATGTCGCTACGCGCGCGTTCGAAAAAACGCAGGTAATTGGCGTGGTAGACGACGCCCGACAGGTCGGTGTCCTCGAAATAGATCCGCAACGGAAAGCGATGCGTGCCGCCGACGAAGCGGCCGCCGGCCGGCTGGTCGGGGTCGGTCATGGCCATGGCTTTAACCATTGGCGGCGGCGGGGGAAAGGGGTGACCGGCTTAACCCCGCGTTATGGCTACGCGTCGTCGTTACGCAGCACAGTCACATTGTCGAACCCGGCCGATCCGATCAGGCGGACGATCGCGCTGACATGGCGTGCCGCCGCCCCGCCCCGGACGGCGAGCGTCAGCGGCCGGCCGGGGTTGGGCAAGGTGCCGAGCGCCGCGGCGAACGCCGGCGCAGCATCGGGCAGGACGAACTCCGCGCTGCCGATGGTGACCGAACAGCTGGCGTCGGCGGCGAACACCGCCTCGATCACCAGCGGCGCGACGGGCGCGGCCACCCGCCCCGCCTGTTGCGCGCCGATCGCCGCCGATGCCAGCAGATTGCCGCGCTGCTTGCCGTTTCGTTCCATCAATCGAACAACCCATCCTGCACGCCCGCGGGCGGTTCGAACCCCAGATGCTTCCACCCGCCGGCATTCAGGCAGCGCCCGCGCGCGGTGCGGGCGATCATGCCGATCTGGATCAGATACGGCTCGATCACCTCCTCGATCGTGTCGCGCGGTTCGCTGAGACCCGCCGCCAGCGTCTCGACGCCCACCGGGCCGCCGCGATAGACGTCGGCGATCATCGTCAGATAGCGGCGATCCATCGCGTCCAGCCCCTTGGCATCGACCTCCAGCCGGTTGAGCGCGGCGTCAGCGGTGCGGGCGTCGACGATCTCCACCCCCGCGACGTTCGCGAAGTCGCGCACGCGGCGCAGCAGCCGCCCGGCGATACGCGGCGTACCGCGCGCACGGCGGGCGACTTCGGTCGCGCCGTCGGTGGCGATGCCCAGGCCCAGCAACCCGGCGGCGCGGGTCACGACGCGGGTAAGTTCGTCGACCGTGTAGAATTGCAGGCGGATCGGAATGCCGAACCGGTCGCGAAGCGGTGTGGTCAGCAACCCTTGCCGCGTCGTCGCCCCGACCAGCGTGAAGCGCGGCAGGTCGATCCGCACGCTGCGCGCCGACGGCCCCTCCCCGATCATCAGGTCGAGCGCGCGGTCCTCCATCGCCGGGTACAGCACTTCCTCGACCGCCGGATTCAGGCGATGGATTTCGTCGATGAACAGGACGTCGCCGTCCTCCAGGTTGGTCAGCAGCGCGGCGAGGTCGCCCGACTTGGCAATGACCGGGCCGGAAGTAGCGCGGAACCCCACGCCCATTTCGCGCGCGACGATCTGCGCCAAGGTGGTCTTGCCGAGGCCGGGAGGTCCGAAAAACAGCACATGGTCGAGCACATCACCCCGCCCCCGCGCGGCATCGATGAAGACCCGCAAATTCTCGCGCGCCGCCCGCTGCCCGACAAATTCGTCGAGCGCCTTCGGACGCAGCGCGGCGTCGACATCCTCGGGGCGGCGAAGCGGGGTGGTCATACGGTCGTCGGTCACGCCCGTTCCCTAGCTGTTCGCATGCGGGCGGTCGAGGTGCGTCGCACGATCCGCCCTCAAAACCTGACATAGCGCGGTTTCAGCGCCGCCTTACCCGCCGGTGAAACCGTCTGCGTCCAGCAACGCAGCAGGTCGACCTGAAAGAATTGCGGGTCGCGACAACGCGGGATCTCCCGGACGCGCGAAAGGTCGCCGGCGCGGTAGATCACGGTGCGATAGACCGGCTGGCCGGCGATCTGCTCGACGGCGCAGGCGATGGCGATATGATCGACGCCGCGCGTCACTTCGGGGGCGGTGCAGTCGCGCTCGATCGGGCGACGGCGGCCCTCGGCCATATCCTCGACCGCCACGCGCAACCCTTCGCGCGGATCATTCGGCAGATCGACGAAATAGGGCCGGATCAGCAGGTTCGAACGTATGAAGCTGATGATATCGCCGCCATCGATATTGACCGGCCGCGCCCGCATCGCCGCGAAGCTTGGGTCGACCGACGCGATCCCGCGCCCCGTCGCGCTATAGGGTTGCGCGATACAGCGCCGGACATAGGCCCCGGCCGGATGCGGTGCCCGGTCGGGCTTCACGACCAGGATGAACAGCCCCGGACGCATGCCGTCGCATTCCTCGGTCGCAATAACCCGTGCGCCCGGCGCCCGCCTGGCAGCCGCCACACCGACCAGCGCCAGCGGATCGGCTGCGGTCTGCAGGATCAGCCATTCGTCGTCGCGGGGCGGTGACGCCGCTGCCTGCCCCGGCATGGCGGCGGCCAGCAGCAACGCGATCACGGTCAGCGCGACGCCTTGCGCAGCGCCAGCCGGACCAGCGCGTCGAGGCTGGTGCCCGCCCCCAGTTCTTCTGCCGCCTTGCCGACCGCCGTTGCCGCCTCGGCCGGCTTGAAGCCGAGGTTGAGGAGCGCCGATACCGCATCGCCCTCCACGCCATCGCCCCCCGCCGCCGGCGCAACTGCGCCGGGGCCGATGGCGATGCCGCCCACCTTGTCCTTCAATTCCATCGCGATGCGCTGCGCCAGTTTCGGGCCGACGCCGTTCGCGCGGGCGATGCTCGCCTTGTCCCCGCGCGCGATCGCGGTGCGGACTTCCTCGGGCGACAGGGTGGAGAGGATACCCAGCGCAACCCGCGCGCCGACGCCCTGCACCCCGGTCAGCAGGCGGAACCAGTCGCGCTCGTCCGCGCTGGCAAAGCCGACGAGGCGGATGAAATCCTCGGCGACCAGCATCTCGGTATGGATGGTGACGCTGCCGCCGACCGGCCCCAGCGCCTGCAAGGTGCGCGACGACGCGCCGACCAGATAGCCGACGCCGTTCACGTCGATGACCGCATGGTCGATGCCGGAGACGGACAGCGTGCCTTTAAGATGGGCGATCATGGTCAACTTCTCTCGATAGGCCGCATCCCCGCGCACGCAGGGAGATGATCGGGGCAGGCGTCACGCTCCGATCCCCGTCGAACGCCGTGCCCGCGCGTGCGCGCTGGCGAGATGATGTGCATGGGTGATCGCCACCGCCAGCGCGTCGGCCGCGTCCGGCCCGGACAGCTTAACGCCGGGCAGCAGATGGCCGACCATCGCCTGGATCTGCTTCTTGTCCGCGCCGCCGGTGCCGACCACCGCCTTCTTGACGATGCTCGGGTGATATTCGCCGATCGCCAGCCCTGCGGTCGAGGCGGAGAGCAGCACGACGCCGCGCGCCTGCCCCAGCTTCAGCGTCGATTGCGCGTTGCTGTTGCCCAGCACCTCCTCGACCGCCGCGCCATCGGGGCGTTCGGTGCGGATCACCTCGCCCAGTGCGCCGAACAGCAGGGCCAGGCGGCGGGGGAGCTGCATCGACGGGTCGGTGCGGATCTGGCCGTTGGCAATGTGGCTCAGGCGGTTGCCATCGGCGCGGATCATGCCCCATCCGGTGGTGCCGAGGCCGGGATCGAGGCCGAGGATCAGCACGAAACGCTCCTCCCCGGCACGGGGAGGGGGACCAGCCGCAGGCTGGTGGAGGGGGGCTTCCGCAAGCGCTGCGCTGCGGGGCACTCCCCCTCCACCACCGCTGCGCGGCGGTCCCCCTCCCCGCAGGCGGGGAGGATCAGGTTGATCAACCCAGCTTCTCCATTACCTCATCGGACACTTCGTAATTGCCCCACACGGTCTGCACGTCGTCGTCATCGTCGAGCGCGTCGAGCAGCTTGAACAGCGTCGCGGCGTCGTCTTCGCCGACCGACACCATCGTCTGCGGCCGCCACGCCAGCTTGGCACCTTCGGCCTCGCCCAGCACCGGCTCCAGCGCCTTGGCCACTTCGTGCAGATCGCCCTGCGCCGTCCAGATTTCGTGGCCGTCCTCGCTCGACGTCACGTCCTCGGCGCCGGCTTCCAGCGCCGCCTCGAACACCTTCTCGGCGTCACCGGCCTTGGCGGGATAGTTGATGAGGCCGACGCGGTCGAACCCGTGGCTGACCGATCCGGCGGTGCCGAGGTTGCCGCCATTCTTCGACACGGCAGTGCGCACGTTGGTCGCGGTGCGGTTGCGGTTGTCGGACAGCGCCTCGATGATGAGCGAAACCCCCGCAGGCCCGAAGCCTTCGTAGCGGATTTCCTCGTAATTCTCCATGTCGCCCTTCGACGCCTTGTCGACCGCGCGCTGGATATTGTCCTTGGGCATCGACTGCGCCTTCGCGGCGTTGATCGCCGCGCGCAGGCGCGGGTTCATGTCGGGATCGGGCAGGCCCATCTTTGCCGCGACGGTGATTTCGCGGCTGAGCTTCGAGAACATGCCCGACCGCTTCTTATCCTGCGCACCCTTGCGGTGCATGATGTTCTTGAATTTGCTATGGCCTGCCATCGGTGCCTCTTCAGGTTACTGCCCGCTCTTAAGCGGACGGCGCACGTTGCGCCAGCGCGTCGATCTTCGCCTCCAGCGCCGCCAGCCGGTCGATCACGTCGCTGTCCAGCTTGGCGTGCAGCGCGAGGATGTCGATCTCTGCGCGCAAATTGGTTTCATAGTCCAGCCGCGCGGCCAGCCGATCCTTTTCCGACTGCCGGTTCTGGCTCATCATGATGACCGGCGCCTGGATCGCGGCCAGCGTCGACAGCATCAGGTTGAGAAAGATGTAGGGGTAGGGATCGAACGCCAGCCCGAAATGCGACAGCACGTCGGAATTGAGCAGCATCCAGCCGAGCAATACCGCCGTGAAGGCGATGATGAACCCCCACGACCCGCCGACTGCCGCCACCCGATCCGCCAGCCGGTCGCCATAGGTCGACCGCGCGTCCGATTCGTCGGCGGCGTCGCGGGTGACGGGGGTGCCGCGTTCGATCGCGGACAGGACATGGGCTTCCTCCTCGCCCTGCGGGTCGCCATGCCCTTTCAGCAGACGGGTCGCGATGTGGAAGACGCTGGCCATGTCCCTGCCCCCTTTACCTCCGGTGATTAGATGCCGAGCGCCTGCTTATAGGTTTCGAGCAGCATGTCGGCTTCGTCGCGGTGATGCTTTTCCATGCGGCGCAGGCTGATGATCTTGCGCATGGTCTTCACGTCGAACCCGGTCGACTTGGCTTCGGCATAGACGTCCTTGATGTCGTCGCTGATGCCCTTCTTCTCTTCTTCCAGGCGCTCGATACGCTCGATAAGCAGGCGGAGCTGTTCCGCCGAAACATTGTCGGTCATGGGGGTCCCTCAACGATGGTCAAGAATTCGTGAACCGGCGCGCCTAGCCGATCCGCGCGCGCGCCTCAACCGATCAGCGGGGGTCGGTCGCCGTGCCGTTCCCGGCGATATCGGCACGATTCCGGGCGACGCTCTCCTCCATCCGCGCGATCTGTTCGGGAGTTGCGGGCATCTGGTGCTCCGACTTCCACTGCGCATAGGGCATACCGTACACCGCCTCGCGCCCTTCCTCCTTCGACAGCCCCGCCGCCTCGCCCAGCCAGTCGCCGAGGCAGTTGCGGCAGAAGCCGGCCTGCCCCATCAGGTCGACATTCTGCGCATCGGTGCGATGCTGCAGGTGGCGGAGCAGCCGGCGGAACGCGGCGGCCTGTGCCGCTTCGCTGATCGAATCGATTGTCGTCATGGGCGTGGTCCTAAAGGTTGATCGTTTTCGAATAAGGCTTAGAGGCAGGCGCGCAACGCCCGGAGACTATCATGACCAAGGCCATCAGCCCCCGTTCGCGCAAGGTTCGCGTCCTCGCCACGCTCGGCCCCGCGAGCAATACGTACGAAATGATCGCGAAGCTGTTCGAAGCGGGCGCCGATGCGTTCCGCGTCAACATGAGCCATGGCGACCAGCAATCCAAGGTCGCGGTGATCGAGGCGATTCGCGCGCTCGAACAGCAATATGGCCGTCCGACGACGATCCTCGCCGATCTTCAGGGGCCGAAGCTGCGCGTCGGTCGCTTCGCCGAGGGGCGGGTGATGCTCGAAGCCGGGCAGCGCTTCACGCTCGACCGGTCGAACGAGCCGGGCGACACGACCCGCGTCGAACTGCCGCACCCGGAGATTTTCGCGGCGATCGCCCGCGACGCGCGCCTGCTGCTGGACGATGGCAAGCTGGTGCTGCGCGTGCTCGACCATGACGACGACCGGATCGTGACCGAGGTCGTGGTCGGCGGCGCGCTGTCGAACTCGAAGGGGCTGAACGTCCCCGACGTCGTGCTGCCGATGGCCGCGCTGACGCCGAAGGACATTTCCGACCTCCACTTCGCGGTCGAACAGGGCGTCGACTGGATCGCGCTGTCGTTCGTGCAGCGGCCCGAGGATCTGGCCGAAGCGCGCAAGCTGATCCAGGGCCGGGCGGCGCTGCTCGCCAAGATCGAGAAGCCGTCGGCCGTCGCCCGGCTGGAGGAAATCGTCGAGCAGTGCGACGGCGTGATGGTCGCACGCGGCGACCTGGGCGTCGAACTGCCGCCGCAGTCGGTGCCGCCGCTGCAGAAGCGCATCGTCGAAACCGCCCGTCGCCTCGGCCGCCCCGTGGTCGTCGCGACGCAGATGCTCGAATCGATGATCACCTCGCCCTCGCCGACCCGCGCCGAAGTGTCGGACGTCGCGACCGCCGTCTATGACGGTGCCGATGCGATCATGCTGTCGGCGGAAAGCGCGGCGGGCAGCTGGCCGGTCGAATCGGTCACGATGATGAACGACATCTCGCATGCCGTCGAACGCGACCCGGCGCATGGCGACCGCGTGCACTTCACCGTGCTGCGTCCCGATCCCACCACCGCCGACGCGCTGGCCGAGGCCGCCAAGAACATCGCCACCACGGTCGATGCGAAGGCGATCCTGTGCTTCACCAAGTCCGGATCGACCGCCCGCCGCATCGCGCGCGAACGGCCCCCGGTGCCGATCATGGTGCTGACGCCGCAGATCGACACTGCGCGTCGCCTGGGCCTGCTGTGGGGCGTCCACGCCGTCCACACCCGCGACGTCGAATCGTTCGAGGAGATGGTGGCGAAGGCCAAGCGCATGGTGCTGCGTCACAACATGGCCGCGGCCGGCGACCGCGTGGTCGTCTGCGCCGGCGTACCGTTCGGGACGCCGGGATCGACCAACGTGCTGCACGTCGTGCAGATCGTCGGCGACGAGCTGAAGAACTACGGCGGCCACGAGGGCTGAGTTGAACTCCTCCCCGGCACGGGGAGGGCCGCCGCCGCAAAGCGGTGGTGGAGGGGGGCCGCCCCCTCCACCAGCCTGCGGCTGGTCCCCCTCCCCGCAAGCGGGGCGGATTATTCCACCTCGCTGCCTACCCGGACGTCGACGTCCAGTTCCTCGTCGCCCGCGCCCATCCGGACCCCGGCGATCGGCGCCGCGCCCGCCGCGTCCAGCGCAACCGCGACCCGGATATGGTCCAGCCCCGACCGCCCGCCGGTCGCCGGATCGAATGCATACCATCCGCCCGCGACATGCGCCTCGACCCAGGCATGGGGCGCGGCAGTACGGCGTTCGTCGTCACCGGACAGGCTGTAGCCCGATACATAGCGCGCTGGCACGCCACGTGCCCGTGCCCCCGCTAGGAATATCTGTGCCAGGTCGCGCGGGCCCAGCCGCTGGTCGGCCGCCGCCTCGATCGCCGGCCGGATCGTCGGCGTCGGCCGGCGGTCGAGCGGCCAGCGCGCATGGATCGCAGTGGCCAGCGCGGTCATGGCGTCGAGATCATCGCCCTGCCCCAACCCCTCGATCACCGCATCGGCGCGGGTCAGCGGCGTCACGCGGCGAAACAGCTCGGGCGGGAACGGCTCGTCCGTCCCTTCGATCGGGCCGTCATCCTCGGTCAACAACGCTTCGCCCGAAACGGTCAGCACCAGCGCGTCGACCGGCCCCTCGGCATAGAGCATGCGGGTGATGTTGCCATAACCGTCATACCCGTCGCGCAACCGCGCATCGCAATCGACATCGATGCGCCAGTTCACCACCGTTTGATGGCTGGTATCGCCAGGAAACAGCCGCAGCAGCTGGACGATGCGCGCCTGCGGCTTGGTGAAGCGGTAGCGCGTTTCGTGATGGACCGACAGCCGCATCAGATGAAGCGGAACTGGCGGGCGATGGCGGCGTCGAGCATCGCATTCTCCCGGATGAAGGCGGTAAGATATTCGTGCAGCCCGCTGACGATCACCTCGTGTGCGCGCGTCTTCTGCATCCGCGCCAGCCGGGCACGCGCCATGCGATCCGCCTCGCCCTGAAAACCGGTGCGCTTGCCCAGCAGGTTCAGCATCTCGACCGATTCATCGACACATGCCGCCAGGCTGCGCGGCACCTCTCCGCGCGACAGCAGCAGTTCGATGACGTTGGCGGGCTTCAACCCCTCGCTATAAAGCCAGCGATAGGCGGTGACCGCCGATACGGTCTGCAGGATCGTCGTCCACTGGTCGCGGTCGATCGCGCCACCGATCCGCTCGCCCTCGGGCAGCAGCAGGTGATATTTGACGTCGATCAGCCGAGCGGTATTGTCGGCCCGCTCGATCGCGGCGCCGAGCAGGATCAGCCACGTCGCCTCGTTCTTCATCATGCGCTGCACCGCGCCTTCGAACCCGCGCGCCTCGGCCTTGATCGCTTCGACGAGGTTGAGGATATCCTCGCCCTCCTCGCCACGCGGGGCGTTAAAGACGATCCATGCGCGGTTGATCGCGGTCCACGCGTCGCGGGTCAGTGCGGTGCGCACCGCCTTCGCATTGTTGCGCGCGGCGTCGAGGCACCACAGGATCGACCCGGCATGGCTACGATCGCAGGTCAGGAAGCGTGCGACCGACCCCTGCGAGACGCTCTGGCCCGTGGCGGCGAAGCTGTCCTCGGTATAGCTGACCGCCAGCGCGCTGGCCCAGGCGGCGTCGCCCGCCGGCCGCGACGACAGTGCGTCCAGCCGGACGGTCGCCTCGACCAGTCGCGCCAAGAAGTCGGCACGTTCGACATAGCGACCCAGCCAATAGAGTGAGGCGGCGGTGCGCGACAGCATCGCCATGTCAGCGCCCTCCCTGGGATTGGGTCAGGCCGCCCAGCGATTGCGACTGGACCGGGCCGTCGTCGAGCAACACGAAACTGTCCTTCGTCCCGCCACCCTGGCTGGAATTGACGACCAGCGATCCCTCCTTCAGCGCGACGCGGGTCAGGCCGCCCGGCACCACCTGAACCGTTTCCGCCCCGGTCAGTACGAACGGGCGGAAATCGACATGGCGCGGGGCCAGACCCGCCTCGGTCAGCGTCGGCACCGTCGACAACGCAAGCGTCGGCTGCGCGATGTAACGCTGCGGCTCGGCGATCAGCGCGCGGCGAAATTCCTCGATCTCCGCCTTCGAAGCGGTCGGGCCGACCAGCATCCCATAGCCGCCCGACCCGTCGACCAGCTTCACCACCACCTCGTCCAGATGGTCAAGGACGTATTTCAGCGCGTCGGGCTCACGGCAGCGCCACGTCTCGACATTGGGGAGCAGCGGCTCGCTCTCGGCATAGAAACGCACGATTTCGGGCATGTAGCTGTAGATCGCCTTGTCGTCGGCGATGCCGTTGCCCGGTGCGTTGACCAACGCGACATTGCCCGCACGATAAGCGCCGATCAGGCCCGGCACACCCAGCAGCGATTCGGGCCGGAACACGACCGGATCGATGAAGTCGTCGTCGATCCGGCGATAGATGACATCGACCCGCACCCGCCCGGCGATGGTCTGCATCCATACTACATCGTCATCGACCAACAGGTCGGCCGGCTCCACTAGTTCGACGCCCATCGAATCGGCGAGGAAGCTGTGTTCGTAATAGGCCGAATTGAAATGCCCCGGCGTCAGCACGACGCAGGTCGGATGCGCGCCGGCTCCCGGCGGGGCGACCGATCGCATCGTCTCCAGCAGCTTGTCGGGATAGCTGTCGACCGCTGCCACGCGAAACTTGCGGAACAGTTCGGGGCACAGCCGGATCATCGCCTCGCGATTTTCCAGCATGTACGACACACCCGACGGCGTGCGGGCATTGTCCTCCAGCACATAGAATTCGTCCGGGCCGGTGCGGACGAGATCGATTCCGCAGATATGCGCCCAGACACCGTGCGGCGGGCGGATGCCGGCGATTTCCGGGCGGAACTGGCTGTTGCAGAAGATCAGGTCGGGCGGCAGCACCCCGGCCTTCAGGATGCGGCGCTCGCCATAGATGTCGTCGAGAAAGGCGTTGATCGCCTGTGTCCGCTGAATCAGCCCCTGCGAAAGACGGGCCCATTCATCGGCCATGAACACGCGCGGCACGATATCGAATGGGATGATCCGCTCCGCCGCCTCGCTGTCGCCATAGACGGCGAAGGTGATGCCCAGCTGGCGAAAGGTCGCTTCGGCGGATTGCAGGCGGCGTTTCAGCTCATGGGGTGGCACCTCGCGCATCCATCGTGCCAGTGCCGCCAGGTCGGTACGCGGTTGATCCGGCCCGCCATGTCCCCAAATTTCGTCGAACGCCTGCCCCATTCAATCCCCAACGCCGCCTGACGGATAATGCTCCGTATGCTGCGCTGCGAAATCGGGGCTGGCAAGCGGGTATGCGCGCTATCGTACCAATTCGGTCAGGGTTGCCGGCGTCAGCACCTGCGGCAGCACGCGCGCGTCGTTCTGGCCCGGCGCATACCACAGATAGAGCGGCACCCCGGCGCGGTTATGCCCTTCGATGAAGCGGCCGAGCACGGGGTCGCCATCGGTCCAGTCGCCCACCAGCACCTTGACCCCGCCCTTGGCAAAGGCATCGGCGACCGCCTGCGTCTCGATCGCGGCACGTTCGTTGACCTTGCAGGTCAGGCACCAGTCGGCGGTGAAGTACGCGAAGACCGGCTTGCCCTCTGCCCGGAGCGCCGCCAGCCGTGCCTCGCTGAACGGCTCGGCCCCGGCGATGCCGGTCGACGCGGCCCCGGCGGGCGGTGCGCGCTGCACCAACGCGGCGCTCGCCACCGCCAGCACCAGCGCGGCGATCCCCGGCCACCATGCCCGGTCGCGCCCGCGCAGCTGCCGCCGCCCGGTCCACCACAGGCCCAGCCCGGCGAGCAGCAGCGCCGCCAGCCCCAGCGCCATGCCGTCGACCCCGGCCTGCCGCCCCAAGATCCATGCCAGCGCCAGCGCGGTCAGGAACATCGGCACCGACAGGCCTTTACGAAACACATCCATCCACGCGCCGGGCTTGGGCAGGCGACGGCGCAGCGCCGGCACGAACCCCAGCAACAGGAACGGCAGCGCGAGGCCGAGGCCCAGCCCGGCGAATACCGCCATCGCCGCAACCGGTGGCAGGACCAGCGCCGATCCCAGCGCCGCCCCCATGAACGGCCCGGTGCACGGCGTCGCGACGAACGCCGCCAGCGCGCCGGTGGCGAACGCCCCGCCCCGCCCGCTGCGGTTGCCGACCTGCGGCGTCGGCAGCTCGAACAGGCCAGCGAGGTTCAACGCGATCCCGCCGGTCAGCACCAGCAGCAGCAGCACGACGCGCGGATCGGTCAACTGGAACGCCCAGCCCGCCGCGACACCCGCCGCGCGGATTGCCAGCAGGATGCCGCCCAGCGCCATGCAGGTGACGATCGCCCCGGCGGTATAGGCCACGCCCTCCGCCCGCGCCTGCGCCGCCGACTCGCCCGACCGCGCCAGGCTCAGCGCCTTCAGGCTCAGGATCGGAAAGACGCAGGGCATGACGTTAAGCAGCAGCCCGCCCAGCAGCGCCCCGGCAAAGGCGATCAGCGCGGCACGAACCGGCGCCGGTTTGGCCGCCGCCGCGACCGTGCCGGGGGTCGCGCGAATGGCGAAGCCCTGCCCCGCGCCGGTCGCCAGCACGCCCTCGATCACCGCCGGCTTGCCTACCCCCTTTGTTTCGATAACCAGCGCGTCGCCGTCGCGCCGGATGAGCTGCGGTGCATCGTAATCGATCGCATTTTCGGTTTCGGGAAAGAAATAGGCGTCGCCGATCGCCTGCGATGCCGGGAACGGTACACGCAGTCGGAGCGGTTCGCCCGCCTGGAACACCGCCGGCGACCCCAGCGGCCGGGGCAGCGCGCGCCGCCATTTGTCGAACTCGGCACGGCGTTCGGCACCGACCGCCCCGTCACCGATGGTCAGCATCGTCGACAGCTCGGCTTTTTCGGGCACGCAGATTTCGCGGGTGCAGACCAGATAATCGATGGCGAGACGCACCGGCACCGTGCTTCCCTTGGCCAGTCCGGCGGGCAGCTCGAGGTCGGTCAGGATCGTCCAGGGGCGTTCATAGACATAGTTGATGATCCCGGCGACGGTCAGCCGTTCGGGTACGGGGTAGCGCAGCGGGGCGACCCGCGCGCCGGCCGGCAGTGTCCAGTCGAGTCGCGGCTGGGTCCCGACCGCGCCGGGATTCTTCCAGTATCCGTGCCAGCCCGCATCAGGCACCGACACCAGCGCCAGCGTGACGCGCGATCCAGCCGCTGGCGTATCGCTTTCCGCAACGATCCGCATCTGGACGTGCCGCTGCCCCGGCACCTGCGCCATGGCGGGCAGCGCCGCCAGGAAGGCTGAAAGGATGACGATGAGTCGCCACAGCGTTCTTGCCGGTGTCATGTACGCCCGGTAGCGGAGTTTGGAGACGGATGCACCGTCCGCGGAGTTCACCGATGCGTTTCCTGACCCTCGCCGCGCTGCTGCTCGGCACCGCCGCCCCCGCCCTGGCGCAGAGCACCGCGCCCGCCCCGGCGCCGACCGACGTGTCGGTACCGCCGACCTATCCGCCGACGCCCCCCAAGCTGATCGTCGCGATCTCGGTCGATCAATTCTCCGCCGACCTGTTCGCCGAATATCGCGCGCGCTTCACCGGCGGGTTTGTGCGAATGATGCAGGGCGCGGTGTTCCCCTCGGGCTATCAGAGCCATGCCGCGACCGAGACCTGCCCCGGCCATTCGACGATCCTGACCGGCGCGCGTCCGGCGCGCACCGGCATCATCGCCAACGACTGGATCGACCAGCGCAGCACGAACCGCCCGGACCACAAGGTCTATTGCGCCGAGGACGAGCGCGTGGCGGGTTCGACCTTCAAGGACTATACCGTGTCCGACACGCACCTGATTGTGCCGACGCTGGGCGAACGGATGAAAGCCGCCGACCCGCGCACCCGCGTCGTATCGGTCGCCGGAAAAGACCGCGCGGCGGTGATGATGGGCGGGCACAAGGTTGACGAGCTGTGGTGGTTCGGCAAGGACGGCTTCACCAGCTATGCCGGGCGCACGATGCCGCCGGTGGTCGCCCGCGCCAATGCCGCCGTGGCAAAGCAGATCGCGACCGCGCAGCCGCCAATGACGCTGCCAACCTTTTGCCAGCCGCTCGCCCGCGCCGTATCGGTCGCCGGCAAGACGATCGGCACCGGCCGCTTCGCGCGCGACGCGGGCGCCGTGAACAATTTCCGCCGCTCGCCCGAATATGACGCTGCCGTCCTCGCGCTCGCCGCCGGGCTTATCCAGGACATGAAGCTGGGCCGGGGACCGCAGACTGACATCATCTCGATCGGCGCGTCGGCCACCGATTATGTCGGCCATGGCTATGGCACCGAAGGCAGCGAGATGTGCCTGCAGCTGACCTCGCTCGACCAGAGTCTCGGCGAATTCTTCAAGGTGCTGGACGCAACCGGCGTCGATTATCAGGTCGTGCTGACCGCCGACCATGGCGGCAGCGATGCCAGCGAACGCCATGCCGAACACGCGATTCCGCAGGCGGTGCGGCAGGACGGCGAACTGACCGTCGAGGCGATCGGTGCAGCGATCGGCAAGAAGCTCGGCATCCCCGGCCCGATTCTGTTCGGCGCGGTCAATGGCGATGTCTGGTACGACATCAAGCTGACCCCGGCGCAAAAGGCCGCGGTCGAGCGCGAGGCGATCGCAATGTTCGCTGCGCATCCGCAGACGCAGGCGGTCTTCACCCGTGCGCAGATCCTCGCGACGACCGTGCCGAACACCCCGCCCGAAACCTGGTCGCTGATCGAGCGTGCCCGCGCCTCCTATTACCCGCCGCGCTCGGGCGACCTGCTGGTGGCGATGAAGCCGCGCGTGCTGACCCTGCCGCATCCGGTCGTGGGCAGCGCGGTCGCGACGCACGGCAGCTTCTGGGACTATGACCGGCGCGTGCCCATCCTGTTCTGGCGCAAGGGGGCCGGCGGGT
The DNA here is from genome assembly GCF_001421355.1 of Sphingomonas sp. Leaf9. Taxonomy (GTDB): domain Bacteria; phylum Pseudomonadota; class Alphaproteobacteria; order Sphingomonadales; family Sphingomonadaceae; genus Sphingomonas. The sequence continues at coordinate 654,194 of NZ_LMKC01000002.1, read as the reverse complement.
TCGAGGAGCCGTTCGGCGTGGAGACGGTTGACATCCTGCCGACGCTAGCCGCGACGATCGGGCTGAACGTGCCGAAGAACGAGATCGACGGCCGCTGCCTCGACCTCAATCCGGGTACGGGATCGACCTGCAAGTAACTCCGCCTTATCGCAGGACCAGCAACGCTGTCGCCGCTGACGCCGCATCCATCCGTTCCTCCAGCGAACGGCGGATCGCGGCGGCGGTGCGCGGGACCTTGCCCGCAAACACCGACCGGCCATTAATGGTCACCCGCACCGGCCGATCGAGATCGACCAGTTTGTCGGACAGGAGCAGCGTCAGCCCAGCGGGCACCGCGCCGTCTATCGTGATCGCCTGCCCCTCGACCCGTGCGTCGATCCGGTCGTCCGCCTTGGCCAGATTCCCATTGGGAAGTTGCAGCCAGTAGAAGCGGTCATGGGTCACGTCGTCCTGCACCCACACGATCCGCTTCGGCCAAGGATTGCGGGTAAACTGCGCCATCCATGGCAAGGCTTCGGCATCCTTGCGGTTCATCCAATGCGGCAGCCCCGGATAGATGCGCGTCATCGACACATAGCCGCCCGGATCGGCCGCATGCAGCTTGTCCAGCTCCGCGCCCTTTTCCGCCGCGATCCGGTTGCGGTCATAGGCGGCGTCCGCCCCGCCCATGAAGATCGCGAACGGCAGGTTGCGAAGGCCCGCGACGCCGGCCTCGTTCGGATGGCCCGCCATCATCGCCGCCGCCGCGAACCGATCCGCCATGCGCGGCGCCAGCTGCCACACCCCGTCACCCCCGGCCGAATAGCCGAGCAGGTAGACGCGATTGGGATCGACGCCGTTGATCGCGACCTGCGCATCGATCAGCCGCTGGAACAGCGGGTCGATATGCGTCTCGTGCCACAAATTCCATGTATCGGTCGGCGCGCGCGGCGCGAGGTAGATGCCCTCTGCCGGTTGATAGAGCCCGATCTGGTTGCGCCATTGCTGGTCGTTCACCGCCGGTGCGGCATTGCCGCCGCCATGCATCGAAATCCACAGGCTGCGCTTGCCGAACGGCGCATTGCCGAACGTCCTGCTTTCCCACCGGAGCGTCTTGTCGCCGAGCGTGATCGCCTTTGCCGCCATCGCCTGACGGTCTTCGGTCGCAACGCTGCGCGCACGCGCGGCAGCCAGCAGGTCGACAGCGACGTCCGCCTCCGCCTTTGACAAGGATCGGCGAAGGACCGGCGCATCGTTCCGCCGCACGGCATCGGGCTGCATCGTCCATTGGGACAGTGCGTTCAGGACTTTCACAGGCGGCGACTGCCGCGGTGCGGATACCGCCGGCGTGGCAAGCAGGATCACGAGCGGCGCAAGGGCGAAACGATGATGCATGGATGCACGACTATCGCGGATCGGGCGGCACCCGAAGCGGAAAGCGGTCAGCGCGTCTCGAACTTTCTGACCCCCGGCCCCAACCGGTTCGCGCCGACCGCAACGCCATCGCCGGTATAGTCGGCGACGAACGCTGGGCTCTTGTCCATGCCGGGGGCCAGCCGCGCATCGTTATCCTCGACCTTCAGTCCCCGCGCCGGAAAGGTATGCTTTTCCGCGCCGACGACGATGAAGCCGGTCCAGTTCTCCTTTGCCTTGCCCTGGACAAAGGTATTGCGCGCGATCAGCCCGGTGGCCCCTTCGGGTAGGTCGATCATGTAATTGGTCTTGCTGCCCCGGCTGTCGTCGAAGCTGGAATCGGTGATCTCGATCCGGGGTGCGCGGATCTTTACATAATGACCGCCGGTGCCGCGTTCGAACCGCGAGCGGGTAATGGTGATCGATCCGTTATTGCCGAGATACACCGAATGCGAGCAATCGGTCGTCTCGTCGCACTGCCCCAGCCCGGCAAAGGTCGAACGGTCGATGACGATGCGCTGCTGCCCTTCCGGATTGCCGCCAAGGATACCCTCCTGGCTGTCGAGGAAGGTCGAATTGGTCACGGTCAGGTCACCGATCTCGGTTCGGATGCCCGCGCCATTGCCATCGGGTACGCGGATGCGGCGGAACACGATGCCGTCGACCGTCGAGCGCCGCCCGCGCAGGACGAAGGTCGCCTTTTCCTCGCACGCGCCGCCATCGAAGATCACCGTGCCGGGCGTGCGGGCGCGATAGGTGATGTCGCCGCCGGTCTGCACCGTGCAATCGCGATAGGTGCCCGGCGCGATGAGGATCGTCGCCGTCGCGTCGCGCACCGCCGTTACCGCCGCGTCGATCGTCGCAAAGCCCTCGCCGGTCTGTTCGATCACGAACGGGGCGCTGCGCTGTTGCGCGGGGAGCGGTGCGGCCAGCAGCACCAATGCGAAGGGCAGCAGTAAACGGGCGGTCATCGGCCGGTCCTTTGTCGGTTCCGGCCCTGACATGCGCCAGCGGCACCGCGCGCGAAAGGGGGCAAATCCGTCCCGGCGCGGTACGCCGTCAGACGTTCAGGCGGACGCGCATTTCCTTGCCCGGCTTGAAATAGGGAACGCGCTTGGCATCCACGTCGACCGCTTCGCCGGTGCGCGGGTTGCGTCCGGTGCGGGCATCGCGCGCACGGGTCGAAAACGCACCGAAACCGCGCAGCTCGACGCGCCCGCCGCTGCGCAGCTGTTCGGTGATCGCGTCGAAGAACGTCGCGACGATCCGCTCGACATCCCGCAGCGGCAATTCGGGATTTTCCTGTGCCACCTGCTGAACCAGTTCGGATCGGATCATCTTTTCCCCCGGCAATTCAAACGCATATCCCGCAACGGTGCGATCGGGACGCTCGGTTGCCCTAACCTATATTTATCAGACGGAACAATCCGCCTTTAGAATGAACGCAAAAACGGGGCGCTCCGATATGGAGCACCCCGTTCCTGCTTCCGCCTGGTCGGCGGCTAAGGCTTACTTCTGTTCGCCGCGCGCCTTCAGCGCTTCGCCCAGAATGTCGCCCAGCGACGCGCCCGAGTCGGACGAACCGTACTGCGCAACGGCCTGCTTCTCTTCGGCGATCTGCATCGCCTTGATCGAGAAGGTCGGCTTCTTCGAACGATCGAAGCCGGTGACCATCGCGTCGAACTTCTGGCCGACCTGGAAACGCTCCGGACGCTGCTCGTCGCGGTCGCGGCCGAGATCAGTGCGCTTGATGAAGCCGGTCGCGCCATCGTCGCCCTGCTGCACTTCGAGGCCCGCATCGCGGACTTCGAGCACGGTCACGGTCACGATCGCGTTCTTGTTCAGGCGATCACCCGCCTGCGCGGTGACCGGGCCACCACGCTCCAGCTGCTTCATGCCGAGCGAGATACGCTCCTTGTCGGGCTCGACCGCCAGCACGACGGCCTGAACCGTCTCGCCCTTGCGGTGCAGGTTGAGCGCGTCTTCGCCCGAAATGCCCCATGCGATGTCCGACATGTGGACCATGCCGTCGACGTCGCCGTCCAGACCGATGAACAGGCCGAATTCGGTGGCGTTCTTGACTTCGCCCTCGACGGTCGAACCGACGGGATGATCTTCCGCGAACTTCTCCCACGGATTCGCCTGTGCCTGCTTGAGGCCCAGCGAGATGCGGCGCTTGTCCTGATCGACTTCCAGAACGATCACGTCGACTTCCTGCGAGGTCGAGACGATCTTGCCCGGATGGACGTTCTTCTTGGTCCAGCTCATTTCCGACACGTGGACCAGGCCTTCGATGCCCGGCTCCAGTTCGACGAACGCACCATATTCGGTGATGTTCGTGACACGGCCCGACAGCTTCGCGCCGACCGGATACTTGGCACCGGCGCCATCCCACGGATCGCTCTCAAGCTGCTTCATGCCGAGCGAGATGCGCTGCGTGTCGCGGTTGATGCGGATGATCTGGACGCGGACGGTGTCGCCGATGTTCAGCACTTCCGACGGATGCCCGACGCGCTTGTACGACAGGTCGGTGACGTGCAGCAGGCCGTCGATGCCGCCCAGGTCCACGAACGCACCGTAATCGGTGATGTTCTTGACCACGCCGTCGATCACTTGGCCTTCGGCCAGCGACTGGATCAGGCCCGAACGCTGCTCGGCGCGGGTTTCTTCCAGCACGGCGCGACGCGACACGACGATGTTGCCGCGCTTGCGGTCCATCTTCAGGATCTGGAACGGCTGCGGGATGTCCATCAGCGGCGTGACGTCACGCACCGGACGGATATCGACCTGCGAACCCGGCAGGAACGCCACGGCGCCCGACAGGTCGACGGTGAAGCCGCCCTTGACGCGACCGAAGATCACGCCTTCGACGCGTGCGGTCTTGGCGAATTCGGTTTCCAGCTTGTCCCATGCGGCTTCGCGGCGGGCGCGGTCGCGGCTCAGCATCGCTTCGCCGTTCGCATTCTCGACGCGGTCGACATAGACTTCGACTTCGTCGCCAACCTTCAGGTCGGCCTTCTGGCCCGGCGCTGCGAATTCGCGCAGCGGCACGCGGCCTTCCGACTTCAGACCGACGTCGATGACCGCCAGGTCGTTTTCGATCCCGGTGACGGTGCCGATGACGACGCGGCCTTCGAAGCTTTCCGAAGCACCGAACATGTCGTCGAGCATCGACGCGAAATCGTCACGGGTGGGATTTGCCATGCTGGCCATATAACTCTTGGTTCCTAAACGTACTTGTTTCCGGCCGGCCGGTTGTCTCCGGCGGTCTTTGACCGGGATTGCCGCGCTCGCCGAATACGACGCGCGGCATCCGTCGAACCCGTCGTCACGAAAGGCTTGCCCCGGCTATGCGGAATGGGCGCGCACGCCCGGCCTTCGCGAGTCTGTGCTCGTCGAACCGGCGCGCCATACGCGTTTTCGGGTTGGCGCGCAACGGTAGAGGCCGGATCAGCCGAGCTTCGCGCAAGGGCGCGCAGGCACAGACAGGCTGCGTCAGCGGCCGCTGCTCGCCGAACCAGTGATCGTCATGACGGACAGAGATTTGAGCCGGACCAGCATCCGCTGTCCGGCCCTCACCCGCTCGATACCTGGACGTGAAAGAATCCCTTCACGCCAGGCGGAAGATCACCCGCGACGCTGCGGGCGGTACGGCTTGGCCGAATGGCGCGGCGGGGCGCCGTTCGTGCGACGCTGCGGTGCGGCCGGCGGACCCGCCATCTGTTCGAACATCAGATCGTCGTCGGGCGTCGCCGTCCGCTTGACCGATGCGATGAACTTGCCCGCGATCGCCTTGGGGATTTCAAAGGCCGATTCGTCGTTGGCGATGCGGATCGCGCCGATCTCACCCTTGGTAATGTGCCCGCGACGACACAGCAGCGGCAGCAGCCAGCGCGGATCGGCATTGTGACGACGGCCGACGTTCATACGGAACCACACGGTATCCTCGAACCCCGGACGCGGCCCTTCGGCACGCTCGCGACGCTCGGGCGCGCCACCGGCCGACAGTTCCTCGGGCGCCGGCAGCTTGGCGCGATAGGCACGCACCAGCAGCGCGGCGATATCTTCCGGCGTCTTTTCGGTCAGCAGGCGCGCACCCAGCTCGACATCGGCCTCGTCGAATTCGACCGGCTCGGCGAGCTTCGCGAGCAGTCGCTCGCGGTCGGCCGCATGGATTTCCTCGGGCGTCGGCACGCCGATCCACTCGGCGTTGATCTTCGCGTCGCGCAGCAGCCCCTCGACCCGGCGACGGCGCTGGAACGGCACGATCAGCGCGGCAATGCCCTTCTTGCCCGCGCGACCGGTGCGGCCCGAGCGGTGCTGGAGCGCCTCGGCGTCGCGCGGCAGTTCGACGTGCACGACGAGGCTAAGCGACGGCAGATCGATGCCGCGCGCGGCAACGTCGGTCGCGACACAGACGCGGGCACGGCGGTCGCGCAGCGCCTGCAGCGCATGGTTGCGCTCCGACTGCGAATGCTCGCCCGACAGTGCGACCGCATCGAAGCCGCGCTCGACCAGGTTGGCGTGTAGATGCCGCACCGCTTCGCGCGTGGCGCAGAACAGGAACGCGGTGTCCGGCTCATGCAGGCGCAGCAGGTTGACGACCGCATTCTCGATATCATTCGGCGCGACGGTCATCGCCTGATAGCTGATGTCGCCGTGACCGCGCTCGGCCTCGCGCGTGTCGATGCGGAACGCGTCCTTCTGGTACCGCTTGGCCAGCGCGACGATCGGCTTGGCCAGCGTTGCCGAGAACAGCATCGTGCGACGTTCGGCAGGCGTGCGGTCGAGAATCCCTTCGAGATCCTCGCGAAAGCCCATGTCGAGCATCTCGTCGGCTTCGTCGAGGATCGCGACCTTCAGGCCTGACAGGTCGAGCGCACCGCGCTCGATATGGTCGCGCAGACGGCCGGGCGTGCCGACGACGATATGCGCGCCATGGCTGAGGTTGCGGCGTTCGCGCGCCGCGTCCATGCCGCCGACGCACGACAAGATGCGCGCGCCGTTCTCGCCGTACAGCCATTGCAGTTCGCGCGCGACCTGCAGCGCCAGTTCGCGGGTCGGCGCGATGGCGAGGGCCAGCGGCGTGCCGGCGCGCGGCATCTTGTCCTCGGCGTCGAGCAGGTCGCGCGCCATGGCAAGGCCGAAGGCGACGGTCTTGCCCGAACCGGTCTGCGCGGACACCAGCAGGTCGCGCCCTTCGGCTTCGGGCGTGAGGACAGCCGCCTGGACGGCGGTCGGGGCTTCATAACCACGCGCGGAGAGCGCCGCGGCGAGCGGTTCGGGTAACGTCGAAAAAGGCATGGGGTGCCAAATGGCCCCAAATTGCGGCCACGGCAAGGCCGCGCGTATCGTTTACCATGCAACCGATACGGGAATTTGGCAAAAGATTTTCGTTTGTCGCGTTCCGTACCCCGATATTGCCGCCGGCCCGCGCCTTTCCCACATTCCGGTCGAAAGGATTCGCGCCATGTCGATCGATCGCCGCCGCCTGCTCGAACTGACCGGAATGTCGGCGCTTGCCGCGCTGATCGGCTGTGCGCCGGACGCGAGCGAGGCGGCATCGACCTTCCCGTTCAAGCTGAGCGATGCCCAGTGGAAGGCGCGCCTGACCCCCGCCCAATATAATGTATTGCGGCAGGAAGGGACCGAACGCCCGTACAGCAGCCCGCTGAACGACGAAAAGCGCAAGGGCCTCTTCGGCTGCGCCGGCTGCGGACAGCCGCTGTTCCTGTCGTCGACGAAGTTCGAAAGCGGCACCGGCTGGCCGAGCTTCTATGCGCCGCGCAAGGGCGCGGTTACGACCCGCACCGACCGATCACTGATGATGAGCCGCACCGAAGTGCTTTGCAGCCGCTGCGGCGGGCATCTCGGCCATGTGTTCGACGACGGGCCGCCGCCGACCGGCAAGCGCTATTGCATGAACGGCGTCGCGATGACCTTCCGCCATGCCTGAACGCGAAAAGGCCCGCCGCACTCTTCATGCCGCGGGCCTTATGGCAGATCGGCGGAGGATCGATCAGTTGTTGAGCGCGACGACCATACGCGCCTGGATCGGCTGACCGCTGGCGCCGCCCGGTGCGGGGGCCGGCGGATCGGTCTTCACGATGACCAGCGGCGCATCCAATTCGCTGCCGCGCGGCGCGTGCTTGGCATAGATGAAGCCGTTCGCATGGTAGGCCGAGGTACCGAGGTCACCCAGCGGGCCGAACCACACCTTCACTTCGCTCCAGTCGCCGGCAGCCGACACGTCGATTGCCCGAACGTCGCGCTCGATCCCGCCACGGCGCGACCAGTTGGCGTGGGTCAGCAGCACTTCGCGGTCGCTGACGACCTTCGACACCATCGCGACATGGCCGAGGCGCATCTTCGAGGTAGCGGCGAACGAAAGGACGGCGCCTTCCTGGGGCGCATGGCCGCGCTCATACTTGCCGGCGGCCTGGCCCCACCACGTATGGGCGTTGCCAAAGATTTCGACGCCCGAGATTTCGCGAGCATACGGGGCGCATTGCCAGAACCGAGCCTGGGCCGGAGCCACCATCGCCAGAGCGCACGAAATCACCAGCGCGAAACGCGCTGCCACAGCACCAAAACTCATCTGACCCCCAGGCCCCACGAATGTCTTGAGCGGCATTGAGCAGGGTTTGCCGGCGGCGGAAACCCCACCTTTGCCCAAAAGGGAACCAATTCCGACGAAGCGTGTTTGCCCGGCGATGACCGGCGGATGAACCGAGTATCGCCGTTCGTTGCTCCCCTTATTTCCGACGATCGCCCATTCCCGCGAATGCGACGAACCGCGTTACAGCAATATTGCAACGCAGCACGAAACCTGTTCGGATGTGTCGTCGATCGGGATTGCCGTGTTTCGTTCAGCAAGCCGTTAACTATTATCGGGCAATATCCGATCGGTTGTAATCTTGGGCGGGGAGTTCAGAGATGGCGATTGCACGCAGGCCGGCCGAAGGCGCGATGACGCTGGCGGAGATGAAGGAGTTCGCGACGTTTTCCTCCGCGACGCAGCGTTATATCCGCCGCTCGCTCGATATCGGGTTGGACCGCGACGACGCGATGCGCCGCTGGTCGCGCGATGTGGTGGAGGCCGCGAGCATCCGTGCACAGGCCCGCATCTACGATCGCCTGCCCGACATTCGCGCCTGCATTCCCGAGGATAGCGGACTGGATTCGGTCGAACCGTTCATGACGCCGCTGCTGACCGTCACCGCGTTCGATCTGGGCCAGGGGCGGCTGACGACCTTTGGCGCCTATCGTTTCCTCTACGAACGGCTGGTCGGGCCGGAAGCACGGCCATGGCTGCCCGCCGCCTTCTGCGCCTCGGCGGCGCTGCCGCACCTGCATCCCGAACTGCGCCGCAAGCTGTTGCAGTCGCTCAGCGAAGCGGCGGCGACCGCCTCGGGCTGGTCGATGCGTCAGCCCGCTTTCTATCCGGCATGGGTCGAAAAGGTCGAAGCCGGCGCTCCGATGCACTGATCGGGCACGGGATTGGCGGGGTCAGCGACAGGCCCCGCCATACCCGCGCTTCGCTTGGTCGAAATGGAAATGGTCGCGGTGCGCGGCGTTGTAGTCGGGCGACAGAACGGTCGAAAAGACGCCGCACGCGCCATCGCGCACGTCGCGCAGGAACGCCGCCTTTTTGGCATCGTCGCGCCCCTTCCCTGCCGTCCAGTCGCCGACGACGCTGACCCGTCGCCCATCGCGCAGGACGAATGCGGCAATATCGAGGGCATTGGCGGTCGCATGCTCGCTGAACGCGCCGGTGTCGCGCCCATACAGGCGGCGGCAATTATAGCTGCCGAAATTCTCGATACGGCTGACGGGCACGCCGAAATGCCGTTCTGCGGCGGGCTGCACGACCTGCCATTCCCACATCGCCATCGCCGTCGCCACCCGGCACGACACGCCGACATCGGGCGTGATGGCAATCGTCCGCGATCCGCCGCTGCGCATCCGCACCGCATCGTCATAGCCGCATTGCCCGCCGCCCTCGCGCGGCGGCAAGGTAGTAAAGCGCACCCCCGCCGCATCCAGCAATGTCCGGCAGCCGGCGAAATCCCCCGCCAGATCGCCGATCTTGGCGCGGGTAAACATGCCGACTGGCTGCGACAGGTCGAGCGGCGTCCACGGCACGTCCTGCGGCCGGCTGCGGGTGAAGGCGTATAATGCAAAAGCGATCGCGGCGAGAAAGGCCAGCCAGACGAGGGTACGGATACCGGCCGACAGCGCCCTCACCCGCGCACCGCGCGATCGGTCGGCTGGGCGGTGACTGGATAGCCCAGATCGTCGGGGATGCAGACGAAGCTGCCCTCGACCCGCTGCTCGATCCATGGCGTGATCGTTCGCACCGGCCAACGCCGGGCATCGGCCAGGACCCCGGCGACGTCCCCCTGCGCCGCAAGCCGGGCGAGCACGCAGCGCGTGGGGAACAGCAGGGTCGCCTCTCCCCGATCCGCCGCGCGCAACGCATCGCCGGCGGTGATCCACAGCGTCCGGACATTCTCGGTCGCATCGACCCGCGCGGGCGGCGCGTCGCCGGGCAGCCGCGCAACATAGAAGCAGGTATCGAACACCCGCACCGGCATATGGTCCGGTCGCCACCGGGCATAGGGGACGAGTGCTCCCGGATCGACCGGCGCCAGATCGCCGATCGTCGCGCCCCGTGCCAATGCCGCGCGCATCGCCGCCACATCGCCATCGACGCCGATCGCGATTCCCGCCTCCTCGATCGTCTCACGGATCGCGGCAAGTCGCGGTGCAAGATCGTCATCGCCCATCGTCACCGCCAACGCCCGGTCGCCGGGGTCGATCCGCCCACCGGGGAAGACCAGCGCCCCGCCGGCAAAGGCCATCGCCGCCGACCGTTCGACCATGAGGATTTCGGGCGGGCCCGCCGGACGGTCGCGCAGCACGATCAGCGTGGCGGCAGGAATGGCTTGCATCATCGGGGAGAGTTGGGAAGCGCCCCCGGCATTGTGAAGCCGCCCGGCGCGCGAACCAGTCGCCAGCCATCGGGCAGATAGTCGAGCGACATGTAATAATAGGAGACGCAGCTGCCGTCGGCACGATAGCTCGCACCCTTCAGCAGCCCGACCGCGGTGGTGCCGATGAACACCGGCCCGCCGCTGTCGCCGCCCTTGCACCCCGGCCCCGCCACCGCGACCCAGGTCGGCAGACAGGGACCGCCGCACAGGTCACCCGACGGCGCGAAGTCGACCATCTCGACCTCGGCACAGCTATAGCCGCTATGCTCGCCCCGGTGGCAGACGATATCGCCGACCCGCGTACCCGCCCGGCTGCGCTGCCCCTCGACCGATCGCGACATGATGCGCGCGGCGTCGGAAAAGAAACGCGGCTGCACCGCGTCCGGGCTGGCGTTCACCTGCACGTCTTGAAACCCCCAGCCCCATTGGCCGATAAAGGTCAGCGGCGTGCGCGTGCCATCTTTAGCGACATGCTCCAGCGTATCGGGACAATGCGCGGCGGTGGCGATGCCGGTCTGCACGCCATCGGTAACGACGAAGCCGGTGGTGCAATAGAAACGCCGCCCGCTCGCCGGGTCGGGACCGATCAGCCGCGATCCGCCGACAACCTCGCCCGACAGGTCCAGCTGGGGCTGGCCGCTGGTCGCGATGCGGATCGGAACACCGGTCAGCGCCTCGATCCGCCGCTTAAGGGCGGCGACATCGCCCGCCGCATCGCTCCCGCCGATCAGGACGAGCAGCTCGCCCCGCCGGGCATCGATTCCCAGCGCCGGCGGGCGCTGCACCATCGCCCGGATCGCAGCCTGGTGTCGGGTGATCGAGTCCAGCAATTGCGCGCGGGTGGCGGTCGCTCCGGTACGGAAACGGATCGGAATCGCCAGCCCGTCGATCGCGACCTGCCCGTCGGGAACCGGGCGCGTGCCGGTCAGCAGGACGCTGACCGCGCCATCGCCTTCGATCGCTGTACCGGCAACGCGATCGCGATATTCCCCCTCGATCCATTCGGTGACCGCGACGCTCGCTGCTTGCTTGCGCAACAGCGTCAGCGCCTCGGCCGGATCGATGCCGCGCTGCCGCGCGACCTCGGCGGCATCCTGCGCCAGAGCTGTGTCGCCGGAAACGACGACGGCGGCGTCCTGCGCGGCGGCGGGTTGCCCCACCGCCAGCGCAAGCGCCGCCGTCAACACGCGCAGCATCGACCGGATCAATCGAGTCGGCGTGCCAGTTCCTTGTTCAGTGCCAGCGCCGCCAGCGTGCCGATCGCACCCGATGCCAGATACAGGCCCGATGCGAACAGCCCCAGCTTGTCGGCCAGCGCCAGTGCGACGAACGGCGCGAACCCCGCCCCGAACAGCCAGGCAAGATCAGACGTCAGCGCCGCGCCGGTGTAGCGCGAATCCTTGGCGAAGTTCGCCGCCACCGTCCCCGACGACTGGCCGAACGACAGCCCGAGCAGGATGAAGCCGGTAATCATGAACGCGATCTCGCCCGCATCGCCACCGTTCAGCAGCAGCGGCGCCAGGCCGGAAAACAGCGCGATGGCGATCGCGCCGATGCCCAGCAGCGTACGCCGCCCGACATGATCGGCCAGCACGCCGGAGATGATGATCGCGAAGATGAAGAACAGTGCGCAGGCGGTCTCGATCCACAGGAAGCGTTCGATCGGCTGTTCGGTCTTCAGCAGAATCCACGACAGCGGGAACACGGTGACCATGTGGAACAGCGCGAAGCTGGCCAGCGGCACCAGCGCGCCGATCACGACCGTCTTCCATTCCCGCTTGACGGTCGGCAGCACCGGCGACGCCTTCAGCTCGCGATTCTCAAACAGCGCGGTATATTCCGGCGTCACGACGATGCGCAGCCGTGCGAACAGCGCCACGACGTTCAGCGCGAACGCGACGAAGAACGGATAGCGCCAGCCCCAGCTGATGAAATCCTCGGCACTCATATAGGCGGTGAAGAAGGCGAACAGCGCGCTCGCCACCATCAGGCCCAGCGGCGCGCCGAGCTGCGGGATCATCGCATACCAGCCACGCCGGTCCTGCGGCACGTTAAGCGCCAGCAGCGAGGCGAGGCCGTCCCATGCACCGCCGAGCGCAATTCCCTGCAGGATGCGGAGGCCCGCCAGCAGGATCGCCGACCACGCCCCGACCTGCGCATATCCGGGCAGGAAGCCCATCGCCACCGTCGCGGTACCCAGCATGAACAGCGCGATGGTCAGCTTCGTCCCCCGCCCGTGGCGGCGGTCGATCCACATGAACAGCAGCGTGCCCAGCGGCCGCGCAAAGAATGCCAGCGGGAAGAGTGCGAACGAATAGAGCGTGCCGGTCAGCCGGTCGACATAGGGGAACATCAACTGCGGGAACACGATCACCGATGCGATCGCGTACACGAAGAAGTCGAAAAATTCCGACGTGCGCCCGATGATGACGCCGATGGCGATCTCTTCGGACTGAACGTTCACCTCGCCCGAGGCGTTGACGGCGCGGGCGTCGGCCTCGAGTTCGTGGGAATGGACGAAGGCCTCGGCCATAGGGACTCCAAACATGGCGCGCTGCACGCGCGGATAGGCAGAATATGCGCCCGTTATCGCAATGCACCAAACGCGGGGATAGGACAAAATGTCCTATCGCAGTGCAGCATCGCACGGCATAGGTCGCGCCCATGATCCTGCCCCGCTCGCTTCCGTGGCACCGGCCACTGCGTTCGCTCCTCCCGCTGGCGGCCCTGCCGCTGCTGGGCGGTTGTAACCTGGTCGTGCTCAATCCCGCCGGCGACGTCGCGCGCCAACAGGCCGACGTCGTGCTCATCTCGACCGGCCTCATGTTGCTCATCATCATTCCGGTGATGGCACTGACCGTCTGGTTCGCGTGGAAATACCGCGCGAGCAACGAGAAGGCGACGTACAAGCCCGATTGGGACCATTCGACCGCGCTCGAACTGGTCATCTGGTCCGGCCCGCTGCTGATCGTCATTGCGCTGGGCGCGCTGACCTGGATCAGCACCCACCTGCTCGACCCGTATCGCCCGATCGGGCAGATTTCGGCGGGCAAGCCGGTGCCCGAGGACCAGAAGCCGCTGGAGATTCAGGTCGTCTCGCTCGACTGGAAGTGGCTGTTTATCTATCCCGAACAGGGGATCGCAACGGTCAACCGCCTCGTCGTGCCGGTCGACCGCCAGGTGCGGTTCCGCCTGTCGTCGTCGTCGGTGATGAACACCTTCTACGTCCCCGCGATGGCCGGCATGATCTACACGATGCCGGGCATGGAGACGAAGCTGCATGCCGTGCTGAACAAGCCCGGTACGTTCGAGGGCATGTCGGCGCACTATAGCGGCGCCGGCTTCTCCTACATGAACTTCAAGACGACCAGCACCGACGCCGCCGGCTTCGACAAGTTCGTCGCGGGCGTGCGGGCGATGCCGAACCGCCTGAATACCCAGCGTTACCTGGAGCTGGAAAAGCCCAGCGAAAAGGTACCGCCAATGGGCTTTGGCGGGGTCGAACAGGGCCTGTTCACCCGTATCGTCCAGATGTGCGTCCAGCCCGGCACGCCGTGCATGACCGAGAGCATGGGCCATGGCGGCCACGGCTCGGCGGTCAACAGCCGACTGCCCGAAGGGGAGCGTACCAAGGGCGCGCTGGAAAAGGCACCATCGGAATATGGCGTCAGCCCGCATAGCAGCGGCGACGCGCCGCAAGGATCGTCCGCCGCCCCCGGCGCCGCCGATCCGGGCAGTGACGCCAATCGCAACATGACCCGCATCGCGCCGCCCGCGATGCCGGGCCGTACCGCTCCGGCACTTGGCTGAGACAAGAGATCATGTCCGAAACCCTTACCAAGCTGATCTTCGGTCGCCTGACGATCGAGAGCTTCCCGATCCACGAACCGATCATCGTCATGACGTTCCTCGCGGTCGCCGTTGGCGGCGCAGCGGTGCTGGCGGCGCTGACCTATTTCAAACTGTGGGGCTATCTCTGGAAAGAGTGGTTCACCACGGTCGATCACAAGCGGATCGGGATCATGTACATGATCCTCGGCATCGTCATGCTGTTGCGCGGTTTCGCCGACGCGGTGATGATGCGCAGCCAGCAGGCGATCGCCTTCGGCCAGAATGAGGGGTTCCTGAACGCCCATCACTATGACCAGGTGTTCACCGCCCACGGCGTCATCATGATCTTCTTCGTGGCGATGCCGCTGGTCACGGGCCTGATGAACTACATCGTACCGCTCCAGATCGGTGCGCGCGACGTGTCGTTCCCATTCCTGAACAATTTCAGCTTCTGGATGACTGCCTCGGGCGTCGTGCTGGTCATGGCCAGCCTGTTCGTCGGCGAATTCGCGCGTACCGGCTGGCTGGCGTTCGCGCCGCTGTCGGGGCTGGATTATTCGCCGGATGTCGGGGTCGACTATTATATCTGGGCGCTCCAGCTGGCGGGCGTCGGGACATTGTTGTCGGGCGTCAACCTGATCGCGACCATCGTGAAGATGCGCGCGCCGGGCATGGGCCTGATGAAGATGCCGATCTTCACCTGGTCGGCACTGGTAACCAACATCCTGATCGTCGCCGCCTTCCCCGTGCTGACCGCCGTGCTCGCGCTGCTGTCGCTCGACCGCTATGTCGGGACGAACTTCTTCACGAACACGCTGGGCGGCAACCCGATGATGTACGTGAACATGATCTGGATCTGGGGCCACCCGGAGGTCTACATCCTGATCCTGCCGGCGTTCGGCGTGTTCTCGGAAATCGTGTCGACCTTCTCGGGCAAGCGGCTGTTCGGCTATACGTCGATGGTCTACGCGCTGCTGGTCATCACCATCCTGTCGTACCTCGTCTGGCTGCACCACTTCTTCACCATGGGGTCGGGGGCGAGCGTCAATTCGTTCTTCGGCATCACCACGATGATCATCTCGATCCCGACGGGCGCGAAGATCTTCAACTGGCTGTTCACCATGTATCGTGGCCGCATCCGCTACGAACTGCCGATGATGTGGGCGATCGCGTTCATGCTGACCTTCACGGTCGGTGGCATGACCGGGGTGCTGCTCGCGGTGCCGCCTGCCGACTTCGTGCTGCACAACTCGCTGTTCCTTGTTGCCCACTTCCACAACGTCATCATCGGCGGCGTGGTGTTCGGGATGTTCGCCGGCATCAACTACTGGTTCCCGAAGGCGTTCGGCTTCAAGCTGGACCGCAAGTGGGGCCTGGTCAGCTTCTGGTGCTGGTTCGTCGGCTTCTGGGTCGCCTTCACCCCGCTCTACGTGCTGGGCCTGATGGGCATCACGCGTCGCCTGCGCCACTTCGACGATCCGAGCCTGCAAATCTGGTTCGTCATCGCCGCAGTGGGTGCCGCGATCATCGCGGTCGGCATCGCCGCCTTCCTGGTGCAGATCGCCGTCAGCATCATGAACCGCGACAAGCTGCGCGACTTCACCGGCGATCCGTGGAACGGCCGCAGCCTCGAATGGGCCACCTCGTCACCGCCGCCGGACTATAACTTCGCGTTCACCCCGGTCGTCCACGACATGGACGCGTGGTACGACATGAAGAGCCACAAGTACGCACGCCCGGTGGACGGCTTCACCGCCATCCACATGCCCAGCAACACCTGGGCAGGGATCGTGCTAGCTGGCCTCTCGACCGTCTTCGGTCTGGCGATGGTCTGGTACATCTGGTGGCTGGCGGCATTGTCGTTCGTCGCGGTGATCGGTGTCGCGATCTTCCACACCTTCAACTACAATCGCGACTTCCACATTCCGGTCGAGGAAGTCATCGAGACGGAGCGGCAGCGCACTGCCGACCTCCAGGCCGCGGGGGCGTAAAACATGGGTTCGTCGGTACAAATCCCCGCAGGCGCGTCGGGACGCGCCTATCACCTGGCGGAGGAGCATGAGCATGAAGCCGGGTCGAGCACCATGCTCGGCTTCTGGCTCTACCTGATGAGCGACTGTCTCATCTTCGCCATGCTCTTCGCCGCGTACGGCGTCTATTCGGGCAGCACCGCGGGTGGCCCGGATGCCAAGGAACTGTTCGACCTGCCGCTCGTCGCGCTCAACACCGCGATGCTGCTGTTCTCGTCGATCACCTACGGCTTCGCGATGATTGCCGCCGAACAGGGCAAGAAGAGCGCGACGCTCAGTTGGCTCGCCATCACCGGCGTGTTCGGCCTGTGCTTCCTCGGCATCGAACTCTATGAATTCAGCCACCTGATCCATGAAGGCGCCGGGCCGCAGCGCAGCGCGTTCCTGTCCAGCTTCTTCACGCTGGTCGGCACCCACGGGCTGCACGTCACCTTCGGCTCGATCTGGCTGGTGACGCTGATGGTGCAGGTCGCCAAGTACGGCCTCGGTGCCGCGAACATGCGCCGGCTGATGTGCCTGTCGCTGTTCTGGCACTTCCTCGACGTCATCTGGATCGGCGTCTTCACCTTCGTCTATCTGCTGGGAGTCCTCTAATGGCCGGCCACGCCCATCACGACGCGCATGGCCACGATCATGCGCACGGCCGTGGCCATGGCGGTCACGGCGACGCGCCCGCGCACGGCTCGCGCAAGGACTATGTCATCGGCTTCCTGCTGTCGGTGCTGCTGACCGCGATCCCCTTCGCGCTGGTCATGACCAACGCCTTTGCCGACACGCGGATCACCGCCGGCATCGTGATGATCTGCGCGGTCGTGCAGATCGTCGTCCACATGATCTACTTCCTGCACATGAACACCAAGTCGGAAAGCGGCTGGACGCTGATGGCGCTGATCTTCACCGTCGTCCTGGTGGTGATCGTCCTGTCGGGTTCGCTGTGGGTCATGTACCATATGAACCTGAACATGATGCCCCAGATGTCCGGGGACATGGGGGCGATGTGACCTCCGGCCGGTCGATCCGACGCATCCTGATCGGGACCCTGATCGGATGCGTCGTCGCCGGCCTGATCGGGCTGGGCGTGTGGCAGTTGCAGCGGCGGGTGTGGAAGCTGGACCTGATCCGGCGCACCGAAGCCATGCTGCGCTCCCCGCCCGTCCCCGCCCCACCACCTTCCGGCTGGGGCGCGATCACGAAGGACGATGCCTATCGTCCCGTCATCGCCACCGGGCGTTATCGCGCCAATGCCGATACCTACACGCAGGCCGCAACCGCGCTGGGCGGTGGCTTCTGGGTCCTGACCCCGCTCGATACCGGGCGCTTTACCCTCCTCGTCAATCGTGGGTTCGTGCTGCCGGACAAGCGCGGCAAGGTTCCCGCCCCCACCGGCACGATCACCGTGCGCGGGCTGCTCCGCGTGACCGAGCCGGACGGCGGTTTCCTGCGCAGCAACGTGCCTGCCAAAGACCGCTGGTATTCGCGCGACGTCGCGGCGATCGCGGCCAAGCGCGGGCTGACCGACGTCGCCCCCTATTTCATCGACGCCGCCGCAGATCCAAAGGTCGAGTGGCCGCGCGGTGGGCTGACCGTCGTCACCTTTCGCAACAACCATCTCGTCTATGCCTTTACGTGGTTCGGCCTCGCGCTGCTGCTGGGCGGCATGACATGGTGGGTCGCCCGGCGCGAACCGCGGGCGTAACATGCGTCCGATGCAACCCGCCGCCCCCGCCCCGACTCCGCAGCCGCCACCGGCAGAGGGCGTCGGTCGCAACATGCTGTTGCTGGTGCAGCTGCGCTGGCTGGCGGTCGGCGGGCAGTTGGGTACGATCCTGGTGGTCGACGGATTGCTCGGCATCCGCCTGCCGCTGATCCCGATGGCGAGCGTGCTGGCGGCGCTGGTGTTGCTCAACCTCGTCACCCTCGCCCGCCGGTCGCGGTGGAGCGATACCAATCTGCCGCTGTTCGCCGCCCTCGTGCTCGATGTCGCGGCACTGACCGCGCAGCTTTATCTATCGGGCGGGGCGGGCAACCCGTTCGTCTCGCTCTATCTGTTGCAGGTCGTGATCGGCGCGATCCTGCTGAAGGTCTGGTCGAGTTGGGCCCTGGTCGCGATCACCAGCGGGGCGTTCGCGCTGCTGGGCCCCTTCCACCGCCCGCTCGACCTGCCGCCCGCCTATGCCAGCAGCCTGTCCGAAGCCTATCTGATCGGCAACTGGATCAATTTCGTGCTGGCGGCGACATTGCTCGTTGCGTTCGTCACGCGCATCGCCGCGAACCTGCGCGACCGCGATACGAAGGTCGCCCGCCTGCACCAGCGCGCGGTGGAGGAGGAACATATCGTTCGCATGGGGCTGCTCGCCAGCGGTGCGGCCCATGAACTGGGCACACCGCTGTCGTCGATCGCGGTGCTGCTCGGCGACTGGAAGAACGAACCCGCCATCCGCCGCGATCCCCGCTTCGTCGCCGAGGTCGACGACATGCGGGCAGAGGTCATGCGCTGCAAGGAAATCGTGTCGGGCATCCTGTTCGCCGCCGGCGAAGTCACCGGCGAGGCACCGACCCGCACGACCCTGCGCACCTTCCTGACCCATACGCTCGACCGCTGGCGCGGCAATGATCCCGCGCGGGCCATGTTCGAGGACCGCCTCGGCCCCGACGTGCCGATCGTCGCCGACCGTGCCCTAGCGCAGGCACTGACCAACCTGCTCGACAATGCCGTAGAGGCGGGCGGGCGGGATATCGCGCTCCTCGCGCTGCGCGACGGGGCGATGCTGCGCCTGACGGTGCGTGACGACGGCAACGGCTTTTCCGACCGTATTCTCTCGCAGCTCGGCAAACCCTATAATACCAGCAAGGACCGGCAAGGTGCCGGGCTGGGCCTCTATCTCGCCACCAATGTGCTGCGGCCGCTGGGCGGCACGATCGAGGCGCTGAACCGCGACGGCGGCGGGGCGGAGACGACGCTGATCCTGCCGATCGATTCGCTGGCGCTGGAGAAGACGCGATGACCGAGCGCCGATTGCTGATCGTCGAGGACGACGCGACCTTTGCCCGCACGCTGTGCCGGTCGTTCGAACGGCGCGGCTATGTGGCGAAGGTGACCGGCGGCCCCGACGGGCTGGAGGAACTGGCCCGCGCCTTTGCCCCCGACCATGCCGTGGTCGACCTGCGGCTGGGCGGCGCGTCGGGCCTTGCCTGCGTCTCCGCGCTGTCGGCGATCGATCCGGCGATGCGGATCGTGGTGCTGACCGGCTTCGCCAGCATCGCGACGGCAGTCGAGGCGATCAAGCTGGGCGCGACCAACTATCTGACGAAGCCCGCCAATACCGATGAAATCGAGGCCGCCTTCGCGCGGGTAGAGGGCAATCCGCAGGCCGACCTGACCGCCGCGCCGACCTCGATCAAGACGCTGGAGTGGGAGCATATCCACCAGACGCTGGCCGATACTGGGTTCAACATTTCGGAAGCGGCGCGCCGCCTGGGGATGCATCGCCGCACGCTGGCGCGCAAGCTCGACAAGCGGCATCTTTCCTGACGGCGGGGGTTCGAAACTACTACGTCCTTGTGGTAACAGGCGCGCAAGGGGAACGGTTCATCGTGCGGCAGGTTCGAATGCGATACAGCCTGCGTGCCGCACCGGAAGAGTATAGGATGAAGAGCATTACCGACCACCGCCATCGTTTCGACCGCTTCGCGCGCCGTACGCTGCTCGCCGGCATCGCCCTGACCAGCGCGACCGGTGCCATGGCGCAGGTGACGCCGCCGCCGGTCGTGCCGACGCTGCCGACCACCCCGCCGCTGGTGCAGGCCGTCCCGGTCGCTGCGCCGCTGCCGACACTGACCACGGCGCAGGAAAGCGAACTGGCGCGGTTGCTGGCGCGCGATGCCGTGGCGCAAGGGCTGAAGGATCGGGAGCCGTCGCTGGCCGGGCTGACCGGCCCCGCGCTGGTCCGTGCCGCGCTCGACCATGCCCATGCGGTGCGCGCCGGGCGGTTGGACAATGCCGATTTCCAGAAGGATTGGGCGATGCGCCCGCAGGCGTTCGACCCGCTGCCCTCGTTCCGCGATGCGGTGGCAACGAACAAGCTGTCGGCATGGATCGCCTCGCTCCCGCCGCCCTATGCCGGTTATGACACGCTGGTCGCCGGGCTGGCCCGCTATCGCAAGATCGCCGCGAACGGCGGCTGGCCGACGATCGGCGCAGGCTCCGAAATGCGGCTGGGCGGGCGCGGGCCACAGGTCGCGGCGCTGCGCAAGCGGCTGGCGATCGAGGACCCGGAATTGTCCGCCAGCGGCGACACGTTCGACCAGCCGATGCTCGACGCGGTACGCCGCGCGCAGCGCCGCTATGGCCTGAACCCCGCCGGGCAGGTCGGTGGACAGACGGTAGCCTCGCTGAACGTGCCGGTGAGCGAGCGCGTAAAGCAGATCAAGGCCAATATGGAGCGGTGGCGCTGGCTGCCGACCGAGCTGGAAAAGAACCGTATCCAGGTGAACATCGCCGCGGCGGTGTTGACCGTGTTCGACGGCGACCAGCCGGTCACGTCGATGAAGGCGGTGACGGGGCGGCCGGGCGACGAGACGCCGATGCTAACCTCGACGATCCATTCGATCGTGCTCAATCCGCCGTGGAACGTGCCGTCGTCGATCGCCGACAAGGAATTGTGGCCGAAGGAGCGGGCGAACCCCGGCTATCTGAAGCGCAACGGCTTCCGCGTGATCGAGATGGAGGGCGGCGGACGCCGGCTGCAGCAGGCGTCGGAGAACAGCGCGCTCGGCCGGTTCAAGTTCGATTTCGACAATCCGTTCGCGGTCTATCTGCACGATACGCCGGCGCAGGCGGGTTTCGCCAAGTTCGACCGACTGGCCAGCCATGGCTGCGTCCGCCTCGAAAAGCCGGAAGACCTTGCGCGCCTGTTGCTGCGGACCACGCCCGAATGGTCGGATACGCAGATCGACGCCACGCTGGCGTCGGGTAAGACGGTGCGCGCCAAGGTCGCCGATCCGGTGAAGGTGTACCTGCTCTATTGGACCGCCTTCGCCACGCCGAACGGTACGATGAGCTTCCGCGAGGATCCGTATAAATGGGACGGCGTGCTGGGGAACAAGATCGCCGCTCGCGCCGAAGCCAGCCAGATGGCGGCACGATAAAGGGGATGACGATGAAGAACGGATGGCGCGTGGCGCTGCTGGCCGGCAGCGGCCTGTTGCTGGCGACCGGCATGGCGGGATGTTCGGACAAGGCGCCCGAGGATGCCCCGATCGAAAACAGCGCGTTCGACGAGGGCGCACCGCCGCCCACGCCGCTGCCCGAAGAGAATATCGAGACCGCGCCGCCGCTGGTGACCGAGAATCTTTCGGCGGTTGCCCCGGCCGAAGTCCTGCCCCCGCCCCCGCCGGTCGAACCCGACCAGCAGGTACTGGACGACGCATCGGCCACCGGCATGACCTCCCGCTCGACGCGCGGGCAGAGCAGCAGCGATGACGATGCGCCGGTCGACGATACCATGTCGAACCAGCAAGAGGCGGATGCGCCCAACGGCTGACGCCGACCGCATGTGGTCACGCCGGGTGCGATCCGGCGGGGTCATGCTTTTTCGCCCCATCCAAGCGGGGGGGCAACAAAGTCGGAAGAGCCGTGCTGTTGTCGCTTGCTCGCTTGTCCTGACTATTCATCGAGATTGCCGAAGGGGCGTATCGATGGACCGTTGCAAGTGCTTCGATACGGGTCTTTGACAAGCTTAGTACCTGCCGAGCACGAACGGGCAGGTTTCAATTAAACCAAGGCCTAGGCCACGCCTGCTCGGTCTAGAGCTGCACATCGATCGGGCCTGAGGTCCGATTCTCCCAACAGACATCACTGCGTCAGCACAGGCCTGGCCTCGACCGGCAGCCGCTCGTCCTGCTCTCGCGAAACGCCATAGTAGTACTAAGGAAAGGCAGCTCTATTCCGACGAACTGCAACGCGCTTCCCTAACGGCGCGACGCCGCGCTGCTGTCCAGAATCTGGAAATCTATGCCGAGTGTCATCGGCGCAGCCTGGCGGATTGGCCCGACCATTGGGACGCGGCGATCGGCGATATCCTGTCTTGCCACTTGAGCAATCCGGACGAGGCGCTCGCCTATGCCATCCGGTTGTTGCACGACTCGATGATCTGGGTTTTCTCGCTACCCCCGGCTGCGGCTCAATGGGAGATATTCTGCGTGCGCCGTCGGAGAACCTACTCGCACGATCGTCGCGGAGGGACGAAAACAGGCACTGTTACATCGAATGCCGGCCTGCGCGTTCCAATCCGCCAACCCGCAGCAGGCGTGGGACACCATCGAGAAGTTTGGTAGCACCCCACCGCTTCGGGAAAGGCCCGTCGATGCCCCGTCGTCACGCCAATAACCGCCCTACAGAACTCATGCCGCCTGCGCGGCACTCTCCGTCGGCACGGTCGGCGCATAGGCGCGGTCGAGATACAGGTTCGCCAGCTCGTAATGCGCGCTGACGACCTGTTCGTGGTCGGCCCGCTGCGCGAGCTCCAGCTGCTGTTCGGCACGACGTACGAAGTAGGACATTTCGTCCGGACCAATCGAAGACACGACAACCTCTCAAGGACGTTACGCCGTCCGTTTTTGATACTCGTCCGGCCGAACCGGACATGCATCTAACGCACGACGATTGCCGGGGATGCGTGTGGCCGCAAATTCTGACGCCGTGATGACACCGCCCGCCGCATCGCATAGCCGGACAAACGGTGTCCAATCAATTACATACGACGGTGTTTTCCGCCATAGCGCCCACCGATATAGGCACCCAGCCGATTCATCTCGCTGGCGGCGGCCACTGCTACCTCGCTCTGGCACGGCAGCGGATCACGCTCGCGATCGGCAGCGCGGCTGGCGACCTTGGCCGCCAGTTCCTCGATATCCGCTCGCGACAGCAGGTTTTTCTCACGCAGGAGGCACAACAGGCTCTGCAGGATCACCATGCTCTTCTCGCCGGCGGCATCGCACGGTTCGATCGGATTCATCGTCCCTCTCCTTATGGTTATGCAGGAGAGCATATGCCGATCCTGTCCAGACGCAAGGGCCGCGTTCGGACAGGATCGGCTGACGGCGGCTAGTTCAGCCCGCCGCCCAGCGTCCGGTACAGCGTCACCAGGTTGGACGCACGGGCCAGCCGGGTCTGCACCAGCGCCTGTCGCGCGGTGTAGCTGGTCCGCTGGGCGTCAAGCGTGTTGAGGAAGGAATCGATGCCCGCACGATAGCGCGCGTCCGACAGGCGCTGTGCCGTAGCCGCCGAGCGCGCCTTGGCCGTCTGTGCCGACAGCTGTTCGTCGATGGTGCCGCGCGTCGCCAGCGCATCGGCCACTTCCTTGAACGCGGTCTGCAGCGTGCCTTCATAAGTGGCGACCGCCGCCAACTGCTGCGCGCGCGCGACCTCGACATTGCCGCGCCGCTGGCCGCCGTCGAACAGCGGCAGGGTGGCGGCGGGCGCGATCGAGAATTGCTGCGTGCCCGATCCGAAAAGCCCGCCCAGCGCGGTGCTGATCGTCCCCAGCGTCGCGGTCAGCGAGATGGTCGGGAACAGCGCCGCCCGCGCCGCACCGATATTGGCGTTGGCGGCATAGAGGCGACGTTCGGCCTGCAGCACGTCCGGCCGGCGCAGCAGCACCGTCGACGACACCCCGGTCGGCAGGTTCGACAGGATCGGGTCGCGATCGCCCAACTCGGTCGGCAGCTGGTCGAGCGGGACCGTCGTACCTGCCAGCAGGTTGATCGCATTCTGATCCTGCGCGATCTGCGCGGTCAGCGCGGCGATGTCGTTGCGCGCCTGCTGATAGCTGGTTTCCGCCTGCTGCACTTCGAGTTCCGAAATGACGCCGACCCGGAACTGCGCACGGGTCAGCTCCAGCGTGCGGCCGAAACTGGTCAGCGTCTCGCGCGACAGGCGCAGCTGGTCCTGATCCGCCGCCATCGTCAGCCATGCGGTGGCCACTTCGCCGACCAGGGAAATCCGCGCGGCGCGCTGGGCCTCCTCGGTCGCGAAATATTCCTGGAGCGCGGCCTGGCTGAGATTGCGCACCCGCCCGAACAGGTCGAGCTCGAACGCCGAGAACCCGACGGAGGCCTGATAAATTTCGAGGTTGCCGGTTTGCGCGGGCACACCGCCCGCGCCGCCGGCACCCCCTGCCCCGCCGGCACCACCCAGCGCGCCGAACGGGTTGTTGGTGTAGGTGACGCCGCCATTGGCGGACGTCGTCGGCACCTGGTTGGCGCGGGTCACGCGGTATTGCGCGCGGGCGGCCAGCACATTGGCCGCCGTGACCCGGTAATCGCGATTATTCTCCAGCGCGGTCGCGATCACCGTCTGCAATCGCGGATCGACGAAGAAATCGCGATAGCCGATCCGGGTCACATCGGCCTGTTCGGCCCCCTGCACCGGATAGGGCCCGCCTTGCGGCAGGGTGAGCGGGATCGCCCCCTCCGGCCGCACATTCTTGGGCGCGAGATTGCACCCTGCCAGCGCGGTGGTGGCGATCAGGAGGGTCAGGTTACGCAGCGTCATGGCGTTCTTGCTCATGGTCATGCTCCCTGCGGCGCGGGTTCGTCGCCGTGGGTGGAGCGGTTGCCGTCTTGGCGGTCATGGTCCCGCGTGTCGGCAGGGGTGTCCTTGCCGCCGTGCCCGAACAGGCGGAGCACGACGACGAAGAACATCGGTACGAAGAAGATCGCGAGGATCGTCGCCGACAACATGCCGCCGACCACCGCCCGGCCGATCGCGTTCTGACCGCCGGCACCGGCCCCGGTGCTGATCGCCAGCGGCAGCACGCCGAAGACGAAGGCGAGCGACGTCATCAGGATCGGGCGCAACCGCAACCGCGCCGCCTCCACCGCCGCATCGACCGCGTTCATCCCATCGGCCATCCGTTCCTCGGCGAACTCCACGATCAGGATCGCGTTCTTCGCCGACACGCCGATGGTCGTGATGAGGCCGACCTGCAGGTAGATGTCGTTGTTCAGCCCGGTCAGCCACGCCGCCAGCAGCGCGCCCAGAATGCCCAGCGGCACGACCAGCAGCACCGAAATCGGCACCGACCAGCTTTCGTACAGCGCGGCAAGGCACAGGAACACGATTAGCAGCGACAGCCCGTACAGCGCCGGCGCCTGCCCGCCCGATAGCCGTTCCTCGAACGACAGCCCGGTCCATTCGAGCGCGGTGCCCGGCGGCAGCTTGGCATGGATTTCCTCCATCGCCTGCATCGCCGCGCCCGTGCTGAGCCCCGGTCCCGGCGACCCCTGCAGCTGCATCGCCGACTGCCCGTTATAGCGGGTCAGCGAAACGGGGGCGTTGGCCCATTCGAGGGTCGAGAAGGCGGTGAAGGGCACCATCTGTCCGGTGGCGTTACGGACATACAGGTCGCCGACATCCTCCGGCGCAAGGCGATAGGGCGCGTCGGCCTGCACATACACGCGCTTCACCCGACCGCGATCGATGAAGTCGTTGATGTAGCCGCCACCCCATGCGGTCGCGATCGTCGAGTTGACGTCGGCCAGGTCGAGCCCGAGGGCACGCGCCTTGTCCTCGTCGATCTTGACCTTCAGCTGCGGCGCATCCTCCAGGCTGAGCGGACGGACCTGCGCCACGCGCGGGTCCTGCGCCGCCATGCCCAGCATCATGTTGCGCGCCTGCACCAGCCGTTCGTGGCCGATGCCGCCGGTATCGACCAGCTGCACGTCGAAGCCGGTCGCATTGCCCAGTTCCTGCACGGCGGGCGGGACCAGTGCGAAGATCAGCCCATCCTTATACTGGCTGAACGCGCCCATCGCCCGGCCGACGATCGCCTGCGCCTTGTTGTCGGCACCGCTGCGCTCTTCCCACGGCTTCAGGTTGACGAAGACCAGACCGGCATTCTGCCCCTGTCCCGCGAAGCTGAAGCCGTTGATGGTGAAGACCCCGGCGACGTTGCCCGATTCCTGCTTCAGGAAATGGTCGCGGACCAGGTTCAGGCCCTTTTCGGTCCGGCTGCTTGTCGCACCCGCCGGCCCCTGCACCAGCGCTAGCACCGTGCCCTGATCCTCGTCAGGCAGGAAGCCCGAGGGAAGGCGCACGAACACCAGCACCATGCCCGCCACGATCAGCAGATAGACGAGCATCGACCGCTTCCAGCTGCGCGTGGTGCGCCGGACGCCGCCTTCATATTTGTGCTGACCGCGTTCGAACCGGTCGTTGAACCAGCGGAAGAAGCGCGCAAGCGGGCCGTTGCCCTGCTCATGCTTGTGCGGGTCGTGCGGCTTCAGGATCGTCGCGCACAGCGCAGGCGTCAGGATCAGCGCGACCAGCACCGACAACACCATCGCCGAGACGATCGTGATCGAGAACTGGCGATAGATGACCCCGGTCGACCCGCCGAAGAACGCCATCGGCAGGAACACCGCCGACAGGACGAGGCCGATGCCCACCAGCGCGCTGGTGATCTCGTCCATCGACTTGCGCGCGGCTTCCTTCGGGCTCAGCCCCTCGGTCTGGATCAGACGTTCGACGTTTTCGACGACGACGATCGCGTCATCGACCAGCAACCCGATCGCCAGCACCATGCCGAACAGCGTCAGCGTGTTGATGGTGAACCCGGCGACCGCCATGACCGCGAAAGTGCCGAGCAGCACCACCGGCACTGCGATGGTCGGGATGATCGTCGCGCGCCAGTTCTGGAGGAACAGGAACATGACGAGGAAGACGAGGACGACCGCCTCGATCAGCGTGTGGATGACCTGTTCGACCGACAGGCGGACGAACGGCGTGGTGTCGTACGGATAGATGACCTTCACGTCGCCGGGCAGGCCGCGGCCGATCTCCTCGGCGCGCTGCTTGACCAGCTTCACCGTGTCGAGCGCGTTGGCACCGGCGGCAAGGCGCACGCCGAAGCCCGAGGCGGGCTTGCCGTTATACTGCACGTCGAAGCCGTAATTCTCCGCGCCCAGCTCGACCCGCGCGACATCACCCAGCCGGACGACCGCGCCATCGGCATTGGTCTTCAGGCGGATATTGGCGAATTGTTCAGGAGTTTGCAGGCGCGACTGGACGCTGACCGTGGCGTTCAGCATCTGCTCCTTGGGCGCCGGCAACGCGCCGATCTGCCCGGCGGATACCTGCGCGTTCTGCGCCTGCACGGCCGACGTCACGTCGCCGACGGTCAGCTGGTAGCTGTTCAGCTTGATCGGATCGACCCAGATACGCATCGCATATTGCGCGCCGAACACCTGCAATTCGCCCACGCCCGATACGCGGCTGATCGGGTCCTGAAACTGCGACACGACCATGTCGGACAGGTCGTTGTTGCTGTGCGATCCGTCGGTCGACACGAGACCGACGACCAGCAGGAAGCTGGCGGCGGACTTGGTAACCTGAATCCCCTGGCGCTGGACCTCCTGCGGCAACAGCGGGGTCGCCGCCTGCAGCTTGTTCTGGACCTGCACCTGCGCGATGTCGGGATCGGTGCCCTGTTCGAAGGTCAGCGTGATCGTCACCGTCCCGGCCGAGGAAGACGAGGACGAGAAATAGCGCAGGTTATCGATGCCCTTGAGCTGCTGCTCGATGATCTGGGTCGTCGTGCGCTCCAGCGTCTCGGCATCGGCACCCGGATAGATGGCAGTGATCGCGACGGCCGGCGGCGCGATTTCGGGGAACTGCGCGATCGGCAGGCTGCGGATCGCGATGGCGCCGGCCAGCATCATCACGATGGCGATGACCCATGCGAAGATGGGCCGGTCGATGAAATAGCGTGACATGGGCGGTTACTTTGCCTGTGCCTGCGGGCCGCCGGCACCGGCCGGGGCGGCACCCTGCGGTGCCTGCCCCCCTGCCTGCCCGGCCGCCTGCGGCTTCCACGGATAGCCCTTGACCGGGGTACCCGGCTGCAACATCTGCGCGCCCTCCACGACGATCTTGTCGCCGGGGTTCAGTCCGCCGGTCACCAGCCACGCATCGCCCACGGTGCGCTGCGTCTGGAGCGGACGCGGGGCCAGCTTGCCATCGGCACCAATGACGAGGACGGTCGCCGCCCCCTTCGGATCGCGCGTCACCGCGCGCTGCGGCACCAGAATGCCGTTGGACTTCGTACCCTCGACCAGTTCGGCGCGGACATACATGCCCGGCAGCAACAGCCCGCGCGGGTTGGAGAAGACGGCGCGGATCACCTGCGTGCCGGTCGCCGGATCGACGGTCACGTCGGTGAACTTCAGCGTACCTTCCATCGGATAGGTGCTGCCATCCTCCAGCTTCAGCCGGACGCGCGCGGCATTGCCGCCGCGCGACAGGTCCCCGTCCATGATCTGCTGCCGCAGCTTGAGCAGGTCGGCGCTCGACTGCTGGATATCGACATACATCGGGTCGAGCCGCTGGATCGTGACCAGCGCGTTCGTCTGCGCCGCCGATACCAGTGCGCCCGTGGTGAACACCGACCGGCCGATCCGGCCCGAAATCGGCGCGGTGATCGTCGTGCGCGACAGGTCGATCTGCGCCTGCCGCAATGCCGCGCGCTGGGCAGCGATATCCGCCTCGGCCTGCTGCGCAGTGGTCACCGCATTTTCATATTCCTGCCGGCTGATCGCGTTGATCTTGACCAGCTCGCCATAGCGGCGCGCAAGGTTGCGGGTCGAGGTGATCGACGCCTGCGCGCGGGCCAGTGCCGCACGCGCGCTGGCGACCGTCGCCTGATAGGGCGAGGGATCGATGCGATAGAGCGGCTGGCCCTGCCGCACATAATCGCCTTCCTGGAACAGGCGCGCCAGGATCAGCCCATTGACCTGCGGCCGGACGTCCGACGTCTCATAGGCGGCGGTGCGGCCGGGCAGTTCGGTGGTCAGCGTCACCGGCTGCGGCTGGACGGTCACGAAACCGACCTGCGGTGGTCCCTGTGGCGCCTGCTGCTGCTGTTGCGACTCGCCACCGCTCCCGCAAGCCGAGAGAAGGAGCGCCAGTGCCAGTGGGGCCATGCGATTTTTCATGAACGTCCTCGACGGATGTGCTAAACGTGAGTGATCGATCACTCACACTTTGGGGCGGGTACGCTGCCAGGGCAGACGTGGCAAGAGGGTATAGGTGAACTGGAAGTGAATTTGTTGCAGTGCGGAGAGGCAGGTCGGGCCGGCCGGGCGGCGGCCCGGCGCGAACAACTGGTCAGCGTGGCCCGGCGGCTGTTCGCCGAACAGGGGTTCCACGGCACCGGAGTCGCGCAGCTCGCTGCCGAGTCGGGAATCAAGGTTGGGCAGATCTATCGCGATTTCGCCGACAAGGAGGCGATCGTCGCCGCGATCGTCGAAAGCGACCTCGCCATCTTCCTGAACGACCAGGACATGACCCGCGCCATCCAGACCCGCGACATTCCCGTGCTGCGCGAATGGCTGCGCGAGTTCCTGCGCTGCGGCAGCGACGGCGAACCCGATCCGCTGTTCGCCGAGATCATGGCGGAGGCCGCGCGCAACGATCGCATCCGGGTCATCGCGCACTCCATCAACCGCAGCGTATCGGGCGCATTGATGCGGGTGCTGGTCGCGCTTGCGCCGGACGATTCGCAGGCGGAAGAGCGGTCGCGGCTGTGCGACATGATCCTGACGATGGGCGCCGGCGTACTGTATCGCCGGATCGGCGACCCGGATTTCGAAGAGGCCGCGACCTTTCGCCGCCTGATCGCCGTTCTCGACGCGCATGTCGATGCGCTGATCGCACCGGGACCGGACCCGATCTTCGAAAACAACCGTTGCGGATTTGTGACGCCGCGATAGAGTTACCTCGCGCACTCCCTTGCGCGGTCGTCGCAGGCCCCGTCCGAACCCTCGGGCGGGGCTTGTCGCATCGGCGGCGATCACGCGATGCTCCGATCCAGCACAATGAACGACAACGGCACGCGCGGCAGGCCGAACCGGGGATCATCCATCGGAAAAGGCCGGGTTTCTCCGGTGCGGCGATAACCCTGGCGCTCATACCATGCGATCAGTTCGGCACGCGCGGCGATGACCGTCATCTCCATCCGAGTTGCGCCGTGATGCGCCCGCGCATGGTCCTCCGCCGCCGCAACGAGTCGCCGCCCCAGCCCTTCCGCCTGTCGATCGGGCCGTACCGACAACAGGCCCAAGGCCGACCGTCCCGTTCCGGCACGCTTTACCTCGACACAGCCGATCGCCATAACCCCATCGAACGCGATCAGGATCGCATGGTCGGGGTCGGCCATCGCATCGGCCAGTGCCGCCGGGTCGGTGCGCTGCCCGCCCAGCAGGTCCGCCTCATGCGTCCACCCGCCCCGTGCACTGTCGCCGCGAAACGCCGATTCGACCAGCGCGTGCAGCGCGGGGATATCCGCCGCGGTCGCGGGCCGGATCACCGGCCCCAGCCCCCGCCCATCGCCTGATACAGCGCGACCAGCGCGTTCAGCTGGTCGGCGCGGGTCTGTTCCAGCGACAATTCGGCGCTGAACAATGCCCGCTGCGCATCCAGCTGCTCCAGATAGGGGCTGTAGCCGGCGCGATAGCGGTTGGTCGCGTGGCGCAGCGCCTCTGCGGTCGCCGTCCGCTGCGTCTCCAGCGCGCGCCGCTGCGCCGCCAGCCGGTCGACCCCGGCCAGCGCGTCCTCGACCTCGCGGAACGCGGTCAGCACGCTGCGTTGATAGGCGAACGCCGCCTGGTCGCGCCGCGCGGTCGCGCCGTCATAATTGCCGCGCAGCTGCCCGCCCCGGAACAGCGGCGCCAGCACGCTCGCCCCGATCGACCAGATGCCGACCGGATTGGGCAAGGCGCTCGACAATACCTCGCCGGTCGATCCGGTCAGGCGCAGCTGCGGCAGGAACTGCGCGCGTGCGGCTGCCAGCGACGCATCGCTTGCCGCCAATGTCGCCTCGGCCTGCGCGATATCGGGGCGGCGGCGCAGCAGGTCGCTCGGCAAGCCGGCCGGGATCGGCGGTGGCACCAGCGCCGTGAGCGCCCGCCCGCGCGCGATGGCACGTGGCGGCGTGCCGGTCAGCAGCGACAACGCGTTCTCCTGCCGCCGCGCCAGCAACTCCAGCTGTGGCAGCGTCTGGGTCACGGCGGCATATTCCGCCTCCGCCTGCCGCAATTCGAGCTGCGAGGTATAGCCCGCCTCGGCGCGCGACCGGGCGATGCGCAGTGCCTCCCCGCGCGAGGCGATGGTGGCGCGCACCGTCTCGATCCGCGCGTCCAGCCCACGCAGCGTCACGTAACCGCTGGCGGTGGCCGCCGCGACCGACAGTCGCGCGGTATCGGCGGCGGCGGCGGCGGCATCGCCGGTCAGCCGCGCGGCATCGATCGTGTTGCCGATCCGCCCGAACAGGTCGACTTCATAGGCCGATTGGAACACCGGTTGCAGCGAGGTACCGGTGCTGGCCGTGCCGAAAGCGTTGAGCGCGCGCTGCTCGATCAGCCCGACCCCGGCGTCGAGCGTGGGAAAGCGCGCCGCCCGTGCGACCCGCTCCGCCGCCCGTGCCTCCGCCACCCGCGCGACCGCGACGGCGATGTCGGGATTGTTGGCCAGCGCCGCCGTGACCAGCCGCGTGAGTTCGGGATCGCCGAACGCCTCCCACCAGCTTGCCGCGACAGGCGCGGTGCCGGGCAACGTCGTGCGCCATGCCGTCGGCGGGGTGACGCTCGCCGCCTCGGGGCGCGGCCGCTTCGCCGGGGTACAGGCCCCCAGCACCGCGACCGACAGGAGGAGGACCCGCTTCATCGCGCCGCCGGCGAAGCGCCGCCCCGCGTGTCGACCCGCGCCTCGACCGACATGCCCGGCCGCAGCCGCTGGAACAGCGGATCATTCCGGTCGATCGCGATCCGCACCGGAATACGCTGCGCGACCTTCACGAAATTGCCCGTCGCATTGTCCGCCCGGATCACGGCGAACTCGTTGGCGGCGGCGGGTGCGATCCGCTCGACCCGCCCGTGCAGTTCGGCACGGTCGAGCGCGTCGACGCGGATCGTCGCGGGCTGTCCCTGCGCCATCCGCGCGGTCTGCGCTTCCTTGAAATTGGCGGTGACCCAGACGGTCGGCGGCACCAGGAACATCATCTGCGTGCCGGCCGTAACATATTGGCCCAGCCGCACCCCGACCTCGCCCAGCCGCCCGTCCTGCGGCGCGCGGATGACCGTGTTGGCAAGGTCGATCTCGGCCAGCCGTACCGCGGCCTTCGCATTCTCGACCGCCGCGTTCAGCCCGCCGCGTCCGACCGTCACCGTGCGTACCTGTTCCTGCGCGACGCTACGCTGCGCCTGTGCCTGTGCCACGCCGGCCTCTGCTGCGCGCAACGCCGCCAGCGTCTGGTCGCGTTCGCGCAGCGACACCGATCCCTCGCGGACCAGATCGTTGACGCGCGCCATGTCGGCCTGCGCGCGGGCCAGCTGCGCCCGTGCATTCTGCACCGCCGCGTCCTGCCCGCCGAGGCTTGCCTCGCTGGAGCGCTGGCTCTGCTGCGAATTGGCGAGGTTCGCCTGTTGCGCCGCCAGCTGGGCGCGCGCCTGTTCGACCCGCTGGCGATAGATGCGGTCATCGATCCGGGCCAGCACCTGCCCGCCCTTCACATCCTGAAAGTCGCGGACCAGCACCTCCGTGACATAGCCGTTTACCTGCGGCGCGATGATCGTCGTCTGTCCGCGAACATAGGCGTTGTCGGTCGCCTGGATCGCGCTGCCGAACGGCCACAGCCCCCAGGCGTACAGCGCCAGTGCGACGCCGCCCAGCAGCAGCGCGACGAAGCCGATCGTCGATTTCAACCCGCCGCGCGGCGGTGCCCAGCCCCGTGCGCGGGTCGGTTCCTGCGGCACCTCGACCGGATCGGCCAGCCGTTCTGCTTCGTCTCGGGAAAGTTGGGTATCGGTCATGACATCTGCTTCTGTCGCATCTGCTGCACGGCGGCGAGATCGCCGGCCAGCGGGTTCACGCCCTTCAGGCGGTAGCGCAGCCACAGCGCGCCCAGCCACACCACCATCGCCGCCGACAGCACGGCGACGCCAAGGAACACATCGTTATAGGCAAGGATATTGGCCTCGCGCGTCACCTGCTGCCCCAGCAGCCCCGCGCCCGACGCCTGTCGCAGCGTGGCATCGCCCAGCACGCGGGCATAGGCGCCGCCCAGCTGCTGGATGCGCTGCACCACCTGCGGGTCGGTGGCGGTCAGGCTCTGGGTCAGTTCGAACGCGTGATATTTCTCGCGCACGATCTGGAACGACCCCAGCAGCGCGGTACCGGCAAGGCCGCCCATCGTCTGCGAAATGCTGAAGATCGCCGAAAAGCTGATGATGTGACTCGGCCCCCGCGCCAATGCGCGGAAAATGCCGATCATGATCATCGGCCCCAGGAAATAGAGCGCGGCAAAGGCGATGATGCCCTGGCTCAGATACAGGCTCGACGGTCGGGTCAGGTTGGTCGAATCCGAATCCATCCACGCGCCGATCCCGATCAGCGCGACGGCGATCACCACGGGCTTGTAGAGGTCCTGCATGTTCAGCGTCTTTAGGCTGACGACGACCCCGACGATCGACGCCAGCGTCATGACGAGGCTGAGCGTCACCAGCTGGTCGTTCCCCATGCCGACCACGGTCAGCAGCCCGACCGTGCCAAAAGTCTGTTCGGACAACAGGATGCGCAGGCTGGCCGCGACGATCGCGAACCGGATGATGTTGCGCCCCAGCATCCAGCGCGTGTTGAGCAGCGGGTTGGCACGGTTGTGCTCGATCAGCAGCGCCCCACCGATCAGCGGGACGGCGGCGGCCAGCGCGTATCCGAGCCACGGCGTCGACCACCATTGGATACGCCCCTGCACCAGCACTGCGCAAAGCAACGCGACGCCGGGCGCCAGCAGCGCAAAGGTCAGGAAATCGATCTTCTCGAACGCCGGAGTCCGCTCCGACGGCGGCAGGCGCAGCAGCGCGACCGAGCCGAGGCACATCAGCGTCAGCCCCAGCTCGAACCAGAACAGTGCCTCAATCCGGCCATCGGCCAGCAGCAGCGGCGACAGCGTACGCGCCAGCGGCAACGCGACCTGCGACGCGCCGAACCCGATAATCATTCCGGACAATCGCGCGGCAGCGGGCAGTGCCTGCATGATATACAGGAAGCACAACGTCGTCAGCGCGCTGGCGACGACACCCGACGCGCCGCGCACCATCAGCTGCACGCCGTAGCTGTGCACGACCAGCTGCAGCACGTTCAGGATCAGGAAGGCGACCAGGAAGACGCGGGTGAAGCGCTGCATGCCAAATTGCTGGCGGAACTTGATGAGCAGCATCGACATGCACACGCTGGTCATCGAATAGATCGCGGTCAGCCACCCGCCCTCGACCGGCGTCAGCCCCAGCGACCCTTGAATCTGCGGCAGGTTCGCGATCAGCAGGCCGTTGTTGAACCCGCCGGTCACGCCCAGCAGGATACCGATCGCGAAATAGCCGACCCGCCGCCCGAACGGATGGTCGGGCGTCGCGGGGGATCCGGGCAGGAACGGCCGCTCATGCGGCTTGAATTCATACGCCGGGGCGATCGCCGTGGCTCCATATGGGGATATTGGTCCAGCAATAACTTGTTACGAAGCGGATCGTTCCGGGTGAGGAATGGATATGCCGGGATAGTTGCCGTCACGCCACAAGCGCCGCTGCAACGCTTCCGCTGGCGTCCCCGGTAACATCCGCTACCATCGCACCATGCGTATCCTGATCCTCTCCGCCGCGCTCCTCGCCTCGACCGCCACCGCCCAGACACCGCTCGAAGCCCCGCTGCCCCCGGTTCGGCCGTGGCACGGCGCCAGCGAGAAGCTGGTTGCGAAACCGAACGACCCGTGGATCACCCCGGCGGAGGCGAGCGGCTTCGTCACCACCCCCGATTATGCCGCGACCCACGCGTGGATCGACCGGCTGGTCGCCGCATCGCCGCTGCTGTCGATCGAGACGTTCGGCAAAAGCCCGCAGGGTCGCGACCTCTATGCCGTCCGCGCGCATAAGGGCACGACGCCGAAGCCCGTCCTGCTGGTCCAGGCCGGCATCCATTCGGGTGAGATCGAGGGCAAGGATGCCGGGTTGATGCTGCTGCGCGACATCGCGCTACACGGCAAGGACCGGCTGCTCGATCGGGTCGATCTGGTGTTCGTGCCGATCTACAATGTCGACGGGCATGAGCGATCGTCGCCGTTCAACCGCCCGAACCAGCGGGGCCCCAAGGACATGGGCTGGCGCACCACCGCGCAGAATTTGAACCTCAACCGCGATTACCTGAAGGCGGACGCGCCGGAGACGCAGGCGATGATCGGCCTGATCCGCCGGGTAAATCCGATCCTCTATCTCGACCTGCACGTCACCGACGGCATCGACCATCGCTACGACGTGACCTACGCCTTTTCCGGCTGGCGGGGCTATTATGCACGCTCGGCGGCGATCGGCCGGTTCCTCGACACGCGGCTGCGCCCGGCGATGGATGCCGCACTGAAGCGGAACGGGCACGTCCCCGGCTATTATGTCAGCACGCTCGACAACCGCGCGCCGGAAAAGGGCATGACGCAGGACGTCGACACGCCGCGTTTCTCGACCGGCTATGGCGATATCGCGCATATCCCGACCGTGCTGGTCGAAACGCATTCGCTGAAACCCTATCGCCAGCGGGTGCTGGGCACCTATGTCTTCGTCGAGGAATCGCTGCGGCTGGCGGGCGAGCGTGCTGCGGAACTGCGCGCCGCGATCGACGCCGACCGCGCATCACGCCCGACCAGCGTCGTCACATCGTGGAAGCAGACGCCGGAGCCGATCTACCGTGTCGATTTCCTGGGTCTGGCGCACGACACCTATCGCTCCCCCGCCTCGGGCCGCGACGAACTGCGCTGGCTGTCCAAACCGGTGACGTTCAAGATGCCGGTCTATGGCAGCAATCCCGACAAGACCGTTACCCTGCCCAAAGCATGGTGGGTGCCCGCCACCCTGCCCCATGTCATCGACCTGCTGAAGCTGCACGGCGTGACGGTCGAACCGATCACCGCCCCGCGCACGCTCGACCTCGACATGGCGCGCGCAACCGATCCGAAGCTTGGCAATGCGAACGAAGGCCATATCCCGCTGGACGCGACGATCGTCCACGAACGCCGCCGCGAAACCATGCCCGCCGGGTCGGTGCGCGTGCCCGCCGACCAGCCGCTGGGCCTGCTCGCCGCGTTCCTGCTCGAACCCGAGAGCGAGGACGGCGTGCTGGCGTGGAACATGGCGCCTGAAATGCTCCAGCGAACCGAATATATCGAAGGCTATGCGATCGCCCCGCTCGCCGACCGGATGCTGGCGAGCGATCCGCAGCTGAAGGCGGCATTCGATGCAAAGGTCGCCGCCGACCCGGCCTTCGCCGCCGATCCGACCGCGCGGCTGCAATGGTTCTATGCCCGCACGCCCTATTACGACCAACGCTACCTGCTGTACCCGGTCGGGCGCGACGTGAATTGACCGGATGCCGGGTGCGGTGGACATTCCGGCCAAATTGAACGAACCCTGTGCGCCGACCATCGTCATCCCCGCGCAGGCGGGGATCCATAGACGCAACGATCGCGGAAAGAGCCGAAGCGGTCGCGCATATGGATTCCCGCCTGCGCGGGAATGACGAACCGGGCCTGTCGGACACAACGTGTTCGATGCCCCAGAAGAATGTGATGGAGAGCCTGACCCCATGACCGCCCCTTCGATCATCGTCGTCGAGGACGATCCCGCGCTGCGCACGCTGACTGCCCGCGCGTTGCAGGAAAACGGCTATCACGTCCGCACCTGTTCGGCCGCGCCTGAAATGTGGCTGGCGCTGGAACAGGGGCCGGTCGACCTGATCCTGCTCGACATCATGCTGCCGGGCACCAGCGGCATCGACCTGTGCCGCCAGATTCGTCAGAACAGCGCGGTGCCGATCATCTTCGTGTCGGCGAAGGGGAGCGAGGTCGACCGCGTCATCGGCCTCGAACTGGGTGCCGACGATTATCTGCCCAAGCCGTTCGGTACGCGCGAGCTGATCGCCCGTGTCCGCGCCGTGCTGCGCCGGGGTGAGCTGAACGCGCAGGCGGCGCAGCGCGAGGAGGGCATCTACAGCTTCGAAGGGTGGACCGCGAACGTGCCCCGGCGCGAGCTGACCTCGCCCACCGGCGCGCAGGTCGACCTGACCGGCGCCGAGTTCGACCTGCTGGTCGTGCTGCTCGACCATGCGCAGCGGGTGATCGCGCGCGAACGGCTGATCGAATTGTCGCGCACGCGGCTGGGCGACAGTTCGGATCGCAGCATCGACGTGCTCATCAGCCGGTTGCGTCGCAAGCTGTCGACCGCCGGCGGCACCCCGCCGATCGTCACCGTGCGCGGCGTCGGCTATATGCTGAACGTGCCGGTCGAACGCCGTTGAAGCGGTTCCGGGCGCTCCCGGTCGGGCTGATCGGGCGGATCGTTGCGATCCTGCTGCTGACGATCGTCCTCGAATTCGGCGTGTCGGTGCTGCTATACGAACGCGCCAGCCAGTTTTCGGTGCGCGACGACGAAGCCCGCCGCCTCGCCGAACATCTCGTCATCGCGAGGCGCATCGTCGAGGAGCGCCCGGTCGACCAGCGCGCCGGCATGGCGACCGAGCTGACCACCGAACGCTATGCCGTGCAATGGCGCAGCTCCGCGCCCGAACTGCCCGCCAGCGGCACCGAACTGCGCGAGATGGAGCAGCAGATCCTCGCGTGGGAGCCGAGCCTTGCCCCCACCGGCCTGCACCTGACGCTGATCGGTCAGGGGCGGCGATCGGTGGTCAGCGGCGCATTGCAGCTGGAGGATGGCAGCTGGCTGTACTTCCGCACGCTCGAACCGCTGCGCGCCTTCGACCTCGCGATCGGGCGCATCCTGCTGGCGCTGATCCCGGCCATCGCGCTGATGGTGGTCGGCGGGTTGCTGGTCCGCCGTACGCTCCGGCCGATGCGCCAGCTGGCCGATGCGGTCGATCGCTTTGGGCCGGGCGGTGGATCGACCCTGCCGACGATCGAGGAAGCAGGCCCCAGCGAAGTCCGTCGCCTCGTCGTCGCGTTCAACGGGCTGCAGGCGCGTATCCACCGGCTGATCGACGAACGCACCCGCGCGCTCGCCGCAGTCGGCCACGACCTGCGCACCCCGCTCGCCCGGCTCAGGCTGCGCACCGACGCCATCCCCGACCGCGACCTGCGCGATACCGTGCAGAACGACCTGGCCGAAATGGAGGCGATGGTGACCTCGCTCCTCGCCTTTCTGGGTGGGGAAAGCGAGCCGGAGCGCGCGGTGCTGGTCGATATCGCGGTGCTGTGCGCCAGCATCGTCGACGATGCCGCCGACCATGGCCATGCCGCGACCTATGTCGGGCCCGACCATTTCGAACGTGCCGTGCGCCGCTCCAGCTTTCGCCGCGCCGTCACCAATCTGGTCGAGAACGCGATCCATTATGGCGGCGGCGCCACCCTGACCCTCGCCATCGAACAGGGCGCGACCGTGATCCGGATCGAGGATGACGGCCCCGGCATTCCCGACGAATCGCTGGGCGACGTGCTCGAACCGTTCGTCCGGCTCGACACCGCGCGCAAACGCGACACAGTGGGCTTCGGTCTCGGTCTGTCGATCGTGCAGCGCGCGGTGGAGGCGGAGGGCGGCCGGCTGGAACTGCGCAACCGCGATGCCGGCGGGTTGTGCGCCGCGATCGTACTGCCCGCGCCTTTTGCAGCGCGGCAATAATTCGTTACACGGCCGTCGAACGCAGCAAGATTGCGTCGTTTATATCATTTCTACGAACCGGTGGCCTTGGCGCCGCCGTCACGGTTTGGAGGGAAGACGATGAACGACGTGATCGGCCGGGTATTCGGCTTTGAAAAGGATGTGTTCGGCAGCGATGCCGACCTGTATTCGAAGCTGGCGACGGACGGGCAAAGCCCGAAGGTCCTGATGATCTCCTGCTCGGATTCGCGCGTCGTCCCCGAACATATCCTGCAGGCGAAGCCGGGCGACGTGTTCGTCATCCGCAACGCCGGTAACATTGTCCCCCCCTTCACCCAGCAGAATGGCGGCACGACCTCGACGGTCGAATATGCCGTCGCCGTGCTCGGCGTCAGCGACATCATCGTGTCGGGCCATTCGGGCTGCGGCGCGATGGGCGCGCTGATGAAGCCGGAAACCCTCGACGGCCTGCCCAGCGTCGCTGCGTGGCTGCGCCATAGCCATGCCGCGCATTCGGTGGTCGAAAACAGCTATCCTGACCTCGACGATGCCGCGGCGGTGCGTGCCGCCAGCCTGGAAAACGTCGTGGTCCAGATTTCGCACCTGCGCACCCATCCGGCGGTCGCGTCGCGCATCGCCAAGGGTGAGCTGACGCTGCACGGCTGGTTCGTCGACATCCATGCCGGCACCATCCTGGCGCTGGACGGCACGACCGGCCGGTTCGCGCCGATCAATTCGGATCGTCCGCTGCCGGTGGCGCTGCCCGCCGCCAAGCGCCTTGCCGCGGATTTCGTGACGGCCGAGGCCGCCGAATAACCAGTTCCTGCGGGTTGGCGGGGCGATTCTTCCCTCCCCCGTCTCGCCGACCGTGGGTTCCGCGCCGGGCGTGCTTCCCCCAAGCACGTCCGGCGCACCCTTTTCAAAGGCTATCGACCGTATGTCGTCGCAACCTTCCCTGATCGCCAATCTACGACAGGATCTTCCCGCCTCGATCGTGGTCGCGCTGGTCGCCCTGCCGCTGTGCCTCGGCGTCGCGCTGGCATCGGGCGCCCCGCTTTTTTCCGGGCTGATCGCCGGGATCGTCGGCGGCATCGTCGTCGGTTCCTTGAGCAAATCACCACTGTCGGTCAGCGGCCCTGCCGCCGGCCTGACCGTGATCGTGCTCGACGCGATCACCAAGCTGCCGAGCTTCGAGGCGTTCCTGCTCGCCGTATTCCTCGCGGGCTGCATGCAGATCCTGCTGTCGTTCTCGCGCTCGGGCGTGCTGGGCGAATTCGTGCCCTCGTCGGTCATCACCGGCATGCTGGCGGCGATCGGCCTGATCCTGATCCTGAAGCAGGTGCCGCACGCCATCGGTTATGACGGCGATCCGGCGGGCGATTTCCAGTTCAATCAGGGCGATGGCCTCAACACCTTCAACACCATCCTGTTCGTGCTGCGCGAACAGGTCGTGTGGGGGGCGGCGATCATTGCGGCGATCAGCATCGCGTTCCTGTTCTGGTGGGACAAGAACAAGCCCAAGGACGGCCCCTTGCGCTTCGTCCCCGGCCCGCTGGTCGTCGTTGCCGGATCGGTCGCGATGAACGCGCTGTTCGGCGCGATCGCCCCGTCGATCCAGGTAAAGCCGACCCATCTGGTCAGCGTGCCGATCGCCGATGGCCTGGGAGGCTTTGTGAAGCTGTTCAGCCTTCCCGACTTCGGCCAGATCGGCAATGCGACCGTGTGGACCGTGGCGGTGACCCTCACCATCGTCGCCAGCCTCGAATCGCTGCTGTCGGTGAAGGCGGTCGATGAACTCGATCCCAAGCGCCGGGTGACCAACAAGAATCACGAGCTGCTGGCGCAGGGCGGCGGCAACATCATCTCCGGGCTGATCGGCGGCCTGCCGGTCACGTCGGTCATCGTGCGGTCGTCGGCCAACGTCGATTCGAACGCCGCGTCGAAGATGTCGACGATCCTGCACGGCACCTGGCTGCTGCTCAGCGTGCTGCTGATCCCGTTCCTGCTCAACCTGATCCCGCTGTCGGCGCTGGCCGCGGTGCTGATCCAGACCGGCTACAAGCTGACCAAGCCCGAATTGTTCACCAAGCGGTGGAAGCAGGGCATGACCCAGTTCGTGCCGTTCGTCGTCACCATCGCCGCGATCCTGTTCACCGATCTGCTCAAGGGCATCGTCGTCGGGCTGGTCGTCGGGTTCGTGTTCGTCATCGCCCGCAATTTCCGCCCGGCAGTGACGTTCGTGCAGGACGGCGAAGGCCCAGGCGCCAGCTGCATGGTCCGCGCCAAGCGCAACCTGTATTTCATCCACAAGGTCGAGCTGACCCGCGAGCTGGAAAAGGTGCCGGACGACTGCACCGTGGTGATCGACCTGTCGGCCACCAGCTATGTCGACCTGGATAATATCGACATCATCAACGGCTTCATCAAGAACGCGCAATATCGCGGCATCAACGTGCTGGTCCGCGGCGACATCGCCGACCGCACCGCCCCGCAGATCAAGGCGCCGCGCAAGGAGGTCGCCTACGCATGAGGGAATACAAGCACCTGCTCCTCGCCAACAAGGCATGGGCCGCCGAGCGGCTGGAGGACAATCCCGACTATTTCGCGCGGCAGACCGCCGGCCAGCAGCCCGAATTCCTGTGGATCGGCTGTTCCGACAGCCGCGTCGCGCCGGACCAGCTGACCAATACCGAACCGGGCGGCATGTTCATCCACCGCAACATCGCCAATCTGGTCGATCCGAACGACCAGAACCTGATGTCGGTCGTGCAGTTCGCGGTCGAAGTGCTGAAGGTCGGCCACATCATCCTGTGCGGCCATTATGCCTGTGGCGGCATCCAGGCGGCGTTGCAGGGCGGGGTCGATGGCCATGTCCATGACTGGCTCGCCAATGCGCGCACCGTCGTCGACAACCACCGCGACGAACTGGACGCCCTGCCCGAGGATCAGCGCGCGAACCGCCTGGTCGAACTGAACGTGCATGACCAGCTGGTCCAGCTGGCGCGTACCGACATCGTGCAGCGGGCGTTTGCTGCCGGCCAGCCGCTGGAGCTCCATGGCTGGGTCTACGACCTGCGCGACGGGCTGCTGAAACCGTTGATGGAAATCGACGCGACGACGCCGCTGGAGGAAGTGGCGAAGCCGGAGAAGGTGCTGGTCTAACCCTACCCCTACTGCAAACGTCACCCCGGGCTTGACCCGGGGTCCCGCTTCTTTTTCTACGTTCTAAGGAAAGCGGGACCCCGGATCAAGTCCGGGGTGACGTGTAGGGGGGAGCGGCCCGCCCAACAAACCTACCGTACCCCCGCGCAGGCGGGGGTCCAGAGCCACGAACGCCGACGCCCGTAACCCTGGATTCCCGCCTGCGCGGGAATACGCAGACCGCATGGCGGGAATCCTACCCCGCCATCGTCATCACCGACCCCGAATCCACCCGCAAATTCGCGCCGTTCACGAAGCTCGCCGGCTTCGACACCAGGAACAGGATCGCTGCCGCGACTTCCTCGGCCTTGCCACGCCGGCCCAGCGTCATGCCGGGGCGCTCTTCCTTCAGGAAACTCTGGATCGCGCCGTCGCGATCGGTGCCCTGTTCCTCGGCGCGCTTGTCCATCATCGCATCGGTCATCGGCGTCGCGATGAACGCGGGTGACACGCTGTTCACCAGCACATTGTCGCAGCCATAGGCCTTCGACAGCCCCTTGGCCAAATTCAGCACCCCGGCCTTCGACGCGCAATATGCCAGTTCATCGACATAAGGCTGCACCGCGTCCTCGGATGCGATCAGCACGATCCGGCCGCCGCCACCCTTGCGCATCGCCGGGATCGCCTCGCGCGTCACCCGCACCGCGCCCATCAGGTTGATGTCGAGCGTCGACTGCCATCCGGCATCGTCCACCTCCAGAAAATCACCAGTCGCCCCGGTCACGCCCGCAGTGTGGACCAGGATTGTCGGATCGCCCAATTTGCCGCGCACCTGTTCGAACATCGCCTTCACGCTCGACAGGTCGGTCACATCGGCGGCAATCGCCACCACATCACCATATTCGGCCAGTTCGGCGCGCACCTGTTCCAGAGACTCCGCATCCCTGTCGCTGATCGCGACCTTCGCGCCCTCCTGCAACAGCATCCGCGCCACCTCGCGCCCCATGCCGCCATCCGCGCCCGTCACCAGCGCCAGCGCGCCGCCCAGTCCGTAATCCATGGCTCTCTCCTGTAAGGAAGCGGATCAAGCTATTGAAAGCCCAAGCGGTTCCCTGCCCGAAGGTGGTCCAGCCACTTCGCCGTCATCCCTACAGCTCGGCCCCGCCCAGGGTCGCGATCGCCTGGATCAGTGCCAGATGGCTCAACCCCTGCGGGAGATTGCCAAGATACTCCCCGGTCTGCGGATCGATCATCTCCGGCAGGATTCCGGTGCCGTGCGCCAGCGCGTCCATCGCCGCCGCCAACGCCGCCTCGGCCCGGTCATGCTGCCCCAATATCGCCCGCGCCTCGACCATCCAGAAGGTGCAGGCGAGGAAACACCCTTCCTCGCGCTCCATGCCAGTGTAGCGATAATGGAACGCGCCCGCGCCAAGCTCGCGCTCGATCGCGTCCAGCGTCCGCGCCAGCCGATCCTGCCCGTCGAAGCGGAATCGCACTGCCAGCGCCAGCGACGCATCCAGCCCCTTGGCACCGGGATAGCAGAGATACGCCCCGCGCCGCTCGTCCCAGCAATGTTCGCCGATCCAGTCCATGATCCGGTCGCGCTCGCGTGCCCAGCGGTCGCGGCAGGTCGTCGGAATCTGCCCGGCATCGGCCAGTTCGACCGCACGTTGCAGCGCCTGCCAGCAACTAATCTTGGACATGGTGTAATGCTGCACCTCCTCCAGTTCCCAGATGCCGGCGTCCTTTTGTCGCCAGCGATCGGCGCACAAATCGGCTAGATGCGACAGGGTTGCGGCACTCTCACCATCAAGGATGTTGCCGCACGCCACGAACCGCTCGGCGGTCTCAAAGATATCGCCGTAAATGCCGTGCTGATGCTGGTCCGTCGCCAGATTGCCGGTCACCACCGGCTTTGACCCGCGATAGCCGGGAATGTCGATCTCGCGCACCTCCGACACCGGATCGCCGCCCAGCGTGTAGCAGACCTTCGGCACCCCCTGCCCCAGCCGCTTCAGCAGCCAGGTGAACCCCGCCTTCGCCTCGGCATGGGCGCCGATCCGCAGGAACGCCTTGATCGTGTAGCCCGCGTCGCGGATCCAGGCATAACGATAGTCCCAATTCTTGCGGCCCCCGATCTTCTCGGGCAGCGAGGTCGTGGCGGCGGCGACGATCGCCCCGGTCGGCGAATAGAGCAGCAGCTTGAGCGCCAATGCGCTGCGGATCGCCAGTGCCCGCCGCGCCCCGTCGCAGTGCAACTGCCCCGACCAGTCGAGCGCCTGCGTCCAGTCGCGCCATTCCTTGTCGGACAGGTCGATCCGCGCGTCGATCGCCTCGATCGGCGGCACCACCAGCGGCTCGTCGGCACCCGCGACGATGGCGATCGTCGCCCGCTCGCCCTGTGCAACGGCGATCCGCCCGTCGATGCCGTCATCGCCCTGCCGGTCGATCATCACCGTGTCGCTGCACCGGACCAGCCCCAGCACCGCACCGACATGGAACACGTCATGGCCTCCGGCACGCGCGAAATAGGGGCTGACCGTATCCGCCCGCCGCCCGAAGCGCAGCGTGACGGCAAAGGCGACATGCCCGTCCAGCCCCTCGACCCGCCGCGCCAGTTCGGCCCAGGGCAACCGCCCCGCCGTGCCGCTGTTGAGGCTTTCGGTCAGCTTCGCGCGGCCCTTCGCGGTGGTGAAGATCGTCTCCAGCACGTTGCTGTCGTCGCGGTAGCGCTGCTCGCTGGTGAACGCCTCCACCGGAGTGATCGCGAAATAACCGCCCAGCGTCCCGTCGAGCAGCCGGTCGAACAGCGCGGGCGAATCCATGTTCGGCACGCACCACCAGTCGATCGACC
The DNA here is from genome assembly GCF_001421355.1 of Sphingomonas sp. Leaf9. Classification (GTDB taxonomy): domain Bacteria; phylum Pseudomonadota; class Alphaproteobacteria; order Sphingomonadales; family Sphingomonadaceae; genus Sphingomonas. Next base: position 609,252 of record NZ_LMKC01000002.1, on the reverse strand, counting down.
CGTCCGCCCCCGACAACACCACCGCCCGCCCGTCGCCCAGCGCGCCATAGCGGGCGAGCGGCAGATAGCCCTCCGTATCGCGGAGCAGGGCGGGATCGGCGGCGCGGGAGCGGAACAACATGGACGCGATAACCCATGATAAGGGCCAAATGTCCGGATTGGCGGGAGATTGTCGCGGCAACGTGCGTTGGCGCTCCATTCCCATCCCCACGGAGAAAAGCTTCATGAGCATCGCGTCCGCCTTCGGGCTAGGCAAGAAGGTCCGCTACGCCGTCGTCGGCGCGGGCGACATTACCCAGCGCTCGATGCTGCCGGGTATCAAGCATACCGGCAATTCCAAGCTGGTCGCGATCGTCACCGGCGATGCGGAGAAGGCGGCGGCGCTGGCCGAAATGTACGGCGTCGACGCGACCTACAACTACGACCAGTTCCACGAATTGCTGGCATCGGGCACGATCGACGCGATCTATCTCGGCACGCCCAACTGGCGCCATGCCGAGTTCGCCATTCCGGCGCTGGCCGCCGGCATCCATGTCCTGTGCGAAAAGCCGCTGGAAATCTCTGTCGAGCAGGGTCGCGCGATTGCTGCGGCACAGGCGGCTTCGTCGGCGAAGCTGATGACCGCGTACCGCCTGCATTTCGAACCCGGCACGCTGTCGGCGATCGAGATGGTGCGCGACGGCAAGCTCGGCGATCTGGTCACCTTCTCGGCAACGTTCAGCCAGTCGCTCGACCCCGACAACCACCGCGCCAAGCACGGCATCGTCGCGGGCCCACTGTTCGACATGGGGCCGTACCCGATCAACGCCATCCGCTACCTGTTCGGCGAGGAACCGGTCGCGGTGGAATCGGCGGTCGCGACTCGGCAGGCAGGCGCGGGTTTTGGCGACCTCGACGATACCTTTGCGGTCGTGCTGCGGATGCCCGGCGACCGGCTGGCGAGCTTCACCGTCAGCTATTATGCCGGCAATGTCGATCACCTGACCATCGCCGGGACTAAGGGCAGCATCCATATCGACCCCGCCTTCGGCTATGGCGATACCCAGCATCAGACGATCACGATCGGCACCGACAAGCGTGAGGAAAAGTTCAAGCCGACCGACCAGTTCGGCGGCGAGATGAAGTATTTCTCCGACTGCATTCTCAACGGCGACGATCCCGAACCCGATGCGGAGGAAGGCATTGCCGACCTGCGCGTGATCGAAGGGATCGTCGAGGCGCTGAAGACCGGCCGCCGCGTCGACCTGCCCCCCTTCGACCGCCGCCGCCGGATCAATACGGCGACGCAGAAGCAGACGCTCTCGCCGATCACCCCGCCGGAAACGGTGAAGGCGAAGACGCCCAGCGGGGAGTGAACCTGTTCCGGTAAGGTAACCGTACCCCCGCCTGCGCGGGGGTACGGCGTCGGCATCTGCGCGTCCGGCACCCGGCGATGGCGTACCCCCGCCTGCGCGGGGGTACGGCGATTATGGGTGAGGGCTAGACGATACCCTCACCATTCCACCCCGATCTTCCCGAAATGGTCGCCGCCTTCCTGAAACCGGAACGCGTCGGCCAATTCGTCCAGCGCAAACCGCCGATCCACCACCGGCCGGATGCCCGTCGCATCCAGCGCCGCCACGAATTCCTGCTGCTCGCGCCGGCTGCCGACGATCAGACCCTGCAAGCGCGCCTGCTTCGCCATCAGCGCCGCCGTCGGCACCTCGCCGCCCATGCCGGTCAGCACGCCGATCAGCGAGATGTGCCCGCCGACCCGTACCGCCGCGATCGACTGCGCCAGCGTCGCCGGCCCGCCGACCTCGACCACATGGTCCACCCCGCGCCCCCCGGCCCAGGTCGCGACCGTGGTGCCCCAGTCGGCATCGCGGCGATAATTGACGGTAAAGTCCACGCCCAACGCCTTGGCCCGCGCCAGTTTGTCGTCGCTGGACGAGGTGATGGCGACCATCGCCCCCATCGCCTTGGCAATCTGCAAGGCCCAGATCGACACGCCGCCGGTGCCGAGCAGCAGCACCCGATCGCCGGCCTTCAACCCGCCATCGACCACCAGCGCGCGCCATGCGGTGAGGCCGGCAGTGGTGATCGTCGCCGCCTCCACCGCGTCCCAGCCCGTCGGCGCGAGCGTAAAGGCGGTTGCCGGCAACACGACGATTTCCTGCGCAAAGCCGTCGATCCCGTCACCCGGCGTGCGGCTGAAATCGCCGACGGTCGGGCCGCCATCCTGCCAGTCGGGGAAGAAGCACGACACCACGCTGTCCCCGACCGCGAAGTCGGTGACACCCTCGCCCACCGCTTCGACGATACCGGCGCCATCGGCCATCGGCACCCGGCCGTCATCGGTGGGCGACTTGCCGCTCGCCACGATATAGTCGTGGAAGTTGAGCGAACTGCCATGCAGCGCGACGCGGATCTCGCCCGCCCCCGGCTGCCCCGGATCGGCGCGCTCGACGACCTCCAGCCGGTCCAGCCCGCCGGGCGCGCGCACGATCACCGCCTTCATGCATCGTCTCCCGCGTCGGTCACCGCCTGCGTCATGCCGTTCGGCGACAGGATTTCGATCCAATAGCCATCGGGATCGGTGATGAACGCGATGTCCTTCATCCGCCCCTCGTCCGGCCGCTTGCGAAACGTCACGCCCAGTTCCTCGAACCGCGCACACGCCTTGGCCACGTCGGGCACGCTGATGCCGATATGCCCGAACCCGCGCGGGTCGTCGTTGCCGCTGTGATAGCCGGCAAAGTCGGGGTCGTCCTCGGTTCCCCAGTTATGCGTCAGCTCCAGCGTGGTTTCGCGGGTGAAGACGAACCGCGCCCGCTCCTTCGGGTCGCTGGGCACGCGCTCGCCATCGCGCAGGAAGCCGAGGAAATAGAGCGAGAACGCCGCCTCCTCGAAATCCAGCTTCTGCAACAACGTCATGCCCAGCACGTCCTGATAGAAGGCCAGGCTGGCACTGGGATCGCGCACGCGCAGCATCGTCTGGTTCAGGGTAAAGCCTTCGGTGCCGGTCGGTCGGGTCATCGCAATTTCCTCGAAAATGGTCGCCGCCGCAAACGCACGGGAACCGATTTCGCCGCCTCCACCGCCGACGCTTATGGTTGACGCGCATCGTATCCCGCGCAACGATCAATGCCATGCATTCGTCCGAAAGGCCCGCCCGCTTGTCCGCTGCCCCCCGCCTCGCGCTGATCGCGCTGCTGCTCGGCACCACGCCCGCCCTCGCCGACCCGATCCGCCAGACCAAGGGCGACTGGCAGGACAAGTTCCGCCAGCTGGAGGGCGAGGACTGGCCGACCCCGACCGATTACCGCAACGCATCGGGGGCGCCGGGCTATCGCTACTGGCAGCAGAAGGTCGATTACGACGTCAAGGTGTCGCTGAACGAAACGACGAAGGTCGTAACCGGCACGGAAACGATTCGCTATCGCAACAACTCGCCCGACGCGCTGCCCTATCTGTGGCTGCTGCTCGACCAGAACCATTACAAGCGCAACTCGATCGCCTCGCTCAGCGCGACCGTGCCCGATTCCAAATCGATCAGCATTTCCGAAATCCGTCGCCTCGAAAAGCTGAAGGATTGGGAAGGCGGCTTCACCATTTCCGCCGTGCGCGGCCCCGATGGCCAGCCGCTCGGCCACCGCGTCACCGATACGCTGCTGCGCATCGAACTGCCGCAGCCGGTGGCGGGGGGTGGCGGCGAGGTCACGCTGTCGATCGACTGGTCGTTCCCGATGGCCGAGCAGAAGGTCGTCGACGGCCGCTCGGGCTATGAATGCTTCACCGGACGCGGCGAGGACGGCAACTGCATCTTCGAAGGGGCGCAGTGGTTCCCGCGCCTCGCCGTCTATTCGGACTATGAGGGCTGGCATAACAAGGCGTTCCTCGACGCCGGCGAATTCACGCTGGAATTCGGCGACTACAAGGTCGCGCTGACCGTGCCGTCGGATCACGTCGTCTCGGCGACCGGCATCCTCCAGAACCCCGATCAGGTACTGACCGCGACCCAGCGCCAGCGGCTGGAGCAGGCCAGGTCGGCGACCACGCCGATGTACATCGTCACCCCCGACGAAGCACTCGCCGCCGAACGCGGCCGTGCGTCGGGCACGAAAACGTGGACCTTCGCCGCGCAGAATGTCCGCGACTTCGGCTGGGCATCGTCGCGCAAGTTCGCGTGGGACGCGATGAACGTGCGGCAGGACTATGCCGCCAACCCCAACGTGATGGCGATGTCCTTCTTCCCGAAGGAAGCCCGCCCGCTGTGGGACGCCTTCTCGACCAAGGCGATCGCCCACACCATCGACGTGTATGGCAAGTTCGCCTTCCCCTACCCCTATCCGGTGGCGCAGTCGGTCAACGGACCCGTCGGCGGCATGGAATATCCGATGATTACCTTCAACGGGCCGCGCCCGGTGAAGGACGCCAAGACCGGCCAGCTGACCTATACCGAACGCGCCAAGACCGGGCTGATCGGCGTGGTGATCCACGAGGTCGGGCACGACTGGTTCCCGATGATCGTCAATTCCGACGAACGCCAGTGGACGTGGATGGACGAAGGGCTGAACACCTTCCTCCAGTTCCAGGCCGAAAAGCTGTGGGACAAGAACTTCCCCTCGCGGCGGGGCGAGCCGAAGGACATTGCCGAGTATATGCTGTCCGACAATCAGGTTCCCCTGATGACGCAGTCGGATTCGGTGCTGCAGTTCGGTGCCAACGGCTACGGCAAGCCGGCCACCGCGCTCACCATCCTGCGCGAGACGGTGCTGGGGCGCGAGCTGTTCGACCGCGCCTTCCGCGAATATGCCACCCGCTGGCGCTTCAAGCGGCCGACGCCCTACGACTTCTTCCGCACGATGGAGGAAAGCTCCGGCGTCGATCTCGACTGGTTCTGGCGTGGCTGGTTCTATTCGACCGATCATGTCGATATCGCATTGGACAAGGTGGTAGAGGGCCGCATCGCCGGCGGCGATCTGGAGGCGAATGCCCGCGAACGCCGTGCGCTCGACGCCGCCGACAACACCTCGCTGACGGTGCGCAACAATGCCGGGCAAAAGACGGTGACCGAACGCGATCCGGCGACCCGCGACTTCTACGACCGGCAGGACCGTTTCGCCGTCAGCCCGCAACAGCGCCGCGACCTGGCCGAAAAGCTCGAAAAGCTGACGCCGGAGGAACGCGCCGCGTTCCAGGTGAAGGACAAGTTCTACCGCTTCTCGTTCCGCAACATCGGCGGCCTCGTCATGCCGATCCCGCTGAAGCTGACCTTCAGCGACAACAGCACCGAGATCGTCCGCATCCCCGCCGAAGTGTGGCGCTACAATCCGAAGGCGGTGACGTGGCAGTATGTCACGGGCAAGACGATCACCGGTGCGGAGGTCGATCCGCTGCTGGAAATCGCCGATGCCGACCGGTCGAACAACGTCTATCGCGGGAGCATCCGCCCGGTCGTGCTGGAGATCGAGGATATCGAGGAACTGGAAAACCGGATGAAGGATTTCGACGTGCAGGTGAAACCCGGCTCGCTCCAGACCTATGCCGCGCCGGTGTCGAAGTGAGGGCGCCGCTCGCCCTCCTCGCCGCCGTGGCGGTGATCGCCCCGGCACAGGCGCATCGTGGGCATGATTCGCTCGCCGTCGTGACCCTGGCCGATGGCAAGGTCACCGTGTCACACCGGTTCGAGGCGCACGACATCGAACCGGCCCTGTCGAAGATCGCGCCGGACGCACAGGTCAGCCTCGACGATCCCCAGGCCGTCGCCGCGCTGCAGGCCTATGTCCTCAGCCACTTCGCGCTGACGATCGATGGCAAGCCGGTCGCGCTGACCCATGTCACGACCGACCTCACCCATTCGCAGGTCCGCATCGATTATGTGGGGAAGGCCCCCCGCAAGCCGAAGACGGTCGCGGTGCGCTCGACCGTGTTGACCGACGTGTACCGCGCGCAGGTCAACCAGGTGAATGTCCGCCAGGGCAATGTGGTGAAATCCCTCACCCTGCGCGGCGGTACCGGCGGCAGCGTGACGCTGTAACCTCCACTACGCCCGTCACCCCGGGCTTGACCCGGGGTCCCGCTTCTTCTGCTGCTGCAGCCTAGCCAACAACCGCGACCCCGGATCAAGTCCGGGGCGACGAATCACCGCGCGCACCCCGCCCGCAACGCCGCCACCCGCGCGGCGCTCAGCACCCCGCGATGCGCGCCGCACGGTCGCCCATCGCCACCGATCGCGACGCTGAACGGCAACCCCGCCGTCCCGCCGAACACATCCTCGCGGATCACCGCCATCGTCGCCGCGTCGGGCATCCAGCGTTCGGCGACCGGCACCCCGGCCATCATCGCCACCGTCGCCCGCCCGCGATCGACCGGCACGACCAGCATCCGCCACGGCCCCGCTGCGTCGCGCAGCGCGGGCAGGCCGGCGATCTCGCCATGGCATGGCGCGCACCACGACGCGACGAACAGCAGGATCGCACGCGGGGGATAGGCCGGCGTCGCCGCCCCCGCCGGCATCGCCGCCAGCATCAGCGCGACCGCCCAGCCGCCAAACCCCGCCCCACGCTTCATCGCATCCCCCATCGACGCTGTAATGATGCCGTGCTTTGTTCGCGTCGAACAGGGGGGAACATGCTCGAACCGATTCTGCACGGCCTGATGGCCATCGCCCAGGCGACGACGCCCGCCGCTCCGGCCAAGCCATTGCCATTGCAGGCGCAATTCGACGCCGCCAACGCCGCCTACGGCACCCGCAACTGTGCGGAGGCGGTGAAGCTGTACGAGGCGCTCGAACGGCGTACCACGACCAGCAGGAACGCGTTGCTGACCGGCGCGATCGCGGTGCGCGGCGGCATCTGCCGCATCCGGATCGGCGACCGCGAGGGCGGAATCGCCGCGATCCGGCGCGGCCTGCCCGCCCTGTCCGCCAAGCCGGAGGAGTTCACCGCCGATATCGGCGCGGCGAACATCGCGCTCGGCGATGCGGCGTTCGACGCCTTCGACTATGACGCGGCGACCACCGCGTACAAGACCGCGCTGGACCTGTCGAAAGGGGTCGAGCGTGTCATCCCGCTGCTCGCCCTCGCCCGCACGCTGGCGTTCGACCATGACGGGCGCGCGCTCGCCTATGCCGAGGAGGCGAAGCGGCTGGCCGAGGCCGAGCCGACGATCGACAAGACCACGCTGGCGGCGGTGCAGACCCGCTATGCCCGCGTCCTGCTGAACGACGGGCGCACCGCCGACGCCTATACCGTGCTGAAGGATTCGCTGAAGAAACAGGGCGGGCTGGACGACCGGGTAACCCTGTCCGAAATCGCCACCCGTGCCGATCTGGCGCAGGCCGCGCTGCTGACCGGCGACCGCCAGCGCGCGCGCACCTATCTCGCCTATACCGGCGCGGGGCGGCTGGAAAAGGCGCCCTTCGCCGGCGCGCGACAGATGGACCTGCCGCCGTGCGGCGCCGCCACCGGCCTGAAGCCCGCCGATGTCGCGGTCATCGAATTCTCGCTGGGCGACGACGGCATCGTCCGCAACGTGACGCCGGTCTACACCACCGGCAACCGCGCGGTCGCGCTCGCCTTTGCCCGCGCCGTCGGCGACTGGTCGTGGCTGCCGGCCGACGCCACCGCGATCCCCGCCTTCTGGCGGCAATCGGCGCGGGTCGAGCTGCGCTGTTCGACCGCCGCGTCACGCCCGTCGATCACCCAGCCGCTGGACGATGCGTTCGAGGCGTGGTTGGCATCGAAGGGATCGGCCCCCTTCGCCTGGGCCGACCTGCCCGCCGCCCGCGCGCTGCCGCTGGCGCAGGCCGAGGTGCAGCGCGCGCGTGCCGCCGGTGACCGCATCGCCGAACTGCGCGCGCTCGGCTGGCTGTTCAATTCACAACTGGTCAATGCCGAGGACTCGCGCCCGCTGATCGCCGAGGCGCTGTCGCTGGCGCAGGCGACGGGCGCCCCGGTCGCCGTCACCACCCGCTTCCGCCTGAGCGAAGCCTATGTCGCGGCGAAAAGCTATGCGCAGGTCGTCGACGGCTTCCGTGCGATCCTGCGCCGGCCGGAGGTGGCGGCCGATCCGCTGTCGGCCGCGACGGTGCGGATGATGCTCGCCAACAGTTCGAACGACGTGCGCGGTGCCGAACGCACGCAACTGGTCGATGCGGTGCTGGCCTCGCCGCTGCCTGATACCCATCCGCTGAAGGTCGCCGCGCTGCTCAACCGCGCCGACCTGTCGGCACAGGGCGGCGACACCGCCGCCGCGCAGGCCGCGTTCCGTCGCACCGGCCTCAGCAGCGACCAGTGCGCGCTGATCGCCCCGACCCCCGTCGTCGCCAGATCAGGGGCGACCAGCGGCGGTTATCCCCGGGCCGCGCTGGAAATGGGGTTCGAAGGCTGGGCAAAGGTCGAATTCGACATCGCCGCCGACGGCCATACGCTGACCCCGCGCACGATCGCCGCCTATCCGCCGTTCGTGTTCGGCGATGCCGCGCAGGAAATGGTGACCGCCACCCGCTTTCGCAGCAGCTATCGCCCCGACAACAACACCGCCTGCACCGGCAATACGCAGCGCTTCATGTTCCAGCTGCCGCGCTGACCGGCAGCGTGACGGCGGCGACCAGCCCGCCGCCGTCCGCCGCCTCCAGTTCCAGCCGCCCGCCATAGAGCACCGCCAGATCGCGAACGATGGCGAGGCCGAAACCATGCCCGTCGCCCCGCTCGTCCAGCCGCACGCCGGGATCGGTCGCCCGCACCCGGTCGGCGGCGGGGATGCCGGGGCCGTCATCACTGACCGACAGGCGGACCATCGCCCCGGCGCGCACCGCCTGCACGACGACGCTCGACCGGGCGTGGCGCGCCGCATTGTCGATCAGATTGCCGGCCAATTCGTCCAGATCGGCCGCATCGACCGCGACCGTCACCGCGACGATATCCGCCGTGACCGTCACCCCGCCGCCTCGATGCAGCGCACGCACCACGTCCACCAGCGCCTCGACTGCGGGCCTGAGCGCCGTCGCCGCCCGCCGGTCGACCACCCCGCCGCGCGCCCGCGACAAATGGTGGCGGATGGTCGCATCGATCCGCGCCACCTGGCCCGCCCTGGGATCGTCGCCCAGATCGAGCGCCAGCGTCGCCACCGGCGTCTTCAGCGCATGCGCCAGATTGGCCGCCGACGCCCGCGCCGTCTCCAGCGCCGCCGCATTCTCCCGCACCAGCGCGTTCAGCTCGACTGCCAGCGGCCGCAGTTCGTCGGGCTGGTCCTCCGGCACATCGCCCGCCACGCCAGTCCGCACCGCCGCCACCCGTTCGCGCAGGGTCCTGAGCGGCCGAAGCCCCAGCCGCAGCTGCACGAGGGTCGCCACCGCCAGCAGCAGCGCTACGATCGCCAGCGTCGCCAGCAGCGGCAGCATCGCCCCCCGCAACGGCTGCTCGATCGCCGCGCGCGGCACCGCGACGCCCAGCCGCACCGGCCCCGCCGGCGTCTCGCGCAGCTGGATCAGCCCGTGCATCCGCGAGCCATCGGCCAGTTCGGTATCGAACGGTGTTCCCTCCGCCCGGGCGAGCGGCGGACGCGGCCCGCGCGGCGGCGGCACCGCGATCGGCAGCATCGCACTGCCCAGCGCTCCGCCCGGCGCGTCGATCGTCCAAACCCCGCCCCGTGCAAAGCCGTCCTCCACCCCCGGCCGCGCCAACAGTGCGCCGTCGATGCTGCCATCGGGACGCACCACTGCGCCCAGCAACTGCAACCGGTCGGCCAGCCGTTCGTCGACACCATGCGTCACGAACCGCTCCAGCACCCCGCCGATCGCGACTCCCGCCACCGGCAGCGCGACCAGCGTCGTCACGACCGACAGCGCCAGCATCCGGGCGTGGATCGACCGCGGCACCCTCACGCCTCCCCCGCCGTCAGCCGATATCCCCGCCCGCGCACCGTCTCGATCAGCGACGCGCCGATCTTCTTGCGCAGCCGCCCGATGATGACCTCCAGACTGTTGGAATCGACATCGGCATCGCCCTCATAGACCCGCTCCATCAGGTCCAGCCGCTCGATCACCGCCTCCTTCGCCAGCATCAGCGCGGCCAGCACCCGGTGTTCCAGCGCGGTCAGCTTGATCGGCAGCCCGTCCAGCTCGAACACCCCGGTCTGCGTCTCGTACGCCAGCGGCCCGCACGCGATCCGCGTCGCGCCATGCCCGGCCGACCGCCGCACCAGCGCGCGCAGCCGCATCATCAGTTCCTCGATCCGGAACGGCTTGGTCAGGAAATCGTCGGCGCCGGCCTTGAACCCGGCCACCTTGTCCGACCACCCGTCGCGCGCGGTCAGCACCAGCACCGGCAGGTCGCGCCCACCCTCGCGCCAGCCTTTCAGCACCGCCGTCCCCTCGCGGTCGGGCAGCCCCAGGTCGAGCACCGCCACGTCATAGCGCTCGGTCTCGCCCAGATGCTGTGCATCGATCCCGCTGGCACACAGGTCGACCGCGCATTGTTCGCCGCGCAATGCCCGCGCGATGGCGGGGCCCAGATCGGGATCGTCCTCGACTAACAAGATGCGCATCGTTCTTATCTCTTCCCGCCACGCCCCCCCGTTCGTGCTGAGTAGGGACCGAGTTTGTCGAAGGCCCGTATCGAAGCATTCCCTCATCAGGGTCTTTCGATACGCCCTTTCGACGTTGCTCGATGGCTACGCAGGACGAACGGCAGTGCCAATGCCAACGCCGCTTAAACCGAAACTGAACCGCCGGGTTCAGCGTGGCGAGGGCGCGAATCGCTACAACGGCTTCATCGAACAACGAAGGAGTGAAGCACATGGCGAAATTGTCTTTGGGCAGCACCGGCAAGCTCGGCCTCGGCGTCGCAATTGGCCTTGCCATCGGCGCGGCGGGCGGGGCGAGCGCAGTGTCGCTGACCCGGCCCGGCGTCGAAATGGCCCCGACCATCGCGACCCCGGTCGCGCGCCTTGCCAGCAGCAGCGGCGTGGTGACGGTCAAGGGCCGCGTGGCGGAGGTCTATGGCGACCGCTTCGTGGTGCAGGACGGCAGCGGCAAGGCGATGGTCGACGGTGCCCGCGACGCGGGCGTGACGAAGGGCGCACCGGTGCAGGTGCAGGGCCGCTATGACGATGGACAGCTGCGCGCATCCTATGTCGTCGATGCGGCGGGCAAGGTGACGCCGGTCGGCCCGCCGCCGTCCCGCCCCGGCCACGGCCCCGAAGGTCGCGGCCCCGGCCCGCATGGTCCGGGTGGTCCCGACGCACGCGGTCCCGGTGGCCCCGGCGGTCCCGGCGGTCCGGGTTGCGCCCCGGGTGCGATGCCCCCGCCCCCGCCGCCCACCGATGGCGCAGCCCCGCCGCCCCCGCCGGCGAACGGGCAGCTCCCGCCGCCCCCGCCGGTTGGCGCCGCTCCGGCAGGAACCCCGCCGGTAGCCAATGCGCCGGCACCGGCTCCAGTCCGGGCAACCCGCTAACCCAACCCCAATCGTGCCTCTGCCTCCGCCGAGGTACGTCGGGGAAGAACAGCCCCCACCAACCAACTGCCGTACCCCCGCGCAGGCGGGGGTCCAGGGCCACATACGCAGGCGCTTGTTTGCGTGGCCCTGGATCCCCGCCTGCGCGGGGATACGCCTGACCGAGACGGATGCAACGTCCGCATCGCACCTGGATCCCCGCCTGCGCGGGGATACGCCCATGCGCGGTCCACCGGCCGGTACCCCCCGGCAACCGCCTTCGCAGCGATACCCCAACACCCCCAAGACAAACCGAACCAACCCGTGTAGGGCGACCCGCCGCTGCCCGGAGCCCTCCCCATGTCCCTCGGCCTAGATTTCGGCACCACCAATTCCGTCCTCGCCCGCGCCGATGCCGATGGCGCGACCCTCGTACCGCTCGACGGCCCCGATGGTGCCGACGCCGTGTTCCGCTCGGCGCTGTGCTTCTGGCAGGATGATGTGCCCGGCGGCATCGCGGTGGAGGCGGGCCCGTGGGCGATCGACGAATATCTGCAATTCCCCGAAGGCTGCCGGTTCCTGCAATCGTTCAAGTCGGTCGCCGCCAGCCCCAGCTTCGACACCGCGCCGATCTTCACCAAACGCTACCGGTTCGAAGACCTCGGCCGCGCCTTCCTCGACCGGCTCGCCGCCCGCGCGCATGGCGTGCTGAACGGGGCAAGGCGGATCGTCGTCGGCCGCCCGATCACCTATGCCGGCCACCGCCCCGACGAAGCGCTCGCGAGGACGCGCTACGATGCGATGTTCGCCGCGTTAGGTGCTGAAGTGGCCTATGTCTACGAGCCACTCGGCGCCGCATTCAGTCATGCCGCGACGCTGGAGGAGGCCGCGACCATCCTCGTCGCCGATTTCGGCGGCGGCACCAGCGACTTTTCAGTCGTGCGCCTCGAAACCCCCGGCAGCGAGCGCCGCGCCCGGCCGCTCGGCCATGCCGGCATCGGCATCGCCGGCGACCAGTTCGATCGCCGCATCCTCGACAAGCTCGTCCTGCCGCTCTTGGGCAAGGGCGGCACCTATCGTTCGTTCGACAAGGTGCTGGAGATTCCGGCGGGCCATTTCACCGACTTCACCGACTGGTCGCGCTTGGCGCTGATGCGCAATCGCAAGACGATGGCCGAACTCGACAAGCTCCGCCGCGCCGCGACCGATCCCGCCGCGATCGAACGGATGATCGCGGTGATCGAGGGTGAACAGGGCTACCCGCTCTACGACGCGGTCGGACAGGTGAAGCGCGCCCTGTCACGCGGCGACGAAGCGACCTTCGCGTTCGAAGGGGGCGGCATCGCTATCAAGGCGCAGGTGACGCGCGACCAGTTCGAACAATGGATCGCCGACGATCTCGCCCGGATCATGGCGACCGTCGACCGCGCGCTGGACGTGGCGGGGCTGGAGCCGGACGCGATCGACCGCGTGTTCCTGACCGGCGGCACCTCGCTCACCCCCGCCATCCGCCGCGCCTTTGCCGACCGGTTCGGGGAAGGCCGGCTGGCATCGGGCAACGAACTGACCTCGGTCGCCCACGGCCTCGCGCTGATCGGCCAGCAGGAGGACGTTGCGGCCTGGACGGCGTGAGCTTTCCTACACGCCGGCGGGATGGCAAACTCGGCATCGCTCTTTGAACCGTCCGTTTGAACCACGTCGCCTTATGAACGGCCGTGCCCCCGCGCAGGCGGGGGCCCAGAACCCAGCAGAACAATGGTTGCTTTTGACGCCCTGGACCCCCGCCTGCGCGGGGGCACAAAAGCTGCAATTTCGCCAAGGCACCGACACCACGCAAAACGCGCACGAGTGTGAACTTAGTGAACTTTGGCCCCATTCGTCACCGCCCCCCGCACCATCAGCGCCCGCGTGACGCCGTTGGTCCATCCGAACCCGTCCTGCAGCGGATATTCCCCGCCACCGCCCGGCTTCACCTCCTCGACGTCATATTTCTCGACCAGCTTGCCCGACGCGGCATATTCGCGCGCGACGCTCGCCAGGAAGCGCTGCGCGATCTTGTCGGCCAGCGCGCGGTTGCCGGTGCGGTCCAGCCCGGCGACCGCGATCCATTGCAGCGGTGCCCAGCCATTGGGCTTGTCCCATTGCTGCCCGGTATCGACCGTGGTGGTCCGCAAGCCCCCCGGTGCCAGCAACTGCCGCTCGATCGTGCCCGCCACCCGTGCCGCGCGTGGCCCCGTCGTCAGCCCGACGAACAGCGGATAGGCCGTCGCCGCCGTCACCCCGTCGCGCAGCAGCAGCCGCTTGACGTCATAGTCGCCATAACGCCCTTCCGCCTCGCTCCACAGCCAGCGATCGATCGCCGCACCCCGCTTCGCCGCCCGATCGGCAAAATCCCGTGCCGTCGCCGCGTCGCCCGCCTTTGCCGCGCCCTCGGCAATCGCCTGCTCCATGCCCCACAACAGGCTGTTCAGGTCGGCAGGCAATATGCTGGTCGTATCGATCGTCGCCAGCGTCCTGCCATCGGCCAGCCAGCGCGATGAGAAGTCCCAGCCGCTCTCCGCCCCGGCGCGCAGCTCACGATAGGTGTCGCCGGCCGGTCGCCCGGCGACATTCGCCGTCTCGACATCCTCGCGCCACGACTCGTCGCGGGGGGTGGTCCGCGCGTCCCAATAATGTTGCAGCACCGCCCCGCCGGGCAGGGTCACCGACCGTTCGGGCGAAGTGAAGAACGCATGTTCGCGCTTCAGCGCCGCCAGCCGCCGGGCGGCGACCTTCGGATCGCGGTTCTGCGACAACCCCATCATCAGGTACAGGAACGGCGGCTGCGACCGGCTGAGATAATAGCTGCGCGTGCCGTTGGGCACATGGCCATACCGCTCGACCAGATCGACGAAGCCGTCGAGCATCGATTCGACCAGATCCTGCCGCCCGTCGGCGACCAGCCCCAGCATCGTGAAATAGCTGTCCCAATAATACAGCTCGCGAAACCGCCCACCCGGCACGACGAACCGGTCGCCGACCGCCAGCGCGCTCGACCCGGTGGGTGGCGTCACCGGCTCCCGCGTCAGGTGTGGCCAAAGTCCGGCGATATGCCGCTCGATCGGCAGGCGCGGGCCATGATCGGACTCGGGCACCGGGGCTAGGCCGGGCACGTCGAAATTGGCCAGCACGAACGCCTTCAGCGCGGCGTCATCGAAATTACCCTTGCGGAAATCGGCCAGGATCGCGGCATCGGGCCGCCTGGGCACCGCATCGACAAAGGTTTTTCCGTCGGGAAAGATGCGCCGCATCTGGACCGCTTCGAACAACGGCCCGAACCGGTCGGCGGGCGTGGGCACCGCGGCGGAGCGCATCGCTTGGCCACCGGTCGCCGGGCGCGGCCCGTCCGCCATGGTGCAGCCCGCCAGCAGGGCCGGCATCAGCCAGCGACAGGTTCGAACGATGGACATGGCACCCCCGGATAGTTGCGATACCGGTTCAATCCGCAACCGCCGGGGGTGTTCCGTCTTGCTCAGAGGTCGTGCCCCTTACGCCACCGTCTGCTCGATCACGCCGAAGATCGGATGATGCCGGTCATCCTCGGCCCAGATGCGCACCGTGTCCCCGCTTTGCAGGAACGGCGTCTGCGCCTCGCCACCGCGGATCGTCTCGACCGTGCGGAGTTCCGCCAGGCAGGAATAGCCGACGCCGCCGTCCGCCACCGGCTTGCCCGGACCACCATCCCCGTCGCGGTTCGACACCGTGCCCGACCCGATGATCGTGCCCGCACCCAACGCGCGCGTCTTGGCGGCATGCGCGATCAGCGTGCCGAAATCGAACGTCATGTCCTCGCCCGCCTGCGCCCGCCCGAACGGCTTGCCGTTCAGGTCGACGCACATCCGCCGGTGCAGCTTGCCGTCCTGCCACCAGTCGCCCAGCGCGTCGGGCGTGACGAACACGGGCGAAAAGGCCGAAGCCGGCTTCGACTGGAAGAACCCGAACCCCTTGGCCAGCTCGCCCGGAATAAGGCCACGCAGCGACACGTCGTTGGTCAACCCGACCAGCCGCACCGCCGCCAGCGCCTCCTCGCGCGACGCACCCAGGGCAACGTCGCCGGTCACGACCACCACCTCGGCCTCGAAATCGCAGCCCCACGCCGCATCGCCGAGCGGGATCGGATCGCGCGGGGACAGGAAGCCGTCCGACCCGCCCTGATACATCAGCGGATCGTGCCAGAACGTCTCGGGCATCTCCGCCCCGCGCGCCTGTCGCACCAGCGCGACATGGTTCACATAGGCCGACCCGTCCGCCCACTGATACGCCCGCGGCAGCGGCGACGCGGCGTCGCGTTCATGGAAGCGTTCCTTGGGGATCACGTCATGGTCGAGGTCGGTCGCCAGATTGCGCAGGTCGCCCTCATAGGCGTCCCAATCGTCCAGCGCCGCCTGCAACGTCGGCACGATCCCGCTCGCATCGGCATACCAGGCAAGGTCGTTCGACACGACGACCAACCGGCCATCCCGGCCGTGCTTGAGGCTCGCGAGTTTCATGCGGCACACTCTCCTTTACTGTTCTGCCCCCGGTTTGCGCGCCGTCGCGCGTAATGTCGAGCCGCCGTCTACACGCTTCGTTAGGATGTGCCGATGCAGGGTCGAATGCCGAAGGGAGCGTCGCCCATGCAACTCGAACGCCACACGCTGATCGCGGAACACGCCGAACTGGGCGCGATGCTCGGCGACCTGTTGCGCCATGCCGCGCAGCGTCCGCCGCCCATCGCCGATATCGCGCAGGTCCGCTGGCGGATGAGCCGCCTGCTGCTCGCCCATCTGGCGAAGGAGGACCGGCTGCTCCACCCGCTGCTCCAGCGCAGCGGCGACCCGGCTGCCATCCGCCTCTCGCAACAATTCGAGGCGGAGATGGGCGGGCTGTCCGACGCTTTCAAAGCCTATATGCAGGATTGGGACGCCCGGCGGATCGAGGCGGACCCCGCCGCCTTCGAAGCGGCGTCGCGGGCGCTGGCGGCGGCGCTGGCCGACCGCATCCGGCGCGAGGAAACGCAACTCTATCGTCACATTCCCGCCGCGCCCCCTGCGCGCACGGTGGACGCGGGGCGCGTAGCGCCCTAGTGCAGCGCGGAAACGCGCATTGCATGAGGGTATGGACGTGGCGAACGTAGCGGTGATCGGCGCCCAATGGGGTGACGAGGGCAAGGGCAAGATCGTCGACTGGCTGGCGGAACGCGCCGACATGGTCGTCCGGTTTCAGGGCGGGCACAATGCCGGCCACACGCTGGTCGTCGGCGGCACCACCTATAAATTGTCGCTGCTCCCCTCGGGCATCGTGCGCGGCACGCCGTCGATCGTCGGCAACGGCGTCGTGCTCGATCCATGGGCACTGAAGGCGGAAGTCGAGCGTCTGCGCGAACAGGGCGTGTCGGTCACCCCGGACACGCTGATGATCGCCGAGACCTGTACGCTGATCCTCCCCTTCCACCGCGACCTCGACGGTCTGCGCGAGGATGCCAGCGGCGCGGGCAAGATCGGCACCACCCGCCGCGGCATCGGCCCGGCGTATGAGGACAAGGTCGGCCGCCGCGCGATCCGCGTGTGCGACCTCGCCCATCTCGACCAGCTGGAACCGCAGCTCGACCGCCTGACCGCGCATCACGACGCGCTGCGCGCCGGCTTCAACGAACCCGCTGTCGACCGCGCCGCGCTGATCGCCGAACTGCGCGAGATCGCCGATTTTGTGCTGCCCTATGCCCAGCCGGTGTGGCGCGTGCTGGCGCAGGCCAAGGCAAACGGCAAGCGCATCCTGTTCGAAGGGGCGCAGGGCGTGCTGCTCGACATCGACCACGGCACTTACCCGTTCGTCACCTCGTCCAACACCATCGCCGGCACCGCGGCGGGCGGGTCGGGCATGGGTCCGGGCGCGGTCGGCTTCGTGCTGGGCATCGCCAAGGCGTACACCACCCGCGTCGGCTCCGGCCCGTTCCCGACCGAGCTGGAGAACGACACCGGCGAGCGTTTGGGCGTGCGCGGCCATGAATTCGGCACCGTGACGGGGCGCAAGCGCCGCTGCGGCTGGTTCGACAGCGTGCTGGTGCGGCAGGCGGCGGCGGTCGGCGGCATCACTGGTATTGCGCTGACCAAGATCGACGTGCTCGACGGGTTCGAGGAAGTGGCGATCTGCACCGGTTATCGCCTCGGCGACCAGGTGCTCGACTATTTCCCCGCCCATGCCGCCGAACAGGCGAAGGTGGAGCCGATCTACGAAACCATGCCCGGCTGGTCGGAATCGACCGCAGGTGCGCGCAGCTGGGCCGAACTGCCGGCACAGGCGATCAAGTATATCCGCCGCATCGAGGAACTGATCCAGTGCCCGGTGACGCTGGTATCGACCAGCCCGGAACGCGACGACACGATCCTGGTCCGCGACCCCTTCGCGGATTGATAGGTCATTCCATTTGAACGGTCGGAAATCCCATTGAAACCGTTCGTGCTGAGTAGGGGCTGAGCGAAGTCGAAGACCCGTATCGAAGCACCTGCGCCTCAGGTCCTTCGATACGCCATTTCGACAGGCTCAATGGCTACTCAGGACGAACGGATTACGTGGAAGTTTTCCGACGTCGATAAGCAAAAGGCCCGCCCGGAGCGATCCGGGCGGGCCTTTTTTTTCACGCCACCGCTTATCGCGGCGTACCGGGCGCCGGCCGGGCTGTCGGCGTATCGCCCGTGGGGGCCGTCGTCGTGGTGTCGTCGGTCGTCGTGGTATCGGCCTTCGACTCACCCGGACGCGTCGGATCGGTCGGGGCGTCGACCGGGTTGGTCGGGCCGGTCGTCTGCGGTGCAGGCTGGGTCGGACGGCTGGGGTCGATCGGCCCCTGCGTCGTCGTCGGCGCGGTCGGGCTGGTCTGGGTCGGCGTCACCTGCGCGACGGCCGCGGTCGAACCGCACAGGATCAGCAGGCTCGTGACAATGGTCTTGCGCATCGAAAGTCTCCTTGCATCAAGCAGGACTTTCAATGCGTTACCTAAGCGATGGGTCCGCCAGTTCCCCACGGCTCATCCCGCGACAGCATCGGATCAGGGACCGGCCGTGGCGGGACAACGGCCGGCGGTTTGCTACGCTCGCTTACCCGACCTGCCCGCGATGGCGCAGCTTCTGGTCGGCCAGCACCAGCGCGACCATCGCCTCGACCACTGGCACCCCGCGAATGCCGACGCACGGGTCATGCCGCCCCTTGGTCGCGATCGTGGTCGCCTGCCCGTCCGGCCCGATCGTCTCGACCGGCGTCAGGATCGAGCTGGTCGGCTTGAACGCCACGCGCAGCGTCACCGGCTGCCCGGTCGAAATCCCGCCGGCAATGCCACCCGCATGGTTGGCGAGGAACTCGACACCCTCCGCACCCGGCCGCATCGGGTCGGCATTGGCCTCGCCCGACAGCGAAGCCGCTGCAAAGCCGTCGCCGATCTCCACGCCCTTGACCGCGTTGATCGACATGGTGGCACTGGCCAGTTCGGCATCCAGCTTGGCATAGAGCGGCGCGCCCCAGCCCGCCGGCACGCCCTCGGCCCGGCACGCGACGACCGCGCCCAGAGACGACCCGGCCTTGCGCGCGCCATCGACCAGCGTTTCCCAGCGCTGCGCGGCGGCGGCATCGGGGCAGAAGAACGGGTTACGGCCGATCTCCGCCGCATCGAAGTTCGCCGGATCGATCGCATCGCCGCCGATTGATTCGACCCAGGCGGTGATCGTCACCTCCGGGATCACCAGCCGCGCCACCGCGCCTGCCGCGACCCGCGCCGCGGTCTCGCGCGCCGACGACCGCCCGCCGCCGCGATAGTCGCGAAAGCCGTATTTCGCGTCATAGGCGTAATCGGCATGGCCGGGGCGATAGGCCTTGGCGACCTCCGAATAATCCTTCGACCGCTGGTCGACATTCTCGATCATCAGGCTGATCGGCGTGCCGGTCGTGCGCCCGTCGAACACCCCCGACAGGATGCGCACCGCATCCGGCTCGCGCCGCTGCGTCGTGAAGCGGCTGGTGCCCGGCCGCCGCGCATCGAGGAACGGCTGGATATCGCCCTCGCTCAAGGCCAGTCCCGGCGGACACCCGTCGACCACCGCGCCCAGCGCCGGCCCATGGCTCTCGCCCCAGGTTGTGAAGCGGAACAGATGCCCGAAGCTGTTGTGGCTCATGCGTCCTCCCCCAAAGCCGCAAAGGCGCGGGCATGGACCGCCGCGCCGGGTGTGTGGACGCAGGGTCCATCGTTCGGGCGAATGCCCAGCAAGTTCTCACCGGCATAAGGGCTGTCGAACCCGTGCGCCGTCGCCGCCTCGAACCCGAAGCGGCCATAATAATCCGGATCGCCCAGCACGAAGCCCAGCTCGACCCGCGCACTGCGCAGATGGGCGATGGCGGCGGCGACCAGCGCCTCGCCCACGCCCTGCCCGCGCGCGTCTCGCGCCACCGCCAGCGGCGCAAGCGCAACGGCGGCAATTTCGCGTGTGTCGGCGGTGACCTGCATCCGGCTGGCGGCGATCATGCCCACCAGCGCGCCCGCATCCTCGGCGACCAGCACCAGCACCAGATCACCGTCGATCGCAAGTTGCTGGACCAGCCGCGCCTCTTCGTCACGCGGGAAACAGGCGCGCAGCAACGCATCCACCGCCGGCGCATCCGCACCGGTCGCCGCCCGGATGACGCTCACGGACTTACGACAGCGCGATGTCGGGCGCGTCCTCGGCCTTCATGCCGATGACGTTGTAACCGGCATCGACATGATGGATTTCGCCGGTGACGCCGCTCGACAGGTCGCTCAGCAGGTACAGCCCCGCACCGCCCACATCGTCGATCGTGACGTTGCGGCGCAGCGGCGAATTCAGTTCGTTCCACTTCAGGATGTAGCGGAAATCGCCGATGCCGCTGGCGGCCAGCGTCTTGATCGGGCCGGCCGAAATGGCGTTCACCCGGATATTCTCCGGCCCCATGTCCATCGCCAGATACTTGACCGACATGTCGAGCGCGGCCTTGGCCACACCCATCACGTTGTAATGCGGCACGACCTTTTCCGACCCGTAATAGGTCAGCGTGACCAGCGACCCGCCGTTCGGCATCAGCGCCCGCGCCCGCTTGGCGACCGCCGTGAACGAATAGACGCTGATGTTCATCGTCATCAGGAAATTGTCGAGGCTGGTGTCGTAATAATGGCCGCGCAGCTCGTTCTTGTCCGAAAAGCCGATGGCATGGACGACGAAGTCGATCGTCGGCCAGCGCGCCGCGATGGTGTCAAACGCGGTATCCAGCGCGCCCATGTCCGACACGTCGCATTCGATCAGGAAGTCGGCGCCCAGCTCGGTCGCCAGCGGCCGTACGCGGCGCTCCAGCGCCTCACCCTGATAGGTGAAGGCCAGCTCTGCCCCCTGTGCGGCGAGCTGCTTGGCGATGCCCCAGGCCAGCGACCGATCGTTGGCGAGGCCCATGATGACCCCCCGCTTGCCCTGCATCAAACCGTTCACGCGACTGTCCCTCTTTCGTCTGTAGCCGCACCCTCTAGCGCAGGGTCGGGTGTTTCCGCCAGCGCCGCGTTCAATTCGCCGCCGATCACGACGCCCAGCCCGACGATGTAGAAGAAGAACAGCGCGATCATCACGCCGGCCAGGCTGCCATAGGTCCGGTCATATCCCCCCAGCGCATCGATCGCGAGCGGCAGCAGCTGGGTCGTGCCGATCCACACGCTGGCCGTCGCCACCGCGCCCGGCCATTTCGGGCAGTTCGACGTGCGATATTTCTTGGGGCTGAGCGTGTAGAACAGCGTGTAGAGCGCGATGAACAGCGCCAGCGCGGGGAACAGCTTCGCAATCGACAGATAGGCGGCATAGGGCTGCAGGAACGGCAGCAGGCGATAGATGACCTGCTCCACGCCGACCAGCACGACCTGAAGGCTGAACGCCAGCATCAGCATCACCACCGACCCAACGATCAGCCCGATCGACCCCAGCCGATATTCCCAGAACGGCCGCGAAAACGGGATGCCGTACGCCTGACGCAGGATCGATCGCACCGTTTCGATAAAGCCGGTCGTGGTCCACAACCCCACCAGCGCACCCAGCCAGAGCAGCGACCCCGACCGCGCCTGCAACACGTCGAGGATCGGTTGCTGCAGCACCACCGCCACGTCGCGCGGCACGGTGTCGAGGAATGCGGTCACCGCATGGATGCTGTCGCCGCTGCGCCCGACCGCGCGCGCGATCGCCGCCGCGACGATGAAGAACGGGAACAGCGTCAGCAGCGAGAGATAGGCGAGGTTGCCGGCATGGGTGAAGCCATCGTTGAACGTGCCGATCGCGACACGTTTGATAACCTCGATCGCACGCGCGGACGGGCGCAGCCGCGCGAGCGCAGGGCGCCCTTCACGCTGCCGGGCCTCGGGGGTGGTCGGGGACGGCTCGGTCATCAGCTTCGTTTCGATTGGTTTCGCAGGCGGATCAAACGCCCAGCTTCGCCCTCGGGTCCGTGTCCGCGGCGCTCCAACCTTCGACAAACGCCGTCAGCTCGGCATCGTCGGCCGGCAGGTCGATCATCAGCGTGACCAGCTGATCGCCGCGCGTGCCGTCTTTCCGGTGGAATCCCCGCCCCTTAAGCCGCAGCGTCTTGCCCGACGTCGCGCCCTTGGGCACGCTCAGCATCACCGCGCCCTCGACGGTCGGCACGCGCACTTTTCCGCCCAGCACCGCTTCAGCGAGGTTGATCGGCAGGTCGATCCGCACATCGTCGCCGTCGCGGGTATAGAAACGGTGCGGCTGCACCTCGACCGTGACGATCGCGTCGCCCGCACCGCCCGGCCCCGCATCGCCCTTGCCGGTCAGGCGCATCTGCGTGCCGGTATCGACGCCCGCGGGCAGTTTCAGGTCGATGGTCTTGCCGTCCGCCAGCGTGATCCGTTGCGGGCTGAGCGTCGCCGCATCCTCGAACGGCACCTTCAGCCGGTACGCGACATTGCCGCCCTTGGGCTGCGGCCGCCGACCGAAGCCGCTGGCAAAGCCGCCGCCACCGGCACCCGCACCCGCACCGCCGCGTCCGCCGAACAGCCCTTCGAAAATATCCGAAAAGTCGCCGCCCTGACCCTCGGACCCCATGTCGAACCCGCCGCGTCCGCCCGGACCAGGGCGAAAGCCGCCAGGGCCGCCACCGGTGCCGAACCCGAACGGCGATGCCGGATTGCCGTCGCCGTCGATCTCCCCCCGGTCGAACCGCGCACGCTTGTCCTTGTCGGTCAGCAGGTCATAGGCCTGCGTGACCTTGCTGAACCGGTCAGACGCGGCCTTGTTATCCTTGTTGCGGTCGGGGTGCAGCTCCTTGGCGAGCTTGCGATACGCCTTCTTGATGTCTGCTTCGGTCGCGCCGCGCGCGACGCCCAGGGTTGCATAGGGATCAGCCATGCCCCGGTAGCTAGGGCGCATAGCCTCCGGCGGCAATGCCCCCCGCCACGAAACGGAAGCAAAACGATGTCCGGTTCAACGTCGGTTCACGGCGGACACGGCACCGGAGGGCATCGCCTGCGTTGGCAGCACAAAGCGCATCCGGAGAGTCCCGTCATGATTCATACCCCGCTGTCGCGTCGCCGTATCCTCGGTGCCGCCGCCCTCGTCCTCCCCGTCGCCGTGCTCGGCGGCTGCGCCACCCCGCTCGGCAGCTACAGTGTCGAGGAAGGCGTGCGCCGCCTGCTCACACTGTCCAGCCAGCGCGCGTTCGAACGACTGATCCGTCCGGGCGGCTTTTACGAGGACCAGCTGACCCGCCTGACCCTGCCGGACACCGGTGGGCAGAACAACGTGCTGGCCGCCGTCCTGCGCACCAATGCGGTACGCGGGCGGATCGCCATGGCGCTGAACGATATCGCGGTCGATGCCGCCGACCGGGCGACGCCGGTCGTGCTCGATTCGATCCGCGGCCTGACGCTGGCCGATGCGGTCGCGGTGCTGCGTGGCGGCCCGACCGCCGCCACCGACCTGCTGGCACAATCGGCACGCGGCGCGGTGATCGAGGCGATGTTCCCCGAATTTTCCAGCGGCCTGCGATCGGACGCGACCGAAATCCTGTCGGCGATCGTCACCGCGCAGACCGGCATCGATTATACCGCCATTGCGCGGAGCGCCGCCGATCAGGCGGGCAATGCGATCTTCCGCGCGATCGGGCGGGAGGAAGCGGCGATCCGCGCCGATCCGCGCCGCACCGGCGATCCGGTGCTGACCGCGCTGTTGCTCGGCACGGGCCGCTGATACGCTCGGGCTTGGCAACGGGGCCGGCCGGGCGGATAAGCCGGCCATGCCGACCCCCGCCCCGCCCGCACCCGAACTCGACGTCGCGATCATCGGTGCCGGGCTGTCCGGCATCGATGCCGCATGGCACCTCCAGCATCGCTGCCCCGACCGCACCTATGCGATCTTCGAGGCGCGGGGCGCGATCGGCGGGACATGGGACCTGTTCCGCTATCCCGGTGTCCGCTCTGATTCTGACATGCACACGCTTGGCTTTCCCTTCCGCCCATGGCGCGGGGACAAGGCGATCGCCGATGGCAGCGACATTCGCGACTATATCGAGGATACGGCGCGCGCCTTCGGCATCGACCGGCATATCCGCTTTCGCCATCGCATCGTCGCCGCCGACTGGTCGTCCGACACCGCGCGCTGGACGCTGACCTGCGACGTCGACGGCGTCGTGTCGACGCTCCGCTGCCGGTTCCTGTTCATGGGTTGCGGCTATTACGACTATGCCCGCGGCCATGCCCCCGACTTTGCCGGACAGGGCGATTTCGCCGGGCCGATCGTCCACCCCCAGCACTGGCCACAGGCGCTGGACGTCGCGGGGAAGCGCGTCGCGGTGATCGGCAGCGGTGCGACCGCGGTGACGTTGGTCCCGGCGCTGGCCGCACGCGGCGCGCAGGTCACGATGGTCCAGCGCTCGCCCAGCCACATCGTCGCGCAACCCGCGCGCGATCGCGTCGCGCGGCTGCTCTATCGCCTGTTCCCCGAACGCCTTGCCGGGCGGATGGCGCGGTGGAAGAGCGCGGCGCTGGGCCTCGCCGCCTATCAGTTCGCGCGGCGCTGGCCACGGCGGATGGAGGCGCTGATCCTGAAGGGCGTGCGCGCCGAGCTGCCCGACATGGCCGATGTCGACCGCCACTTCACCCCGCGCTACGATCCGTGGGACCAGCGGCTGTGCCTGGTGCCCGATGCCGACCTGTTTGCCGCACTGCGCGACGGGTCGGCGATCATCGCCACCGACACCATCCGCCGCTTCACCCCGAACGGCATCGAGCTTGGATCGGGGGCACGGGTCGATGCCGACATCATCGTCACCGCGACGGGGCTGCGGCTGCACCTGCTGGGCGGCATCGCGCTGACCATCGACGGCGCGCCGTTCGTCCCCGCCGATCACCTGATCTATCGCGGCATGATGGCGTCGGGCGTGCCCAACCTCGTGCTGGCGCTCGGCTATACCAATGCGTCGTGGACGCTGAAGATCGATCTGGTGTCGCGCCGCATGTGCCGGATGCTGAACCATATGCGGCGGCATGGTCATGACATCTGCCTGCCCACCCCGCCCGGCCCCGATGTGGCGCGCCGCCCGCTCCTCGACTTCAGCTCGGGCTATGTCACCCGCGCCGCCGCCATCTCCCCGGCGCAGGGGTCGCGCGCGCCGTGGCGGCTGCGCCAGAACTATTTCCTCGATTATGCGACGTTGCGGTTCGGGAGCCTTGCCGATGGCGTGCTGCGGTTCGCACGGGCCGGTACGGGGTCAGCGCGCGACTGATCCCCCGGCATCGACCGCTTCGTCGAGGACCACGCGGTTGCGCCCGTCGCGCTTGGCCCGGTACAGCGCCAGATCGGCACGGTGCAGCAGTTCGGCGGGCGACGTCTCCCCCGTCGCCGCCGCGACCCCGCCGCTGACGGTCACGCGTACCTCCACCCCATTGGCCACGATCGGACGGTCGGCAACGGCGGCGCGGACCCGCTCGGCGGTGCGCATCGCCTCCTGCGATGATACCCCGGCGAACAGGATCGCGATCTCTTCCCCGCCATAGCGCGCGACCACATCCGCCCCGCGCACCGATCCGGCGATCCGGCCCGCGACCGCTTCGATCACCAGGTCGCCGATCTGGTGGCCGTGCGCGTCGTTGATCCGCTTGAACAGATCGATGTCGAGCATCGCGACGACATAGCTGCCGCCGCCGCGCAGCGCCGCCTCGCGCGCGGCATCCAGCATGGCGATCATCGTCCGCCGGTTGGCAAGGCCGGTCAGCGGATCGGTGCTGGCCAGCCGTTCCAGCCGGGCATTGGCCGCGCGCAGTTCCTGCGTCCGCTGCCCGATCACGGTTTCCAGCGCGCGGGTCCGCCGGCGCAGCACGACCGTCCGCAGCTGGACGATGCCGATGATCGCCAGCAGCGCGAGCAGCGCGAGCGCCAGGCGGACGAACCACCGTTCATGCCAAGCCTGTGCGACGATCAGGTCGATGGCGCTGGTGACCGTGCGCGGATGGACCCCCGGAATCTGCGCCTGCAGTTCGAGGACATAGCTGCCACCGGGCAGGTTGGTGTAGATCGCGGTCGCCGGGCTCGCAGGCGGGATCGCAACCCAATCCTGATCGAACCCGCGCAGGCGATAACGATAGCGGATTTCGTCCGGCGCGGCATATTCCCTGAGCGAAAAGGCGATGCGGATGCCATGGCCGTCGGATCGGATCGACCGGTATCCGCTGTCCGAATCATAGGGGACGACCTGCCCGTTTTCCTCCACCTCGCTCGGTGCCAGGACGGGTTGGACCGTCGGGCGCAGCGCCAGCATCCGTTCGGGCCGCAGGACCAGCAACCCGCCGGTCCCCCCGAACAACAGGTCGCCGCCCTGCGTGATCGCCGACACCCGCTGGTTGAAGGAATCGGCGGTCAACCCATCCCGCCGGCTGACCGCGTGCACCATTTCCCCGCGCGGATCGATCATCGAAATGCCGCTGGCCCCGGTCGTCCAGATGCGCCCGGCGCGGTCCATCTGCACCGCCGCCACATTGTCGTTGGCAAGGCCGCGCGCCTCGGTGATCGCATGGAAGCGCCACTGCCCGGCAACCTGCCGCCCGCGCGCGATCCCGCCATAGGTGCCGACCCACAGCGCATCGCCCGCCGGGACGATCGACCCGACGTAATTCTGCGGCAGGCTTGCCGGATCGGATGGGCTGTTGCGATAATTGACGAAGCGGCCGGTCGCCGGATCGAACCGGTCGATCCCGCGCGGCGTGGCGATCCACGCGCCGCCGCCAGGTGCCGCGACGATGTTGATGACCTCGTTATTGGCCAGCGACGCGTCATCGCCCGGCACATGGCGATAACGTTGCAGCCGCCCGGTGCGATCGTCCCGCACGAACAGCCCCTTATAGGTGCCGATCAGCAGCCGCCGGTCCAGATAGAGCAGCGAAATGACCGGCAGGTCGCCCAGTTCGGGCAGCGGCAGCGTCCGTTCGCTCAGCGTGTCGGGGTCGATCACCACCACGCCGCGCCCCCCGGCCAGAATCCTGCCGTCGGCGTCTTGCGCAAATGCCTTGATATCCTGTCCGGCGTGGTTGCCATCCAGCCGCAGGTGCCGGACCACCCCGTCCGTCCGGTCGATCCGGTCGATCAGCCCGTTCCCCATGCCGACCCAGATCCGGTCGCGCCGGTCGACCATCAGCCCGCGCACGTTGCGATCGGCCAGCGAATGGCGCGGATCGGGCATCGCATTGCCGATGGTGAAGATCGCCGGCAACGACGGGTCGGTGTGCGACGCGCCGACCTCGGTCGCGGCCCATAGCCGGCCGGTGCGGTCGATCGTCACGTCGCGCACGGTATCGCCGGCCAGCGAACCGGGATTGGCCTGGATGTTGCGGATCGGTCGTACCGAAAAGCTGCCGTGCGTCGTGATGCGCAGCACGCCTACCCCGTCCGTGCCGACCCACACCACGCCGTCCGGCCCGACCGCAAACGCGCGGATCGTGCGATGCGCGATCTGCGGCGCGGCCCCCGCCAGTGCCGCTGGCTGGACGAAGCGGCCGCTGCGCAACTGCACGAAGATGCCGTGCGATCCGGTCCCGACCCATAATCGTCCCGCCGTGTCGCGGGTGATCGCCCACACGTCACCGATATCGGGTGTCGCGATGGCGGTGAAATCCCGCGCGCCCCGGCGCAGAACGAACAGGCCGTTGTCGCCGCCGGCATAGAGCGTCCCGTCGGCATCGCGATGCACCGCAAACGCCCCCTCGGACAGCGCATTGCCCGGCCCGGCCACCGGCACCGCCCGGTCGCGCGCTGCGTCATAGCGGAACACCCCCTGGTCCGACGCGATATACGCCCCGCCCTGCCCGTCGCTTTCCAGCGCCATGATGCGCGTGCCCGGCCCCACCCCCTTGGCACCGGCGACGGCGACGAAGCGGTTGGACGACGGATCGAACCGTACCAGCCCGCCGACATTGGTCCCGACCAGCACCCCGCCACGCGACAGTTCCAGCAGCGACCGGATGTAATTGTCGGGCAACCCGCCCGGCGTGCCGATGGTCTGGCGGAACACCCGCAATCGCTGTCCGTCATAGCGCGCCAGCCCGCCGCGCGTGCCGATCCACATCAGCCCGTCGCTGCTCTGCACGATCGCCGTCGTCGTCGCGTGGTTCAGCCCGGCATCACTGTCCAGCGTCTGGAACCACGGCGTGCGCCATGCCGCCCATGCATCGGGCATCGCCGAAGCCGAAGCCATGCCCGGAAGCATCCCCGCCATCAGCAGGATCAAGAGGACCAGACGTCGCATTGCCAATTCCGGCGTCAAACCTCGCAGAAGGTGGTTTAAACAGCCTTAACGCTGGTTATGATTCAGAACGGTACCACCCGCCAGCCGCACCGCCCCGTCCACCGGATCGCCCAGCGCCGGGCACAGATGCGCCACCGTCCGCACGCGCAGCCACGGCTGCAACCGGGGCGCCAATCCGCCGACCAGCGTACAGCGCGTGACGCCGCGCGCCACGATCGTCTCGATGAAGCGCTCGACATGGCCCGCCGCGTCCTCGACGATCGACCGCGCGATCGGATCGTCCGCATCGGCATGGTCCATCACGATCGGGGCCAGCGCGCCGTAATCGCGTGGGGCAGCCTGCGCCATCCACGCCACCGCCTGCACCGTATCATGGTCGAACCGGGCGGAGATCGCATCGGCGAGCGGCGTCCACTGCGTCCGCCCGTCGAGCGCGCGCAGCGCATGACGCACCGCGCTCAACCCCAGTGCCGCGCCGCTCCCCTCGTCCGACACCGGAAAGCCATAGCCGCCCAGCGCGACCTCCTGCCCCTCGATCCGCAGCAACGCCGCGCTGCCGGTGCCCAGGATCAGGATCGCGCCGTCACCGCCGCCATGCGCGCCCAGATGCGCGATCTGCGCATCGCTCGCCAGCATGACCGAGGCGACCCCGAAATCGGTCGTCTCCAGCGCGGCGCGAACGCCCGGCCGGCGGATACCGGCGATGCCCATGCCGACCCGCAGCTGCGCACGCTCGCCAAGCGACAGGCCGGCGGTCGCCTGCGCGATCACGTCGCGCAATACGTCGCGCAGCGCCTCTACCCCGATCCCGGCATTGGCCGCGCCGCCCTGTCCGCTGCCGATCACCCGGCCCGCCGCATCGACCAGCCGCGCGCGGCAATTGCTGCCGCCGGCATCGATGCCCAGCGTCAGGCTCATGCGCCCCACCCCCGTTCGCGCGGCATATGACCGATCCCCGGATTCAGCTGGTTACGCGGGTCGAGCGTGCGATAGAATTCCGCCTGCGCCGGCCCGGCATGGTAGAGATGCCCAACATTATGCTCGGCGGGATATTGCGCGCCGACCGCATCCAGCCGCGCCCACAGCGCATGCTCGAACGCCAGCGGATCGACGCCCTTCCGCACGATATAGTCGCGGTGGAACACGTGGCAGAAGAAATGCCCGTAATAGAGCGTGTCGACGACCTGCCCGCCCAGGTCGTCGGGCAGCACCTCTGCCCAGTCGCGGGTGTTACGCGGCAACGCCACGTCCAGCGCGACGATATCCTCCACGCTGTCGGCATGCACCGCGCGGTACCGCACCGCCGCCCCCGCCGCGACGAAGCGATGCAGGAATGCCTTGGCCGCTTCCTCCGCCGAACATTCGAACCAGCCGCCGGGCAGCAGCGTGTCAAGCAACGCGGCGGTCGCGGCGCGGTCCTTGCCCGGCATCTTCAACAGCAGGTGATGTTCGAACCGGTCGCGAAACTCCCGCATCCGGGCCGGTAGGTGATCGCCCAGCAGCGCCCCGACCCGCTGCAGCACCCGGTCGCTGAAATGGCGCACGAACCGCCCGGTCACGCCATCGACCCACGCCTTCGCCGCGAACAGGCGCGGCAACCGGTCGGTGCCCAGCCGCTCGATCGCGCGGAACGTGTCGCGGCCATAACGGTCGGCAATGTCGAACGCCCCGCGATGCATATACTCGCCCGCGATCGGCAGTTCGGCGAAATCACGCAGCATCGTCCGGCGCAATTCGCTCAGCCGGTCGGGATCGTCGGTGCCGATATAGAAGGTGACCGTATCGTCCTCGCGCTCAAAACTATCCAGCCGCACCGCGAACACGATCAGCTTGCCCGCGCTCCCCGCCGCTTCGAACAGGCAACGCGGGTCGGCGTTGAACCGCGCCGGCACGTCGCTGTCGATATCGCGGACATGGGTGACGTAACGGTGGTCGTGCGCCGGCTTGTCCGCCGCCGGATCGACGTCGGCCGCCGTGAAGTCGCCCCGGTCCAGCCGCCCCAGCACCGCTTCGGGATCATCGCCAAGCGTGATGCCCAGATGATTGACCAGCCTGAGCGTGCCGTCCGCGCCAACGCTGCCGAACAGCGCCAGTTCGGTATAGGCCGGCCCCCGCCGGATCAGCGACCCGCCCGAATTGTTGCAGACCCCGCCAATCACCGACGCGCCCAGGCACGACGACCCGATCACCGAATGTGGCTCGCGCCCCAGCGGCTTCAGCGCCGCCTCCAGGGCGTACAGCGTGGTCCCCGGCAGGCACACGACCTGCTCGCCCCCACCCAGCAGGTGCAGCCGATCGAGCCGCGTCGTGCTGATGATGACCAGCCCGCCGGGATAGTAGTCGCCATCCGGGGTCGACCCGCCGGTCAGCCCGGTATTCGACGCCTGCATCAATATCGACACATCGGCGGCGACGCACGCCTGCGCCACCCGCCACAATTCGACCAGCGTGGCCGGCCGCACCACCGCGATCGCCGCGCCGCCGCCGGTGCGATACCCCTGCCGGAACCGCGCGGTGCGCCGCGGATCGGTCAGCACGTGCCGCCGCCCGACCGCTGCCCGCAGGGTGGCGATCAGTTGCCCGGTTTTCGAAGAGTCCGTCGTCACACCTGCCACTCCGGCTCTTTACCCGCTCCCACCGTCCCCCCGCGCAGGCGGGGGGACAGAGCCGAGCAGCGCACCCTTGGCGTTCGCCCCGCCCCTTACCGGGTCTGCATCCGAATCCCCACCCGGAACGACCGTCCCAGCAAATCCGAATAGGTGCTGTTGGCCGCCAGACCCGTCTCCGGCAACAGGATCGGTTCGCGGTTGAACAGGTTGGTGACGTTCAGGAACAATTCGGCCTTCGCCCCCGCGCCCATGTCGACCTTGCCGGTCAGGTTCAGGTCGAAATAGGTCGCGCCGTCGATCTTGTTGCTGTCGATCGTCGGGAATTGCGACACGATCCCCGCCGGCCGTCCGACCGGGCAATCGGTCGAGCACACGACATAGTTGTTCGAATAGGTGCCCCCGGCAACGCCGCGCGCGGTTCCGGTGATCGCGAAGCTTTCGGTGTCGTAGGTCGCGTTGAAGCGATAGATCCAGCTCGGCAGGCTCGCCCCGCCCAGCTGCCCGACAATGTCGACCGGCACGACGTTCGGCACGCCGCTGTCGGTGATGTTGTCGATATAGCGCGTCGCCAGCGCCTTCAGCGTGACGTTGCCCGGCGCACTGTCGAACACATCGGCCAGCGGCACACGGTACGTCGCATCGAAGTCCACCCCGCGCACCGTCTGCCGCGCGAAGTTGAACGGGCTGGCGCGAAAGAAGAATTCGCGGTCGCCCAGCGGATCGGGGCCGTACGCGGCGCAGAACTCCGCCCGCCCCTCGAAGCAGCGGTTGATGATATCCTGCGCGAAAAACTGCCCGATCGCATCCTGCAGCTTGATGAGGAACCCGTCGGCCGAAAAGGAGAAGCCGGGGATGAAGCGCGGCTGCAGCACCACGCCGACGCTGGTCGAATCGGCGATCTCGGGCTTCAGGTTGGTATTGCCGGTCGTCGTTTCACGGAAGGTGACGCCGGTGCGGTTCGTGAACGGATCGGTCAGCGTGTTGGTGCGCGACGTGCCCGCCTGGAACAGCTCGTTCAGGTTCGGTGCGCGGATATCGCGCGACCGGGTGACGCGGAAGCGGATATCGTCGATCGGCGCCCAGGTCGTGCCGACCTTCCACGTCGTGACATAGCCCGAGGTCGAATAATCGGTCGCGCGCACCGCACCGTTGAATTCGACCCCGGACCCCAGCGGGACCACGGTTTCGAGATACGCTTCTTTGACGTTGTAGCTGCCGAAGGTCGGCAGGAAATTGCCGACCGACCATCCGGTCTGGAACTCGGTCGGGACGGCACCCGACACCTCTTCCTTGCGATATTCGCCGCCCACCGCGACGCTGACATCGCCGGCCCAGGTGGCGAACGGCACGACCGACAAGTTGATGCCCGCCACCGTCTGCTTCAGCGTCTGGTCGCGATAGGGATCGCCCAGCGCATAATCGATCGCGCCCTGGCTGGTGACCCCGATACCGAGGCGATTCATCGGCACGCAGCCATTGGTCGGCGCGCTCAGGCTGGACCGGCACACGATCGTCCCCGCCGCGACGCCCAGCGCATTTCCGGCGGGCGCGAATACCGCATCGGTAGCATTCGCCATCCGCGTGACGTTCATGATGTCGCGCAGCTGCTCGCGCGCGTTCGTCTCGCCATATTGGCCGTACGCGCTCCACACCGCCTTGTTGCCGAACAGCTGGAAATCACCCTCCGCGCCGATCGCATAGCGCTGCACGTCGCGGCTGCTGTTGTTCTTGCGGTACGGCAGGTCGACGGCGGTGGTGCCGAGCGTGACGGTCTGGATTCCCGCCAGCCGCGCCGCGCCCAGCGTGTTGATGAGGTACGCATTGTCGGCGCGCAGCACCGTGCTGGTCGTCAGCTGCGGCCCGGCGTTGAACAGCGTCTTCTGCCAATTGTACGACGCTTCGCCGAACACCGTGATCCAGTCGGCCAGCTGATAGCTGACCCGCCCGAACACGCCATGCCGGTCGTCATCGGCGTCGAGGCCGATATTGCGCCCCTGGTCGTTCAGCTGCCAATCGCCACCCTGCGTTCGACTGGGCGCGGTGCTGCCGCCCAGTGCGGGCGAATTGAAGCTGCCATAGTTGAACTGGTTCACCGACCCGCCGGGGCCGAAATAAATCCCGCGCAGCCGGTTGGCGGTGCCACCGGTCGAATTGAGGATGATCCCGCCCGGCGTCGCATTGGCGACCCCGATCTGGTTCAGCGTCAGGAACTGCGGCACCCCGTTGGTATTGGTATAGGCCGGGTTGTTCACCACCACCCGTCCGCGCGCGTTCCATTCCCGATCGACCTGGAAGATGCCGTCGCGATGCGCGACCTCCCCGCTCAGCAGCACATGGCCGCGTCCGTCGGCAAAGCTGGCACCGCCCGCCACGCTGAACGAATAATTGAACCCGTCGCCATATTCGGTGATGCCGCTGTCGGCGGTGACCTTCAGCCCTTCATAGGTCTTGTCGAGCGCGAAATTGACCACGCCCGCGACCGCATCCGACCCATAGGCCGCCGATGCACCGCCGGTCACGATCTCGACGCTCTTCACCAATGCCTGCGGAAAGGTGTTGATGTCGACGAGGCCCGTGACGCTCGACCCGACCGAGCGCCGCCCGTCAAGCAGCACCAGCGTGCGGATCTCGCCCAGCGCGCGCAGGTTCAGCGCGTTGATGCCCGCCAGCCCCGAACTGATCGCGAGGCGCGAATTGGCCGGGCGCAGGCTGCCCGCAACCGCCGGGATCTGGTTCACGAAATCGGCCAGGTTGTTGGTCGGCGCGCTGTTCTGGATATCCTGCGCGGTCAGCACGGTCAGCGGCGTCGGCGACTGGAACCCGTCGCGCACCACGCGCGATCCGGTGACCAGGATTTCGCCCTCCGCCTGCGTCGCGGGGTCGGCGGCCTGCTCGGTTTTCGGCACGGCCTCTTGCGCGAACACCGGGGTCGCGATGCACGTCGCGATGCACAGGGCGGCAAGGCTGGTCGCGCGCGCCAGTGCCGGGATGGTCCGCCGGAAGGGCATGGTCGTCGTCATGGAATGCTCCCCATCGCCCGTAGGTCGGGCTGCATCTGTTACCGTGTTGGTTCCTGCGGCATCGCCGGATCGATCGAACGTCGCCCGTGTCGAACCCGAAAGCTGCGCGGTGGGAGGGACCAGCGTCAAGCGACGCACGGCTTCTAACGCTTCGCCAAACCATAGCCGCAGATTATGGGCGGCCGGCCATAAACGCGCCCTATGGGCCGGGGCGCGGTTGTCATACCCTGCGCGCGCGCCGCTGGCCTAGCCTCTGGCCGCCTGCAGTTTTGGGGACGCCAAGTGATAATGAACCGCCGTGCCTTCCTTCAGGGGTCGGCCGCCATGGTCGCCCTCGCGCCCGTCGCCACCCATGCCGCGCCCGAAACGCTGTCCGCATCCATCGAGATCGTCGACGACGTGTACGGCGTGCCCCATATCCGCGCCGCGACCATCCCCGATGCCTTTTACGGGCAGGGGTACGTCGTCGCCCGCGACCGGTTGTTCCAGATCGACCTGGGCCACCGGCGCGAACTGGGCCGGCTGGCCGAGGCGTTCGGGCCGGACTTCGCGAAGCACGACGCCGCCGCCCGCCTGTTCCACTATCGCGGCGACCTGAACGCCGAACTGCGCAAGGTGCCCGCCGACGTGCTGGCCTGCACCCGCGCCTATATCGCCGGGATCAACGCCCGCATCGACGAGGTGCTGGCCGATCCGACGCTGCGGCCACAGGAATATGCGATATTGGGCGTGCAGCCGATCAAATGGACGATCGAGGATTTCGTCCTCGCGCGCGGCGGCGCGATCGGCAATGCCGACGACGAAATCCGCCGCGCCCAATTGGCGGCGATCGGCCTGCTCGACCTCGACGCGATCGTCGCGCCTTTACGCCCCAGCTGGCAGATGACCGTGCCCGACGGCCTCGACACCGCCGCCGTCTCACCCGCCGACCTGGGCGTATTGCGGCAGGGCGGCCTGCCCTTCGGTCCCGACACCCCGACCCGCGATCCCGCCGAAGGCCCGATGGAGCGCGCCAACGCCGGCAGCAACGCCTGGACCGTCACGGGGAGCCGCACCGCGACCGGCCGCCCGATCCTGGCCAACGACCCGCATCTCGGCATCGGCGGTTTCGGCCCGCGCCACGTCGCGCACCTGAGCGCCCCCGGCCTCGACGTGATCGGCGGCGGCGCACCCGGCCTGCCCGGCATCATGCAGGGCCATACCGACCGTTTCGCGTTCGGCCGCACCAATTTCCATATCGACCAGCAGGACCTGTTCATCCTCGACCTCGATCCCGCCGACCCCGAACGCTACCGCTACAATGGCGGGTGGAAGCGCTTTGCGAAGATCGACGTCGCGATCCCGGTAATGGGCACCGCCCCCTATGTCGCGACGCTGCGCTATTCGGTGCAGGGGCCGGTCGTGTCGCACGATCCGGCGAAACGCCGCGCCAGCGTGCTGGCGTCGATCGCGATGCAGCCGGGCGGCGGTGGCGCGTTCGCGATGGTGGCGATCAACCTCGCCCGCGACTGGGCGTCGCTGCGCAAGGCGTTCCGCCTCCACCCCTCGCCCACCAATTTCCATTATGCCGATGTGGACGGCAATACCGGGTGGCAGGTGATCGGCTTCGCACCGGTGCGCAAGCGCGGCGACGGGTTGCTGCCGGTGCCGGGCGACGGGCGCTACGACTGGACCGGGATGCGCGACTTCGCGTCGCTGCCCAACGAGTACAACCCGAAGAAAGGCTGGTTCGCGTCGGCCAATCAGAACAACCTGCCCGCCGACTGGCCGCGTGACCGCATCCCGGCCTTCTCGTTCCGCGCGCCCTATCGCTACGAACGGATCGCCGACGTGCTGGCCGCCCAGCCGAAGCACAGCGTCGCCGACAGCGTGGCGTTGCAGTTCGACACGCTATCGACCCCCGCACGCCAGCTGCTGGCCGTCCTGCCCACTACCCCGTCACCGGCGGGCGACATGCTGCGCCGCTGGGACGGCCGGCTGAGTGCCGACAGCGGGGCGGCGGCGCTGTTCGAAATCCTGTGGCGCGACGTGTCGAAACGCGTGCTAGCGGATGTCGTCCCGGCGCGGGGCAAGCCGCTGATTACCGAGATCGATCCGTCGGTGCTGCTGACCATGCTTACCAATCCCCACGCCACGCTGCGCGAAACGATCCTCGCCCCCGCGCTGGTATCGGCATGGGCCACCGCGCAGTCGCTGCTCGGCCCCGATCCGGCCAAATGGCGCTGGGGCAATCTGCATCAGGTCCGCATCGCCCACCCCCTGTCGCGCATCCCCGCCATCGCCGCCGCCTTCCCGGCGATCGAGAGTATTGGCTCGGGCAATGGCTCGGGCGGCGACAGCTACACCGTCATGGCCCGCTGGCTGGGCGATGGTCCCGGCTGGCGCGTCGGCGGCGGGGCCAGCTATCTGCAGGTCATCGATGTCGGCGCATGGGACAATTCGGTGTTCCTGAACCTGCCCGGCCAGTCGAATGACCCGCGTTCGCCCCATTACCGGGATCAGGTCGCGCCGTGGATCGCCGGACAACCCCTGCCGCTGCTGTTCAGCCGGACGGCAATCGACGCTAAGCTCGCCCGCCGCATGACGTTGCAAGGACCTCGCCGATGACCCGCCTGCCGCTGATCGCCCTGTTCGCCGCGCTGGCCGGCGCCGCCCCTGCGCCAAAGGTCGACATCGTGATCCGGGGCGGCACCGTCTATAACGGTGCGAACGCAGCGCCGATCACCGGCGACGTCGAAATCGCCGGCGACCGCATCGTCTATGTCGGCCCCACCCGCCGGACGCAGGCGACGCAGGTGATCGACGCGACGGGCCAGATCGTCGCCCCCGGCTTCATCGACGCCCACACCCATCCCGACAGCTATATCCGCTCGACCGATTCCGGCGAGCGCCTCAACCTCCCCTGGCTGGCGCAGGGCGTGTCGACCATCGTCATCGGCGTCGACGGATACGGCACGCCCGACGTGGCCGACGATGCGCGCAAGCTGATGGCCGGCGGCATCGGCACCAATGTTGCCCCTTTCGTCGGCTTCGGCGCGGTGCGCGGCCGCGTATTGGGACAGGACGACCGCGCCCCCACCCCGACCGAACTGGCCCGCGAAAAGGGGCTGGTGGCAAAAGCGATGTGCGAAGGCGCCTACGGCTTCTCGACCGGCCTGTTCTACGCCCCGCAAAGCTTCGCCAAGACCGACGAAGTGGTCGCCATCGCCCGCGAAGCCGCGATCCGCGGCGGGATGTACGACACCCACCAGCGCGATGAGTCCAACTACAGCATCGGCCTCATCAATTCGACCAAGGAAGTGATCGAGATCGGCCGAGAGGCAAAAATGCCGGTCCACATCGCGCACCTCAAGGCGCTCGGCGTCGACGTACAGGGCAAGGCCCCCGAACTGATCGCGGTGATCGAGGCGGCACGGAAAGCCGGCCAGAACGTCACCGCCGACCAATATCCCTGGCTCGCGTCGGGCTCCAGCGTCGACGCCTCGCTGGTCCCGCGCTGGGCCAATGACGGCGGCTATCCGCGCCTGATCCAGCGGTTCGACAACCCGGCGACGCTGGCCAAACTCAAGCAAGAGATGGCCGAAAACCTGCGCCGGCGCGGCGGCAAGGACTCGCTGCTGCTGACCAGCGCGGGGATGCCATGGACCGGCAAGACGCTGGGCCAGATGGCGACGCAGTGGAACCTCGACCCCATCGACGCCGCGATCAAGATCCTGCGCGTCGCCGATGCCACGGGCAAGGAACCGGCCGGCGTCTCGGTCGCCAGCTTCAACATGGTCGACGCCGACGCCGACCTGATCATGCAGCAACCATGGGTCGTGACCAGCTCCGACGGATCGAACGGCCACCCGCGCCAGTACGCGACCTTCCCGCGCAAATATCAGACCTATGTTCGCGAACGGAAGGTCATCTCGCTGCGCGACTTCATCCACCGCTCGACCGGCGCGACCGCCGACATGTACCGCATGGACCATCGTGGCTACCTCAAGCCCGGCTATTATGCCGATGTCGTCGTGTTCGATCCCGTCGGCTATGCGCCACGCGCAACCTACGTAAATCCGCGCGTGCCCAGCGTCGGGGTGAAGGCGCTGTTCGTAAACGGCAAACTCGCACTGAGCGACGGCGCCACCACCGGCACCGCCCCCGGCCGCGCCCTGCTGCGCCCCACGCCGAAACAGTGCCCGGCCACCTGACCTCCCCGTCACCCCGGGCTTGACCCGGGGTCCCGCTTCTCCTTCCTCCAACGCCAAAAAAGAAGCGGGACCCCGGATCAAGTCCGGGGTGACGACGATAGTTGCGGCCTTCCGACCACCCCATAACCCTGCGCTATACCTCCCCCCGACAGCACGATATGACGTGCGCGACCACCCCGCCCTATCCCGATGGTCCATACAGCCAGCAGGGTGCGCGATGATCCCCGGTCCCTTCCTCCTTTATCTCGGCCATTCCGACGACGCGGTCGGTATCAAGACCTCGCGCGGGGTCGCCACCTTCCGCCCCGACGACTGCGTCGGCGAATGGCGGCACGACGACTGCCCGCTGACCCTGGGCCTGCCACGCATGGATGCGGCAGAAGGCCGCGCCGCCGGGGCCAATACCCTGATCCTCGGCATCGCCAATGCCGGCGGCCGCATGGGCGATGCGCTGATCCACGACGCCCTTGCGGGGATTGCCCAGGGCATGCACGTCGCCTCCGGCCTGCACCAGCGGCTGCGCGATGTTCCGCAGATCGCAGCAGCGGCAAAGCAAGCCGGCGTCCAGCTGTTCGACGTCCGCGATCCGCCGGAAAACCTCCCCGTCGGCAATGGCAAGCGTCGCGCGGGCAACCGCCTGCTGACCGTCGGCACCGACTGTTCGGTTGGCAAGATGTATTCGACCCTCGCCCTGCACCGCACGATGGTTGCGCGCGGGATAAGGGCCGATTTCCGCGCCACCGGACAGACCGGCATCCTGATCGCGGGCTCGGGCGTTCCCGTCGACGCGGTGGTCGCCGACTTCATTTCCGGCGCGATCGAAACGATCACCCCGGCGCGCACCGACGATGGCTGGGACCTGATCGAGGGACAGGGCTCGCTGTTCCACCCGTCCTTCGCCGGGGTGTCGACCGGGCTGCTCCACGGTGCGCAGCCGCGCGCGATCGTCATGTGCCACGATCCCGCACGCGACCATATGCGTGGGCTTCCGCACTATGCCGTGCCCGGCATCGCCGAATGCCTCGCCGCCAACCTGTCGGTCGCACGGCTGACCAGCCCCGATGTGCAGGCGGTCGGCATCGCGCTCAACACCGTGAAGCTGCCCGAGGACGAAGCCCGCCGCCTGTGCGCCGAAACCGCCGACGCGCACGGCCTGCCCTGCACCGATCCCTATCGCTTCGGCGCGGACCCGATCATCGACTGGATGCAGACATGCTTCGACATCTCGACGTCGCCCATGACCGTTTCGGCCTGAGCACCCCGTTCCGCATCTCGCGGGGGGTCAAGACGGCGGCCGATGTCGTCACGGTGACGGTCGCACAGGGCGACGTCACCGGCCGGGGCGAGGCAGTGCCCTATGCCCGCTATGGCGAGGGGATCGAGGACACGATCGCCGCGATCCGCGCCATCGCCCCCGCGCTGGCCGATGGCGCCTGCCGCAAGGACCTCGCGACCCTCCTCCCGGCGGGTGCCGCGCGCAACGCCGTCGACTGCGCGCTGTGGGACCTTGAGGCACGCCTCGCCGGCCGCAGCGTCGCCGCGCTCGCCGGCCTGCCCGAACCGGTTGCGCTGCCCTCCGCCATCACCATCGGCCTCGACACCGCAGACGCCATGGCCCGTGCGGCGGCCAAGGTAGCGAGCGTCCCGCTGCTGAAGATCAAGGTCGACCGCAGCGACCCCGCCGCGCAGATCGCCGCCGTCCGCGCCGCCGCGCCCTCCCCCCGCCTGATCGTCGACCCCAACGAAAGCTGGACGATCGACACGTTGCAGGCGCTGAAACCCCACCTCCTCGACTGGCGCGTCGACCTGCTCGAACAACCACTGCCCGCCGGCGAAGACGGCGCGCTGGTGCAGTTCGACAGCCCGGTACCCATCGCCGCCGACGAAGCGCTCCACACCGCCGCCGATCTCGACCGCCTCGCCGGCCGCTATGACGTGGTGAACATCAAGCTCGACAAGACCGGCGGGCTGACCGAAGCACTCGTGCTGGCCCGCAGGGCGCGCGAAAAGGGATTCGGGTTGATGGTCGGGTGCATGGTCTGTTCGTCGCTGGGCATCGCACCGGCCATGCTGCTGGGGGCCGAGGCCGAGTTCGTCGATCTCGACGGCCCGCTGTGGCTATCCGAAGACCGCCCCGGCGGCGTCACCGACGATAACGGCATGTTGTCGCCCCCCGCCCCCGGCTTCTGGGGCAATTGATGCGCCGCTGGTTCAGGGTTCCCCTGTGGCAACGGGTCGTGGCTGCGCTGTTCCTCGGCGTCGCGATCGGGCTGTTGTGGCCGGACGGCGCAGCGGCGATCAAAATCATCGGCGACCTGTTCGTGCGGCTCATCAAGATGCTGGTCGTGCCGGTCGTTCTCATCACCATCGCCGCCGGCATCGCGTCGCTGGGCGATCCGCGCCGGTTGGGCGGGATCGGCGGGCGGACGGTCGCGCTGTTCGCCTTCACCACGCTGGTCGCGGTATCGGTCGGCATGGGGTTCGGCCTGCTCCTCCAACCGGGCAGCGGCATCGCGCTGGCCGGCGTCGCGCCGCATGTGCTGGGGCCACCGGTCACCCCCGCCGACCAGTTGCTCGGCATCGTGCCCGTGAACATCATCGACGCGCTGGCAAAGGGCGACATGCTCGCCATCATCTTCGTCGCGGTCCTGCTCGGCATCGCCAGCGTGGTGTCGGGCGAGGCCGGCAAGCCGGTCGTGGCGCTATTGCAGGGCCTGTCCGCCGTCCTGCTCCACCTCGTCCGCATCGTGATGGAGGTCACCCCGTTCGGCGTCCTCGCCCTCATCGCCAACGCGGTTGCGGGCAGCGGGCTGGCGGTGTTCGTCCATGTCGGCTGGCTGGCGCTGTGCGTGATCTTCGGCACGCTGGCCCAGATGGCGTTCCACGCCGGCCTGCTCCGTTTCGTGGCAAGGCTCCCGGTGGTCCGCTTCTTTCGCGGGATCGTCGACGCGCTGATCGTCGCCTTCTCGACCGCCTCGTCCTCCGCCACGCTGCCGGTGGCGCTGCGTGTGTCCCAGGACAATCTCGGCATCGCCCGCCCGATTGCCTCGACCGTGCTGCCGCTGGGGGCGAGCATCGGCAAGGACGGGACGGCGATGTATGTCGGCCTGCTCGGCCAGTTCGCGTTGCAGGCGCTGGGCATCGCGCCCGATGGCTGGATGCTCTGCGTCATGCTCGCGACCGGCGCGCTCGCCGCGTTCGGCACCGCGCCGGTCCCCTCCGCCTCGCTGTTCATGCTCGCGGCGATGCTCGGCGCGGTCGGGGTCGGCGCGGAGCAGACCGCGCTGGTCGTCGGCCTCGTCCTGCCGTTCGACCGGCTGCTCGACATGACCCGCACCGTCGCCTCGGCCAGCGCCAACCTGACCGTCGCGACGCTGGTCGCCCGCGCCGAAGACGGGCTGGACGAGGGCCGCTATCGGGGCCACACGAGACCATGAACCTGCGCCATATCGAGATTTTTCACGCCGTCTACGTCAACGGATCGGTCAGCGCGGCGGCTCGCGCGCTCAACATCTCGCAGCCCTCGGTCTCCAAAACGCTGCGCCATGCCGAGACATTGCTCGGCTTCGAACTGTTCCAGCGCACCAACAGCCGCCTGGTCCCGACCGAAGACGCCCACGCCCTTTTCGGCGACGTCGCCGACATTCAGGAACGCGTCCGGGCGCTGCGCGAAGCCGGCCGCAACCTGCGCAGCGGCGGCGGCGCGACGCTGCGCATCTCCGCGCTCCCCAGCCTCGCGCTCGGCGCGCTGCCGACGGCGGTCGCGCGCTTCATGACGAAGCGCCCCGACGTCCGCTTCGACCTGCAAACCGTCCATCACGACGACCTGCTGCGCAAACTGTACGAGCGCGAGACCGACATCGCGATCGCCGCCGAAGTCCCGCGCGGCGCACCGCTCGGCAAGGTGTGGCTCGGCGAAGGCGAACTGGTCGTCCTCTACCGCGA
The DNA here is from genome assembly GCF_001421355.1 of Sphingomonas sp. Leaf9. Lineage (GTDB taxonomy): Bacteria > Pseudomonadota > Alphaproteobacteria > Sphingomonadales > Sphingomonadaceae > Sphingomonas. Next base: position 567,256 of record NZ_LMKC01000002.1, on the reverse strand, counting down.
CGCTGATCTTCCGGCCGCCGCCCAGCGGATCGAGCTGCCACAACTGGTCGGCCACCCGTTCATCACGCTGGCCGCCAGCGGCCCGATCGGCCAACTCTTCGCGCAGGAACAGGAACGGCTCGGCATCGAGCTTCAGGAGGTTGCCTCCGCCCGCACCTTCTACATCGCCGCCGCGCTGGTCCGCGCGGGCGTAGGGCTGAGCGTCGTCGACAATTTCACCGCCGAAGCCTCGCTCGCCGACGGCCTCGCGATGCGCCCACTCAAACCTTCGCTGACCTTCGACGTCCACGCGATGCACCTGCTCGACCGCCCGCCAAGTGCCCTCGCCAGCGAATTCCTAGGCGTCCTGCGCGAAGTCATCGAAGCGCCATAAGGGTCCCCCCCCCTAACCCCGACCAATCGTCACCCCGGGCTTGACCCGGGGTCCCGCTTCTTCTTCTCCGACAGCCGGAAACGCGCCCCAAGCTTTCCTACAAACCGCCGCCCCGCTACCCTATGCGGGCTCTTTCAAACCGCCGCATCTCGCCCAACACCAAACGCCACACGAAAACGTGGCAAGTGTGAACTTTGTGAACTTTGAAATCGCCCCTAACCGCTAACCCACTGATAACCCATCAAACCCTGCCACCACCGCATCCCCGGTCGCCGGCCGCAAGTCGAAAATCCCGCTGTCGAAATGCCGCGTCGGATGCACTCGATTGGTCAGCAGCGTCCACGCCAGCCCGCGCTCGAAATCGACCCACAACCCGGTCCCGGTAAAGCCGGTATGCCCGATCGTCCCCGCCGAACACGCCTGCCCCCCGGACCACCCCGGAAAGCGGATTTCCCATCCCGCCGTCCGATGCCCCTCGACCGGCGTCCGGATCGCGTCGAGCATCGCCGCCGACGCCCCGCTTCCGTCCAGCAGCCCCAGAGCGAAGTCCAGCACCCCGTCGACCGTCCCGAACAGCCCGGCATGGCCCGTCCGCCCGCCCATCGCCGAACAATTCTCGTCATGCACCTCGCCGACCAGCACCCGCCCGCGCCACTGGCAATGCTCGGTCGCAACGGCAGGTCCCGGCGGCGGCCCCCAGCTCAATCCCGGCCCCAGCGGCAGCGCGTCCAGCCCGGCATCGATGATCCGCTCGACCGCGATGCCCAGCAGGATGAAGTTGATGTCCGAATAGACCGGCGGCCCGTGCCGCCATTCCCGCTGCAACACGAACGCCCGCAACCGCGCGGGATCGTCGCCATAGGTATAGATCGGCTCGACCGCCGGCAGGAAGGTGCGATGGACCAGGCAATCGCGAAACGTCAGCCGCCGCTCCGCCGCGCCCGCCACATCATATTGCCTGAGGTCCGGGATCGCATCGATCAGCGGCCGGTCGAGATCGATCCGCCCCTCCTCGGCCAGTCGCAGCACGAACCGCGTGGTCGCGATGACCTTGCTGACCGACGCCAGATCGAACCAATGCGCGCGTGTCAGCGGCTCCTCGACCGGCACACGCTGCGCCAACCCCGCGACCCGCACCTCGCGCCGGCCATCGGCGGTGACGATGCCCAGCGTCGCCCCCGGTATCCGCCCCTCCGCGACAGAGCGCGCTGCTTCGCTGAACGCCCGGTCGATCACGCATCATTCTCCCGCGCCCGAATCTTTGACAGCGCCGGCAGCAGCGGAATGGCGGCAAGGCTGACCGCCCCCGACAACAGGAAGAACCCGTCATAGCCGATGACGCCCACCATCGATCCCCCCGCCCCGGCCAGCATCCGCGGCAACAGGAACGCAAAACCGGTCAGAAACGCATATTGCGCCCCCGGATAGCGCGGGTTCACCAGCAGCGAAAGATAGACGACGAACACCGCACCCGCGAAACCGTTGCCGAACTGGTCCAGCGCGGTCGCAACATATAACGTCGCTTCACTGACCGGCTGATGCGCCAGCCACACGAACCCGAAATTGCCGATCGCCGCGACGACCGCCCCCACCGCCAGCGCCCACAGCATCGGCCGCCGCGTGACCATCCATCCGCCTAAGCCAACGCCGATCATGCTCGCCGCCAGCGCGACCACGCCGTCCGCCCGCCCGATCTGGCTGAGCGAATAGCCCAGCCCCTTTATCATCGGCTTCGACAGGTTGAGCGCCAGCACGTCGCCCATCCGGTACAGCGAGACGAAGACCATCAACAGGATCGCGGCATACTGAAACCGCCAGAAGAAATCGACATACGGCCCGATCGCGGTCGAGGTCCGGATCGGCGCGGTCGGCGGTGCCTTCCGGATCCACGGCAGCGCGGCGGCCATGCCGAGGAACGGCACCATGCACAGCCCCAGCACCCACGGCGTGACATTGCTCTTCGCATCGATCCCGATCGCGGCGGCCGTGCCCAGCAGGACATAACCGACCCCCGCCGTCACCGCACAGGCCGCCGCCAGGATCACCGCCCCGCCACCGATCCCGGTCAGCAGCGCGACGATCCGCCCGCCACCGCGCCCCGCCTCCGGCCGCATGGCGGCAAGGATCGGGAACGGCAGAAACGCCGCCACCGCGACCAACAGATAGGCGAGCGTCCAGCCGCCATTGTCGGCCAGCAGCAACGCCCCGCTCCCGGCCGCGACCATCGCCGTGCGATACCCCCACAGGTTGGCGGCGACGATCGGCCCCTGCTGGTCCTGGGTCGGGAACAGCTCGATCCGCCACGCGTCCGCCGCGACCTCCAGCGTCGTGGTCCAGAACGCCAGCAGCACCGCGAACAGCGCGGTTACGGGCAGCGACGCATCGTCGGCGGTCCACGCCATCGCCCCCATCGCGCTGACAATGCCCAGCTGCGCCAACATGATCCACCCGCGCCGTTTCCCCCAGAAGCGGCTGAACCCCGGCACGTCATATTTGTCGAGCAGCGGTGCCCACACGAACTTCAGCGTCGGCAGCAGCTGCACCCAGGCAAAGAACCCCAGCACCGTCAGCGCGACGCCATGCGCCTGCAACCGCAGCGCGAGGACGGTCGAGAACATGTAGAAGGGCAGCCCGGCGGCAAAGCCCAGCAACCCGTAGAGCAGCATCGCGCTGCGCCCCGGATGCGGGGCGGCGTCGGCGGCGGGCGGGACCGCAGCGGCGGCGGATGCGGACATGGCTACTCCGGGCACGGGTAAAGCGCGAACCTCAATCGATCCGCCCCCGCCGTCAACCGGCCCATGGCCGCCGGTTATACCCCGCGACGCTTTTCGGCTCAATCGCGCACCAGTCCCCACTGGTCATAGCGATATTGCTGGCCGCCCAGCGCGAACCGCTGCCCGTCGATCCGTTCGACCGCGGCCGCACCGACGCCTTCGGCCATCCACGCCGGGATGGCGATCCGGTCGATCGTCCCGCCGAACGCCCCGTCCAGCGGCGCGGGCAGGTCGATCAACAGGTCGCGCGCACCCAGCCGCGTCGCGACATCCTCGCCCCCGATCGGAAAGCGCAGTTCGGTAAACCGCTTGCCGAGGTCCAGCGCGACGGTGTGCGCCGTCTGCGCATCGCCCGCCGTCCCGCCATTGCGCTGCCGTCGATGGTTCTGCCAGTCGCTGCCCAGCCGGTCGGCCAGGTCGTCGAGCAGGTCGGGGTGCAGCGCACGCTCGACCAGCATCCGGTTGTCGCGCGGGATGACGATCTGCGGCATCGTCTCCAGCAGCCGCAATGTCGCCTCGATCGGCAGCAGGTCGGGATAGGGCACGACCCGCTTCGTGCCCCCCAGCCCGTGCAACGCCCGCCCGCGCAGCAGCGGCGTCAGGTCGCGCGCCGCCGGCCGCAGCACGACGACACGGGCCTGCGCGAACGCCCCCCGCTCGCGCCCGGCATGCCGGTGCAGCCGCCCGATCCGCTGCAACAGCACGTCGATCGGCGCCAAGTCGGTGACGAGCAGGTCGGCATCGATGTCGAGCGACTGTTCCAGCGTCTGGGTACCCACCAGCACCCGCCCGCCACCGGCCCGCCCCTTGCCGAACGTCCGCGTCACCGCATCGTCCAGCTTCTTCCGATCCGCCGCCGCAAACCGCCCGTGATGGACCGCCGCCACGCGATCCACCGTGAACGCGAGGTCATCGGCCAGTCCAGCCACCGCCTGTGCGACGGCCACCGCGCCGGCCACGCTGTTGCGCACCACCAGCACCGCCGCCCCGGCCCGCGCCGCCGTGACCGCCCGCATCGCGATCGCCCGTGCATCGTCGAGGATCGGCGCGACCTCGACCGACACCGTCTTCTCGCGTCCCGCCGCCCCGCCCGCCGCACGCGGCGGGACGCTACGCCCCGACAGCGCGGGATACGGCACCGCCTCCGCTTCCTCGGGCGACGGACAGGGTTGCCGCAACAGCTTAGCCCGCGCCGCCGCACCCAGCGTCGCCGACAGCAGCAACGCCTGTCCGCCCGCCGCGACATGCTGGTCGATCAGCCGGTCGAGCAGCCCGGTCATATACGCGTCCGACGCATGCACCTCATCGACCACCAACAGGCTGCGCGCCAGCACGCTGGATCGGAACAGCGCATGTTCGACCGGCAACGCCCCCAGCAATGCCTGGTCGATCGTCCCCACCGCAACCCGCGCCGCGAGGAACCGGTTCGCCCGCTCCGCCGCCCAGCGTTCCTCGCCCTTATCGCCATCGTCCCAGCGCACCGCATAGCCCGGCAGCGCCTGCCCCTCCACGTCGCCGGCCCGCAGATATCCCGGCACCGCCAGCACCGCGCGCGGCCCGTCTGCGCCCCAGACGTCCGTCAGCATCTTGTCGACCCGCGCGTGCAGCTGCACCGCCGCCGACCGGGTGGGCAACGCAAAGAACAGCCCGTCGACCCGGCCAGCACGCCGCAGTTCCAGCCACCGCCACAGCGCCGCCTCGGTCTTGCCCGACCCCGTTTCCGCCTCGATCAACGCGACCGCCCCCAGATCGCCCGCCGCCTCGCGCTGAAACTCGAACGGGCTGTTGCCAAACGCCGCAACGAAATCCCCCGGCGGCGTATCGAGCGACAGGAACCCCCGCGCCCCCGCCGCCGCCAGCGCCGCCTGCGCCCGCAGCACGACCCGCTCCGCTCCATGCGGCCCCTCGATCGGGAAGCAGCGCGAGTCCGATCCCAGCCAGTCGGCCAGCGTCACCAGCCCCGCGAACATCGCCACAAAGCGCGGCGCCGACGGCAGCGCCGCCCCCGCCGCCCAAGCCAGCGGCCAGCGCGCCCGCACCGCGTCGATCAGCGGCAGGACGGCGGCGGCGGGATCGCCGTCAGAGCCGGGCCACCAATGCTCGTTATGCTTGCCCCAAACATTCGAGTTGGCCCCCTCCTCAAATTCGGCAAGCGGCTTGCCATGATGCGCCATCACCGCCGCGAAATGCTGTTCCGCGCCCCATTCGTCGCACATCGCCTGGATCGCCACCGCCGCCGGATGCCGCTTCAGCTTCGAATGCTCCAGCAGTGCCGCGACCTGCCCGGTATGGCCGACCCTCGCCCGAACCGTCGGATCGATCCGCGCCTGAAACCCCCGGTTCACCTTGCCCAGATCGTGCAGCGCGGCCAGCACCGCCAGCCGCGCGATATCCTGCTCAGTCAGCCCCCGCCCCGCCGCCGCCGCCAGCGGAGCCGCCCACGCCCGCACCACGATCTCCGCGACTTCGCCGACATCGAGGCAGTGATCGACCAGCGGCAGCGCCGCGATGGCGACACCGTCGTCATCGGTGATCGTCTTTGCCCACGGGCGCTGCAGGTCCGGCGTCATCCCTATCTCCCTCCCCCAACCGTCCACGCTGACGGTGCGGGCGGCAAGGCAAATGATCCGGAATGGATGTTTCCGGGGCAGGACCTCTCGATCGTCATCGACGACGATGCCCTGATCGCCGCGAAACCGGACCCATCCCGAATTGGCAGCCCCCACCCCCTCCCCCACCCTCATCGGCGAGAGGGGAACCACCATGGCCAGCCACAGCGGCATCCGCCCGGTCCAGCCGGGGATCGGCCAGTTCGTGTCGCTGCGCGGACGGTTGTGGATGGTAGAGGGGCAGCCCGACGGCCCGTTCGACGGCCACCGCCTCGCCTGTATCGACGACGACGCCAGCGGCGAGGATGCCCGCGTGCTGTGGAGCGCGGAGGTCGACGCCCGGCTGCATGATGAGGAGGCATGGGCGTCACTCGGGCGCGAAGGCGGCGTCGGCGGGGGCGATGCCGCCAGCTTTTCCGCCTATCTGCGCACCGTCCGCTGGCGCACCGCGACGGCGGCCGAACGCGACCTGTTCCAGGCCCCGTTCCGCGCCGGCATCCGGCTCGACCCCTATCAATTGCTCCCCTTGCGCAAGGCGCTGCGCCTGCCGCGCGTCAACCTGCTGATCGCCGACGATGTGGGGCTGGGCAAGACGGTCGAGGCGGGGCTGGTCCTGCGCGAGCTGCTGCTGCGCCGCCGGGTCGACTTCACCGTGGTCCTCGCGCCTGCCGCGATGACCACCCAGTGGCGCGACGAATTGCAAAGCAAGTTCGGCCTCGCCTTCGACATCATCGACGCCCGCCATCTGGAGGCGCTGCGCCGCCGTCGCGGCTATGGCGCGAACCCTTGGGCGGCGGGATCGCGCTTCATCCTGTCGCACCGGTTGCTGGGCGACGAAGCCTATGTCGCGCCCTTGCGCGACGTGCTGGACGATTTCCGCGCACGATCGCTGCTGATCCTCGACGAAGCGCACCACGCCGCGCCGGCCGGCGGCGGGCGCTATGCGATCGAGAGCCAGTTCACGCGTTCGCTGCGCGACCTGTCCGACCGGTTCGAACATCGCCTGTTCCTGTCCGCCACGCCGCATAACGGCCACCCCAACAGCTTCGCGACCCTGCTCGAACTGCTCGATCCGCAGCGGTTTACGCGGGGGCTGGCGGTGAAGCCCGCCGACCTCGAACCGGTCATGGTCCGACGGTTGAAGAGCGACCTGCGCGCGCTGGGCGAGCGTTTCCCCGAACGGATCGTCGAGCCGATCGTGATCGACGGCCTGCCCGACGACGCGCCCGAACTGGTGCTCGCCGCCATGCTCGCCGATTATCGCCGGCTGCGGGAGGCTCGGATCGCCACCCTGCCCCCGGCGCGGCGGGCACAGGCGCGCCTCAGCTTCGTCGGGCTGCAGCAACGGCTGCTGTCCTCGATCCCGGCCTTTGCCCGCACGCTGAAGGTCCATATCGACGGCCTCGACCGTGCCATCGCCGGCGCGGCGGCGGCGATGGTGGCCGAGGATGTCGAACCCGAAACCCCCGACCTCGCGGCGCAGGAGGATGCCGCGCTCGACCTGCTCGCCAGCAGCGAAGACGCCCGTGCCCAGGCCGACGCGCTGGCCGGCACACAGGACGCTGCGCCCGCCACCCTCGCCGCCGAACGCGCCCATGCCGCCGCGATGCTGGCGCTGGCCGATGCCCACCGCACCGGTCCCGATGCCCGCGTCCGCTGGCTGCTCGACTGGGTTCGCGACCACCTGCTCGACGCAGGCGGCAACTGGCGCGACCGGCGGCTGATCCTGTTCACCGAATATGAGGATACGCGCCGCTGGTTGCAGCGCCAGCTGTCGGTGCTGACCGACCCCGCCGACCCGGATCAGGCAGCGCGGATCGACAGCTTCACCGGCATCACCTCGACCGAACGACGCGAGGATATCAAGCGCGCCTTCAACGATCCCGCCAGCCCCTCGCGCATCCTGATCTGCACCGATGCAGCGCGCGAAGGCATCAACCTGCAATCGGGGTGCCACGACCTGATCCATGTCGACCTGCCATGGAACCCGTCGCGGCTGGAACAGCGCAACGGCCGCATCGACCGCAAGCTGCAACCCAGCGATACCGTCACCTGCCGCTACTTCACCTATGCCCAGCGGCCCGAGGACGTCGTACTCGACGCGCTGGTGCGCAAGACCGAGGCGATCCGCCGCCAGCTGGGGTCCGCCGGACAGGTACTGGGCGATCGCATCGCCGAAAGTTTCCGCAGCGGCATCGACCGCGACGGTGCCCGCGACCTCGCCCACCGCATCCGCGATGCGGAGGCCGACGCCCGCGTCGCCGCCGCCGTCCGCGATCTCGACGACGGGGCCGATGCCCGCCTCGCCCGGCTGCGGCGCGAACAGGCCGACCTTGCGCTCGCTTTGGAAAGGGCACGCGCGCGGGTCGGGGTCGACCCCGCCGAATTGCAGTCGGTGGTCGAACTGGCGCTCCACCGGTCGGGCGGCGACTGGACCATGCCCGGCGCGATCGGCAACACCCAGGTCTTCGCGCTCGACGAACCGCGTCTGGCGGGCGACCCCAGCTGGAGCCCGCTGATCGACGAACTGCGCGGCCGCCCCGCCCGCCCCGGCGAGCGTCCCGGCGAATGGCGCGCCAGCCCCGACGCCGCCGTCCGCCGGTTGAGTTTCGCGCCCGCGATCCTGCCCGACGGGCGCGATGCCGGCGATGTGGTGCAGCTGCACCTCGAACACCGTCTCGTCCGCCGACTGCTCGGCCGGTTCCTGTCGGCGGGGTTCCGGCAGGGGCTGGAGCGCTGCTGCGTCATCCGAACCGCCACCACCGCCAGCCCCCGTGTCGTCCTGCTCGGCCGCCTCGCGCTCTATGGCGAACAGGCGGCACGGCTGCATGAAGAGGTGCTGAGCGTCGCCGCCGACTGGCGCGACGATGCGCCCCTGCGCGCACTGGCCGAGGGGCGCGAGGCGGAGGCGCGGGTGCTGGACGAACTGCTCGCCGCGCTACGCGATGCGAACGATGCCGATATCGACACGGTGCGTCTCGCGACCGCCAGTGCGGCGCGCGACGTCGCCGACCTCCGCCCGGTGCTGGCCGAACGCGCCGAGGCCCGTGCGACACGGGTCGCCCACGACCTCACCCGCCGCGCCGCTGCCGAGGCGCAGGGGCTGGAAACGCTGCTCAAGCAACGCATCGCCCGTATCCTGCGCGAGCGTGGCACCGATAGCGGGCAGCTCGACCTGCTGCTCGACCCCGCCGAAGCGCGGCAGCGCGCTGCCGACCGCCGGTCGTGGGATCGCGCCGCCACCCGGCTGGACGACGAACTGGTCCGCGAACCCGAACGGCTGCGCGCCGCCGCCCGCATCCACGCCACCCGGCTGGAACCGATCGGGCTGGTCTATCTGTGGCCGGCCACATGAACCCGGCCAGCGGCCCGCACGACTGGATCGGCTATCTCCAACCGGTCGGGCTGGTCGTCGCCCCCGCCGCGCTCACCCGGATCGGCGCATGGGTCACGCCGCAGGACGCCGCCGACAGTGCCGCCGTGGCGACCGCCTTGGCCGGGTTCGACCGCGACCCGTGGCAGCTCTTCCGCGACGTCCTCGGCTGGCCCGCCTCGCGGGTCGCGGGCGCGCCCGGTGGGCCGCCGTTGCCTGACACGCTGCGGGTGACCTTCCCCGAACTCGACATCTTGCTCGAACCGCATTGGGCGGTGCTGGCGGCGGACGGGACACCGCAACTGCTGGTGCGGATCGAGGCACCGGACCTGTTGCTCGACCGGCGCGGCACGCTCGACGGGTGGGAGGCGACCGCGCAGCAGCGCTTCGAACGGCTGCTCCGCGAAACCGGCATCGGTGCGGGCATCCTTATCGGCGCACGCGAAACCGGCCGGCGGGAGGGCGCGACCACCGAAGCCATCCTCCGCTTGGTCGTCACCCCGCGCGGCGAGGTGTCGGGGCATATGAGCTGGCCGCTCGCCCCCTTGTCGGATGTTGCCGGGCGCGGGATGCTGGGCGGGCTGAAGCTACTGCTCGACGGCCACGCGCTGTTCACCGGCCCGCCGTCGCACCGCCTGCCCGCCCTCCTCGCCGAAAGTCGCGCGGCGCAGGCCGATGTGTCGACTCGGCTGGCGGGGCAGGTACTGGCGTCGCTCCACGAACTGCTGCGCGGACTGGACGCCGCCGACCCCGCGCGCGTGCGGACCTTGGCGCAGGACCGGCCGCAGCATCTCTACGAAGGGCTGCTGACCGTCCTGCTGCGGCTGGTCTTCGTCCTCTATGCCGAGGATCGCGCGCTGATGCCCTCGCAGCCCGGCGGGGCGGCGGCGACCCTGTATGAGCAGGGCTATGCGCTCGGCGCGCTCCACCTGCGGCTGCGCGACGATGCCGCGCTCTATCCCGATGTGATGGACGAACGGCGTGGCAGCTGGGGGCGGCTGGTCGCGCTGTTCCGGCTGGTCGGGCGCGGCGATCCGTCGGGCTTCATGCAGGCGCGCGGCGGCAAATTGTTCGACGAGGACGCCTTCCCCTTCCTGCTCGGCCGCGACGCGCCGGGCGATGCGGAGGCAGTACTGCCGGTCGGCGACGGCTGCGTCCTGCGCATCCTCGACGCGCTGCTGATCGACCGGGGCGAACGCATCGCCTACCGCGCGCTCAGCGTCGAACAGATCGGCTCGGTCTATGAAACGGTGATGGGCTTCACCGCACAGTGCGCGCCCGCCCCGATGCTGGCGATCCGCGCGGGCAAGGCGAACCGCGTGCCGGTCTGGGTCGACCTGTCCGCGCTGGCCGCGCTGCCCGGCAGCGAGCGGGAGAAGTGGCTGAAGACCACCACCGGACGCGGCGCATGGCCGACCCCGGTATCGCGTGCGCTGAAGACCGGCACCGACACAGCGGCCCTCGCCGCCGCGCTCGCCCCGGTCGCCGACACCCGCGCGTCACCCGGCTGCGCGCCGGTCGCGGCGGGCACCCCGATCCTGCAACCCACCGACGAACGCCGCCGCACCGGCAGCCACTATACCCCGCCCAGCCTGACCGGCCCGATCGTTGCCCATGCGCTCGCCCCCGCCTTCGCCCGGATCGGTCCCGACGCCGGCTCAGCCGACGTGCTCGACCTGAAAGTCTGCGACCCCGCCGCCGGATCGGGCGCGTTCCTGGTCGAAGCATGCCGCCAGCTGGGCGAACGCCTGGTCGCCGCGTGGACCCGCTGGCCCGCGCAGCGCCCGACGATCCCGGCCGACGAACATGAACTGCTCCACGCCAAACGGCTGGTGGCGCAACACTGCCTGCGCGGCGTCGACCGCAACCCCCTCGCCATCGACCTCGCCAAGCTCTCGCTCTGGCTGGAGACGCTGGCGAGCGCGCATGAATTCACCTTCCTCGACGCGGTGCTCCGTTCGGGCGACAGTCTGGTCGGCCTGCCCAACCCGAACATCGTCGCGGTAACCTGGGGCAAGGTGTCGCGCCAGCACGGCTTCGTCGAGGCGATCGTGCAGGACGGCATCGCCGCCGCCGCCGAACTGCGCCGGCTGATGCGGCAAGAGGCGGAGATCGCGCCCTATGCGACGCAGGAACGCCGCAACCTCGCCGCCACGGAGGCACTGCGGCGCGCCCACCGGATCGCCGATGCGGTCCTCTGGTCGTTCTTTTCCGGCAGCAACGCGCGCGACCGCCTCGCCCGGCTGGCGGAGGTGCAGCAGGCGGTGCTGGCCCCCGACGACATCGGCTGGGACCGCCTCGCCACGCTGCAGGCGGCACTGCACGCCGACCCGATCGGGATCGAGGGCTTTCACTGGGAACTGGCGTTCGACGATGTGTTCAGCCGCCCCAATCCGGGGTTCGACGCGATCATCGGCAACCCGCCGTTCGCCGGCAAGAACACCATCGCCGCCGGCCACGCCGCCGCCTATCCCGACTGGCTGAAGACGCTGCACGACGGCACGCACGGCAATGCCGACCTCGCCGCGCATTTCTTTCGCCGCGCCTTCAGCCTGTTGCGCGTCGGCGGCACCTTCGGCCTGATCGCGACCAACACCATCCGCCAGGGCGACACCCGCGACAGCGGCCTGACCCGCATCCTGGCCGACGGCGGCACCATCACCCGCGCGGTCAGCCGCCATGTGTGGGAAGGCGAAGCGGCCGTCGTCGTCGCGCAGGTCTTCGTCCGGCGCGGGCCGGACGACGGCGTGCCGGTGCTGGACGGCCGCCCGGTGCGCCGCATCTCGGCCTATCTGATGGAGGGCGATCTGGACGGCTCGCCGGCAGCGCTGAAGGCCAATGCGGGCAAGGCGTTCATCGGTTCGTTCCTGCTCGGGATGGGATTTACCTTCGACGATGTGAACGCGGCGAAGGGCAAGGCGACGCCGCTGCACGAAATGCACCGGCTGATCGCCAGCGATCCGAAAAACGCCAACGTCATCAAACCCTATCTTGGCGGCGAGGAAGTCAACAACTCTCCAACCTTCGCGCATCATCGCTATGTCGTTGATTTCTTTGACCGGCCGTTGCGTCGCGCAGAAGACGATTCCCGCTGGTCGGAACTGAGCGCTATCGTGCAACAGGATCAGCTCCGCCTTGGAATTGTCGCCACCGACTATCCGCTATCCGTCGCAGCGGACTGGCCTGACCTGCTCGGGATCGTGCGCACGCGGGTAAAGCCGGACAGGGACCTACAGGATCGACCAGCGCTCCGACAGCGATGGTGGCAGTACGCGGAGAAACGTCCCGGACTCTATGCCGCGATCGCCGGGTTGCCGGTGGTTCTGGTCGTGAATTGTGGGGCGACGCCGCATATGGCTTTTGCTCGGCTGCCAAACGGATCAGTGTATTCGCACACGACGGCCGTCTTTGCCCTTGATACGTTCGCCGCCTTCGCCACGCTCCAATCCCGCGTGCACGAAGTCTGGGCGCGCGCCTTCGCCTCCTCGATGAAGGACGACCTGCGCTACACCCCGTCCGACTGTTTCGAAACCTTCCCCCTGCCCCCGGCCTTCGACACCGACCCCACCCTCGAAGCCGCCGGCCAGGCCTATCACGACCACCGCGCGCAACTGATGATCACCCGCGAACAGGGCATGACGCCCACCTACAACCGCTTCCACCGCGCGACCGACACCGATGCCGACATCGCGACCCTGCGCGACCTGCACGCCCAAATGGATCGCGCGGTGCTGGCCGCCTATGGCTGGGACGACCTCGCCGCCGAGGAATCGCCGGTGTTCCTCGATCCCGAAACCGAAGACGACCACCGCTATCGCGGCCGCCTGTTCTGGCGCGCGCCATTGCGCGACGCGGTGCTGGCGCGGCTGCTGCGGCTGAACGAGGAACGCGCGAACATGGAGCGGATGGCATGAACGCAGCCGAAATACGCAGCGAACTGGTCGCCCGCCTCCGGCGCAACCTGATCGGCCCCGGCGAGGCGGACGACGCCGATCTCGCCACCGAACGCCTGCCGCCGGGCGAAAGCCCGTCGCGCTGGTACCTGTCCGGCTATATCGCACCCTCGGGCGAACTGACCGCCGGGACCGACGACACCCCCGATGCCGACTGGGACGAAATCGACCTGCTGCTCCCCGATGAAGGCTTCGGCGCGGGCGGCGCGGCGGGCGACCATGACGAGCCGGAGGCACCGCCTGCCCGTCGCCGCTTCCTGCCCAGCACCATCGGCCTGTCGACCATGGTCGACGCGTCCGTCGATACGCTGTCGGTCACGATCGAATGGGGCGACTATGCCCCCGAACCGCCGCTGCCGCCCGACATGCTGGAAAGCGGCGCGGAGCCGCACGGCACCCCCATCGGCTGGCGGCGCGTGCCCCGCCACGCCACCGAAACGCTGCGCATCCCGCGCGAGGCGGACGGGATCACCCGCGTGCCCCTTATCGGATCGGCCGCCACCGCGCGGCCCGGCGGCGCGCTGGAACTCGCCATCCGCGCCCGCCGGTTTGCGCTGGCCCGCGCCGACGGCACCACCCGCGACGTGCAGGTCGTGACGGTGTTTCTCGTCAACAAACGGCTGGAGCCCCCCTCGCGCTACCGCGACCTCGCCTATGCCTATCAGGTGCGCCTGACGCTCGATTGCGCCACCGGCTTCGTCGCGCAGCACGACCTGTCGCGCATCACCCGCGACGATTGGGACGACCAGCTGGCCGACCTGCAGTATCGCGACAGCGCCGCCTATGCCGTCGGCCTCGGTTGCGCGACCGGCCATGCCGCCGATGCCGATGATGTCGTCCGCCGGGTCCACACCACCCACCTGCCCCGTGCGGCGGTCGAGCGCACCGTGGCCGCCAGCGTCGCCGACGTGGCGTTCGGCATGGACCATCTGGCCACGCTGGCGACGGGCGACGGCGCGACCCTTGCCGACGCCTTGCAACCGCTCGTCACCGCCTATCGCACATGGTCCACCGACCAGCATGTCGCGGCGACCGCCGCCGACATCGCCACCGCCCCGCAGCGCGTCCGCACCGCCAGCCAACTGATCGCCGATCAGGCGACGGCCTGCGACCGCATCGCCGCCGGCATCGCGCTGCTGGCGCGGGACGCCACCGTCCGCCGCGCCTTCGCCATCGCCAACCGCGCCGTCGCCGATGCGACCCGCGCGCGCCGCCCAACCAACACGCACCCCGCATGGCGGCCGTTCCAGCTCGCCTTCATCCTCCTCAACCTGTCGGGCATGGCCGATCCGCACCATGGCGACCGCGACACCGCCGACCTGCTGTTCTTCCCGACCGGCGGCGGCAAGACGGAGGCGTATCTGGGCCTCGCCGCCTGCACCATCGCGCTGCGACGCCTGGGGGCCAGCGGCCTGCTCGGTGCCGGGGTCGCGGTCATCATGCGCTATACCCTGCGCCTGCTGACCCTCGACCAGCTCGGCCGCGCGGCAGGCCTCGTCTGCGCGCTCGAACTGCTGCGCACCGGACCGGACTATCGCGACGATGGCGGACGCCCGCTGCTCGGCGACTGGCCGATCGAAATCGGCCTGTGGGTCGGGTCGGACGCCAGCCCCAATTGGCTGGGCGGCAAAGGCGACAAGCGCGACGGCACCGCCGTCAAGCGCGTCCGCGCCTATACCACCGGTCGCGACAGCCGCGCACCCGCCCCGATCAAGGCCTGCCCGTGGTGCAACACCCCCTTCACCCCGCACAGCTTCCGCTGCGTGCCGAACAGCGACGCGCCGACCAATCTCGAACTGCGCTGCGTCAACCACGACTGCGCCTTCACCGGCGACCGCGCTCTGCCGGTGGTGACGGTCGACCAGGCGATCTATCGCCGCCTTCCCGCCTTCCTGATCGCCACGGTCGACAAATTCGCGGCGCTGCCATGGAATGGCGCGGCGGGCGCGTTCTTCGGCCATTTCGATCGCGCCGACGACAGCGGCTTCTACGGCGCAGCCGAACCCGGCAAGGGCCGCGCGCTCGACAACGGCCACAACCTCGCGCCGCCCGATCTGGTGGTACAGGACGAACTGCACCTGATCTCCGGCCCCTTGGGCACGGTGGCGGGCCTCTACGAAGCGGCGATCGACCGCCTCGCCTCGCGCACCATCGACGGACAGCGGGTCCGGCCCAAGATCGTCGCCTCGACCGCCACCGTCCGCCGCGCCCGCGACCAGATCCGCGCGCTGTTCGACCGCCACGACACCCGCATCTTTCCCCCGCCCGGCATCGACCGCCGCGACAGCTTTTTCGCGCTGACGAAGCCTGAAAGCCCCGACGATCCGGCCCGCTGGTATGTCGGCATTGCGGCGGCCGGACGCGGGCCGAAGCTGGTGTTCCTGCAAACGCTGGTGACGCTGCTCGGCGCGGCGCAGGGACTGGCCGATGCGGACGGCGCCGATGAAGCGAATGGGGCCGACGCCTATCGCACCGCGCTGTGCTACTTCAACGCGCTGCGCGAGCTGGGCGGTGCACGACGCATCGTCGAGGATGAGGTGGCCAACCGCCTGGCCGACTATGGCGACCGCCGCCGCCGGATCGAACCGGTCGACCGCCCCTTCGGCAATCGCAGCTTAAGCGAACCGGTCGAACTCACCTCGCGCGTCTCGACCGATCAGGTCGCAGCGGCCAAGGCGCGTTTGGAAACCCGCTTCGACGGCACCAGCGAACCGGTCGACGTGGCGCTGGCGACCAACATGATCTCGGTCGGCCTCGATATCGATCGGCTGGGGCTGATGCTGGTGCAGGGCCAGCCCAAGACTGCGGCCGAATATATCCAGGCGACCAGCCGCGTCGGGCGCAATCCTGCCCGCCCCGGCCTCGTCGCGGTCGTCCTCAACGTCCACCGCCCGCGCGACCGGATGCATTTCGAACAATTCGGCCATTTCCACGACACCTTCTACCGCGCGGTGGAGGCGACCAGCGTCACGCCCTGGTCGGCGCGTGCGCTCGACCGGTCGCTGGCGGCGGTGGTGGTGGCGATCGCTCGCCATCTCGACCCGAGCCTCACGCCGTCCAGCGCCGTCGCCGCACTCGCCAACGCGCCCGACACCCGCGCGGCGGTGATCGCGCATCTGGTCGACCGTGCGCCGGAAACCATCGACGGCGGGCGCGACCGGCTGGCGGCGACCATCTCCGGCCTGCTCGACGACTGGATGATGCTTGCCGATCAAGGGACGATGGCCGGCGGGCGCTTCAGCTTTGACGACCGGCCCCACCGCCTGCTCCATCCGCCGCTCGACCCGGCGCTCGCCAATCTCTCCCCCGCCCATGCGCGGTTTCAGGCAGGCTATAGTATGCGCGATGTCGAACCCGGCGTGCTGGTCAAACCACGCGGTCCCAATGGCGAACGCGTCAGCGGCGCGGGCGACATGGCATGACCGGCAAGCGCATCACGCTTCGCCAATCGCAGCTGGTCTTCGGCTTTGGTCCCGGCGCGATGGTCGACCTGCCGACCCGGTCGGTCGTGATCGGCGGGCTGGACCTGTGGCACATGCGCGAACGCGGCAGCTGGCGTCCGGTCCACGAACCGCGCGCGGTCGCCGTGCTCGAAACGCTGCTGCGCGCGACCGGGCGGCTGGCCGACGACGTACAGCTCACCCTGCGCACCCCGCCCGCCGATGACGAAGCGCGCGCCGGCAATGGCGAACCGCCGGGGATCGAGGCGCGCATCTTCCCCGCATGGTTCGTCGCCCGCGATGCGGAAACGGTGGGCGACACCCGCCGCCGCCGCCTCGTCCGCTGGCAGGACCTGAACCCCAAGGGGCGGGCCGACTTCATCGACGATGACGGCCGGCGCGTGGCCGTCACCCCGATCCGCTTCGTCGCGGGCTGTCACAAGGGGCATCTGCAGGACATCGACTGGTCCTACGCCGTCCATGTCGACCAGCCCGGCCGCTGCGTGCAGCCTTTGTGGCTGGAGGAACGCGGCACCTCGGGCGATCCCGCCTCGACCCGCATCACCTGCGGCTGCGGCGCCGCGCTGTCGCTGCGTGACGCGCAGGCCGATGGCCGCTTCGGCAAATGTCGCGGCCGCCGCCCCTGGCTAAACAAGGACGAAGCCGATTGTAGCGAGAACCTGCGCTTCCTCACCCGCACCGCGACCAACGCCTATTTCCCGCAGGTCCTGACCGTCATCTCGCTGCCGGCGGCAGAGGACGAACTGACCCGGCTGGTGGAGGGGCAGATGGACGCGATCGACTGGGTAACGACCGAAGCCGAAATGGCCCTCGCCCGCCGCGCCAACCCGTCGCTGCGGGCGGCGCTGGAGGGGTGGAGCGACGCCGACATCGTCGCCCGCGTGGCGCAATTGCGCGCCACCGGCCACCAGAATCTGGCAAAGGCACCCAAGGTCGCCGAATTCGACCTTCTCGCCTCCGGCCTGCCCGAAATCGGCGCCGACACCCCCGACGCCCGCCTCCACGCCCGCACCCTGACCCGCGACCAATGGGACGGCGACCGCCCCCGCCTTTCCCCCATCGCCTCGGTCGTCGCGGTCCACCGGCTGCGCGAAGTCGCCTGCCTCTACGGATTCACCCGCTTCGAAGCCGCCCCGACCGCCATCGACGGCGATCTGGAGGAACTGCACATCGCCGTCGAAGGCGCCGCCCTCGCCACCGATCTCGACTGGTTGCCCGCCGTCGAACAGCGCGGCGAAGGCATCTTCCTGCGCTTCGACGCCGAAGCCATCGCCGACTGGCTGGGCAAGCCCGCCGTCATGGCCCGCCACGAAGCGCTGTGGAGCGGCTGGGAACGCTGGCGCCAGGGACAGGCCTATGGCGACAAGCTGCGCTTCCCGAACCTCGCCTATTACGCGATGCACGGCTTTTCCCACGCGCTGATGAACGAGATCGCCCTCGACTGCGGCTACCCCGCCACCGCGCTCAAGGAACGGCTCTACGCAATCCTCGAGGAAGACGGCCCGCGCTACGGCCTGCTGCTCTACACCGCCTCGACCGGCGCGCAGGGGACGCTGGGCGGCCTCGTCGCCGTCCTCCCCCGCCTGGGCGCCATCGCCGAGCGTGCGCTCGACCGGCTGGCACTGTGTTCGGGCGACCCGATCTGCGCCGAACACGACCCCGACCACCACAGCGACGAACGCGCGCTGAGCGGTGCCGCCTGCCACAGTTGCCTGCTCGTCGCCGAAACCTCGTGCGAGGCCCGCAACCTCTATCTCGACCGCGCGCTCACCGCCCCGACCGTCCTGACCGATGCAACCGCGCTGTTCCATGGCTGAGCCTAAAGGCTTGACGCCGCCCGACGATCCGGCTTCCATGCCCCCGGCGGAGGGGTGCATGATCGGTTGGCAGGACGAACGGGGCGACACGCATCGCGGATCGCTGTTCGCGGCATTCGCGGCGCTGGCGAGCGGGCAGGCGTGGAGCTTCCCCGCGCTCCGCCCGCACCAGCGCGAGCCGTGGCATGCCTTCACCGTACAGGTCGCCGCCCTCGCGCTGATCCACGCCGGCACCGACACGCTGCCCACGACCGAAGCCGCATGGCGCGACCTGCTCCTCGCCCTCACCCCCAACCAGCCCGAGGCATGGGAACTGGTCGTCGACGACTGGTCGAAGCCCGCCCTGCTCCAGCCGCCGACCGCACAAGGCACCGACCGCGCCGCCTACAAGAACCGCGTCCCCACCCCCGATGCGCTCGACATGCTGGTGACCGCCAAGAATCACGACCTGAAGCAGGAGCGCATGATCGCCGCCGATGACGAACACTGGCTGTTCGCCCTCGTCACGCTGCAGACGACCGAAGGCTTTCTCGGCGCCGGCAACTACGGCATCTCCCGCATGAACGGCGGCTTCGCGAGCCGCATGAGCCTCGGCATCCGCCCGACCGGCGGCGCAGGCCGGGCGTTCCGCCGCGATGTCGAACGCCTCCTCGCCGACGCCCGCGCCCGCCCCGACCGCCGCACCGGCACGACGCTGCTGTGGACCGTGCCGTGGGACGGCACGGCCTCGCTCGACTACAACAAGCTTGACGAACTCTATGTCGAGATTTGCCGCCGCGTCCGGTTGCAACGCAGCGGCGACGCGATCGAAGCCTGCACCGCCGGATCGAAATGCGCCCGCGTCGCCGCGTCGGAACTGAAGGGCAAGACGCGCGACCCCTGGGCACCGATGAAGGCCGACGGCTCGACCAGCCACACCCCGACCGGCGCGGGCTTCGGCTATCGCCAGATGGCGACCCTGCTCGACAAGGCAAAGATCACCCGGCCCCACCTTGCCGAACCCCATCCCGACGACGACCGCGACGGCCTGTCGATTGTCGCCGCCGCGCTGGTCCGCGGACAGGGCAAGACCGAAGGGTTGCACCGCCGCGCCATCCGCACGCCGGCCGCGCTGCGCGACGCCAACGGCAATCGCCTGCCGCTCGACCGGATCGGCGTGGTGGCGAAGCAGCGCGCCGAGGAAGGCTATGAAGCCAGCCGCCGCCTCAGCCGCGCGCTGATCTCGCTGGTATAGGGCGGCCCCGAACGCGCCCGGCTGGACGATGATTCCGCCAAGAAAAAGATCGAACGCTGGATGACCCGCTTCAACGAAGCGGTCGACGGCATCTTCTTCGATCCGCCTTTCTGGGCCGAAGTCGCGGCGAGCGAGGAAAACCACCGCATGGCATGGCGCGAAACGCTGCGCGACCTCGCGACCGACCAGTTCGCCATCGCCGCCGAAGCCGCGCCCGGCACCGAAGTCCGCCGCGTGCCCGCACGCGCCCGCGCCGGATCGCTGCTGCATTATGAAATGAAGAAATGGGTCAAGGAGGCCGAACATGGCGAGTAACCCCGCCGCCGCGACCGCACCGAAGCCCGACGACTGGATGACGCTGGTTTCCCGCCACGTACACGGCATGTCGAGCAGCGACCGCGCGGCACTGCGCCGCATGGAACTAACCAGATCGCCCGCCGCCGATGCCGTCGCGATCAAGACGCTGCTCCGCGCGCAGGTGCCCGAAGCGCGGATCAAGGACGACTGGACCCGGCTGCGCCTGATCGGCCATTTCGCCGGCCTGCTGTCGGGCACCGCCGCCCTGTATCCGCATGACGAACGGCGCGGCGTCGGCGCGGCGCTGTTCGAGGCGAATTTTTCCGAAAAGCGCCTGCTGCGCCTGCTCGCCAGCCGGGGGGAGGCGCTGGGCGACCAGCTGGCACTCGCCGTCCGCATCCTGTCGCGCGAACGGCAGCCGGTGAACCTGTGGGACATCTATCACCTGCTGGGCGGCGATCCGGCCAAATCCGACGCCGCCCGGCTGCGCCTGGCACGGCATTACTACGCCGCGCAGGCCAAATCGAACTGAGGGGATTTCGCATGACGACCACCGCAACCGACGGCATCGTGCCGAAATTCATCCAGATCCATTTTCTCGCCGCCTGGCCCGGCGCGCTGCTCAATCGCGACGATGCCGGCCTTGCCAAGCGCCTGCCCTTCGGCACCGCCACCCGCACCCGCGTGTCGTCGCAATGCCTGAAGCGCCACTGGCGCATGGCGGACGATCCCCGCGCACTGCACGAACTGGCGAAGCAGAACGGCGTGGAGGGCGTCCGCTCCAAACAGGCGATCGAGCGCGACGTCACCGGCCCCTTACGCACCCGGTTCGACAAGGACATGGTGGATGCGGTCGAGGAAGCCTTCATCACCAAATTCTATGGGAAGAACGCGAAGGACAAGCAGCAGCGACAGGCCCTGCTGTTCGGCCGCCCCGAACTGGCATGGCTGGCGTCGGAGGCCGAACGCCTGCTCGCCGAAAGCGCCAGCGCAGCCGGCGTGAAGGCGGCGGCGGAAATCTGGGTGAAGGAACAGAAGAACAATCTGAACCAGTTGCGCGACCAGAATTTGCTCGCCGCCTCGCTGGAGGCCGCGCTGTTCGGCCGCATGGTGACCAGCGATACCCGGGCGAACCGCGACGCGGCGATCCATGTCGCCCATGCCTTTACGGTGCACGCGATGCAGACCGAGACCGACTATTTCACGGTCGTCGATGACCTCAGCGACCGCGAACAGGGCGACGATGCCGGCGCGGCGGGCGTGTTCGACACCGAACTGACCTCGGGCCTCTACTACGGCTATGTCGTGGTCGACGTACCGCTGCTCGTCTCCAACCTGACCGGTTGCGACCGGAAGGACTGGACCGGCGACCACGACCGCGCGCTGGCCGCGCAGGTGGTCGAGCATCTGGTCCACCTCGTCGCCGAAATCTCGCCGGGCGCCAAGAAGGGGTCGACCGCACCGTACAGCCGTGCCGAACTGGTGCTGGTGGAGGCGGGCGACCGCCAACCGCGCACGCTCGCCAACGCCTTTCGCGATGCGATCGCGACCGATCACGATCCCGAAGGGTCGCTTGGCCATCGCACGGCGCAGGCGATGGCAAAGCACCTCGCCGATTATGACAGGCTGTACGAAACCGGCGAGGCGCGTCGCCTTACGGCAATGCCGGACCTTACCATTGACGGCATCGCCAACGGCCCCCTGCGGGAGCTCGCCGCTTGGGCCGGATCGATCGTGCGGGACGCGGCTGCGTGAAACACCTGCTGCTCGATTGCGACGCGCCGCTGATGAGCTTCGGCGGCGATCTGGTCGATGCCTATGGCGTGGTGCGCGATTTTCCGGCGAAGTCGATGGTCGCGGGGCTGTTCGCCAACGCGCTCGGCTGGGAACGCCATGACGTCGATGCCCATGCCGCGTTGCAGGCGCGGCTGGTGATCGGATCGGCGCGCGTCGGCGAAGGGCAGCGCGACCGCGAGTTCCAGACCGCGCAATTGGGCGCGAACGATCGCGGCTGGACCACGCGCGGCCGGGTGGAGGGGCGCGCGGGCGGTGCCGACACCTACAAATCGCCGCATATCCGCTATCGCGACATGGACGCCGATGCGCGCGTCCTGATCGCCTGCCGGCTGGACCCCGCCGACACGGCACCCGACCTCGACACGCTGGCCCACGCCCTGCAACGCCCCGAACGTCCGCTATTCCTCGGTCGCAAACCCTTCCTGCCCTCGCGCCCGCTGCTGCTGGCGGTCGTCGAGGCCGACACGATCCTCGACGCGCTCGCGCAGGGATGTGCCCTTGTGGATACGCCCCTTCCCCCTTCGATCCGCGCGCAATGGCCCCATGGCGAACCGACCGGTGCCGTCGTGACCCACGACGCGCAGGTCGAGGAGCTGACCGACGAACGCCATTGGCCCGCCGGGGTCCATGCGGGCTTGCGCCGGGTGGTGCAGGGCCGGCTCGACTGGCCACAGGTGACGCCATGACGCTGCACCTCGTCCGCATCCCCGTCGACGTGCGCGCGCTGGCCGGCTTCGCGGTCGCGCGCCGGTTGGGCGATGACGATTTCGGCTATGCGCTCCACACCGCGCTCACCGCCCGGTTCGGCGATGCCGCGCCGCGTCCGTTCCGCTTCCTGCCCGATCATGAAACGGGGCCGCATCTGCTCGGCTATGTGCAGGACCCTGCCGCCTTTGACGACGCCGCCGCGCTGCCCCCCGCCGATGCCGCGCTGGACGCGCTGTTCGACACCCCCCGGCTGCGGCCAATGCCGGAGGCATGGCGCGAAGGGGCGCGCTACGGCTTCGAAGTTCGGGTGCGTCCCGTCGTCCGCTTCGGCAAGAGCGTCCGCGCCGCCCGCACCGACCGCGCCGGCGGATGGCTGGCCGGCGCGGGCGAGATCGACGCCCACACCGCCGCGCGCGAACGCGCCGAACGGGCGGGCGACGACCCCGATCTGGTCGACCGGGCGGCGGTGTATATCGACTGGCTGGCCGGTCGTCTCAGCGGTGCCGCGACGCTCGACCATGCCGACCTGCGCCATTTCCGCCGCACCCGCACCCTGCGCAACACCCATCGCAGCGAAGGGCGGCGCACCCACCGGGTCGAGGGACCCGACGCGCTGATCGGCGGCACGCTGACCATCACCGATCCGGCAGCCTTCCTGACACTGCTTAAAAAGGGCATCGGACGCCATGCCGGGTTCGGTTACGGCATGGTGCTGCTAGCCCCGCCCGGCCGGGCCGGATAGATGCTGTCGGGTCGCCTCGGGCTGGAAAAGGCGCGCATCCCCCATGCCGATCGGCAGGGGCTGGTATGGCTGGATCGCGGGCGGCTGGAGGTGGAGGACGGCTGCCTGCGCTTCGTGACGGCGGGTGGCGGCGCGCTTGTCGCGGGCGATTACCAGATTCCCTATCACGCCATCTCGATCGTGCTGCTGGGGCCGGGGTCCAGCGTCACGCACGACGCGCTCCGGCTGCTGGCGCGGCATGGCTGTGCGCTGGCGGCGATCGGCGACGGGGCGGTCCGCTTCTATACCGCGCCACCGCTGATGCCCGACAGTTCGGCACTGGCCCGCGCGCAGGTGCGCCGCTGGGCCGATCCGAAGCTCCGCATGGAAACCGCGCGGGCGATGTACGCGATGCGCTTTGGCGAGATCGTCCGCACCCGCGACATCACCGTGTTGCGCGGACAGGAGGGGGCACGGATCAAGCGCGCCTATGTGATGGCCGCCGAACGCCACGGCATCGCATGGAACGGCCGCCGCTACGACCGCGAGAACCCGGAGGGCGGCGACCTTGCGAACCAGGCGATCAACCATGCTGGCTCCGCGATGACGGCCGCGGCGGCGGTTGCGGTCGCCTCGACCGGCGCGATCCCGCAGCTGGGCTTCGTGCATGAGGATTCGGGGCAGAGCTTCGTGCTCGACATCGCCGACCTCTATCGCCACGACGTGCTGCTCGACATCGCGTTCGGCGCGGTGCGGGAGGCGCGGGCGCACGGCGCGCCGCCGATCGAACGGCTGGTGCGCAAGCGCGCGGCATTGCTCTTTCGACAGCGCAGCGTGATCCCCGGCATGATCGACCGGATCAAGGCACTGGTGATGCCCGGCGAGGCGGCGGCGACCTGATGCCGCTGACGGTCGTCATCACCCGCGACGTGGAGGACCGCTATCGCGGGTTCCTCGGCTCGGCGATGCTCGAACTGGCCCCCGGCGTCTATGCTCAGCCGCGCATGAGCGCCGGCGTCCGCGGCCGCATCTGGACCGTGGTGGAGGAATGGCACGGCCGGTTGCGGCGCGGCAGCATCGTGATGTGCTGGGCCGAACCCGCATCCGCCGGCGGCCTCGGCCTGTCGGTGCTGGGCGAACCGCCGAAAGACGTAATCTCCCACGACGGCATATTATTGGTCCGCCGCGCCCTGGCCTCCCGCCAGGTTTAACATCATCCTCCCAACAGTCTTTGACATAGTAAACAACTTCCGTAACTTAACGCCTAGAGTCTCCCCCGCACCCGCGGGGATCAACCCTGCCAGACGATCCGCGACCTGATCCTGCACGGGTCTCCCCCGCACCCGCGGGGATCAACCCCGCGCCAAGACGATGGCGGACATCAACACCGCGTCTCCCCCGCACCCGCGGGGATCAACCCACAAGACGACCACCGTTCACCGGTCTGACGGAGTCTCCCCCGCACCCGCGGGGATCAACCCCGTATGATCCGCGAGGCGACCGAATACATCATGTCTCCCCCGCACCCGCGGGGATCAACCCCGTTCCAGCACGACAGTACCGATACCCCTCGCGTCTCCCCCGCACCCGCGGGGATCAACCCTACCGGTTCGCGCGGATCACGGTGACCGTAGGGTCTCCCCCGCACCCGCGGGGATCAACCCGGCGTTAGCTTCGCCGACTCGATCCACCTCTAGTCTCCCCCGCACCCGCGGGGATCAACCCGACTGGGAAGGCACTGATATGACCAAGGACGAGTCTCCCCCGCACCCGCGGGGATCAACCGTCAATGCCGCCGGGGTCGAACAACCCGTTCGGGTCTCCCCCGCACCCGCGGGGATCAACCCTCGGGGGCGTCGACGGGCTCAATGTCGTGGATGTCTCCCCCGCACCCGCGGGGATCAACCCTACGCCATCGACTTCGATACGGCCCATGGTGGGTCTCCCCCGCACCCGCGGGGATCAACCCCGCATCGCCCCGGCTATCGACGGCATCCTCGGGTCTCCCCCGCACCCGCGGGGATCAACCCCGGATGGGTCCTGAAAGCCCGCCTCACCGAATGTCTCCCCCGCACCCGCGGGGATCAACCCACTAGCGTGGGCATCGACTGGTACGTCAAAGAGTCTCCCCCGCACCCGCGGGGATCAACCGCGAGTGCGCTGTCAGCGGTGGTTCAAGGATTTGTCTCCCCCGCACCCGCGGGGATCAACCCGAGCCGCGTGTTACGATTGATGACAGCGCGACGTCTCCCCCGCACCCGCGGGGATCAACCCGGTCCATCGCCCATGCCGCCGCGTCCCGATGCGTCTCCCCCGCACCCGCGGGGATCAACCCCACGGACTGCGGATCAGACGCCGGCACTTGAGGTCTCCCCCGCACCCGCGGGGATCAACCCAGGTCGTCCGATCGGCGGGCCAGATCGCCAACGTCTCCCCCGCACCCGCGGGGATCAACCCCCCGGAGGCTCCCCATGCAGACTGACGCAGAGGTCTCCCCCGCACCCGCGGGGATCAACCCTCGATGTCGGCATCCAGCGTGGTCGACCGCCCGTCTCCCCCGCACCCGCGGGGATCAACCCTTCGACTTTTCCCCGCCGTATCCGGCCGAACAGTCTCCCCCGCACCCGCGGGGATCAACCCGGATCGACGGTCAGAACATCGACTTTGCGCTCGTCTCCCCCGCACCCGCGGGGATCAACCCGGATCGGGAAGAGGGCTGGTGGGAAACATCAAGTCTCCCCCGCACCCGCGGGGATCAACCCGACACGTTGGCCGCCCGCATGTGGCAAGGGAAGTCTCCCCCGCACCCGCGGGGATCAACCCAAGAACGCCCTGCGAGTCGCGAGGCGGACGGAGTCTCCCCCGCACCCGCGGGGATCAACCCCAGATTGCGGAGGCGGTATGAGCGTTCCGGAAGTCTCCCCCGCACCCGCGGGGATCAACCCGCTGGTGGTTGGACAAGGCCGAGGAAGCCCGCGTCTCCCCCGCACCCGCGGGGATCAACCCCACCACCTGGCCAGGTGCCGGGCTGGTCGCCGGTCTCCCCCGCACCCGCGGGGATCAACCCTACATCGTCGGTTTTGCCAAGCTGGTCGGGGTGTCTCCCCCGCACCCGCGGGGATCAACCCTGGACCTGGACGGGGCGGTGTGGAGCATGCCGGTCTCCCCCGCACCCGCGGGGATCAACCCACAATTGACGATGTGATGACGCAGGTTGTCGGGTCTCCCCCGCACCCGCGGGGATCAACCCGGCTGCCAATCTCTATCAGTCACCTATTCCTCGTCTCCCCCGCACCCGCGGGGATCAACCCGAGGGCGGTCAAGTCGTGCCGCCGGGGCAGGAGTCTCCCCCGCACCCGCGGGGATCAACCCTCGCACCAAACCATATCTGGGAGCGGTTTCTAGTCTCCCCCGCACCCGCGGGGATCAACCCCCGCCCAGCGGCACGATGCCCGACCTGTAGCCGTCTCCCCCGCACCCGCGGGGATCAACCCGTGGACCGGTCATGGTCGCGTGACACCTTCGCGTCTCCCCCGCACCCGCGGGGATCAACCCCAGCGCCGGGTGCCTGACGCGCAGATGCCGACGTCTCCCCCGCACCCGCGGGGATCAACCCTGCGCAATCTGCTGGGGGATCTGGAACGGTCGGTCTCCCCCGCACCCGCGGGGATCAACCCGAGCCACCGGCATGATCTCGGTAGATCAGGTAGTCTCCCCCGCACCCGCGGGGATCAACCCAAATTGCGGGTCGCCTTGTCCTCATGCGTCAGGTCTCCCCCGCACCCGCGGGGATCAACCCGGCAATATCGCAGGCCGGGTGGGCACGACTGCGTCTCCCCCGCACCCGCGGGGATCAACCCGTCGGTCGTTATGCCAGCGAGGCCATCAAGCAGTCTCCCCCGCACCCGCGGGGATCAACCCGACGAGGGGCTGTTCGCATGGCAGCGGACGAAGTCTCCCCCGCACCCGCGGGGATCAACCGGTGAAGGGTTTGTCGAATTCGATCGGGAAGCCGTCTCCCCCGCACCCGCGGGGATCAACCCGAATCCATGCTCACCGAACAGCGACCCGACGCGTCTCCCCCGCACCCGCGGGGATCAACCCTACCGAGCCGGCCCCCGCGCCGGCCAAGGAAAGTCTCCCCCGCACCCGCGGGGATCAACCCCTTGCTGCCCATCGACTCATAACCGCCTAGCCGTCTCCCCCGCACCCGCGGGGATCAACCCGCTTACCTCCGAAGATCGCGCCCACTTGCTGCGTCTCCCCCGCACCCGCGGGGATCAACCCGAGAAGTTGTAATTCGGGGAAGTGCCGTCCCGGTCTCCCCCGCACCCGCGGGGATCAACCCTGACTATGGAACTGAAGACGAACGATCTCGCGGTCTCCCCCGCACCCGCGGGGATCAACCCCACTCGAAGTCCCGCGTGCCGTTGTCCGTGCTGTCTCCCCCGCACCCGCGGGGATCAACCCCTCCCGAAGATTCTGTTCGAGGCGCATATCTTGTTTCCCCCGCACCCGCGGGGATCAACCCTGGCGAGCGTCGAGCGCGGCGTTGCCGTAGAAGTCTCCCCCGCACCCGCGGGGATCAACCCCGCGCTGTTTCGCGTCGTCGGCGAAGATCACGGTCTCCCCCGCACCCGCGGGGATCAACCCTGCCCGGCCGCTGCCCGAACTGCAGCATCGCCGTCTCCCCCGCACCCGCGGGGATCAACCCTCGTCGCGGGCTCCGGCGCGCAGGACGTCGGCGTCTCCCCCGCACCCGCGGGGATCAACCCGCGCATCACGTCGTGCGGGCCAGATGCTTGCCGTCTCCCCCGCACCCGCGGGGATCAACCCGCGCCATCATAGCTTTGGCAGCAGCGAGCAGAGTCTCCCCCGCGCCCGCGGGGATCAACCCGTGTCGGGCACCGGTCTTAATCAATACGCCCTGTCTCCCCCGCGCCCGCGGGGATCAACCCATCGCGGGCCGCATCGGGTCGACGGCTGCTGCGTCTCCCCCGCACCCGCGGGGATCAACCCCTCGGGCGCCTCACCTCCCCGCCTCCCCGCGTGTCTCCCCCGCACCCGCGGGGATCAGCCCTACGGCCCCTAAACCCCTGCAGCATTTGGCGGCGACCGTACCGGGCCCTTACGACGCTTAATAACAATTGCACGCACTTCTCAGACCCGACCTACGACGACTACGCACCCAAGCATTCAGGGAAATGCAGTTACGAAAGTCATCGGTTCGCCACCGTGCCACCGTTCCCGTACACCGACGGACAGGTCTAATGCACGGATTGCCCCATCGCGAAATGCGCGGCCAACTGCGTTGGTGCCTCGTTGGCGCCGTTCCTGCCTACGGCTTCGCCCAAAGCCGGAAAATCTTGCGCGAGCCCCCCACCATAACCAACCATAAAAGGCCGTGTTCAATCGCATTGACAGATAGCCAAACCAATTCGTCTTAAATCAGCAAAAGCAGTCACGGTAACCATCCGCCGACTTCCGCGACCGGCAGGGCCGCCCTGCCCACCTATTGCGGCGTCTGCACTTCGGCATCCGACATCAGATCACGGCCCTCCAACCATCGCACCACCTCCGCGGTGGCGGGGTGTGGTGGGGGGGTAGTTTGGGATGGGGATGTTCAAGCGGTCGTGGCCCGCGTCCTGGAATTTCAGCAGGTCGCGCTGGAGCAGGTCGGCCAGTTCGCTGCCCAGCAGCGTGGTTGCCGCTTCGGCGAAGGCGGCGGCGTAGCGATAGTCTTCGCCGAGGCGGTAGAGCATCGGCAGCGTCAGCGCGGGGATGCAGGTCAGGTGCGCCTGGATCGCGGGGTTGATCGCATGGCCCGTCAGCCACGGCGCGATCGCCGCGCTGCGCCCGGTAAAGGCGCGCAGGTGGAGGTGACGCGACATCCGCGCCCCGTCGTTGACCGGATAATTGTCCCACAGACACACGCGGCGCCCGAGCGCATCGGCGACGCGGCGGAGATGGCCGACGCCGATCTCCTTCGAACACACCTCTTCGCCGGTCCAGTAAACCTGCACCGCGGGATCCAGCATCCGCCCGAGATCGCCGAGATAGTCCACCGGCCGCGCGCCGAACACGCGGTCGAGCACGGGATCGTCGGAATAATAGGTCGGGCACATATAGACCCGCGTCGCACGGGTGATCCCGGCACAGAAATTGACGACCTGCGCCTGCCGCGCCGCCAGTTCGGGCAGGTCACCGCGCAGGTCGTCGAACAGGATGGCAAGATCGTCGATGCCGATCGCGTCGAGATCGGCGATGCGCCGCGTGATGTCGGCGCGGACCGCATCGTCAAAGGGATGGGTCGAGCCGATCGGGGTCAGCGCCATGCCGAAACGCATGCCGGCTGCGCGCACCTGCTCCGAAAGCTGCGCCAAGGCTGCGGTTTGCGCCGCGTCGTGCGCGGTGCGCCAGGTCCGGCGGAGCGACGCATCCGCCTTTGGACCATAATGGTAGAAGCGGTAACCGGCGGCGGCGAGCGTTTCGACGACATAGCCGCGTTCGTCCGGGGTCCAGAGGCGGCCGAAGCGGCCCTCGATCATGCCGAGGTCGGGAAGTACGGGTTCGGTCATGGGCGACATAGATACCAGCTGCCATGGAATGACAAGTGGCATCATAGTGGCTTCATCTGCTCACTTGGCGGCAGGGCGAACACTGCCGTGACAATATCCAGGGCCTTTTGCGACGGTGACTGCTGCCAGAGTTAGCAGGCCGAGCAAGGGGTGCAGCGCATCGGCAGCGTCGGCAATCGGGTGAACGCCGATTTGCGGGACGTGCCCTCGGGACCGAGAAGCGGGACCCCGGATCAAGTCCGGGGTGACGTTGGGGTGCGGCGGGGGTCGTGGCGGGATTATGCCATACCAAATTGATACCACCTCTTTACTTGGTACCGGCAGGTATACATACTCCAACCGACCGCACCATGCGGACGGGACACCGACCGGGAGAGTCGGCGGTGCGAGACAGGGAGCAGAGCATGCGTTCATCGTTCCGGTATTCGACCGCGCTGGCGGCGCTGGCCATGGCGTTGACGCAGTTGCCCAACGTCGCGATGGCGCAGACGGCCCCCGCCGACACCGCGCCCGCCGGCGATGAGCAGGGCGAGATTGTCGTCACCGGCACGCGCATCCCGACGCCGGGGCTGGTGTCGAGCAGCCCGGTGGCATCGACCGGCGAGCAGCAGATCCGGTTGCAATCGGCGCTGACCATCGAGGATTTCTCCACCAAGCTGCCGCAGCTGTCGGGCGGCGTGCGGCAGGGGTCGCAGGGGAGCGATGCGTTCGGGGCGCAGGTGCTGGAACTGCGCAATTTCGGGCAGAGCCGGTCGCTGGTGCTGATCGACGGCACCCGCGCCGCACCGTTCAGTTTCCGCAACTCGGTCGACGTCAACGCCATTCCCGCCTCGCTCATCAAGCGGGTCGACGTGCTGACCGGCGGTGCCGCCGCCGTCTATGGCGCGGATGCGGTGGCGGGGGTCGTCAACTTCATCCTCAACGACGAGTTCGAAGGGGTGCGCGGGACCGCCGCCAGCCGGTTGTCGGTGCGTGGCGGCGCGCAATATGGCGGGTCGGTGATGCTGGGCTTAAGCGTCGGCGACCGTGGCAATTTGGTGTTCGCGGCCGATTATACGCAGCGCGACGGCATTCTCGCGCGACAGCGCGACTGGGCGGCGACGCCGAACCAGACCATTCCCAATGTCGGCGGCGTGTTCACCGATGTCGCAAGCGGACGGCGGTTCGGCTTTACCGATAGCGGCGCGTTCACCACCAGCCCGTCGGCAACGTCGAACATTTCGGGCAGCTATCCGCTGGTATCGCCGCTGAAGCGCATCAACCTGGCCGCGCTCTACAAATACGCAATCACCCCGGCGGTCGAGCTGTACGGCCGGGCGATGTTCACCAATGCCCGCACCGAAGAAACCGGCACGCCCGGCGCACAGCCGGCCAGCGTCAGCCGCACGGTCGGGATAAACGCGACCAACCCGTTCCTGACCGATGCGATCCGCAGCCAGCTGACGTTCGTGAACGGCGTGGCGCAGGTGAATGTCAGCCGATCGCTGGCCGAGCTGGGCCTCATCACCTATCGCACCGAACGCGATACGTTGCAGTTGCAGTCGGGGCTGCGCGGGCCGCTGACCGGCGCCCTCCAGTGGAACGTCTATGCCCAATATGGCCGGTCGGTCGAAAACTCGCTCATCGGCGGCGATGGGTTGGTCGCCAATGCCAGCGGGGTCAATAATTTCGCATCGATCGTCAACACGGTCGACATTTTCGGCCCCAACCGCCCCGGTATCGCAGGCGCGCTCGGCAGCCCGATCAACGGGTTCAACCGCAAGCGCGACCAGTTCGTGACCGCCGCGACGGTCAGCGGGACGCTGGACGATGTGTTCACCATGCCCGCCGGGCCGATCGGCTTTGCGGTTGGTGCGGAGTATCGCCGCGAGACGGCAAGCATCCAGCAGGATAGCGCGCTGCTGTCGGGCAATACGTATCGGCAGGGGGTGCAGGCGGCGTACACCGGCACGTTCGACGTGAAGGAGTTGTACGGCGAGCTGCGCGTGCCGCTGATCCACGACACGCCGTTCATCCGCCAGTTCGACGTCGGCGGGGCGTATCGCCTGTCCGATTACGACCTGTTCGGCACGCACGGGACGTGGAAGGTCGAGGCCAACTGGGCGGTCGACCGCAATTTGCGGCTGCGCGGCACGTATCAGCGCGTGCTGCGCACCCCCAATTTCGGCGAGTTCGCCGCCAGTACCTCTTCGCTGCCGTTCAGCAATCTCGTGACCGTCGACCGACTGAAGCCGCGTTATGGCGGCGATCCGTGCGTCATCGGCACCGGCAACCGGGCACAGTGCGACCGGCTGGGTGCACCGGCGCAAGGGGCGGCCAATTCGACGGCGTCGAGCTACCTGACCGGCAATTACTTCTACGGCGGCAATCCGGACATCCAGCCGGAGACGGGCTTTACCAAGACCATTGGCGGCGTGCTGACCCCGACATTCCTGCCGGGTTTCAATGCGACGGTCGACTGGTATGAGCTGGACCTGCGCGGTGCGGTGGGCGTGATCCAGCCGATCGCGGCGATCACCAGCTGCTACATCACCAATCCGAGCGCCGGCAATCCGCTGTGCAATCTGGTGACGCGCAACGCCGACGGGTCGTTCAAGGACGCGTTCGTCAACAACCAGAATCTGGGGCGGCTGCTCCAGCGCGGGCTGGACGTCGCGGCCAGCTATACGCTGCGGCCCGAATGGATGAACGGCGTCGGGCTGCGCGCCAGCTATCAGGGCAATATCGTCACGTCGTACCTGATCCAGGCGAACCCGACGGTGAACGCGGTGCAGTGCAAGGGCACGTTCGGCGCGACCTGTTCGAGCGACGGCACGACCCTGGTCCAGCCCGATTACCGCCATACCGCCGGCATCGGCATCCTGTTCGACCACGGCGTGATCCAGTTCGACTGGCAGCGGATCGGGCGGGCGAAGTCGAGCGCGGCGGGATCGACCGAGACGATCGGTGCGCAGGACACGTTCGACCTGTCGGCATCGCGCGATTTCACGCCGGCGATCACGATGAGCGCGGGCGTCTACAACCTGCTCGACCGTCGTCCGCCGCGCGTGTCGGCGGGCGGGGTCTTCAACACCTTCCCCGATACCTATGATATTCTGGGCCGGACGATCGGGTTCACGCTGACGGCAAAGATGTAAGGGCGATGCACCTGCCCTTTTCGCTGGCCGACTGGCTGGTCATCGCTGCGTACCTGTTGCTGCTGATCGCCGGGGGGTGGATCTTTACCCCGCGCAACACCGCGTCGGCCCACGACTATTTCCTGGCCGGGGGCAATGTGTCCGCATGGCTGGCGGCGGTGTCGGTGTTGTCGGCGACGCAATCGGCGGCGACGTTCCTCGGCGGGCCGGACTATGGCTATGGCAAGGACCTGACCTACCTTACCGGCAATATCGGCGGGTTGCTGGGCGCGATGTTCGTCGCGCATGTGATGATCCCGCGTTTCTATGCGATCCGCGCGACGACGGCGTATGAGCTGCTGACGATGCGGTTCGGCATCCGCGCGACGCGCTGGGCCGGCGGCATGTTCTTGGTCGGGCGGGTCTTTGCCGGGGGTGCGCGGGTGTATCTGGCGGCGATCGCGCTGGCGATGGTCATTACCGGGTCGGTCGATGCGACCGGCATCCTGATCGCCGCTGCGCTGCTGGTGGTCGCCAGCGTCCTGTTCACCTTTGTCGGCGGGTTGAAGTCGGTCCTGTGGAACGACCTGATCCAGTTCATCGTGTATCTGGGGTCGGCGATCGCGGTGCTGGTGTTCCTGCGGCTATCGATCCCGGCGTCGAACGAGGCGATTATCGATGCGCTGCGCAGCGCACCGGGCGGCGTCGACAAGCTGCGGCTGTTCGATTTCTCGCTGGATGTGTCGCGGCCGTTTTCGCTGCTGGCGATCGTGACCGGGATCACGCTCCTCTACATCGCCAATGCAGGCATGGACCAGGACACGACCCAGCGGCTGCTGGCGTGCAAGGATGCGAAGACCGGCGCGAAGGGACTGTACCTGTCGGTGTTCGCGACGATCCCGACGGTCGGGCTGTTCATCGTCATCGGATTGTTACTCCATATCTTCTATAACCGACCCGACCTGATGGGCGGTGCCGCCGCCACGGCGGGCCAGGCATTCGGGGGCGAGAAGATCAGCATCTTCATGCACTATATCCTGACGGAGCTGCCGGGCGGTTTGCGCGGGCTGGTGACGATCGGCATCTGCGCGGCCGCGGTCGCGACGACCAATTCGGCGCTGAACGCGATGTCGTCGGTGCTGGTGCAGGATTTCTATCGCCCGTGGCGCGAACGGCGCGGGAGCGTGGCGGAGCGGCATTATGTCAGCGCCGGGCGCGCGGGCATGGGGGTGATCGGCCTCGCGATGCTCGTGATGGCGGTCGCCTCCTATTACTGGCAGCGGCATAGCAGCATGGGCCTGCTGGAGTTCGCGTTGCAGGTGATGGTGTTCACCTATGCCGGGCTGCTGGGGGTGTATTTCACCGCGTTATTTACCGCGCGGGGGACCAGCGGGTCGGTGGTGGCGGCGTTGCTGGTCGGTTTTGCGGTGATCGTGCTGCTGCAACCGGGCATCGCGCGCGCCATCGGGCTGCCGGGCGTGCTGACCGGCCTCGCCTTTCCGTTTCAGCTGTGCATCGGCACGCTGGTCGCATTCCTCGTCTGCGCTGCCCCGGCGGGGCGGGGCCAACCGGATGGACTCCTGCCATGAATACCGAAACGCTGGACCCCCGCTATCGCGGCGTCGAACACTGGCCGACGACGTGCGCGGTCGAGGCGATGCTGGAGGGGCAGATGGCGGCGATCGCCGCGCTGCAGACGCAGACCGCCGCCATTGCCGCCGCTGCGGACGCTGCTGCGACCAGGCTGGCGACGGCCGGGCGGCTGGTGTTCGTGGGTGCCGGTACGTCGGGGCGGCTGGCGGTGCAGGATGGGACCGAGCTGCACCCGACCTTTGGCTGGCCGGGCGAGCGGCTGGTGTTCCTGATGGCCGGTGGTGCCGATGCGCTGACCCGTGCAAGGGAAGGCGCAGAGGATGACGCCGATGCCGCGCGGGTGGAGGTTGCCGCCGCCGGGATCGGCGCTGAGGACGTGATGATCGGCGTGGCGGCGAGCGGACGGACGCCCTTTACGGTCGCCGCGATCACGGCGGCTCGGGACGCGGGCGCACTGACCATCGGCATTGCCAACAACCCCGCGACGCCACTGACGCAGGCGGCCGAGCATGTCGTGGTCGCCGCGACGGGCAGCGAGATCATCGCCGGATCGACCCGGATGAAGGCGGGGACGGCGCAGAAGGCCGCGCTGAACCTCTTGTCGACCACGATCATGATCCGCTTGGGCCTCGTCTATGACGGGCGGATGGTCGCGATGCGGGTGTCGAACGCCAAGCTGCTGCGCCGTGCGCGGGCGATGGTGGCGGAGCTGACCGGGATCGAGGCGTCTGCCGCCGCCGATGCGCTGGCGCGCGGCGGCAACGACATTCGCCGCGCGGTGCTGATCGCGCGCGGGCTGGTGCCGGATGCGGCGGCGGCGTTGCTCGACGCACATCACGGGCGGCTGGACGCCGCGATCGCGGCGATCGGCTGATGCGCCAGATCGCATGGCCCAGCAGTGACGAGGACACGCCGCTCTACCTGCAGCTCGCCCGCAGTCTGCGCGATCATATCAGCGACGGCGGGATCGGGCCGGGCGGCGCCCTCCCCTCCGAACGCGACCTGAGCGAGATGGCGGGGCTGTCGCGGGTGACGGTGCGCAAGGGCATCCAGCAGCTGATCGACGAAGGCATCGTCGTGCGCAAGCAGGGGTCGGGTACCTTCGTCGCCCCCCGGATCGAGGCGCGCGGCAGCCGGCTGACCAGCTTCAGCGACGATGCCCGGCTGCGTGGCGAGGCGCCCGGCGTCGTGTGGATCTACAAGAGCTATGCGGTGCCGACCGAGGAGGAGGCTGCCGCGTTGGAGGTCGCGGCCGATACCCGCGTTGCGCGGCTGGGCCGGGTGCGGCTGTCGGGCGGCGATCCGCTGGCGATCGAACATGCCGTGGTGCCGGCCGAGTTCATGCCCGACCTCGCCCGGTTGCAGGATTCGCTTTATGAAGCACTGGAGGCGCATGGCTTTCGCCCGGTCGGCGGCACGCAACGGGTGCGCGCCTCGCTCGCCACCGCGACCGAGGCGGGCATCCTGTCGATCGAGCAATTGTCCGAGGTGCTGCGGATCGAACGTCGCACCCGCCTGTCCGACGGGCGGATCGTCGAATTCACCCGCTCGGTCTATCGTGGCGACCGCTATGAATTCGTCACGGAGCTGAACGAGGTATAGGCTGACGCGATGCAGCGTCTCCACATCGCCATTGCCGGCTGCGGCCCGGCCGGTCTTGCCACCGCGTTGCTGCTGCACCGCGACGGACATCATGTCACGCTGTTCGAACGGTTCGATGCGCCACGTGCCGTCGGATCGGGGCTGATGATCCAGCCGACCGGCTTTGCCGTGCTGCGCGAACTCGGGCTGGACGGCGCGCTGCTCGACCATGGCGCGCGGATCGACCGGCTGCACGGCGAGGCGGGCAGAAGCGGGCGCGTGGTGCTGGGCGTGCGCTATGCCGCGCTTGGCAAGCGCGCCGGGTTCGGCGTCGGGGTCCACCGCGCCGCGCTGTTCGCGCTGCTCCACGATGCGGTCGCGGCCGAGGGGATCGCGATCGAAACCGGTTGCGCGGTGACCGGCAGCGACGCCGCCGCCGGCGGTCGCCGCCTGCTGGTGCTGGAGGGCGGAAGACGGACCCCGCCGTTCGACCTGATCGTCGATGCGCTGGGCACGCTCACCCCGCTCGCCCCGCCCTGTGGCCGGGCGCTGGCCTATGGCGCGCTGTGGGGCACGCTCGACTGGCCCGAGGACGCCGGCTTCGACCCTGCCGCGCTCGAACAACGCTATCGCCGGGCGAGCGTGATGGTCGGCGTGCTGCCGATCGGGCGCTTTCCGGGCGCGCGGCGGCGGCAGGCGGCGCTGTTCTGGTCGCTGCGCGCCGACCGGCTGGCGGCATGGCACGCGGCGGGGCTGGACGCGTGGAAGGCGGAGGTCGCCGCGCTGTGGCCGGCGACGCAGGCGCTGCTCGACCAGATCGGGTCGAGCGAGCAACTGACCTTCGCCCGCTATGCCCATCGCACGCTGCGCATCCCTGCCGAGCCGGGCATGATCCATATCGGCGACGCGTGGCATTCGGCCAGCCCGCAGCTGGGCCAGGGCGCGAACATGGCGCTGCTCGACGCATGGGCGGTGGCGCGGGCGCTGCGGCGGGCGCCCGACATCCCCGCCGCGCTGGCCGATGCGGTCGCGATGCGGCGGCGGCACGTCCATCTCTATCAGGGGCTGACCGCATTGTTCACGCCGGTCTACCAGTCCGACAGCCGCATCCTGCCGTTCGTGCGCGACCGGATCGTCGGGCCGCTATCGAAACTGTGGCCCGCGACGCGCATCCAGGCGGCGATGGTCAGCGGCCTGATCGGCAATCCGATGCGGCCGCTGTTCGACTGAGGCAGCGGGAAGGCCAACCAAGCCGACAATCTCAATCGCTCCAGCCCACGACGTCGTGCCCGCCATAGACCATGCGGCGGATCGTGGGCGAGGTCAGCGCTGCGCTGAACCCCGTCGGCGCGGTGCTCGCTTCGTCCAGCAGCGCGAGATGCGCGGCGTCGAGGTGCAGGTCGGTGGCGGAGATGTTGCTGTCGAGCTGCGCGACCTTGCTGGCGCCGATCAGCGTCGATCCGACGCCCCTTTGCGCCAGCGTCCAGGCCAGGGCGACCTGCGCCACCGGGCGGCCAAGGTCGGCTGCCACCTGCTCGACCGCTTCGAGGATCGTCCAATTGCGGTCGGTGAACTTGCTGTCGCCAAACGGGTTCGCGCCGCTCAGCCGCCCCTTGCCGGCAATATCGCCGCGCCGGTACTTTCCCGACAGGAACCCGCCGGCCAGCGGACTCCACGGCATGATGCCCATCCCGCCATCGCGCGCCGCCGGGAAATGCTCCGCCTCCACATCGCGCGCGACCAGCGAATATTCGACCTGTAGCGCGATCGGGCCGGGGACGCGCCGTTCCGCCGCGATCGTCGCCGCCTTCGCCGCGACCCATGCCGGCATGTCGGACAATCCGTAATAGCGGATCTTACCGGCGCGTACGAGGTCGCCGAGCGTCTGGACGATCTCCTCGACCGGCGTCACCCCGTCCCAGATGTGCATCCAGTACAGGTCGATATACTCGGTTCCGAGCCGCCGCAGCGAGGCGTCGAGCGCGCGGTGGATGTTCTTTGCCCCGGCACCGCCCGCATTCGGATTGCCCCGCCCCGTTTGCGCCGCGGCCAGCGGGCTGGCCGATCCGTTGAAGGCGAACTTGGTCGACAACACGATCGCGTCCCGGTCGCCGCGCTCGGCGATGAACCTGCCGACCAGCCGCTCGCTTTCACCCCCCGCATAGATATCGGCGGTGTCGATGAAATTGCCGCCGGCGGCACGATAGGCGTCATACACCGCCCGCGCAGTCGCTTCGTCGGCACCCCAGTCACCGGGGCCGAAGGTCATGGTGCCCAGCGCCAGCGGGCTGACGATCAGGCCGGAGCGGCCAAGGGCACGGAAAGCGGTCAGGGACATGGCGAGTCTTTCATAGCGGTCGTTATGGAAGTCATGCTAGGAGTCGGGCTGACCGTCAACGCGTTTCCGAGTGAATACTATGAAAGTGGATCAGGGCCCGGCCGCGCGAAAGACCAGGACCGGCCGCCCGCTGTCGTTCGACCGGGATGCGGCGCTGGAGCGCGCGATGCTGACCTTCTGGCGGCATGGCTATGAAACCACGTCGATCACCGACCTGACCGACGCGATGGGGATCAGCACTCCCAGCCTGTACGGCGCGTTCGGTGACAAACGGCGGCTGTTCCTCGAATCGATGCAGCGCTACGCCGGCGATCCGGCGGCGACGGCAGCGGCGATCGACGCCGCGCCGACCGCACGGGCGGCGGCGGCGGAGCTGCTCGCCGGAGCCATCGTGCGCTATACCGGCGAGACGACCCCGCCGGGCTGCCTATTGGCCAGCGCGACGGCCAGCGGATCGGCCGCCTCCGCCGAGGTCCAGCGCGCCGTCGCCGATATTCGCCGCTTCGTGATCGACCGGCTGCAATCGCGGATCGCGCGCGATGTCGCGGAAGGCCTGTTGCCGGCGGCGACGGAGGCATCGGCGCTGGCCGGGCTGGTGATGGCGATGTTGCAGGGACTGTCGGTGCTGGCGCGCGACGGGCTGGACCGGGCATCGCTGCACGCGATTGCCGAAACCGCGCTACGGGCGTGGCCGGAACCGGGCGGGCGCGGCGGCGATGCGCTTGCTACAGGCGTATAACGAGCCTATCTAAAGCGCGTAACGCATATAAGGTTGCCGTGATGGATGAGGCCGCTTTCCTCGACAGCTATGATCCGACAGCGTTCGAGCGGCCATCGGTCGCGGTCGACCTGATCCTGACCAGCGTCGTGGACGGTGCGCCTGCGGTGCTGTTGCACCGGCGCGATGCGCCTCCGTGCCGGGACAGCTGGGCGCTGCCGGGCGGGTTCGTCGGCATCGGCGAGAGCATCGACGATGCGGCGCGGCGGGTGCTGGCGGCAAAGGCGCGGATGGACGGGGCCTATCTCGAACAGCTCTATACCTTTGGCGCGGTCGAGCGCGATCCGCGCATGCGGATCGTCAGCGTGGCGTATTTCGCGCTGCTCCCGGCCGAGCGTTTCACCGCCGCGCCGGGCCTGACGCTCGCGCGGGTGGCGGCAGACGGGGATGGCATGGCAACCGCGTGGGTGGACGGCGCCGCCGTCCCCCTCGCCTTCGATCATGGCGCGATGCTCGACCTCGCGATCCGGCGGCTGCGCGGCAAGCTCGACTGGTCGCCGGTCGCCTTTGCCCTGCTGCCCGAACGCTTCACGCTGCGCGCGTTGCAGGACGTGCACGAGGCGATCCTGGGCCGTGCGCTCAACAAGCCCGCCTTTCGCCGCCGGCTGATCGAAAGCGGACGGATCGCCGCCACCGGCGAACGAGAGACCGGCGCATCCTTCCGCCCGGCCGAACTCTATCGCTACGCCGGAGGGCGTTGACGGCCCCGGTCAGGGGGCTGCACCCGTGCGTGCGTCAGGCGATCGTCACCGCATGGGCCCCGCCCGCCTGCTGCGCGAACCGGGTGCGCCGCCCCGTAAAGCGCTCGATCACCGCCGCCGCCGTGCGGGCATGCTCGCTCGGCTTGACGGTGGTGAACGCGCCGCCGCCCGCCAGCGCCATCGGCAACAGCAGTTGGTCGGCGAGATACGGCCCGGCAAAGGCATCGCATGCCAGATAACCGCGCATCCGCCCGATCGCCGTCTTCGCGACGCGCTCGGCGGTTACGCCCAATCGTGCGAACCCGCTGACGATCTCCGTCGCCTGTTCGAACCGCGCCTCCAGCAGCAGGATGTTGCCCGGCCCCTGATCGACGGGCAGTTCGCGGACGAAGCATTCGCGGTCGCTCCAGTCGAACGCCTTGCGCACCATCGCGATCTCCCGCTCGGCGATTGATAGCGGCAGTGCCGCGATCAGCGCGCAGGCCGATACGCTGACCGGCGCGCCGCGCGTCAGGCATGCGACCGGCTGCAGCGGACCGGGGGTGATATCCACCTCTATCCGCCCGCCGCCGCGCGGGTAGAAGCCGTGCCGGATCAACCGCGCCTCGACCTGTCCGCCCATCCGCCGGACGACCGGCAGGAAGCAGCGATCGATGAACTCGAACGGCGGGGCCAGCATATTGTGGGTGCCGCCTTCCAGCACCAGTCGCGACGGCGCGTCGGCGAGCATCAACGGCATCAGCACCGTCTGCAACACCAGCCCCGTCGATCCCGCCGTACCGACCGAAAAGCGATAGTCGCCGGCGACGACCCGGCCGGGACGGAAGGTCAGGTCGCACGATCCGACGACCAGCCCCTCGCAGGTCGCGTTCCCGATCGCGCACGCCGCCTCGATCGCGGTGACGT
Organism: Sphingomonas sp. Leaf9; assembly: GCF_001421355.1. GTDB lineage: Bacteria > Pseudomonadota > Alphaproteobacteria > Sphingomonadales > Sphingomonadaceae > Sphingomonas. Next base: position 526,548 of record NZ_LMKC01000002.1, on the reverse strand, counting down.
GCTGGCGCATCAGCCCCGGCTTCGACCGTTTGGCGCGGATGTTCGTGATGCGAACCGCCGTACCCGTGACGAGCGACAGCGCGCACGCGTTGCGCACGACCTGTCCCCCGCCCTCGCCTTCGGCACCGTCGATTACGATCATGTGTTCACCAGATGCAGGAACAGTGCCTCCGCCCGCTCGCGCGAGCGCGGATCGATGGTGCCGCCCGGCACCTCGCCGGCGCGGGAAAGCTCGTCACGGATCAGCGCGTCGAGCGCGGAGATGCGCGCGGTATTGCTTCGCTCGTTGCTCCGCCGCTTCGCCGCCACGAGCGCAGCGATATCGTCCGCCAGCGCGTCCGACAGGCCGACGGCATCGATCAGCGACTGCAGGTCCATCGGCGGGCGGCCCCTCCCCTCGCGCCTCAGCCAGCGGATCGCGAGCGCCGGACGCAGCGCATAGAAATATTGCTTCACCGGCACAGCGCCGTCGTCCTCCAGCCAGCGATCGGCGGCGTTCCGCCCGAGGCTGGCATAATGCAGGGCGAGCGATCGCGCATCGATCACGCTGTCGGCCAGCGCCGCGAGGTCGGCGACGATCGCGTCGTCCGGGCGATAGCGGATCGGGCTCTCGATCCATTCGCTGACGACGGCATTCGACTTCAGCAGCAGCCCCAGTGCCTTGCGGATGTCCCAGCCGCTCAGGTCGATGTCGTCGACGATCGGTGCCTCGATCACGTCGCGGCCGGGCATCAGCGACAGATACCAGTCGCGCGGCCGGACATAGACGAAGCGCACATCGTAATCGCTGTCGGGTGACGGAAATCCCCATGCGCGCGAGCCGGATTCGACCGTCAGCAACAGGCGCACGCCCTCGTTCGCCTCGACGGCGGCAAGGCGCGTGTCGATCTCGGATCGCACCCCGGCGGGAATGGCTTCGTTGGTCAACGGCAACACGGTTCGTTCCTTTCATCCTTCCGCCCGATCCGGCGGCCGGCGAAGCGGCGGCGACGGCTCCCCCGCCCGTCGCCCCGCTTCACCCCTTCACGCACACCACCTGTTTCAGGGTGTGGACGATCTCCACCAGATCGGCCTGTGCGGCCATCACGGCTTCGATCGGCTTGTAGGCCTTTGGCGTCTCGTCGATCACGCCCTCGTCCTTGCGGCATTCGACGCCCGCCGTGTCGGCGATATGTTCGTCGAGCGTCACCAGCTTCTTGGCCGCCGTCCGGCTCATCACCCGGCCGGCACCGTGCGAGCAGCTGTCGAACGACTCCGGGTTGCCAAGGCCCCGGACGATGAACGACTTCGCGCCCATCGATCCGGGGATGATCCCCATCACGCCCTTCGCCGCGCGCACGGCCCCTTTCCGCGTCACCAGCACGTTCTCGCCGAAGTGATTTTCGCGCGTGACGTAATTGTGGTGGCAGTTGACCGCCTCCAGTTCCGCCTCGAACGGCTTCGTGATCACCTTGCGCAGCGCAGCGATGACGTTGGTCATCATCATCCGCCGGTTGAGCGCCGCATAATCCTGGGCCCAGCCGACCGCCTCGACATAATCGTCGAAATGGTCGGTTCCTTCGGGGAAATAGGCGAGATCTTCGTCAGGCAGATTCAGGTGCCATTTGCGCATGTCCTGCTTCGCCAGTTCGATGAAGAACGTGCCGATCGCATTGCCGACGCCGCGCGAGCCCGAATGCAGCATCACCCACACCGCACCCGATTCGTCGAGGCACAGTTCGATGAAGTGGTTGCCGGTGCCCAGCGTCCCCAAATGCACGAGGTTGTTCGTGTTCTTGAGCCGCGGATGCTTTTCGCACAGCCGGTCGAAACGCTGGACGAGCGTCAACCACGCCGCGACGATGGCGGGCGGGGGCGAACCCCAGCTGCCATTGTCACGCTTGCCCCGCCCGACGCTGCGCCCGTGCGGCACCGCCTGCTCAATCGCCGAGCGGACACCCTCCAGATGGTCGGGCAGGTCGCTCGCCAGCAGCGAGGTGCGCGCCGCCATCATGCCGCAGCCGATATCGACCCCGACCGCCGCCGGAATGACTGCCCCCTTGGTCGGGATCACCGACCCCACGGTCGCGCCGATGCCAATATGGACGTCGGGCATGGCGGCGACATGTTTGAAGATGAACGGCATCTGCGCCGCTCGCGCCAGCTGCGCACGCGCGCCGTCCTCGACGGGCACGCCGCGCGTCCATGCCTTGATCGGCACGCCGCCGGGCACGTCAGTATACTCGTACGTCGTTGCGGTCATCATGACCTCCTTTAGATTTCGGTGCCGGCGACGAGGGTTGGCGAGACGTTTCCGGGTTGCCCCGGGGCGGATTCGAACCGCCTGAACCGATGTAGTCCCGCCGGCATTCACCAGCTTGATAGGATCACGGCGACGAGGGATTGACCGGACATCTCCTGCTCTAACCACTGAGCTACCCGACCGAAGCCGGGGCGGGATTCGAACCCGCGACCTGGGGATGAAAAGTCCATGTAGTCCGGTCGGCATTCGCCGCGTTGAAATGGGCCATGGCGACGAGAATTGGCGAGACGTTGGTCGACCTTGAGCTACATTCCCATGGCGGGATTCGAACCCGCATCTCCCGGTTGTCCAGGCGCTCTACTCTCCGGTCTGGCACGGGATGTAGTCCCGCCGGCATTCGCCACGGCCTTCCTTCAAACCTCCGTTTCGTTGATGCGTTCTACCCAGTCGCGCGTCTGCCCGGCGGCAAAGCGCGCGATCATGTCGAACACTGCGTCGGAGAATCCCCCGACATTCAGTATCTCCGGCCGGCCCGCCGCCTGGGTAGTCCCATGCGGCTGGATGTCGACGCAGACGAGCCGCGCCGCCGGGTTGCGGCGCCTCAACCGGTCCCATTCGCGCATCGTCTCCGTCGCGCCGTGCCGCGTGGCATCGACCCATGACTCATTGTCGGAGACGATGACGACCAGATCGACCTTCGCCCCCTCCCGATTGAGCCGGGCGAGCGGGGCCGATACCGTGGTGCCGCCCCCGCCCACCGCCGCCAGCCGCGCCGCGTTCACGGCGAGACGGGCATGGGGATCGAGCGTGCAATCGACGACATCGACGGCGAACGGCAGCACGCGTGCATGGCCGTTGGTCCGCAGCATCGCCGGGGCGACCAGCGCCGCCACATCGACACAGCGCACCGTCGTCGACGCGCCCTTGCGATAGCCGGTTACCGACGACTGCATCGAACCCGACACATCCGGGCAGACCACGACATTGCCCGGCACCACCGGTACGCTTGCCAACGACGCCTCCAGCGCCGTCTCCAGCGCGGCCTGCACCGCCAGCGGCACCCCGCCACCCACCGATCGCAGCGCGACCAGCAATTGGTAGGGCAATACCCCCGGTGCCGGCACGGCCAGCCGCGCCGCGACCGCCTCGGTCACCCCCGGCACCCCGAACGCGCCGCTCCGCGCCAGCGTGTTGAGGTTGATCCGGAGCGCCTGCCACCCCATCCGCGTCGCCAGTTCGCCCCATTGCTCCGCGCGCAACGGAAAGGCGGTCAGCCACTGAAACGGCACGGGCGGCAGCGGCAACGCGGTATCGCGCTTCCACGCCTCGAAGGCGGCGATCTCCACCGGCAAGGCGGCAAGGTCGTACGGCTTGCCTATCAGCCAGCCATAGAAGGCGCGCCGCGTCACATCAGCCGGTTTGGGATGCACCATGCGGACGATATCGGCGAGGCTCGGGTCGTTGCCGGTCGCCGCCGCCATCAGATCGCGCATCGATGCCCGCTCCAGCCACTGCGTCACCAGCCGCTTCGGCCGCGTGCCGAGCGACGTCCGCCCGACCTGCCCCGAACGCAGGATCTGCACATAGCTGCGCAGCATCCGCCCGGTGTCGACGACCTGCCCGAACACCGGCACCGCAAGGTCCGGATCGGCAATCGTCAGATAGGCGGCCAACAGCGCCGGCATGTCCTTCATCGCCCCCGCCCGCCGCGCATAGATCGCGGCCTTCGCAACGAACATCGGATCGCAGGCCCGCGCTGCCGCCCCTGCGCGGTTCAATGTGTCGGTGCTCGGCAACAGCCGCGCCACCGCGCTTGCGAACAATCCTCTGTTGGCCATCGTCCAACTCCCTTCGAAATCCGGTCAGGGCGGCAGTTCAGCCTGCGACATCCTGCTGCTAAGCAGTCGCGCTTCGCGAAACGTGCCACGCCCTGTTCGCTTTGGGGGCGGCCGGCCCATTCCGACCGCCCCTGCCGCGCATCGGGCCGTTCGATACCATGCGACCCGATGCCCGATACTTTGCGAGAGACGTGCCAATTTCCCCGCACAACCAGGATTATCTATAATTTTGTTTATTTTCATATATTTATTGGATTGTCGTACAAATCGAACGTATGGGCGGCTGAAAAGCGGCTACCAGATAAATGATCGACAGAAATCGTATTTTATCCCATAGGATAGACATGCGCCCAACGACCGTTATCGGCTTTCTCGGCTCCACGCTTGACGCCAGCAAGTTTGGCCCGTCCCGTTGGTCGAAATGGCGACCGACCGTCGGCCTGACGATGCACGAGGATTTGCGGGTCGACCGACTGGTGCTGCTGCACGGCACGCGCCACGAGCGACTGGCCCATTATGTCGCCGAGGATATCGCCTCGGTTTCCCCCGAAACGCGGGTGGAGCCGCATGTCCTCGACTTCACCGATCCGTGGGATTTCGAGGAGGTGTACGGCAAGCTGCTCGACTTCGCGCGAGCCTATCCGTTCGATCCGGAGAGCGAAGACTATCTCATCCACATCACCACCGGCACGCACGTCGCGCAAATCTGCCTGTTCCTGCTGAGCGAGGCGCATTACCTGCCCGGTCGCCTGCTCCAGACACAGCCCAGCCGGGGCGGGGGCAGCGCAGCGGGCAACTGGAATGCGATCGACCTGGACCTGTCGCGCTACGACAGCATCGCCACACGCTTCGCCGCCGACCGGGCCGAGGGCACCAGCTTCCTGAAATCGGGGATCGACACGCGCAACGCCGCCTTCAATGCGATGATCGACGAGATCGAACAGGTCGCGATCCGCAGCCGCGCGCCGCTGTTGCTGATGGGGCCGACCGGGGCGGGCAAGAGTCAGCTCGCCCGGCGCATCTACGAATTGAAGCGCCTGAAACGGCAGGTGAAGGGCCCGCTGGTGGAGGTGAATTGCGCGACGTTGAAGGGGGACAGCGCGATGTCGGCGCTGTTCGGCCATCGCAAGGGCGCGTTCACCGGCGCTGCCGCCGATCGCGCGGGCCTGCTGCGTACCGCCGATACCGGCGTCCTGTTCCTCGACGAGATCGGCGAACTGGGCCTCGACGAACAGGCGATGATCCTGCGCGCGATCGAGGACAAGCGCTTCCTGCCGGTCGGCGCCGACCGCGAGGTCGAAAGCGAATTTCAGCTGATCGCCGGCACCAATCGCAACCTTGCCGCCTGCGTGGCGGAGGGCAATTTTCGCGACGACCTGTATGCCCGGCTCAACCTCTGGACCTTCGCCCTCCCCAGCCTTGCCGAGCGGCGCGAGGATATCGCCCCCAATCTCGACTATGAACTCGATCGCCACGCCGAGCGCGAGGGCGATCGCATCACCTTCAACAAGGAAGCGCGCGACCGGTATCTCGACTTCGCGACCAGTGGCCAGGCGCGCTGGCCCGGCAACTTTCGCGACCTGGCGGCCAGCGTGACGCGCATGGCGACCTTCAGCCCGGAAGGCCGGATCAACGTGGAGTGCGTCACGACCGAGATCGCACGCCTGCAACGGCTATGGCGCGGCGGAACCGAAGCGCCCGACCCGTTGACCGACCTGCTGACCGCCGGGCAGATGGAAGCACTCGACCCGTTCGATCGCGTTCAGCTGGCCCATGTCGTCGAAACCTGCCGTGCCAGCCGGTCGCTGTCCGATGCCGGCCGCACGCTTTTCGTTGCGTCGCGTCGCCAGCGAAGCTCGACCAACGATGCCGATCGCCTGCGCAAATATCTTGCGCGGTTCGATCTTAGCTGGGCGCACATCATCGACTGACTCCGGGTCGCTCACCCGGACAACGGCATTCCGTCAAAACATCTTGTACTGATCGGTATAATTATGTACCTATCAGTACAAGACTAGCGCAGGCGCCCTTCGCCGACGCGGGTCCCGACCGGAAAGGAAGCAAGATGTCCCGTCCACCCCTGCCCCCCTTCACCCACGACAGCGCCGTCGAAAAGGTTCGGCTGGCGGAGGATGGCTGGAACACCCGCGACGCGGCAAGGGTCGCGCTTGCCTACACGCCGGATACCCGCTGGCGGAACCGGGTCGAGTTCGCCGCCAATCGCGACGAGGCACAGGCATTCCTGACCCGCAAGTGGAACAGGGAACATGACTATCGGCTCATCAAGGAATTATGGGCCTTTACCGGCAACCGCATCGCCGTCCGCTATGCCTATGAATATCGCGACGACAATGGGCAGTGGTTCCGCGCCTATGGCAACGAAAACTGGCTTTTCGCCGACGATGGGCTGATGGCGAACCGCCATGCCAGCATCAACGAAATGCCGATCGCCGAGCCCGATCGCAAGTTCCGCTGGCCGCTTGGCCGGCGTCCCGATGACCACCCGTCGCTGAGCGATCTCGATCTGTGAGGGCAAAGCGCGTCCTCACCGACCGGCAAAGCGCCCTGCCCGCGCTTGCCGAGGCGTTTCGCGAACATGGCTATGACGGCGCGAGCCTGGCCGTGCTGACGCAGGCGACGGGCCTGGGCAAAGGCAGCCTCTACAACTTCTTTCCCGGCGGGAAGGAGGAGATGATGGCGGCGGTGCTCGACGATATCGACCGCTGGTTTACCGAGGCGATCTTTCGGCCGCTGGAAGACACGACCGACCCGGCAACCGCCATCGCGGCGATGTTCGATGTCGTTAGCACCTATTTCCTGTCCGGCAGGCGGGTGTGCGTCATCGGCAGCCTTGGCCTGAACGCCGCCGGGGAAGTCTTTGCCGCGCGGGTGCGGCAGTATTTCGCGCGATGGATCGGGGCCGTCGCCCGCTGCCTCGAACGCGGCGGCGTCCCACCCGCCCTGGCGATGGAGCTTGCCGAGGAGGCGGTGTCGGGAATCCAGGGCGCGATTGTCCTGACCCGCGCGCTGGGCGACGAAGCGGCCTTTCGGCGGGTCGTTGACCGGCTTCGATCGTCGCTGCTGGCCGCACTCGATCGCGGCGGTTGAACGGCGAAGGGGTCGGCCGCATCGGGGGCCGGCTGGACAGTTCCAAGGAGACATGCATCCCATGGCACAGACGTTCCTGAAGACCATGTTCGGCCCACGGTCGCGCGCGTTGCAGGCGCTGGACGGCTCGCGCGCATCCTATGCGCGGATGGAGGCGCAGGCGGGTGAGGCCGACCTGCTGACCGACCGGGAAGCGGACTTCATCGCCGCGCGCGACAGCTTCTACATGGCCAGCATCAGCGAGGAAGGTTGGCCTTACCTGCAGCATCGCGGCGGGCCGCCGGGCTTCCTGCGACGGTTGTCGGGCAACCGGATCGGCTTTGCCGATTATCAGGGCAACCGGCAGTTCCTGTCGGTCGCCAACGTGGCGCGCGACGACCGGATATGCCTGTTCCTGATCGATTATCCGACGCGGCGCAGGCTGAAACTGATCGGCCACGCGGAGACCAGCGACGATCCCAAACAGGTCGCGGTGCTGATGCCGCCCGGATATGCGGCCAGGGGCGAACGGGCGTTCGTCATCGATATTGTCGGGTTCGACTGGAATTGTCCGCAGCACATCACGCCCCGCTTCACGGCCAACCAGGTCGAGGCGGCGACGCAACCCCTCCACGAAGAGATCGCCCGCCTGCGGGACCGGATTTCCGCTTTGCAAGGAGCATGACCATGACCGACAAGCTGACGATCGGCGTCCACCATGTCGGGCTGACCGTGCCGGATATCGACCAGGCGCGCCTGTTCTTCTGCGACGTGCTGGGCTTCGATGTCGTCGGCGGGAAGCCGGAGTATCCCGCGGTCTTCGTGTCCGATGGCCGCATCCTGCTGACGCTGTGGCGCGCCGCCGATCCGGCTGCGGCACGCCCGTTCGACCGGCGGGCGAATATCGGACTGCACCATTTGTCGCTGGCGGTCGCGGACGACGCCGCGCTCGACGCGGTATGGGCGCGGGTGGGCGCGCATGCCGATGTCGTCGTCGATGTCGCGCCCGATGCTATCCAGCCGGGATCGGCGACCCGGCATTTTATCGTTTTCATTCCGGGCGGCATCCGACTGGAATTCGCGACCCCCTTCGTCCCGGACTGAAGGGCGTCATTTGACCCGCATGAAGCCTTCACGCGCACCAGCCGAACGGCTGCGGCCGATTTTGTGCCGTTGTCCAAATTCTCGGATTGCAGACTGGCTGCGGCGGCAGGACCGTCACGCCAAAGCTTTAACCATCTAAGTCCGTGTTCTAACGTCGGATCATCTGAGGCTCGTTAAACAGGATAGCCATGTACTGGTCGCATGGAAAGGGATCGGACTTAAAGAATCCACGGCGGCCGGCGACTGTTTAGAATTGCCCTGATCCGCTGATACCAACGCGGTGGCTCTCGCCAACCCTGCCCGCTTGCCGGCCGATCCCAGCCGAGGCCGTTCCGTAGCAGGGCTCGACTTCGAGTCACCCGCCTGTTTCTGGATACTCCATGTCCATGGAGCATTGCCGGAAAAGCATTTTGGGAAACAGGAACCGGCAAGACGCAGCAGACGCAACTGAAACGCGACCCTTCTCTCCGCATGGTCGTTCTCGGAAAGGGTGCGGCTCAGGCGGATGACGTGATGATGTAAGCCCCGATAGCAATCACCACGGCGGCAAAGCCGCGTTCGAGCAGCCCCTTCCGGGCGCCAAGAACCTTGCCCAGCGCGATGCCGCCGACCGTTCCAACGACGCCACCCATGACCAGCAGCGCGGTCACGCCCCAATCGACCAGACCCGACAGAGCGTAGGAGGTGGAGGTGGTCACCGCCCGTGCCGACTTTCCCGGTGGCGACGCGCGTACGCTCTACCGCTCGATTCGTCGCCTGCTGGCGTTGCCTGACGCGACGCGGCTGTTCCTGTGCCACGACTACAAGGCACAGGGTCGCGACGAGTATCGCTGGGAGACGACCGTGGGTGAGCAGCGCCGGTCGAGTGTCCACGTCCATGACGCCGTAAGCGAAGACGAGTTCGTCGCCATGCGCGAGCAGCGCGACGCCGGGCTATCCGTGCCCAAGCTGCTGCTGCCCTCGATCCAGGTCAATATCCGCGCGGGCCATTTCGAACCGGCCGAGGCGAACGGCATCACTTACCTGCGTATACCGGTGAAGTGGAAGGCGGGGTGAGGTTCCGCAATCCAGTGTCCCGTCGGCGGATCAGTGGCGGAAGGAAAAGCGCTACCTGCCCGTGCAGCCATATGCTGGCGGCTAGAAGGAGAACATGATCGACGCGTAGCCGTAACTGGACATCGCGCGGGTCCGGTGCATTCGGCGCCTCGCGCAGAAACCGGCCTTTGAACAGCCGCGCATAGCCGAGATCGAGCGCTAAGATATCCGCGACCAGATCATATTCGACCTGCAGCTGCACCTGCTGTCCGGCATTGCGCCCGGCACGCCCGGTGGCGTCGCGCACGTCGCTGTTGCTGAAACGATCGACCGCACTGGCGAGGCGGAGCAGGCGGTAATCGCCCATCACCGACAGCCCGCCTGTAGGGGCAGCCTTCAGCCGTACGCCGGGGGAGAGCATGTTCGACCGGTCCGCCGCGCCGAATAATTCGGTCGGCCCGAATTCGAACCGCCGTGCGCCGTACAGCGTGTCGAACCGGCCGATCCGATCCTCCCGCCTATTGCCGGTATAATAGTCGAAGAATGCGGTCAGCTCGAATTTCCATCCGCCTGCGAAGCGATAGCCGACATCGCCATGGAAACCATAAGCCGCGACCGGTACGACCGGTTTGCCGCTGTCCGGGCTGCCATCGCGCCCACGTCCATATTGCGCCATCGCCTCGACCTCGAACGTCATGCCTTGGTCGGGACGGACGAACAGTCGCGCCCCCGGCGTGACCAGCCGCCGGTCGCTACGATCTGCCTGGCTTTCGCCGCGTTCGATCAGGCCATAAACGTAGGTTTCGAGACGGATTTCGCCGCCGAGAGGCAGGCGGTTGAAGGCGCCGAACAGTTGCAGGTCGGTATTCTCGCGATCCCATTGCGGCCGGTTGCGCCGGATCGCGGTGGTGCCGGTCGGCAACCGGACGGTAGGCATGGTCCAGAAAGCGACGAAGGCACGATCATCCTCTCCCTCGCGCGTCAGCCGCAACCCGGTGAACGACGTTACCGAGGTTCGAAACCCCTGCCGCGCGACGAGCCGTTCGGACCCCAGTTGCATCGTCATCCGACCGGCCTTCAGATAGCTGGTACTACCGCTACCCGGTGCCTCGCCAAGATCGCCCTGGGCATAATATTGCGAAAACTCGAGCGCATTCACAACATCGGTCCCGACCGACGATCCGCGCCGCTGGAAATAGGCGCGGGCGTCGTGGAATTCCGCACCAAACCGCACCGGCCCGGCATCATATTCGGCGAACAGCGTCGTGCGCAGCGCCAGCACCTGATTGCGGTTGACCGCGTCCTCGCGAAACTGACCGTCGATCGCCTCGAACCGGGCACGGACGCTGCCCGACAGGTGCCAGTTATCGGGCGCGCCGACCGCTTCGTGCAGCAGACCGTCCTCGGTGATCTGCGCCACCGCTGCGGATGGCATGGCTACCGTCAGCAGCGCCAGCAATCCAAAGGATGTGATGTTGGCCAGTTTGCGCACGCCTGCTCCCGTCGGCGAGCTGGTTCCATGCGGCGCTTCTTCGAAGTCCCGCCCGCCATCCGGCTTGAAATATCGACCTTGCCGATCGATCCACCGCACGGCGCATGTCAGGGGCGACGTTGCTCCTCGTCATATTCCTGCAAGACCTCCTTCACGTCGCGGCGGTCCTCGCGCGATACGGATTCGGGGCGCTTGCTGTCCGCAGGCCGTCCGGTCAGGCACAGGCGGGCATGGACCGGCAGATGGTCGGAACCGACATCCTCCAGCACCGCAAGATCGCGCACGGCGAATTCCGGCGTCACGAACAGGTGATCGAGCGGCCAACCGAGCAGCGGCGTTCGCGCCGGAAAGGTTGCGAACGTGCCGCGCCCGATACGCGGGTCGAGATAGCCGCCGACACGCTTGAACAGCTGCGACGTGTGCGACCACGCCACATCGTTGAAATCGCCGATCGCCAGAACCGGCAGTCTGGTGCGGGCAGCGCGCCGTGCCGCAATCGCTATTTCGGCGTCGCGTGCCTCGGTGACCTGTCCTGGCAAGGGCGGCCGGGGATGCAATGCGATCAACCTGAACGGGTCCCCCGCTGTCAGTTCGGCATGCATTGATGGTGTGTTCTTTTCGGCGATCGTTTCGATGTTGGCGTCGCGCATCGGCAAACGTGTCGCCAGGATCATGCCATAGGTGTTGCCGAGAGGGCGTTCGAGCCGGTTCGGATAGCGTGCCAGTTGCGGTGCCAGCGCCGCTGCCCAGCGCTTGTCGGTTTCCATCAGCAACAGGAGGTCGGGGCGGACCTGATCGATCAGCTGTACTGTCCAGCGATAGTCGCGGTTGGATTCGAGGACGTTCAGCGAGAGTATGCTGAAGCACCGATCCGTTGAGGTGGAACCGGCCTTCGCGAACGCCAATTCCGTCCGGGCGAGCGGCGTATAGGGATAGATGCGATAGAGCTGCCACCCGGCCGCGACCGCGCAGCACTACCCAGCGCCCGACCCGTCGATCCAGCCACAGTGCCGTCCCTCCCGTGAACAGCAGTGCCACCAGGATCTGGACCCGCGGGAAATCCCAAATCCTGATCCACCATTCATTCGATTCGACGATGCCGAGCGCGGTGACCAGGACCAGCAATCCCGCAAGGGCGCGGACGATATAGACGAGAATGCGCATGGCAGGATTCCAAGGGGTGGCGCGGTCGATCGGCGACCGGGCCGCAGCATCGATCAGAACGGAAAGAAGACCGGGATCGTCACGATCGCAACGGCGAAGGTGATCAGGTTCAGGGGCAAGCCGACCTTCACAAAGTCCATGTAGCGATACCCGCCCATCTGGTAGACGATGACGTTGGTCTGGTATCCGAACGGCGTCGCGAACGCGGCGCTGCCCGCCATCATCACCGCGACCAGGAACGGGCGAGGGCTGACGCCGAGGCTCTCCGCCAGCGCGACCGCGATCGGCGTGACCAGAACGGCCACGGTCGCATTCGACAGCAGCTCGGTCAGCACCATTGTCACGCCGTACAGCACGATCAGCGCGGTCAGCGGTCCGAATTCCTGCATCGATCCCACCAGCGCCCCGGTCGCCGTCGCGGCGAGGCCGCTTTGCTCCATCGCCAGCCCGATCACGACCATGCCGGCGATCAGGATCAGGATCTGGGGCCGCAGCCCGCCATAGGCTTCGTCGGCGGTGATGACGCGCAGCAGGATCAGCAGCACGGCCCCGGCAAAGGCCGATGCGGCGATCGGTGCGATGCCCGTGGCGGCCACGGCGATCGCGCCGACGAATACGGCGAACGCGATCGCCGCCTTGACCGGTTGAAAGACGCGATGTTCCGCGAACAGCGTCGGATCGCCGACCTGGGCGTTCGGCACATCGACGTCGCGTCGGTCAGGAACCGGGCTGTCATCGGCGATGCTGCCGCGCATCAGCTTGCCGCTGAACAGGAACAGGTAGATCGCCCCCGCCAGCGCGATCGGCAGACCCACAGGGGTGATCTCGAAGATGCCGAAGCGCGGTTGCCCGGCATTGCGCGCCATGTCGTCGACCAGCAAATTGGTCGACGTTCCGATCAGGGTGCAGCAGCCAGTCAGCACCGTAATGTAGGACAACGGCATCAGATAACGTTTAGGCGGCAGTTTCAGGGCGGTCGCGACATCGCGCACGACCGGCGCACCCAGCACGACGATCGGCGTGCTGTTGAGGAAACAGGACGCGACCCCGATCGCACCCAGCATCAGCCAGATGCCGGCCGACCCCAGCCGCTTGCACATCCTGACCGCAGCCTCGATCGCGCGATCGAGCAGGCCCGATAGTTCGAGGGCATAAGCGATGACGAACAGCGAGGCGAGCGCGATGATCGCCGGACTGGCGAAGGCGCTCTGGACGTCGATCGGCCGCACGACGCCGGCAATGAGCAGGACGGCCGCACCGCTTAGCGCCACGACGTCCGAGCGTACCTTGTCCCAGATCAGCGCCGCGACGACCAGCACCAGCACCAGCAGCGTCAGCACCTGATCGAAGGTCACGCGGCTATCACCCGGGCAGAGGACATACCGCGATCGGGCAGCACGTCCGGGATTATATCGTCGGATGTCATGGCCTTGGGTATGCCAATTTGGCGGGCTTTGCTATCGATGCCGTATGAACGAGCCAACCTTGCGGAACAGCCGGCTTGCGCTGGCAGGCGGTCTGGCGATTGCCCTGGCGGTCGGCGGAACGGGGTTCCTGATCGGGCGGGGCACATCTCCGCGCGAGGTCGTGCCGCCCGCCGCTGCCCCGGTCGCGACGGCACCTGCGGTTGTCCAACCCGCGCCCTCGCTGCCCGACCCGCGCGATATCGTCAAAACCCGTGCCGACCTGATCGCACTGGCATCGCAGGCAGCGGATGCGCTTGCATCGGGCCGTCCCCTACCGAAGGCGGCTGCCGATCTGGCGGGGCAGCGGTTCGAATTGCGGCTTCCCTTCGGATGTCGCGGACCTTCCGATGCGGACAGCGACAGCCCGATGCGCTGGCGCTACGATGCTGAGGCCAGGGCGCTGCGGGTCCATGTCGCGCCGGTCATCTGGAGCGGGGCGGATCTGGGCGCGTCGGAGGATGGATCGGCGACCGGCATGATCGCGGAAGGGTTCTGGATTCCCCGCCCGTGGACGGCGAACGAAACCTGCCCGGCGGCGCAGGACAGCGCCGCACCCACCGGCGCCGATGCGGTCACCCTGCCAGGGCAGACATTGGCGGTCGCCCAATTTGCCGATGGTGCCGTGCAAGGGCTGCGCGACGGAAAGCCCTACGAGACCGTGGTGCGCGCGGCCCCGGACGAGGTGCCCGCCGATCAGGGCCTGCAGCTTCGCCTGCGCGGCAGGATCGGCGGAACGGCGGATCGATCGCCCGTGGCCTGTCGACAACCCGCCGGTCCCGAACAGCGCCCGATCTGCATCATCGCGGTGACGCTGGACGATGTAGCGATCGACAACCCGCGAACCGGCAAGACGCTGGCCACCTGGAGCGCTGACCGGGCCAGCCTGCCCGATCGATAGGGCGTCGCGGGTTACCGGTTGGCCGCGGCGATCACCGCCCGCGTGACATCGCCCATCAGCCGCATCCGCGCCGGAATGGGCTGGCGCGTGCTCGCGATCATCACGGCAAGCGCATAGCGATGCCCGTCCGGCGCCACGAGCAGACCGACGTCGTTATAGCCAGTCGACAATTTGCCGAGATCCTGCCCGGTCCCCGTCTTGTGGGCGAGCGTCCAGCCGGGACGCAGGCCGGACTTCAGGCGTAGCGGACCGGTCTTGCTGGCTCGCATCAGCGTCAGCAGCGATGCGGTCGACCGATCGCTCAGCAGCCGGCCCTGCGCCAGCAACGATAGTCCGAGCGTCACGCCATTGGCCGATGCGCCGTCCAGCGGCGCGTCGAGATAGCGGCGCAGCGCCTTGTCGCGCGCTGCATAGGACATCGCGGCGCGCGCTTGCAGGAACCCCCAGCCACCGGCCCATTCGGGACGCCATGCCAGTCCGGCGGTACGCGCCTGCAACTGCCGCTCACCGGGACCGAAGCAGACGCCGGCAACACCCTTGTCCTTCAACATCCGGTTGACGGCCGCAGGACCGCCGATCCGCCACAGGAGCACGTCGTTGGCGGTGTTGTCGCTGCGCGACATGGCGCCGCGCAGCAGATTGCCGACCGTCGTCTTGTAGCCCGTCTTTCCGAC
The DNA here is from genome assembly GCF_001421355.1 of Sphingomonas sp. Leaf9. GTDB lineage: Bacteria > Pseudomonadota > Alphaproteobacteria > Sphingomonadales > Sphingomonadaceae > Sphingomonas. The sequence goes on along the minus strand of NZ_LMKC01000002.1, from coordinate 511,548 downwards.
CAGCGTCCGGATCGGCTGGTGGAACAGGGTCAGGTCGGCGCGAGTGACGATCACCGGATCGGCAAGCGACAATCGCCCCTGATCGACCGCATCCATGACTCCGATGGCGACCCATAGCTTGCTAACGCTCTGCTGTGGACGCGGGGTGTCGCCCTGCCAGTCGACGACCCAGTTTTCGTCGATATCGCGCACGCTGATGCCCACCTGGCCCTCGAAACCTGCGCCCAGTGCTTGCACGGCGTTCAGCAGGTCCGCCGATGGCTGCGGCCGGGCGACGACCAACGGTGCTTCGGGAATGACAGATGCGGGAGTACGATTGGCGACCGGGACAGGAGGCGGCGGGGCGGCAGGTCGACCGGCAGGAACGCAGGCGGGCAGGACCGCCAGGACAGAAACTGCACTGGCGCAGCGAAACAACAATCGGATCGTCAACAGGGCTTCCCTTTTTCGGCCTTGTAACGAACTGACGATAAAGCGAAAACCTGCTCAAGCCGCCTTCGACGCAGCCGCCGCTCCGTCCAGCGCAGGGAAGGTTCGTTCCGTTCCGGTAGCAGCCGCCCGCATCAAGGTTTCGTGGCGATACTCGACAGGTCAGTGGCGGTGTCGATCACCGCGCCGGCTTCCTTTCGCTCCGAATAACGATCAACCAGCTGGGCGGTATGCGGGCGCAGCAGGACGGTGAAACGCACCAGTTCCTCCATCACGTCGACGATCCGGTCGTAATAGCTCGACGGCTTCATGCGCCCTGCATCATCGAACTCGGCGAACGCCTTGGCGACCGACGACTGGTTGGGGATCGTCACCATTCGCATCCAGCGGCCGAGAACGCGCAGCGTATTGACGCTGTTGAACGACTGCGATCCGGCCGACACCTGCATGACCGCCAGCGTGCGGCCCTGCGTCGGACGCATCCCGCCCATGTTGAGCGGCAAATGGTCGATTTGCAGCTTCATGATGCCGGTAATCTGGCCGTGGCGCTCGGGGCTGCACCACACCTGCCCCTCCGACCACATCGACAGCTCGCGCAGTTCGTGGACGGCCGGATGATCGTCGCCGGCGTGCTGGTCAGGGAGCGGCAGCGTAGCGGGATCGAAAATGCGCGTCTCACAGCCGAAGAAGCGGAGCAGCCGCGCCGCTTCCTCAATGCACAGGCGCGAATAGGATCGCTCACGAAGCGATCCATAGAGAAGCAGGATACGGGGCGGCGGATCGCCAGCACCCAGCCCAAGGGCGGGCCGATCGAGCACGTAACGCCGATCGAGTGCCGGCAGATGGTCAGGGTCGGTAAGGTCGCGCAGCGGCATCAGGCAATTCCAATTCGCAGCGCGAGCGCCGCCAGCGTGATGAGCAGGACAGGCACGGTCAGCGTGACCCCGACCCGGAAATAATAGCCCCATCCGATCCTGACGCCCTTCTGCCCCAGCACGTGCAGCCACAGCAGCGTCGCGAGCGAGCCGATCGGCGTCAGTTTGGGGCCGAGATCGCAGCCGATCACGTTGGCATAGATCATCGCTTCCCTGACAGCGCCGGTTGCGTGCGTAGCGTCGATCGACAGCGCGCCCACCAGCACGGTCGGCATATTGTTCATCACCGACGACAGAACGGCTGCGATCACGCCCGTTCCCAGCGCCGCGCCCCACACGCCGCCTTGCGCGGTCTGGTCGAGCAGCGTCGCCAGATGATCCGTCAGGCCAGCGTTTCGCAGGCCATAGACGACTAGGTACATGCCCAGCGAAAAGATCACGACCTGCCACGGCGCGCCGCGCACCACCTTACGTGTCTCGATCACATGGCCCCGCCCCGCAATCACCAGCAGCAGGATCGCACTGGCAGCAGCGACGGCGCTAACTGGCACACCGAGCGGTTCGAGTAGGAAGAAGCCCGCGAGCAGCAGCGCCAAGACAATCCATCCGGCGCGGAAGGTTGCGCCGTCGCGGATCGCGTCCGTCGGTGTGCGCAACGCGGCCACGTCATAGTCGGATGGAATGTCGCGCCGGAAGAACAGCAGCAGTGCGCTCATTGTCGCGGCGATCGACACCAGATCGACCGGCACCATTACGGCGGCATATTCAGCAAAGCCGAGCTTGAAGAAGTCGGCCGACACGATGTTGACGAGGTTCGAGACGACGAGCGGCAGGCTGGCGGTGTCGGCGATGAACCCCGCCGCCATGACGAACGCCAGCGTCGCCTTGTCCTTGAACCCCAGCGCCCGCAGCATGGCGATGACGATCGGCGTCAGGATCAGTGCCGCGCCGTCATTGGCGAAAAGCGCGGACACCGCCGCGCCGAGCAGCACGATCAGGACGAACAGCCGGCGACCATGCCCCCCGCCCCAGCGCGCGACATGCAATGCCGCCCATTCGAAGAACCCGGCCTCATCCAGCAACAGGCTGATGACGATGATCGCGACGAACGCGGCTGTCGCATTCCAGACGATGCCCCAAACCACCGGCACGTCGGACACGGTGACGACGCCTGCAAGGAGCGCCACGACGGCCCCGCCCATCGCGCTCCACCCGATGCCGAGGCCCTTGGGTTGCCAAATGACGAGTGTGATCGTCGCGACGAAGATCAGGACGGCAAGGAGCATCAGGCGACGCGCTGGCCCGATGCATCGACCACCTGTTCGCCGTCTTCCTTGGCGAACGCGGCGCGCTGGCCGCTCGGCAGCAGATCGAGGACGGCTTCGGACGGGCGGCACAGCTTCACGCCGAGCGGCGAGACGACCAGCGGCCGGTTGATGAGGATCGGATGCGCCATCATCGCATCGACCAGCGCGTCGTCTGACAGCGCCGTGTCGTCCAGGCCCAGTTCCGCATAGGGCGTGCCTTTCTCCCGCAACAGATCGCGCGACGTGATGCCGGCGCGGTCGATCAGCTCGACCAGCAGTGCGCGCGCGGGCGGCGTCTTCAGATACTCGACCACATGCGGCTCGATGCTGGCATTGCGGATCATGGCAAGGGTGTTGCGAGACGTGCCGCACTCGGGATTGTGGTAGATGACGATATCGACGGCCACGGGAGGTCCTTTCAGCGGCAGGGGGCGAGTTCGGCGATCAGCGGCGCACACAGTTCCGCGTTACCCGCGCAGCAGTCTTTGACGAGGAACAGCGTCAGCGCGCGCAGGCCGTCCAGATCGGCGCGATAGATGATTGACCGGCTATGGCGTTCGGAGCGGACCAGACCCGCGCGGGCGAGAATGCCGAGATGTGCCGACATGGTGTTTTGCGGCACGTCGAGCTGACGGGCGACCTCGCCAGCCGCCATCCCGGCGGGTTCGTGGCGGACCAGCAGGCGAAACACATCGAGACGCGTTCCCTGTGCTAGCGCGCCAAGCGCAGCGATAGCCGAATCGGTTTCCACATATCCAGCATAGTAGATATGCGAGCTAGAACTAGGGTTGATTTGTCTGCCGCAACCGGACCTGCGGCCGGGGCATGACGAACCTGGGCATGATAAAAATGATAGCCGTAAAGCCGGAAACCACCGGCGCCGCATCTGATTCCGTAGCCCACCGAAGCACAAATTACCCGAACGCCATTTGTGCCGGAGGTCAGCATCGCCGATGCCGGGTAGCAAGTCCTCCGTACTAAAAAAACCGAAAACCCGAATAGATATGGCGAACGCAGCATTATGTCCTAAGATTGCGCTTTTGCACAATATTATTTCAGGCATTTTCCCCGATAACCCTAATTTTGCCTCTCCCGTAGCGGTAAATCAGCTCGAAAGGACGCATAGTCTCATTAATTTAAGCCTAAAAATTTTGATATTTTTGTTATTTAGTGTTCTGTTGCTGGAATATAGTTACTTTATAGAGAGTTATTCGGGTTTTCGGGTAAATTTTGACCGCGACCTGTGAACTTTGCTAGGAAAAGGCTGCTTTCTCTAAAAAAACGCCGAAATTAGGGTTATCGGTTTTTTAGGCGCAATACCTACAATCTTACGCGCCCTGCAGCGCGTAAGGTTGTATGCGGCGTCGCCTTCGGCGCCCCTTGGATCGGCACTGCGCGCCGAGATGGCACCGCTCACGCGTTGCCAGCGCTAACGCGGGGGTCGCGGCTCCGCCGCCTCGAGCGGGGCGTGGTCGCCCCTACGCTTTGCGATAGTCCTGCAAGACATAGGGATTGAGGAACTGCCGCCCGCGCATTAGGTCGCGTCCGACAACGGAAAGGCCAGCCTCATCGCAGACGGCGTCATAGCGCTCACCGATAATGGCGATCTGGTGGTCGATGATGGCGTCGGCCGCCTCGCGGGTCAGCAAGAAAGCGCCAGCCGCGTCGAGGCAGAGCCCCAACTGACTGTCGCGGCGCGCGCCATGGATCAGCATCGCCTGGCCCGCCTCGCCGCCCGCGCGGGCTTGCGGACAGATGTCATAGGCTGGCGTCAACGACAGCGAACCGCCGCCCCAGAACGCCGCATGGTTGCGCGCGTGGTCGTCGGTGTTGCCGCACAACACGTTGAAGATCAGGCGGCCGAACAGCTCCCGCAACGTCTCGCGCGGTCTGGCGAAGCGGTGGCGGATGATCTCGGCCAGCACCTCATAACTGGCGTAGCGCGCCATCATCTCGTCGAGTTCGAGCAGCGTCAGCGCCGACACCATCGCTCGGCGCGACAATTCCTCGCCGACGGCCACGCGATCGAAGCGCTCGACCAGCAGCACGTCCTTGCCCTGCGCCTGCACCAGCCGTACTGGCGCGACGTTCAGTCCTGCCTCAGCAGCGAGCCGCATCGCAATATATTCCGCCTTCACGACATTATGGACGTCGCCAGCAGCGGGGAATTTGGCGACATATTTCGTCGTTCCGTCCGTCAGCAACGCCTTGGGTCGTGCGCCGCCCAGCGAACTGCCATGATGCAGTGCGCGGTCGAGTTCAGGCGTCAGCGGGATGCCGGCTTCGACCCGCTCGGCCGACTGGACCAGCTCCTCCAGCGTCGCGCCGATCGCAGCGCGCGGAGCATAGTCCGTCGCCGAGGCCTGAAAATCGAGCGCGCCGATCCGGTCGGACCCGGACTCGAGCAGATAGCTCAGCTCGTCGATGCGATCGACATCGCCATCCCGCGCCTGCCGCCCCAATAAACGGTTGAGGATGACCCGGCGTCCCCAGGCATCGGGCGCGGCATCGCGCAGGCTGCTAGGTATCGAAAGACCGGGCAACGGCGCGATTGCGCCCGGGACGAGGGGCAGTTCCGGCAGGTACAGCGGGACCGCGTCCTCGCGCGCAAGATAGCTGCGGCCATAGTTGAACGACAGCCGCTGCCCGTCGCGAAAGATACGGCCCGCCACGACCGGCTCGATGTGCCCAGGCAGCCAGACCCAGACGAACGCCTGGCCCGCCATCAGAAGTCGTCGTCCACGACGACCCGGCGGCTGTGAACAGCGGCGGGCAACAGTGCGAGCCGATCGGCCACGCGGTTAGCCTCGCGCGCCACTTCCCTTTCGTCGAGGCCGAACAGCGGCACCTTCAGAATCGCCGCCAGTTCGAACACGGTACCGATCGCACAACCCGGTTCCCCGCGTTCGACCCGCACGAGCAGGGATCTTGATATTCCCGCCCGACCGGCGAGGTCCGCTTGCGATAGGCGCTGCTCTGTTCGCGCCGCGCGTAGCGTATCGGCCATTAACTTGAGCGCATTTTCGGCATATCGCGACTGGGCTACCATTCCCAATATTTAGCATCAAATATGCGTCATATCTACTGATGTGTCGCATATTTGATCCATCACTCGTCCGCGAAGAAGTCTTCGTCCAGCCGCTTCACCACGATGGTGCGGCTCACGCGAACGCCGACGCCGTGTTCGATCATTAGTTCGGCGAGGCGCGCGCCGTCGATCAGGACCACGCGCTGCGGCAAATGGCGGACGAACTCGATCGCGGGGGCGCTGAAGCTGGAGGTGGTGACGAACACGCCCTTGGTCGCACCGAAGCCGACCAGGCTGCCGACGAAGCCCTGCACGTCGGGCCGCCCGACGCCGACATGCGGGGCATAGCGCTTCGCCTGGATATAGATGCGGTCGAGGCCCAAACGATCCTCGTCGATGACACCATCCACGCCGCCGTCGCCACTGCGGCCGAGGCTGAGCGCGGCACCCTCATGGCTGCCCCCATAGCCCATCGCCACCAGCAGATCGACGATCGTGCGTTCGAAAAAGGCCGGGCTCTGCGCCAGCACACGCTGTAGCAGTTCGGCCTTCAGTGCCGCGTGGAGGACGCCCTGCGCGGCGTCGATCTGCTCCTCGGGCGTGGCGGTCGCGGTGGCGGCGGCTTCGGCAACCTGTGCCTCGGCGGGCGAGGCCTGCGGGTCCCCGGCATAGAATTGCGCGAAGGCGGGATAGGTCTTCAGCGTCTCGACCGTGATCGTCGCCGGCTGGGTCGAGAGCAGCGCCTTTCCTTCTGCGCTGGCGACGAAGCGGCCGCGTTCGGGACTGTCGATCAATCCCGCCTTGGCCATGTAGAATTTCGCCCAGTGGATGCGGTTGTGCAGCACGCGCTGCCGCCCGCTGGGCAGCATCTCCTCGCGCTCCGCCTCGCTCAGCCCGAGCTGATCGGCGATCGCCACCGCCGCATCGGGCACGCGCGTGACGCTGGTGGCGGCGAGGCGCAGCACCGGCAGCATCAGCGTCTGATAATCGGGAATGGCCATGTTCTCCTCCCCGCTCAGCCCACAGCCTTGCGCGCACGCCCGCGCTTCGCCTTGGGCGCGGCGGCACGTTCGGCGCGGATGCGGTCGAGCAGTACGCTAGCCGGCTCGTCCTTCGGGTCCTGCGGCACCAGCTCGCCGCGAAACGCCTTGGCGAGGATCGCAGCTTCAAGCCGGTCGAGCAGCGCGCGGGCGCGGGCGGCTTCGGCTTCGAGGCGGTCGGCGCGGGCGAAGGTGGCGCGAAGCACCGTCGCAATCTGCCGTTGTTCAGCCAAGGGTGGGATTGGCAGCACCATTCGGCGGAAGGAATCCAAGCTGATTTTCTGTTGGGCCACACCTTTAGTTGCGGCTCTAATCTGCTCCTGCACACACGGAAAACGAAGGCAGAATAGGAGATAATCCGGTTCTGCGAGTTGGCTGTGCGCGCGGAGCTTGATGCAGTCCGCCGTAATGATCGCACGCGCGTCGCCGGTGAAAAGCGCCACATCGCCCGGCGGATCGCCCATTTTGGTCACAAGCAAGTCGCCGCTCTCGACCATATGCGCCTTTAATTTCTCAGCCTTTTCGCCGTTAACATATTTCGCGCCTAACTCGCCGAACTGTTGCGCCCTTACATCTCGCACAAAGACGAGACGCGTTCCCGACTCGCGGTAGTCTGCCTTGACCAAGTCGCTCCCGAACGGACCAATGCCGATCGAATGGGGCGCGTCGGCAGCTATTTCGTCCGGAGAGACTTGCGCCCATGTCTTTGGCAACGCAAAATTGAGGGAAATGCTAACGACCCGCCGGACAGGTTTAGGTCTCTTTGTCCTAAGATCCCTCACCGCATCAAGAGCGTCGGCAGCGCTTGACGTAGCAAGCTGTGCTTCCCTCCAAGACCCAGATAATGAACCGAACTGGGCAAGGCTCAACGCATTTTGCCGCAGGCTTTGAGCTAGCATCGGGATGCGATCAAGATCATCCCGTGCCCTTGCAAGACGGACAGCCAGACCGTCGACTTTCGCGACGATACGCCGTTGTTCGGCTGCGGGGGGCAGCGGAAAAGGTACTCGTTGCAGGGCCACCTGCGGCAGATGCTTGATCGTAGTCCCCGTGAAGAGGTGGGAAAGTCCATCTCTTGCAGCAAGATGGGTGAAAAGCGCGGCGATGTATTCGGCGTTCACTGCGTCAAGCGGCCGGACGCGATGAATCGCCTTTTGGAAAACCAGATCCCGCTCGCCCCCACGCCAAACAGCACACCGTCCCGGCTCGCCCCCCTCACACACGAACAGGTCGCCATCGCGAACCGCCAATTCGTCACGCTCCTCAGCCGTGACTCGCATCTCGAGTAAATCCGAGAGATCGAAGGCACCCCACCGCACATTGACGTTGCGAAGATAGGCGACGGGCTCACCCTTATTCTTGTTCGCGTCGAGCATCTTGCCGAGCTTCGTCGCGGAGACGTCGCCAACGGTCGTCTCAATCCACCCCGTCGGCAACGTCATTCCGCCGCCTCCACGATTACCGGCTCTTCAGTCTCGCTCCCCAATTCTGCCACCAGCGCGCCGATTTCCTCCAGCGCGGCCAGCAGATGACCCTCGATCGCCGCGGCGATGTCCTCGGGCGTGTCGAGGCCGTCTTCGGCGTCGGCGCTGGTGTCCTTGAGCCAGCTGATGTCGAGATTGTCGCCCCGCGCCTCCAGCGCGGCGCGGTCGAAGCGGCGGAAGCGGCCGGTTTCGCCTTCGTCGGTGCGCGCCGCGCGGCCATGCGGATCGTCGCCGAACGCCGCCACGAAGCCTGCGAAGTCGGCGCGCTTTAGCGGGTTGGTCTTGCCATAGGCGGGCGCGCCCGCGCGCATGTCGTAGATCCACACCGCCTGGGTCGCGTCCTCGGCCGGATCGGCTTCGGTCGATCGGGTGAAGAACAGGACGTTGGTCTTGACCCCCTGCGCATAGAAGATGCCGGTCGGCAGCCGCAGGATGGTGTGCAGGTCGCAGCGGTGCATCAGCATCCGCCGGAGCGCCTTGCCGCGCCCATCGTCGAACAGGACGTTATCAGGCACCACCACCGCCGCGCGGCCGCCGGGAGCGAGCGCGCGGATAATGTGCTCGACGAACGGCAACTGGTAGGAGGAGACGCGGTCGGTGATGGTCAGGTCGTCACGCGTCGGCGGCCCGCCCGCCGGGCCGAAAGGCGGGTTGCTCAGAATCAGGTCGGCGCGTTTGAACGCCGCCTCGCTGCCGCGCGGCGACAGCGTGTCGCCCAGCACCAGATCGGTCGGGTCGATCTTGTGGAGGTGCAGGTTCATCAGCAGCAGGCGGAAGGTGTCGGGGACGTTCTCGATGCCGCGAAACGCTTCGCGCAGCTGGAACGCCTGTTGCTTGGGCGACAGCTCGAAATAGTCGTCGGTGCCTTCGCGCATATGGCGGTCGGCGGCGATCAGGAAGCCGCCCGTGCCCGCCGCCGGGTCCTGAATCACCTCGCCCGGCTGCGGCTGCATCAGCGCGACCATCACGTCGATCAAGACGCGCGGGGTGAAATACTGCCCTGCCCCGCGCTTGGTCTCCTCCGCCATTTTCTGCAGCAGGCCTTCATAGGCGTCGCCGAACGCGTCACGCTCGGCGGAAAACCAGTGCAGCCCGTCGATCGCGTCGATCAGGCGGCGCAGATTGGCCGGCTCGCGCACGATGGTCGAGGCGTTCTGGAAGATGGCGACGACCGAACGGTCGGGGACCTTGGCGGGATCGCCCAGGTCGATCAGCGCGCGCTTATAGACGGTCAGCAGCTCCGCCTCGTTCGCCGCCTTCAGCCGAGACCAGCGATAGGCCTCGGGAATGCGGCTCTCGTCCTTTTGCTCCGACGCCATCTTCAGGAACAGCAGATAGGTCAGCTCGGTGACGTACTGCTGATAGGTGATGCCGTCCTTGCGGAGCATGGCGCAGAGCCGCCACAGCTTGTTCACCAGTTCGGCGGAGGGGTTCACGGGGCGTCGTCCTTTGTCGTCAATTGGGGCGGATCAGGCCGCCTGGTCGGTATCGCGGCTATCCCAGATGGCGACGTTCAGGTCCATCAGCACATCGCGCAGGTGGTGGTCGAACTCGCGGTCGATCGCGTCGAACCCGCCATTCTGGGCGAACAGCGGATCGGACAGGATCGCGGGATCGCCGACCGGCTGCTCCTTCAGTGCGCGGCCGATGCGTTGCAGCCAGCGGCGCTGGGTCGGCGTCCAGTCGCGGCTCGCCAGGATACGCTCGACCCCGCTCTCGACGCGGGTGGCATAGGGGACCAGCGGATCGCCCAGCGCCGCCTGCCGCACGAACCCGATGATGTGCGCGGCGATGTCGGCATTGCGGACGCGGCCATAGGCGGCGCGCAGATGGCTTTCGGAAAAGCCGTGCGCATCGAGCAGGACAGCGATTTCCTTCAGTTCGGCGCGGGTCAGGTCGCGCGGCCGCTGCGTCGCGGCGATCAACGCGGGCACGACGTTCATTTGGGACCGGACATAGGCCTCGAAACTCTCGATATAATCGGCCGGGCTGGCATGGTCGGGGAAGACATCCTCGACGCTGACCGGTTCGTCGTCATGGCCGGAGATGAAGACGCCGGGATCGGTTCGCTCGCGTGGCCCCTGGTCCAGAATGTCGATCAGCAAGGGATGCCGCTCGAACAGCGCCAGCGCCTCGGCGGGCGTCGCGTCGCGCAGGCGATTGGGCAAGGCGTCTGGCGACCCCAGCAACTGCTCGATCCGCTCCCGCGCAGATGAAGCGAGTCGAGGCAGCCGCTGGCGCAGCTTCACCACGATCTGGTCGCGGACGAAGGCCTGATCCTCCTGCGTAGCGCGCGCCAGATCACCCAGCAGCGTGGCAAAGCTCAGTGCCGGATCGACCACCACCGGCCGCATGTCGGTCACATCCTGAAGATCGGTGTAGATGTCGACCGCGTCGAAGATGCGGAAATGGGTCTTGCCGATCTCGTCGCATCGCCGGGTCGCCCGGCCGATCATCTGGTCGTAGAGGATACGGCTGTTCACCCGCCGCACGAAAACCAGGTTGGTGATCGCGGGCACGTCGATGCCGGTGGTCAGCAGATCGACGGTGACGACATATTTGGGGCGCGGGTCGTTCTTGAACGCCTTGATCCGCTCCAGCGGGCGATCGACCGTGCCGGTGATCTTTTCGACCAGCCCGCCGGGCAGCGCGCCATATTCCTCGGTCAACGCCTTGGCGAGTTCGTCGACCAGGATGTCGGCATGGTCGTTGCTGACCGCGAAGATCAGCGTCTTGCCCGGCTGGTCGGGCGGGCATTCCTGCGCCACCGCCTGCGCCACTGCACGGTTGAACGCCTGGGTTAACACCTTGCGATTGAACGCCGCGACCTCGAAATCGACTTGGTCGGGCAGCGTCATCAGCTCGATCTCGCCAGTCTGGCGGTCGACGATCTCTACCTCGTCGCCCGCGTCGAAGCGGATCCCGGTCTGGCTGAGCGCGGTGGTGATCCGGCGCGGCGGACGATGGTCGATCAGCCATCCGTCGATCACCGCCTGCCGATAGCCATAGCGATAGACCGGCAGGCCGAAGATCTGCGTCGTGTGCAGCGCGGGCGTCGCGGTCAACGCCACCGTCGCCGCGTCGAAATAGTCGAGCACCCGGCGATAGGCGGACAGATAATCGTCGAGATTGCGGAAGCCGAGATCCTCTTCGCGCAGCTCGGCGTCCAGCGTGTAGCCGCGATGGGCCTCGTCGACGATGATGAGGTCATAGGTGCCAGGCGTCGGGCGCGCTGCATCGGGATCGTCGAACAGGCGGCGGATCATCGCCTGCACGGTCGCGACCTGCACCCGGTCGACGGCTTCTGGCAGCTTCTTCTCTAGATCGGCAACGCCGAACACCTGGTCAAATTTCAGGAAGCCGCTGGTGTCGGTCACGCTCATGGCGTCAAGCGTCTGGCGACCCAGCGCGCTGCGATCGACCAGGAACAGGATGCGGCGGAAGCGATTGGCGCGCAGCAGCTCGTACATCAGCGCGATGGCGAGGCGCGTCTTGCCCGTGCCCGTGGCCATCGCGACCAGCATGTCGCGCCGACCGGCACGGATCGCGTCCTCGACCGCGGCGATCGCGTCGCGCTGATACGGGCGCAGGCCGGCGACCCCCAGTTCCTGATCGGCGACATGCGCACCGGCCGGGACGATCGCCTGTGCCAGCCGCTCCTCCAGATCGCGCGGACTGAACCATTCCGGGAGCGCACGCGGGACCGCGCCCGGCGTGCGTGCATCCCAGAACCAGATGCCCGATTTCGTCGCCAGTTGCTTCACATAAGCGCGCCCGTTGGTCGCAAACAGGAACGGGACGCGATAGCGGTGTTCGCCGTCCAACCACGGACCGCCGCCCGGCAATTCGTCGGGCGTCAGCGCGATATCCTGGGCATAACGCCGCGCCTGTCCCAACATGGCGGGGACGTCGGTCTTCTTTTTCTTCGCCTCAACGACACCGATGCAACGGCCGTCGATGAACAGCGCATAGTCGACCCGCCCCTTCTTCGTCGGCCATTCGGCGATCGCCATCGCCTCGCCATAAGCAGGCCGGGCACCGGCGGCGTGGGTCAGCGTCTCGCTGTCGACGGTCCAGCCGGCAGCGCGCAGTTTCGCGTCGATGAGAACGCGGGTGGCGTCCTCGTCCAGCTCCACCTTCTCTGCCGCGCGCGATGCCGCCGCGGACAGCAGTTGCATGTCTTGGGTCGGCGCCGCCTGTGCCTCGGCTCGGATCGCGGCCAGTTCTTCACGGGCCTTGGCCAGCGCAGCTTCGGTCTCTGCCGCATAGTTTTCCCAGAACGCGCGCTGCCGCTGCTGCTCGTCGATCGATGCCGCCAGTCGTTCCCGTTCCGCCTCGGCATCCTGCGCGCGCAACCGGGCCTGCGCCTCCGCGTCATGGCTGTCGGCAACCGCGTTGCGTAATCTGGCAAGTTGTTCGCGCAACGCGGCATCGGCGTCTGCTGGCGCAATCGGAGGCACGAACGGACCGGGATCGAAAGACGCCGCATTCCGATAGGTGCGATGGTACCAGACACCGATCGCGCTCGCGAACTTCAGCGCGTTCAGGGCATCGCTTGCGGACCCGCGGTCCTCATGGGCAGCGGCATTGCCCCAGCGCCTGATCTGGAACAGCAGGTCCGCAACCTGCTGCGGGAATATATTGCGAGCCTTTCCCTCGCGCAGCACCTCGTCGAAGGTCGCCGACGACGAAGACGACAGGCCATGGCGCGCTAGAACCTGTTTCGACAGCGCCTCGCCGAACAGTCGCAGTTTGAGCAATGCGGCCGGCGGATCGGAACGGAAATAGCTCTCCGCCAGTGCGCCCAGCCGCGCCAACTGGCCATCGCGGGCTGCCAGAAAACCGAAATTGCCGCCCTGCTCAATATCCACATCTGCTTGTTAGCACGGCCCGCATCGTCTTCAATCATTGACGAAATGGATAATCGCGCAGAGCAAGGCGGCGATGCGAGGTTCCGGTGCGCGCCAAATTTGAGCGATTACCGTATCGGCAGCATCGAAAAGAGCGCCGGTAGCGCTGAACTGGAGGGAAGGCGAAGCGAAGGTTCTGAAGAGAGGAAAATGAGAGTTGGCACCCGCCGGCTCTGCCCTTGATCGGGATCTTCACCGTCGACCGGCGCTGCCGGCCCTTCCCCACCATCCGTGATCCTCACCCCAACCGCTTCGCGCGGTTTCGGCTGAGGGTGCGCGCCTGGAGCACAGCACACATGCGTCCTATACCTATCATCGCCTTGGCGAGCGTGGCTCGCCTCGACGGCGGCCATCGTCTCAATACCAATCGGCGAATAAATGCCGACACGATCACCGCGGTCCAGCACATCATACGCCGCCTCACCCAAGTGATCCCCTTCGGCCAGAGCATCGCTACGGCCCTCCGCCCCTACTCCGCCGAGTGGCTGGTCGGATCCGATCACGCTGCCGTCCAGCTCCATATCGCGGACATGCTGCAAGCCGTCGATTGATCCAACCCGGCTGCATTGCGGCCAATCCAAAAGGAAAACACCATGTCTCTCATCGACCTGTCGATCGAGGCGCGAGGTTTCGCGCCCTCGTCGATCGCACTTGCCGTTCGTACCATCGGCGCCTGTCCCGCTGCCGGACACCGGCCAGATGCTCGCATCCTATGCGGGGTCGGCATGCTCACGGTTACCCCGGATAATGACGACTACCGCTTTGTCGGCGACGCTCGCTGCCTTGGCGAGGACGACACCGTCAACGACCTGATCAACTGGCTTGAGCAGCGCATTCCCGCGGACGGCGTTATTATCAGTTGGGACAATTGGGGCAGCGTTCCTCGCCGACTACAGGCGCTCGCGGATCTGACGCAGCATCCGCGGATCCTTTCCGCCGCTGGCGACACGGCCGGGCGGTGGCGCAACATGCCGCGCGGGCACACGTGGCATGTCCGTCAGGCGCGTGCGCCTCATATGCCGTGCATCTGCGGCCCGGGCACATCCGTCACCAAATGCGACGCGGCCATGCCGACCGTCCTGCTGCCGGATCCGGCAACCACCGCCGTGGAACTGATCAACGAGGCGGTGGCCGGGTGGCAGTGCTGGGCAAGATTGTTCGGCGATTTCGATGACGCCAGTCACCCTGCACAAGCCGCGCTTCGCGCCCTCGACCGCTGGCGCGCCAATTAGCCCGGTACCCGCTGACCTTTCCTTTCCTCGACACGCGGGCGCGACAGCCCGCCGGAGAACAACCATGCACCACGACCTGACCTCGCTCTGGAAGAGCAACACGCCCCGCTTCGTCGTCGTTCTCGATGCCGAACTCGCCTATGACCATGAAGCGCACGCGCGTTACCAGGCGGCCGAACGCTTCCTGCCCGCCGATGCCGCGCATCTTTCTCCACGCGAAATGCGTACCGATCCGCGCGTGACGCCGCGCTGGCCCTGCCACCGGATCACGACACTGAGCTGGCTGGTAATGACCGAGGCTGCGGACGGCCTGCGCCCGGTTCGGCTGGAAACGCGCGGTCTGCCGGAACAGGATGAAGCCGCTGTCCTGAAAGCCTTCTTCGCCGATATGGAACAGCTCGGCCGTGCCCAGCTAGTGACATGGGGCGGGTTCCACTCCGACCTGCCGCAGATCCTAATCGGGGCGATAGATGCCGGGCTGCGGTTGCCGGCAAGCCTAGCCGGCCTGCTGTCGCCATGGCGGCGTGATGTTTCCGGGCACGTCGATCTTTGCACCGAGATGTGCGGCGGGGCCGCACCAGCCCACCTCGCCGAGGTAGCCGCCCGGCTGGGCATTCCAGCGAAGCTGACCTGCCGGCCGGACCTTGTTTCCCAACTGATGCAGGACGGCAAATGGTCGGCGGTCCGCTCGGTCTGCGAGGGCGACGTGCTGGCCACAGCGGCGCTATTGATGCGCTGGCGCCATCTGACCGGCGGCACCACTTCCGTGCTGGAGGCGACGCGGCGGCTGACCGGCTTCGTCGCCGAGCACTGCACCCATCGGTCTTACGCTGCCGACTGGGGACACTTTGGCGACCGCGTGCTTCACGACGTCATCGCGACTGAAACCCTCAAGCGCGAACTGCTCGCTCCCTGAGCCCAGACCAGAACCTGACAGAGAAAATACGCTCATTGAAGGGCGGAAAACAAGAAGATCGGCGCGTGGCTCTGCCTGCGCCGATTACAATCAAAGGCAATGAATATGATCGAACGCACGCCTCAGCAGCAGGCAGCCAACCTCATTATCGCTACCGGCCATCTGTTGATCGGCTCATCCGGCCGGCAAACCGACCTCGGTGAGAATCTTGCGGTCATCGTCGGCCCATCGATCCACCCCGTCAATTTGCTCCATTGGACCAATTGGGTTCGCAATTCGCGCCGGAACATCATTTACATGTCCTTTCCAGAGGATTGTGATGGCGTTCCCAATGTCGCGCTGGTTTTCGTCGACGAGGACGACCGTGCCTTTGTCGCGGAACACTGCTGGCTCTGGCTGCCGCAAAGCGGCGGCCGTTGCTGGCTCATCCCTGATGGCGAGGGTTGGGGCGCATACCGGCTCGACGCCGACCTGAACCTTCGCCACCATCCACGCGCCCCGGCGCGTGGCGAAAAGGCGATGCGCGACGGCTGTATCCGGGCCTATCGGTGCTTCGCAGACATCCTCGATGAGCAGAACACGAGCAGCGTCGAACTACCGTTGCCGGAGCGACTGCGTACCGCAGCATAATACAATCATCAGCCTCGTTGGCCCGTAAGATGCGCCTACCAGCAACGCGGACGAGGCTGTTATGACGTCTGGCGGTCAAGTGGACGATATCATCTAGGTGTCAACCGTTTGATAGTCCGCTTACGACCAAAATTGGCCGTCCGCGTTCACTCCGGCAAATGTCTGGTTCCGACAGTAGCCGCCGTTCGCCCTGATCAAACCACGAGACCGGAACACGCCGAATGGACGACCGTCTGCGCCGCCTCCAAATGTTCGGCGGCGAACTGGCATGTCGGAACTTTTGTGGACGGCGAAATTGCCGCTATCAGGAAGGCCGGAAGCGGACGTTCGTTCAGCCTGAACTGATCGGTTGGCGTTGGTAAATCGCAACTGCAATTTAGCATGAAATTTCGGGAGTTTAGCCCACCCGCGCGCCATGAACCCGATCGCTGGTCGCGGACGATCGCGTGGATGGCGTCGGCTTCGCCAAGCCGCTAGATCGCGACGAGTGACCTACCGGTGCGACGCCAGACCTCATTTATTGAGCCCAAGGGCGCCTCCGCCCCGTTTGAATGTTTCGACAGTACGGCACGATCGTAAAGGTAGCCGAGCGCCAGGACCTACAGGCGTGGGCTTTGTTCGGGTGCGTGTGGCGCGTGGCACGAATGCTCACCTTCAAATCTTGAGCAGGCAGCGTTCAAGATGCCCATGTTTAACGTCCCCGCGAAGGCCGCAGATAATCGCGCGCAATGTCGTTGGACAGGTCGCTGCGATCCGTGGATCGTGACGCCAATGGTACCCTGCGAGCGCGCGGTGGCGGCGGTCCTCGAGAAGACGTGTACGTTTTAGGGCCGCGCCGACATTCGGCGCATCGCCGAGCCGGCGAGCATCAGCTGGCGCGGTGAAGCGCTGGGTGTCGGCGCGGCATATCACCGTGACAACGCTCTCCATGTTAAAGGACCCCACCGTCTGCCTCCGTTGCCGCAGCGCGAAACCCCAGCGCAAATGCGCTAAGTGACTGCGAATGCCACTGCGCGCAGCGGTTTCGTGCACTTGGTCTTGGCGCTGCCTGCTCGCTCAAAGCTCAACATTTGATTTGAACACGCTACATCCGGCACGACCGTTTCCGGGCCTTCTCATCCGCAACTATCCCGCCTTAGCAACGGGCCGGGCGGGATAGTCTGTGCTGATCAGGCGACGATCAGATCATTCTCGACGGATGTGGCACCAGGAGCCGCCCACGCCGTCGATGCAGCGGTTTTCCGCTCGGCCAAAGATCCGACGGTTCCGGTAAGCGTCACGCGGCCACCCTGCGCCCGGACATGCACGTTTTCCTCGTCGAAAAACCACGAGCGGTGAAGCGCATGCTGAATTTTGTCACTAAGTCGGCCGGTATCGACGTGGGACTTGATCGTGATCTGGTTGGAGATCCCTGCCACGCCCATGAGGTTGCGGAGCTCGCGTTCGGCCGCCTCTTTTTGATAGTGCCAGTCGACTTCGCCGGTGAGCGTCAGCCAACCCTTTTCTACTTTTACCTTCACGACGTCGCGCGGGGTTCGAGTGTCCCAGGCAAGCCGATCCACCGCGGCCTTTGCAATGTCGGCATCATCGCGGGTTATCAAAAATGGGAGCCGGACCTCGATTTCCTCTGCCACAGCCTTCACGCCCTTGACGCGCCCTGTTGCCATTTCGGCCGCATGCTTCTGTCCGTAGCTCTCGACATGTCCGGTCAGGGTGACCGTGCCGTTGTCCGCAGTTACACCGATATGTGCGGCGGTAATGCTCGGCTCCCACTTCAGTTCGGCAAGTACAGCCTTTTGCAGTTTATCGTCATGCGACATGATGTAGCTCCACAAACGAGTTCGTTCGGCATACTTGCCTAGTCTATCCTCTGGGTGACAGACTCGGAAACTACACAGAGCAGGCAAGAACGCCGGTCCTGTAGCCTAATTTGCACGGATTTTTCACCATTATATGCTAGGAATTACGTAGTTTCCGAGGATGCGTCCTAATGCCTATAGCGTATATTCCGGGTTTTGCTTAGCGGGATAGGAGCAGTAGTCCGGCGAGTATCCTACCGGCTCCCGCCGTCCTCCGCTGCTTCGCAAATGATCGGGCAATACGATGCGCATACAGGACAAGGCCGCAACGCAAACCGGGCGGCATGCTGTCATCCTGTGTACTCCCGATCCACACAGCTTTAACCGTGCGATCGCCGACTGCTATTGCGAAGAGGTTCACGCGGCCGGACAGGAAACTGTGCTGCGCGATCTGTATGCCATGCATTTCGATCCAGTACTGTATTCGAATGAGCGACCAACCCTTGCAACACTGGTGCTGGCAAAAGATGTGATCGCGGAAAAAAATATCCTGTGGGGATGCGACGTCTTCGTCCTGATTTATCCGATCTGGTTTGGTTCGGCTCCTGCCATGATGAAGGGGTATGTCGAGCGCGTATTCGGTGCCGGCGTAACGCCGGAAGACGTACGCCGTCAGGACAGAGGCACCCTGCTGGGTGGGAAAAGATTACTGAGCTTCACCACCTCGGCAATGTCGCAGTACTGGTTAAGTGAAGCAGGGCAGGATATTGCGCTGACAACGATTTTTGACGACTACATTGTGCATGCGTTCGGCATGCATGCGCGGGAACACAAGCGGTTCGGGCAAGTCACTAGCGAAATGGACCAAAAATCCGTAGAGCAGCATCTTGCGAGGGTTGCAAGACAGGCGCAGCGAACATGCGGGCAGGTCGCATCAGCCGTGAGAAAACCTACGCCCTAGGCACGTCCAAACGGCATACGATGTCGGTACTGCGCAATCTTAAGTGTTCCGATGCGGTGGCTCGTCACCTCTAGGTATATCCCGACCGTGTTGCCCCGACGCGCCAAGGCCTATCGAGATAGGCAGCCGTTCGAGGACGATCATTCCGATCGTCTGGCGCACCGAATCAGGAGATCGCGATGTACACGGACCCGGACGAAGCCGCCTATTGCATCACGCGGATCGCACGCTCTCGGGCGCTGGCGGCGGCGTCGATCGACAGCGGCGCGCGCGCTTCGCATGCCGGTATTGCCGATGCGTATATCAATCGACTGACGTCGCTGACCAGAACGCCGGTCCGGATCGTGTTCGATGTGTAAGTCTGGCGTACAGCCGACGGCTGCCGCGTTTCGCGCCGAAGCGCTCGCGCGTTGGGATAACGAGGGCGGGGCGTTGTCTTACGGCGTGACGGTCGTACCGCCCGTCGTCGACGCCAGCCATCACTTGTCCCATGATGAGCTGGTCCATTTGCGAAGTCGGGTGATCGCGCTGGAACAGGCAATGATCGCAATGATGGCCGGCGGCTCTGACGACCAGCGCGCCCTGATCCACGATATGGCTGCGTTCGTTCGTCCGCCGATGGATGCCGTGCAAGACCCGCTGATGATGCACGCTGCCGATCTGATGGATCATATGGCCGATCGGGCGACGCTCCTTGCCCGCGTTCTCGGCTGAACGGGCTTTAGACGGTCGTCAAAGGCGGCGTGTGAGATTGGCGAGACTGACGGCCGGTGAAACCCGGCCCGCGATATCGCCGCATTCCTGCTCCAGATCGGATCGCACTTTCTCTATCTCACGATCGGTCAGGTGTTCGATCCCGATGAACTGCGATCGGGCCGCGTCGACGGCCCTGATCAATTCATCCAGTTTGGCCTGCATGGCCGCTGCATCCCGGTTCTGTGAGTTCTGGATCAGGAAGACCATCAGGAACGTGACGATCGTCGTCGCTGTATTCACGACCAGCTGCCATGTGTCCGAATAGCCGAAGAGTGGCCCGGTAACCGACCAGAGGAGGATGATTCCGACCGCTGTCGCGAAGGCACCGGGTTGGCCGGCAAACCCGGCGATCCGCGTAGCGGCGACCGTGAAGAGGCGGTCAAGCATCGTCAGCATTCGAAGAAGAACCGGCGGGCCTGCGCGCAGGGGCGTCGCCATTGATCGATGCGGCGATTGCGATCAGCAGCGCGCGATCGCCGATGCCGCGCTGGAGCACGGTGTCGCCGTGACGTTCGGCCTCGGTCAGCACCGGGCTGCCGGGGGCAAGGCCGTCGAGCAGCAACGCCCTGCCGCGCCAGCCACTGGTCCGCATTTCGCGGAGGAGGGCAAGACCGTCGATAGCCTCCATTTCCATGTCGAGAATGATGCAGGGATAGTCCCGCGCGCGCGGATCGGCGAGCAGGGCGGCACAGGTGGCGTAAGACCGAACGGCATAGTCTTCGGAGCGGAGCATCAGCTGTCGGGCGTGACGAACCGCGGTGTCCCCATCGACGAGCGAAACGCCGGTCGCTCCCGGCGACGCGGCGCTGGTTTCATTCTGCATGCGAATATCCTTGGGTTTCTGCATGGATCGCATGCCGGTAAGGTCATGTCTGTACGTAGAAGACGAGGGCCCGGCCGGTTATCGCTCGGCTCCGTCGTCGCCGAGGCCCGCCGCGAACGCGATCCGCAGGACATCGGACAGACTACGCGCGGACAGCTTGTCCATCAGGTTGGCGCGATGAACCTCGACCGTCCGCGTGGCGATGCCAAGCTCGAACGCGATCAGCTTGTTTGGTCGTCCCAGTACCATGCCATCCAGAACATCGCGCTCGCGCGGCGTCAGCGCTGCCAGTCGAACGGTTGCTTCGGCGGCGGCGATCCGGCTGCGGTCGGTCCGTCCGGCGAGTCCCAGTGCTTCGTCGATCGCGGCCAGCAGCGCTGTCCGTTCGAACGGCTTTTCCAGAAACTCTATCGCGCCGGCCTTTACCGCGCGTACTGCAAGCGTCACGTCGCCATGGCCGGTCAGCATGATTACTGGAAGCGCGATACCCTGCCGGGAAAGCCTTGCCTGTACCTCCATTCCGTCGATCTCCGGCATGCGGACGTCGAGCAGCGCGCAGCCGCTAGTTTCGCGAGTAACGGAAGCAAGGAATTTCAGGCCGGACACATAGCTCTTGACGCTATAACCAGCCTTGCGGAGCAGGAAGCCGACCGACTGCCGGATCGCTTCGTCGTCGTCGACGATGTGGACGGTGCGGGCGGGATCAGACATCCTCGCGGCCTGCCAGCGGAACGCAGAAATGGAAGGCGGTTCCCGACCGGGCGCCCGCTTCCGCCCATATCCGGCCGCCATGCGCTTCGACAATCGTCCGGCAGATCGACAGGCCGAGACCCATGCCATCCTCCTTGGTCGTCGCGAAGGCTTCGAACAACCGGTCGCGAATGTCGGGGGACAGGCCGGTGCCCGTATCGGTCACGGTTACGCGCACCCAGCCATCGCGATCGGCCGCTGTCGCGATGATCAGTTCCTTGATGGGCGACGACACCATCGACTGAATCCCGTTGCGGATGAGGTTGACCAGCACCTGCTGGATCTGGACGCGGTCGACCAGCACCGTGTCGAGCCCCGCCGCGATCGGCATGGTCACATTGACCCCCGCCTCATGCGCGCCAAGCAGGGCAAGGCTGGTGGCTTCTTCCACCAGCATGTCGAGCCGTTCCGCCTTGAACCCGGTGTCGCCGCCATCGACGAATGCGCGCAGCCGGCGCACGATCGTGCCAGCACGAAGCGATTGCGCCGCCGCCTGGTCGAGGGCTTCGGCGATCTCGCCGAGCAGAACGTCGCCGGTATCGCCGATCATAAAGCGCATCGTTTCGAGATAAGCGGCGATGGCGGTCAGCGGCTGATTGATTTCATGCGCCAGCGTCGAGGCCATCGTCCCCATCGCGCTGACGCGGGAGACATGGATCAGTTCAGACTGCAGTTCCTGCATCCGCCGTGCGGTTTCGTGGCGGTGGGTCAGGTCGCGCACGAAGCCGGTGAAAATCCGCTCGCCCGCGATCACGGCCTCGCCAACGGCCAGTTCGATCGGAAAGGTGTCGCCGTTGGCACGTTGCGCCGTCGCGATGCGGACATTGCCGATATTGTGGGGAATGCCGGTCCGGAGATAGGTTCGTAGATGACCGTCATGCTCGCGTCTGTCAGCGGGCGGCATCAGCATGCTGACATTGCGTCCGATCACGTCTGCCTTGGCATAGCCGAACAGCCGTTCGGCAGTGGTGCTGAACGAGGATACGATGCCGCGTTCGTCCATCACGATCATGGCATCGGGAACGGTCGCGAGGATCGAGCGCAGATGATGTTCGCGCCGGACGACCGCCGCTTCCGACGCCTTCTGGTCGGTGACGTCGCGAATGACCTTGCCGAAGCCGCGCAGCTCGCCGGACTCGTTGCGAAGCGCGGTGATTGTCACGCTCGCAAGAAACTCCGACCCATCCTTCCGAAGCCGCCAGCTATCTTCCTCAATGCGGCCGAACGCCGCCGCCCGGATCAGGTCATCGGCCGGTTTTCCGACGGCGACATCGTCGGGGGTGTAGAAGATCGCGGAATCGACACCGATGATTTCCGCCTCGGTCCACCCCTTCATTCGCTCGGCACCGCGGTTCCAGATCGTCACCCGTCCGTGCGCGTCCAGCATGTAGATCGCATAGCCCATCGCCCCGTCGATCAGCAGGCCCAGTTCCTCGGCCACGACCGCATTCCTGCGGGCGACGGCGTCGGCATCCAGTACGCTGCCGCAGGGCAGAGCGTCGTTCACGACGGCGGCGCGGTCTGTTTGCGGGTACGAAAATCGATCACGGGACGGCTCCGATCGGGTCATAGCCCGAACCGTCGGCAACCCATGCCGGCTCAACGCATCGCGACGCGATCGGGCGCAATGTCAGGCCAGCGGCCGGAGCAGCGTCATGGTGATCTCGCCAGCAACGAGCATCGAGAGCACGCCACCTCCGATCGAAACCCGTCGGTTCATACTGGCGATTGGCTGCAGAAGGGCGTGGAATGCGTCGATCATGATCGTCGTCCTCGATGTCTGACGGTGGCCTGCTCCCTATTGCGGATCGATCCTATTGTGGTTTCACACATTGCCGGACGGGCGCGAAGACAATCACAGTACGGGGACCATCCCGCACGGTCCGCGTAGTTCCCGATGCTGGGGTCACTCTCGTCAACCGCTATGTCCGGCGTTTAGCAGCCGTATTGGCTGGTATTCAGATCGGGGTGGCAACCCATGTCGATGACCACGCCTACTTCGACAGAGATATTCGATGCCCGCTGACGCGCATCGCGAGGGGCATGTCGTCAACCGCATCGGATGGCTGCGTGCGGCGGTTCTTGGTGCCAATGACGGGATCGTTTCCACCGCGAGTCTCGTGCTCGGCGTCGCAGCCGCGAATGCGCGGACATCGAACATCGTGATCGCCGGAACTGCCGGACTGGTGGCGGGGGCGATGTCGATGGCCGCGGGCGAATATGTCTCTGTCAGTGCCCAGGCCGATACCGAAAATGCGGAGATCGGGCGGGAGCGGCGCGAGCTTGCCGTCGATCCGGTCGGTGAACTGGCCGAGCTCGCCGGGATCTATGTCGAAAGAGGCGTCGACCACGCGACGGCGGTCGCGGTCGCTACGCAATTGATGGCGCACGATGCATTGGGTGCGCATGCCCGCGACGAGCTGGACCTGACGGTGGGCGCCCGCGCCCGGCCGGTACAGGCAGCGCTGGCATCGGCCGCGAGTTTCACGGTAGGTGCCGCGATGCCGTTGCTGGCAGTCTTTGCGATGCCGGCCGATCGGTTGATCGCGGGGGTGGCAAGTTCGTCGCTGCTGTTCCTGGCGGTTCTGGGGGCGCTGGGGGCCAAGGCGGGGGACGCCGCGGTGTGGCGCGGCACCTGCCGCGTCACCTTCTGGGGGGCGTTCGCAATGGCGGTTACCGCCTTGATCGGCCATCTGATCGGCGGAACGGTGTGATCGCATTTCCCGGCGGAGGTGGTCGTCGCCAGCCCGGATCACAGCTGCGTAGTTGCCGATGCTGATACCGGCTCGTTCCGGTCGATAGGGTCCGTTCGCCGCTTGCACCCGACCCGTCGGGATCGCGCAGGGTCGGCCGTCAGCATCGGATACGACTTATGATGACCATCACTCGCGCGACCGACGTCCGAAGCCGCGACCGGTCCGGTGCGATCGGCAGGCAGGCGTTCGGACTGTTGCTCGCCATGCTGGCACCAGCCACAGCGTCTGCGCAGACCCCGCCGGTCATCGTCGCCGATGGCCGGATCGAGGCGCTGAAACCGGGCGAGTACCTTTGGGCACCCGGCATCGCGCCCGAGGGGCCGGTCACGATCATCGTCAGCCTCAAGACCCAGAAGGCCTATGTCTATCGCGACGGCGTGGCGATCGGCGTGTCGACGGTTTCCACGGGCGCTAAGGGGTTCGCGACGCCGACGGGGGTGTTCACGGTTCTCCAGAAGGACGCGGATCACGTGTCCAACCTGTACAAGGACGCTGCGATACCGTTCATGCAGCGGCTTACCTGGAGCGGGATCGCGATGCACGCCGGCAAACTGCCGGGCTATCCTGCGTCGCATGGTTGCATCCGAATGCCGATCGCTTTTGCAAAACTGTTGTTCGGAATTACCCCAATGGGCATCACCGTCGTCATCACAAACGACCCACTGGTTCCGGTGACGGTTCAGCCGCCTGCAATCTTGAAGCAAGGTGCTGCGGCGGGTGCCGCTGCCGCCTTTATCTGGATCCCAGCTAAGTCACTGACTGGTCCGGTGTCCATCGTCGTCAGCGGTCGTGACAAGCGGGTCGTCGTCCTGCGGAACGGCATCGAAATCGGTTCGAGTGCGATCCTGCTCGACGCGCCGATCGAACGTACCGCCGCCTTCACGCTTCAGTCGAGCGATGCCACAGGCGAGCATTGGCTGCGCCTGCCGTTGCCCGGCGAAACCCGCACCGGCGAGTTGACCGCCGAAGATCGGGACAAGGCGCACCTGCCCGCCGGTTTTCGTGAGGCACTGGCAACGGTCCTGACCCCCGGCGCGACGTTGCTGGTGACCCGTGAGACGCTGGCGAGCGCCGGGACCGGCACGGCGGTCACCATTATCGAGGCCGATCGCCCGTGATCTCGGCGAAGCCGCGTATCGAGGGCGATGCTGTGGTGCCGCCCGCGTGGCATGCGATGCCGATTGGCGAGGTCGAACGCCGCCTGGCGACGTCCACTGGCGGGCTGGCATCGGATGAGGCGGCGGAACGGTTACGGCGCGATGGTCCGAACGCACTGGCCCCGCCACCCACCCCTTCAACCATTCTGCGGTTCGTCCGGCAATTCAACAGCCCGCTCCATCTATCTGCTGATCGCGGCGGCAGGCGTATCGCTGGGTCTTGGCCACAGAACCGACGCGGGCTTCATCGGTGTGGTGCTGGTCATCAACGCGCTCATCGGCACCATTCAGGAAGGCAAGGCAGCCGGCAGTCTGGCTGCGCTGCAGACCATGATCGGGCATAGCGCGCCAGTAAGGCGCGGTGGCGCTGTATCGGTCATCGATACCCGCGACATCGTCGTCGGTGACAGGGTCGAGCTGGAAAGCGGAATGGCGGTCCCTGCCGACATCCGCTTGTCGCAAACTACCATGCTGCGCGTCGATCAATCGGCCTTCACCGGGGAATCTATCCCTGTGCCCAAGGACGATGGCGCCACCCTGCTCGAACGGACGTCGCCCGGCGATCGGACGACGATGCTGCTGGCAGGTACGATGGTCGCGGAAGGCAGGGGCAGCGGCATCGTCGTCGCGACCGCCGGCGACACTGCGCTCGGCGCGATCGATGCGTCGCTGCGCGATGCGAAGGCGACGCCTCCACCACTTGTCGTGCGCCTTGATCGGCTTGCGCGGCAGATCAGCATCGCCGCCATCGCGTTGATCGTGCCGTTTGCCATCGTTCTGCTGATGCAGGGGCGGCCGGGCGACCAGATCCTGCTGCTGGCGGTGGCGCTGGCGGTTTCGGCGATTCCGGAAGGGCTGTCGATCGCGGTCACCGTCGCGCTGGCGGCGGGTACGCGCCGGATGGCGGCGCGCAACGTCATCGTCCGTTCGCTGCCGGCGGTGGAGGGATTGGGCGCCTGCACGATCATCGCCAGCGACAAGACCGGCACGCTGACCCGCAACATCCTGTCAGCCGAGCGCGTCCTGCTGACGGACGGCCAGGATATCCGGCGGGCGGATTGGCCAGCGCATGCCAACGCGCTGGCCGCGATCCGTTATGCTGCCGCGCTGTGCAACGAAGCCTCGACCGGTCCCGACGGCGTGGCCGTTGGCGATACCGTCGACGTCGCGCTGCTCGGCTTCGCAGATGGCGGCGGCATCGATCTGCAGGCGCTGCGCGCGATCGTCAGGGTCGCTGCGTTGCCCTATGAGCCGGTCCGCAAATTCGCGACCGTCGTCGTCGATACGCCGCAGGGTCGGCGGCTGTTCGCGAAGGGGGCACTCGAAACCATCCAGACAATGTGTCGGCCGATCGATGCCGCCCTGACCACGCGCGCGCTTGCCATGGCGGAAGCAGGCTACCGGATTATCGCCGTCGCCGCTTCCGATGGATCGACGGCGGTCGACGCGACCGCGCCGGGCGCTCTCGTCCTGTTAGGCTGGATCGGGCTGATCGATCCGGTCCGGACCGAAGTGCCCGCCGCGATCGCACTTTGCGCTGCGGCAGGTGTCGGCGTCCGCATGGTGACAGGCGATCATCCTGCCACTGCACTTACGATCGCGCGCGGGCTGGGCCTTGCGGTCCGCAAGGATCAGGTCGTCACCGGTACGCAGATGAGAGAACTGGCGGGCGAGAATTTGGCATTGTCGAGAATGGTGCTCGCCGGCCGCGTGTTCGCAAGGATCGAGCCGGTCCAGAAGCTGGAGATCGTCCGGATCCTCAGCGCCAGCGGCGAACTGGTCGCGGTTACGGGCGACGGCGTCAACGACGCACCCGCATTGCAGGCTGCGCATATCGGCGTGGCGATGGGTCTGGCCGGGACCGATGTCGCACGCGGCGCGGCGGACCTAGTGCTGGCGGACGACAATTTCGCATCGATCGTGGCGGGGATCGAGGAAGGCCGGGTCACCTATGCCAATGTGCGGCGGATCGTCATCATCCTGCTGGCCACCGGTATGGCGGAGATCGGCATGTTCCTCGGCGCGGTTGCGTTCGGTTTGCCGATGCCGCTGACCGCCGTGCAGTTGCTGTGGCTCAACCTCGTCACCAACGGCGCGCAGGACGTGATGCTGGGTTTCGGTCGTGGCGAAGGCGATGAATTGTCACAACCACCGCGCAGGCCGGACGAACCCATCCTCGATCGCAGCGCGATCATGCTGATGATCCCGCCCGCGCTGGTGATGACCGGGTTCGCACTGTTCCTGGTTCAGGCCCTGCACCGCGACGGCCATCCGTTGGCCGAAATCCAGAACGCCGTCCTGCTCATGACGGTCCTGTTCCAGAACGTCTATGTGCTGTGCATGCGCAGCGAGCGGCGGTCCATCCTGCGCGAACCGATATTGTCCAATCCATGGCTGCTGCTGGGCATCGCCGTCGCGATCACGTTGCAACTGGCCGCGATGTTCTGGCCGCCCTTGGGCAGCATCCTCGGGACGGGACCGGTATCGGGGCGCACGCTGTGGTTCTGTCTCGGCGCGACGGTTTCGACGGTGGTCGTCACGGAAGCGACCAAGCGCGCCGTCGCTGGCGTCCGTCGGGAACACCCGGTTCGTTCCTCAGCGTGACTATTGCATCGCCGCGAGCAGCCGGTCGACCGGCATGGTTGCAAAGGTCGTGAAACTGTCGGCTACGGCGTAAGGCAGGATCAGCGTCCGGCCATGGAGGAGCGCGCCGCAGCTATAAGTGACGTTGGGGACACAACCCTTGCGCTCGGTCGGACCGGCCCGGATCAGCGGACGGGTTGTACGACGCAGCAACCGCGACGGATCTTCACGATCGAGCAGGCACGCGCCGATCGCATAATTGCGCATCGCCCCCACTCCGTGGGTCAGCACCAGCCAGCCCTCCGCAAGCTCGATCGGTGAACCACAATTGCCGATCTGGACGAACTCCCATGGCCATCGCGGTTCAATGATAGTCGTGCCGGTTGACCAGTCGTACAGGTCTTGCGACCAGACGAGGGAAATGGTTTCATTGTCGGCGCGACTGAGCATGGCATAGCGGCCGCCGATGCGTCGCGGGAACAACGCCATCCCCTTGCCGGCACCGGCCGCGCCGTGAAGGGTGTCGAGCGTGAAGGAGCGGAAGTCGGCCGTTCGCAACAGCTCCTGACGAATGCCCTGCGCACTATACGCGGTATAAGTGCCGATCCACGACAGCGTTCCGTCATCGTCGACAAAGCGCACGAGACGCAGGTCCTCGATCCCGTTGCGTTGCGCCGGGGTCGACGGAAAGATGACGATTTCCGACAGGGCGTATCCGTCCTCGCACTGCATCCGGACCCTTGCGCCCCGCACGCTGGCTAAGGCCGCATCCTCGACCTGCGGGACGATCGCCCGCGCGCCCTGCGGTTCGAGGACGATATTGCCATCAGCATCGCACACGCCGGTCCGGAACGCGATCGAGGAGACATGTCCTTCGCCAACCGCGCGTAGCGACAGGACGAAGCGTATCGAACCCGCCGCGATGCCCCACTGGTCAGGGTGCGGCACGATGCTGGGGTTGAAGAGGGCCGCTGCCTGATAACCATATTCCTGGCAGAAATAGGCACCGATCAGCAGTGTGCGCGCGTCGCCAACCGGTTGATCGAGGCCGATGATGCCCTGCACCTCGGCATAGCGCCGCGCGAACATCGCCTCGACCTGCGGCTGATGCCCGGCAAAGTCGCTGCTCAGCGTTTGTAGTTCGGCCGCGACGGTCGTATCATCAAGCGCCACGACCCGCGCCGCGATCCGCCGCGCCCGCGCATGTTCTTCGTCGGCGCCCGGCACATAGGGCCGGATGACGACGCGGGATGGATCGGGGCGCAGGACGATGTCGAGGCGATGAACGAACGCGGCATTGGACAATCGACGGCTACCTTGATGATCGGACCTGTCACGATGGCTGCCGGCATGGAAATGGCGCAGTGCTGCTCGCCAACGCGCGTATCGCGAGGGCCATGATGTCGTTCCCCAGCGTACGATAGGGCTGCATCGTCAGGCGCCCCCTGCGTCAAAGCACCATGCGCAGCACGATCAGCGTAGGATCGCCGGGACAGGGCGACGCCGACCAGCCCATGTCGCGTTCCAGTTCGATCGCCTGGTGATTGTCCCGGCTTTCGATGGATTCCAGGGTCGCGATGCCTTCGGATCGTGCGAACTGCACCACGTGCTCGACGAGCGTCCAGCTGATGCCGCGATGCTTGAAATCCGACCGGATCGCCACCGCCACCTCGGCATTGGTTCGCGTTTCGTCTGCGGCGATCATCGCCGTCGCGATGACCAGACCGGTACCGCTCTCGATCGCCAGAAAGTTTTCGACGCGGTGGTGATCGATCGTCACCAATGCCGTCAATTGGTCGTGTCCGACCTTTCGAACCGTACTGAGAAAGCGAAACCGCAGATCCTCACTGCTGACATGGGTGAAGAACTCCGCGAGGGCAGGTTCGTCGGCCGGTGCCGCCGGGCGGACATGGAAGCGATATCCGTCCCGCGCCGTCAGGTCAGCACTCCAGTCGGCGTCTGATGAGGGCGATGCAGATGGCCCCGCAGGGCGGGGGGTGGCCATGTCGATCACACAGGATCCTCAGATAGCAATTGCGGGCGATGGCTGTGCCGCGACACACCCTCGCCCCAGATTCTAGACGGCCGAACCCTGCTAACGCAGACTCGGGAAACACGTAGGAGCGGTAGGCGCCAGGTGTTCACAAACACCGTCCGCGCGCTGCGTCGTGTAGTCCCCATGGCCCTGCGTAGTTTCCGATTCTTTGCAAACGCACGCCACGCGCTAATTTAATAGGGTAAGGTGGAGTTCAACCCGCCGTTCACCTCCTTTTTCAGGAAGTCACGATGCCCCATGACCGCGCGCTTCAGAAGGCCGTTCTTACCGAACTCGAATGCGAACCTAGCGTAGATGCCGCGCACATTGGCGCGCCTGCCGTTGGCGGCGTCATGACGCTGTCCGGAACGGTATCGTCGATGGCGGATCGCGCTTTCGCCTGCCGCACGGCATGGAACGCAAAGGCGGTTTCGACAGTCCAAGATCTTCTTGCAGTCGCATGAAGATGAACGCTCCATCGGTTTTTAGCCGGTTGGAGCGTGGACGGCAGCTCCGCATTGCCCTGCCAAATTTTTCACTTGGTCTTGTCGCTGTCACGGTGACAGCGATGTTTATATGGTCGATCTGGGCATTCGCTGGCGCCATCCTCTGGAGTGTCGTCGCTGCGATCATGTTCTCGCCGCTGAATGATCGCCTGCTGAAGATTTTCCCAAGGGAACGAACCGTTGCTGCGATCCTTACGCTTCTCGTCATCATCGCAATGGGCGTTCTTCCAGGCGTAGCACTGTTCATGTTCCTGCTCGATCAGGCGGGATCGATGTATGCGGAAGTGCAGTCGGGAAAACTTGATATCCCGGCAATTTTCGAGCGAGTTCAAGCTGGGCTGCCCGATTGGATCATTGCGGCCATGCGCCGCACCGGCGTAACCGATCTGGCGTCGCTGCGGGAACAACTGTCGATCGGCCTCACGGCGAGGCTGCAGATGCTCGCGTTGCATGCGATGACCATTGGACAAGGCGTTGCCAGCTTCCTTCTGTCCTTGGCTACGATGCTCTATCTGACCTTTTTCCTGGTGCGCGACGGACGTTCGATGGCGACCGCAATCGCCAGCACCGTGCCCCTTGCCGTCGACGACCGCCGGATGCTCGCGGACAGGTTCGTCAGCGTGGTTCGGGCTACGGTAAAAGGCGGGGTGCTCGTCGGTGCGGCGCAGGGGTTCGTCGGAGGCGGCATCATGGCCTTGTTAGGGGTTCCCAATGCGCTGCTTTGGGCGGTGGTGATTGCGCTTTGCTCGTTGCTGCCCGCAGTGGGAACCGGGATCGTGTGGGTACCGGTTTCCATCTATCTCTTCGCAACGGACGGCATATGGCATGGCTTGATCATGGCCGTGTCCGGGTTGGTTATTATCGGCTCGGTGGACAATGTTCTGCGGCCGATCCTGATCGGGCGCGAAACCAATATCCCCGATTTCCTTGTGCTGGTGACGACCCTTGGCGGGTTGGTCGCCTTTGGATTCAACGGACTCCTGATCGGCCCCGTTCTTGCGGGGATATTCATCTCCTGCTGGGATCTGATCGGTTCAAAGACCGGCACATTTTATAATGGCAAGGGTCGGTGTACTGTTAATGTTTAGATCCATCCCAAATAGGCCATGTAAGCCTAGCGGGAATTGTGGATTCAATTTTGAGGAAATGATGATGAGAAGTTCCATTTTTTACGCTGCAGCAGGTTTACTTGGGGCAGGTTGCAAACAATTCCCGATCCTGCAATCGGTGATGCTGTGACGACACACGCGGCAACGCCATCTTCGAACAGGATCGCATTTATCGGCGCCGGCCATGTCGGTGCGACCGCGGCTTACGCGATGATGCTTCGTGCTCTGTTCCGCGAAATCGTTCTGATCGACAGCAATGAAGCCTTGGCCGAAGCCGAAGCTGCCGATATTACGGATGCGAATGCACTAGCGAGACCGGCGCG
Source organism: Sphingomonas sp. Leaf9 (assembly GCF_001421355.1). Lineage (GTDB taxonomy): Bacteria > Pseudomonadota > Alphaproteobacteria > Sphingomonadales > Sphingomonadaceae > Sphingomonas. Next base: position 480,139 of record NZ_LMKC01000002.1, on the reverse strand, counting down.
GATTTGGGCTGGGTCCTACGCGGACGCTGCCACGGCCGGGATTGCGGTCATAACCGCCGGGGCGGCATCACATGGCAGCGAAAGCCGCCTGTCACTGGCCTCTGCCAGTGCGGGGATCGTAATCGAGTGCGTACAGCGTCTGGCGCGTGCCGGGTTCTCCGGGGTTCTTGTCATCGCTTCAAACCCGGTCGACATCATGACCACGCTGGCGATCCGCCATGCTGGACTTCCCCGGCATCGGGTGATCGGGACCGGAACGCTTCTTGACACCAGTCGCCTCAAGCAGGTTTTGTCAGCGGCTCTTGATGTATCGGCCAGCGCCATCGAAGGGTATGTTCTCGGCGAGCACGGCGATAGCGAGGTTACCGTTTTTTCAAGCGTTCGGATCGGCGGGCAATCGATTCACGACTTTGATGAGGCTGCGAAAGCGTTGGATCTACCCGCGATCGGAGCGCAGGTCCGCGACGCGGCATACGGGATCGTTCGAGGCAAAGGCTTTACATCATTCGGTGTCGCAACCGCCATCGTGCGCATTTGCGAAGCCATTGTTCGCAACGAGCGATGCGTACTGCCTGTCAGTACATGGATCGATCAGCATTTTGGTCATAACGAACTATGCTCGAGTCTTCCGTGTATTATTGGTTCGGGCGGTATTGAACGCGTTATCGTACCGGTACTGAATGCAAACGAGGAAGATGCACTGTCTTCCTCAGCGCGAAAGCTCGGCGACGCACTTCGAGCGTTAGATGGGCTGGCAGGTTAGTACTTGGTAAAGATATCGGATAATATCAGAATCCAGACCTTGCTTTGCGTGATCCTGTTCGCTGCGCTGAAGCTGTCGATAATGTACTTGTGATGAACCATGCAGCCTTAGATTAGCCGTTATGCAGGTTGTTTGTTCCTGAGATATGACAATGACATATTTTGATTTTTACATGCCTTCTGTGCGAAGCGCATTGCCTTGAAATTTGGATGTTATAAGATGGAATAGTAAACCATGGTTGCTTAGAGGTCCTGTCGTGCAGAACTAACGAGTGGCGAAACCTCAAAAGTGCGGAGGCACATTCGGGTGTCCAATTGTGGGCGCATTCCGCCTATAGCAGGCAAGCTTATGTTCGCCGCAAGTGGATACTGAAAGCCCTAAGCTGCCAATGTCGGCTTTTGTCGGAATCCGTCACTTAACGAACCGGTTTGCAAGGACGGCTTTGTCCCAAAGACGGCTATTTCCACGCATACTACCCCGCTACCGGCCAACCGCGCAAAATTATCCACTGGCCTTCAAACGGGCCGGACGAGGCTGGCGGCTGGAGGCAGGTAGAAGACGCGTAGGCAGGGGCCGAAGGCGATTGGTGACCTTGGGGATTTGGTCTACCGCTTCCTTCAACCGGGTCAGCCGCGCCGCCTTCGAGTAACGACCGGCGGTTTCTCCGCTCATGGTATGGCCGACCAGATCGGCACGCGTTTCTAGAAAAACTTCACGGTGCTTCAGCTCCGTTGTGACCGTGTGACGGAAGGAGTGAATGGCCTGGCCCGGCTCGATGAAGTCCAGCTTCCGGGCAATCTTCATCCACCAGTTCTTGTAATAGACGTCGCCATAGCTCCGCTTGCCCGACGTGGTCCGAAGCTCGGGAAACAGCATCGTTTCACCCGCCGCGCGCAGCGCCTTGACATAGCCCGGCAGCCCGAGCCGGATCAGTTCGTCGGCGAATGGCACTAGTCGCACCGCTGCCCTGTTCTTGACACGCCCACCATTCTCGTCGGTGATCGTGAAGAACCAGATCCCGTTTTCCTCACCAATGTCGTCGAGCGTCAGCTGGCAGATTTCCTCTCGCCGGCAGCCGGTGTACCAGGCGATGGGCAGCACCCAAAAGCCCGCATCGTGCCAAATTTCGGCCCCCTGCTCGAGCCGACGCCGGAGCGATCGCGACCCGGTCCAGATCGGCAGACGAAACAGTTGCCGCCCTTCCTCCTCGGTATACGCGTCGCGCTGATCCCGCGCGTCGCGATCATCTTCATAAAGGAAGTCCGACCAGTCGATGGTGGCGACGCCGTCGACCTGCTTGCCGACCCAGGCCATCAATTCCTTCAGGAAGAGGAAGTGGCGGTTCGTGCTGGTCGACTGGAGCCCGATCGTCTTCGCGTCGCGCGTGCCGGCCTTGATCTCCGCCTCCGCCTCGCGACAGATTTCCTCGAGCGACATCGCGTCGTGGCGTCGCGACTTGTGGTGGCTGACGGGCAGGCGGGAGAAATGCTCGTTGAGCCGGACCACGTCCTCGCGTCCGACGAGGCGTATCGGGCGCGCGCCATAGCTCTTCTCAAGCAGGCGGGCCGCCGAAAGGAATTGCGTCCGCGTCTTCTCCGTCCAGCGGGCCCTGCGCCTCGCGTCACCGACGATCTTGGGATTGTCGGCGATGAACCGCTCCGCGGCCTGGCTCGGCGTCATCGATGCCCACGGCTCGGCCACCTCCGGCTCGCGCGGCGGAGGCGGAGCTGGAACGGTCGCCGCCGCGGCAGCAACAGCGGATAAAGGCATCGGCGCGGCCGGAACACGATCATCGGTCATGGCCGCCCACATCGTCGCCGGATCGACGAGGCGACGCCGATATTCCAGCGCGGCCGCCAGCCGCCCTTCCAGATTGACCTTCCGGGCGATGTCGAGATTATCCTCGGTCTCGACGACGCCCACCGTTCGAAGATCCTGAACGGCCCTGTCGTGCGACCGTTCACGCCAGTCCGGTCGATCGGCAAAGAAGTCGATCAGCGTTTCCTTCTGCTCGTCCGTCAGCCCGGGAAAACGCGTCTCGACATGTTGGCGGCTGCCCACATTCTCCGGGACGCCATGCACGACGAAATCCCTCAGCATCGCCTCATATATGCCGACGAGCCCCTCGATCATGAAAGTCGCGTCGGGTTCTGTACGCTGGTAGCCAACATGGACCTGCTCGAGATGATCGCGCATCCTCTCCATCGCTTTGCGGAAGATCCCGGCCTTCTGGACGGTTGTCAGACTTGCGGTTCTGCCGTCCTGGCCCAAGGTCATCTTCAGCGTCTCGCTCTTCGCGGTCATCGCGCACCCCATGCTGCGCGCTACCGCCTGGGCGGTCGTTCGAAGGCTGAGGCGTAGCGTAAAAGGCTTACCATCCTGAAAACGGACGGTACGGCGCCAGTAATAGACGGCGCCTCGGCGCTCGACGTTCTGGATCGCAGGCACGGCATCTCCACATGGAGCCGTCACACCCACCGGCCCAATCCGGTGGTTGCGACCAATTTTCTGCGGCTAAAACAATAACTTAGATAGCAGACTGGCTGGGGCGGCAGGAGCCTGAACCCAGATACTAAACCCCAGCGAAACTGCCATTCTTGGCGTTGGACCAGTGCCGATCGACATCGATTCTGTAGCAGCATGATGGTAGGAATGGTCAAGGCTCAATACACGCGCGCTAAGCGCCAAATTCGCCATCCCTCGCTAGGCCGAGCCCGACAGTGCGCCCTGTGAACAATTCGATGTTCCATGTTCGGTCTGAGGGGCGTTCACGCATGCTAGCGAAGGGGATTGGTAAGCCGGCCTGACGCAGAACCACCTTGGGTGCCTGAGCTCATCGCCTATGAAGTGGCAACAAGCCAATTTCGGCCATCTTGTGTCCGACTATGCGAACGATGCGTTTGGTGTGTCCAGACAGGAGCATCATATGACCGACCGCACCAAAGTAGACCATGATTTCGAATCTCCAATCGACCTTTCGATCCAACCAACAGGGAACGGCGTCGCCGATATGGAGCTTGCGAAACTACAGGCGGCCGTTGACGAGGGAGTTGAAGATCCATCAATTGTAACGCCTCTCCCCAACGACAGTGCTATCGATTGAGTTCGCCGGCATCCTGGCGGGAGCGCCTGTCAAATGGCGCTCCCGATCTGAGATTGGCTATGCATTTGTATAATTTGCAAGCGGTATCTCGCTGACCTTTGCCACCAGGTTATGGGCTGAAGCGATTAGCTAGTATCGCGATTTACTGGTGACCACCACGGTCCGGAAATACCGCGCGGCTTTACCGTAATCGGCACAGGAAATGGTGTAGGACATGCCCGCCGCGGCGGCCTTGTTGCCTGCAAGCAATAGCATGTTTCCTGAAATAGAAGATCCGCCCTTCACCATCGCTGGGCAAAGCCCCGAGCCATCAACCTGTGTTTTTCCGTCAAAGCCAAGCGTTGGCCGGCATTTTCTAGCGATCGGAAACACGGCGTCAGCGATAAAATATCTTCGGGCAGCGTTCCTTATGACGCATTAGGTACCTCGCTCGTCGGAAGCGTCTGCAGCTACTAACGCAAAACAGGCGGGTTTGAACAAGCATTGGTCAGATGGTCTATGGCCGGTTCGCTCTCGCAGCCGCTTGGCAGTGCGGACTAGCGCACATCTCGAACTGAGCACCGCTCGCCAATCGACGCCAACTGCCATAGGCTAGCGGTGATGAAAGCTGTTCTTGCGCTCGCCGCCCTCCCCCTCATCGCTGCCGCACCGGCACCCGATCCAGTATCCCCGGCTGCGCTGTCGGCCGATGTGAAGGTGCTCGCCAGCGATGCGTTCGGCGGTCGCGCGCCGGGTATGGAAGGCGAAACGAAGACGGTTGAGTGGCTGATCGCGCAGTTCAAGGCGATGGGGTTACAGCCCGGCGGACCGGACGGCAGCTGGACGCAGCCGGTGCCGCTGGTGCGCACGCGGATCGGAAAAGGCATGGTCCGCGCCAATGGCATCGACTGGACGGCGGGCAAGGACGTGTATCTGTCGACCGTGCGACCGGTCGCGCGAGCGGCCGTCCGGAACGCGCCGCTGGTCTTCGTCGGCTATGGCGTCCACGCGCCGGAGCGTAACTGGGACGATTTCAAGGGGGTCGACCTCAAGGGCAAGGTTGCAGTCTTTCTAGTCAACGATCCCGATTTCGAGGCAACTGGGACTGACGACGCGCGGGGCAAGTTTGGTGACCGCCGGATGACCTATTACGGGCGCTGGACATACAAGTTCGAAGAGGCGGCACGGCGCGGCGCGGTGGCGGCGCTGATCGTCCACGACACGCCGGGCGCCGGCTATGGTTGGGCGACGGTGACGGCGCCTGCGGGCGAAAACTACGATGTCGCCCGCCCGCCGGCGCCGCGCGTGATGCTGCAGGGCTGGATCGAAGGCGGTGCGGCGACGCGGCTGTTCGCTGCCGCAGGACAGGACCTTGCGCAATTGCGCAGGGCGGCCCGTCAGTCGAATTTCCGGCCGGTCGCGCTGAAGGGCGAAGGGTTTTCCGCCGATCTGCCTGTTGAGGTGACCCGAGCGACCAGCCGCAACGTCCTGGCGAAGCTACCGGGTCGCAGCCAACCGGGCGAGGTTGTCATGTACGGCGCGCATTGGGATGCCTATGGCGAAGGCGCGCCGGACGCACAGGGTCGTCGCATCCGACCCGGCGCAAACGACGATGCGCTGGGAACGGCCGGAGTCCTCGCGATCGCACGCGCCGCTGCCCGAGCTAAGCCGGCTACACGCACCCAAGTCTTCGCGCTGTGGACCGGCGAGGAGCGCGGACTGCTGGGGTCGGAAACGTACGCCGCCAACCCGGTCTATCCGGTGGCAAAGACAGTTGCGAACCTGACGCTCGACATTCTCCAGACGGCCGGCCCGGCGCGCGATGTGCTGCTGGTCGGTGTGGGACAGAACACGCTGGAGGACGCGCTGACTGCCGCTGCACGGACCCAGAACCGGGTTGTTACGCCGGAAGCCCTGCCCGAGCGGGGGCTATTCTACCGTGCCGATCACTTTTCATTGGCACGCCGGGGCGTCCCGACGCTGCTGCTGATGGCGATCAGTGGCGCGCCCGATCTGGTCGCAGGCGGTCGCGCTGCCGGACAGGTGTGGCTCGACGGTTATATGCGCTGCTATCACCAGACCTGCGACGCATGGTCGGCCGACTGGGACTTGCGTGGTGCCGCGGCAGATGTCGATCTAGTTCGCCAAATCGGCTTCGACTTAGCCAGTAGCAGTGCTTGGCCGATGTGGCGGAAGGGATCAGAATTTGCTGCGGTTCGAGCGAAGACCCGCGAGCTTCGATAGCACATCATACTGACCCAAGCCTTCGAGAAACACGCTTTGCGAAAGGGCATGTGTGAGGAAGCTTCTTTTCTCCCTAGTTGCATTCATGACGGTACCTACTCCTTTTGGTCCAGCAGCGTACGCGAAAGACGGCGGTGAACTACACACCTTCCATTGCCTGCACGGTTGCCCGATTGGTGCTGGAGATATCGACGACATCATCGTACGCGAAATCTACACGCTGGCGTCGAACGATCTGACGAAGATGGCGGACTGGGTCGCGTACCGCGTCACGCCGTCGTCGATCGGGCCGTCGGGCGAACGCAAATGGGCTGCCGACCCGTGGCTTACCCCGGAAGAGACACTCGAGCGCGAAGACTATGACGACGCGCCCGCGGCGCTGGGAATAGATCGCGGCCATCAAGCGCCCCTAGCGGGGCAGTCCGGAACGCCGTTCGCTGCCGATACGAACATCCTATCGAACATTACGCCTCAGGGCGCTGCGCTGAACCAGGGCGCATGGCAGCGATTGGAAGCGAGCGAAAACGATCTCGCTCTTCGGGAGAATATCGCCGTCTACGTCCTGACTGGACCGCTCTTCGAACGAGTTATGCCCCCTTTACCCAAGGCGGACGAGCGCCACCGCGTTCCTTCAGGATATTGGAAGGTAATCATGACGCAGGATGGCCGGTTAGCGAGCTTCATCATGGATACTGGCGCTGCGCGATCACTGAATTTCTGCGACGCTCGCACCCCGTTAGACGAGATAGAGTTGCGGTCACGCCTGGGGTTCTTTCCGCGGTTGACGAAGCGATCGTTCAAAGACCTCTCCGCAACACTGGGCTGTCAAAATTAACACTCGATGATAGCCCCCTCCCCGATCTGAACCGTGCGACAACCTCCCTTTCTTTATCGGCGGGACGCGTTCCCTGAGCTGGCAGCCATTATCATCCCCTCTGATCGCCAATTCCGACCAACGCGTTTGCTTAATTGATCCTGGCTATTGCGCGAAAAGAGTGACCGGTCCATGCGGCAGCACGGGAGTTAAACCGTCATGCATTGTGGATCGAAAGACTGCCGTGACGGCATGCACCTCTGCAACATTCCCAGCCGATACCCAATCTCATCCACTAGGATTGCGATATGCTCAGAGCCCGGATGAAACGTCTTGCTGGACATGGCGAGCGTGCCGAGCGGCGGATCAACGCCGTGGAGACTGCAATCATCACCTTAGACGATGACGATCTACTCGATCTTGCAGATATATTTGAAGCCCGACCCGATAATCCAATCAAGGAGATCGCGCGCGCAGAAATGCAAAAGCGCGCGATTAGTTTGTAGAAACTATCGTTAAGTTCGGGATTGAACGGCAGTCAAGCGCAGCGTATTTGTTGCAAACCCGGATTCAAATGCCGAGAGAATATTGATGACCGAAATGACGAAGACGATCGAACTCGCGACCGAACTGACAGTCGCCTGGCTCGAGAATGCCAACACCCGAGCGACGTCTGCCGACGTGCCAGCCTTTCTGCAGACGATGCATGACACGTTGTTGAAGCTCGAAGAACCAAACGCTGCTCAGGCAGAGCCCGAGGAAAAGGCTGAGAAGCACGCGCCTGCGGTATCGGTTCGCAAGTCTCTGGCATCGCCGGAATATATTCTGTCGATGATCGACGGCAAGCCATATCGGACCCTGCGTCGGCATCTATCCGGCCATGGCTTGACCCCCGAGCAGTACCGTGAGCGCTATAACCTCAAAGCCGACTACCCGATGGTAGCCCCGACCTACAGCGAAAGCCGGCGCGCGATGGCCAAGACGATTGGCTTGGGCCGCAAGCCGCGCAAGGCGCAGCCAAGCGACCAATAACCAGTAACCTCTTGCCGATCGGGCAAACGAGCCTGCGCGAAGTCGGCTCGCTTACGCTTCTTATTGCAGCCCAGGCATGGAGTGCCGTCCGGGTAACCGGCGGCACTCCTACGCCTCAGCCTCACGGCTCGAACGCACCGAACGGCGTTCACGCCTCTCGCAATTCTGCCGCTCAGCATGTCTCGTCGCTTCGGACGGTCGAGCCTATCTAAGACAAATGTGTAATCGAGCCCGCTTCGCAGGCGAACCTGCAGACTTGTTCGGATCGGCAGGAAAGCTGTTCCCCGAGCGTCCCCGCGACAACCGATTTGATCCGCAGGAACTGCGCCCTAAAGGTCGCTGCTACGTGATCCGCGAACAGGATGGCGAACGCGGCTGGGATATCATGTCGTGGGACGTGCTGGGCGGGCGTGCGACTTGGCCCATGACAAATGTGCGCAACCTAAAGTTACCGCAGTGGCGCAAGCTTGCGGAGGACCCGACAAATCGCTGCCTCGTCCCTCTAACCGAATTTTGCGAATGGACGCCGGACAAACACGACCTTGGCGACGGTAAGCCGGCGCTGAAGGGCGAGATGTGGTTTCGGGTGATCGATCAGCCGATATTCGCTGTAGCCGGGTTCTGGCAGGAGACTGCCGAAGGCAAAGGTTTCGCAATGGTCACATGCGACGCGAACGAACTGGTGAAACCGGTCCATCCCAAGGCTATGATCACGATCTTACGGCCGCAGGATATCGATACCTGGTTGCACGGCAGCTATGACGATGTGATCGCGTTGCAGCAGCCCTATGACGCGTCACACATGAAGGTTCGAGGGCCAGTTTTTCCTACACGGCATTTAGCGTGATGAGTCGGGTGACCGTACCCAACCCCCGACGCCGGTAACTATCTTGCGAGTAGCTTCGCCTTTTGCTGATCAAACTCGCTCTGCGTGATCAGGCCGTCGGCCTTTAACTTACCAAGCTTGGCCAACTCATCAGCCACTGACATTGTTGACGCCCCTGCTACCGCTACTGCCGCCGACGAAGAGACCGCCGGAGCCGCAGCGACTTGTTCGGTAATTTCCGGTCGATATGCGCGCGGAATGTTCAGCTTAGTGAGCGTTCCAGCGCGACTTACCTCGACAGGGTAGCTTGGCGCCTTCGCCGCCTTAACGAGCGCATCTAGCAGATCGTCACTTTCTTTAAAACGCTTACCCGCCACCGACGTGATCTCGTCCCCAAGCTGGATGCCGCCCCGGCTCGCTGCAGATCCAGGCTCAACAGACGTGACGCGCATGGTGAATGTCTTGCCGCCTGTTACCGGTTCAAGACCAGCACCGAGAAAGGCATGGTTTGGAAACGTCGTTCCCTTTGGCGCCTTTCCACCTGCGGCAGTCATAAAATTCATGGCGCCATTATGGAACGCAGGCCCGGAAAACTCTGTCCGCCTGACCTGTCCGAACGCCATTTGCAGTTCCATCCAGCCGGATGCTTGCACGCGCGAAACGCCAGCGACGGTCGCCACATTATACTTGAAAAAGCGCCGCGGAGGGGTCGAGTAGCTGTTCCCCATCAAGAGCGTACCCATCAGCGACTGCCCAAAATTCATCGGCGCTTCGCAGATAACCTCAGATGCTGTGGAAGATACGACGCTCCAGTGCGCATCGATGCACTTCGACGAAATCTTCCCGACAACATCCGACACGGGTTCAGCAAACATCGTTTCCGTGGCGCCTGACGGCGTCACAGCAAAAAATTCGTCCGCGAACGCCGGAGCAGCATTTAGAAGCGCGACCGCCATCGCGGAAGCTCGCAGCATATGCATTAGGTCTCATCCCCCCGTTACCTCCCGCCCCCGTGGGAAGTTGCGCATTGTTCCCACGGTAAGACCATCATCGGCAAGGGATAAATTTGACTGGGAGAGGTGGGCCGTCGGCTCCCCTCCCCAGCCGTTAAGGATGGTTTCAGTTCGTTACTTGATCGGTTTTGCGCCGGGCGTACCACATTTGGCGAACTTGCCCCTGGCATCCTTGCACTTCACCGGCTTCGCTGGCGCCGCGGCCGGGCATTTCACGAAGCGTCCCTTCGCGTCTTTACACGGCGCGGCAGACGCAGGAACGGCCGCGATCGAAGCGAGCGAGAACGCGAACACTATGGTTTTCAGCATGACATCCCTCCACAGCCCAACGGGGCGCTAAACCATACGCCTCCCCGCCCCCGCTCTTCAATTGTGCGTTTGGCATAGTAGCGCGGGAGCCTTCGCCTTAAACAAATGTCCATTGTCACGTGACACCCATCGGTCATGTCTATCGTCGCCCTCACCTGTGCCCTCATCGCCATTGATGGCGACACGCTCCGCTGCGGTGCAGAGCGTATCCGCCTGCTCGGCATTGACGCCCCTGAGATGCCTGGTCACTGCCAAGAGGGGAGAAATTGTGCGCCGGGCGATCCGGTCGCTTCCCGAAACGCGTTGGCGGAACGCGCCAAAGGTGATGCAACTATCGAACGTATCGGGCGTGACCTATACGACCGCACGCTCGCCCGCGTCCGGGTCAACGGCGTTGACCTGTCATGCTCGCAGCTCGCAAGCGGCCACGCCATCTACCGTGCCGACTGGGATCAGTTCGCCTTCATCGCGACAGACTGCCCCGGCGCCGCTGCCACGCCTGTGAGGCCGGTCGGCCGTACGTCGGGGCGGCCGTCCCTTCGCCAACCGCCTGCCACAAAGGCAATGGGCAACTGGAGCTACCGCAATTGTGGCGAGGCCCGGCGAGCAGGGGCTGCACCGCTACGCCGGGGCCAACCAGGCTATGGGACGCATATGGACGGCGATGGTGATGGCATCGCCTGCGAGCCAATCAGACGATAGATAGGTGCAGATGGCTGCTTTCGACGATTCGACCGATCCCACGCTTGGCGCGGCGTGCAACCGCCTCGCAGCGTTCTGCGAAGCGCTGCCGGCTGATGCTCTCATCGACCGAGCGTCGGGCCTGACAGAAGCCGATTTGGCGCTCATTCTGCGAAACCTGTACGCAACCCGGCAGCACGTTCCGCTTGAGGAGCTCACGCTCGAACAGGCTGCGGTTCGCACCGAAGAAACCTCACCGGCCCAAGCCGACACGCGCAGATCACCCTGGGCCCGTCATGACGGCTGACGAGGAACGATGGAGCGAAGCGCTTTTGGCGCTTCGCCTCTACGGAGCTGCTACCCCTGCCTGGATCGCGGAACGGATCGGCGCTCTAGCCTTAGCTGGTGACGAAGCCGGGATCGCTCGGTTCAAGGATATGGCTGCCCGTGTCGACGCTCTGCGAGACGGCACGAGGCAATGAAGCCACAACGGCAGCTACGGTTCTACGTCGAGGTGACCCTGGTCAGCTGCTTGATGGCAGCTACGCTGCTTTCCAACCTGTGGAACGTCTTACGCTAGGCACGAACAGTCGGCACCTCCTCGAGCCGCGTCGTCCATGCTGGTGACCGCATATCAGACCGCAACCGCCACTGCCGACGAAAGCCCTGGGACGCGGTAACGGCGGTGAACTTCCCAAATCGACCATTGACCTCGTCAATCGCTGCCATGAGCCTACTGCGGGGCGCGGTGTCGCCTTCGAACAGGGTACGGGGACGCTGCTCGGCAGGTAGTAGGTCGTCCAGCAATACACCCGCCTTGGTATAGGCATAGCCGTCGCGCCACGCCCGTTCGGCACAGCGCCTCGCGGCGGCAATGAGTTCAAGACTGTCACTGGTCATGGGATGCAGTGAGGTTGACCTCGACCCGGCATATTGCGGCCGGTCGGGCTTGTGCCGATTGGTATGGAAAAAGACGGTGAAGCGGCCTGCGACAAGCCCGTGCTGACGCAGCTTCTCGCCCGCGCGCATAGCATATTGCGACAGCGCGCCCATCATCCCGTCAAAGTCATGGAGCGGCGTTCCAAATGAACGAGTGACTGCCATACCCTTGCGGGTCGGCTCGACCGTCTCAACAGCATCCGCCGGGATACCTTGTAGTTCAGCGACCAGTCGCTCGAGCACAACTGTACCAACGCCGCGCGCCTGCTTGAGCGGCATGTCGCGCAGCGCCGCGGCCGTCGTGATCCCTAGATCTGCGAGCTTCCGCGCGGTGGCACCGCCAACACCCCATATGTCGTCCGTGGGGAAGGTCGACAGGACCACTTCACGGACGCCCGCATCGCGCAGGTCTGCGACACCGCCAAATTCCGGTCGTCGCTTAGCAGCGGCATTTGCGAGCTTTGCCAGCGTTTTGGTCGGCGCAATCCCAACGCAGGTCGGGATCGTCGTCCATCGCCACACCCGTTGCCGCAACGCATGCGCGTGCGCCACCAGATCGCGCTCCTCGAACCCGGCGAAGTCGAGAAATATCTCATCAATCGAGTAAATTTCGAAATCACGTACGAACGCTAGGCATGCGGCCACCACCCGCCGCTGCATATCGCCGTACAGCGTATAGTTTGACGACCGAACCTTGATCCCGTGCTGGCGGATCAGGTCACGCAAGTGATGGGCCGGGTCTCCCATCTTAATGCCAAGAGCTTTGGCTTCAGCCGATCGCGCGATGGCGCAGCCGTCGTTGTTCGACAGCACGATCACAGGCACGCCCACAAGGCTGGAATCAAACGCCCTTTCACACGAGACATAATAGTTGTTGCAGTCGATGAGCGCGATTGGCGACGTCACGACACCTTCCGGGCGACGCCGACCACCACGCCCCAAATCTCGACATATTCGTCGACAAGGATATGCGGAAAATCAGGGGATTCAGGCACCAACCAATGGCGTCCATCAAGGTATTTGAGGCGTTTGAGCGTTCGATCACCGTGGACCAATGCCACTACGATTGCGCCTGTCCGCGGGCGTTTGGCCCGGTTCACGACGATTAAATCCCCATCGTTGATACCAGCGCCGGCCATTGAGCCACCTTCAACACGCATGATGTAGGACGCGGCTGGATGCTCGACCAAATAGGCGCCGAGATCGATCGGCTCTTCCATGTCATCCTGTGCGGGGGATGGAAAACCGGCCGGTGTGCGGACGAGAAAACACGGGATCGAATGGGGGATCAGCTCATATGCAACGTCGTAAAGCTGTACCGTACCCATAGCGCCTGTCCCGAATCACCAAGGCGGTCCATGTAGCGCCGTCTAGAACATAAAGTGAACACGCAAAATCGTACGGTTAGCGCGCGATAGGCCAGATCGACGGTCACGGAGGACTTACCTCCGCCCATGCACGCGTGCGTACGTGCGTACGTGCATCGTCACCGTTGCAGATCGAATGCTCTGACGCCGGCTGCCAGTTCCCTTTTGGGGACCTGTCTAAACGGGCGGATTGCAAATCGCCGTTAGCATGAAACACTGCTCAATGCGGTTGTCCTACCGTGGCCGACGGACGGGTAGCACTCCCTTGCAGTCTGTCGGCCCACCCTGGCCGCGAACAATGGTCTCCGGCGTCTTCTCAGTAATGATTTGAATACGTTCGACGTGTAACTTGGGCAGGTTGCCGCTCTGCGGTTGTCGGTTGTCCTATGGCACGACAGGGCGGCGGCACGCTTCTCCCAGGAGCGCCGAACCTCGCCCCCTAGCTCTCCAGCCGGCGGGCGAGGTTCGATCTTCTCTTGGTAGAAACAGGCCGATCTGCCGTCGCTTCCGTATTCGGATACGGGCTATCAATGCGCGTGCGGTCTTCCTGTGACGGCAGTGAATGCGGGTAGCGGAGCGCGGATACTCAGGCGCCAATTACGCCTGAGCGACCGCCAAGCGCCAGCAAATGCAACTGCATTGCATATGGGCACTGACAACGACGTGGCCCCAGCCGCAACCCGTTTCGCTGACCAAATTTGCCAGGGCCATATCGCGGCGAAGCTGCGCGAGCGAATGGCACCGGCGCAGGTAGATTTACCTACCGGAGCCCTATCCCCCAATTCATTCCTGACGGAGGCAAATCTCTGCTTCACTATTGGTCCAGCAATCGCCCTTCCGGACGCCCGTGCCGAGCGGACGGCTCGCATCCGCTCCGCCCCGTTCACCGTTCCAACTGCCGGTTGCCGCACCGCCCTGAACATCGACCTGCGCTGAGAACCCGCTTCCATCGGTCGTATCATAGACGGTGAAGCTTCCGGCAGGTTCACCGACGAAATAGCAGACACCATCCATGATACGGCGTCCGCCAATCGCTACGCGGCAGGTCGCCTCGATCATAGACGATGCTTCTACCTGCGCGGGCTGCTCTTCCTCGTCGGCTGGAGCTTCGTCTTCGACGAACTCCCCGTTCCGACAGCGCTTCACTTGATATTGGACGAGCGGGTCGCCGCTATCGGCGTCGGTGATATTCCAAGTCCCTACATCCCCTGTCTCGAACGACAGCGTCTGCCCTGGCTGAACCGAGCCCAATGCGCTGCTGAAGTCACTCTCGTCGACAACCACGTTCAGGTTGAGCACGCGCTTCGAGCTGTTTTGCAGCAGCCCTTTCGCGCCCTCGCAGAACACGTTGCCGTTCGGCCCCTGTCCCAAATCCTCCCATGCAGGCGGATTGGCACGAAGCTTATCGGTGATGAGAAAATCCGGTGAGGTAGCCTCGACCACCGCCGGCGTTGCCACCGCGATCGGCGTCGCTTGATTGGTCAAAGCCTCGACGCTGTTGCCGTCAGCCTCATCGCTTCCGCCCATGGTGTAGGCGGCCAAACCGAGCCCAAGAAGCAAGCAGATGGCGACGAACAGCAGCCCGGCCTGGACATGCCGGCCCTTCACAGGCTGCCCCGATCGCGGTCAGCGGCACGGTTCAGCGCGTCGGCAATATCCGCCAGCCGATCATGAATCGAGATGAACGTCGCAGTGACGCCCAACCCAAGGATGGTAGTCACCGCAACCCCAACCGCGATTGCGATATAGGTGATGCGCTGTGGTGCGGTGGCAAGCGGCCCGAACATCAAGGCAGTACCAAGCCAGACGCCGCCGATGAGGCCAAACGCCAACACCAGCAAAATGAGCCATCGATAAAGATCGACAAGAAAGCGCATTACATTGTTCCCCTGTTCTGATGCCAAGCGCAGCCGCCGGCTAGGGCAAGCGGACGCAACGCGTTCCGCATGATCCGCCCATCGTGCCGACAATTTGAATGCGTCCGATCTGCGCCGCCCCTCATGTCCGTTCGGGGCGGCGGCCAAAGCCGGATGTTGGAAACACTGGCACTGCTCAGCGCGCATGCGCCTTTACCGGCAAGCCGGCTGGACATGCGCGCATGCCACCCGGCCGAGAAGCTCGACCAGGTGCAGCACAAAGAGGTTTCCACGCCCCGCTCTCGAGTGTCGCGAGAGCGCATCAACCCTAAGCGCCTGAGTGACGCCGATGCAAGTTGAATACAGAGCGACAGTGGTAACCGTTACGTCAATGGCGGTCCCTCAAACCGCTTTCTAAAGGTCCTTCCACCATGGACAGGGCGTGGTGTTCAGATGATCGAAGCGAACGCCATAGTCCCGGGGAGCCCATCTATCGGCCCGCTCTGCGGGCTGCCGGAGGACCCGATAATCACTGCCTCGGATCGCATCCGGCTCCGGATCAAGTAATGCCCTACCCCCTCGGATCTCTCGGATCGTTGCCCATCCACACGAACCCCGCCCCGTCCAAAAGCTAACTCTCTGGCCAACCACAAAGATGGGGGCTTTATCCACGCGGACTGATCCATTTCACCTGGCGCACAGCGCCCACGGGCTTGCTGGTAGGTAGCGCTCTCACCAATCAACCATCATCCGTCCACCCACGCGTGGTTTTCACACAACTTTACGGGTCGTCCGCTGAATCCCGCGTTCGAGCGGATAGGCCAAGCAGCGGCACAATCTTCCCAGCCGCGCGAGCTTCACCCAGGTACGCCGACAGTGGTCCGGCGGGCTCGAAGCCCTGATCTAGTTCGACTGGCAAACCCAACGAGCCGCGCAAAGCGGCAAGTTCGCGCAAATCGACGTAGCCAAGCTCAGGAAAGCCCAAGCCTAAATCGCACAATCCGAACGCGCGGTCGGCATCGACAGGATCAACCTCGGTCAGCAACCAGGTCGCTTGAGCATCCGGCGTGAAGAGCTTCACAACAGGCGCAACGTCGCCATCACCCCCAAACGCTGCATGCTTCCCGTTCTCCTTCAGCCGCTCCCACGCCGCTGCGGGTATAAACATTGGCCGCGGCATCAGCGAACGTGCCGCACAATTTTGAGCGGCGCTGACTTTCGTTCTTTGCGTGCAGGCCATTTTGAAACACGTGCCTGAACCGCGGCTCGAACCAATTCATCGATCCGCTGCCAATTGAGGTACCGCTCGAAGAGCGCGGCAGCAGCTTCCCCTGCCCCAGCCCGTTCCATTGCAGCGACAAAGGCGTCCAGCGTGACGTTCACGAACGGAACTTGTCCCGGCACGTTCGGCGTCAGAAACGCGCGATAGAGCTCTGCTTGTCGCTGCACTCGAACGTTTGCTGCTGGCGCCACATTGACGAACACGGCTGAAGGCCAATCGCCGCGCATTACGGACGCCTGTGCCAAAAGGTGTTCGCGAAACAGCTGCTGCAAAGGGTTGACCCGCAGAGCGACATGATAGGAGTCTTTGAACAACCCCGAAGCCTCGGCGAGATCGTCGTACCGGCCTATCTCACACGGTGCGCTGTCGTACAGCCCTTCGGTGTATTTGAACTCCATTGCGATCACACCGCGATCATAAAGATGCTGGCTCCCGGCTGGCCGACGAAAGTACACGACACAATCGTGCGCACTGTTATCCGCGGTCAGCGACGGGTCGCGGCGTCCCAGACTGTGCTCGAAACGGATTGCAGCTACCTGACCGACGTCCTGATCCGGCAGCAAGTTTCGAAAGACGCGGGTCGCGATGTCCAAGTTCGCTGCGAGCGTCAGCATCACCTGCAAGCATAGCGTCGTACTAGATAGGCCATTGGACAGCACCCGCGTCGACGGCATAAACGCCCCCGGTTCACGATAGGCGATAACATGCTGTGCCATCGCTGCGAGTTCGGGCGTTAAGAAATTTCGGCCAGCTGCAGCCGCCGCTGGACTTAGTCGTGATCCGAGCCGTCTCGTACGGCCGTCAGGGCGCTGATGAACACCAGTCGGAATTTTTCGATCGCGCAACCACAGCGCTTGCAGAAGACGCGCGCAAGCTTTCAACCTGTCGTCGTTGTGCTCGTGTACATGATATCGCTTTAACACTTCGATGGGCACGATTGGGAGCGGTGACTCCGACATTGCGGAGGAAGATGACAGTAGCTTCATCGAGTATCCTCTTCAGATCCCCACAGCGGGGCAGTCAAAGAGAATTCATCGAATGCCAAAATAAAAATACATCGCTCAAAGGAAACAAAGTCATCTGAGGGTAGAACGGGGGCACTCCAATGACCAAATCTGGTGGAAACCGGCCTGTCCGTTTTTGGCCGGCGAGACGGCTAAGCCGACGTTCGTTCAGGCCGAGTTACGTCAGCCTGACCGTCGTTGCTAGAAATGGAGTGGACGCCGTACGACTGCATCGAAGTGCATTATGAGGCGGCAGTATCACCAAGGAAGGCGTCATAGGCAGGCTCGGCCGGCCGGAAGCGAGGGCCGCGCAACTATCGATGCGACAGAGCCGGAATGACTGGGGCGTTTCACCGTACAAGAGCATCCTGCTGATCACCTAATTCGGCCCACCAGCATCCTACGTCAACAGCCTAACTGCCTATGTCGACGTCTTGGCTTGCACCCGCGACGGAAGCTCGTCACCTTGCTTAGCCTATTAGCTATGCTAATCGTGTAGATACAACGAGTTGGTCATCCTTGAACAGGGTTGTAAATCTGGGGGAATCGATCTGTCGACGATCACTGCGACCGATCTCGAAGCCGCGTTGACGGGAGATCCGGAGGCGCTCGACGTCCATCTCACTTTGATCGAGCGGGATGTGATCGTGACCGGACAGTCGGTGAAGGTGCACTGCCATTGTCTGGCGATTGACGGAAACGGACGGGTCCAGCTAAGACGGCTGGCCGAATTTATGCGGAATGCGGCGGCCATCTACGCCCTGCCGCGCTCCAAGATTGCAGAGGCAAAAGCACGCGATGCGCGGTTCAACAGCACCGAGGCGGTCGCCGAGCTGGTGGAGCGGGCGAAGCGGTCGTTCACGGACCTCGCCACGACCGGTGAGGGCGGCGAGATGCTCCTGTATCTCCTCGCAGAGCGCTTCCTCAAGCTCCCGCAAATCCTCTGCAAGATGGACCTCAAGACCGATAGCCGCGTGCACTACCACGGTGCCGACGGCGTGTACGCCGGAATCACGTCGGAAGGCGTGCTCAAGCTCTACTGGGGGGAGTCGAAGGTCTACGCGACCCCGGCCGCGGCGATCTCTTCGTGCCTCGACTCCCTGGCACCGTACCTCATCGAACCCGACCACGAAGGGTCGGAACGCGAACGCGACCTCCTGCTCCTCAGCGACAAGGCCGATCTCACCGACGAGCGCCTGACCAGTGCACTCAGGAAGTACTTCGACCGCTCCTCGCCGATGTCCAACCGAGTGCGGTACTGCGGCGTCGCGCTAGTCGGATTCGGCGTGCCGTTCTATCCGGCGGAGGGGGCGTCCGCGCTTGCCGACGAGATTGCCAAGGCGGCGAAGACGGCGCTCGTCGAATGGGTCGGCAAGGTCGGTGAAGGGGTGGTCAAGAACAAGCTCGAGACCTTGGAGATCGAGTTCTTCTGCGTGCCGCTGCCATCGTCCCAAGGCTTTCGGGACATCTTCCTCGAAGTGATGGGCCTCGCGAAGTGAGCCTGGCCGACCTGCAGGCCTGGCTGCTCAAGGAAGGGGTCGGAGACGAGATCGCGGCACTGACCCGGATGACGGTGCGATCCGAATTCAGCGGCCTCGCCGTAGACGACGGTCCCGGTCCCGAAGACTTCGACTGGCAGAGGTTGATACTCGCCGGCAGCATCCTCGCAAGGTCGGAACGGCGGGGCGATCAGGAGGCTGCCCTCCGGATCGCCGTGTCCGCCGTCTCCATGGTCGAGGACGCGCAGGTCCGGGACGGAGGCGCCGTGCTTCTCGGCAAACTCTCGAACTTCCGATCGGTTGACCTGGCGGTCGATCGCGGGCTCATCGCCGGGAGGTTGGACGAACGTCTCGGCCTGTCGTTGCGCATCGAGGCGCAGCGCCGGGAAATGGACCGGTCGGTGCTGGTAGAGACCACCGGACGATGGATCGAGGTAAACGAGTTCCAGCAGCGTTTCTGGACCGGAGCATCGACTTCGGCATGGCTCTCCGCCTCCGCCCCCACGGCGTCGGGCAAGACCTTCCTCGTCTTGCAGTGGCTCGTCGATCAGATGGGGACAGGCGGTTCAACGATCGCCGTCTACCTCGCGCCGACCCGAGCGCTCGTCTCGGAGATCGAGTCGAACCTCGAAACCATGCTCAAGGGCCGCCCCGGCATCGTGGTGTCGTCACTGCCGCTCAGGACGAAGTTCGACGCCGCCCGCTCTGGAGGCTCGCGCCTCATCCTGGTGCTCACGCAGGAGCGCATGCACCTGCTCGCGAACGTCCTCGGCGGCGACTTCTCGGTCGATCTGATGATTGTCGACGAAGCCCACAAGATCGGCGACGACGGGCGGGGCGTCATCCTCCAGGACGCCGTGGAGCGCGCCACGCGGCTCAATCCGCGCCTGAAGCTGATCTTCATAAGTCCAGCGACGCAGAACCCCGGCGAACTGCTCGCCGACGCGCCGCCCGACGTCCAGACCGTCGCCGTCGACAGCGACGCGCCGACGGTTCTGCAGAACCTGATCCTCGCCAGGCAGGAGAAGGGGAAGCCGCGGCGCTACGCACTCGCCGTCAGGCGTGGCGACGCGGAGGTCGAGGTCGGCGTTCTCCAGCTTCCGAGCACGCCCGCGACCTTCTCGAAACGATTGGCGTTTGTCGCCGCCGCGGCAACGGGTGCGCGGGGCGGAACCCTCGTCTACGCCAACGGCGCCGCCGAGGCCGAGGACATCGCCGACTTCATCAGCCAGCTGCAGCCCGAGGCGGATCTCGGGGACGTCCATCCGGAGCTCGCCGCGCTGGCTGACCTCGCGCGGAAGGGGGTCCACCCGCAGTTCCGTCTGGCTCCGCTGGTCGAGCAGGGCGTGGCCTTCCATTTCGGCAACATGCCCTCGCTGCTGCGGCTTGAGATCGAACGCCTCTTCAGGTCCGGCAGGATCCGCTTCCTAGTGTGCACATCCACACTCGTCGAAGGCGTGAACCTATCGTGCAGGACGATCGTGGTACGCGGACCCCGGAAGGGCAAGGGCAACCCAATGGAGCCCCACGACTTCTGGAACCTGGCCGGTAGGGCTGGGCGGTGGGGCGACGAGTTCCAGGGCAACATCGTCTGTCTCGATCCGGAGAACGTAACGGCATGGCCGAGCGGTGTGCCGCTGCGCGCCCGCTACCCGATCCGCCGCGAGAGCGATGCCGTCCTCGACACAGGACATGGCCTCATCAACTATCTTACCGCGCGCCTGGAAGGCAGTCCCGGCGAGCTCGACGGCGTGGAGGAGTTCGAGCAAGTGGGAGCGTATCTGCTGACGACGTTCATGCGGCTGGGATCGATCGCGAAGGCTGACTTCGCCAAGCGTCACGATCCCGCGTTCATAGCGAAGCTGGACGGGGTGCTCGAGACAATCGCCACCGCCATCGAGATCGAACCAGCGCTCGCGTCGAGGCACTCGGGCGTGAGCCCGATAGGCATGCAGCGCCTGCTGGAGACCTTTAGACGCTATCCGGGCGAACCAGAGAACCTCGCGCCGGTGGACGTTGCCAGCGACGACTGCATGGACCGCTTCATCACGATCATGCGCAGGATCAACGCGAGCCTGTTTCCGGCTTTCACCCCGGACAAGAGGGTCGCGCTCTATGCAATCATCGTGCTGCAATGGCTGGAGGGCAAGTCTCTCGCGAGGATTATCCGCCGCAACATCGCGTGGCATGAGGATGTCGGTAAGGACTACCAGCTACCGGCCCTAATCCGGGACACGATGGCGCTGGTCGAGCAGATCGCCCGTTTCCGCGCGCCGAAGTACCTGTCGGCATACGTAGACGTGCTCCATCTCCACTACCTCGAGATCGGTCGCGAGGACCTAATCGACCACAACATGGACATTGGCACCCAGCTCGAGTTCGGCGTGTCGTCACGTACGCTGATCTCGCTGATGGAGTTGGGCCTGTCGCGCATGACCGCGGTCGCGCTCTACGAGAAGATCGCCAGAGACGACCTCGACCAGACGCAGGCGCTTAAGTGGATGGCCGATCGCTCGGACCGGCTCGACGGCATGGACCTGCCTGTGGTGATCGTGCGGGAGCTTCGGGAAAGGCTAACCCTCGATGACGGCGTGGAACCCTCCAATCAGACAACAACATGAAAGGTATGACCACATGGGTGTGAAGAAGTCCGTAAGCTACGGCGATCTGCACTTCGAGACGCAGACCGCCGCGCGAGCCCACCTCAAAGCTATGCTCAACCGCTACGACCCGGGCGACCGGGTCAGTGCCGCCGACGGCGTCGTCCTGACCGCCGCGCTCGCGCTGCATCCGGAGGCCGACGATAAGATCGGGGCAGGCATCAAGAATTTCAGCGTGCGTACCGCCGACTTCGCCACCAAATGCTTTTGGGTCAACCGACTGGACGGCTCTACCGTCCGATTCTCGTATACAGCCTGTGTCTGATCATATTCTTAGTAGCGTCGGCTGCTTTGTTAGACATGAGCGAGGCTCGACTCGTCGGTTAGCCGACAGGAACGAATGGCCGGATGGGGCAGCTCGAGAGAAGCCGCGAATGACCACTCCTGGGTCGATCACGATAGGCGAGCGAATGTTTTTCCCTTCAATGGATCGACGCTCGGAGGACCCAGCTTAAACCATCGACATGTCGAGGATGTCCTCGGCTGTAAACCGGGTATGCCGAGTGCACTGGCAAGTCTATTAAGTGTTTCGGCGACGGAATGCCTGGGGGATGAGAATGCGGATAGTGAAGGCCAGGATCGAGAATTTCCGACTTCTCCGTAATGTAGAATTTGGGTTCGAGGCACGCACGACGCTGATCGTCGGGCGGAACAATAGCGGGAAGACGTCAATCGCAGAGCTGTTCCGGCGGATCTTGTCCGGCGGCAGTCTGGCATTACGGCTTGAGGACTTCTCGCTGGGGTGCCACGAGAGCTTTTGGCAGGCGCTGCAGGCCTACCGCGCCGACCCGCAGTCCGCCGACGCTTGGGAGCAGCTGCCTTCGATCCGGCTGGTCCTCGACATCGAGTACGACACGGACGCTCTGGATCTCGGGCCGCTGGGCAACTGCATCATCGACCTCAACGACGACTGCCACGAGGCTCGCCTGGAGTTTCGGTTCGGCCCAAAGGCTACGGCACCCGAGACGTTTTTTGCTGACCATTTGGTCCCGCTGGAGGATGCGGCGAACGACCGCTCCCGTTTCTTCCGGGATCTCGGCCAACGGCTCCCCACCGCCTATGTGGGAACGCTGGAGGCCGTTGATCCGAACGATGCCACCAACCGCAAGTCGCTCGAGACCAAGTTGCTTACTACGCTGGTCGGGGTGGGCTTTATCAACGCCCAACGCGGTCTCGACGACGACACCATTCGTGAGCGTGATGTTTTGGGTAAGGTCGTCGAGGTGCTGTTCCAGTCGGCCCTGACTGATGACATCAATCCCGAAAGACGGACGACCGCAGAGCAGCTCAAGGAAGTGGTGGAGGCGATCCAAGGCGACGTACACAATAGCTTCAACTCGGGTCTGACCTCGCTGCTGCCGACGTTCGACCTGTTCGGATATCCCGGGTTGTCGGATCCCGGACTCGTGACTGAGACGAGCTTCGACGTAAACAAGCTTCTCAAAGACCACACGAAAGTCAGGTATCGGGGCGTCAACGGTATGACGCTCCCTGAGACCTACAGCGGTCTTGGGACCAGGAACCTCGTCTACATGCTCCTGCAGCTGTTGAGCTTCTTTCGAGAATATCAGGCAATGCCGACCTCATCCGGCGTCCACCTCATCTTCATCGAGGAGCCGGAGGCGCACCTCCACCCTCAGATGCAGGAGGTTTTCATCCGTCAGCTTGAGCGGGTCACGGCCGCGTTCGTGGCGCAGCTGAACGCCGACCAACCGTGGCCGGTGCAGTTCGTCGTGACGACGCACTCCCCACACATGGCGAACGAAGCAAGGTTCGAGAGTCTCCGCTACTTTCTCTCCGTCGCCGATGGCGAGGGAGTGCGCCGTTCGCTCGTCAAGGATTTGCGTCAGGGCATGGCGGGTGCCGAGCCGGCGGTGCGCGAATTTCTCCACCAGTATCTTACGCTCTCGCGTTGTGACCTGTTCTTCGCCGATAAGGCGATCCTGATTGAGGGCACGTCGGAGCGGCTCCTGCTTCCGTCCATGATCCGAAAGACTGACGAGACGGCGGCCGGGCAGCCGCAGCTCAGCAGTCAATACCTGACAGTCATGGAGGTCGGCGGCGCGTACGCGCACCGGTTCTACGATCTTCTCAATTTCCTCGAGCTGCGCACGCTCGTCATCACCGACATCGACTCCGTGGCTCCCAATGCCAACAATAAGCGTGTCGCGGTCTTGGTGGCGCAGGGGGCCTTCACTAGTAATGCGTGTATCAAGGACTGGTTCGCGCCCGATGTCTCGCCTGCGCAGCTTCTGGCGAAGACAGCTGACGAGAAGACAAGCGGCGGCAGGCGTCTGGCCTATCAGATCCCGGAACAGGATGGCGGCCCCTCCGCCCGGAGCTTCGAGGACGCGTTCATCCTGGCGAACCCGGATCTGTTCGAACTCGGCGGGGGGGATCGAGCGGCGCTCGCCTACGAGCATGCGGCCGAGCAGAAAAAGTCTAGCTTCGCCCTCGAGCACGCTATCGAAAGCACAGCTTGGAGAACGCCCAGATATATCGCCGAGGGTTTGCGGTGGCTCGCCGCGGGGAATCCCGCTCCGGTTCTTCCGCCCGACGTGGTGGCGGCGGAGCTGGTCGCTGAGGTGATCGGCATAGAAGTTGCCGACTACGGACAGCCGGCCCATGGCTGATGGGGAGAGCCCGGCTGACGCTGCCGGCCGCGCCGCGTTGGAGCAAGTTTTTGCATGCTTTGACGAAGGGCGTAGCTTTCGTCTCGAGGCCGGTGCCGGTGCGGGCAAGACCTACTCGCTGGAGAAGGCCCTCCGCCGGCTGCTGGCACTGCGCGGTTCTGAGCTCATGCGCAACCGGCAGCAGATCGGCTGCATTACCTTCACGAACGTCGCGAAGGACGAGATCGCGTCCCGCGTCCAAGCGCATCCCGCTGTGCGGCCGGAGACGATCCACGGCTTCTGCTGGTCGCTGTTGCAGGACTTTCAGCCAGAGATTCGCGCATTAGTACCGACGCTCGAAGGCTGGGCCGACCGGCTCGCCGAGGCGGATGTCGCCGAAATTGGTGTCCGGACCATCCAATACGAATTCGGCTATCCTAGGGTGACCGAAGCGGAATTGACACTGCGGCACGAGGACGTGCTCACGCTCATGACCGCACTACTCGCCCGGCCCAAGTTCCGGGCCGTGATGACCGCGCGCTTTCCGGTTCTCCTTATAGATGAGTATCAGGATACGGACGCTGGCTTCGTGAACGCTCTGAAGCAGCACTTCCTCGACACCGGAACCGGCCCGGTCGTCGGACTCTTCGGTGACCACTGGCAGAAGATCTATGGCGACGGATGCGGAGCGGTTGAGCACGCCGCGCTCCAAGTCATAGACAAGAACGCGAACTTCCGGTCGGTAGAACCCATCGTTTCGGTGCTAAACCGCATGAGGCCTGCGCTTCCGCAGATCCCGAGCGACGCCGACGCGCCGGGCGAGGCGCGGCTTTTCCATACCAACGCTTGGCCGGGGCAGCGGCGCACGGGTCAGGGGGGCGGGCACTGGACTGGAGATACGAGCGCCGAGGCGGCCCGCGCCTACTTCGACCATCTCAAGGGCAGGCTCATCGGCGAAGGCTGGGATTTTGCGGTCGAGCGGACGAAGATCTTGATGCTCAGCCATAGCGTCCTCGCACGGGAGCAGGGCTATCCGACGATCCAGCAGATCTACGGTCAATTCAACGACCCGTGGCTGAAGAAGGAAGATCCGCACATCAAGTTCCTCGCGGATCAGGTGGAGCCCGCATGCGCCGCCTTCCAAGCGCAGCGCTACGGCGAGATGTTCGGATGCCTCGACGCCGGTCACCCAAGCATCCGCCGTCATAAAGACAAGGCGGCGTGGTCCCAATCTTTCCAAGAACTCATCGAGCTCAGGCATAGCGGGACCATTGGACAGGTGATCGACTTCATGCGGGCGCAGGAGCACATGCGCGTTCCCGAAGCGGTTATCGATCGCGAAAATCGGCTTGCTGCAGTGGGAGATGTTCCTACGGAAAACGAGCCGCGTAGGGTGACCCAGCTACGGAGGCTCCGCGACGTTTCCTATGCGGAGCTGATGGCGGTGGATGCCTTCATTGACGGCCACACGCCGTTCGCGACAAAGCACGGGGTTAAGGGAGCTGAGTTCGAGAACGTCCTCGTTATCGTCGGTCGCGGTTGGAACAAGTATAACTTCGGTCAAATGTTGGAATGGCTAGATCAGGGACCTCCTGGAGACAAGACGGCCTCCTTTGAGAGCAATCGTAACCTTTTCTACGTGGCCTGCTCGCGTCCGAAGCGGAGGCTGGCGCTCCTGTTTACGCAGGTGCTAAGCCAGGCTGCCTTGGCAAAGGTTCTTGACTTGTTCGGCACGGAAAATGTTATCGCTCTGCCCGCTGACCCATCCGTCGCGTGATCGACTGGTTCCCACCCCTTCCGCGCTATTCGCTCTGATAATCTAGGCCGTCGCCCGCTGCAAACTTCGACATGAACGGCTGTCCGAAGTCGGGAAGCGGCCAGGCGCCTTTGAACGTCTGGTTGTGGGTCTCCTCGGCGGAAGGGCAAGGCGTCTGCCCTCGCCCACTTGCAGACATTGGCTAACCGGCTAGCCTAGTCGCATGCCTGCCGCATCGCCGCCAATCCCCGCTAGATTACCCGCTTCGTTTCAAGCCGAAGAAAGGAGCTTCATTAAGCAGGCGGTTGAGCGGTTCTATGGCTCAGATGCTATCGTGCGCAACTATGGGCCTGACCCGGACCGATTAGACCTCCACGTCGAGACCGATGTCGACCCTAGCATGGAAAGATATGACTGCCTTGGGGTGCTGTTAACCCGCATTGATCGCGATCGGGTTAGCCTCGAAGTGACAAAGCGCGGCACCAAGGTGCGGGGAAACGCGAAGCTGGCCTACCGCCAGGGCATCATCCTTTGACGAACGCTTTCGCCCAATACCAGACGTTCGGCACCAACCTAGCGTCGCCATATTGCAGACGCTTATTCAGCCAGTAAGTTGACCTCGGCCCTGACGCTGTCGGAGCGGGCGCACCGGGTAATCGAAGCGTTTGGCGGGTTCGAGTCCCGCTCATGGGTCCCTTTAATAAATCAAGGATGACGAGTGAGGCTGCCGATACGAAACAAGAGCGATCGGCCACTAACGATCTTTATTGAGCCGATTTGCGACCAATTCGAGGTTCCGGTTGGTGGAGAAGCGATCGTGACGCTCGAAGACGGGCATCCTCACTCGTTCGATTGGTTCGACGACGCTTGGTTGTCGATTTGGAACGAAGGGCGTCAACCCGCAGCCGTCGAGATCAGACCGACGCACGCTTCAATCAATGGCGGTTGAGCGGCGGCTTTCGTTGAAACGCATCCAGAAGCTGCCAGTCCGCTTCCCTCCCATGCCGGACAACCGGTCGGCCAGCTCGGCTGAGTATGCTCCAAATTGCGAAATGAACGAATGGCAGAAGCTGGGGCGCGGGTAGGGCATCCGGAATGACCGGATGTGGGTCTCGTAAGTCGACGGTTCCGGCAATTGCACCGTGAGCCGGACGCTTAGGTTTGGCGATCCGTTCGCTCGAAAGCCGCCATTCGGCAGGCCATCAGCCGGATCAGTGCCCCGGCAGCGGGTGCTCGGCTTGCAGCAGGCGAACCGTGCGGCGTATGCCACCGCTCCTGGTGGGGGTGAATGGATGGCGAACGGCAGAAGAAGCCGCGGAAACTCGGTTGTCGGAGAGCGCTGGCCGCTCTTCTGGACAGGCTGTGCGGCAATCAGCGTTGGGGTTGCCCTTCACTTACCGATGCTCGCGATGGCCCATACGATGGGCAATCACCTGTCGGGTATGCCTATGGACGGATGGATGTACATGGGCATGGCGCTGATCGGCATCGGCGTGCCGGCTGCTATATTTGGCGCTTTACCCAAGAAACGGCCTGATCACAGGCCAGGCGCTGGCGCCGCATTTGAAGCGCCCGATGATACCCCTCTGACGCGCTCGCATGCGGCCGTTCTGCTGGTGCTTACCCTCGGCCTGATTATCGACACGATGAAGCCAGCAACGCTCGGCTTTGTGCTTCCCGGTATGCGTGGGGAGTACGGTCTTGCAAAGTCTACCGTTGCTCTGCTGCCGTTCGTTGCCCTAACCGGAACCACGGTCGGCTCGTTCCTGTGGGGGTGGCTTGCAGACATTTACGGTCGGCGCGTGTCGATCCTGTTGTCCACGATCCTGTTCGTCTCGACCTCCATCTGCGGAGCTATGCCTTCCTACAGCTGGAACCTAGTTATGTGCTTTCTGATGGGGTGCTCGGCTGGCGGCATGCTGCCTGTCGTCTACACGCTGTTGGCTGAGATCATGCCTCCGCGGCACAGAAGTTGGGTCCTTGTGCTGGTTGGCGGTACGGGACTGGTCGGCGGCTACCTGGCAGCTAGCGGTGCCGCGCATCTGTTCGAGCCTCTGTTCGGCTGGCGTAGCTTGTGGCTGCAGGGCTTTCCCACCGGTTTGTTGCTGCTTGCGATGGCAAGGTGGATTCCGGAATCGCCGCGCTTTCTGATGGAACGTGGCATGAACGCGGAGCTGGCTGACATGGCTCTCAAGTTCGGCATCGTCAGGCGTGCTCCACAAGCAGCGCCAGCGGACGCTGGCAGCGCAGCGGCTCACCACCGCGAGTTGACCATCGCCCTGGTGATCACGGCCCTGTCTTGGAGCTTCGTCAACTTCGGCTTGCTGCTATGGCTGCCTTCCGATCTCCAGGATCGAGGCTTTAGTGCTGAGATTGCGAGCGGCATCATCGCCAGCTCAGCACTCGTTGCCCTGCCCACGATCATGATCGCGGCCTTCCTTTACAGCCGGTGGAGCAGCAAGCGCACCCTGATCGGCACTGTGCTTCTCACACTTGCCGGGCTTGCTGGAGCCCTACTGCCGGCGCCTACGCTGGCTTGGCCACCACTGCTGATCGCTGTGATCGCGCTGCTGGTGGTTGGCACAAACGGATTGATCGCCGTGCTACTTCCCTATGCAGCCGAAAACTACGCGTTACGCGTCCGTGGACGTGCCACCGGGCTGATCGCGGGCAGTAGCAAATTTGGTGGCGTTGCTGTCCAGCTAGGAGCCTTCGCTGGGCTGATCCCGACGATGGGGGGCGCGGCAGTTGCGCTGATCATACCAATGACGCTGTCAGCGGTACTGATCGGACGCTCAGGTAGAGAGACGCGCGACCGCAGCTTACGTGAGCTAGAAGCGGAGGCTTAGCTGCCGGCAGAACATAGGCCGTGCGGAGCGTCGCCTATCGGCGCTTCCCTCTTTGAAAGCGCACTGTCTGCTATCCTGACCCGCTGCGCCGGTGCCTGATTTGGGCCTACTTAGCTGCCGTTCAACCCGATTAACGAATGGCTGCAATTGGGAGGCAGGAAAGGGAGCTCGAACGTCCGTTTGTAGGTCCTCGCGGCCGGAAGCTGCCGGGCGGCTTGCGACCCAAAGGCAGACGTAGCCGCGGCATGTTGCCGGTTTCGGAAACTGACATTCTGAACCGGGGTTCTGACACACGCAAACCCTCGGAATACCGTGGTCGAGTCTGCAGCGTCAAAACCGACCGGTTTTGACACCGGTAGCTCGGGTCAGTTCCGGCCAAAGCGGAGCCGGACGCCGCCGTTCAACACGAATCCCTCGGTCGGAGCCCACACGTCCACGGTCCAGCGCCCATCCGACCCCCGGGTCGGACGTAGGATCGGGTCGTATTTGGTCTGTCGGACGCCAAGGATGTTTTCGGCATTGAGGAACAGGCTGGCGCGGCCAAGGATGATCTCGCCCAACACGCCTAGCTCCACATAGGGACGGCTGCGGTCGCGGTAGGGATTGTCCTCCAACCGCTGCCGTCCGGTATAGTAAGCCTCGAAGCCGAGTCGGCCCTTGCCCTCCGCTTCCCATATCGCGGTCACGCCCGCGGTGTCGCGCGGGGTGCGCTCAATCCGCTGCCGTCCTCCCACCGAGCTTGGCTCGGTCGCGTCGATGTGGACGTAGCTGCCGGTGATGCTGAACGCATCCCAGCGCTGCCGCACCAGCAGCTCGACGCCGCTAGTGCGCGTGATGCCGTTCACGGAGACGAGCCGGACGCTTGCCGGCCCGGTCGAGTCAAGCCGCAAGGCGTTGTCGACACGCGACGCGAACAGCGAAGCGTTCACCTCGGTCCGGCCGCGCACATAGCCTATGTCGAGCGAGGCGGTGTCCGCCACCTCGGCCTTCAAACCTGCCAGCGGCTCCAGCCGCGACAGCCCGGCGTCCTCGATCTCGTCCACGAACGGCGTAGGCGCGAAGAAGCCGCGCCCGACTGACGCGCGCACCGTCCAACGGTCGGGCCGCCAGAGCAGCGACACGCGCGGGGAAAGCCGGGTGCCGTAATCGCTGTGGAAGTCGGCCCGTGCGCTGCCGGCAATCGTCACGTCGGGGCGAAGGTCATGCTCCACCTGCCCGAACACACCGGGCGCGGTGTAGGTGTAGTCGAACGCGGCAAACGTCTCGTTGCGGTAATCATCGACCTGGAAGGCGACGCCCGCCACCCAGCTCGTCGCCCCTGCCCGATCGCCAATCGACGCTTCGCCGAACGCGGTGCGGTGCCGGTCGTCCTCCACCACATCGCCGAACCTGTGCCGGTGATCCTGCGTCACGCCGGACGCGCGCACCCGCAAGATGCCAAGGCCGTCGATCGGCTTCTCGGCGACAAGCCCGGCGTCCAGTCTCGTGCTGTCCTGGTCCTGCTGGAACGGTCGCCCGTCCGGCACGGTGCGCCCGGGTAGGGTGCCGCCGTCGCGGTTCTCCCTCATCGCGCCGATCGTGAGCAGCGCACTCGTGCCGTCCGCCCCTTTGAAAAACAGGCGCGGGCGCACCGTGAACCGCTCGAAGCCGGGCATGTCCGCCCAACCGTCGCCGTCCAAGTCTTGGGCGCGCTGGCGATGCGCACCGCCGGTGATCGACGCCCCGAACCCGCCTCCCAGCGGCGTTGACGCGTAGCCGGTCGCGTCTTGGCCGTTGCGGGTGGTGGCGTTCAACAGCGCCTCGGCCACCGGCTCATCACTCGGGCGACGCGAGACGAGATTGATGACGCCGCCTAGCGCGGACGGGCCGTAAAGGGCTGACGCCGCGCCCTTAATGACCTCCACCTGACCCAAGTCGGTCGGCGGTATCTGCAACAGGCCGATGCCGGCGGCCTGGCCGCCGTAGAGCGGAAGCCCGTCCGATAGGATTTGCGTGTAGCGACCCTCCAGCCCCCGTACCCGGACATTCGCCGCGCCAAGCCCGGGAGAAGTGACCTGCACCCTCAAGCCGCCGGTTTCAGCGACGATCATGCTGATGTTACCGGGGACCATGAGGTTCTTCTCCTCGATCTCCTCCCGGTCGATCACCTCCACCCGGATCGCCTCGTCCTGCACGCGGCGGCCGGAACGAGTCCCCTGAACAATAATCTCCTCGCCTTCCTCCTCCTCGGGCGCTTCGGCCTCGATCTGAGCCAGCTGCGTCTCCTGGGCGCGCGTCGGGCTCGCGATGCCGATCGCCAGCACCGCTGCGGCGCTGGCAAGGAACAGGTGAGTTGAAGCCGGTCGGCTTGGCGCGTTGTTCTTGAAGGTCATGCAGGTTCGTCGTTGCTCACTCTGGCGGGCTCATTGTTCGCTGCGGATGCCGCGACCATCGGCTCGACCGAATCGGGATAACGACCTATATATGCAGCCTGTAGCCGCTACAGGGTCAAGGCATGGAACAGGCGCTCACTATCGGAAAGCTCGCCAAGGCGGCCGACACCAAGGTCGAAACCGTGCGCTGGTATGAGAAGGAAGGACTCATCGACGCGCCCGCGCGGACGGAGGGCAACTATCGCTCCTACACGCCGCGCGACCTTTCCCGGCTCACCTTCATCCGGCGCGCGCGAGACCTAGGGTTCTCGCTCGACCAAGTGCGCGCCCTACTCGACTTGGCGAGCGATCCCGGCCGCGACTGCGGTTCGATAGACGAACTCGCCACCGGGCACCTGGCCGCGATCGACCGCAAGATCGCAGACCTGTCCGCGTTGCGGCGCGAGTTGGCGGCGCTTCTGACCTCGTGCCGGGGCGGCACCATGTCCGAGTGCAGCATCCTTGAAGCGTTCAGCCCGGCATCAATCCGATCCGCGCCCGCCGGAGCGGTGACGTGAGCGACGATTGCGGCTGCACGGGCGATCAGGACCGTGCCAAGGTCGATCCAGCCTACCGCCGCGCACTATGGATCGTCGTCATCCTTAATGTCGGCTTCGGCTTCGCCGAACTCGTCGGCGGCTTCTGGACGGGCTCGCAGGCGCTCAAGGCGGACTCGCTCGATTTTCTCGGCGACGGCTCCATCACGTTCGTCGGCCTGCTGGCACTAGGATGGAGCGCGCGGGCGCGCTCGCGCGTCGCGCTCGTCCAGGGGCTGTTCCTAGGGGCGCTCGGGCTAGGCGTGATCGGAACGGCGATCGTCCGCGCGCTCGACGCCGAACCGCCGGAAGCGTTGTTCATGGGCGGCATCGGCGTGGCGGCACTGGTCGTCAACGTGGCCGCGGCGCTCGTCCTGGCGCGGTTTCGCAAAGCTGGCGACGCTCAGGCGCGCGCCATCTGGCTATTCTCGCGCAACGACGCCCTCAACAACGTGGCCGTGATCGTCGCGGCCGGCCTAGTGGCGTGGACCGGCAGTGGCTGGCCGGACCTCGTGGTCGCCGGCGTCATCGCGGTCGTATTTCTACAATCGGCCTGGGAGATCGTGCGCGACGCGCGACGAGAACGGTAGTGTCAAAACCGAACGAGGCTGTTGAAAAAGTAGCTCCGGCGCGGAAGAGGCGTTGGTCCGAGCAATATTCTTCTTGTATCGCCCCGACCGTCGCAACCTCTTGTGCAAAAGAGGCGACCTGCAAGCAATCATATTACGCGCGAGGTGGCCGCACTGCCTGCTCGCCGAGTTTTTCAACAGTCTCGACCGGTTTTGACACCTATGTTCAACAAGGTCAGCCCTGCTCGAACGCGGTCAGTATAGGGCATGGACCTGTCGAGCCGGACCCGCACTCCTGCGCGAGCCGGAGAAGCGAGGCGCGCACCCGCTTAAGGTCCACGATCTTCTCATCCAATGCCGCAATGCGTTCGGTCGCAAGCTCGCGGGCGCGGGCGCGATCGTCGGTCGCGTCCAGCGCTAGCAGCTCGCCGATCTGTTCAAGCGTGAATCCGGCTGCCTGAGCTGATCGAATGAAGCGGAGCCGGCGCACGTCCTGCACCCCATAGCGCCGGACGCCACCCGCGATCCCGGCCCCGTTCGGCCGGTCGGGCGTGTCGAGCAAGCCGCGGCGCTGGTAGTAACGTACCGTCTCGACGCCCACGCCGCCCTCTCGCGCCAGCCCCGCAATCGTGATGCTCGCCATGTCTTGACTCCGGACTATGGTACGGACCCTATATAGGTGGGGCGAGCAAGCTGGAGAAGCGACATGGCGACCGCCCCCGTCAAACAGGCGACGATCTACCGGATGGTGATGTCTGAACACACCTGCCCCTATGGACTGAAGGCGAAAGACCTTCTGCGTCGCCAAGGCTATGCGGTCGATGACCACTGGCTGACGACGCGCGACGAAACGGATGCCTTCAAAGCAAAGCACGGGGTCAAGACCACGCCGCAAACCTTCATCGGTGGCGAGCGGGTAGGCGGCTATGACGATCTGCGCCGCTTTTTCGGCAAGACCGTCCGCGACCCCAAGGCGCTTACCTATCGACCGGTGATCGCGCTGTTCACGATGACGGCGCTGATGGCGCTCGCCGCCAGCTACGCGGTGCTGGGCACGCCGTTCACAATTCGCGCGATCGAATGGTTCATCGCCTTCTCGATGTGTGTGCTGGCGCTGCTCAAGCTCCAGAACATCGAGAGCTTTTCGAGCATGTTCCTCAACTACGATCTGCTCGCCAAGCGCTGGGTGCCCTACTCCTATATCTACCCGTTCGCGGAAGGCGGAGCGGGCGTGCTGATGATCGCGGGCGCGCTTACCTGGCTGTCGGTGCCGGTCGCGCTGTTCATCGGCTCGATCGGGGCGGTGTCGGTGTTCAAGGCCGTCTATATCGACAAGCGTGAGCTGAAGTGCGCGTGCGTGGGCGGGGACAGCAACGTGCCCCTAGGCTTCATCTCGCTCACCGAAAACGTGATGATGGTGGCGATGGCGCTGTGGATGGCCGCCGCCGCGATCGGCATCGCCGGGGCGCACTGACGCTCGTTGACATTGGATCGGAGAGAGTGCCGATAGCCGGGATGACGAAGGGAGCACCAGCCTTAGCCCGAGCGCTTCGCGCGACCGTCCTGGTCGTGCTCGCGGCGCTGCTGCTAGTGCGTCTCGGCCCGTTTTGCGAAACGGCGGCGCAAGCCGCACCGATCGCGTCGGCGATGGTCGGGTGCGATGGCGATGGCACGCCAGCGCCCGTTAAAAAGGCTCCGCTATCGAGCTGCGCCACGCCTTGCACGGCCGTTCCCGGCGAAGCCCTGGTGCGGGTCGAGCCGATCGCCAACCATCCGGTCGCGCCTTGGCCTGCTCTACTGACCGGGCTGGCCGGTTCTCCGATCCCGCCGGCGACACCGCCTCCTCGAACCGTGTGACGCTTCAACAACCTCACATATTTGATCGATGGGGATTTTCTGATGACCAAGCTGAAACTGATCGGTGCCGCACTGGCGCTCGCCCTCCCAACCGCGGCGTTCGCGGCCGGCTCCTGCTGCGCCGACATGGCGTGCTGCAAGGAGGGGGCGGACTGCTGCAAGGACGGCAAAGGGGACTGCTGCGCGGACATGAAGAAGGGCGGCGACCACGCCGGCCACGACATGCCGGGCGCGCCCAAGAAGTAAGTCGGCGGGGGGAGGCGTTCGCGCCTCCCCTTCGTCTCAATGGCGCGCGAAAACCCTGCGCCCGTTCGGCCCGAACGCGACGACCTCGAAAGACTGCGCCGCTCGTCCCGGCACTTCCATTCCGGGTGATCCAAGCGGCATTCCGGCGACCGCTAGACCGCTGACACCCTTTGGACGCTGCGCGAGCGCGCGCTTCATATCGGCGATCGGGACATGACCCTCGAAGGTCATCCCGTCGATTATCGCGGTGTGACAGGATGCAAGGTCGGCGGGGACGCTGCGTGCCTTCATCATTGCGGGACGGTTCGCATCGTCAACAATCCGCACCGTGCGGCCGAACTGCGCCTTCACGATCTTCGCCCATTCGCCGCAACACCCGCATCCGGGGTCGCGATGCACGAG
Source organism: Sphingomonas sp. Leaf9 (assembly GCF_001421355.1). Taxonomy (GTDB): domain Bacteria; phylum Pseudomonadota; class Alphaproteobacteria; order Sphingomonadales; family Sphingomonadaceae; genus Sphingomonas. Next base: position 445,530 of record NZ_LMKC01000002.1, on the reverse strand, counting down.
GATCGCATCGGCCGCGACGGCGACGGAGGGGACGCCCAGCGCGAGGGCGGCAAACAGGTAGCGCATATTGGTCATGGTCGATGCCTGGTTGGCGGCCCCGCCCGGTTGGGAGCGGGGCCATGCATTTATTGAGCGGGCTTGCCCATCTTGCGAAGCATAGCGTTCAACATGGCGATCTCGCGATTCTGGCTGGCGATGGCCTTCTGCGCCTCGCGGCGAACCTCGGCATTCTGTGTGCTACGAAGCGCGATCTGCGACATTTCCACCGCGCCACGATGATGCTCGATCATCTTGCGCGTCCACGTTTCGCCGGCGTCGGCCCCCATCGCCGCCATCATCTTCTCGTGCATTTTCATCTCGGCCGGACCGTAGGGGTTGGCTGCGGTCGCTGGCATCGCATGGTTCATGCCGGCCATGTTGCCGTGGTTCATGCCCTGGTGGTTCGCCTGCTGTGCAAGAGCCGGGGTCGCCAGCGCGGCGACGAGGAAAAGGGGTGCGAGTTTCATCATCAATCTCCTGGGGTGCGAGGTGTTAAATGCCTCTCACGTCAATTACGCGGCGCGAGCACCTACCCCTCATGTCGGACGCGATTGGCTGCTGGGTCAGCTTCCCGGCGATCTGCGGCGTCGCCGTACGGGCCAGCGCATCCACAGGAGAACCGCGCCGCCTATCCACAACGCCAGCCCCCCGATCGCGAAAGCGAGCAGCCAAGGCGTGTTAAAGTCCTCGTGGTTCTTCCAGTCCATGATGTGGAGACCCCAGAAAAAATCGTAAAGCCGCCAGGTGCCTGTCCTGACAGCGGTGATCCGTCCTGTGTCACTGGCGACAAAGACGCGGGTGTTGTTGGGGTCGTCAAACGCGATCCGCCATGCGGGGAGCGCGCCACGATATTCGGGTGCGGCACGCTCGATCCGCTCCACGCGAGCAACCAGTCGACCTTCCCCTCGCCAAGCAGCGCGTGCCACGGCCTCGGCCTGGGCGGCGCTAGCAGCCGGCAGGAGCACCCCCGTGGTCGCATCGGCAAGCCGGGTGCCCTTGGCCGTTGACAGCTCGGCGACGGGACGCCCGAGCAACATGCGATAGGTGAGCGATGTGACGGGCGTTCCGACGCTCCTCGTCAGGTCCGCTGGCGACGCCAAGGCCATGCCCGCCGGTATAGGGGCGACGGTCTTCCGATCAACGAGGTGATCGCCATGCACCTTGTCGATCGGCAGGAAGCTCATCACCGTCCCACTGGTGAACCAGAGGAGGAGCTGGATGCCGATAATGATCGCGAGCCACTTATGCGTCTTGCTCGCTAGCTGGTGAAGCCTCGCGCGCCGGCCCCTCAGAACCACGTCCGAACGCCGACAACAAAGCTGGGTCCGCCAACGCCCTCGCCATCGGCGCGCGCGAAGCGGGCGCTGTCGCCTAGACGGCGATCGTAGGAGACGCCGATATAGGGCGCGAACTCGCGCTTGATCTCGTAACGAAGGCGAAGCCCCAGCTCGATGTCGCTCAGGCCCGAACCGATACCGTTCTCCGGCACGTCCTGCGCCGCGAAATTAAGCTCGGCGCGCGGTTGCAGGACAAGTCGCTGGGTGATGCGTTGGTCATAGTAGCCCTCAAGCCGTCCCAGCACGTCGCCCTTGTCGGACAGAAACAGCGCGCCCTCCACGTCGAACCAATAGGGTGCCAGTCCCTCGAATCCGAGCGTGGCGTAGGTGCGCGAGGGGTTCGGCTTGAAGTCATAGCGAATGCCGGCCTGGAGATTGAAATAGGGGCCGATCGCGCGGCTGTAGAGCGCCTGCACCTCGGCATCGTCAACGCTGCGCCCGAACTCGCCTTCACCCTCGGTCTTGACGGTCAGCCGGTTGATGTCGCCCCCGAACCACGCTTCGCCATCCCAGCGAAAGCTGTCGCGCCCGTCGCGTATCTGCACCTCGGCCAAGTTGAAATTGACCTGCCAGAAAGTGCTGCCGCCATGCTCGCCGCGAAGAATGGCGCGGGCATCGGCCATCTCCTGCGGCGAATAAACGCGATCGGCATAATTCGGCTTGGGCGCGGCCGGGGCGGGTGCGTTGCCGGGGGGAAGGGCGGTTCCCCCCGTTCCCATATCGTGGCTCATCCCGCCCGCCATGCCGCTCATGTCATGGCCCGCGTGAGGATTGGCCGGCGTCGCTACCGCCGCGCTATCGGGCATGACGTGCCCGGCATGGGGATCTGCCTGGGTCGGGGCGTCAGGCATCGTCATTCCGGGCATGGTGTGGCCCGCGTGCGGGTCGGCCGCCGCGGCCGGAGCTGGCGACGGCTTTTTTGGTGCGGGCTTTGCTTTCGTGCGAGCGGGGGGGCGCGGCTTGGCGGTTGGCTTCGCCTGGGGCTTCGCTGCCGGCTTCGCCGGCATGGTCATCCCCGGCATGTTGTGCATCGAGTGATCCTGCGCGGTGACGGGGGTCGCAAGCGCGATCGGGGCCGCGGCGACGAGTAGGGATAGCGCCTTCATGCCGCGTCTCCCCCGCGTGGTCGGACGGTCACGATCTGCATCATGCCGGCGTGCATGTGGTAAAGCATGTGGCAGTGGAACGCCCAATCGCCGACGGCATCGGCGGTGAGGTCGAACGTCGCGGTCCCGCCCGGCTGCACCATGACGGTGTGCTTGCGAGGCGCGAACTCGCCATGCCCCGTCACCAGCTCGAAAAAATGGCCGTGAAGGTGGATCGGGTGGCCCATCATCGTGTCATTGACGAGTGTGACCCGCACCCGCTCGCCTTCAAGAAACGGGATCGGGTCTTTGACCTCCGACAGCTTCTCGCCGTCGAACGCCCACATATAGCGTTCCATGTTGCCGGTGAGGTGGATTTGCATCGCGCGATCTGGCGCGCGCACGTCGGGGTTGCGATCGACGGCCATCAGGTCGCGATAGACCAGCACCTTGTGCCCGACATTCTCCAGCCCCTGGCCCGGCTCGCCCATACGGTCCATCGGCATTGGGGATATGGTCTGCACGGTCGGCGTCTTCTTGACCCCCGGCGCATTCGAGAAGTCGCGCATCGAGTGATTCATGCCGCCCGCGCCGTGGTCCATACCAGCCATCTGCCCACCAGCGTCGCCCTGCATGGTCCCGTGGTCCATCCCGGCCATGCCGCTTGCGGCTGCTCCCTCGGCGGGCATCGTATGCCCCATAGCGGCGTGATCGACGGCTGCACCCGCCTGGGAAGCGCCACCCTGGTTCATGCCCGCCATCGCGCCAGTCGCCGCACCCGTCGCGGGCATGGAATGGCCCATCGCGGCATGATCCATGCCGGCCATCGAACCGCCGCTCATGTCCATGCCGCCCATGCCCATGTCCTTCATGCTGGCGAGCGGGCGCTTGCGAAGCGGCGGGACCGCTGCGGCCATGCCCTCGCGGGGCGCGAGCGTGGCGCGTGCCATGCCGGAGCGATCGACGCTCTCGCCGACGAGCGTGTAGGCACGATCGTCGGTCGGGGTGACGATCACGTCGTAGGTTTCGGCGACGCCGATCTGGAACTCGTCGAACGTCACCGGCCGGACATTCAGCCCGTCGCACGCCACCACGGTCATTTTCAGGCCGGGGATGCGGACATTGAAGGTGGTCATGGCGGAAGCGTTGATGACGCGGAGCCGCACCCGCTCGCCGGGGCGGAACAGCCCCGTCCAGTTATCCTTCGGGCCGTGCCCGTTGACGAGATAGGTATAGGTCGAGCCGGTCACGTCGGCGACGTCGGTCGGGTCCATCCGCATCTTGCCCCACTCGGCACGCTCCTTCGCAGACTGGCCGTCGCCGCGTAGCAGCCCGCCAAGCGTCTGCTTCTGATAGTTGAAATAGCCGCCCTGCATCTTGAGCTTGCGGAAGATGACGTGCGGGTGAAGCTGGCTGTGGTCGGACAGCATGATGACGTGCTCGCGGTCGGACGCGATCGGGTCCTCGCCGGCCGGATCAATCACCAGCGGGCCGTAATGTCCCAACTGCTCCTGCAAACCGGAATGGCTGTGATACCAGTAGGTGCCGGCCTGCTTGACCGGAAACTCGTAGGTGAAGCTCTTGCCCGGATCGACACCGGGGAAGCTGATGCCGGGAACGCCGTCCATCTGGAATGGCAGGATCAGCCCATGCCAGTGGATAGAGGTCTGCTCGTCGGGCAGCGCGTTGGTGAGGGTCAGCCGGGCATTCTGCCCTTCGCGCAACCGGATCAGCGGTGCGGGCGCGGTGCCGTTGATGCCGATCGCGTGACTCTCGCGCCCGTCGATCATCATCATCTGGTGCGCGACGCGAAGAGTGATGTCGTCGCCTGAGACGGTCGGCATCGGCTTGACGATGCCGCCGGAAGTCGTCTGTGCCCATGCCGGCATATAGGCCGATAAAGCGAGTCCGCCCCCCGCGAGGGTAGCGCCGCGCAAAAGCTGGCGACGGTCGATGGTCCGGGTCATGGGCTTCCTGGTCGATTGAACGCGTTGGTATGGTCAACGATGATACGCGGGCCTGATCGCTACCCCTTACCTCGCGTCCAGCTTTTCCCGCAGCTTCGCGCGGGCGCGGTAAAGCCGGGTTTCGACTGCCTTTTCGCTAATGGACAGGACGGCCGCGGTGTCGGCCTGGCTAAGCCCCTCGATGGTGTGGAGCACCAAGGGTTCCTTCAACGTCGCCGGCAGCTCGGCGATGGCGCGGCGAACCCGGTCCAGCTCCTGCCGGTCGCCCGCGGCGTCATCGACCGCCACGCCGGTATCGACGACAGCCTCGGCGTCCGCCCCGATCGGGACCGCGAACGACAGGAACCGCCGCACCTTTCGTTTGCGGGTCCAGTCGCGGCATTTATTGAGCGCGATCGCCGATAACCACGTCCGCATCGGACGCGCGCCATCATAGTGGCCGATCGCTCGATACGCGGCGACGAACGTCTCCTGGGACAAGTCCAGCGCCTCGTCAGCATCGCCGACGCACCCTCGGGACAGCCGAAAGATCGCCTGCCCGTGGCGGCGCATGATCTCGGCGAACGCGGCCTGCCGCCCCGCTAGGCTGAGCGTCGCCAGCTCTCCATCGGAAAGAGAGGTCCAGTCGAGGCTCACCGCCCCGATCTCAACGGGCGTCGTCGGTGAGCGCCTTCACCACCGCCCGGTCAAACTGCGCGGTCTGGTCGGGTCGCAAGAGCTGCCGCATCGCGAAAATATGTGCGAGCGTCGCCTTTTGCAGCTCGCCCATCGCGGTGTGGCTCCGATCGACCGCTGCGGCGACACGGGGGCCGTTGCCATGCTCGGCCTCGATCGCCTCGGCGAGCCGCGCATTGTCGGCCCGCAATTCCAGCTCCAGCGCACGGCGTTCGACCGCGAACCGCTGCTCCAGCTCTTTCAGTCGAGCCTCCTGGTTCGTGTCGAGTGCGAGCCGATGATGCAGCACGTCGTGCAGCTCCGCGCCGGGCTGAGCCGGGGCAGGCAAAAGCGCGCGCCCGACGAATACGCCGCCGATCGCGGCGACAAACGCCGCGATCACGCACAAAATCAGCCGCGCGCGCGCGCTCATTGCGCCCCGACTAGCAAGGTCGAGGGCGCGAACGGGGAGTGCGCCCCTAGCGGGGATATCGAGGCCGCAGCGCTGGGCGATGCCGGGAAGCCCGCCCCGATCACGCCGATCGCGAGCGCCGCGACCATGATCGCGCCTATGCCAAGTCCAGCCTGAGTGGCGCGAGGCGTCGCGATCTGCGCGAGAACCCGCGCCTCCAGCCCGTCCAGTTCAGGCACCGGCGCTCGCGCGAGCCTGGTCAGCGCCTCGTCAAGATCGTTCATGTCGTTCACCTCCGCTCCCCTTACTCCATGTTACGCGGGATCGCCCGCTACCCCTCACGGCGCATGGTGAGGGGTGGGCGGCCTAGGCGCGTAGATGGGTGTAGCCCCCTTTTTGGAGAGTGTTCCATGCGTCGTGTGTTTGTTCCTGCCGCTGCTGCCCTTCTCGTCGTCGCGGGTGCCGCGAACGCGCATCCCAAGCTCGTCTCCGCAACCCCCGCACCGAACGCGACGGTTGCCGCACCCGCTCGCGTCACGCTGCGATTCAGCGAGAGGCTGATGCCGAAGTTCTCGGGTGCGGACATGATGATGACGGGGATGAACGGCATGAAGCACGCGCCCATGAAGGTCGCGAGCGCCGCCACGGTCGCGGCCGATGGCCGTACGCTGGTCATCGCGCCGAAGTCGCCGCTTGGTACCGGCACCTATAGCGTCGCCTGGCACGTCGTATCGGCCGATACGCACCGGATCACCGGAAACTACGCTTTCGCGGTGAAGTAAGGTGGGTGCCGACTGGCCGATGATCGGCGTCCGCTTCGCGCTCAACGGCGTTTTGGGCGGCCTGTTCGGCCTGTCGGCATTCAGCCTTTATGGTCTGCGCGCTGGCGAGCGCACCAGTGCGCTCGCGCTCCGCCCTTGGCTGGTGGCGAGTGCGGTGCTCGGCCCCCTGCTCTCGGCCGTCGCGCTCGCGCTGCTTGCTGCTGCGATGATGGGAACGCCACCCTGGCCGGTCGATCGCGATGCGATCGGGATGCTGCTCGATCAGCCGGGGATCGGAACGGCGTGGAAGCTGCGGGTGGCCGCGCTCGCCGTGGCGGCGCTGGCGGCGCTATTCACGGCTCGGCGCGGGCTTTGGCTGGTGGTGGTCGCGCTCGCCTCGGGCGCGTCGCTGGCGACGCTCGCCTGGACCGGGCATGGCGCGATGAATGAGGGAACGGTGGGCTGGGTGCATCTGGCCGCCGACATTCTCCACCTGGTCGCGGCGGGGGCCTGGACTGGTGCGCTGCTTGGATTGGTCTTGCTGGTGGCGCGGCCCGCGCGCCGGGTCGATGCCACGCACCTCGCGCTCTCGTACCGTGCTCTCCACGGGTTCGGCACGGTCGGGACGATCGTTGTCACCACGCTGGTCGTCACCGGCCTCATCAACGCTTGGCTGCTGGTTGGCCCCGGCAACGTCCGGGCGCTAGGGACGACGCTCTATGGTCAGCTCCTACTCGCCAAGCTGGCGCTGTTCGCCCTCATGCTGGGTCTTGCCGCGCTAAATCGCTTTCGCCTGACGCCGCGGTTCGAGGCGTCGATCGCCGCGAGCGATCATCGCGGCGCGCTTGGCGCGTTGCGCCGAAGCTTGGGTGCCGAGACGGGATGCATAATTGCTATTCTTGCGCTGGTAGCATGGCTTGGGACCCTTGAACCGCTCGCCCCCTAAGTGTCACAACCGAACGGTTGTGACACCACGTGCCGGCGGCTTTCGACCATTCCAATCCTGAAAGCTGACTGGCAGGAAAGTCCCCAATCTCGGCCATTCCCAAGTGCCAGTGGGACGCGCTCAGGCGGTCGGTTCGCTCACATTAATGAGCGGCCGGTATTCGGCAGCGAGAAGGGGCGCGTGAATGGCCGGAATTGGGTCGATTTGCTGTGATATCATCGCCTGACTGCAATCTGCTCTAACCCAAGAAGGGAGCCGATGCTCGGGCCAGGGTAAACGCGGTCCCAGAGGCGCTGCCCAACGACCGGTGCGAGCCGCTCTTTGAACATCGCGACTGTCACGCCTCCAAACAGAGCTTCACTAACGTGCTCGAAGTATTTTTGGCTCTCCATACGTGCGAAGATCTCGAGTGCAGAACCCCGACGCCCCGAGTAGATTAGGGTATGCGGGAACCACATTCCGCCGATCTCGTCCTTTAAAACGAACGCTCGCGCGTGGAGGAGGAGGTCAGCCTCCATCATGCGGCTTAAGTTCAGCCAGCCAAACGAGTAGTGCTGATTGATGAAGTCGGCTTGCCAGTCAGCCCGGCTGTCACCCGTTAGCTGGTTACGGAATCTCAGATACTCAACATACTGATTGAATTCGGTGTAATCCTTAGTGCTTCGTCCGCCCCCGCTGTTAGGGTCATCGAAGTAATAGGCATACTCAAGGGCGCGCTTAATGAGGTCGATCCGACGTTCCACAATTAGTGAGGCTACAAAGCCTAGGAATGCTTCGTAGGCCACCACCTTGTTGGCTTCGAACGCAACTGGCGTGTACGAGGTAGAGCTTCGATCGCGCTCCGTCGTCGCTAGTATCTGCTCTAACAGCGTGAGCAGGTCGTCGAACGCTGACGCGCCGCTCCGCGCCACAGACCTCGTGATTGTGTGGAATTGCTGAACGTAGGGCCGCATCGCATCGGCGGATTGTACGATAGCATTGTTGAAGCCGAGGTCGTTGGTCCGTTGGCTCGACGTGTCTGGCCGGAGGGTGACCAATTGCTCCACTAATCCCGCCCCAAAGTCACGAACCAGCCCCGGAGCACCGGCGCTATCGCGATCTAGGGCTTCCTTGGCTCGCCTGAAACGCGACTCTGTTGCGAGTGGCTTGGCGTCATCAGTGCTCAGGAAAGTAGGTTTCTTGCCCAGCTTGGGCCGTTGATGGAGAGGGGCGTCGTTGATCCAGCGGGTCAGCTCCTCGTAGGCCTCCTCCTCACGATCTGGATCGCTGAAATCGATAAAGATGCGTCCGCCATAGAACGTGGGCACGTACGCCTTGCCCTCGCTATCAACCTCAGTAACGAGGGCCGCGTACTTGCTCTGATCAGCTTTTTGATAAATTTCTGGCGTGAGAATCTGCGTCTCCGTACCTACCCCGCCGGCACGGCTGTCCGCCTTCTCCTTGTAGGTTCGGTCGCAGATGATGAGCACCTTTTTGACGCTCGGGTTGGTTATTGATTGCTCCATAAAATGAATGGGGTCGCCGCCCGGCCTCAGGTCCCACTCGTCCAGGATCGTGTAGGTACCATCCTCGGTAATGCGCTCAGCAAGGCGACGAACCCATGCCTTATGGTCGGGTGACGACCAAGCGTATGAGATGAATGCTTTGGTCTGATCTTCCGCGTCCCGTTCGGCCAAATTCACCTCCGCTCAACATGGGCTATGGAGTGTTCTTACTTCCTAGGTCCAAAAGCCCTTCGTCCTGAGTGCCAATTACGCTGGCGCGTTCCACCGTTCGGCTGGCCCAAGAACATATATGAACCGACGACCGGTTTCGAGAGGCGGCGACAGCACCTTGAACGTCCGCTTGCTTCGTAGACTGTCGTTAGGGTGAGCGAAACGCTCTCGGCGGCAACGGCTCGCCGTACTCAATATCGAACCTACGAATAGCTGCCAGGTCGCCGGCGCCGGCGCGACACAATCGATCCGATCGCCTAACCGACCCAATCACCTCCCGAGCCCTGACGAGAGACGATCGAGCAACTGCGATACCTCGACCGGGCTAGTCCAATCCAGCACTCTCGAGTTCGGCAAGGACCGCTTCGGGCAGTAGGTGGGAAATGGAAGCGTCCGACCACTTCACAGACCTCTGTTCGATGCGGATTGTTAGCCGGGAAACCGTCTGCGCCATGTCGTTGCCGCTCGCCGCGACTTCGAAAGATCCATCGCACTGATGCTTCCTCGGCAACAGCCCAATGCTATCCCGGTAGATGCGTTCGGGGCGGAAATCCTCGCAGCCATAGGTTCCCGCGTCTCCGCCAAAGGATGGCCGGTCGTGCCACCGCATCTCAACGGGGCTGAAGTGGTGCGCCGCTGTGGGTATTAAGGAGTGGGACGATATAGAGCGCATCAGCTGTTCCTGCTGATCTAACGGCCTTTCGGGCGGATCGGGCAGAGCCGCAGACCCAACGGCGGACTCGATGTCGCTGTCACTGGCCAGAAGCCCGAATTCATTGGATGAAACGCCCACGACCAATTGCATAATTGACACACGGCCAACGTTCTCAACCTCGAAACCTAAGCGCGGCAGCGACGCGATCCTGGCAACTCGTTCATGAAGTGATGCGAAGTAGCTTTCGACGGAAGTCCGATAGGTTCCGTAGCCCTCGTTGTACGTTTCAATTTGGTATTCGCTGATGCCACGTAAGCTGCTGCCAAAAGCAAGAGACCGCAGGGAATTCATACGGAGGCTGTGGGGCGGATTATCGTCGAGTACGCGCTTGACCAGTCTGTCCTGAACGATGGCACTTAACGGCAAGAGGATGGGAGAGACGTGGAGTACAACGCCGTCGACCGCATCGGGGAACGCGATCCGGACGCTAGGACGGCGATCGAGCGCTGCCTTTAAATCGCGCTCGACTTGCGAGAGCCTGCGCTTCTCGTCGGTCTGCTCCTCTGGCAGAAGCCAGGACGCAGGCGGAGTATGAGCCTTCAGACCCGCGTCCTTCGCGCTAAGGCGCGGACCGCTGTCATGCGATAGGAGTTCGGCGCTGGCCTCGGCGGCCGCGATGACGAGGCGGTCGTCGTTCGTCGTCTCGTCGAGGTCGGGATATCGGCTCCAATCGGGTCGTCGACGTGGCGCGATTGTGAGCGTGATTAGTAAAGGCCGCTCCTTCAGCACAAGCGTTCGCCCCTCTCCTCCCCCTGCCTCGTCGATTATCGCTAGTGCTCGCCGGGAACGATCCCGCAGGCGCGTCCGATTGCTGACCTTGAACCGATCGAGTTCCTCAATCACCGGTCGCGCCACCATTATCGCGACGTGATCGGCATCGGGCAGTAGCTCGCGCCAAGGCAAATCGGCCAAGTCGCGAAGCTGGATGAAGGCGTTTGTGTCGACGAAAATCGTCCTAGTGACCGTCATCGTGCGATGATGTCCATCGACCAGTAATTGCGCAAGCGTCTTGGCAGACCGCCGCACCTTGCGGCGTGCGCAGAGCGCTTGAGCCGGCAGGCGGCACGCGTGCGACCGACATATTCAACGGTCTGATGAAGAGGCTCTAACCCAGTTTGATGAACGCTCCTAACTAACTCGAAACAAATTTTACCAGATGATCGACGCATTTTTCGATTTCCCACGATCAAACCAGGTCATACGCGCTCGGCCGGAAATTTCATGCTCATCATAGCTAATATGTCAGCCTACGGCGGCACATTTTTCTACCGCCTTCTCATGCGGCTTTGAAGTTGCGGAAAAGCTTCTCAAAGGAACCACGAAGCCGGACCTCAAGCGCCGGAGTCATTGGCGAAAGGCCAATCTCATATTCTTTGTTATGCCGTGAGAAGAGCCGGTCGACAGATCCCGTATTTTGGGTAGATACGAAAAACCGTCCCTTGGTGTAGATATCATCGATCAGACCCAAGAATGACCGGCCAAGATTCACCCCTAGACTGCTACTCAGATAGTATTTGCACTCTATAGCAAGCAAAACCTTGCTGGATCTCGGATGTACGCTTTCTCGACGGCAGGTGTCAGCCTCGTCCTTGAACACGATGGCAACGTCACACTCGTGATTTACTCTTGATTTGCCCGATACATAAATCCCGATATGGGCCTCGAGCGTCGGACGTCCCGGGAAATGCAACTCGGCGTGGCAATAATCGTGTGCCACGGAGAAGATCGAGGATGGCGACGTCCGGAACCAAAAGCTTGTTGCCGGTTGACCTCGCCGATCGAGCAGACGAATAGTTGCCCCCTCCTGGCGAGCTGCTTCAAGCACGAGCGACCATATATAGCACTCGTAAAGGTCGGCGCCGTCGGATGACGCCGACAGGTTCGCGCTGGTTGCAGAACCAAGGGCGTTAGCGATCTCGGCCCATAAGCCGGGGCGGAGTGGCATCAGGCGATCTCCTCGACTTCAGTAAGGCGATCGCGAATGCCGGTCTCGCGCGATAATTCGTCCAGAACCCTTGAAAGCGAGATGACGGCCTCAGCTGCTTGGTCGATCGTTGCACGATCCAGTTGCAACGCTGGTTCGCCAACCTCGCCCGTCGGCGCCAGGGAGATCGTCGTAGGGCTGTCTTTAGCCTCATCAACGCGATACCGCTCGACCGTCTCCAGGAAACGAGCCGCCATCATCGGCGGCGCGACGAACGACAATCCAAGTGCTTCAAGTAACAGGTCGAGCTGTTCGGTAGGACGATAATCTTTCTTACCGACGAACTCCCCAGTCGAGCTAGTGCGCGCGCGCGGCACGCCTGCAAGTTCGTCCAGCCCAGGGCTTTCGGCAACCTTGAGCTTGCGGTCGATCGGACGGCCGGCCTCGATCTCCGCGCGCCATTGCTGCAGGAAGTCAGCGATCGCGTCGCGGCCGGGCTCCAATGACTCCTGCGAAAGGGCCTTTTCGATCGAAGCGATTACTTGGGTCGCCTCTTCGTCACTGATTGCCATGTCCCTCCCCCCTTCTCACGTTTATGGACGTCAACTAAGTTAGGCCTTTCGCTAGAGCCTCAACCATTTCAAACGGCTCTGACTGCTGGAGCTGGAGGAATCCTAATCTCTTGCCCCGGAAATATTTCATCCGGATCATCGAGCGTATCTCGGTTAGCGTCAAAAATGACCGGCCAAAGCTTCGCCGAGCCATAATGCTTATGGGCATAGCGACTAAGGGTATCGGACGGCGCTACTTTCTCGATAGCGATCACGTCGGTAGGCGGTTCGAATGACCATGCACCAAGACTGTCCAACTCAGCTGCAACGTGCTGCAACGTACCCGGCCGATAGAGTTTACCGCCGAGCTTGGCCGCTGGAGTTTGCCACCGGCGCTGCGCTGCTTGCGCGACCTGCCACAGGTGGCGCGGTCCTTCTCGATCGTTTTTCAGCAGCTGCGTAGCGCTCCACTCCGGCTTGGTCTCATTAACCAGTGGTGCCAGGGGGTCCGGTCGGAACCCATGAATTCTGGTGCCTTGGGCAGTATCGAGCTTAAGGCCCGCTTTCTTGGCGCCCGCCAATACCCAAGCCAAAGCATCATCGGATAGACCGCGGATATCGCCCCCGCCCCCAACCGACCCGTGAACGCCTGGAAACCACTTCTCCTGGTAGGGCGCGTTCGGATCGGAGGGCTCGACACCAGCCGCACGATTAAGATCTGTAAGATCGCCAAATGGCACGACAGGAAAAAGCTCTCGGCGTTCATCGATAGCGACAGCATGGCGTGCGCTCTCGACAAAGGCATCGAGGCTCGGGTCGTGGAAATCATACTCACGATTAAGCCATCCGCTAAAGGGTAAGCGGTCGGGCACGCCAAGCGCTCCGACAGTGTCCCAAACGCCAAGATAGCTGACGCGAAGTTGCGGTGCGCTTCCAGCGGCATAGCCCTCAACATTTGCGCAGCGCCACGTGTCATCAGCGCCGCCGATGCAAACTGCCCCGGAGTACCGCGCACGAAAGTCTCGCAACGCAGCGTCGGCATCGTCATCGCCCTTCTGACGATGTTCGTACAGGTCCAACGCTTCATCGATCCGGCCGACATGAAGCCGCTGCAACGGTCCGACATGGCGAATGAAACCGACGAACGTCCGCGCGCTATACGCACCGCGCGAGAAGCCAAAGACGTAGATTTGATCGCCAGGATCATAGTTGAAGATTAGAAAGCGGTAGGCCTCGCGGACATTGTCGATCAGGCCGGTACCAAACATTCCCCCACGGAATTGGTCGAGGTCCCCGGTTCCTACGCCTTCGTCGTAATGGATGATCTGCGGCACACCATCGCGACCGATGCGCTCGATGCTCGCAGCGGTCAGAACAACGTTCGTTGCGCGCCCCGGCTCCAGCTTGTTCCAGGTACCGTCGAAACAGAAAACAAGCCGCTTCATATGATCCCCCTGCCCTAAGGACCAATGTGTTCAATAAAACCCTGTCATACCAGCGGTTTTCGTAGCGAACCGCATCCGATCCGGCGCCATTCCCACCGAACCGGCTCTACCGTCCAAGACGCATTTCAAAAGCCCAGGGCAGGCATCCTTCGAGAGCTAAACGCCCAGTTTAGCGACGTGCATGCAAGGGTGAGCTTAGCGCACGCCTTTCGCCAGCCGATCCAATACAGCGTGGGTGTGAGTCCGGCTACGAAAGGCTCGCACCCCTTCAACAATTAGAAGAAGAGCCGCAACAACGACGGCGGTACCGACAATTTTGAAGACCAGCGGGGTATCTGAAACAACGAAGCCCACGCCCAATGCGGTCATAATCACGATGAAGACAAGCCGTGGCGCCCAACCATCAGTTGACCGCGGTACCGATCGGAAGGCAATTCCTCGCGTCTGGTTCAACCAGTCGACGACTAGAAACGGCCCTTGTGGGATCGGCTGGCAAATCGCGCGCACAACATCGCCCTCCACTAGCGCAATATAATCGGCGCTGACTAGTTTTAGTGTGTAGCCTGCCACCTCCAGCAGCATCACGAACTCTCGTGCGGTGTTCACGAATGTATGGGTCTCGGTGTGATGATGCTCTCCGGGTGCCGCAGCAGGATGTGTGGAACTGTGCTCGGAGATGCTTATGTCGGTGGTTCGATGCGATCCGAGAATGCGCGTCACCGGACCCTGGATGACTTTGAAGCCGTAGCGGTCGTTCACATCCGTGCTCCTTGCCCTAGCCCATTGCGCACTGGCGCGTAGCAGTAGCCAACCGTTTGGAAAATGACGCTTGGCTCTCAATCGTTACAAAGCGCAACGCAGATGCCGGCGGACAAATACTCCTAAGCAACCTGAACAGTCCGTGAGAGCGACCATCCTGATTACATCCACGATGGATCATGTCTGGCCGCATCAGCCCGACAATCGGCGTAAGGCTGCAAGCCGCGGAGGGACGCGAGATGCCCGGAGCGGCGCGTTGCGGACCGAACGCACCACCGCCAATCGAGTAGCGCCCCGACGCGCCGACCCATCAAACGTACGAGATCAGATTTCACCACTCGCCGATACCTACGCCAATTGGCGCTATGGGATTGTCGTGATCTTAGCAGCCGTCGATCGTGTTCGGCCCATCCTGCCCAACGCGCGGCGGCAGGCCACCCTCCCGGGTTAAGGCAACGTCCGCGTTGCAATAGCGTCGCCGGGTATTGAACGCGCGAACCTTTCGAAACTCATAGGGTGTCCCGACCCCGTCCTCATTACGAACGAGCGCGTAAATCTGGATTACGGTAGCGGCGGGGTCGGGCACGCTGTCGACGATCTTCCGATCGGCCACGAAGGCGAAAGTCGTCGCCCGACCACCGTAACGCCCTTTCGCAAAGCGTACCGCGCGGATCATGTCCTCACCGACATGCGGCTGGTCGGTAAACCGATCGAGTCCATCGACCGTCGCAACCGAACCCCCGACACGAACCGTAAAGATGTCATACCCCCAAGCATTGCCGTTCTCGCGCCAATCGAGGGTAATACTGCCGCTCCGGCCGTCCCCCGCGATATTCGGGATTTGGTTGGTTCCTGAGCGAAGCCGGATCGGTACGAACTGGGGTGCCGCACTCTGCGCGATGGTGATGGCCGGCACCGTAGCAAAGACAACTGCCGCAACAATAGACTTGATCCGCACCCTATCCCCCTGCCCCTCAATCCCACCGACTACCACTAAGCAGCTGGATGTCAGCCGCCAAGAGAACAGTACATGGTCGAACAAATATCCCGTACCTGGCTGAACCATTCCTCCAGGCCCAAAGCCACGCGTCGACGCTCGTCACGGTACCTCCGCAGACGAACCTCCACCGACATAGCGTCATCCTCGAAGTATCGTTGGCGTCCACTGTGCGAGCTGCTGATCCTGCGCCAAGCGCAGTCGTCGCCAATCCAACGCATCGTACACGTCTGCGCCGCTGGCATTGCGGTTCAAGGGTAGTGCTGCCGCCGCCTCACGCATGAAGCGAGCCCGTA
Organism: Sphingomonas sp. Leaf9; assembly: GCF_001421355.1. Lineage (GTDB taxonomy): Bacteria > Pseudomonadota > Alphaproteobacteria > Sphingomonadales > Sphingomonadaceae > Sphingomonas. The sequence goes on along the minus strand of NZ_LMKC01000002.1, from coordinate 429,927 downwards.
GCGCGTCGTCCTCGAAATACGCCATGTTCCACCAATCGATGATCCGGTCCTTTGCGTTCGCCATGGCAAGTGCGGAAGGCAGGCGATCGCGCTTCTGACGCTGGTTCACTTGCGTATGCGCGGGCATCAGGTTCCAAAGATCACTACAGGGCCAAGCCGACCATGGCAGGCAGTGGTCGATGTCCAGGGTCTGCTGCGATAGCCCCCTCCCCGTCCACACGCAGGAAACGGCGTTACCCTGATCGAATAGTCGTTTGGCGACAGTGCGCCCGAGCGTTGTCGTTCGCACCGGTTCGGCCCAGGCCAATGCTGCTTCTGCCGCACCAGGCGCGATTGCCCGTCCCATGCGGTCGGCGTAGGTCCGTATGAGCCGCGCCCACTCCGCGATCAGCATAGGCTCGATCCAGGCACCGAAGCGCGACATCGCGCGCCACAAATGGCCAGGAATCTCGATCGAGCCCCAGTGACGTAGCGTATCCAGGTCCAGAATTGTAGCGGATGCGCCGCCGCGCCGCCCCGGCGTGATATGAAACACGGGTGCATCGCTATTAGAATACCGCGTAAAATGCGCCGGCATTTTTGCGATGATATAGGCTGCGCGAGAAATTGCAGACGCAACCGCAACCGCCTGCTCACCACCAAAAGTAGCCCCAACGCGCAGGTCGATCGGCGCCGTCCCAGATGCGAGAAGCGATACGAAGCCGTCTCTGACAAAGCCCAACCGCTCGACACCAATGTTGCCGGGCAGTTGCGGAAGCTGCGCTCGCACGAGCGGCAGATACATTCGCAACCAGTTGAGTGCGACAAGCCCCAAGGGGACTTCGACCGCATCACGACCGTCTTGCACTGGATGGGCAGCCGCTGGCGCATACTCTGCAATGCGCGCGACCGCTCGGAGCAAGCCGAGTTTATAAGTCGAGGATTTCCCGTCTGACAGTACGATGCCGCGGACCAGAGGAAGCGCGCCGGTACCATCGTCCGGCATGCGCAGCGCCATAATGTCCCACGACACCTCAGCCCGCCCGCCCTGATCAGCAGACGCAGCAACGCGCAGCACCTCAAGTCCCTGCACCCGCGCCAGGCCCTCAATCTCAGCAGTAGACGTCGGATGCATCTGCAACGCAGCTGGCGCGGTGCCGTGTCGCAGCGTCAGAACCAGAACGCCGCCCGGCTTCATCAACGTAGCGAGTTTACGAAAGGCCCGCGGACGGTCTGCAGGAACGACATGCTGCCATACGGCTGACAGCAGCACCAAATCATAGGCCAGGCCTAAGCTATGCACGTGATCCAACGTGGGCAGCGCGTCGGCGACCCAACGAATGCCAGCCTGCGGGTGCCGATCCTGCGCGATCCGACGCATCGTGACAGACGGCTCAGCTGCGACCACATCATAGCCAAGCGAGGTTAGGAATGCGGCATCTCGGCCGGTGCCAGCGCCCACGTCCAGGGCCAACCTACCGGAAGCACCTGATGGTATCAGCGGAAGGATCTCAGCAAGCATTCGCTCCGTCGAGACCGTCTCATATCGCTCGGCCAATTGCTCAGCACAACCATCATAGACACCGACGACATCGCGGTAGGACATCAAGCGTCGAGACCAGCAAACCGGGCGCGGTGCCGCGCAACATAATCAGGGCGCGGATGATGTCGTCGATTGGAGGGTAGATGAATGCGCTCGCCTGGTGGCGGAAAGAGTTGGATCAGCTCGGACGGCACCCTGTTGTGCGACACCAGCAAACGACAGTCATCATCCAGACTGATGAGATGACGATCGAAGAGCCAATGCGCCGTCGCTGAAAGGGCAATGCCATTCTGCACGGCGTCGGGCCCGCCCTCCGCCACACTCCAGATGTGCGCTGCCTGGGCCTCGGCCTTACCGCCGCCGTTTATCATTCTCAGCCCCGTGACAGCACAACGGTTGTCGTAGGCATCCAGGACGTGTCCACGAAAAGCTGCGCTACGCACCTTCCGGTTAACGAGGAGCTGCGCAACACGTCGCTCTTGCGCTGGCATAGCCAGTAGCGCGGCCGTGTCCCCGTCAAGGTGCCGGTGGTCGAGCTCCAGCCTGATCGCTCGCGCCGGGTCCAGCGTGCGGGACAACCCCTTGCCGACAATCGCGGCGAAGTCGACTTCGTCTAGCCCGCGTACGGATTGGCCACGAAGCGCGCGGCCAGCCATGGAGGCGCTACCCAGCTCGCGCAATAGACGTTCCGCGAAGCGTCCGTCCTGGTCGCGATAGGGCACAGGATGATCGAACTCCAAGAAGTCGACGATCCGCGCGTAGAACAAGCTGGCGTCGGCGGGGTCAGGGTCGATGCTTTGCACCCGTCCGGCAGCGACATAGGCTTTCCGACCGCCCCCTGATCCGGTTTCGCGATAAACGATCCAGTCGCCGAGGCAGGCTTGTGCTGCGGGCAGGTACTTCCGAGGGAAATGATAGCGCTCTGCGATAAGGTCGTCGTAACGCGAGACACCACTGATTTCGAAAACGCCCTTCATAAAGCAATGGTGCCGGGATCAACCGCTTAGGGCAATGCGCAAACGCCTGCCCTCGCCCACGGATCGGAATGTAGGCTGCGGCAGCAAACTAAGGGCGCTGCTGTAACCGATATTACACAGTCTTATATAGAACATCCCGATTACACATTCGGGCGAGCTTCCTAAGAGACATATAATAGAATATGTATTGCTATATTGATATAGTAAAGGTAGTAGGTAGGGGGTGTGTAGGGAGAGGTATAGGGGTAGGCAGAGAGGGAGGGGAAGGGGGAGGGGGTTAGGCACATATAGCAACTCGATGCAGGTCGTTGACAGGTCATATTGACGCACATCCCCCAGCGTTTCACTCCCCTCCCCGCTTCAAATTTAGCTAATGCCCTAGAATTACCTTTTTGCGGCTAAAATTGGCCAGCGTCGCCTAAGTAAACTTCTGGCCAGCAACGCCGGTGCATATTGGCCAGCCGATGCACTTCAGCATGATCGATATAATCATGCGGCGATACGAACCAATCACTACCAGGATCATCTAAAGAGGCGCTTGACGGCAACAAGGGCTCAACTGTCGCGCGCGAAACCCACCACCCGCAATGACTAGCGTGCGCGACCACACCATTCTGTACGATCAGCGACTGCAACGGACTGACGCAAGCGGCAGCATGCCTTACATGCATATCGAACTGCGGAGGGGGCATCAGTGACCGCAGGTCGGCGTGAAACTGCGCCATCGCCCGAGCAGAAGCCAAAGCACTCGCCTGAATACGGGACGCTCTCGCAATCTCAGGCGTTATCGGCGTATCGAGATAGGGAATGGGCAGCACTGCATCAGCTGGCACGGAAAATTCGGCACCTGGATCATATAATCGTCGCCCAAACCCCAACGTTGTAGCAAGCTGTGCGCGAGAGACCCAGCAGCCTCGGCCAAGATCAGTATGACATAAGAGCGTATTGGATCTAATTGCTTCCAATGCCAACGCGTAGGTGCCCTCCGGCAACATCCGGCAATTAACATTCATGTTGATTGGATGGTCTTTTTTCAGGCCGATTGCCCGCATTCCTACGACGTCCAACTGCATGCTTCCCTCCAAGACATACAGTTGTGCCGCCATCACCACTCTCCCAGTTGAATCGTCACTTCACGCTGGGCCACATGCCGAGATAATCAAAGCAGAGATCATTCAAAAAAATAAATATACCTTGACCGTAGCCCGGATAGCAACGAACGGAACAATCATTGATCAAAACGGCAAAGCTTTTTCTATACCGCCTGTGGCCATTTTGCGTATTACTCAGCAATATTAACCGTCTGCCATACTGCTGACTATCATCTCAACGACATCATCTCCCGATTTTGCAACATCCTCAATCGCAGAATCACCTTCTATAACAATAACCTTGTCCATTTCTCTAGTTGCACTTGCCATTTTGCGGCAACGAAAAATGCCAATGATACGATTCTCCCCATTCGAGTAGCGGATCATTACCATATCGCGTTCGGCTGAAACCAAAACCTCAACGCGTTTATTTTCAGCTAACCCAATTAGTTTTTTCCAGTCGCACGGCGTTACTGCAAAGCATAGCGCACCAGTATCAGTATCAGTATCAGTATTGTTTGAATTTATCTCGATTGGAACATAGGTTACACCCTCGAAAAGCTCACCCTCGTGCTCACCCTGGCAAATCATTCGCAGATGGGGGTGAGAGCCTCGGAGAACTTCAAGGTGAACGTCCCCTCCTTCGAGAGCTTGCATAAAGCCGACGCTGGGAAGCAACTCATCACTCTTCGCCGCAAAGCAAAAGCCATTTTTCCGGATCGCCTGCACTAATTCGGCAGGGTCGATCATATCCGGGGACTCTTTAGCGAAGCTCAGCGTCGCAACACCATTCCGCAAGAAATAATGATGATCATGCAGGGAAATCTCGGCATTACCGCCCATTCGTATAAGGGTATGACCAAGAGGCTTAACAAGCGCATCGCCGATGACAATGTCATGTGCAGTAAGACGCTCGTCTTCGGACATCGCCAATCCAGCCTCGACATTTGCAGCAAGCATTCCGTTCTTCAGAACGACGCTTGCAGCGCTCAGCTCCAGCGAATGCAGCCACTGCAGCGCGACAGCCAACACCGGGCAATCCAACATCTGGGTCGGCCCATTCGCCGCAAGCGATGTTAGCGAACGCTCAGCTACTTCCAGGGGACGAACATCGAGACGCAGCTTGGCGTTGTCATACACGATCTCGATCAGTGATCTTGAAGCGTTATAGTGAAAATATATTGGGCGATCAGGCTGCACTTCCTGCCCCCACCCCACCAGTCGCGGCACACCGCGAGTACGGTCAAACAGCATATCCAGGACGTAAAACGGAACCTCGAAGGCCACCGGCTTCGCTTCTGCCGGAATCCCATCGACGGATACGGGAGCAAATACTTCGCATTCGATACCGTCAACGCGGTTACACACCGTAAGTAGGTCTGACGTTAGAGTGACCCGACACCATTGCAGCTTTTCCCTGCGGCGCTGATCAACACGCCTACCACGCTCGTCCAACCCTTCTTCAAGCTTACCGCGTAGGCGACTTAGAACAAAACTATCGCGGTTTGGAAGATGTATACTCGCTATCATATCATGAATTACATTCATCGGGATACTGAAAACTATTCCGGGAAGAAACTCATTGGCGTATCCCAGTTTCTTTGATAGCATCCGGTTGAGACCGCCATGGAGTCCAGCAGCCTCTTCCCTGATCAAAGAAACCGTTGCTCGATAATTTTCGAAAAACTCCGTTAGACTTCGCATGCCGAGAGCACACTGACTCTCATCTGGTAGTTCATATGAACCATCACTCCGGCGAGCGATACTAGTGCGCTCATTTATACGGATGACCATATTCCTGACCTCCTTTCTGTTTAGATTTCAGCAGCAGGCCACAATGATCCAGCCTTCGGCCGTTCAATCGGATCGACCAAACAACGTGCATGTTGTTTACCCTCAAGGTGATCAATGATTGCAAGGGTGAGAGGGTCGCGGGTCAAGGAGCGGCGTTCGTTCAATATAGCTTGCAGGTCTTCGCGCGCATCCTGGACAATGGCCCGCTGGCGATGTTCACGCAGTTCCCATCCGCTCGCAAGCTGATCCCATCGGTTGCTTCGCCATGCCGACACATGCCCCATCCCCGCCAAGGTCATCTCGTCCCGTACCTTCGGTCCAATGCTATTAGACTTATGCAGGCGGGGCCCCATGATTTGGCCAAGCATGCGCCGATCGCGTTCGAGGACGCCTAAGCGGTCAATCAGTGCAGCCTGTTGGACATAGGCTTTTGGATTTATGCTGCTCCAAATATGGCGCCGTAACAGCCGCCACTGTCGATCAATCGCATTCCTGGGATCGGTCGCTACCCGGATATCAATCAGTGCATCCTGTGGGGGCAGGCCGCGTTCTCGAACTGCTCGTTGAAGCCACTTCGCAAGCCAATCTCTCGCCTCCAATTCGTGGGAAGCTGGAGAATGGAAGATCATAGTACCTATGACCGACTGATCCGTTGCGCGGTCAAGCAGGGTCAGTCGATGCACGCCGGTCGAGCCGCTTGCCGCCGCCCCCCAAGCTCTCAAGCGCTGCCCTAGCTCACGCCCAACGCTTGTGAGCAACCACGCAGCGACCTTTTCCTGGCCGTTGCGTACCTTGCCAAAATCGATCGTGAAGGTTGCGTTGAACGTGACTCCGTAAACTTGCGTCAGGAAGGTCGCTGCTTCATACGCCTCGCGTGCTTGAGCCGTTGTGAGGAACAGACGATCCGCATCCTGCGAGCCAGAAACACCCGGTGAGCGCACCCGCGCCCGGAACGCACCCTTCGAACGATACTGTTCATCGGATCGAGGCACTGCTGAAATTGCAGCAACCGAGTCCTGCGAGGCGGCCGCTGCAGCACACACATCGACGAACTTAATGGCAAACGCCTGGAACGCTTCGTTCGTTTCCGGAGGAACGTTGATCCAGTGTTCCAACAAATCATCAAGGTACTCGCCCGCGGGCTTTCCAACAATTCGCGCGTGCCGTTCTACCCTCCCCTCAAGTGCTTTGAGTTCCGCTGCATCATATAGCAATGCGTCGAGGCGTGCGGCCGGCACAATTTTTGGGCCAATTACGAACTTCTTTAGATGCAGGAGAACACGTTGGACGGACTTGAAGCTCAGCGGTCCCTTACCATCAGAAGCGCAACCAGCATCGAGTACGGCAGGCAAGTCAGCGTCAAAAGCTGCAATCAAAAATTTTACCACACCACCTGATTGGCTTTCGAACAAGGTTCGACGTGTCAGTTCAGCAGTTACCCTACCCGCTTCACCGGCAACGTCCCGGAGCTGGCGCAGCCACGTAGATGCTCGCCGGAAATTCCTCGCTTGCTCCGCGACAAGATTCAAAGCGTCTTCATCGGCACTTATGCTTTCCTGAAGACAAATACGGTGAAGATATGAAAGCCGTTCCAGAGCCGTCGGCGCTCGAAGGCGGATCACGCGACACCGCGCTTGGAATGCTTCGGTAAGATGGTTTGCGTTCGTTAGAGCAAATATGAAAACGACATGCTTCGTTTCATCCTCCAGCACCTTTAGGAGGGCATCCTGCGCGTACGTCGATAGCTGCTGACTCTCGTCGTAGAAGACAATGTGCTTACGGTATCCCGGCGGAAGAGAACGAATGTCGTTCTCCAAAAGCTCGTTCACCTCCTCCTTTGATCCGTCTCGTCCAGCCGCATTTCGTTCGTGATACGCGCGGTGATAGCCTCGAGTGTCGATCGCCCGACAGATTGCGCATGCATTGCATGGCACGGAGTCAATCATAGCCGTGCAACCGAGAAGCTTGGCGGCGTAGCGCGCTAGGGTCGTTTTCCCAATTCCTGATTCACCGACGAATATGAAATGAGGACGTTGCGCATTCGCAGCGGCTTTCTGGACCTGCCTAAGCGCTTCGTCCTGCCCGATGAAACTGTCGGCCGTGAGCGGCTGCCATAAGGCGACGGGTAACGCATCGCCCGATATAGACCTTTCGGATGGAAAGGGGTTCATGATCCGCCCCTTAGTTGTGGCTAAGCCGGACGGTTGCAAACTCACCGGAGTTGTCACCGCCTACGCGTGTCACATCGGACTTCCGAACGCTGCAGAGTGCATCGCCATTCGACATCGGCCATTTTGCCGGGGTCTCGAACGCGCCCATTCTGCCTGATGCGTCACAAACTATTGTTTCTAAATGATTATTTTGCCGAAAAGCTGTCGAACGTCGAAGCTTCAACTCGTCTGATCGCAAGCCGAAATTACGGTCATGCGGATAGAAAGTGTATTTCAGCCTTCTTATCCTCAACGTGTTTGCGTCGATTGCTGGAGGCGAGCTTTGGATCTTTCCGAGGGAGGGGCGATCGCTATCCGCAGGATCGAGATTCGCTTCCCGCGAAACGTCGCAGGGCTTCGCTAAAGGGAGCCCGACTTTGTGATGGCCTTCTTCCGCCGATCGAACATCACGACCAAGATCCGGAAGGCTACGGTCGTTCGCCATATGGCTGCCCCCCGCGCCCGACCAATGCACTTGTTCAGGGGGTTTACTCGATGGACGACTGCCGTGATCAAGGTGTTTGGATAGCGGAAGGCGAGCAACGTTACGCGTCCACTCGGACGGCATGCGGGGTATGTTCATCTGTCAATTTCCTCAGCCGCGACGTTGTCGACCGAGGAAGGGTGGATCAGTGAAATTCCGACAGGAAGGGCGTTATTTGTCCCTACTTGTTCCCGGCTTTCGGCCGCGCCGCGGTCGATGCTGCCGCACCAGCTGGCGGATCTGACGGACCGTCACGTTAGACCCTTTCGACACTTCGAGCAACGCATCGTTGCTCATTTCCTTTTGCCACTCACGCGGCAGTTCATCATAAAACCGTTGCAATTGAGCGATGCTTAATTTTAAATCCTCTACCGTTAACGCCTCTGGCCGTGCCCACCGTTCCAGTTCTCCGTTCAAAATACGAATACTATAGGGAGTAACTCGTCGAGCTACGGAGAGGTCAACGTGCTCCGCTCCTTCCTGTGCTCTAGACTCGCTCATGTGGTTCTGGTCATCATGCGCATCGCAAAACGCATCGAGTTTCAAACGCCCGTTGATTGGAAAACCCACATCCTGGGCCACCACTACGGACCACGAATTAACCTCATCCGCTAGGCGGTTTTCATTCTCACGATTTGAACGGCCAACCTCATCACTGAGATTTTCTTCCGCGACTAAGCTAGTATCAGTGTCATTCGACGCCTCCTCTTCCTCCAGTGGATCAGGCAGCTCTATAGATCGGTCATTGCCGTTTTCTGCTGTTCCTGCTTTTGCAGCCGACACAAGGATCGGAAATCCGTCGGGCAATCCGGTAGGCGCTCCAAGTAAAATTTGAGGAATGCGGGCCCCGAACTTCGATCCAACCGAGAAGCTCGAAATATAGTTACCAACAGCGGTGTAATTTAGGCTCCCGTCGTCGTTCACCCAGAATTTCTTTGCGATCGACCGCACTTCCCTACCATCGCTCGATACTGCGTACGATTTGAGAGATCCGTCCGCCAGATGCCTCAACAGCGACCGATTAACCTTATAGCTGAGTAGCTCGTCCCACCCATATGGCTCATTGTCATAGTGAACTGTATAGAAATTTTTTACGTAAGGTGTTATTTCAAGACTTTTCATTCTTGAGATTTCACTCTCGACAAGATCGCCCATTAACACAGAATTATGCTCGTCAACTCGTGCGTTCACTTGCCTGAAGTAACGATGTCGTACCATCACCGGCTCATCCAAAGAGGTCAACGTATGTCCATATCATATTGGTATTGGCTAGGTACACAATCCCACTTCGCGGCGTGATTGCTACAGTATGGCCGTAATCAATCAACACGCCTCAGCAGGCTATATTGGTAGGACACCCTTCAGTAGCGGAAGCTTCTCCAAAGCGTCGCAATACCCCATAAATTCGCAGGCAAATGGCTTTTGGCATTGCGACCCCGTACTCGTTACTACCTCAGCACCTTCAACGGCTTGACGGGCCGCAGCGGCGACAGCGCTACGCGTCCTCACATACCTTTTTATGATGCGACTTACGTCGGCATCGACAAACTGGACCTGCTGACCGCAAAATGATGCCAGTCGTACAGATTGGGCAAGGTGGCGAATGATCGCTTTGGAAATCTGCACTCCACAGCCCTGCATGACCCATAACTGCGTTGCCAGGTCCGCAAGGTGATAGGACTTTACCCGTCGCGTCGCCTTGACCTCGATCGCGCGCCAGTAAGCGCCTTCCCCCGGTTCGAGAATGTCGACCCGGACAAGAACCCCCTCGTACTCGAACGTTGCCTCGAAAATGGCTTGGCGCGGTTGTCGCCGCATTAGCTTAGCAGTCCGCTCAATAGCCGCCTGCATATCCGGCTCCCCGGACACCATCACCCCGTCCGGTATGACCGCGGTCGCTTGCCGGCCTACCTCGTGCCCAAACCGAAACCGCTCGAGGGTATCGGAGCTTAATTTTCCAGCTTCTCTGCGGTGGATCTGGAGCCACAATCGGCGAGGACAATGTTCAAAGGCGGCAATCTTTGACTTCGATAACCGCACACTCCTAGGGCTAATCATACTGCCGCCCCGTAAGAAGTAACGACAGGCAGCGGCCGCTCCCCAGATCCGTGCGCCAGACCGCCCAGCTGAATTAGATAATCGGCAGCCTCTTGCGCTTTGCCTGCCGCTGTGAAGATCGCACGTGGGTCTGCGCGAAGAACCCGAAGCCATGACGCAATGTAGGGCGCATGATCGGTTCTAGGCTCCGATGGGAGACCTAACTTGGCGCCTATAAACGCCGCGCCCAGCTCGGCGACAAGCTCCTCCATCGCATAGGCCGCCGATCCGAAGCGTCCCGAAAGATCGCGGTTCAGGCGCGGCTCCGCGCCGGCCCAATGCGTCAGTTCGTGTGCCAGTACCGAGTAATACGCTTTCGCGGAAACGAACCGTCCGAACGACGGCATGGAGATGCTATCATCCTGCGGGTCGTAAAAGGCGACGTCACTGCCATCCCAAATTCGCGCGGGCTGGGCCGCGAAAAACTGCTCTGCCGCCGCTATGCGCTCGCAGTCAGATAACTCCTCATGGATGAGCGGGTCAGCGTTCGTTTGTGCGATGTTAAACACCCAAAACGACCGGGCTAACACTCTCGCAGACGCGTCAGTTGAAGCGCTGTCGTCGCCAGTGGTTTGCGCGGCTGGCTTCCAAAGCAGGACGGTCGTGGCTCGCTCCCCCTGGCGTACCTGGAAGCCCTGCGCGGCCCATTGACGATACGTCGCCCATCTCCCTGAAGCGAAGCCACGCTGCCTTGCCGCGAGCCAAAGAAGCAGAATGTTTATTCCACGATACGGGCGACCACTGATACCGTTCGCTGGGACACTGGTCGAAGCCGTCTTGTGCCATGGCATGACGCATGTCCCGACACCTTCCTCAATAGCATCGATGATCTTGGCGGTAACCTCACCATACAGGGATCTGGTCATGATAAACCTCAACTTCAGAGAAGTGAGTTTCACCTGGTCCGCAACAATAGATACATATGATGCTATAATGGAAAACCCGGCTAGGTGTTTGATCCCAAGGTTTGATGGTGCGATCCTTTCGTTGGATTGGAAGGAAGCCGTATGGGACAGGTACGTCACGGGAGCGCCACGACCACGCACGCCGTCCGAGCAGCAATACAGCGATCGCAAGCTTCGCTCGCGACGCTGAGCCGGGAGCTGGGGATCAACCCCAAGACCGTGGCGAAGTGGCGCAAGAGGACAACCATCGAGGATCTGAAGACCGGGCCGAAGGCCCCTCGTTCAACGACCCTGTCCGAAGCGGAGGAGGCAATGGTTGTGGCGTTCCGACGGCACACACTGCTGCCGCTCGACGATTGCCTCTACACCTTGCAGCCGTCGATCCCGCACCTGACCCGGTCAGCGCTGCACCGCTGCCTGCAACGGCACGGCATCTCCCGCCTGCCGGATATTGAGGGGAGCAAGCCAAAGCGTCAGCGCTTCAAGCGCTACCCGATCGGCTTCTTTCATATCGATATCGCCGAGGTGCAGACCGCCGAAGGCAAACTGTACCTGTTCGTCGTGACGTGACCCCCGTTTTTTCCTCCAGTTGGAGCTAGAGTCCGACCCCGGAAAGGGACGGACAGATGAAGCGGAAGCAGTTTTCGGAAGAGCAGATCATCGGCATCCTGAAGGAGGCCGAGGCTGGTGCGGTGGTGACGGATCTGTGCCGGCGGCACGGGATGTCGAGCGCGACCTATTACGCCTGGAAAGCCAAGTTCGGCGGCTTGGAGGTGTCCGATGCGAAGCGGCTGCGGGCGCTCGAGGAGGAGAACGCCCGGCTCAAGCGACTGCTCGCGGACACGATGCTGGACAACGCAGGTCTGAAGGACCTGCTGGCAAAAAAATGGTGACGCCCGCCGCGAAGCGGGAAGCGGTCGCGCATCTCCAGACGGCGCTGGGGATGAGCGAGCGGCGGGCGTGTGCTGTCGTCGGGGCGGATCGCACGAGCATGCGGTATCGCTCAAGCCGGGCAGATGATGGCGACCTTCGGTCGCGTCTGCGCGAGCTGGCGCAGCAGCGCCGACGGTTCGGCTATCGGCGGTTGCACATCCTGCTGCGGCGGGAGGGCATCACGATCAACCGCAAGAAGACACAGCGGCTTTACCGCGAGGAAGGTCTGACAGTCCGTCGCCGGAAGGGACGAAAGCGCGCCGTCGGCGCGCGGGCACCTGCGCCGGTGCTGGCGCTACCCAACCAGCGCTGGAGCCTGGACTTCGTTCATGATCAGATGGCCACGGGGCGGCGGTTCCGTATCCTCAACATCGTCGACGACGTGACCCGGGAGTGTTTGCGGGCGGTGCTCGACACGTCAATCTCGGGCAAGCGGGTGGTGCGCGAGCTGGGCGACCTGATCGCCGAGCGTGGCGCGCCCAAGATGATCGTCAGCGACAATGGCACCGAGTTGACCTCAAACGCGGTGCTGGCGTGGTCGGGCGATGCCGACGTCGAGTGGCACTATATCGCTCCGGGCAAACCGACGCAGAACGGGTTCGTCGAGAGCTTCAACGGTCGCATGCGCGACGAGCTACTCAATGAGACGCTGTTCTTTACGGTCCGCCAGGCGCGCACGATCCTCGCCCGCTGGGTCGAGGACTACAACACAGAGCGGCCACACTCCTCGCTCGGCTACGCCACACCGGCCGCCTTCGCCGCAGAACTCGAAAAGCAACGGTCGGGTTTAAACCTGACCGTTGCTTCACCCGCGCTCCTGCGCGACAACAACGGTCGGTCTCTGGTCGCAGCTGGATGAAAGGCGGGGGTCACGTCAGTGTTCATGCCGCCGTTCGTGCGGCCGATCAGGCGACCAAGATCCCCTTTTTAACTCGCAGGCTCGATGCCGTGCGGTGTGCCTTCAGGTAAGTCGCGTCGATCATAACCGTCTTTGGCACGGCCTCCGCTGACGCCAGACCCTCCAACATGCGCAGAACGACGCCTCGCTCGCCCCACCGCTTCCAGCGATTGTAGAGCGTCTTGTGCGGGCCATAGTCCCTCGGCGCATCACACCAGCGCAGCCCGTTGCGATTGACGAAGACAATCCCACTCAGAACCCGCCGATCATTAACCCGTGGCTTGCCAGACGCGCCATCTGCTCATCCGTCAGCCAGTATAGCTCGCTCATCCACGGTCTCCTCACGGAGCTGAATCAGATCGCCACGCTCGCATTAATGGGTCCTGACCCTAGTTAAACCGCCTTCACATAGAGGTGGGAAACGTCCACGCCAATGTCTATCTTGTTAATCGCTTGCTCTAGATTTCTGATCGTTAGCCCCTTGGTATATCGGGCGGTTTCGCCAACGGTGGCATGCCCTGTCACTTCATCGATCGTGGGCTCGTCGACGCCGGCTTGCCGCATGAAGGTCGTGGCGCTGTGCCGAAATGAGTGGAAATCTCGGCCCGGCACAAACAATTTCACCTCTTGGCGATAGCGGGTGAACCACTTGGAATAGTTGTGACCCAGCCGGTTGTCCGCACCGCCAGGCTGAAGGTTCGGAAACAGCATCTGGTCTTTTGCGCTGCGACGCTCTTCAACATAATGCAGCAGGCCCATCTGGATCAGTTGGACATGTATCGGTACGCGGCGCACAGCGTTAGCATTCTTGAGCTGCTGGCCATCTCTAGCATTTAGGTCAAAGACCCAAACGCCCTCTTCCTGCCGGACATCCTGCAAACGCAATTGGCAAATCTCTTCCTGGCGCATTCCTGACAACAAGGCAATCAAAGGCAGCCAGAACTTCTCGTCGCGCAATACAAGGTCGCCCGGTTTTGATCGCCGATGCGGCGATTGACAACCGGACCACAAAGGCGTCGCAAGCAAAGCGGCAAGCTGTTCGCGGCTCCAATGTTCCCGCTGATCGCGAGCACGCTTATTGCCAGGAAATTTCCAGTCTGCGAAAATGTTAACTGCTACTTCGCCCCGCTCAAGTGCAGCCGTCCAAAGGGCAGCTAGGGCATTAAAGTGACGCTGGATCGTTCGTGGCGACAAACGCTCCACGCTACGATCACTGGTTTCCGCTACAATCTCCGCGGCGGTTTTGCCACGGTACTCAGCCGCCTTACCGTAGTTTCCGGGTAGATCACTCAACAAGTTCTTGAACGCTGCAGCGTCAGTGCGAGCGAAGCTTGCAAGAGGACGGTCGCCGAAAAACTCTAAGAACAATGCATATGTTTTGCGGGCTTGGAGTGCGGTTTGCTTCTCCCAAACACCACGTCGCAATTGAGTCTCGCGAAAACGGTCAGCTTCTACAGAGAACGGCTCACCGACGGTTGATGACGGTTGGGGTTGTGGTTGGGCTGTATGTGAATGAGCGGCAGGCCGCTCAGCCAAAGCCGCAATTAACAGCTTGTCCCGTGGTTCATAGTTGAAGTCGCCCTCTGAGCGCGCCCGCAGTGTTTCTGCGATCTCAATGCCTGCGCGCAACAATGCCTGGCCAGCCCTTCGCGCGCTAAGCTTTTCAACGGAGACATCCTGCCCAAAGCGACGAGCAAGCATGACAGCGGTTATCTGGCGCACTGAGCCGAAAGCATTGCTCGCAAGGTCGATCCTGCTGCGCTCGGCTAGCTGCCGGTACTGTTCGGCTCGGTGCTCGCGAAAAGCATCAGGGCCATCACTCATGAGACGCTGGTTGTCGTCCTGGCGCAGGATTTCCGCGTAGAAGTCTTTCACCAGCCCCGCGATGTCCTCATCGCTCAGCATCGGATCACACTCCATGACACAGAACAGTTCCTCCGACCGCAGATAGAGGCAGCGAGACAGCGTTCGCGCGAAGCCTGCTTCGTGCGTGTGAAGGCTGCATGTCAACTCAGAGCGGCCCAGACGCTCCCGTAGTGTCAGCGGAACGGCACGACGAAAGTGGTACACACCACCGCGCCTGACCGTATTCGGGATGCCTCCCATAGCCTCAAAGCTCCGGCTTTGTAGCAGGGCTCTGTAGCAAAACCCCACCAACGTTCCGGTACCGCCCGCAAAACCATGCAGAATCAGTTGCTTGGAGGAAAGTTGGCTGGGGCGGCAGGATTCGAACCTACGAATGCCGGTACCAAAAACCGGTGCCTTACCGCTTGGCGACGCCCCAGCGACCGCGGCTTGCGCGGTGGAGGGACGCACTAGGGGGAACTGCCGGGATTCGCAATGGGGTTTGCGTCCGTTGGGGGTGGGAAACCTGACGCCGCTGGGTCGTTGGGGCAGGGCATAGCCCAGGAAGGAATATCCATGTCGACCAAGAGCCCAGACGAAATCCGCGACGCCATGTGGAAGGCGATGGCGGCCAGCCCGTACGTGATGCTGGGCCTGACCGGGAAGGACCAGCACAGCGAGCCGATGTACGCCGTGCTGGACGAGGACGCGCACAGCGAATTCTGGTTCTATACCAAGCGGGACAATCGCGCCGCGTCGGGTGGCCCGGCGATGGTGCAGTTCGTGGCCAAGGGCCATGACCTGTTCGCCTGCATCCGCGGCACGTTGACCGAGGAAACCGATCCGGCGATCATCGACAAATACTGGTCGAAGCCGGTCGAGGCATGGTTCGAACATGGCCGGCAGGACCCGGCGCTGATGATGCTGCGCTTCGACCTCGACAATGCCGAGGTGTGGGACACCGATCAGTCGCTGCTCGGCAAGCTGAAGATGTTCACCGGCCAGACCATCCGCAGCAGCGACGAAGCGGGCAGCCACGCGGTCGTCGACGTCTGAACGCAACAAGGGCGGGGGTTTGCGCCCCCGCCCTTTCCGTGTTGTCGCCAGCCGATCAGCCGTTGTGGGTGGCGATCCATTCCTCCAGCACCGGCGCGATGCGGGTCCGCCATTTCGACCCGTTGAAGATGCCGTAATGGCCGACTTCGGGCGCCATGTGATACTGCTTCATCGCATCGGGCAGCGCCGTCGCCAGCGTCAGCGCGGCGCGGGTCTGTCCCACGCCCGAGATATCGTCACGCTCGCCCTCGATCGCCAGGATCGCGGTGTCAGTGATCGCGCCCGGATCGACCGCGCGACCGCGATGCTTCATCGTGCCTTCGGGTAGCGCGTGGGTCTGGAACACCAGATCGATCGTCTGGAGATAGAATTCGGCGGTCATGTCGCACACCGCGCGATATTCGTCGTAGAAGCGCTGGGTCGATCCGGCACCCTCGCCATCGCCCTGCACCAGATGCTTGAACATCTCGTAATGCGAAATCATGTGGCTGCCCAGATTCATGCTCATGAACCCGGCGAGCTGCAGGAAGCCCGGATAGACGCGGCGGCCCGCCCCCGGATAGGTCATCGGCACGGTCGCGATGACATTCTGTTCAAACCACGCATGCGGACGCTGCGTCGCCAGCGTGTTGACGGCGGTCGGTGCCTCGCGCGTGTCGATCGGCCCGCCCATCATGGTCAGCGTGCGCGGACGGTTGGGATGCTGGTCCGCCCCCATCAGCGCGGTCGCGGCATAGACCGGGACCGAGGGCTGGCACACCGCCAGCACATGCGCGCGGGCGTCGCCCGTCTCACCGATCTTTTCGAGGAAGGCGACGACATAATCGATATAGTCGTCGAGGTCGAAGCGACCATCCGCGACCGGCACCAGCTTCGCATCGCGCCAGTCGGTGATGTAGACATCGGCGAAGGGCAGCATCCGTTCGACCGTGCCGCGCAACAGCGTCGCATAATGGCCGCTCATCGGCGCGACGATCAGCAGCTTCGGGCCGTTTTCCACCCCTTCGCGGACAAAGCGCTTGAGCTGTCCGAACGGGCGGCGCAGCACGATTTCCTCGCGCACCGCCACCGGCTGGCCATTGATCGTCGTGCCGGTCAGCCCGAACCCCGGCTTGCCGCGCGGCGCGGCGGCGTGGGCGAAGACCTGCAACGCCGATCCCAGCACCGGACCCCCGCCGAAATAGGCGAACGGGTTGCTGGGGTTCTGCAACAGCCCCGCCCCGAAATTCGCCATCGCGCTGGCACCCGCCAACAACGAGCGTTGCCATTCATATGCGTCGTACAACATGGGCATCCCCGGACCTTCTCTGACGGGAACTACCCGTACCAGTGAAAATATAGCGATTCGTTGCCATCGGCAACGCTTCGAACGTCGTACGCCAAACCTGTCCGTGCGCTGAAAGCGCAACTGCGGACACACCCTCGCGTCCTTCGATACGTTCAAGCAACGAACGCGGTCGGAGGTTCCCTTTGCGGTCGCTCGCCGCACAGGCTAGGCAGCGCGCATGGCCGACACGCCCCCCGCTCCTGCCCCTGGCCCCGATCGCGCAAAGATGCTGCCGGCACTCCGGCTCGTCTGGCGCTTCACCTTTCGCTACAAGCTGCAACTGATCGGCGCGCTGGTATCGCTGGTCACCGCCGCGGTCGCGACATTGTGGATTCCGCGCACCTTTCAGAAGGTCGTCGACAACGGGTTCGCCGAAGGGGCGAGCGTCGATGGCATCGCGGTCTATTTCGAAGGGCTGCTGGGCGTCGTCGTCGTGCTGGCGATCGCGACCGCCGGGCGATTCTATTTCGTGTCATGGCTGGGCGAGCGCACCGTCGCTGACCTGCGCATGGCGGTGCATCGCAACCTGCTGACCCTTTCGCCCGGCTGGTTCGAGGAGAACCGCCCGTCGGAAATCGCGTCGCGCCTGACCGCCGACACCGCGATCGTCGAGGGGATCGTCAGCACCACGGTATCGGTTGCGCTGCGCAACCTGCTGGTCGGGGTCGGCGGGGTGATCTATCTGTTCAGCCTGCAACCCAAGCTGACACTCTACCTGATCGTCGGCATCCCGGTGATCGTGTTCCCGATCATGTGGCTGGGCGGGCGGGTGCGCAAATTGTCGCGATCCAGCCAGGACCGGATTGCCGATATCGGGTCGGTCGCGTCGGAAACGCTGGGCGCGATGAAGATCGTGCAGGCATTCGGACAGGAGGGGCGCGAGGGCGACCGGTTCGAAGCCGCCGTCGATCGCGGCTTCGCCACCGCCAAGAAGCGGTTCGCGACGCGCGCGATCATGACCGCGTTCGTCATCGGCATGTTGTTCGCCGCGATCACGCTCATCATGTGGGATGCGGTCAGCGACGTCGCGGCGGGGCGGACGACCGGCGGCGCGATCACCGCGTTCGTGCTGACCGCCGCGCTGGTCACCGGATCGTTCGGCGCGCTGACCGAAGTCTATGGCGACCTGCTGCGCGCATCGGGTGCCGCCGGGCGGCTGGCCGACCTGTTGGCGCAGCGCCCGACCATCGCCGCGCCGGCAAACCCGGTGGCGTTGCCTGACCCTGCGCGCGGCGCGGTGGCGTTCGACGGCGTGACCTTCCATTATCCGACCCGGCCCGAAGTCGCCGCGCTCAGCGACTTCACGCTGGCTGTGACGCCGGGGGAAACGGTAGCGGTCGTCGGCCCGTCGGGTGCGGGCAAGTCGACCCTGTTCCAGCTGATCCAGCGCTTCTACGACCCCGAAGCCGGGCATATCGCAGTCGATGGCGTCGATGTTCGCGATGCCGATCCGGCGGTGGTGCGCGCACGTATCGCGATGGTCCCGCAGGAAACGGTAATCTTCGCCGCGTCGGCCCGCGACAATCTGCGCTATGGCCGCTGGGACGCGACCGACGAGCAGCTGTGGGCTGCCGCCGATGCCGCCAATGCCAGCGCGTTCCTGCGCGAATTGCCGCAGGGGCTGGACACCTATCTGGGCGAGGGCGGTGCGCGGTTGTCGGGTGGACAGCGGCAGCGGGTAGCGATCGCCCGCGCGCTGCTGCGCGACGCCCCGATCCTGCTGCTGGACGAAGCGACCTCGGCGCTGGATGCGGAGAGTGAGCGGCTGGTGCAGGATGCGCTCGACCGGCTGATGGCGAACCGCACCACGCTGGTCATCGCCCACCGGCTGGCAACGGTGCGCGCGGCGTCGCGGATCATCGTGATGGAACAGGGCCGGATCGTCGAGAGCGGGCGCCATGCCGAACTGATCGTGCAGGGCGGGTTGTACGCACGGCTGGCGAACCTGCAGTTTCACGAGGCGGGTTGAGGGAGACGGACGTCAGGGCGTCACCCCGGGCTTGACCCGGGGTCGCGCTTTCTTTCCGGCGGTCGAGAAGAAGCGGGACCCCGGATCAAGTCCGGGGTGACGGTGGGTTTGGTGGTCGGCCTCCCCTCCCCCTTCGGTTCGAGCAGCTACGAGCAAACGGAGTGGACGGGAGGAGTCCCCCCTCACGCCACCGCCGATACCAGTTCGCTCGCCCGGCCCTGCAACTGCCGGCTAAGGCCCGACAGCCCGTCGACCAGCCGGGCAAGCATGCCTGCGCGGTCGCCGATGCTGTCCGCCGCCGTGGCGATGGCCCCGACACGGGCGTCGATATCGGCGCCTGCCCCGCGCGCCTCCTCGACCCGATCGGCAATCGCCTGAGTCGTCGTGCGCTCGGCGGCGACCGCCGTGCCGATCGTCGTGGTGATCCGCCCGATCGCGGCGATGGCGTTCTGCACCGCGCTCTGCCCCTGCCCGACATCGCCCAGCAGCGCGTGCACCGCATCGACCCGGCGCGCGATATCGCCCGCCGCCGCCTCGGTCTGGCGCGCCAGCATCTTCACCTCGCCCGCGACGACCGCAAAGCCGGTGCCCGCCGATCCGGCGCGCGCCGCCTCGATCCCTGCATTCAGCGCCAGCAGGTTGGTTTGTTTCGCCAGCCCGCGGATCAGCGCCAGCATCTCCTCGATCGTGGTGGCGACGTCGGAGAGCGAGCGGACCTGCGTACCGGTGCGCTCGACTACCGCGCTCGCCTGTTCGCGCAGGCGCAGCGCCTCGTCCGCATCGCGGGTGATGCGTTCGATCGACAGTGCCAGCGCGCGGCCGCGTTGTTCGAGGTCGACCATGCCGACCGCCGTCTGGTGCGCGGCGGCGGCGACCGACGCGGCGCTGCCATGGGTCGCGGTGGCACGCTGGTCCAGCTCGCTCGCAACCCGGTCGATTGCGGTGCAGGCGGTGGCGATATCGCCCGCCAGCGCACTGATCCCGGCTTCGAACGTATTAGCGGCGGCGTGGACCCGCTGCGACCGGGCCTCGGCCAGCGCCGATGCATCGCCGTGCCAGCGGCTGGCCATGCGCAGCAGCTGCACCGGGTCGAGTAGCGCGAAGAACACCCCCCGCTGCACCAGCACCACGCCATTGTCGCCATGCATCGCCAGCAGGTCGGGCAGCGGCGTGTCGTGATCGGCGATGGTCGCGGGACGGATCAGCCCGGCGGTGCCGCTACTGAAGCTGGGGTTGCGCAGCAGTGCGTGGCCATAGGGATTGAACAGCAGTTCGCGGACATCGACCTCGCGCAGCACCCCGACGGGTTGCCGCCGGTCGTCGAGCACGACCAGCAGCCGCAGGTCGTGGTGCCGCCGAAACCGGTCGACGACCGCCGTCAGCGTCGCATCCTGCGCGATCGTCAGGTGATCGGCCATCACGGCAGGGTCGAGGCGGAGGTGGGAAACCATCGGCCGCGAGGGTTAGGGGCGGGAGGGTAAACCAGCGGCTAACCGGGCGTGACACCTGCATTACAGTTATAATTTATCGCCGTAACAATCGGCGATCTCAGCGGGCGGCGGGGGCCGGCGACGGCTCCCATGCCAGCGAGAGATTTCCCGGCGCCGGCCCGGCCACCGCCCGGCCGCCGCGCGCGCCGATCCCCTCGACCAGCGCGGTACGCTGCACGGTCGCCCCGCCGCGCACCACGATCCCCCGCGCCAGCCGCGCCGACAGCCAGGCCGCATCGTCCAGCGCCCGGCCGTCGGCCACGCCACCAGCATAGGCGATCTGCGGCGGGACATCGCCCGCGACCGGCGGCACGACCTCCACCTGCCAGCCCGGCGCGGCGGCACGGGCCCGCGCCTCGATCGCGCGATAGCCGCTGGGCGGCAGGCCGGGCAGTTCGGCGGCGACTGCGCGGACGCTGCGACTGGCGTCGTCGACCTGCATCGCATCGGCCGCCGCGCCGGTCACCAGCGCGACCTGTGCCATGATCCGCTCGCGCACCGGGCCAAAGGTCGCGCCGGGGCGTTCGTTGACCTTCGCGATCTGCTGCGCCTCGGTCGCCTGCTGGTCCATCGAGCTGCGAATCTGGTCGACATGCAGGTCCAGCCGCCGCCCCAGTCGCTCACCCAGCCCTGCGGCGAGTGCGCCGTCCGCCTTCGGGTCGAGCTTCGGCGTCAGCACCACCGCCCGCACCCGCACGGCGCTCCGGTCATAGGTGATCTCCAGCTGGCTGAGGCGCGCTTCATCGGGAAAGCGCGACAGGATGGCGCTGCGCACCTGACGCTGTGCCACCGATTCGAACGCGATCTGGCGCAGCGCGGCGGCCAGCGGGACCGCCAGTGCCAGCATCGCGCCGACGAACAGCACGACCTGGAACGTCGTGTTGCGCGGCGTCAAATGCCGGCCGAACCCATAGATGCGCGCCATCGCGGCAGCGGTCAGCGCGATGGTGATCAGGTTGGTGAAGAACAGCAGCAACGCGCCGCCCGCCACGGTCGCATTATGGGTAGCGATGCCGAAGCCGACGACGCAGAGCGGCGGCATCAGCGCGATGGCGATGGCGACGCCGACTACGGTCGCCCCCCTGCCCCGGATCAGCGCATAGGCCCCGGCGATGGCGGAGAGGAACGCAACCAGCAGGTCGAACAGCGTCGGGCGGGTGCGCCCGGCAATCTCGGTCGTGATCGTCTGGATCGGCGACAGCGCGACCAGCGCGGCGGACAGTCCCACCGCCAGCCCCGCGCCGATCGCCAGCGCGATCAGCGATTTGCGGATATCGGGCACGTCCAGCACCGCGATGCCGAAGCCCAAACCGATGATCGGCATCATCAGCGGCGATATCAGCATCGCCCCGATCAGCACCGCGACCGACGGCATCAACAGCCCGAGCAACGACAGCGCCATCGACAGCACGATCATCAACCCATAGCGCGCCGACCAGCCCGATTCCTCGGCCACCTGCCGCAGCACCGCGTCATGGTCGACCGATCCGATGACGTTGATCCGCCACCACCGGCGGAACCGCCCGCGCCGGCTGCGCGGGGTCATGTCCCGCACCGCCACGGTCATCGCTTGCGCCCGTTGTGCCTGATATTCGCCGGGCGACCACGCCGCTTCAGCACGCGCGGCGGCGGTCCCTTGCGCCGGTCGCTCCCCGCCGATCCCTTGCCATCAGGCAGTTCGAAGCGCAGCGCGCCCGACACCGGGTTCGCCTCCGCCAGCCGCAATTGCAGCCGTTGCCCGGCGGCGAACGTCTCGCCGCTCTGGTCACCGATCAGCGACTGCGAGCTTTCGTCGAAGCGGAAATATTCCGTGCCAAGGTCGCGCGCCGGGACAAGGCCGTCACCGCCCACGCCATCAATCGTCGCAAAGAAGCCGAACGACGCCACGCCGGTGATCCGCGCGTCCATCACCGTGCCGACATGTTCGGCCAGATAGGCGGCGACATAGCGGTCGACGGTTTCCCGCTCCGCCTCCATCGCGCGACGTTCGAGGCCGCTGATCGCCTCTCCCACGCGCTCCATGTTCGCCGCATCCTCGGCCGGGAGCGCGCCTTCGCCCAGGCCATAGCTGCCGACCAGCGAACGGTGGACGATCAGGTCGGCATAGCGGCGGATCGGCGAGGTGAAGTGGGCATAGCTGCCCAGCCCCAGCCCGAAATGGCCATGGTTCTGCGGGCCGTAAAAGGCCTGCGTCTGGGTGCGCAGGATCTGCTCCATCACCTGCGGCCGGAAATCGGCCTCACCGATCCGTGCGAGAATATGGTTGAACGTCGCCGGGCGGACGACCTGCCCCAGCGCGAACGGCACGTCGAAGGTTTCGAGATAATCCTTCAGCGCCACCAGCTTTTCGCGCGTCGGCGGTTCGTGGACACGGTACATGACCGGGGCCTTCTTCGCCTCCAGCGCCTTCGCCGCCGCGACGTTGGCGGCGATCATGTAATCCTCGATCAGCCGCATCGAATCCAGCCGCTCGCGCGGCGCGACCGACAGGATGCGCCCCTTGTCATCCAGCACGATCCGCCGTTCGGGCAGGTCGAGGTCGAGCGGCTCGCGCTTGGCCCGCGCCTTCGCCAGCGCCGCCCAGCATTGCCACAGGGGCTTCAGCGCATGGTCGACCAGTTCGGCCGGAACCGGCGCGCCCTCCACGCCATCGATCGCGGCCTGCGCGTGTTCATAGGCGATGTTCGCCACGACACGGATTACCGCGCGGGTAAAGCGCCACGCCTTGAGCGTGCCGTCCTTCGCGATGGTCAGGTGACAGACCAGCGCCGCGCGGTCCTGCCCGGCCTTCAGCGAACACACGTCCGCCGATAGGATTTCGGGCAGCATCGGCACCACCCGATCGGGGAAATACACGCTGTTGCCGCGCGACCGCGCCGATTTGTCGAGCTCGGAGCCGGGGCGGACATAGAAGGATACGTCGGCGATGGCGACGATCGCCTGCCAGCCGCCGTCGTTATCGGCGCTGTCGTCGGCCTTTGCCCAGACGGCATCGTCATGGTCGCGCGCGTCGATCGGGTCGATCGCGACGATCGGCAGGTGGCGCAGGTCCTCGCGGTCCTTGACCGGATAGCCCGCGACCTTGAGCGCCTCGGCCAGCACGTCCTCCGAAAACACGTCGGGAATGCCGTGCTTGTAGATCGCGATCAGCGAGAAGCTGCGCGCCTCGAACGGATCGCCCAGCCGTTCGACCACCCGCGCGGTAATGCGGGGCGGCCGGCCGGCCATCTCGGCCAGCACCAGGTCGCCGGGTGCCGCTCCGCCGGCATCCGACACCGGCACCTCGCGCCGCTCCTTCTTGTCGACGCCTTGCAGCCAGAGCTTGTCACCCTCGGCGCGCAGCACGCCCAACACCGCTTCGGCCGCACGGTCGAGCTTCTTCATCGGGTAGGCGGCCCAGCCGGCACCCGCCTCTTCGGTCCGGGCAAGGATGCGGTCGCCGATGCCCAGCGCACTGCGCCGGCTGCGCTCGCGCACCCGGACCTTGGGCGGCGGCGTCGCCGCTTCCCAGCGTTCGGGCACTGCCCACACATTGCCGCCGTCATCGACATCGGCGACGCGCAGCACCGTCACCTTGGGCAACCCACCCATCTTGTGAAAGGCGCGGCCGGGCGCGCTGTCGATCAGCCCCTCATCGGCCATGTCCTTCAGCAGCGCCTTCAACGAAATCTTCTGCTGCGCCGACAGGCCGAAGGCGCGGGCGATCTCGCGCTTGCCCGCCGGGGTGTCCGACGACTGGATGAAATCGAGAATCTGCTCACGCGTGGGCAGGCCGGGCGGCGTTTTGGTGCGTACCATCGGCCATGACATATAGCGCCCTGCCCGTCAGACCAATGGCGTATCGTCGGGGAGCCGATCCGGTTTCCGCCCGTTCAGAGCGTCAGACACTTCCGAAGGGAGACGACCATGGGCATTTTCGAACGCATCAAGACGCAGATTTTCGGCAAGGACGGCGGGCCGTTCGGCGACAATTATTTCGGGCACAAGAAGGACGCCCCGGCCCCGCAGCCGACGCCCACGCCCGCACCGGCGCAGCAGGCCCCGGCACCCGCCCCGGCCGCTCCTGCACCAGTTGCGCCCGCTGCACCGGCCGCGCCGCAGCCGGTCGACCCGATGACCGCAATCGAGCGCATCGCCCAGCAAAAGGGCAATCCCCCGCTCAACTGGCGCACGTCGATCGTCGACCTGATGAAGCTGCTCGACCTCGATTCCAGCCTCGACAACCGCAAGGAGCTGGCGACCGAACTGGGCTATACCGGCGCCAAGGACGGTAGTGCCGAGATGAATATCTGGCTGCACCGCGCGGTATTGCAGGAACTTGGCAAGGCCGGTGGGCAGGTTCCGGGCAGTTTGAAGGATTGAGGGTAGTCGGGCCGCTCCATCGTGGCCGTACCCCGGCGGAGGCTGGGGTGCGGTTGCTGGGCGCTTCGTTGTAGGTCACTCACGTTACCTAACTGGACCCCGGCCTTCGCCGGGGGCGATGTGAGTAGGGTGGGAGTATCCTGAGCGTACCCCCGCGTAGGCGGGGGTCCAGGGTCGCGGGCGTTGCCGCTTGTGGCTCTGGATCCCCGCCTCCGCGGGGATACGAACTGCACCGCGGTCGGTAACCAGGCCCTTCCCCCACTCGTCACCCCGGGCTTGACCCGGGGTCCCGCTTCTTATCGACGGCCGCGTAAAAAGCGGGACCCCGGATCAAGTCCGGGATGACGTTGCGCTCGGGGTGAGGGTCAGTACGCCCGCCCGATCAGCACCCGCTCGACCGCTGGTGCGCCGGTGAACACGCACGGGCCGTCGTCGCAGCCGGTCTGCCCCAGCGGCGCGTTGCGGATGGTGAGCTTCAGCCCCTTCAACCGCTGCACCACCGCCTCCAGCGCGTCTCCGGTGGGTTTCGACCAGCGAACATCGACCCAGCCGGGGTTCTTCCCGCCTGACGCGAAATGCGCCTCGACCCCGGCCCAGTCATCGACTGGTACGATTTGCGACCGCAACCGTTCGGTCGACTGCGCCAGCAACGTCGCCTGAATATCGGCCAGCATCTCGCCGACCTGCCCCGTGAAATCGTCCTTCGCGACGATCGTGCTGTCGAGCTTGCCGTCGGCCCGGTACAGCCGGTCGCGCCGCACGACCGAGACGTTGCCGCCGGCCATGTCGCGCCCGCCGACCTCGATGATGACCGGCGCGCCCTTCTTGACCCAGCCCCAGCGCTTCGTCGCGGCCTTGGCAGGCTTCAGGTCGAGCAGCGCGCGCACCGGTTCGCCCAGCGCCGACTGCTTGGCCAGCGTCGCCTGCAACGCGCGGCAATAGGCGATCAGCGGTTCGTCCTCGGGCGCGTCGCGCAGCATCGGCACGATCACCACCTGCCACGGCGCGATCGCGGGCGGGACGCGCAGGCCGTCATCGTCGCCATGGACCATGATGACCCCGCCGATCATCCGCGTCGACACGCCCCAGCTGGTCGTGTTTGCGTGTTCGAACTGCCCTTCGGCATTCTGGAACCGGATGTTTTGCGCATGGGCAAAGTTGGTACCGAGGAAGTGCGAGGTGCCGGCCTGCAACGCCTTGCCGTCCTGCATCATCGCTTCGATGCTGTAGGTCGCGACCGCGCCGGGGAAGCGTTCATTCTCTGGCTTCTCGCCGGCGATCACGTGCAGGCCGAGACAGGTTTCGGCGAACTCGCGATACACTTCGAGCATCTTGAGCGTTTCTTCGCGTGCCTCCTGCGCGGTGGCATGAGCGGTATGCCCTTCCTGCCACAGGAACTCGGCGGTGCGCAGGAACATGCGGGTACGCATTTCCCAGCGGACGACGTTCGCCCACTGGTTGATGAGCACCGGCAGGTCGCGCCACGACTGGACCCAGCGCGAAAAGGCGGTACCGATCACCGTCTCGCTGGTCGGCCGCACGACCAGCGGCTCCTCCAGCTTGGCTTCGGGGTCGGGGGTCAGCCCGCCCTTGCCATCCGACACCAGCCGGTGATGGGTGACGACCGCCATTTCCTTGGCAAAGCCGTCGACATGCTCCGCTTCCTTTTCGAAATAGGAGAGCGGGATGAACAGCGGGAAATAGCAGTTCTCGTGCCCCGTCGCCTTGATCCGGTCGTCGAGCAGGCGCTGGATGCGTTCCCAGATGCCATAACCCCAGGGGCGGATGACCATGCACCCGCGCACCCCGGATTCCTCGGCCAGATCGGCCTCGGTGATGACGGCTTGATACCAGGCGGCGAAATCCTGTTCGCGCGTGACGTTGAGAGCGTGCTTCATGGGCACGCGTTAGCGGGAAACGGGGCGGTTCGCCAAGCGGGGATGCAACCGGTCGTCCGCCGGGTCAGGACGACAGCACGAACCACAGGATCGACCACGGCACGACGATGATGACGCCATAGCCCAACAGCACGCTCCGCGGCCGCCAGGGCCCGGTTCACCGGGGATCGTCTACCGTATTTCGGCCCGACTTGCGATTCCCGGCAAGTCGTTCGCCTGTATCTAGCGAAAGCGTATGGTCGTATTCATACGCTTTGCAAGACCGGGTGGTCTCGATCGGAAACTGCTGCCCCATCTCGATTGTCTTTTCATCGCAAGATGCCGTTCTATCCGGGGATAGTTCGAACTTATGACTTGCGGCATACCCAAATGAGGTATGGCCTGTTAATATTCGCTGCCTATAATCCTGTAATGATCGATACCGGCCTGCTAGACAGGATTTACGCAGCGGCAGCCCTGCCTGGGCGGATGCCCGTGTTGCTGCACGAAATCGCGACCTGCCATGGGGCCAGGGGCGCGTTGCTGTTCGAATCGCGTAGCGCGAACGACGGCATCTCCGTGTCGCCGGGGGTCGAGCATCTTTTCGAACGCTATGTCGCCGAAGGGTACATGGCCTTGAATGAACGCGGCACACCGATGTTTCTGGAACATGCGCCGCAATTCCGCACCGACAGCGACTTTCGCACGCCCGAGGAACAGCGGGCGATGCCGGTCTACCGCGACCTGTTGATCCCGCTGGGGTTCGCGGTGGGTGCCGGCACCGTGATCCAGGGAACCGGCGATGACATGATCGGCCTTACCCTTGAAGGATTTGCCGACGATGCGGCCGCCCGGCAACAACTGCCCCGGCTCGACCGGTTGCGACCGCATATCGCCCGCGCGACCAGCCTGGCCACGCGGATGATGTGTTTCCAGTCGGAGGCGGCGGTCGACGCGCTGGGCCTGGTCGGCACCGCCGCGGCGATCATCGGCGCCAACAACCGGCTACGCGCGATGAACGCCCCGTTCGGGACGCGGATGGAGGACCGGTGCTTCGAATGCGGCGGCCGACTGCGTTTTCGGTCGCCGGCGGTCGCGGCACGGGTGGAAGCGGCGGTCGACGAGGCACTTCGCGGCGGACAGCCCGCGGCGACGCTGCTGACATCGGGCGTCGACGCCGCCGAACCGCTGGCACTGCATGTCATCCCGCTGCGTACCGCCGCACGGGAGCGGTTCGAATCCGATGGTATCCTGTTGATCGTCGCCGATCCGCGCAATGCCGTCACCCCGAAAGCCAGCCTGCTGCGGCTGATGTTCGACCTGACCCCGGGGGAATCGATGCTCGCGGCCGAACTGGCGGCGGGACATTCGCTGCGCAATGCCGCCGCGCGGCGCGGGGTCGCCTATTCGACCGCGCGGGTCTATCTGCGCCAGATCTTTGCGAAGACCGGTTGCCACCGACAGGCGGAACTGGCCACACTGCTGACATCGACCTTGATCGCGGCACAGCCCCCAGGCTGACCTGCACCGCCGTGGAAAAGGCGTTACACGTTGACCGGGAACACCTGCCTACTGCGCCGTCGTCCCGGCGATCGCGACTTCGGCCATGCGCCCACGCCGCCGCTCCAGCATCTGCCGCTCGGACAGCGATTTGCCGATCGTCACCCGCTCGGGCGATCGGGCGTCGATCTCGCGCTGGGCGTAACCGGCCGTTACCGCCCCGCCCAGGGCGACCATGCCGAAAATGCCTGCCGCGACGTAACCGGAACGCTTGTTCATTCGACCGTCTCCATCGATACCCTGCCCTCACCGGAGAACCGAACCACGTTTCGCGCAAAAGGCTCCGGACGATGCTGCTGCGCCGGTTCTTTCCAATATCGATCGATCGGTTGTGCGTCGCGGTACCGCGTTCTACAGCATGGCCATGCCCGGCGACCGTATCCTCAGGGGGTTGGCGCTCCGCCTGCTCGCAATCTTCTTCCTGTCCACCATGTCCGCCCTGGTGAAACTGGCGGAGACGCGCGGCGCGTCGCTGCCCGAGACCATGTTCTATCGCCAGCTCTGCGCGCTGCCGATCGTGTTGGGCTTCGTCGCGGCGGGGCCGGGGCTGCGATCGCTGCGGACCACGCGGTTCAAGAAGCACCTGACGCGTTCGATGATCGGGCTGGTCGGCATGGTCTTCACCTTTGGCGCGGTGCTGCTGCTGCCGCTTGCCGAAGCGACGACGTTCCAGTTCACCGTGCCGATCTTTGCCACGCTGCTGGGCGCGCTGGTGCTGCGCGAGCCTACGGGCTGGCAGCGGTGGAGCGCGGTGCTGCTGGGCTTTGTCGGGGTGCTGGTCGTCGCACAGCCGGGCAGCAGCCATGTGCCGCTGTTCGGTGCGTTCGTGGGATTGATGGCGGCGCTGTTCGTCGCGCTGGTCGCGATTGCGCTGCGCCAGTTGCGCGAGGAGCCGGCGGGGACGACGGTGTTCTGGTTCTCCACGCTCACCCTGCCGTTCATCGCCACCGCCTATGCCTTCGACATCCGCTCGCATGACTGGCTGACGTGGCTGAACCTGATCGCGATCGGCATGGTCGGCGGCATGGGACAGATCGCCCTGACCGCCGCGTCGCGCGCCGCGCCGGTCGCGGTGGTGGTGCCGATGGACTATTCGGGGCTGCTATGGGCGACCATTTATGGCTGGCTGTTGTTCGGCGTGCTGCCGACGCCGATGACCTGGGCCGGCGCGCCGATCATTATCGCCAGCGGGCTGTTCATCGTGTGGCGCGAACATCGATTGGGCCGGCAGAAGGTGCGGTCGATGGTCGAGGAGGATTAGCGTTCCTCGATCTCGGTGCGGACCTGGGCATGGGCAAGCAGCGCGAACAGCACGCTGCCGCCGACGATATTGCCGAACAGCACCGGAAAGAAGAACGCCAGCGCCCCGCCCGCCCCCAGATCGCCATGGAGCAGCAGCACCCACATCTCCGCCGATCCGGCGACGACATGGGCAAAGCCGCCCAGATCGATCAGGCCGGCCAGCAGCACGATCAGCGTGACCTTCTGCCCCTCGACGCTGGGCAGCGTCCACACCACGCTCGCCAGCAGGATGCCCGACGGGATACCGGCAAGGAACCCGTGCATCTCGACATGCTTCGTCACCACGCCGCTCACCTCGACCAACGCGGCCGCCTGTTCCGCACCCAACCCGCCGAACATCGCGAACCCGGCAAAGGCCAGCGTACCGATCAGGTTGGCGAACAGCACGATACCCCATAGGCGCAGCGTCCGCGCGAGGTTGCGCCCCGACGGATCGGTCGCGAGCGGCAGGACCGCCGACAGCGTGCTTTCGGTGAACAGCTGCATCCGCCCGAGGATCACGACGACGAAGCCGATCGAATAGCCGAGCGATTGCAGCAGCGGCGTCCATGCCCCCGGCGGAACCGCGGTTTCCATCAACGCCTTGCCCAGCAGCGACAGCCCGATGACGATCCCGGCGGTGATGCCCGACCACATCAGCGATGCGGCGGGCCGGTCGAGTTCCTCGATCCCCTGCCGCCGGACGACTTCGTGAACGACCAGCGCGGAGGCAGCACGGCGGTCGTCGACCACCTCCTCCTGTTCGGGATCGAGCGCGACCTTGCGCTCTTCTTCGGTCGCCGCGTCGGCGGGAGGAGATGTTTCGGCCATGTACCAAAGGCAACCGGCCGCATCCGACAAGGTTCCGCCTGACCGTTAACGCCGCTTTGACCCGTGCCGGTGCATCGTCGGCGGATGGTTCGAACCGATCCCTGCCCGCCCCCCGCCGACCGGCTGCGCGAACTGGACGCCCTGCGCGGGCTAGCGGCGCTGGCGGTCGTGTTCTACCACTACAGCTACTTCATCCAGTTCATGGTGCCGGGCGCCACGCTGCCCCGCCTGCAGGTGAGTTGGGGCGATGACGGGGTGAAGCTGTTCTTCGCCATCTCCGCCTTTGCCATGCTGGCGACGATCGAGCGGACGCCGACGCTGTGGGCATTCGCACGCGCCCGCGCGCGACGGTTGCTGCCGGAATATTGGCTGGCGATGGCGCTGACCGGCATCGTCGCATGGCTGTTCGGGCCAGCGCGGCTGGCCGTCAGCCCGGTGGAATGGCTGGCGAACCTGCCGTTGATGCAGAAGCTGACCGGTGTGCCGATGGTCGATGGCGTCTATTGGACGCTGAACGTGGAGGTCCTCTTCTACGCCCTGATCGCGCTGGCGTGGGCGACCGGCGCGCTGCGGTCGATCGACCGGCTGGTGCTGGGGTGGCTGGCGGTTCGGCTGATCTGCTGGCTGCTGCCGACCCCGGCGTGGCTGCAATTCATCCTGCTGACCGATCATGCGGTCTGGTTTTCGGTCGGGCTGATCGCCTATCCCGTGTGGCGCGGCACGGCGCGCTGGGAGGATCAGCGGCTGCTGGCGGCGGCGATCCTGGGCGTCGAGGCGTTCACCGCCAGCTTCCATGCCACGTTGCTGGTGGTCGGGATGATGGCGCTGTTCTTCGGCATCGCGATGGGCCGGGTCGGGGGGCTGCGCCATCCCGTGCTGCTGTGGCTCGGCGCGATCTCCTACCCGCTCTACCTCGTCCACGCCGTGATCGGCTATGCGATCATCACCCGGCTGCAGGCGGCGGGAGTCAATGCCGATCTCGCGCAACTGGTCGCGCTTACGGCGATGATGGTGCTGGCAGTGGCGGTCGGAAAGGCGGGCGATGCGTGGCGCAACCGGCGGCACGCCGCACCGCGCCTGCGCCGGGCGACCACGTAACGCCCCGCCCGGCACACCGGGCGGGGGCAACGGTCGTTATTCGGCCGCTTCCGCCACCGGCGCGACGCTGTCCTTCCACGCCAGCACGGGCTTGCGCGCCGCCAGCGTTTCGTCGAGGCGACGGCGCGGGGCGAAGTGCGGCGCGGACTTCAGCGCCTGATCCCCCGCCTTGGCACGTTCGCCGACCGACTTCAGCGCGCCGATGAACTGGTCGAGCGCGGCCTTGCTCTCGGTCTCGGTCGGTTCGACCAGCATCGCGCCGTGGACGACCAGCGGGAAGTACACCGTCATCGGGTGATAGCCCTCGTCGATCAGCCCCTTGGCCACGTCCAGCGTCGAGAAACCCTCCGCCAGGTTCGCATCGCTGAACAGCGCCTCGTGCATGCACGGCCCGCTGCCGCCGAACGGCGCGTCAAGCGTGTCGTCGAGGCTGCGCAGGACGTAGTTGGCGTTCAGTACCGCGTCTTCGGCAACTTGTTTCAGGCCGTCGGCGCCGTGGCTGAGGATATAGCTCAGCGCGCGGGTGAACATGCCCATCTGGCCGTGGAAGGCGACCATCCGGCCGAAGCTGTCGGCATGGTGCTCGCCCGCGGTTTCCTCTTCGACCAGTACGAAGCGGCCGTCCTGCTGCTCGACGAAGGGCAGCGGGGCGAAGGGGGTCAGCGCCTTCGAGAACACCACCGGACCCGACCCCGGACCGCCGCCGCCATGCGGGGTCGAAAAGGTCTTGTGCAGGTTGATGTGCATCGCATCGACGCCGAGGTCGCCGGGGCGCACCCGCCCGACGATCGCGTTGAAGTTCGCGCCGTCGCAATAGACGTATCCACCGGCCGCATGCACCGCGTCGGAGATTTCCTTGAGGTCGCGTTCGAACAGCCCGCAGGTGTTCGGGTTGGTAATCATCACGCCCGCGACATCGGGACCAAGCCGGTCCTTCAGCGCCTGCGTATCGATGCGCCCTTCGGCGGTGGCGGGGATTGCCTTCACGGTGAAGCCGGCGAATGCCGCCGTCGCCGGGTTGGTGCCGTGCGCCGATTCAGGGACCAGGATGACCTTGCGATGGCCCTCGCCGCGCTTTTCCAGCGCCGCCTTGATCGCCAGGATGCCGCACAGCTCGCCATGCGCGCCGGCCTTCGGGCTCATCGCAACCGAGTCCATGTTGGTCAGCGTGACCAGCCAGTGCGCGAGCTGATGGATCACCTCCAGCGCGCCCTGCACGGTATCGATCGGGCCCAGCGGATGGAGATCGGCGAAGCCCGGCAGGCGCGCCATCCGCTCATTCAGGCGCGGATTATGCTTCATCGTGCAGCTGCCCAGCGGGAACAGCCCCAGGTCGATGGCATAGTTCTGCCGCGACAGGCGGGTGTAATGGCGCACCGCTTCCGGTTCCGACAGGCCGGGCAGGCCGATCGCGCCCTTGCGGGCATGGTTGCCCAGACGCGAGGCGACCTTGGGCGCGTCGTCGATGTCGACACCGGTGGTCTCGTCCGACCCGATCTCGAAGATCAGCGCCTCTTCGAGCATCAGCGCGCGATTGCCGGTGAAGGTCGTCCGCGCCGCTTGCGAGGCATCGCCCATTTCCGGACGCCAGCCGCTCTGGTTCACGCTCATGCCAGTACCTCCGTCAGCGCCGCTGCCAGCGCCTCGATATCTTCCTCGGTCACGGTTTCGGTGACCGCCACGACCAGTCCGTTGCCGAGCGCATCTTCACCCGGATACAGCCGGCCGAGCGACACACCCGCCAGCACGCCGCGTTCGGCGAGTTCGCGCACCACCGGCCGTGCTTCGGTCGGCAGCTTCAGCGTGAATTCGTTGAAGAAGCTGTCGTTGACCAGCTCGACGCCCGGCACCTGCGCCAGCCGGTCGGCGGCGGCGCACGCCTTGGCATGGTTGACTTGCGCAAGCTTGCGCAGCCCCTTTTCGCCCAGCAGCGTCAGGTGGATCGAGAAGGCGAGCGCACACAGCCCCGAATTGGTGCAGATGTTCGACGTCGCCTTTTCCCGGCGGATATGCTGTTCGCGGGTCGAGAGCGTCAGCACGAAGCCGCGCTTGCCCTCGGCATCGACCGTCTCGCCGCACAGCCGGCCGGGCATCTGCCGCACCAGCTTTTCCGAGCAGGCGAACAGCCCGACATAGGGGCCGCCGAACTGCAGCCCGACGCCGAGCGACTGGCCCTCACCCACCACGATGTCCGCGCCCAGATTGCCCGGTGCCTCGATCGCGCCCAGCGCCACCGGCTCGGTCACGACCGCGATCAGCAGCGCCTTGGCCGCGTGCGCTGCATCGGCGATGCGGCGCAGGTCGGGGATGCGGCCGAGGATGTCGGGATATTGCACGACGACGCACGACGTGTCGGCGTCGATGCCCGCGATCACCGCGTCGTCGTCGGTCGCGGCGTCGAGCACCGGCAGCGCAGTCGTCAGCACGTCGCCGGTGTACTTCGCCATGGTCTTCGCGACCGAGACGTAGTGCGGATGCACGCCGCCCGAGAACACCGCCTTCGCCTTGCGCGTCACGCGGCGCGCCATGGTCACGGCTTCCCAGCACGCGGTCGAGCCGTCGTACATCGATGCGTTCGCCACGTCGCAGCCCAGCAGCCGGGCGACCTGGCTCTGGAATTCGAACAGCATCTGCAGCGTGCCCTGCGCGATTTCGGGCTGATACGGCGTATAGGCCGTCAGATACTCGCCGCGCTGGATCAGGTGATCGACGCTGGCCGGCACATGGTGGCGATACGCGCCGCAGCCGAGGAAGAACGGCACCGCCCCCGCCGCGACATTCTTCGCCGCCAGTACCGACAGATGCCGCTCGACCGCCAGTTCGCTGGCATGGTTCGGCAGTCCGGGCACCGGCCCGTCGAGCCGGGCGGATTCGGGAACGTCGACGAACAGGTCGTCGATGCTGTCGGCACCGATCACGGACAGCATGTCCGCGCGGTCGGTCGGGGTCAGGGGAAGATAGCGCATGATGGTCCTTGTTGGTCCGCTTCGGGGCGGCGGGCCGGATGTGCCGACCACCCCGTTCGTCCTGAGTAGCCATTGAGCTTGTCGAAAGGGCGTATCGAAGGACCGTTTGTGGCCCGGTGCTTCGATACGGGTCTTCGACTTCGCTCAGCCCCTACTCAGCACGAACGGGGGCGGGTGATCGCAGGTCGCTTACAGCCGCGCGATGTACGCGGCGTACTTCTCTTCATCCATCAGCTCGCCCAGCTCGCTGTCGTCGCGCAGCGTCAGCTTGAAGAACCAGCCATCGCCCTCCGGGTCCTCGTTGACCAGCGCCGGGTTGTCGGTCAGCGCGGCATTGCCCTCGATCACCGTGCCCGATGCCGGGGTGTAGACGTCCGAGGCGGCCTTCACCGATTCGACCACGGCGGCATCGTCGCCCTTGGTCAGTTCACGGCCGTCGGCAGGCACGTCGACGAACACGATGTCGCCCAGCTGCCCGGCGGCATATTCAGTGATGCCGACCGTCGCGACTTCACCGTCGACTTCGATCCATTCATGTTCCTGGGTGAAAAAACGGCTCATGGGTCTTTCCTTCAGCGGACGTAACGATGGGGGACGAACGGCATGGGGACGACCCGTGCCGTGTGCAGCTTGCCGCGCTGGCGCAGGGTCAGCGACCCGCCTTCCGCCAGCGCCGGCGGGCAATAGGCCATGGCGATCGGTGCCTGAACGCTGGGCGCGAACCCGCCCGAGGTGACGTGCCCGACGACGTTGCCGTCGACATCGACCACTTCGGCCCCTTCGCGCACCGGCTGACGCCCGTCGACGATCAGGCCGATCCGCTTGAGCGCAGGGCCGGCGGTGCGTTCGGCGAGGATGCGTTCCGCACCGGGGAAGCCGCCCTCTTCGCGGCGACGCTTCGACAGCGCGAAGCCGAGATCGGCGGCGACCGGCGTCGTGTCGGGGCTGAGGTCATGGCCGTAGAGCGGCAGCCCGGCTTCGAGGCGCAGCGAGTCGCGCGCGCCCAGACCGATCGGCTTCACTTCGGGTTCGGCGCAGATCGCATCGGCAAAGGCGGTGGCGGCATCCTCGGGCAGTGAGATTTCATACCCGTCCTCGCCGGTATAGCCCGACCGGCTGACCCACAGCGCATGGCCCTGCCAATCGAACGCGCCGGCGGTCATGAAGGTCAGCGCGGCGACGCCCGGCAGGATGCGATCGAGCGCATCGACCGCCTTCGGCCCCTGCACCGCCAGCAGCGCGCGGTCGTCGAGATGGTTGAGCGTGATCTCGTCGGCCAGATGCTCGCGCAGATGGCCGATATCGTCATATTTCGTCGCGCCGTTGACGACCATGTAGAAGGCGTCTTCGGCGATTTCCCCGTCCATCGGGAACGGCACGCCCGGCTCTGCCGCATCCAGCCGCGTGACCATCAGGTCGTCGAGGATGCCGCCCTGTTCGTCCAGCAGCAGCGAGTAGCGAATCTTGGTCGGCTTCAGGATGCGCAGATCGCCCGGCAGCAGCGTCTCCAGCGCGGCGGTCGCGTCCGCCCCGTGGATCAGCAGCTGGCCCATATGGCTGACGTCGAACAGCCCGGCGCTCTCGCGCGTCCACAGATGCTCGGCCATGATGCCTTCATACTGGACCGGCATCAGGTAGCCCGCGAACGGAACCATGCGGCCACCCTTTGCACGGTGCCAGCCGTCGAGCGGCAGGATTTGCGGCGGCAGCTCCTCGACCGGATCGGTGCCGTCGGCGCGCAGTTCGTGGGCGGGTTCGGGGGCAATGTCGCTCATGGGCCACGTCCTTCGTGATGGGGTAAACGACGGACGCGCGGGCACAGCATGCCTGACGACCATCGCCCCCTCTGTCACGGTACCTGAGAGCTTTCGCTAAGGGCGGTTGCGCCCTTGCTTACCCCTTCGGTGGTCCGACCGTTTCGGCCGCGACGCTTTCCAGAGTATCTTCCTGCCCTGCGCGGTCCCTGTTGCCTGAGAGATTCCGGGGCGGTTGCTCCTTCGGCGGCGGATACTTCCGCACTCTCCCGCGCATGGCGTCGGCTGCAAGCCTGTGATGGCCGAAGCTCTGGCTTGGGCGTGGGGATTAGTCAATCGGGAAAGCGGGTTTGCGGCCGCCGCTCCAACAACTCCCGTCATCCCGGCGCAGGCCGGGATGCAGAAAGAACCTGCCCCAAGCCAGTGCACACTTCGTCATTCCCGCGAAGGCGGGAATCCATAGCCACCACGGCAGCGACTCCTGCCAAAACGTCAGCGTTTATGGGTTCCCGCCTTCGCGGGAACGACGAGGGGGTTGCTCCGGCCGCTCTGCCTCGAACAGCTTACCGCGTGACGTTATACTTCAGCTGCGCATCGGTCAGCTGGAAGCCGACCAGCGCCTCGAACGTCGCGGACAGCACCGCCTGGCGCACGGCTGGGTCCGACAGCGGATCGATCGCTGCGTCCTGGTCTCCAGGCTTGCGACGGCGGTTGATCTGGTCGCGGGTTTCCTGTGGCAGCGTGGCGGCGGCGCGGTCGACGATCGCGCTCCCCTGCCCCTGTGCCGAGGCGCGGGCCTCACCGGCGGCGAAGTTCAGCGTCACCTGCCCCACCCGCTTCGACACGACCTGCGTACCGCCGCGCACGACCGATACGAAATAGGGCAGCGTCACAGTGCGCGCGGCGTCGGTGCGGATGCGGCGCGCCTGCACGTCGAAGCTGATCGTGCTGTTGATCGTGTCGGTCCCCTCGACACAGTTTGCGCGGACGTTGGTCAACGTGGCCACGACGTCGATCGCCTTTGCATCGGTGCTGCCGGCCGGGTCGAACAGCGTGATGTCGCCGGTGCCCGCCGGCACGCCCGCCACCGGGCACGCGGAACGCACCGCCGAAATGCCGACGCCCTGCGTCACGTCCAGCTCGCCAGTGCGCTTGCACCCCGACAGGGCGACCAGGGCGAGGGTGGCGACGGCGGCGGTTTTGCGGAGGGTCACGGAAATCTGTACCTTATGCACGGGTGCGGCGATGCCGCGCCTCCTGAATAGCCACGCTTCATAGGAACCGGCTCTCGCACGCGCAAGCAATCGCGTCTTTTTAGGGATTGCGGTACCGGCCCGCTCCCCCACCCGGCCACCCAACAGCGTATCCTGAATGGGTGGCCGGGTGGGGGAGCGGGCCGGTGCCGCCTGCCGCACCTTGGCGTGTCCCCCAACAAGCTGTAAGCGCGAACCCCATGACCGAGAGCCAGCGCCCCGCCATCGAATTGCTCATCGCCGCCCCGCGCGGCTTCTGTGCCGGGGTCGACCGCGCGATCCAGATCGTCGAGCTGGCGATCCAGAAGCATGGCGCGCCGGTCTATGTCCGCCACGAAATCGTCCACAACAAGTTCGTGGTCGATTCGCTGCGGGCCAAGGGCGCGATCTTCGTCGAGGAGCTGGATCAGGTGCCCGACGGCGTGCCGGTCGTCTTCTCCGCACACGGCGTGCCCAAGTCGGTGCCCGCGGCGGCCAGCCAGCGCGGCCTCGACTATCTCGACGCGACCTGCCCGCTGGTGTCGAAGGTCCATCGCCAGGCCGAACGGCTGGTCGCGAGCGGCCGCCACATCCTGTTCGTCGGCCATGCCGGTCATCCCGAAGTCATCGGTACGTTCGGCCAGGTGCCCGAGGGGCAGATGACGCTGATCGAAACGGTCGAGGATGTGGCGGCGCTGAACCCCGCCGATCCCGACAACCTCGCCTTCCTGACGCAGACCACGCTGTCGGTCGACGACACCCGCGCCATCGTCGAGGCGACGATCGCCCGTTTCCCGACGATCGTCGCGCCCAAGGCCGACGACATCTGCTATGCGACCTCCAACCGCCAGAATGCGGTGAAGGCGATCGCGCAAAGCTGCGACATGATGCTGGTGATCGGTGCGCCCAATTCGTCGAACTCGGTGCGGCTGGTCGAAGTGGCCGAGCGCGAAGGCACGTCGGCCAAGCTGATCCAGCGCGCCGCCGAACTCGACTTCGCATGGCTGGAGGGGGTCGGCACGCTCGGCATCACTGCCGGCGCGTCGGCGCCCGAAGTGCTGGTGCGCGAGCTGGTCGACCGCATCGCCACCCGCTTCGACGTGACCGAGCGCGAGGTCGAGATGACGCGCGAGACGATCGCGTTCAAGCTGCCGCGTGGCCTCGAAGCCGCGTAATGGCGGTCTATACGCAGGTGTCGGCGGAGGCGCTCGCGCGCTTCCTGTCTGCTTACGACCATGGCGAACTGGTATCGGCCAAGGGGATCGCCGAGGGGGTCGAGAACAGCAACTATCTGGTCGACACCACGACCGGCCGGTTCATCCTGACGCTGTATGAAAAGCGGGTCGACCTTGCCGACCTGCCGTTCTTCTTCGCGATGACCGATGCACTTGCCCGTGCTGGCAACCCGGTGCCGCGCGCGCTGCCCGACCGGGCGGGACAGGTGATCCAGACGCTGGAGGGTCGCCCCGCATGCCTGATCGAGTTTCTGTCGGGCGTATCGGTCAGCCATCCGACGGTCGAACAGGCGCATGCGGCGGGTGCCGCGCTGGGCGCGCTGCATCGTGGTCTGCGCGATTTCGCACCGACCCGCGCCAATTCGATGGGTGTTGCGGCATGGCCGAAGCTGTTCGCCGACTGCGCCGATCAGCTCGATTCGATCCAGCCGGGCCTGCGTGCCCGGGTCGGCGATGCGCTGGACACGGTGGTCGCGGCATGGCCCACCGACCTGCCGACCGGCGCGATCCATGCCGACCTGTTCCCCGACAATGTCCTGATGCTCGGCGAGCGCGTGACCGGGCTGATCGACTTCTATTTCGCCTGCACCGACATCATCGCCTATGACGTTGCGATCACCCATTCGGCGTGGAGCTTCGATGCGAAGGGCGTGGCGCTCGACCCGGCGATCGGACGGGCGCTGCTGGCGGGATACGCCACGCAGGCAACGCTGAGCGAGGCCGAGGTCGCCGCGCTGCCGTTGCTGGCGAAGGGCGCGTGCATCCGGTTCCTGCTGACCCGCGCGTGGGACTGGATCAACACGCCCGCCGATGCGCTGGTGACGCGCAAGGACCCGCTCGCCTATCTCCGCCGGCTCGACTGGTATGACGCGAACCCGACCGCCTTCGCATGACCGAGACCGCTGAACTCCCCCGCGTGGAAATCGCGACCGATGGCGCGTGCAAGGGCAATCCCGGCCCCGGCGGCTGGGGCGCGGTGCTGCGCGCCGCCGATGGCCGCGAACGCGAATTGTCAGGTGGTGAAAAAGTCTCGACCAACAACCGCATGGAGCTGATGGCCGCGATCGAGGGCCTGCGCGCACTCAAGCGCCCGTGCCGGGTAATCCTGTCGACCGACAGCCGCTATGTGATGGATGGCCTGACCAAGTGGATCAAGGGCTGGCAGAAGAACGGGTGGAAGACCGCCGCGCGCCAGCCGGTCAAGAATGCCGAGCTGTGGCAGGACCTGCTCGCCGCCGCCAAGCCGCACCGGATCGAATGGATCTGGGTCAAGGGCCATGCCGGCCATCCCGATAACGAGCGGGCCGACAAGCTCGCCAGCGATGCAGCGTTGAACCAATGATCCCACGCATCCTGATCGACACCGCGCAGGTCCCCGGCGATGACGTCGAACTGCGCCTCGTCCAGCGCGGCGACGATTTCATGATCGTCCTCGACCGCAACGAATTGATGAGCAGCCGCATGTCGGCATCGGAAGAGGCGCTGGCCGATCTCGGCTGTGCGCACCTGACCGGGCGCAGGCAAGCCCGCGTGCTGATCGGCGGGCTGGGCATGGGCTTTACGCTCCGCCGCGCGCTGAAGATTTTGCCGGCCGATGCCGAGGTGGTGGTCGCCGAACTGGTGCCGAAGATCGTTGAATGGGCGCGCGAGCCGTTGGCGCATATCTTCGATGGCTGCCTCGATGATCCACGCGTGCGGATCGTGGTCGGCGATGTCGCGCGGGCGATCGAACAGGGCGGCTGGGACGCGGTGCTGCTGGATGTCGACAATGGCCCGGACGGGCTGACCCATGCCGGGAACGACAAGCTGTATTCGTCGCGCGGGCTTCAGGTGACGCAGCGGGCGCTGCGCTCGGGCGGGGTGCTGGCGATCTGGTCCGCCTATGCCGACGCGGTGTTCACCCGGCGGCTGAAGGATTGCGGCTATCTGGTCGACGAACAGGTCGTGCGGGCGCGCGGGACCAAGGGCGCGCGGCATGTGATCTGGTTGGCCGGGCGGCGGTAGGGGTTCCCTTCCCTTCCTTTGTCCGTTCGGTTCGAGCCTGTCGAGAACGGGGTTGCCTCAAACGACCCGTTCTCGACGGACGCTTCTCGACAAGCTCGAAGCTGCTCGAACCGAACGGGGTGGGTGGGGAGAGGGAGGAACTGCTCGAACTGAACGGGGTGGGTGAGGGATGGGTAGGGAAACCGCCCCAACCGTTCGTCCTGAGTAGCCATTGAGCCTGTCGAAATGGCGTATCGAAGGACCGTGGCAGCGGATGCTTCGATACGGGCCTTCGACAAGCTCAGTCCCTACTCAGCACGAACGGGGGGGCATTCCAGCGCGTACGCCCTCACTCATCCGTCCGAATCTTCACCTTGTTCGGCAAATCCTTGCCCTTGGTCCGCCGCGACGGCACCTGCACCGGGTTCTTCTTCTTCCAGTCCCCCCAGCGCTTCGGGCCTTCGGGGGTATCGATGATCGTATCGTCGTCCATCACAGCATCCAAAACGAAAAGCGGCGGCGGATCAACGACCCGCCGCCTCCTTATGTCCTTGCGCACGGTGCCGGCCCGCATCCGCGCTAGCGGATCAAACGGCTATCAGCCGAGCGTCCACGCTCCGTCGATCCGCGCCAGCGCGCCCTGCTGGTTCCCTTCGCGCAGGGCTTCGGGGAGCAGCGCTTCCGGGAAGTCCTGATACGACACCGGCCGCAGGAAGCGGTCGATGGCGAGCGTGCCGACCGAGGTCGTGCGCCCGTCCGACGTCGCCGGGAACGGCCCGCCATGGACCATCGCATGGCCCACTTCGACGCCGGTCGGCCAGCCGTTGCACAGGATGCGGCCGACGGTGCGTTCCAGCACCGGGATCAGCTTGCGCGCGTCGTCGTAATCGCCCTCGTCGATCTGCAGCGTCGCGGTCAGCTGTCCTTCCAGCTTGCTCAGCACCTCGACCAGTTCGTCGGCGTCCGTGCACTTCACGACGACCGACGACATGCCGAACACTTCGTGCGCATGCGCCGGGTCGGCGATGAAGTCCTTGCCCGACACGGCGAAGATCGCCGCACGACCGCGCGTCGGGCCTTCCGGTTCGGCGCCTTCACCGACCAGCGTCACGGCGGGGCTGGACGCGAGCTTTGCGCGGCCTTCCTCGAACGCCTTGTGGATGCCGTCGGTCAGCATGACCTGCGCCGGGGTGCCGAGCAGCGCTTCACCGGCCGTGTCGAGGAACGCGTCGAGCTCCGGCCCGGCAATGCCAAGGACGAGGCCCGGATTGGTGCAGAACTGGCCCGCACCCATGCTGAGCGACCCGACATACTGCTTCGCCAGCGCCTCGCCGCGGTTCTTGAGCGCTTCGGGCATCAGCACGACCGGGTTGATCGACGACATTTCGGCATAGACCGGGATCGGCTGCGCACGGTCCTGCGCGACCTTCATCAGTGCGGTGCCGCCGGCACGCGATCCGGTGAAGCCCACCGCCTGGATACGCGGATCGGCGACCAGCGCAGTGCCGATCGTCTGGCCCGCGCCCGACACCATCGAGAACACGCCGTCGGGCATGCCGGTCTTTTCCGCCGCCTTGATGATCGCCGAGGCGACCAGTTCGGCGGTGCCCGGATGCGCCTGGTGCGCCTTCACGATAACGGTGCAGCCCGCCGCCAGCGCCGAGGCGGTGTCGCCACCGGCGGTCGAGAAGGCGAGCGGGAAGTTCGACGCGCCGAACACGACGACCGGGCCGACCGGCACGGTGCGCAGGCGCAGGTCGGGCTTGGGCACCGGCGCGCGGGCCGGATCGGCATGGTCGATGCGCAGCTGCTGCCACGCGCCGTCGCGCACTTCCTTGGCGAACAGGCGCAGCTGACCGCAGGTACGGCCGCGCTCGCCGGTCAGGCGCGCGGTCGGCAGGCCGGTTTCACGGCTGCCGCGCTCGATCAGCGCATCGCCCAGCCCCTCGATCTCGTCAGCGATCGCGTCGAGGAAGCCGGCGCGCTGTTCGAGCGGCAGCGCGGCATAGATCGGGAAGGCGGCAGCGGCGCGGGCACACGCTTCCTCGGCATCTTCCTTCGTGCCCTTCGAAAAACCTTCGCCGAACAGTGCGCCGGTTGCGGGGTCATAGGCCTGGAACTGGTCGTCGCGGGCGACGCGCTTCGAACCCAGGAACAGTTCGCCGGTGATCGTCATGTGCATCCTCTTTGCGCAAAAGTGTTGGCGCCCAGATAGGTACTGATAGCGCTAACGTAAATGGGTGTCGCAAATTACTCCGACAATCTATGCGGCGAATAGACGGTCGCGTCGACCCCTTGCGGCACTTTCCCGACGCCCAGCAGTGCGGCGCAGAGTTGCGCGGCGGCGGGCGCGGTCTGGATGCCGAAGCCGCCCTGCCCCGCACACCAGAAGAACCCCGGGACGTGCGGGTCGAAGCCATAGACCGGCAGGCGGTCGGGCGCGAA
This sequence comes from Sphingomonas sp. Leaf9, assembly GCF_001421355.1. Classification (GTDB taxonomy): domain Bacteria; phylum Pseudomonadota; class Alphaproteobacteria; order Sphingomonadales; family Sphingomonadaceae; genus Sphingomonas. The sequence continues at coordinate 386,705 of NZ_LMKC01000002.1, read as the reverse complement.
GCTGCGCAGGCCCGCCCAGCGCCGCTCGACCGCCTCGACCCGCCAGTCGACCGCCGCCTCGAACCGGTCGATGGCCAGCGCGACGTCGATCTCCTCGGGTGCGACGTCGTGCGGCCGGTCGGGCGTTTCGTCATGCGGGGTCAGCCAGAGGCGACCGCCGGGCTCGGGCTTGAAGTAGAACCCGCCCGCCGCATCCAGCACCAGCGGCAGGTCGGCGGGTGCCGGCGGGTCGACCCGGACCTGCACCACCGTCCGGCGATAGGGGCGGATGCCCTGCGGCGCGGCGCCGAGCAGCGCGGCAACGTCATCGGCCCACGCCCCGGCGGCGTTGACCACCACATCGGCGGCGATGATTTCACCCGCCGCCGTCTTCAACATCCACCGCCCGTCGGTACGCTGCGCACCAGTCACCCGCGCGTCGCAGCGCAGATCGACCCCGCCGCGCCGCGCCTTTGCCAGATAGGCGGCGTGGAGCGCGCCGACATCGATATCGGCGCAGCCCGGCGACCACAGCGCGTGCCACTGCCCCCGCAGCCCGTCGATCACGCCATGCGGGTCGCGCCAGGCGATCGGCACGCCGGTCGCGGCGAACTCCGCCGCCATCGCCGCCAGCACGCCAGCGTCGCGCGCCAGCAGCAGTTCGCCGCGCGTGCGCAGGAATCCGCGGGGCGCGAATTCCGGCGGCGGCGCGTGGAGGAACGGGCCCGATGCGGTGGTCAGCGGCTGGACCAGCGGCCCGCCATAGGTTTCCGACCAGAACGCCGCCGACCGCCCGGTCGCATGGAAGCCCGGCTGCGACTCGGCTTCGATCAGGATCACGTCGTCGGTCGCGGCCAGTTCGGCGGCAAGGCTCGCCCCGCCCATCCCCGCGCCGATAATCGCCACCCGCCTGCGCGTCATGCGTGCGCCCGGTGCGGCGCGGGCGCGCGGGCGTCGAGGAACGCGTCGATCGCCGCGATCGCCCGCGACCGGATCGGGTCGATCTCCCGCAGGATTTCATGCGCCGATTCCGGCCCGAAGCGCAGCAGCTCGATATCGGGCAGGCGTCCGGCGACCTCTACCGCGGCGCGCGGATCGACCAGTGCGTCGGCATCGGCGACCAGCATCTGGATCGGTACGCGGACGTGCCCAAGTGCCGGGTCGGTGCGCAGTTCGCGGGTCGAGCGGAACGCATCGATCACCCAGCGCCAGCTGGGCGGCCCGGTGCGCAGCGCCGCATCGGTCCCCTGCCACCACAGCTCGTCCGAATAGCGTGCCGGGTCGTGCGTCAGCAGCGCCTCGCGCGGGCGGACGGTGTGCGGGCGCTCGTTCCCCTTCCATGCCGGGCGCAGCGGGCTGCCCATCGCGGCCAGCACCCGCGCCATCCGTTCGCCGAAGCGCGGGCCGATCGGCGAGCGTAGCCCCAGCATCGGCGCGACCAGCACGCACGCCGCCGGATCGACCCGCCGTTCGACCACGCCGCGCAGCGCCAGATGCCCGCCCATCGAATGGCCGATCAGCACGCGCGGCCCCTCGGCCGTCCACTGGTTCCAGAAGGCGGTCAGGTCGTCCAGATAGGTTTCGAACCGGTCGATATCGCCGCAATCGCCCGCCGGGGTGCAGCGGCCCGACCCGCCCTGCCCGCGCCAGTCGAACGCGGTGATGCTCCATCCGCGCACATGCCAATGGGCGAAGGCTTCCAGATATTTCTCGAACATGTCGCCGCGCCCGGTCTGGAACAACAGGCTGCCGCGCGGGCGGACATTGGCGGGCGCCGCCCAGTCGAACCGGCGGTGCGACCAGCCGTCGGGCGCCTGCCACCGGGTGATGGTGGCGGCGGCGGGAATCGCACGGCGGTATAGGGCGTGGGCAGCCATGGATCCGGTTACGGTTTCGAAACCCCTTACGTCTAGGGCTTAACGACATGGGGGATATCGTCGTTCCTTGGCTGGCGCTCGCGCTGCTGCTGTTGCTGGTCATCGCCGGTATCGAGGATGCACGAACCCGCGAAATCGCAAATTGGAAAAATGCGGCGATCGCGCTGCTGGCGCTGCCGTGGTGGTGGGCCAATGGCCTTAGCGGCATCGACATCGCGTGGCAGGTCGGCGTGGCCGGAATCGTCTTTGCCCTGTTCCTCGCCGCCTTTGCCGCCGGGCAGATGGGCGGCGGCGATGTGAAGATGATTGCCGCGCTCGCGCTATGGCTGCCGCCGGGGGCGGTGCTGTCGATGCTGGTCGTGATGTCGCTGCTGGGCGGGGTGCTGACGCTGTTGTTCCTCGCCGATCGCTGGCGGCGGCGCGCGGCACAGGTGGCGGAGATTCCGTACGGCATCGCCATCGCCATCGCCGGGATGCTCGCCATCGCGAACCCGTTCTTAACCCATTTCGGTGATGCTTAACGGCGAATCAACCGGCCAGACGAATTGAAAGGCCACCGACGTCATGGATTCTCGCAAACTGTTCCTGCTGCTTGGGGCGCTGATGGTCGCGGGGCTGACCGCGTTCATGGCCCGCAGCCTGATGGCCGGCGCCTCCGCACCGATGGCAACCGCCGCCCCCGCCGCCGCGCCGATCGACGGCCCGCGCGTGCTGGTGGCGACCAAGGCGCTGCCGGTCGGGACGATCATCGACGCGACCGCATTGCGGTTCCAGCCTTGGCCCAAGGAACTGGTCGAGAACGCCTATTTCCTCGAATCCATGCCCGAATCGCGCAACATGGTCGGCACGGTCGTTCGCTTCGCGATCCCCGCCGGACAGCCGATCACGCAGGGCGCGCTGGTGAAGCCGGGCGACCGGGGCTTCCTTGCCGCGGCACTCGGGCCGGGGATGCGCGCGGTGACCGTGCCGGTATCGGCGCAGAGCGCGGTGGCGGGCTTCGTGTTCCCCGGTGACCGGGTGGACCTGGTCCTGACGCAGAACGTGCCGGGCGGTGGCGACGGTGCCCCGCTGAAGGCGGCGGAGACGTTCCTGCGCAACCTGCGCGTGCTGGCGACCGACCAGCGCACCGACAAGAATACCGATGACCAGGGCAAGACGCTGGTATCGACCTATTCGACGGTCACCGTCGAGGCGACGCCACGCATCGCCGAAAAGATCGCGGTCGCGCAGACCGTCGGTACGCTGTCGCTGTCGCTGCGCTCGATCGCCGACAATGGAGCGGAACTGGAAGAAGCGATCGCCAGCGGCGACGTGCAACTGCCCGCGAATGGCGATCCGAAGGCGGAAAAGGCAGCGCTGGCCCGCGTGTCCAGCCGCCCGATCGACGGCGGGTCGACCTTTTCCACCGGCGCCGACGTGTCGCGGTTCCAGCGCAGCTCGGTGCCGGGCAAGGCCGGCATGATGGCCGATGGCGGCGCCGCCCCCGCTTCGTCCCCGACGATGACACCCGGCGGGCCGACGACGCCCGCCGCACCGGCCGGGCCGGTCGTGCGGATCACCCGCGGCAATGACGTGACCGCCGTGCCGGTCGGAGGAACCAAATAATGCCTGGCATGAACCTGCTCCACCGGTCGCTGGCCGCGACCCTCTCGGTCGCGCTGGTCGCCGGATCGGCACTGCCCGCCGCCGCGATCGCCGCCCCCGGCACCGCCGCCGTCCGCGCGGCGCGGGTCGGCACGCCGACCGGCACGATGCGTCCGACGACCGACGTGATGCTGTCGATCGGCCAGGGCGAACTGGTCACGCTGCCCTCCAGCGTCGTCGACGTGTGGGTATCGAACCCGACCGTTGCCGACGTCTATGTCGGCAATCCGCGCCAGATCCACCTGTTCGGCAAGGCCGATGGCGAAGCGACCATTTTCGCCACCAATGCCAGCGGTGCCGTCGTCTATTCAGCGAACGTCCGCGTAGGCCAGAACCTGACCTCGCTCGACCGGATGCTGAAGGCGGCGATGCCGGAAGCCGATATCCGCGTGACCACGGTCGGGCAGATCGCGGTCATCAACGGCACGATCGCTTCCCCCGCCGACAGCGCGCAGGCCGAACGGCTGGTCACCGCGCTGCTCAATCCGGGCGTCGCGGTCGGCGACCCCAATGTCGCGCTGAAGGTCGGCATCGTGAACCGGCTGAAGCTCGCCACCCCGCTGCAGGTCAACCTGCAGGTCCGCATCGCCGAGGTCAGCCGCAACTTCGTCAAGAATATCGGCGTGAACATGACGTCGCGCGATCCGTCGGGCGGCATCCTGTTCGGCATCGCACAGGGGCGGCAGGGCACGATCACCACCATCCCCGGATCGGCGACCGATACCAATTTCCTGACGACCGGCGGGCGTCCCGGCGGTACGCTGTTCGGTTTCCCGACCAAGGGCACCAACGGCACGACGCTGAACCTTGCGGGCAAGCTGCTCGGCCTCGAACTGCTCGGCGCGCTGGATCTTGGCGAACGGATCGGACAAGTGACCACGCTCGCCAATCCGAACCTGACCGCCCTGTCGGGCGAAACCGGATCGTTCCTGGCGGGCGGCGAAATCCCGATTCCCGTCAGCCAGGGATTCGGCGCGGTGTCGGTGCAGTACAAGCAATATGGCGTCAGCCTCGCCTATACCCCGACCGTGCTGGCCGATGGCCGTATTTCCCTGCGGGTACGCCCCGAAGTGTCGCAGCTGTCGGCGGCGGGCGCGGTGCAGATCGATGGCACCACCATCCCCGCGCTCACCACCCGCCGCGCCGAAACGACGGTCGAACTGGGGTCGGGGCAGAGCATGATGATCGGCGGCCTGCTGTCGAACAGCCACGACAATTCAATCGACAAGGCACCGGGCCTGGGCGACCTGCCGGTGCTGGGGTCGCTGTTCCGGTCGAACGCGTTCACCCGCAACGAAACCGAACTGGTCATCGTCATCACCCCGTATCTGGTGAAGCCGGTCGACAGCCAGTCGCGCATCGCGCTGCCGACCGACGCCTATTCCAGCCCCGGCGACGTCGAGCGCGTGTTGATGGGCCAGTTGTCGGGCCAGCGCAAACCCGATCCCCGGCCGGTGCCGACGATGGCGCCGCAGCTGCCGGCACGGCCGACGATCGGCCTGACCGCACCGGCCCCGGTAGAACCGCAGGCCACAGCGCCCGCCCCCGCCGCGCCGCCGCCGCGCAAGGGCGGTCGCGCCGCCCAGCCCGTCGCCCCCGGTTTCAGCATTCAGTGAGGCACGCCCCGATGACCCTTTTCCGTATCCTCGCGCTCGGCACGACGATCGCGGTCGCCGGCTGCACCGGCACGCCCAATCGCGGCGTCGAATCGGTCCATCAACCGGTGGTCAGCCGCTCCGCCTATTCGTTCGACGTAGCGACCGGTTCCGCCGGGCTGGCACCGGGCGAGCGCGCCCGGCTGGCCGGCTGGCTGGAAGCGATGCACCTGCGCTACGGCGACGAGATCGGCGTGGACGATGCCGGCAGCGGTGACGACGCGGTGCGTGGCGACATCGCCGCCGAAGCCGCGCGCGTCGGCCTGCTGCTCGCCGATGCCGTGCCGCCGACGCCGGGTGCGCTGGCCCCCGGCACCGTCCGCGTCGTCGTGTCGCGGATGGTCGCGAGCGTGCCGGGATGCCCCGACAATTCGCGCACCTACCAGCCCAATTTCGGGGCGCACACCTCGTCCGATTTCGGCTGCGCGATCAATTCCAACCTGGCGGCGATGGTCGCCCGGCCCGGCGACATGGTGCTGGGCCGCGGCAATGCCGACACAACCGACACGATGGTCAACAGCAAGGCGGTCGGCGCGCTGCGCCGCGCCGCGCCCAGCGGCAATGGCGGGCAGGTTTCGAACTCGGCCGGCAGCGTCGGCGGCGGCGGTTCGAGCGGGGGGAGCAGCAAGTAATGAACGCCCCCTTCACCCTGGCCAAATCGACCCAGCGCGATGCGTTCATCGCGTTCGTCTGCGACGAGAATTCGGCGGAAACGCTGCGCGGCGTCGCCACCGATCATGGCTGGCCGGTCGAAAAGATCATGAAGGGCGGGCTGCGCAACGCGGTGCAGACGCTCTCCGTTTCGGCCAGCCCGCATGTCCTGTTCGTCGACCTGTCGGAATCGGGCGATCCGCTGAACGATATCAACGGTCTTGCCGAAGTGTGCGAGCCGGGAACGATCGTGATCGCGATGGGGCAGGTCAACGACGTGCGCCTGTACCGCGACCTGCTGTCCAGCGGCATCCACGACTATCTGTTGAAGCCGCTCAACCCCGACATGGTGCGCGAATCGATCGCGCAGGCCCATGCGCTGCTCCACGCGCCCAAGGCGGCGGAGGCGAGTGCCGAGCGGCCGCACTGCGCGGTCGCGATCATCGGGACGCGCGGCGGCGCGGGCGCATCGACCATCGCCACCTCGCTCGCATGGCTGAGCGGCGAACAGGAAAAGCGCAGCACCGCGCTGCTCGACCTCGACGTCCATTTCGGCACGGGCGCGCTCGGCCTCGACCTCGAACCCGGTCGCGGATTGACCGACGCGATCGAAAATCCCAGCCGCATCGACGGGCTGTTCATCGAACGCGCGATGGTGCGCGCCGGCGAACGGCTGTCGGTCCTGTCGGCCGAGGCCCCGATCAACGCGCCGATCCAGACCGACGGCACCGCCTTCTACCAGTTGCAGGAGGAGATGCGCGCCGCGTTCGAATGCACCATCGTCGACCTGCCGCGCAGCATGTTGGTGAATTACCCGCATCTGGTGGAGGAGGTGCAGACGGCGGTGATCGTCACCGAACTGACCCTCGCCTCCGCACGCGACACGATCCGGCTGTTGTCGTGGTTCCGCTCCAACGCGTCGCACGTCACGGTCGTGCTGGTAGGCAACAAGGTGCAGCCGGCGGCGAACCAGGAAATCACCCGCAAGGATTTCGAAGGCTCGATCGAACGCAAGCTCGATTTCCTGATCCCGTGGGACGGCAAACTGGCGGCACAGGCGGCCAAGCTCGGCAAGCCGCTGGCGGAAGCGGGCAAGGGCAATCGCGCGCTCAGCCCCCTGCTCGACCTGTCGCGGCATCTGTGCCGGCTGAACGATGCCGGCGACGATGACGACGCAAAGGCCGCGGGCAAGGGCAAGGGCAAGGGCGGGACCTCGCTGGTCGGCAAGCTCGCCGGGCTGCGTTCGCGCCTGCCCGCGCTGGCCAAGAAGAAATAGGCGCGGGCAGCTCGGCGATGGACATGCTCCCCCTCCTGCTGCTGGCGGTCGGCGCGGCGATGACGCTGGTGCTGCTGGTCCTGGCCCTGTCGGGGCCGTCGGGCGACCGTGCGCGCAGCCGCCGCCTGCTGGCGGTACGCGAACGCCATGCCGCCGCCGCCAGCGCGACGGCGATGGAGGCGCAGATGCGCCGCATCGGCAACCGCGGCACGACCAAGGGGGATCGCGCCGCCGCCCGGTTGCTGCCCAATGTCGAACAGCTGAAGCTGCGCCTGCAAAAGACCGGCCGCAGCTGGACGCTGGCGCAATATGGCAAGGTGTCGCTCGGCATCATTGTCGGCGTCTTTGCCCTGTTGATGCTGCGCGGCTTTCCGATGATCCTCGCCCTGCTGCTGGCGTTGGTCGCGGGCATGGGCCTGCCGCATTTCGCGGTCGGCTGGGTCATCAAGAAACGGATCGCCCGCTTTACCGCCAAATTCCCCGATGCGATCGAACTGCTGGTGCGGGGCCTGCGCTCCGGCCTGCCGATCACCGAGACGATGACCGTCGTCGGACAGGAAGTCGACGGCCCGGTGGGCGAGGAATTCCGCCTGGTCAGCGACCGGATGAAGATCGGCCGCTCGCTCGACGCCGCGTTGCAGGAAACCGGCGACCGGCTGGGCACGCCCGAATTTCAGTTCTTCATCATCACCATCGCCATCCAGCGCGAAACCGGCGGCAACCTTGCCGAAACGCTCGCCAACCTGGCCGATGTGTTGCGCAAGCGGTCGCAGATGAAGCTGAAGATCAAGGCGATGTCGTCGGAATCCAAGGCATCGGCCTATATCGTCGGATCGCTGCCCTTCATCGTGTTCGGCATGATCTGGGTCATCAACGACACCTATATGCAGAATTTCTTCGTCGATCCGCGGCTGATGATCGCCGGGCTCGGCGGGGCACTGTGGATGGCGATCGGCGCGTTCATCATGGCCAAGATGGTCAATTTCGAGATCTGATGCGATGGTAACCGCCCCCAATCCCACGCTGCTCGGCTTCGATATGGTCAATGTCGCGACGGCGCTGTCGGCCATCGCCGTCCTGTCGATCATGCTGGCTATCTATGTCGCGACCACCACCCGCGACCCGATGACCCGCCGGGTCAAGGCGCTGAACGACCGCCGCGAACAGCTGAAGGCCGGCATCACCGCGTCGACCAGCAAGCGGCGCGCGAAGCTGGTGCAGAAGAACGACGCGACCGACCGCATCCGCGAGCTGTTGTCGTCGATGAAGGTCCTGCAGGATTCGCAGCTGAAGGCCGCACAGCTCAAGCTGATGCAGGCGGGTATCCGGTCGAAGGACTGGGCGGTCGCGGTCATCTTCGGACGGCTGGTCCTGCCGATCGTGTTCGGGCTGCCGATGCTCTACATCGTCTATGGCACCGACACCTTCGCCGACTGGTCGCCACTGAAGGCCTATGGCTTGGTCGCCGGCACCTTCATCCTCAGCTACAAGGCGCCCGACCTTTACCTCAAGAACAAGATCACCAAGCGGACCGACGCGATCCGCAAGGGGTTGCCCGATGCGCTCGACCTGCTGGTGATCTGCGCCGAAGCCGGCCTGACCGTCGACGCCGCCTTTGGCCGCGTCGCACGCGAACTGGGTCGGGCCTATCCCGAACTGGGCGAGGAATTCTCGCTGACCGCGATCGAGCTGGGCTTCCTGACCGAACGGCGCCAGGCGTTCGAGAATCTGGCGATGCGCATCAACCTCGACGCGGTGAAGGGCGTGGTGACGACCATGATCCAGACCGAGAAATACGGCACGCCGCTCGCCTCGGCGCTGCGCGTGCTCTCGGCCGAATTCCGCAACGAACGCATGATGCGAGCCGAGGAAAAGGCCGCGCGCCTGCCCGCGATCATGACCGTGCCGCTGATCCTGTTCATCCTGCCGACGCTGTTCGTCGTCATCCTCGGCCCGGCGGCCTGCAGCATCAGCGACGCGTTCGCAAAATAGCCCGTCGCCCCTTGGCCGGGACAGGCGGGGAACGCCGTCTGCCCCCGTCCGTTATTGCCCCGTAATCACTTTCAAGGGGCCTGCACGATGCTGTTCCAGACGCCGACCCAGTTTGCGGTCCTCGCTCTCGTCCTGTTGGCCGGTTGGCTCTTCGGCCTCGCCTCTTCCTCGGGCGGCAAGAAGTGGAAGCAGCGCTATCGCGACGAGGAAGCCGCGCACAAGGCATATCGCGCCGAAGTCGCCGCCGACCTGAAGACCCGCGAAGAACATCTGCGCGAAGTCGAGGCGGAGCGCGACCGGCTGGCCAAGGAGCGCAGCACCGCGGCGACGACCACCGCAGCAGCCGCAGCGACCGGTGCCGCGGCCACCAGCAGCAGCGGCGGCTTCTTCGGTTGGGGTGGCGACAATCTTTCGCGCATCCGCGGCATCGACGCCGACCTAGAACGCGCTCTCGGCCAGCGCGGGATCAAGACCTACCGCGCGATCGAAGGACTGAGCGAAGCCGACGAACGCGCGCTGGAGGACGAACTCCGCCTGCGTCCGGGCACGATCGACGCGGAACACTGGCGCGAACAGGCCGCGATGCTGCGCGCCGGTCATGACGACGATCATCGCAGCCGTTGGGGGTAAAGCAGTCGGGACGGGTTCGGCGCCGCCGCCGGACCCGTCATCTCCTATTCGACGCGTTGGGCGTCGAACCGCGATTGCGCCGCTGCAACCGCCGGGTACCGCCGTTCCGCCCAACGGATCATCATCGTCAGCGCCTCGATCAGTTCCGTCCCCAGCGGGGTAATGCTGTAGCGTACTTCGACCGGCATGGTCGGAACTACCGCCCGTTCGACCAGCCCGTCGCGTTCCAGCGCGCGCAGCGTCTGGCTCAGCACCTTCTGCGACACGCCCGCGATCCGACGGCGCAGCGCGTTGAAGCGCATCGGCCCCTCCCCCAGCAGCAACAGCGCCAGCACGCTCCATTTGTCGCCGATCCGGTCGAGCAACTGCCGTGTCGGACAATCGGCGGCGTAGACGTCGCCGGGGCGAGAGGCGGTATCCTGGGCGAAACCGGGTATCGCGAAAGTGCCGTCTTGCGTCATAGGTATCCCTATAGCACCTGGTATCCATTGGAAACCAGTGGAGATATCCCATGATCGTTGCGGTACTCGGCGCCAGTGGCAATGCGGGTTCGGAAATCACCCGCGAACTCGCGCGGCGGGGACATCACGTCCGCGCCATCGCCCGCCATCCCGAAAAAATTCCGTCCGGCGACGGGATCACCCGGCTCGCGGGCGATGCGCAACATTCCGGGGCATTGGCGCAGCTGATCGGCGGGGTCGATGCAGTCGTCAGCGCGCTGCATTTCGATGTCACCGCCGATACCCTGCTCGCCGCGTTGCGCACGGCAGGCGTCGAACGGCTGCTGGTGACCGGCGGCGCGGCCAGCCTGGAGGTGGCACCGGGGCTGCGGCTGATCGATTCGCCCGAATTTCCCGCCGAATGGCGGGCGTTCGCGATGGGCGGCATCGCGTTCCTCGACGCGTTGCGCGGGGTCGACGATATCGACTGGACGTTCTTTTCACCCGCCGCGCTGATCGAACCCGGCCCGCGCACCGGCCAGTACCGGATCGGCACCGATACGCTGGTCACCGACGATGCCGGGGTCAGCCGGATCAGCTTTGCCGACTATGCCATCGCGATGGTCGACGAGCTGGAGGCGCATCGCCACCCCCGCGCCCGCTTCACCGCCGCCTATTGACGCGGTGCCGCCCGCAGCGATGCGGGCGGCACCCCCGTCATCGGTTCAGAACGTCACCCATTCCGTCCCGCCGGGGAACACCACGTCCTCGACCTTGTCGCCGATCTTGGTCACCGCCAGCAGCAGCGCGACGATCACGAGCAGGTCGAACGCGATCACCGCGCCCCACACGAAGGCCGGGTGGAACGGACCCACCCGGTCATAGCCGTCGCGCGTCACGCGCGGGCGGTCGCTGAACACCGCCTTCACTTCGCGAGCGCCGCCTGCGCCGCCGCCAGCCGGGCGATCGGCACGCGGTACGGGCTGGCCGAGACATAATCGAGCCCGACCTTTTCACAGAAGGCGATCGACGCCGGATCGCCACCATGTTCGCCGCAGATGCCGAGCTTGATGTCGGGGCGCGTCTTGCGACCGCGCTCGGCGGCCAGTTCGATCAACTCGCCCACGCCCTCGACATCGATTGAGACGAACGGGTCGCGCGCGTAGATGCCCTTTTCGACATAGGCGCCCAGGAACCGGCTGGCATCGTCGCGGCTGACGCCCAGCGTCGTCTGGGTCAGATCGTTGGTGCCGAACGAGAAGAACTGCCCGGCTTCGGCGATCTCGCCCGCCTTCAGCGCGGCGCGCGGCAGTTCGATCATCGTGCCGACCAGATACTCGATCCGCCGGCCCTTGTCGGCGAACACCGCCTCAGCCGCCTTGTCGACGACCGTCTTCATCAGCTCCAGCTCGCGCTTGGTGCCGACCAGCGGGATCATCACTTCGGGGATCGGCGCTTCACCCGACTTTTCCGCAACGATCACCGCCGCTTCGAAGATCGCGCGTGCCTGCATCTCGTAGATTTCGGGGTAGGTCACGCCGAGGCGACATCCGCGATGGCCGAGCATCGGGTTGAATTCGTGCAGTTCGGCGGCACGGCGCTTGAGCTGGTCGACGGCGATGCCGGCGGCCTGCGCGACTTCGGCGAACTCCGCTTCCTGATGCGGCAGGAATTCGTGCAGCGGCGGGTCGAGCAGGCGGATGGTGCAGGGCAGCCCGACCATCACCTCGAAGATCTCGACGAAATCGCTGCGCTGTTCGGGCAGCAGCCGCTCCAGCGCCGCACGGCGGCCTGCTTCGTCTTCGGCCAGGATCATCTGGCGCACGGCGGTGATGCGCGACTGTTCGAAGAACATGTGCTCGGTACGGCACAGCCCGATGCCTTCCGCGCCGAAATCGCGCGCGGTGCGGCAATCGAGCGGGGTTTCGGCGTTGGTGCGTATCTTCAGGCGACGGACGCCATCGGCCCATTCCATCAGCGTGCCGAAATCGCCGGCCAGCTCGGGCTGCACCGTTGCGACGGCACCGGCCATCACCTCGCCGGTCGCGCCGTCGATGGTGACGATATCGCCCTCGCGGATTTCGCGGCCGGCGACCTTCATCACACCCGCCTTCGCATCGATCGAGATCGACCCCGCACCCGACACGCACGGCCGGCCCATGCCGCGCGCCACGACCGCCGCGTGGCTGGTCATGCCGCCGCGTGCGGTCAGGATGCCGCGCGCCGCGTGCATGCCGTGGATATCCTCCGGCGAGGTTTCGGTGCGGATCAGGATCACCGCATCGCCCGCGTTCGAGCGGCGCTCGGCGGTGTCGCTGTCGAACACCGCGATGCCGCTGGCGGCCCCCGGCGATGCCGGCAGCCCCTTGGTCAGCACGTCGCGCTTGGCCTCAGGGTCCAGCGTCGGGTGGAGCAGCTGGTCCAATGCCTGCGGATCGACGCGCAGGATCGCTTCCTCGCGGCTGATGAGGCCCTCTTCGGCCATGTCGACCGCGATCTTCAGCGCGGCCTTGGCGGTGCGCTTGCCCGAGCGGGTCTGCAGCATCCACAGCTTGCCCTGCTGCACCGTGAATTCGATGTCCTGCATGTCGCGGTAATGCCGCTCCAGCCGGTCGAATACGGCGGCCAGTTCGCCATAGGCGTCGGGCATCGCCTCTTCCATCGACAGCGGCTTGGCATTCGCCGCCGCGCGCGCCGCGGTGGTCAGGTATTGCGGCGTGCGGATGCCCGCCACCACGTCCTCGCCCTGCGCATTGATGAGGAATTCGCCATAATAGGCGTTCTGCCCGGTCGACGGATCGCGGGTGAAGGCGACACCGGTGGCCGACGTGTCGCCCATATTGCCGAACACCATCGCCTGCACGTTGACCGCCGTGCCCCAGTCGCCCGGAATGTCGTTCAACCGGCGATAGACCTTGGCCCGGTCCGCCTGCCACGACCCGAACACCGCCCCGATCGCGCCCCACAGCTGGTCATGCACGTCCTGCGGGAACGGCTTGCCCCACAGTTCGACCACGATGTCCTTGTACTGCGCGACCAGCGCGCGCCAGTCGTCGGCGGTCAGGTCGGTGTCGAGATAATAGCCGCGATCTTCCTTCGCGATCTCCAGCGCTTCCTCGAACCGGCCATGATCGAGTTCGAGCACGACGTCCGAATACATCTGGATGAAGCGGCGATAGCTGTCCCATGCGAAGCGCGCATCGTCCGACACGTTCGCCAGCCCCTCGACCGTCTGGTCGTTAAGGCCAAGGTTCAGCACCGTGTCCATCATGCCGGGCATCGACACCCGCGCGCCCGAGCGCACCGACACCAGCAGCGGATCGGCATGGTCGCCGAAGCGCTTGCCAGTGATCCCCTCGATATGGGCGATGCCGGTGGCAACTTCCTCGCGCACGCTGTCGGGAAAGGTCTGCCCCTCCTCGTAATAGCGGGTGCACATCGTCGTCGCGATGGTGAAGCCGGGCGGTACCGGCAAGCCGATCGACGCCATTTCGGCAAGGTTCGCGCCCTTGCCGCCCAACAGGGTCTTGTCGCCCGACCCCCCGTCCGAAACCCCGCCGCCGAACCGATAGACATACTGCGTCATGCTCGTTCCCCTTCCATCCGGGGCCGCAGGGCCACGGGGTTTGGTAGTGCCAGCGGGCGACGAATCACCCCCCGTTCCAACCCCCGTTAAACGGGTTAAACCGATAGGTCAGCCCTCGATTTTCGAAAAATCGGCAACCCGGTGCACCGCGTCGCGGACCCGTGCCAGCAAGGCGAGCCGCGCGGCGCGCTTGTGCGGGTCGGCATCGTTGACCGTGACGTCGGTGAAGAAGGCGTCGATCGGCGCGCGCAGGGTGGCGAGTGCGGCCATCGCCCCGGCGAAATCCTCCGCCGCGATCGCCCGTTCCGCCTGCGGCTCGGCCGCATCGAGCGCGGCGATCAGCGCCGCTTCGGCCGGCTCGCGGTCATAGTCGCGCGCCTCGCGATTGGTCCGCGCCAATTCGGCGACTACGGGCGCAAAATCCGGGTCCTCGACCATGGCGAGGGGGTCTTCCTCGCCGGTTTCCGCGATATGCTTGCTGGTGACCGGCGCTTCCTTCTTCAGGATGTTGGCGGCGCGCTTGTAGCCGGCGAGCAGGTTCGTGCCGTCCTCGGTCGTGACGAAGGCTTGGAGGGCATGGACGCGGGCGAGCAGGCGGACGAGATCGTCCTCACCGCCGAGCGCGAACACGGCGTCGATCAGGTCGTGGCGGACGCCGGCCTCGCGTTGTTGCACCTTCAGCCGGTCGGCGAAAAAATCGAGGAGGTGCGGGATGAAATCGCGCGATGCGTCTTCCTCAAATTTGTCGAATTCGTCGATGAAGCTGTACGATATGACTCTATCAAAAGCGGCCGCTAGGTTGAGACGGAGGTGGTTCTCCTGAACCAACCTTGCCGATGCAATCACGGCGCGACGCAGCGCAAACGGATCGCGCGAACCGGTCGGAACCTGCTTCGCCCAAAAAAACATAGCCAGCGTGTCCAGCTTGTCCGCCAGCGCCACCGCCACCGTCACCGGCGCAGTCGGAACGTCATCCCCCTGCCCGACCGGCTTGTAGTGGTCGCGCACCGCCTCGGCGACTTGCTGCGGCTCGCCCTGTGCAGCGGCATAATAGCCGCCCATCAGCCCCTGCAATTCGGGGAATTCGCCGACCATGCCGGTGACCAGATCTGCCTTCGCCAGATGTGCGGCACGCTCCGCCATGTCGGCGAGCTGCTCCCTCTCCCCTTCAGGGGAGAGGGCCGGGGAGAGGGGGCTGTCGGCAGGAGCCGAGGTGGCAGTGGACACCCCCTCTCCCAACCCTCTCCCCTGAAGGGGAGAGGGCTTGACGACGCCACTTTCCACCAGCCATCGCGCGAGCTTTGCCACCCGCCCGACCTTGTCGGCGACAGTGCCCAGCTTCTCGTGAAACACGATCTTGTCGAGCTTCGGACGCAAGTCCTCCA
The DNA here is from genome assembly GCF_001421355.1 of Sphingomonas sp. Leaf9. Lineage (GTDB taxonomy): Bacteria > Pseudomonadota > Alphaproteobacteria > Sphingomonadales > Sphingomonadaceae > Sphingomonas. The sequence goes on along the minus strand of NZ_LMKC01000002.1, from coordinate 371,590 downwards.
GCCGCGTCTTCAGATCGGTTTCGTAGAAGAACTTCGCATCCGACAGCCGGGCCGCCAGCACCTTGGCGTTGCCCGCGACGATCCGCTCGCCGCCGTCCGCCGCGTCGATGTTGGCGGTGCAGACGAACGCATTCGCCAACTGCCCCGCGCCGTCGCGGCACACAAAGTACTTCTGGTTCACCCGCGCGGTCAGCTGGATGACCTCTGGCGGCACCGCCAAGAACGCTTCGTCGAAGCGGCCGAGCAGCGGCACCGGCCATTCGGTGAGGCCGGCATTCTCCGCCAGCAGCCCTTCATCCTCGACCAGCGTCAGGCCCGCGCCCTGCGCCGCCATCTTGGCGCCGACGGCGATGATTGCCGCGCGCTCGTTCTGGTCGACGATGACATGGGCGTCGCGCAGCGTCTCGACATAGCTGTCCGCCGACGTGATCGTTACCGGGCCGTCGTGATGGAAGCGATGCCCCATCGTTTCCGCACCGCTGGTCACGCCAGCCACTTCGCAACGGACGACCGCGCCACCGAACAGCGCGACGATGCCCTGCAACGGCCGTACCCAACGCGGGCTTTCCGGGCTGAGCGACGCCGTGCCCCAGCGCATCGACTTGGGCCACGGGAATGCGCGCACGATCGCGGGGATCGCGGTGGCGAGAACCGTCGCCGTCTCGCGCCCCGGCACCTCGGTCACCGCGAACAGCACGCCGTCACGCTCGGTCAAATCCTCGCGCGTCAGGCCGGTCTTGCGCAGGAACCCCTCCAGCGCCTGTGGCGGGGCGGAGGCGCGCGGCCCCTTCACTTCCTCGCGCACCGGCTCGGTGGCTTCCGGCAGGTCATGCGCGATCAGCGTCAGGCGGCGCGGTGTCGCATAGGTGGTGATCCGCGGCGCGGCGATCCCCGCTTTGGCCAGTTCGCCGACAAACAGCCTGGCCAGATCCTCACGCGCCTTGGCCTGCATCCGCGCGGGGATTTCCTCGCTACGCAGTTCGAGCAGAAAATCGGTCATGCCACCCACCCCGGATACTTCGCTTGCCACGCGGGCGTCTGCGTCTCGATGAACTTCGCGCACGATGCCTTCGCCAGATCGCGCACGCGGCCGATATAGGCCTGCCGCTCGGCGACGGAGATCACGCCGCGCGCATTCAGCAGGTTGAAGACATGGCTCGCCTCGATCGCCTGTTCATAGGCGGCGATCGGCACGTCGTTGGCCAGCGCATTCTCGCACTCGGCCGCCGCCTTCTTGAACAGGTCGAACAGGCCGTCGGTGTCGGCGACCTCGAAATTCCATTTCGACATCTGTTTCTCGTTTTCGAGGAACACGTCGCCGTACGTCACGCCGGAGTCGTTGAACGCCAGGTCGTACACGCTGTCCTTGTCCTGGATATACATTGCCAGCCGTTCGAGGCCGTAGGTCAGCTCGCCCGCGACCGGCTTGCAGTCGAAGCCGCCCATCTGCTGGAAATAGGTGAACTGGGTGACTTCCATTCCGTCGCACCACACTTCCCAGCCAAGGCCCCACGCGCCCAGCGTCGGCGATTCCCAGTCGTCCTCGACGAAGCGGATGTCGTGCTGGTTGAAATCGATCCCGATCGCGGCCAGCGACCCCAGATACAGCTCCTGCAAATTCGGCGGCGAGGGCTTCAGGATCACCTGATACTGGTAATAATGCTGCAACCGGTTCGGGTTCTCGCCATAGCGTCCGTCGGTCGGCCGGCGCGAAGGCTGGACGAAGGCGGCATTCCACGGCTCCGGCCCCAGCGCGCGCAGCGTCGTCGCCGGGTGGAACGTCCCCGCCCCCATGCGCATGTCATAGGGTTGCAGGATGACGCAGCCCTTGTCGCTCCAATAATCGTGGAGCGTCAGGATCATTTTCTGGAAGCTGAGCGGGGCGGACATGGTTTCGCCTTTGAATACGGGAATGCCCCGCGCCTAGCCGGATCGCCGCGCGCCGGTCAAGCGAACCGCGTGTCAGGGAAGCCCGACTTCGTGTCAGGTAGTATTGACACAATAGCCAAATCGAGCGATAGATAGTCAGGTAAACACGACACAATGTCGCCTGTCATTGACATGGAAGGCCAACGCGATGCCCCGCCCCGACACCAACCGCCAGACGCTGCTCGTGATCGCGCTGTGCGCTGCCGTCGCGGCGATGGCGGCCGGCCGATCCGACCGGGCGGCGGCGCCCGACGTGCAGGCCGCCACGACCAGCGGCATCGCCTTTGCGGCGCGGCTGGGCGATGCGGCGGTATCGCTGTCCTGGCGGTGAGCGGCCTGTGAAGAACCGGCTGAAGATCCTGCGCGCGGAACGCGACTGGAGCCAGGCGGAACTGGCCGGGCGGCTCGACGTGTCGAGGCAGGCGGTAAACGCGATCGAGACGGGCAAGCACGATCCGTCGCTCCCGCTCGCCTTCCGCATGAGCCGATTGTTCGACCTGCCGATCGAAGCGATTTTCGAGGATGATGTCGATGGTTGAGGACTGGGGCACCGCCCGCGAACGACAGCGCAAGCGGAGGCGGTGGAAATGGGTGGCGATCGCGATCGTCGCGGTGGCGGTGGCACCGATCCTCGCCACCTTCATCATGGGCGTGATCGAAGGCCATACTTCGGTGGCGACGCCGGATCGTGCGATCCGCACGCGAGCCCATGCCAGCTACATCGCCACCGCCATCGCCATGCTGGCCGCGGTGACGATCAACTATCGCATCTGGCGCGCCGCCGACGAAGTGGAGCGCCGACAGATGACCGATGCGCTGGCGCTGGGTGGGATCGTCGCGCTGGTGACACTGCCGATCCTGTCGCTGGCGGCGGTTCCGCTCGGCTTCGACAATCCGGGGATGATCGGCTGGGGGCTGGCCATCGCCGCGCTGGTCACCCTGCGCATCGTCCAGCGCCTGCGCGGATGATCGCGCGGGTCATCGCCACGCTGCTCGGCTGGCTGTCGCTGGCCAGCCCGGTCGCGGCACCGGCGGCGCTCGCCCCGGCGCTGTGGGTCGCGCGGGATGGCGATGCGACGGTGTGGCTGTTCGGCACGGTGCATCAGCTGCGGTCGGGCACGCCGTGGCTGAGCGGCGCGGTGGCCGACGCCTTTTCCGCCAGCGACACGCTGGTCCTCGAAATCGTGGAGCCCACGCCGGACGAAATGGCCGCGGCGGTGGTGCAGGTCACGCCGCCCCGCCCCGTGCCCTTGCCGTCCGAACTCGACCGCCGGCTGCGCAGGCGGGCGGCCGAGCTGGGCTTTCCCCGCAACGCCTTCGACGCGACCGCCCCGTGGTTCGCCGCGACGGTCCTCGCCGCCCAGCCGCTTGCGCAAGCCGGCTATACCAGCACCCCCGCGCCCGAAACGCTGCTGACGACGCTTGCCGGGCGGACGGGCAAGCCGGTCACCGCGTTCGAGACGCTGGGCCAGCAACTCGGCATCTTCGCCGCCCTGCCGCAAGGTGCTCAGCGCATGATGCTGGACCGCACCCTCGCCGATCGTGATCCGGTACCGGCGATGGACCACGTCGTCGCCACCTGGGGCCGGGGCGACATGGCGACGCTCGACCGGTTGCTGGGTGAGGACATGGACGAAGCCGGGCCGGCGGTACGCACGGCCCTGCTCGACAAGCGCAACGCCGCCTGGGCGGAGCGGATCGCCGAGTGGATGCGTCAGCCGGGTGAGCGATTCGTCGCGGTCGGTGCCGGACACCTGATCGGGCCGGGCAGCGTGCAGGAACGGTTGCGCGCGCGGGGGGTGGCGGTAACGCGGGTGCGCTAGCCCCCCCCCCAAACCTTGCCTTTCGCTACGAACTACCCTATGCGCCCGCGCTTGTTCGTGCCGGGGTCATCCCTGGAGGCCCGGCCGCGCAAGACTGATACACCAAGCATTCAAGGAAGACATGATGAGCGACACGCTGAATCTGTCGGCCGAGACGCGCGATCGGGCAGGCAAGGGAGCCTCCCGTGCCCTGCGTCGCGATGGCCGCGTCCCCGCCGTGATCTATGGCAACAAGCAGGACCCGGAGGGCATTCACCTGAACGCCCGCGAACTCATGAAGGCGCTGATGACCGGCCACTTCATGAATTCGGTCATCATGGTCGACGTCGGCGGCAAGAAGGTCCGCACGCTGGCCAAGGACGTGGCGTTCGACGTCGTAACCGACCAGCCGATCCATGTCGACTTCCTGCGCATCGCCAAGAACGCGACCGTGACCGTCGCCGTGCCGGTGTCGTTCGTCAACGAAGACGACGCCCCCGGCATCAAGCGGGACGGCGGCGTGCTGAACGTCGTGGCGCATGAGATCGAACTGACCGTCGAAGCGTCGAACATCCCGACCGAGATCGTCGTCGACCTGACCGGCCGCGAAGTCGGTGACTCGATCCACCTGTCGGACGTCAAGCTGCCGAACGGCGCCGAAACGGCCGCCGATGCGGAAACCGTCACCGTCGCGACGATCACCCAGCCGACCGTGCTGACCGCGGAAGACGAAGCGCTCGACGCCGAAGTCGCGGAGGCGCAGGCTGCCGAGGCGGAAGCCGAAGCCGCCGCCGAGGAAGAAGCCGAAGGCGAGGACAAGGCCGAGGGCTGATCCGCCCCGCCTTGTGCTGCCTGAGGGGGAGCGGGATGGCGATGCCGTCCCGCTCCCCTTTGCGTTTCGGGGGCACGTTGTTCCGGCGCACCACCGTCATCGTGGCATAGGCCGGGATTCACGGACACGGCCAGCCCGCGGCTCCATTGCGACGATCCGACACAAAGGATTCCGGCCTCCGCTGGAACGACGAACGCCTCCTGTCGTCACCCCGGGCTTAACCCGGGGGCCCGCTTCTTCTGCGACGCCCGGCAAGAAAGCGGGACCCCGGATCAAGTCCGGGGTGACGAAGCGCTTGACGATCCGGCGCACCCCGAACCCGGCGCGTGACCAACCCGCCCGCACCAGCTACAGCCCCACGTCAGCCACCCCAAAGGACCCGCCAATGCAGCTCTGGACCGGCCTGGGAAATCCCGGCCCGCAATATGCGATGCATCGCCACAATATCGGCTTCATGGCCGTCGATGCGATCGCCGAGGTCCATGGCTTTGCCGCCCCGAAGCGCGCGTTCCAGGGCTGGGTACAGGAAGGGCGCGTGGGCACGCAGAAGGTGCTGCTGCTCAAACCCGGCACCTATATGAACGAAAGCGGTCGATCGGTGGGTGAGGCGATGCGCTTCTACAAGCTCGCCCCCGCCGACGTGACCATGTTCCACGACGAACTCGATCTTGCGCCGTTCAAGCTGAAGGTGAAGGTCGGCGGCGGCCATGCCGGGCATAACGGCCTGCGCTCGACCGATGCGCATATCGGCCCCGACTTTCGCCGCATCCGGCTGGGCATCGGCCATCCGGGGCATAAGGACCGGGTGACGCCCTATGTGCTGGGCAATTTCGCCAAGGCCGAGCTGGACGACCTGACCGACCTGCTGGGCGCGGTTGCCGCCGAAGCGCCGTGGCTGGCGGCGAACGACGACGTGCGCTTCATGAACGAGGTCGCGCGGCGGATGGGGTGAAGCCCCGTAGAGTGCCCCCGACTTCCGCAAGATCGGTCGAGCGCCCCGCCCCTTCCCGTGCGCATACCACCCGTGCCACACAAGGAACGGACATGACGGCGAGCCGCACACCCTATCACGACCGGATGCAGCGCGCGCTTGACCATATCGACCGGCATCTGGGCGACGAACTCGACCTCGCCAGCATCAGCGCGGTCGCGGCCTTTTCCAAATATCATTTCCATCGCCAGTTCGTCGCGACCTTCGGTCTGACCGTCCAACGCTATGTCCAGCTTGCCCGGTTGCAGCGCGCATCGCACCGCCTTGCCTTTCACGGGCAGCGCGTGACCGATGTCGCACTGGATGCCGGGTATGACGCACCCGACGCCTTTGCCCGCGCCTTTCGCCGGCAGTTCGGGCAATCGCCGTCATCCTTCCGTTCCGCGCCCGACTGGGCACCGTGGCGTGCGGCGCTCCTGCCGCTGGATCATGCGAGGAACCGATCGATGCCGACCTACGACGTCACCATCCGCCACGTGCCCGACACCCGCGTCGCGATCCTGCCCCATGTCGGCGACATGGACAGCATCGGCGACACCATCCGCCGCTTCATCGCGTGGCGGCGCGCCAACCGGCTGTCCCCGACGGACGCGGCGACCTTCAACCTGTTTCACAGCGATCCGCACGCCATCGCCGCCAGCCCGGCTCGCATCGACCTGTGCGTCGCCACCGATCGCGACGTTCCGCTCGCGGACGGCATGACGATCGGCGTCATTCCCGGCGGTCGCTGCGCGGTGGTGCGGGTGATCGGGCGCGCCGACGATCTCGAAGCGCCGGCGCTCCACCTCTATCGCGACTGGCTGCCCGACAGCGGGGAAGAGCCGCGCGACTTCCCACTCTTCTGTCAGCGGGTTCGGTTCTTTCCGGAGGTGGCGGAACGCGACGCGATCACCGACCTGTTCCTGCCGCTAAGGTAAAAATCCTCGAACAGCGCGCAGAAACCATCGCGCCGACGGGACGAATGGAGCCCGGCGGACAATCAAAGGTAAAGAAGCCTTAATGATTGCGGATCAAGGTGTTGCGATGGTTCGATCCGCAAAATTCCCGGCGCAGTGGGTGCGTTCCGCGGCCTGTTCCACGATCACGGGGTCCATCTATTTCCTTGCGGCCGTAACGTCGCTCACGCTGACGCTCGGCCAGGATGGCATCGCGACCTTGTGGCCGCCCAGCGGGATTCTGCTCGCGGTCCTGCTGCTGGCGCCGCGCCACCGGATTGCGTGGCATGTCGCCGCCGCCGCGATCGGCGCGGTCGCCGCCAATCTGGTCGTCGGGGCCTCGCCGCTCACCGCGCTGGTCTTCGCCATCGGCAATATCGGGGAATCGACGCTGGCGACATGGCTGTTGCGACGCCGCGACCGGCCCGGCGCTTCGTTCCTCGACCAGCGTGACCTGCTGCGTTTCGGCGGGGCCACGATCGCCGGCACGATGTTCAGCGCGACGGTCGCCACGACGACGCTCAGCGCCCCGCTGGACCGGCTGGCCATGTTCTGGCTGTCGTGGTGCTCGACCGACCTGCTGGGCATCTACATCGTCGCGCCGGTCATCCTGATCTTTGGCCAGGCGCTGCACCGCCCCCGCGCCTGGGCGGTGCCCCGGTCGCTGCCGAAGACGCTGATGGTGTTCGCAGCGATCGCGGCCGTGTCGGCGGCGACCTTTACCCAGTCATCCTATCCGCCGCTGTTCGCACCGATGCTGGCGGTGCTGCTGGCGGTGTTCTGGATCGGCCCGGTCGGTGCGGCCGGCGGGGTGCTGATCGTCGCCATCATCTCGACCATCGCCATGGCGACCGGCACCGGGCCGATCGCGCAGGACGATATCGGGCCGCTGGAACGCAGCCTGTTGCTGCAATGCTATCTGCTGACGACCTTTGCCGCGTCGCTGCCGATCGCCACGCTGCTGGCTGCGCGCGACCGGTTGCTGGCGCGGCTCGCCGAAAAGATGCGCCTGCTCGAACTGGCCGAAAGCGCGGCGGAGGTCGGCCACTGGCGGCTCGACACCGGCCGGGAGCGTGTCACATGGTCGCAGGAGGTGTTCCGCATCCACGGCGTTCCCGCCGCGGTGCCGCCGACCTTTGCCTCCGCGCTGGAAGCCTATCATCCCGACGACCGGGCGATGGTGACCGGGCATATCGGACAGGCGATCGCGGATCGCTCCAGCTTCGAATTCCGCGCACGGATCATCCGGCCCGATGGCGAGGTCCGCCACGTCTTTTCCCGCGGGGAAATCGACCGGGTGAACGATGACGGATCGCTCTGCCTGTTCGGGATCATCCAGGACGTGACGGTGCAGGTTGCCCACGAAACGCTGCTCGACAACGCGCGAAAGCACGCGGAGGAAGCCGCCCGCCTTGCCACGATCATGGCCGAAACCGACCAGCTGACCGGCATCGCCAATCGCCGCCGGACGATGGCCGCGCTGGAACAAGCGGTGTCGACGGCGGACGCCCACGATGCCCCGGTATCGATCGCAATCTTCGACATCGATCATTTCAAACAGGTCAACGACCGGCACGGCCACGCGGTCGGCGATCAGGTGCTGCAGCGGGTGGCGCATGCCGCCGCCGCCGAACTGCGCAAGACCGACGTGATCGGGCGCTTCGGCGGCGAGGAATTCGTGCTCGTGCTGCCCGATGCCGCCGCCGATACCGCGTTGCGGGTCGCCGAACGGGTTCGCGGCGCGATCGAGGCGACAGGCCAGCATCCGCAAGTGACGGTCAGCATCGGCGTCGCCGAACGCCTGCCCGGCGAAACGCGCGAATCGCTGCTGCGCCGCGCCGATCAGGCGCTGTACGTCGCCAAGCATGCGGGCCGCAACACGCTGCGCCTCGCCGCCTGACCGGTGGGCGGGGACGAGCTACTACCGCCCTTGCCTGCCGCCCCGACCCACCGGTACACCCCCGGCCATGTCCCGGTTCCTCGCATCGCTCGCCTGCCTGATCCTCCCGATGCTGGGCGCGACGGCGCATGCCGCCGCCCGCTGCACCGCCAGTCCATCGGGCACGGCACAGACGATTGCGATCGACGACGGGCGGCGTTCGGTGTTGCTGCACCTCCCACCGGGCTTCGACCCGACGCGTCCTGCGCCGCTGGTGATCCTGCTCCACGGCAGCGGTGGCACCGGCGCGGCGATGCTGCGCGACTCGAAGCTGGCCGAGGCGGCGGATCGGCACGGCTTCATCGTCGCCGCGCCCGATGCCGGCATCGCCCATGACAAGGGCTTTGTGTGGAACATCCCCGGCGTGCCCACCGTCGCCGGCACGATCCCTGGCCCCGACGCGCCGAACGACGTGGCCTTTATCGGCACCCTGATCGACCAGCTTGCCGTACAGGGCTGTATCGATCCGGCGCGGGTCTATGCCACCGGCCTGTCGGGCGGCGGCCGGATGACCTCGTGGCTCGGCTGCGTCGCCGCCGACCGCTTCGCCGCGATCGCGCCCGTCGTCGGCCTGCGCGCGGGCAACCCGCTGGCCAGCGACCCCGCCCGACCCGACCCGGCAACCTGCCGCCCGTCGCGGCCGCTGCCGGTGATCGCCTTTGCCGGCGACGCCGACACCACCAACCCGATCCAGGGCGGCGGCGCGAAATACTGGTCCTACACCATGCACGCCGCGGAAATCCGCTGGGCCGCGCTCAACGGCTGCACCGCCGCGCCCACCACCCGCTGGGTCGCACCGAACGTCTATGAGGAACGCTATACCGGCTGCCGCGATGGTGCCGACGTGGCCGGGCGGATCACGGTCGGCGGCGGGCACAGCTGGGTTGTCGACAATGATGCGCTCTGGGCATTCCTCGCCAAGCACCGCCGCTAAGGCCAGTCGAGAAATCCGGCGTCCCGGCGGCCTTTGCGCCGATACCACCGCAGGCTGAATCGATGCAGCAGGACGAGTGTGGCAAGCGGCATCAGGAACAGCGGCAGCGCCACCCATCGGCCGTCACATTCAAACCACAAGCCGAGCAGGCATGGCAAAACCGGCAGTAGCAGCCGCATTTCGAACCGGAATCGATGCAAATCCGCATCGGATCGTAACGTCGGCCCGGCATCAGGCGGCGGTCTGTTGCGGACTTTCTCCATCAGGCGCTCGGACCATTTCATCGGGGCAGCATGGCGGGAATGGCTACTGATCGCCACCCCTTCCCAAAGCGCGCCGGATCGGCCAAGCCGCACGCATGACCGTCCGCACCCTCTTCCCGACCCATCTCTACGAAGCCGACCTCGCCGATGCCGCGCTGGTCGATGACCTCGACGCGTCGGTGCGCGCGCTGGCGGAGGAGGACATGGCCGGACGCCGCTGGTCGAAGGAGCATGGCTATCGCGGCTATACCTCCTATGCGTCCCTGAACGACCTTCCCTTACGCGATCCGGTCTTCGCCGACCTGAAGCGCGTGCTCGACCGCCATGTTGCGAAGTTTGCCGCCGCGTGCGGCATGGACCTGGCGGGACGCAAGCTGAAGCTCGACAGCCTGTGGGTGAACCTGCTGAAGCCCGGCGGCGGGCATTCGGGGCACCTGCATCCGCACAGCGTGGTGTCGGGCACCGTCTATGTCGCGGTGCCGGAGGGGGCCGGCGGCATCCGGTTCGAGGACCCGCGCCTCCCCATGTTGATGGCCGCCCCCACCCGCCTCGGCACCTTTGAAACGGTCGCGCCACAGCCGGGCACACTGCTGCTGTGGGAAAGCTGGCTGCGGCACGAAGTCATGCCCCATGCCGGCAAGGGCGAACGGATCAGCGTCAGCTTCAACTATCGCTGGTAGCAAACCGGCGCGCCAGGCGCTAAGGGGCAGGCTTTCCATCATCACCGGGATTGCGCCAAGTGGGTTTTCGCTGCGGTATCGTCGGGCTGCCGAATGTCGGCAAGTCCACCCTGTTCAACGCGCTGACGCAGACTCAGGCGGCACAGGCGGCCAATTATCCCTTCTGCACGATCGAGCCGAACGTCGGTAACGTCGCCGTGCCCGACCCCCGGCTGGATTCGCTGGCCGAGATCGCCAGTTCGGCCAAGAAGATCGAGACGCAGCTGGCCTTCGTCGACATCGCCGGCCTGGTGCGCGGCGCGTCGAAGGGCGAGGGCCTCGGCAACCAGTTCCTCGGCAATATCCGCGAGGTGGACGCGATCGTCCATGTCCTGCGCTGTTTCGAGAATGACGACATCCAGCATGTCGACGACCGCGTCGATCCGATCGCCGATGCCGATACGGTCGAGACCGAGCTGATGCTGTCCGACCTCGAATCGCTCGAAAAGCGGGTGCCCAACTTGGCGAAGAAGGGTCAGCAGGGCGACAAGGAGGCCAAGATCGCCGCCGTCGTGCTCAGCCGCGCGCTCGACCTGCTGCGCGAAGGCAAGCCTGCCCGCCTGACCGAGATCAAGGACGAGGAAGAGGAGCGCCATTTCGCGCAGGCCCAGCTGCTGACCGCCAAGCCGGTCCTCTATGTCTGCAACGTCAACGAAGAGGATGCGGCGGAAGGCAACGAGCTGTCGGCCAAGGTTTTTGCCAAGGCGAAGGCAGAGGGCGCGCAGGCGGTCGTCGTATCGGCCGCGATCGAGGCGGAAATCGCCACGATGGACCCGGCCGACCGGGCCGAATTCCTGTCCGACCTGGGCCTGAAGGAAACCGGCCTCGCCCGCGTGATCCGCGCCGGCTATTCGCTGCTCCGGCTGCTCACCTTCTTCACCGTCGGGCCGAAGGAGGCGCGCGCCTGGACCGTGTCGGTCGGGGCGAAGGCACCGCAGGCGGCTGGCGAAATCCACAGCGATTTCGAACGCGGCTTCATCCGGGCCGAAACCATCGCCTTTGCCGATTACGTCGCCTGCAAGGGCGAAAGCGGCGCGCGCGACGCGGGCAAGCTGCGCGCGGAAGGCAAGGAATATGTCGTGCAGGACGGCGACGTGATGCTGTTCCGCTTCAACGTCTGATCCATTCGCGACACGTTGCCACTTGCCGCCGGCCAGTTTCGGGTTGAAACTGGCCGCATGCGCTATTTCGAAGACATCGCCGTCGGCGATACCGCCCGCTTCGGTTCCTATCCCGTGACGCGGGACGCCGTGCTCGACTTCGCGCGGCAATATGATCCGCAGCCGTTCCACCTGTCCGACGAAGCCGCCGCCCAGACCCATTTCGGGCGGCTGGCGGCCAGCGGCTGGCACAGCTGCGCGATGACGATGGCGATGCTGGTCGAACAGTGGAAGGTCGATCCCGTCGCCAGCCTGGGCGCGGCGGGGATCGACGAACTCCATTGGCGACGCCCGGTCTTTCCGGGCGACACGCTACGCTGCGAAACCGAAGTCCTGTCGACACGCCCCTCGTCCAGCCGCCCCGAAATGGGCAGCGTCGCCAGCCGGGTGACGGTGTACAATCAGGACGATCAGGTCGTGATGACCTTCATTTCGCAAGCCCTGATCGCTACGCGCGCCGCCACCCCGCCCGCCTGAACGGACGCGTTACTCCGCGCGGGGCCTGCGGCGATCCGGTCCCCGCCCTTCGGGTCCGCGGAATCGGCCGCCGCCGGGACGAATGCCTTCGGGCCGGTCGAACCCGCGTACGGCTCCGGCGGACGGCGCGTCCGGCCGCGGTGCCCTGACCGATGGGTTGTCGCCACGCGGCACGTTGCGGAAACCGGGGCGCCCGTCGAAGCCCGGACGACGGTCCGGAGCGCCATCGGGGCGTCCGCGCCAGTCGCCGCGCGGCACATTTTCGAACCCGCGCCGGTCGTCGAAGCCCGGCCGCCGGTTCCCGCGCCACCCATCCGGACGACCCGGCAACGGCGACTGGGTGCTGCCCCGCGGGACATTCTCGAAACCGGGTCGTCCGTCGAAGCCGGGGCGCCGGTCGTTCCAACCCGGCCGGTCCCAGCCGTCCCAGCGCGGCCGTCCATCGCCCCGCCCGCCGCGCCACTGGCCGCGCCGCTGCTCCCAGTAATAACGCTGGCGGTCGTTCCAGCGGAACGGACGGCGATAGCGGTCATAGACGTAATAGCCGGAACCCGGATAATAATAGTCGCCGAACCACCCCCAATAAGGGTCGCCGAACCCGCCGGCATAATCGTCATAATAGCCGCCATAGCTGCCGCCATAATAGCCGGGCGAGGCATAGCCGACACTGACCCCGCTATAGCCATAATCGCCATAGGCGCAGGCGGAGACACCCGCCCCCGCCGCCAGCGTCAAGATGATCGCGCGCATCCGATGCAACATGGGTTTGCTCCCACAGGCGACGGGCATGGGCACGACGCCGGTTATGATCGAAAACAACAGCCGGCACGGGTCGCCGGTTCCTGTCCGACAGGCACCATCGGCCGTGCCGGCTGAATTGGGGATGTACCACCTGCGCCATCTGGTCTTCCGGCAACCGCCGATATTGTTGGCGTGTGTCCCTAAGGACGAGTCCCCGGGATAACCCGACAACGCATATCCGTCCGACTATGGCCTGCGCCCGGCGGCGGCCGGTGCAGGACGCTCCACTCCCCGGACTGCTGAACGAACTGCGCACGGCAAGATAGTCGGTCGGTTGCAACCTCCCCCAACACCCATCGCGGTCCACCCTCACGCCACAGGTTGAAGGAACAGCGCTGCCCCGCACGGGTCGTGGTGCAGTCGAGCGCCTGAATGTGGAGGCGGGGCGCAGGGCTTTCGTAATGCCCCGCATCGTACCACGACGCGGCCAGCCGGTTGCCATTGCCGATCATCGCATTGCGTTGCAGATCGTCCCAGATGGCCGCGCGTAACTGCCCGGCCAGCGGCTCATCGGGAATGGAAAAGGCCGCCAAGGCGTACAAGGTCAGGGCGATCATGCGATCAGCGCGGCTGTGCAGACCGATATCGGACGTCTCGCGTCAGGCCAGTGCCGCCTTGGCATCTCCCCGACGGAGGAAAATGGCCCGGGGGATTCCGATGGCAGTGGCTGCCACGACCGGTGCCGTTCAATGCCCCGGAAACGCCACCAGCGCCGACACCGCGATCCCATCCGCCCGCAACGCCTCCGCACCGCCAAGATCGGGCAGGTCGATCGCAAAAGCCGCCTGTTCGACCGTCGCCCCGGCCTTGCGCAACAACCGTACCGCTGCGCGCGCGGTGCCGCCGGTTGCGATCAGGTCGTCGACCAGCAGGACCCGCGCGCCGGGCGTGCAGGCATCGGCATGGATCGCGATCCGGTCGGTGCCATATTCCAGCGCATAATCCTCGGCGATGGTCGCGCCGGGCAGCTTGCCGTCCTTGCGGATCAGCACGACACCGGCGCCCAATGCCAACGCGACGGCGGGGGCAAAGACGAAGCCCCGCGCCTCGATCCCCGCCACCAGATCGATCTGACCGGTGACGCTCTCGACCATCCCGTCGACCGCCAGCCGCAGCCCTTCAGGGTCGAGGATCAGCGTCGTGATGTCACGAAACTGGATGCCGGGCTTGGGGAAGTCCGGAATGGTACGGATGCGTCGGGCGATCGCTTCGCGCCCGACGCCATCCGCGCCGCTCAATGCTTCATGCCCCGCCAGATGTTGCGATAGGCACCGAACGCCAGCGCGGTGAAGATCAGCAGGAAGATTACCGCCGCCGCACCCGCCGCATGGCGCGTTTCCAGCTTCGGCTCGGCGGTCCAAGTCAGGAACGCCGCGACGTCCTTCGCCATTTGGTCCTTCGTCGCGCGGGTGCCGTCCTGATACTGGACCTGATCGTCGGCAGTCAGCGGCGGCGCCATGGCAAGGTTCAGCGTGGCGAAATACGGATTGTAGTGCAGCCCGTTCGGCGTCTTCGCGTCGGGGAATTCCTTCAGCAGTTCCGCCGGCTGCGCGCGATATCCGGTCAGTAGCGAATAGACATAGTTCGGGCCATCGTCGCGCGCCTTGGTCATCAGCGACAGGTCGGGCGGCACCGCATTGTTGTTGGCGGCACGCGCGGCGACGTCGTTGGCGAACACCAGCGGGAAGCGGTCGGACGGCAGGTTCTTGCGCGTCGCCGGTTCGCCCGTCTCCGGGTTCACGCTCGGCTGTTCGATCTGCCAGTCGGTGGCGATGGTCTTTACCTGACCCTCGTCATAGCCCAGCGCCTCCAGGTCGCGGAACGACACCAGCCGGATCGAGTGGCAGGCCGAGCAGACTTCCTTGTAGACCTGGAACCCACGCTGCAGCTGCTGCTTGTCGAACGTGCCGAACAGGCCCGCCGATTGCAGCCCGGCGTCGCGGCGCTCCTTGATATGGAATTCATGCTCGGCCGAATGGACCGGCGTGTCGTTGATCATGCCGCTGACGGTCGAAAAGATACCGAGCAGTAGCGCGAACAGGAAGCCTGCCCCGACGACGAGGTTCAGGTTGCGGGCGAGAAAGCGGGAAGCGAAGGAGAGCATCGTTGTTCCCTTACTCGGCCGCGGCCGGGGTGGCGTGACCATGGGCGGCGCTCTGCGCGGGCGAGGTGCCGCCCTCGCCCTTCAGCACCGCTTCGGTGATCGAATTGGGCAGGGGACGCGGACGCTCCATCGCCGATACGATCGGCAGCACGACCAGGAAGTGCGCGAAATAATATCCCGCCGCGATCTGGCTGAGCAGCACCGTCACCGGCGTCGCCTCCGCCCCGCCGAGATAGCCAAGCACCAGCACGTCGATCAGCAGCACGATCAGGAAGATGCGATAGGTCGGGCGGTAATTGGCCGACTTGACCGGCGACTTGTCCAGCCACGGCAGGAAGAACAGCAGCAGGATCGAGCCGAACATGGCCAGCACGCCCCACAGCTTCGCCGGGAAAATGAAGTCGACGGTGAACGCCTTCAGGATCGCGTAGAACGGCAGGAAATACCATTCGGGCACGATATGCGCGGGCGTGGAGAGCGGGTTGGCCGGGATGTAATTGTCCGGATGGCCCAGCAGGTTCGGCGCAAAGAAGATCAGCGACGCGAACACGATCAGGAATACGCCCAGCCCGAACCCGTCCTTCGCGGTGTAGTAGGGGTGGAACGGCACGGTATCCTGCGGCCCCTTCACCTCCACGCCGGTCGGGTTGTTCGACCCCGGAATGTGCAGCGCCCAGATGTGCAGGATGATGACGCCCGCGATCACGAACGGCATCAGATAGTGGAGCGAGAAGAAGCGGTTCAGCGCGGCATTGTCCGGCGCATAACCGCCCAGCAGCCACACGCGGATCGTCTCACCCACCCCCGGTATCGCCGAGAAGAAGCCGGTGATGACCTGCGCGCCCCAGAAGCTCATCTGCCCCCACGGGAGCACATAGCCCATGAACGCGGTCGCCATCATCAGCAGGAAGATGACGACGCCCAGCAGCCACACCATCTCGCGCGGGGCCTTGTACGACCCGTAATAGATACCGCGAGAGATATGGGTGTAGACGACGATGAAGAACATCGACGCGCCATTGGCGTGGGCATAGCGCAGGAACCAGCCCGACGGCACGTCGCGCATGATGCGTTCGACCGAATCGAACGCGACCGCGCCATTGGCCGCATAATGCATCGCCAGCACGATGCCGGTGATGATCTGCACCGCCAGCGCCGCGCCTGCCAGCACGCCGAAATTCCAGAAATAGTTGAGGTTGCGCGGCACCGGATAGCCGGCGCCGACCGCGTTATAAACCAACCGGGGAAGCGGCAGCTTCTCGTCCAGCCACCGCATCAGCGGCTGTTTCGGTTCGTAATGCTTGGCCCAGGGGAAGCTCATCGTCTCTCTCCTCAGCCAACCGTCACGACGGTGTCGGACGTGAAGGTATATTCGGGAACGTGCAGGTTCTGCGGCGCTGGGCCCGACCGGATGCGTCCGGCGGTGTCATAGGCAGAGCCATGGCACGGGCAGAAATATCCGCCGAACGGCCCCTTGTTCTCACCCTCGCCCGCGCCCAGCGGCACGCAGCCCAGATGCGTGCAGACGCCCAGCGTGATGAGCCAGTTCGCCTTGCCCGTCTTGGTGCGTTCCGCCAGCGTCTGCGGATCGCGCAGCGTGCTGACCGGCACGGCATTCGCCTCGGCGATTTCCTTGGGCGTCAGGTTGCGCACGAACAGCGGCTGCTTGCGAAACGTCGCCTTGATCGCCTGTCCCGGCTCGATCGACGACAGGTCGATCTCGGTCGTGGACAGCGCCAGCGTATCGGCGGCGGGTGACATCTGGTTGATGAGCGGCAGCGCGATCACGCCTGCGCCGACCCCGGCAAATGCCACCGCGCCGATCGACAGATAGTCGCGCCTGCGGGGATTTTCCGGCCCACCGTCGAGCGCAGTCGCGCCGCCTGCGGGTACGTGCTGATCTTCGTCAGTCGCCATTCAACAGCCCTTGTCGTCGGGCGCGTTTCACGCCCTGCCCCTCTCCGGTCGCCTTCGTGGAAGCGACGCCGGACCGATCGGTTTTCCGTCCAGTCGCACGGGTGATAGCCGGGCGTTCGGCCGTTTGCCAATCCCTTTTGCCGTTTCGGGACGGAACGGCGCCGTCATGTTCAGATTGGCGCAAGCGATCACATGGTCTATGCGGCTCGCCTCATGCCTTTTTGGTTTCCTCGCGCGTTTCGGGAAGTTCATGCGTCGTCTTGCCCTTTTGCTCGCTGTCATCGCCTCGTTCTTTGCCCTGCCGGCGCTTGCGCAGGTGATCGACGTGCCCGGCCGCGAACCGCCGCCCGCCACCACCGACACCCGCAACCTGTGGATCCTCGACCTGTCGACCGGCGGGCGGGTCACCATCTGGCTGCGTCCCGATGTCGCGCCCAAGATGGTCGCGCGGATCAAGACGCTGACCCGCGAGAAATTCTATGACGGCCTCGCCTTTCACCGGGTGATCGACGGCTTCATGGCGCAGGGCGGCGATCCCGACGGCGACGGCACCGGCGGTTCGAAGCTGCCGAACGTAGAAAAGGAGTTCAACTACCTCCCCCATGTCCGCGGCGCGGTGGCGGCGGCACGCGCCAATGACGAGAACAGCGCGAACAGCCAGTTCTACATCATGTTCGCCCCCAAATTCTCGCTCGACAAGAAATACACCGTGTTCGGCCGCGTGATCGAGGGCATGCAATATGTCGATGCGATCGAACGTGGCGAGCCGCCGGCGAACCCGTCGCGCATCATCCACGCCTATATCGCCAGCGACAATCCGCCGCCGTACCAGGCTGCAGCCCCGGTCGCCCTACCCGAGACCGTCGCCCCGCTGCCGGCGACGATGCCGCGCAAGCCTGCGCCCGCGCCGGCGGCCAAGCGTCCGCAGCCGACCCGCGCCCGCTAATCCCAAGTCGTTCGATCGATGCACGTCGACCTGTTCGACTTCGAACTGCCGACCGACCGCATCGCGCTGCGCCCCGCCGCGCCGCGCGATGCCGCGCGGATGCTGGTACTGGACGGCGACGCGACACTGGATCGCGGCGTCCGCGACCTGCCGTCGTGCCTGCGCCCCGGCGACCTGCTGGTCTTCAACGACACGCGGGTGATCCCGGCACAGCTGGAGGGCAAGCGCGGCGATGCGACGATCGGCGCGACGCTGCACAAGCGCGAGGGGCCGCGCCGCTGGCGGGCGTTCGTGCGCAACGGGCGACGGCTGCGCGATGGCGACACCATCGATTTCGGCGCGGGCGTCACCGCGACGGCCGGTGACAAGGGTGCGGACGGCAGCTTCGCGCTGGACTTTGCCGGCGCCGAACCGGTCGAGTTGCTGCTGGAGCGTGCCGGGCGCATGCCGCTGCCCCCCTATATCGCATCGAAGCGCGGCGGCGCCGACGCGCGCGATGCCGAGGATTACCAGACGCTGTTCGCGCGCGAAGCCGGCGCGGTCGCCGCGCCGACCGCCGCGCTGCACTTCACGCCCGAACTGATGGCGGCGCTGGAGGCGGCGGGGATCGGCCATGCCACGTTGACGCTGCATGTCGGCGCGGGCACCTTCCTGCCGGTCAAGGCCGACGACACCGACGACCACCGGATGCACGCCGAATGGGGGCGGATCGACGCCGCCACCGCCGACCGGCTGAACGCGGTGCGCGCCGCCGGCGGCCGGGTGATCGCGGTCGGCACCACCAGCCTGCGCCTGATCGAAAGCGCTGCCGACGATGCCGGACAGGTGCAGCCGTTCGAGGGCGACACCGCGATCTTCATCACGCCGGGCTACCGCTTTCGCGGCATCGATGGGCTGATGACCAATTTCCACCTGCCCAGATCGACACTGTTCATGCTGGTATCGGCGCTGATGGGGCGTGAGCGGATGCTGGCCGCCTATGCCCATGCCATCGCCGAGGAATATCGCTTCTATTCCTATGGCGACGCCTCGCTGCTGCTACCCTAGCGCCACTTCCGCCGGAGCGTCGGCGGGGGCGGCCAGCAGCCCCTCGCGCTTCGCGACGATCACCGGCACCAGCATCTGCCCGGCGACATTGACGGCGGTGCGCCCCATGTCGAGGATGGGGTCGATCGCCAGCAGCAACCCCGCCCCCTCCAGCGGCAGGCCGAGCGTGGTCAGCGTCAGCGTCAGCATGACGGTCGCCCCGGTCAGCCCGGCGGTCGCCGCCGACCCCAGCACCGACACCATCACGATCAGCGCATAATCGGCCGCCCCCAGCGGCAGGCCGAAGAATTGCGCGACGAAGATCGCCGACACCGCCGGATAGATGGCGGCACACCCGTCCATCTTGGTCGTCGATCCAAGCGGCACGGCAAAGGCGGCATAGGCGGCGGGCACGCCCAGCGCCTGCTCGGTCCGCTCCTGCGTCACCGGCAACGTGCCGACCGACGACCGGGTGACGAAGCCCAGCTGGATCGCCGGCCACGCGCGACGAAAGAACCATAGGGGCGAAATCCGATGCAGTGCCAGCAGCGCCGGATAGACGATGAACAGCACAATCCCCAGCCCGATATACACCGTCGCTGCAAACGCGCCCAGCGACGACAGCGTGCCCCAGCCATAGCGCACGATCGCATCGCCGATCAGCGCCGCCGACCCGATCGGCGTCAGCGCGATGACCCAGCGCAGCAGCCGCCGCAGGATCATCAGCGCGGACGTGTTGAAGGCGAGGAACGGCTCCCCCGCCGTCCCGCCCCGCACCGCCGCCGCGCCCACCGCGATGGCGACGACGATGATCTGCAGCACGTTGAAGCCGAGCGTCGTGGTCGCCCCGCCATCGGCGATCTTGGTCGATGCGGTCAGGCCGAGCAGGTTGGCCGGCACCAGCCCTTTAAGGAAATCGAGCCAGGTGCCGACCGTGCCGGGCTGCGCTGCGCTGGCCAGCGGGGCCGCGCTGTGCAGGCCGGGCTGCAGCGTCAGCGCGAGCACGATCCCGATCGACACCGCGATCAGCGCGGTGATCGCGAACCACAACAAGGTCTGCCCGACCAGCCGCGCGGCATTGGGCAGGTCGCGCAGCGCCGCGATCGACCCGACGATGGCGGTGAACACCAGAGCCGGGACCAGCACCTTCAACAGCTGCACGAAAATCTGTCCGACCGTGTGCAGCACGGTGCCGATCGCGCCATCGGCTCCGCCGACGGCTGCGGCGATCAGGCCCAGCGCGACGCCTGCGACCATGCCGATCGCGACCTGAATGCCGAAGGACGGCAGGATTTTACGGGTTTTTTGCATGTGCGAACATTTCGGGTGGCGGGCCAGCCTCCACAACGAAGCATTTCTACGAACGGCCCAATGCGGCGTTACAGCCCCTCGCCACCCACCCAGTGCGCATTGGACAGGTAACGGGCGACGTCCCACACCTGTCGCCGCAGGTCAGGCACCGCGACGATTTCCCAGAACGCGCCGCGCGTCATCGGCCCGATCGCGAACAGGCGATCGTCGCTCGCGCCATCGGCATGCAGCACCCGTCCGCTGCTTTCGACATCAATGCCCAGATGCTCGCTGTCGGGGCGGATGCGCCCATCCGCGACCAGCGCCGACAGCAACGGATCGTCGGTGCGGGCCACATCGCCCTGCGGCCCGATGCAGGAAATCACGCGCGTCGCGTGCATCGGGCGCGGTGCATCCTCCCCGCGCGGCCGCCACGCGACCTCCACCCCGCCATCGACGCGTCGCGCATCGCAGCTCTTGCCCGCCAGCAGGGTCAGCCGCCCGCTCGCCACCATCGCATCGATCCGGTCGGCGACGGCGGGGGCGAGGCGATGGCGGTGAATGTCCCACCAAGGCCGCAAATGGCGCAGGAAGCGGCGACGCTCGACCGGATCGGCCGCCGCCCATATCCCTTGCGTGAAGGGCCGCAATTCGTCGATGGCGCTGCGCCAGCCGATCGCCGCCGCCCGTGCCCGCACCGACCGCACCAACGCGGACAGCGGCGGGCGCGGACGTTCGGTCAGCGGCTGTGCGGCCGGGGTCGCGGAGGCATGGCGATGCGGCAGCAGCCCGCGCCGCGACAGTGCGACGATCTGCCCGCCAAACCCCTGCGCCTCCAGCGTCAGCATGACATCGACCATCGTCAGCCCGGTGCCGATCAACAACACCCGATCGTCATCGCCCAGACCAGCGGTCGCGCCTGCTGCCCAGGGATTGCCGACATAGGCCGGATCGTCCGCGATCCCGCCCAGCCCCGGCGGCACCTGCGGCGCGAGATTGCCGACCGCCAGCACCACCGCATCCGCCGCCACCCGGCCGCCGTCCTTCAGCAGGACGGTCGCGCCATCGATACCGACCGCCTCGCCATCGACCACGGTCAGCCGCCCCGGCGCTGCGCACTGCGCCGCCGCCAGCGTCTCGCGCAGATAGACGCCATACAGCGCGCGCGGCACGAAATCGCCCGGCCCGGCCGTTTCGTCCCGCCCGGCCAGCCATGCCACGAAATGGTCGGGCCGGTCGGGAAACGCGCTCATGTTCGCGGCGCGCACGTTCAGCAGGTGATCGCTCTGCTGCGTGCCATAGGCGACGCCCAGCCCGGCTGCATCGCCCCGCTCGATCAGCGTCGCCGTCGGCCCGTCATGGCGCAGCAGGTTGATCGCCAGCAGCGTGCCGGAAAATCCCGCGCCGATGATCGCGACATGGCGGATCGTGCCGGGCACGGCGTCGGAAACGATAGGGTGCGTCATGCCACCCTCGATACCCACAGCCGCAGCCGGTGGGAAGTTGCACCACCCGCTTGCACCCGCCCGTTCCTTTGGGTAAGGGCGACATTCCCGAGCGGGTGTAGCTCAATGGTAGAGCAGAAGCTTCCCAAGCTTACGACGAGGGTTCGATTCCCTTCACCCGCTCCAGCAGTCTCGCTGAAATAGCGAGGCTATTTCAGCGAGACTGGACGGCCGGCACCGCCAGCGGTGACCGACGGCATGGCTTTGCCATGCCGCGAACTCTCGAGTCTCTCGATGCCGCTCCTCCCTTTTGGGCTAAAGCGGCGGTTCGCTCCACTCTTCTGATATCGCCAGCCATCGTCTTTCCCATCGCGCTTGCGTGCGCGCTGCGCTAGGGGCGGTGCGTGGCGTCGACAGTGTATCAGGAACGGTTCTCCGCGCGTCGCCCGGTACCCTTGCCGCGTCGCATCGCCACGCTGGCATTGGTGGTTGCGATCCATGTCGCGATCTTGTGGCTGTTGCTGCGCATCGCACCGACGATCATGTCCCCGCCGCCCGGCGAGAAATCGCCGCTGGTCGTCGACATGCTTCCCGCCGATCAGGTCGCGCCCGCCGCCACGCCCGCAAAACAGGTCCAGCGCAAGGCCGCCGCCGGTAGCGCCAGTACCACGACACCGGTCACCCCCGTCGCGCCACCGCCCGACATACCCCCGCCGCCGCCGGTACCGGTCACGCCGTCGAACGATGTCTGGTCGAAGGTCATTCCGATGACCGGGCGCGACTTCGCCCGCGCCGCGATCACGCCCGGCACCCGCAGCGCCAGCGAGGGCACCGGACGCAGCGACGCGACAGGCGACAGCGGCGATGGCGATGCGGACAGCGATGCCGGCGGCGGCAGCGGCGGTGGCGAGCGGCTCTACGCCGCCGACTGGCATCGCCGCCCGACCCATGCCGAACTCTCGACCTACCTCCCCCGCCACGCCCAGCCCGGCTGGGGCGAGGTCGCGTGCCGCACGATCCCGAACAACCAGGTGACCGATTGCCGCGAGATCGGCCAGTCGGCGCGCGGATCGGGGCTGGCGGGCGCGGTGCGGCAGGCGGCGTGGCAGTTCCGCATCCTGCCACCGCGCGTCGGCGGTAAGCCGCTGATCGGCAGCTGGGTGCGCATCCGCATCACCTATACCGATGCCGGCGCGGCGGTGGAGTAAGCCCCATCCTTGCCCTCGCCCCGCCCAGCGGCTAACCGACGGGCGTTTATCCTCCGACATTCCAGGTGTTCCTTCATGTCCGCAATGTTCCGCATCACCCTTCCCGACGGTGCCGTCCGTGAGGTGATGCCGGGCACTACCCCGGCCGACATCGCCGCCGCGATCTCGCCGGGTCTGCGCAAGGCGGCGATTGCCGCGCGGGTCGACGGGCAGGTGCGCGACCTGAACCGCCCGTTCGAGGGCGATTCGTCGCTGGCGCTGGTGACGGCCAAGGACGAGGCCGACGCGCTGGAACTCCACCGCCACGATTTTGCCCACGTCCTCGCCGAAGCAGTGCAGACGCTGTATCCGGGTACGCAGATCACCTTCGGCCCGGCGACCGACGACGGCTTCTATTACGACTTCGCGCCCGCCCCCGGCCGTGGCATGTTCACCGAAGAGGACCTCCCGCTGATCGAGGCGGAGATGCGCAAGATCATCGCGAAGGGCGAGAAGTTCGAGCGTGAGGTCGTCACCCGCCAGCAGCTGATCGACCGCTGGACCACGCAGGGTGAGACGTTCAAGGCCGAGTGGGCCGCCGAACTGCCCGAGGGCGAGGAACTGACGATCTATCGCCAGGGCCAGTGGCTCGACATGTGCCGGGGGCCGCACCTCGAATCGACGGCGAAGCTCGACCCGCAGGCGTTCAAGCTGACCCGCGTGTCGGGTGCCTATTGGCGCGGCGACCAGAAGAACGCGATGCTCAGCCGCATCTACGGCACCGGCTGGCTGTCGAAAAAGCAGCTCGACGCGCACCTGACCCGGCTGGAGGAAGCGGCCAAGCGCGACCACCGCAAGCTCGGCCAGGAGATGGACCTGTTCCACCTCCAGCCCGAAGCGCAGGGCTCGGTCTTCTGGCACCCCAAGGGCTATATGATGTGGCGGCAGCTGGAGGCGTATATGCGCCGCCGGCTCGACGCGACCGACTATCAGGAAGTGAAGACGCCGCAGCTGATGGACGCGCGGCAGTGGGAACAGTCGGGCCACTGGGGCAAGTATCGCGAGAACATGTTCGTCGTACCCGACGAAATCCCCAATACCGAGGATGAAGGCGCGATCATCAGCGGCGATGCCGACATGATGGCGCTGAAGCCGATGAACTGCCCGGCGCACGTCCTGATCTTTCGCCAGGGGATCAAGTCGTATCGCGACCTGCCCATCCGCATGGCCGAATTCGGCTGCTGCCACCGCAACGAACCGCATGGCGCGCTGCACGGCATCATGCGCGTGCGCCAGTTCACGCAGGACGACGCGCATATCTTCTGCCGCGAGGATCAGCTGATCGAGGAAGTCCGCGACTTCTGCGAACTGCTCGATTCGGTGTATCACGATCTGGGCTTCACCGATTACGCCGTGAAGCTGGCGCTGCGCCCCGACAAGCGCTTTGGGTCGGACGACATGTGGGACAAGGCCGAAAGCGAGCTGCGCGAGGCGGTGCTGTCGTCGAACCTGTCGCAGGACATCAAGGACAAGTTCGAGGAACTGCCGGGCGAAGGGGCGTTCTATGCCCCCAAGCTCGAATTCCACCTGACCGATGCGATCGGGCGGACGTGGCAGGTCGGCACGATTCAGTCGGATCGCGTACTGCCCGAACGACTCGACGCGACCTATGTTGGGGAAGACGGCAACCGCCACCGCCCGGTGATGCTGCATCGCGCGATTCTTGGCACGTTCGAACGCTTCCTCGGCATCCTGATCGAACATCATGCGGGCCGCATGCCGATGTGGCTGTCGCCGGTGCAGGCGGTCGTCGCGACGATCGTGTCCGACGCCGACGACTATGCCAACGAGGTCATGGCCGCGCTGAAATCCGCAGGAATCCGCGTCGAAACCGACCTGCGCAACGAAAAGATCAACTACAAGGTGCGCGAGCATTCGCTGGCGAAGGTCCCGGCGCTGGTCGTGGTCGGCAAGCGCGAGGCGGAGGAGCGCACCGTCGCGCTGCGCCGGCTGGGCAGCCAGGGACAGCAGGTCATCGCCCTCGACGAACTGGTCACGATGCTGAAGGCGGAAGCCCTCGCACCCGATCTTGCGCGGAACCTTTCGTAATCGCGCAAGATTGACTATATAGAACTTTCGATAACTACAGGAGCAGCACCTATCCGTCCGCCCATGATGCGTCGCCCCAATGCGCCGCCGCCGATGAACGGCCCCCGATTCAATGAGTTCATCCAGAGCCCCAAGGTCCGTGTGATCGACCATGAGGGTGAGAATCTGGGTGTGATGTTCACGCGCGAAGCCATGGCGCAGGCGCAGGAGGTCGGACTCGATCTGGTCGAGGTGTCGCCGAACGCCGACCCGCCGGTCGCGAAGTTCCTCGACGTCGGCAAGTTCAAGTACGAGGCGCAGAAGAAGGCGAACCTCGCCCGCAAGACCCAGAAGACGCAGGAGATCAAGGAGATCAAAATGCGTCCGAACATCGACGATCATGACTATGATACGAAGATGAAGAAGGTCGAGCAGTTCATCACCGAAGGCGACAAGGTGAAGGTTACGATGCGCTTCCGCGGTCGTGAGCTGAGCCATGGCCAGCTCGGCATGGCGGTGTTGCAGCGGGTTGCCGAAGCGACGCAGGAAATCGCCAAGGTCGAAGCCTATCCGCGCATGGAAGGCCGCCAGATGCTGATGGTGTTGTCGCCGAAGTAATCCGGGGCGCCGACCTATTGGTTTGAAGAGCCGCCATGTTCCGTCTTGACCATGGCGGCTTTTTCATATCCGCGCGGCGACCACGCCGGATTCAGACGGAAAGCGTCGGCGCGATCTTCGGGGAGCAGCAGGCCCATGCGGGGATGCTGGCTACTCCGCCAGATCGCCAGGATCAGGCGAAACCCGCGAATTCCTTGCCCGCCGCTGCGTCGAGCAGCCGCCGCTCCAGCGATTTCAGCCGCAATTGGCCGGTGATCCGGTCGCCGGTCAGGTCGGTGACGTAGAAAGTGTCGACGGCGCGCTCGCCATAGGTCGCGACATGCGCCGAATGTAGCGTCACCTTCGACTGGAACAGCGCCTGCGCCAGATGGTGGAGTAGCGCCGGACGGTCACGGGCGTTGACCTCGATCACGGTGAAGCGGTTCGACGCGGCATTGTCGATCAGCACGTTCGGCTCGATCGGGAAGGCCTCTGCGCGGGGACGCGACAGCGGCTTGGCGGCCAGCCGGTCGTTCAGCTTCATCCGGTTGGCCAGCGCATCGGCGATCGCGGTCTTCAACCGCTGCAACTGCCCCGCTTCGTCGAACGGCCCGCCCAGCGGATTCTGCACCAGGAAATTGTCGAGCGCCATGCCGGTGCGCGTCGTGTGGATGCGTGCGTCGATGATGTTGCCGCCCGCGGCATGGATCGCCCCGGCGATGCGATAGAACAGCCCCGGATGGTCGGCGGCGTGGACCGTGACCAGCGTCGCGCCGCGATCCTCGTCCACGCTGGTTTCGATCGTCAGGCGGGTGTCGGCCGACTGGTCGACGACGCGCGCATTGGCGGCGATCACGTCGTCCGGCTCGGCAATCCAATAGGCCGGCGGCAGGTGCCGGACATAGGCGGCGAGCGTTTCCTTGTCCCAGCCCAGCGCCGCACGCAGCGTCGCCTGCTTCTCGGCGATGCGCTCGTCCCGGCCGCGCTGCTTGTGGCCCAGCCGAAGGACCTCCTCGGCGGTTTCGAACAGGGTGGTCAGCAACTGCCGCTTCCACCCGTTCCACGTCCCCGGCCCGACCGCGCGAATGTCGACGACGGTCAGCACCAGCAGCATGCGCAGCCGCTGCGGCGATTGCACGACGCTGGTGAAGTCGAGGATCGTCTTGAAATCGCTGAGATCCCGCTTGAACGCGGTGGCCGACATCAACAGGTGATAGCGGACCAGCCACGCGACCGTTTCGGTCTCGGCCGGGGTCAGGCCGAGGCGCGGGCACAGCCGCTCGGCGACCTCCGCGCCCAGGATCGAATGGTCGCCGCCACGCCCCTTGGCGATGTCGTGGCACAGCACCGCGACATAGAGCGCGCGCCGCTGGACGATACCGCCGAACAGCGCGGTCGCCAGCGGATGTTCTTCGCGACAGATGCCGCGTTCGACCTGCGACAACAGGCCGATCATGCGGATGGTATGCTCGTCCACCGTATAATGATGGTACATGTCGAACTGCATCTGCGCGACGATGCGGCCGAAATCGGGAATGAACCGGCCGAATACGCCGCATTCGTTCATCCAGCGCAGCACCAGTTCGGGATCGCGCGGGGACGTCAGCACGTCGAGGAACAGCTGGTTGGCACGCGGGTGCGAGCGGACATGCGCCGCCAGCCGCGCGTCGCGCGACGCCGCGCGCATCGCCAGCGGATGGATTTCGAGGCCGTGGAGATCGGCCAGCGCAAAGATTTCGATCAGGCGAACCGGATCGTCGGCGAAGAAGTCATCCTTGGGCAGCGCGAGGCGTCCCCGGTCCAGCACGAAACCGTTCAGCCGGCGCGGACGCCGCCGCAGCCGGGGAAAGCCGAACCGGCTGCCCCGCGCGGCATAGGTTTCGTCGAGGTGGCTGAGGAACATGCCGGTCAGGTCGCCGACCCGCTTCGCCTGCAGGAAATAATATTGCATGAAGCGTTCGACGCGCGACTTGCCGACCCGGTCGCTGTACCGCATCCGCGTCGCGATCTCGGTCTGCACGTCGAAGGTCAGCCGCTCCTCGGCCCGCCCGGTGATGAGGTGGAGGTGGCAGCGCACCGCCCACAGGAAATCCTCGGCGCGGTTGAACTTGCGCAGTTCGGGCGCGCTCAACAGGCCGGCAGGCACCAGATCGGCGGCACGGCGGACATTGTACGCATATTTCCCGATCCAGAAGAGCGCGTGGAGGTCACGCAGGCCCCCCTTCCCCTCCTTCACATTGGGTTCGACGACGTAGCGCGTGTCGCCCAGCTTCTTGTGCCGCGCATCGCGTTCGGCCAGCTTTTCGGCGATGAAGGTCCGCGCGGTTCCTTCCTGTACCTCGCTCTTGAAGCGCTGCGCCGCCTCGGCATAGAGCGCGGTGTCGCCCCAGACATAGCGCGCCTCGACCAGCGCGGTGCGCACCGTCACGTCGCCCTTCGCCTGACGCACCATTTCGTCGAGCGAGCGCGACGAATGGCCGACCTTCAGCCCCAGGTCCCACAGCGCATAGAGCGTCGATTCGATGACCTGTTCGGACCAGGGCGTCTGCTTCCACGGGGTCAGCACGCCGATATCGACGTCGGAATGCGGCGCCATCTCGCCCCGACCATAGCCACCGACCGCGATCAGCGTCATGCGTTCGGCGGCGGTCGGATTGTGGTTGGGGTGCACGCGCTCGACGATGAAGCCGGTCAGCGCGACGAGGACCGCATCGGTCAGATAGGCATAGGCCGCCGCCGTCTCCAGCCCGTGGCTGGGGTTGGCGCGCAACCGCCGCTCGATCTCGCCCCGCCCGCGCGCCATGACGTCGCGCAGCACGGCGGTCGCGGCGCGGCGCAATGCCACGCCGTCCCGACCGTCGCCGGACAGGGCACGCAGCGACGTCGCCACCGCGCCGCGATCGACGATCGCCTCGGGATGGACGATCCGCTCGAACCGCGGCGGGGTGGCGAGGTCGGGCTGAACCGCGTCGTTCAGGCCCCGCCCTCCGGCGCCTTGGCCACGCCGACCAGCGCCGGGCGGAGCAGCCGGTCGCGGATCATATAGCCGGTCTGGATTTCCTGCACGACCGTGCCGGGCTTCGCATCGCTCGACGGGACTTCGAACATCGCCTGATGCTTGTTGGGGTCGAGCGCTTCACCGACCGACACCATCTTGGTGATGCCGTGGCGGCCGAACACGCTCTCCAGTTCGCGGCCGGTCGCCTCCAGGCCGGTGATCAGCCCCTTCATCCGGTCGTCGCCGCGCAATTCATCGGGGATCGCCGACAGCGCGCGCGACAGATTGTCGGCAACCGACAGGATGTCGCGCGAAAACGCGGTCGCGGCATAGGCGCGGGCGTCGGCCACTTCCTTTTCGGCGCGGCGGCGGACGTTCTGCAGGTCGGCGCGGGCATACAGTACCTCGGCCTGCGCATCGGCCAGCTTCGCCTCCAGTTCGGCGTGGCGGTCCGCTTCGGCGACTTCGGGGGCGGCCTCTGCGGTGGCTTCGCGCAGGTCGTTCGTATCGTCGTTGGCGGGGATGTCGTTCATTCCAGTCTCTTCTTTGTCAGCCCAGCAGTCGGGCCAGCGTTGCTGCGGTGAAATCCACCATGGGCACGACGCGCGCATAGTTCAACCGGACAGGCCCGATCACGCCGACGACGCCGACCACGCGCCCGTCCAGCGCGCGAACCGGCTTGGCGATGACCGACGATCCGGTCAATGCGAATAACTTGTTCTCCGACCCGATGAAGATGCGCGCGGCATCGCCATCCTGCGCCGATTCGAGCAGCCGGGCGATTTCCTCCTTGCCCTCCAGCTCGTCGAGCAATTGCCGTACGCGGTCGAGGTCGTGGCTGGCCGCATAGTCGATCAGCCGCGCCTGCCCCCGCACGATCAGCACCGGGCGATGGTCGCCATCCTCGCTCCACATCACCAGCCCGCGTTCGACCAGCGCACGGGCAGCGACGTCCAGCTCGGCGCGTTCCTGTCCGATTTCGCGCAGGATGCGGTCGCGCGCTTCGCTCAAGGTCAGGCCCGACAGCCGCGCGGTCAGGTAATTGCCCGCCTCCACCAGTGCTGCGGCCCCGGCGCCGGGCGTTTCCAGCACGCGATTCTCGACCGATCCATCGGCCCCGACCAGCACCGCCAGCGCGCGGGTGCCAGACAGCGGCACGAACGACACCTGCCTGAGCACCGGCTCGCGCTTGGGCACCAGCACCACGCCCGCACTCGCGGACAGGCCTGACAGCGCAGCGGCAGTGCCGGCCAGCGCCTCCTCGACCGGGCCGGCGCTGTCGGCCTGTGCGGCGATGGTCGCGCGTTCCTGCGCCGAAGGCTCCATCGCGTGCATCATGCCGTCGACGAACAGCCGCAGGCCCGTCTCGGTCGGCATCCGCCCCGCGCTGACATGCGGCGCGGCGAGCAGGCCCGCTTCCTCCAGGTCCTGCATGACGCCCCGGATCGATGCGGGCGAGAGGTTCAGGCCGGACAATTGCGCGA
This sequence comes from Sphingomonas sp. Leaf9, assembly GCF_001421355.1. GTDB lineage: Bacteria > Pseudomonadota > Alphaproteobacteria > Sphingomonadales > Sphingomonadaceae > Sphingomonas. The sequence continues at coordinate 341,726 of NZ_LMKC01000002.1, read as the reverse complement.
TGGTGCGCGACCCGACCGGCGTGCCGGTCGACAGATAGGAATCGACCACGATCCGGAACACGTCGCGGGCGCGGTCGGTCAGTTCGTGGATCGGTTGGGCCATGACGGGAATGTAGAAGCGTTGAAGCGCTCGGGAAAGCCTATCCTCCCCGGCACGGGGAGGGGGACCGCCGCGAAGCGGTGGTGGAGGGGGATAGCCTCGCAACGCAACGATTCCGTATGCGGACACCCCCCTCCACCATTCGCTGCGCGAACGGTCCCCCTCCCCGCGGAGCGGGGAGGAGCTTAGGGGGCCTCGATGAACTGGCGGATCGGCAGCTCGTTCGGGGCCGAGCGCAGTGCCTCGTTCATCGCCTGATCGTGCATCCGGCAGCCATAATAGAGCGAGAGGTGCTGCGCCGCGCCCGAGATTTCGTTCCAGCGGATGTCGACCGAAGGCATGTCGGTCGCTACCTGCCCGCATCCCGGCTGTCCCGGCTGGATCAGCTGCTCGCCCTGCGGCCGATAGGGCTGCAGCTTAGCGGCAAAGGCACGATACTGGGCCGGGGTCGCGCGAAAGCTGCGGATGCCGACGACCTTGGTGAACTGCCGCCCTTCGAACACGCCCGACCCGTCGGGCTGGACGGTGACGCGGTAGACCGGACAGGTCCCGAAACAACGCGACGTCTCGTAGCTGATCGTCTCGCTCTCGATCGCGACCGGCGGGGCCTGGGTGGTCGTGTTCCCCACCGCCATCACGCATCCGCCCAGCATCGGCAGCATCGGCAGCATCGCTAACGCCATCTTCTTCATCATCGGCTCCCTGTTGTCGTTGGTTGTTTCGGCCCCGTATTCCTTTGGGCGTACCGCGCGGCGTCTGGCGCGTCGATGAACGGGCGGCTAGTGCATAGGCAAATTTCAGGAGATTCCCATGCGCCCATCCGGCCGCACCCCCGACGAAATGCGCCCCATCACGATCGAGACGAACTTCACCCGCCATGCGGAGGGTTCGTGCCTGATCGGGTTCGGCGATACCAAGGTGCTGGTCACCGCCTCGCTCGAAGAGCGCCTGCCGCCATGGCTGCGTGGCAAGGGCGAAGGCTGGGTCACCGCCGAGTACGGCATGCTGCCGCGCGCCACCCACACCCGCAGCAGCCGGGAAGCGGCCAAGGGCAAGCAGTCGGGCCGTACCCAGGAAATCCAGCGGCTGATCGGGCGCTCGCTGCGCGCCGTGGTCGACCTGAAGGCGCTGGGCGAGCGGCAGATCACGCTCGACTGCGACGTGATCCAGGCCGATGGCGGCACCCGCACCGCGTCGATCTCCGGCGCATGGGTGGCGCTGCGCCTCGCGGTCGACGGGCTGATGCGTGAAGGCAAGCTGGAGGTCGATCCGATCAGCCGGCAGGTCGCCGCCGTCAGCTGCGGCATTCATCAGGGCACGCCGGTACTCGACCTCGACTATATCGAGGATTCGGCCGCCGATGCCGATGCCAATTTCGTCCTGACCAGCGACAACAATATCGCCGAGGTCCAGGCTACCGCCGAAGGCGCATGCTATGACGAGGAGGCGCTGCTGCGCCTGCTGCGCCTCGCCCGCATCGGCTGCGGCCGCATCTTCGCCGAACAGCTGCGGGCGACCGGTCGATGAGCGGCGAGGGCAAGGAACCGCAGGCGATCCGCAAGCTGGAACCGGGTAAGCTGGTCATCGCCAGCCATAATCCGGGCAAGATCCGCGAGATCGCGGCGCTGCTCGGGCCGTACGGCGTCACCCCGATTTCGGCCGGCGAACTCGACCTGCCCGAGCCGGAAGAAACCGGCACGACCTTCGTCGCCAATGCCGAGCTGAAGGCGTTGCAGGCCGCCGACCTGTCGGGCCTGCCTGCGCTGGCCGACGACAGCGGCCTGTGCGTCGAGGCGCTGAACGGCGACCCCGGCATCTTCTCGGCGCGCTGGGCCGGGCCGTCGAAGGACTTCGGCGCGGCGATGCAGCTGGTCGAGGAGCGGATGCAGGCGACCGGCCCGGATCATAGCCGCGCCGCGCACTTCGTCTGCGCGCTGGCGCTCGCCTGGCCCGACGGCCATGTCGAATGGTTCGAAGGCCGCGTCGACGGACAGCTGGTCTGGCCGCCGCGCGGGGAACACGGCTTCGGCTACGACCCGATGTTCGTTCAGGACGGCATGGACCAGAGCTATGGCGAGATCGATCCCGACCACAAGCATGCGATCAGCCACCGCGCCGATGCGTTCGCGCAGCTGGTGGAGGCGGTGTTCTGAACTGAACGTTTTTCCGTCACCCTGGACTTGATCCGGGGTGACGATCAGGTCGGGCGTACCAAGCGGAACGCCCGCCCGCGTCCGGGCATTGGGCGTTCCGAAAGGAATTGCCCCATGTCCGACGCGCTGACCGAAACCCGCCACCGCGAGATCGCGGTCGAGCATCTCCTGTTCTGGACGATGCGCTACGTCGAGCAACAGCATCCGGGCCTGCTCGATTCCCTCGAAGCGAGCCTCGACAAGCTGGGCGATCCGTCGCCGGCCGGTGACAAGGATGACAACGCCGTCCGCCATATCGCCGCCAAGATGATCGCCGGCGCGCGCGGCTGATCGATCAGAAGGCGCGCTGCCCCGGATAATTGCCGGCGGGCACATAGCGGCAGACGATATAATCGTCCTTCGCGTTGCTCGCCTCGGCACAGCCGAAGCGCTGGGTCGTACGCCACATGATCTGGGTATAGTGCCCGACATCCTCGAACCGGCCGGTGCGCGACACCGCCGGCAGGATACCGGGCACATAGTCGCGCTTTTCGGCGACCCAATGCCCCACCATCTCGGCATAGCGATAGGCGCCGCGCGTGCCGGTCCACAGGTTTTCGCCCTGCTCCGGCACGCCGCGCGGCTGGGGGGAATGTTCGAAGCGGCGGTTCTGTGCCAGCGTGTCGACATAGCGTTGCGCATCGCGAACAAGCGCCGGGTCCCACGCCAGCGCCGGCAAATTCGCCTGCGCCCGCGCCGCGCGGTGCCCCGCCTCCATCGCCTGCCGCAACTTCGCGCTCCCGCGCGGCGCATTTCCTTCGAACGCACGCGGTTCGACCACACGCTCGGGCACATGGGCCGGCCCGGCGGAACAGGCACCCAGCAGCAACGCCGCCATCAGCATTTGTATCGCTCGCATCGCCCCCATATGGGACGGCGATGCAGCCCGACCAAGCACCCGCCCCCGATCCTCTGGCGCTCTACGTCCATTGGCCGTTCTGCGTGTCGAAATGTCCCTATTGCGACTTCAACAGCCATGTGCGCGATCAGGTGGATCAGGCCGCGTGGCTGCACGCGCTGCTGGCCGACCTGGCGCATGAGGCTGCCGCCCTGCCCGGCCGGCGGCTGGCATCGATCTTCTTCGGTGGCGGCACGCCGTCGCTGATGCCGCCCGCGACCGTCGCCGCGATCATCGAGGCGGCGTCCCGCCAATGGCCCCCGACCGAGAATATCGAGATCACGCTGGAGGCGAACCCGTCCTCGGTGGAAGCCGCGCGCTTTGCCGACATCGCCGCCGCCGGGGTCAATCGCGTGTCGCTGGGCGTACAGGCGTTGCACGACGACGCGCTCGCCTTCCTCGAACGCGCGCATGGCGTGGAGGAGGCACTGGCCGCGCTAGACGTCGCACAGCGCCATTTCGCGCGGGTCAGCTTCGACCTGATCTATGCCCGGCCCGGCCAGTCGCTGGCTGCATGGGAGACGGAACTCACCCGCGCGCTGTCGTTCGGGACCGAACATCTGTCGCTCTACCAATTGACCATCGAACCCGGCACCCGCTTTGCCACGCTGGCAGCGAAGGGGCAGCTCACCCTGCCCGATGCCGACCTGTCCGCCGACCTGTTCGAAACGACGCAGGTGCTGACCCGTACCGCCGGGCTGCCGCTGTATGAGGTGTCGAACCATGCCCGGCCGGGCGCGGAGAGCCGCCACAACCTGACCTACTGGCGCTATCGCGACTATGCCGGCATCGGTCCCGGCGCGCATGGCCGCCGCGCCGGGCTGGCGACCGTCCGCCGCAAGAAGCCCGAAAACTGGATCGCCGCCGTGGAGCGCAACGGCCATGGCATCGAGCGTGAGGATGCCCTGACCCCCGACGAACGCGTGACCGAAGCGCTGGTGATGGGTCTCAGGATGCGCGAGGGCGTCGACCTTGCCCGCATCGCGACGCTGGGCCTGCGCCCGATCGATGCGGTCGTACGCGCGGATGCGGTTGCCCTGCTTGCGCGACAGGGATTGCTGGTGCGCGACGGAACCTGGTTGGCGCTGACCCCGGCGGGCATTCCGGTGCTCGACGCGGTGCTGCGCGAGATCGCGATCTGATCGTCCTCTCGAAACGTGCCCATGGCACGTCTGCGGCACCGGCCCGCTCCCCATCCCCGCCACCCAGTCACAATACCGATGGGTGGCGGGGAGGGGGAGCGGGCCGGTACCGCCGCGAAACTCGCTTACCGCGAGTTTCCAGACGAAGCCTGATCCCCTTGCCCCTTTGTCGGCGAGTGCGCACAACCGCGCATCACCAGTAAAAGGGGCACCCATGCCGACCATCACCCGCCGCACCGCCATTGCCGGCCTCGCCGCCGCGACCGGTGCCGCCAGCCTGCCCGCGCAACCCCGCGCCGCGTCCACCCTGCGCGTCGCGTCCACCTGGGATTTCGGCGCCGCCGCCAATGATGCCGCCGTCGCCCGCTTCCGCGCCGGCGGTAGCCTGATCGACGCGCTGGAGGCCGGGGCGAAGGTGCCCGAGGCCGACCTGTCGAACCATTCGGTCGGCAAGGGCGGCTATCCCGACCGCGACGGGCGGGTGACGCTGGACGCGGTCATCATGGACGACAAGGGCCATGTCGGCGCGGTCGCCGCGATGGAGGATATCGCCCACCCGATCTCGGTCGCGCGCGCGGTGATGGAGCGGACCCCACACACCTTCCTCGTCGGCGACGGCGCGCGGCAATTCGCGCTGGAATCGGGCTTCACGGCGGAAAAGCTGCTGACGCCCGAGGCCGAAGCCGAATGGCGCAAATGGCTCAAGACCTCGAAATACGCCCCCGTCGCCAATAGCGAGAATGCGCGCGCGACGCTGGGCGGGCCGCTCGACCATGACACGATCGGCATGATCGCCCGCGCGCCGCATGGCGATCTGGCGGGTGCCTGCACCACGTCGGGCATGGCGTTCAAGCTGCACGGCCGCGTCGGCGACTCCCCGCAGGTCGGCAGCGGCCTGTTCGTCGAAGCCGGCGTCGGTGCCGCCACGGCCACCGGCCTTGGCGAAGAGGTCACCCGGATCGCCGGGACCGCCCGCGTCGTGTCCTCGCTTCGAGCGGGCATGACGCCGATGAACGCCTGCCGCGAGGCGGTCGAACACATCGAAAAGCTGCGCGGGAAGGCGCTGGACGGGGTGCAGGTCGGCTTCCTCGCGATGGACCGGAACGGACAGGTCGGCGCCTTCGCGATCCTGCCGGGCTTCACCTATGCCGTGACCGGCGACGACGGCCGCAGCACCATCGTCAAATCCGCCAGCCTGCGCCGCGCCTGACACGGAAAAGCCCGCCCCCCCGGTTGGAGGAGCGGGCCTTTCCTGCCGTTGGAAGATGCGCGTCAGAAGTTGACGGTCGCACCGATCGCGATCTGCCGGCCGAGCGAATCATAGCGCGCCGGGATCGTGTTGTTGCGTGCCAGCGAGACGTCGTACGAGCTCGGGAACAACGGCGGCACCTTGTCCAGCAGGTTGTTGGCTGCAAAGCGGAGCGTGAAATCCCGCCCGACCGCGAACGTCGCCGCCAGATCGAAATAGCTCGCCGGGTCGAAGCGATAGAAGGTCTTTCGCGCGTCCTGCGGCGTGCCGCCGACGGCCGGATCGCCCGAATTCTTCGCATGGGTCAACGACCCGACATAGCGCCAGTTGAACGACAGCGACGCGACCTTGTCCGGCGTGGTGTAGGTGGTGCGCAACCCATGCGTCCACTTGGGAAGCAGCTGCCCACAGCCATTGCCGAACAGCCCCGAACAATTCCGTTCGTCGCGGATTGGCGATTCCTGATTGCCGGCAAGGGTCGTCAACGTCCCGTTGAAAATCCAGTCGACCGTGCCGAAGCGATCGATCGGCAGGACATACTGGCCCTGGAGATCCCAGCCATGCGCCTTGGTCTTGTAGGTGTTGGTTGTACCCTGCTGGATATACCCCGACGTCGGATTGCTGGTCGCCGGGCTGTAGAGGATGCCGGTCGTGGGTGCGCGGACGATCTTGTCGCAGAAATACGGATCGCCGCCCGACGTCAGGCAGCCTTCCTGCCAGTAGCTGTAATCTTGGTACCCGATCGAATCATCGATATCGATTAGGAAGCGGTCGACCGAGAAGGTCAGCCCCGGCAGGAAGCGCGGCTTCAGCACGACGCCGAACGTCTTGGTGAAGGCTGTTTCCGGATCGACCGTGAAGCCGCCCGTGAACACCGTGCACTGGTTGTTCGGGCAGTTCAGCGTCGGGCTGCCGTACAGTGCGTCCGGCAGGCCGGTCGCACGGCACACGTCGATCGATGCGCGCGGCGCGACGTTGCGCGTAATCGTGCGGGTCGGGTCGGTGGGATCAGGCACCTGGATCGTCGTCGTCGCGCAGAAGTCGTTCTGCGAACCGCCCTGCACGCCATATTCGCGCTGTGTCGCCTGGCGGATTTCAATCACCGTCGGCGCGCGCTGCGCCTTGTTGAACGCGCCGCGGAAGGTGAAGTCCGCGACCGGAGCCCACAACGCCTCGATCTTGTAGGTGCCGAACGTCTGGGGGTTTGTGTCGTACTTCGACACGCGATAGCCGGCATTGACCTGCAGGAGATGCGTCCACGACTGTTTCTCGACGATCGGAACCTGCACTTCGACATTGGCTTCCTTCACGCTCTGGCGGAGCTGGAAGTCGTTGCCGCCATTCTGCTCGCGGAAGACAGCGTCCGCCGTGTTGAGGAACCGGTCCTTGCGATATTCGGCACCCACCGCAAACGCGACACCCTGATCGGCCCAAGGCGACGTGATGCCGTATTTGCCGAGATCGCCCGACAGGTTGGCCACGACGTCGAACAACTGGGTGACGTTGCCCTGCGTCCCGTCCCGCCCGCTGAACAGGTAGTTGTAGAGCGCGGCGTTGTTGTTGTTCGCCGTGAAGGCATCGAACGGTACGCAGGACGCATCGGTCCCGTTCACCACCGACTGGCAGGTCGGCGTTCCGTTCACGTTGACCACGTTCAGCGACCGGTTGATCTTCGCGAATTCGGGGAACGGACCATAGGTCACGTCCTGCTGGCTACGCGAATAGACGCCGGCAACGTCATAGCTCCATGCGTCGGCGAAGGTACCGCGCACCCCGGCAACGCCGCGGAACCCCTGGTTGATATACGTGTCGCGCGAATAGGGCAGCGCATTGAAGCGATACCGGACCTCGATCGGCAGCAGCGTCGCGGTACCCGCCGCAGTGCCGCAGATCGCCGCCTGCTGCGCCGCCGACATCAGCGGATTGTCGCAGTTCACGCTGAACGGCGTGGAGCCGTAGGAGGTAAAGCTGAATACGCGCGCCGGAAAGCGATTGAACGATTCGTCGCGGAACCACAGGCCGTTACCATAGATTTCGACCGCGTCGGACAGCTTCAGCGAAACGAACCCGCCGGCGTTTACCCGCTCGCTTTCACGCTGGTAGGAATAGCCATCGAACGGATTGGCCTGAATGCCGACACCGAACGGGACGAAGCTCTTGGTCCCGTTGGGATTGTTGGAATATACCCGCCCCGACTGCGCACCGCCGCGCGGTGACAGATAGCCGAACTGGGTATAGGTCGACGTCGAACAGCTGATCTGCCCATCGATACCGGCCTCGACGATCTGGCACGCCGAACTGGCCCGTGAGTCGTACGGCACCACATCGGCCGACCGGTAATTGACGAAACCCATCACGCTCAGGGCATCACCGAACAGCTTGGTCCCGGCCGACAGCGTCAAATCCTTGCGTGCGCCGTCGTTGGTCAGGCCACGCGCCACCGGGAAACCGGCCGCCCGTGCGTATGGGCTGACCAGCGTGTCCTTGTTGTCGTGGTTGTAGAAATTGTAATTGGCGTTGAGGTTGATGCCGTCGAGGTCCTTGCGCAGGATGAAGTTGACGACACCGGCCACCGCGTCCGAACCATAGACCGACGATGCGCCACCCGACAGAACGTCGATCCGCTCGATCAGCGCGGTCGGAATCATGCCCGCATCGACGCCGTTTGACGTACCAAGCCGCAAGCCGTCGACAAGGGTCAGCGTACGTTCGAAGCCGAGGCTGCGCAGCTTGATGCGCTGACGGCCGTCCGAATCCTGGTAATTCTGCTGCGCGTCGGGCGCGATCTGCGGCAGGCGGTTCAAAACGTCCTCGACGTTGACCGCCGCCTGCTGCCGGATTTCCTCTGACGTGACCGATTGGATCGGCGCCGCCGACGTCGCATTCGGACGACGAATACGCGTACCGGTGACGACAAGCATGTCGTCGTTGCTGGTCGAAGCAGTCTGCGTGTCGGCCGGCGCCTCCACCGGCACGACCTGCGCATGGGCGGTGCCCGCCAGCATGGTCGCAAGACACGATGTCGTCAGCAGCTTGGTGATCGATTGCATGAACGTCCCCCTTGTGGTGCCGCGCGGCCCGTCGGGGTTGGCCCTGCACGATGCGGGTGGCCGGGCGACCCTGTTCGCCCTCCCCCGCATCGCGGCCGAACCACCGACGGTGCTTCCACGCGCTTTATTTCACCTGCGAGACATTCTTTCGCCAGCGACCAGCCGCGTCAATATCAGCTGAAACCAGTTTTCATCCCTGCAAACGATATTGCGCTGCGGTGCGCTATTTGCGCAACACACCGCCAGCGTTGTCAGACCAGCACATGCACCACGCTCGGCGCGACCTGCCGCGCGGCGCGCACGCCGGGCAGCGTTGTCGGGTCGATCGTGCCCGGCGTGCGCAGCTCGATGCGAATCCGCCCGGCCAGCGCCTGCACCTGCACGATCGCCGTCGCGCCGCCCAGTGCCGCCAGCAGATCGGGTGACAGGTCGACGGCCGCATCGGTCGCGACCGTTTCCGTCGCGGCAACCACGGCCACCGGACCGCCGGCTCCGGCCGCACGGATTTCCTCGGCCACCTGGTCGGCGATCGGGCCGACGATGACCTGCACCGCGCGATCCGACGGACGGATCACCCCCATCGCGCCCAGCGCCTTCAGCGCGGCTTCATCGACCAGCGCCTGATCCGCGACGACCAGGCGCAGGCGCGTGGTGCATGCCCCGATGCTGACGAGGTTCGCACTGCCGCCCAGCGCCGCAAGGAACGCCCGCCCCCGCTCGCCCGCCGCGACCGGCGCACCGCCCATCGGCGCGACACTGGCGTCGCGGCCCGGCGTCTTCAGGTCGAACCGCACGATGAAGAAACGGAACACCCCGTAATAGACCGCGAAATAGACGAGGCCGATGGGCAGCAGCAGCAGCGGCTTGGTCGCCTTCCCATAGTTCAGCACATAGTCGAACAGCCCGGCCGAGAAGCCGAAACCCAACCGCACGCCCAGCGCGTCCATCACCGCCATCGACACGCCGGTCAGCACCGCATGGATCGCGTAGAGCACGGGCGCGAGGAACATGAACGAGAACTCGATCGGTTCGGTCACACCGGTCAGGAAGCTGGTGAGCGCAAGGCTGAGGAGCATGCCGCCCACCGCCTTGCGCCGGTCGGGCAAGGCGGATCGATACATGGCCAGGCACGCGGCGGGCAGGCCGAACATCATGACGGGGAAATACCCGGCCATGAACGCGCCCGCGGTCGGATCGCCGGCAAAGAAGCGTCGCAGATCGCCGGTCGTGCCGTTGAAATCGCCCAGCACGAACCACGCGACATTGTTCAGGATATGGTGCAGCCCGGTCACCAGCAGCAGCCGGTTGAGCAGGCCGAAGCCGAACAGCCCGAAGCTGCCCGATGCCACCAGCGCGCGGCTGGTCAGGTCGAGCGCGCTGCTGATCCCGGCAAAGCTCAGCCCCAGCACCATGGCGATGCCGACGCCCGCCAGCCCGCTGACGATCGGCACGAAACGGCGCCCGCCGAAGAAGGCGAGATATTCCGGCACCTTGATCGTTGCGAACCGGTTGTAGAAACTGCCGCCGATCAGGCCGGAGACGATGCCGATCGGCACATCGAGCTTGCCGAACGCCTTTGCCTTCCACGCGGCCGACAGGATGGCGGCGGTGGCGTCGTTGAACCCTTGCGTCACGTCGGTCGGCACGGTCAGGAACACCGGCCCGCCATTCTTGACGACCAGATAGCAGACGACCCCGGCCAGGCACGCCGCGCCATTGCCGTCGCGGGCGATACCGCACGCGACGCCGATGGCGAACAGCAGCCCAAGATTGTTGAACAGCGCATCGCCCGCCGCCGCCAGCAGGCCGATATCGAGCAGGTCGGGCTGGCCCAGCCGCAACAACAGCCCCGCCACCGGCAGGACCGCGATCGGCAGCATCAGCGCGCGGCCGATCGGTTGCAGCGCTTCGACGATCGACTTCATGCGGGGAGCTCCTGAAGGAATTCGCGGGCAAGCGCGCGGACCTCGCGCGGGGAGGATGCCGCCAGCGCGCGGATGGCGAGCGTGTGGCAGGCGGCGGTGTCGAGACGCCGGACCAGCGCCTTCAATTCGGGTACGAAGCGCGGCGACGCCGACAATTCGGTGATGCCCAGGCCGACCAGCAGCGGGATCGCCAGTCGATCGGACGCCAGCCCGCCGCACACGCCGACCCAGCGCTTGTGCCGCTTCGCGCCGTCAGTCGTATGCGCGATCAGTTGGAGCACCGCAGGATGCAGGCCATCGACCCCGCCGGCCACCGCCGGATTGCCGCGATCCATTGCCAGCGCATATTGCGTCAGGTCGTTGGTCCCGATCGACAGGAAATCGGCGTGCGCCGCCAGCGTCGCCGACGTGACCGCCGCCGCCGGGGTTTCGACCATGATGCCGACCTCGACCCGCTCGGCAATCCCCATCTCGCCGCGCAACCGGTCGACGACCGCGCGGACGGCGGTGATTTCCTCGACGCTGGCGACCATCGGCACCATGATCCGGCACTGCCCGACCGGCTGGACCGACAGGATGGCGCGCAGCTGCGCCTCAAGGATGTCCGGCATGGCGAGCGCAACGCGGATGCCGCGCAGGCCCAGCGCCGGATTCTCCTCCGGTGCGATCGGCAGGTAGGACGCCGGCTTGTCGCCACCGACATCGAGCAGGCGAACGATCAACGGCCGCCCCTCCAGCGTGCGCGCGATATCGCCGTACAGCGCGGCCTGTTCGGCGACGTCGGGGGCAGTATCCCGTTCGAGGAACAGGAATTCGGTGCGCAGCAGCCCCGACCCTTCCGCGCCGTTCGCCATGGCGGCGACCGCATCGTCGAGCGAACCGAGATTGGCGAACGCTTCGATCCGCACGCCATCGGTGGTGACGCAATGCTCCGCCGCCTGCGCCAGCGCGGCGGCACGCTCGGCGGCGCGGCGTTCGATGCCGCCGCGCGCCTGCGTCAGCGTCGCCTCGTCAGGCGCGACATGGATTACGCCGCTATCGGCGTCGAGGATCAGGGTCGTGCCGTCCTCGACGTGCGTCAGCGGCGCGCCGACCGCGACCAGCGCGGGCAGGCCCATCGTCGCGGCGAGGATCGCAACGTGCGAGGTCGGGCCACCGCGCTCGACCAGCAACCCCGCCACACAGGCAGGATCGAGCGCCATCACCTGCGACGGCAACAGGTCGTCGGCAAGCAGGATGGTGCCGGGCGCAAAGGTCATCGCATCATCGGCCGCGCCGGTCAGTTCGCGCAGCACCTGCCGTTCGAGGTCGAGTAGATCGTCGGCACGCTCGGCCAGCCGCGCATCGCCCAGCAACCGCAGCGTCGCCGCCTGCGCCCGCGTCGCCTGTCGCCAGGCATGGCCGGCATCGCGCCCGGCCCCCACGGCGCGGTCGGCCGCCTCGCGTAATTCAGGATCGTCGAGGAACGCGATATGCGCCGCACGGATCGCAGCACCCGCACCGCTGCCGTCCTGCGACGCCAGCCGGTCGCGCACCGCCGCCAGCGCGCTGTCGAGCCGCGCGGCTTCGACGCCCGCGCCCTGCCCGTCGACCGGCACCGGAATATCGGCGACGCGCAGCCAGCGCGCGGTGCCGATTGCAAAGCCCGGCGCGGCGAGCGTGCCGGCCAGCTGCCCCTCGGCCAGTTCGACCGGCTGCACCGGCGGCGGCGCGGCGATCGGTGCGGCGGGAGCATGGGCGACGCCCTCGCCCATGCCGCCTTCGATCAGCGCGACCAGCGCGTCGACCGCCTGCGCCGCATCGGGGCCGCTCGCGCTGACGCGGATCGTGTCGCCGAAGCGGATGCCGAGGCCCAGCAGCCCGACCGCACCCGACGTCCTCGCCTCGCCCCCGTTCTTCGCCAGCCAGCTGGTCGCGGTGAAGCCGCGCGCAACCTCGCCGATGCGCGCCGCCGGGCGGGCATGGATACCATGCGCCAGCGGGACACGGACGTCCTTGACGACCCGCTCGCCCGACGCGTCCGGCGCAGCGACTGCCGCGTCCAGCGGCTCCAGCGTCAGCAAGGCATCGCCCACCGCGACCACCCGGCCACCGCTGCGATCGGTGATGCGGAACCGGTCGCCATTGGTGACGATGATCGGCGTCATCAGCGAAGGTACTGCCTGCACCAGCGCGTCGAGGTCGAAATCGATCAGCGGCTGGCCGCGCGTCACCGTGTCACCCACCGCGACCCTTGCGGTAAAGCCGCTGCCGCCCAGCTGCACCGTATCGATGCCGACATGCATCAGCAGCTCGACCCCGCCCTCGCCACGCAGGGTGATGGCATGGCCGCCGGCGTGCAGCGTCAGCACCTGTCCGTCGCATGGCGCGTGCAGCGTCGTGCCGAGCGGATCGATCGCCGCGCCGTCGCCCAGCATCCGCCCGGCAAACACCGCATCGGGCACATCGTCGAGCGCGGCCGCCCAACCGTGAAGCGGCGCGGTCAGCTGGATGGCGGTCATCAATGCCCCCTTGGGTAAGTTGGCCCGTCCGCGCCTCCATGGCACGGGCCGGGCCGGATCTGTCAGACGATGCGGTTGCCCGCGATCCACGTACCGCGCACGGTCAGGTCGGCGGCAAGCCACACGAAATCGGCGTTGTGGCCGACATCGATGCTGCCGATGCGGTGCGACAGGCGCAGGAACGCAGCCGGATTGGCCGACGCCATCGCCACCGCATCCTCGAACGCGACGCCCAGCGCGACCGTGTTCGCGACCGCCGTCGCCATGTCGAGGTCGCAGCCGGCCAGCGTACCGTTGTCGTCGACGCATACGCCGTTCTCGACATGGATCGGCTGGCCGTTCAGCACGAATTCCTTGCTGGCCGCGCCGACGGTCGGCATCGCATCGGTCACCAGCATGAACCGATCGACCGGCCGCGACTTCAGCGCGACGCGGATCGCAGCCGGATGCAGATGCGCCCCGTCGACGATCAATCCGGCATAGACGCCCTGGTCCTCCAGCACCGCGCCGACGACACCCGGCTCACGGTGCTTCAGCGGCGACATGGCGTTGTAGAGGTGCGTGACACCCCGCGCACCGGCATCGATCGCGGCGCGCGCCTGTTCGTACGTCGCGTCGCTATGGCCGATGCTGACGATCACGCCGGCTGCGACCAGCCGCTCGATCGACGCGACGTCGTTGCGCTCGGGCGCCATCGTCACCATCACCACGCCCTTGCGCGGCGACGTCAGCAGGTTGATCGCGGCATCGTCCAGCGCGCGGAAATGTTTGTCGTCGTGGATGCCCTTGCGCACCGGATTCAGGAACGGCCCCTCGACATGGATGCCGACCACGCCGGGCACGCCCGCCTCGATCGCGGCATCCACCGCGTCCAGCCCGGCGGCAACCACCTCCAGCGAATCGCTGATCAGCGTCGGCAGATAGGCAGTGGTGCCGTACTGCGCATGGGCGGCACCGATCGCGCGGATGCCCTCGACGGTCGGATGGTCGTTGAACAGGACGCCGCCGCCGCCATTGACCTGCGTGTCGACATAACCCGGCACCAGCCACCCGCCGTCTAGGTCGATGACCTCGGCGTCGTCCCCGGCATGAAATTCGACGATGACGCCGTTTTCGACCCGGAACGCGCAGCTGTCCTGCGTGCAATGATCGGCCAGGACGCGCCCGCCGCGAAAGACAAAGTTGCTCATCGCGTTTCCGTCACCTTACGCAGATGCGGCGGCTGATCGGGGTTCAGCCCGCGCCGCAGCGACACCGTGTTGACCATGCGATAGAAGCTTTGGATCATCAGGATCGGTTCGATCGCGGCATGGCTGCGGATCGCCGGCGGATGGCTGTCGTCGCTCGCCGCATCGGCCAGATGCACCGCCGCGCCACGCCCGGCGAACTCCGCCGCCGCCGCACGCACGTCATCGCCGGCATCGTCCGAGGTGGCGAAGCCCAGCAGGGGAAAGCCGTTGTTGATGATCGCCATCGGGCCGTGGCGGACCTCGGCGCTGCTGAACGCCTCGGCATGCAGCGCCGAGGTTTCCTTCATCTTCAGCGCCGCTTCCTGCGCCACGCCGAAGCTGTAGCCGCGCCCGATCACGAACAGGTTGCGCGCCTCCACCAACGTATCGGCGACCGGCGTCCAGTCGAGATCGAACGCCGCCTCCAGCTGCGCGGGCAGGCCGTCGAGCGCGGCGAGCAGCTCGGCATCCTGGCTCCAGTGCGCGGCGATGGCGGCGAGGCCGGCGAGCGAGGCGATGAACGACTTGGTGGCCGCAACCGACGTTTCCGCCCCCGCCGACAGCGGCAGCACGGTGTCGGCCAGCGCGGCGAGCGGCGAATCCTCGACATTCACCAGCGCCACGACGCGCGCGCCCGCCGCCTTGTAGCTTTCGACCGTGCGCAGCAGATCGGGGCTGCGACCCGACTGCGACACCGCGATCACCAGCGCGTTCATCCGCTCCATCCGCGTCGCATAGACCGACGCGACCGACGGCGCGGCGCTCGCGACCGGTACGCCGCACAGCGTCTCGACCAGATATTTGCCATAGGTCGCGGCATGGTCCGACGATCCGCGCGCGCAGGTGACAACCAGCGCCGGCGGATCGGCCCGCAGCGATTCACCCAGCGCGGCGAGCGTCGCGGCGTTGCGCGACAGGAACCGTGCGACCGATGCGGCCCCTTCCCCGGCTTCCCGGTGCATGGCGGTATCTTGGGCAGCAACCGGCTTTTGCACGGCTTCGGCTATGGACGTCATGAACCCCCTCTTGGTCCCGGCCAGCGCCGGATCAGCTTGCGTTCAGTTCGGCAACGACGTCGTAGGCGTCGCCGCGATAATAGGATTGGGTGAATTCGACGGTATCGCCATCGGGCAGGAAGCCGCGCCGTTCGATGAACAGACCGGCATGGCCGACCTCGACGCCCAGCCGCCTCGCCTGTTCGGCGGGAAAGGCCATCGCCCGCAGCCGTTGCAGCGCGCGCACCGGGCGACAGCCGGTCACTTCCAGCGCCGCATAGAGCGAGTCGCCGACCGCATCGACATTGGGCAGGCAATGGCCGGCGATCGCCGAATATTCGACCGCCATCGGCACGTCGTCGGCAAAGCGCATCCGCTGGAACCGATAGACCGGCGTGCCCGGCGACAGGCCCAGCGACATCGATTCCTCGGGCGTTACCAGCCCGGCGGACTTCGCCACCCACGCGCTGCTCGGCACCCGACCGCGCGCCACCATGTCTTCGGAAAAGGACGACAGTTTCGAAAAGCTCTTGTCGACCCGCGCCGCGACGAAAGTGCCAGCACCCCGACGGCGCACCACCAGCCCCTCGTTCGCCAGCCCCTCGATCGCCTTGCGCACGGTAATGCGCGACACCGCGTATTCGGTGGCCAGGTCGCGTTCGGGCGGGATCGCGTCGTCCTGCTGCAGGATGCGCCGCTCGATCGCGGCACGCACCAGCTGCTGCAGCTGGACGTACAGCGGCGCATGGGCATCGCCACGCAATTGCCCGACGCGTTCGGAAAAGGCCCCGCCGACAGGCTGGACCGAAGAACGATCGACGGAAGGGGCGGACGATACGGACACCGGGTCTGGATAGGTGCCTTTTTGGTATTAATCAATGCGGATTCGACTAGCCGAAATGCGGCTTTTCCACCGCTTGCCCGCTACCGATGTTGCGATTGGACCGCCCCGGATTTGCGCTTTGGCCTTAGATTAATCGATTACACGACCGGCAGCGGCGGTGCCGATTGCGTAATTTAATTACGTATATAGCTTATAAATTGCACCGAACAACCGATATTGGCCTGTTCTGGCTACAATTTTCTCACCAGTGCATGATGTTTTCATTTTTATGTAGATTTTATGATCGCGATTGGTCACATTGCACTCGACCAAAACGAGCCTGCATGGTGCCAATTTAGTACCAATGCTGGACGCATGTCGTCTCGCCCGTCGCGGCCACATTCGGGGGGGCGCATTTCGCGCCCGGATATAAGGGGTAGGGTCCATGGCATTTTCGCGTTTCGCTTATCTAGCTTCCACCGCGCTGGTGGCGCTCGCCACGCCGGCGTTCGCGCAGGAGGCACCGACCACCACGCCGCCATCGTCGAACGACACCGCGACCGGCGGCGACGACATCGTGGTCACCGGCATCCGCGGATCGCTGCGTAACGCGATCAACGTCAAGAAGCAGGCCAACGCCGTCGTCGACGTGATTTCGGCGGAAGACATCGGCAAGTTCCCCGATCGCAACGTCGCCGAGTCGCTGTCGCACATCCCCGGCGTGTCGATCGACCGCCGCTTCGGCGAAGGTGAAAAGGTCGCGATCCTCGGCACCGATCCGGCGCTGAACCGCATGCTGCTCGATGGCCACGCGCTGGCGTCGGCCGACTGGGGTGGCAACGACAACGATCCGTCGAGCCGTACCTTCAACTATTCGCTGCTGGCCCCCGAGCTGGTCGACCGCCTCGAAGTGTACAAGTCGCCCGAACCGCGCATCGAGGAAGGCAGCCTTGGCGGTACCGTCATCGTTCGCACCCGCCGCCCGCTCGATCTTGCGGCGAACTCGGTCTTCGCCTCGGCCGGCTATTCGTACAACGACCGCGCCGACAAGGGTAACATTCGCGGATCGGGCCTCTACAGCTGGCGCAACGCTGCCGAGACGTTCGGTTTCCTGGTCGCTGCAACCTATGACAAGCAGAACCTGACCCGCGCCGGCGTCGAATTCTTCGGCTATCAGAGCGGTGCCGATTTCTTCCAGAAGAACGCCGATGGTTCGGTGCGTCGCGACGCGTCGGGCCAGGGCATCCTGCTGAACCCGAACGCCACGATTTCCGGCGGCAGCAAGAACGATCTGATCGGTGCGGTCGCGCCGTTCGGCATCAACTACGCCTATTTTCAGCAGACCCGCGAGCGCGCCAGCGTGTCGGGCACCGTGCAGTTCCGCCCGGTCGAGAACCTGACCTTCTCGCTCAACGGCCTGCACATCGACGGCAAGTACAACAACTACAGCCAGTCGATGTACACGATCCCGGTCGCCTGGACCGGCAGCGTGCTGCAGTCGGCGACAGTCAACAACGGTGTCGTCACCGCCGCCAGCTTCGGTGCCGCACCGAATCAGAGTGCACAGCTCGACACGCTGGTGCGTCGCACCTCGCTCAAGACCGACAACATCAACCTGTTCGCCGATTGGGAAGGCGACAACGGCGCCAAGGTGTCGTTCGCCGGCGGCTGGTCGAAGGCGACCGGCGGGCGCAATCCCGAATATCTGTTCAACGTGCAGACCAAGCTGCCGTTCAGCTATTCGTTCACCCCGGAATCGGCCGAGGTCAATTTCGTCGGCGACCTGACCAACCCGGCAAACTATTTCACCAACCCGAACAACAACCCGGCGCAGATCGAAGGCCGTCCGGTCATCGTCAACGGCGCGCAGCTCAACGCGGCCCAGATCGGCGGTCTCGATTACAGCGTCACGACCGACCGCGACATCTACGCCGGTTACGATGCGACGATCCCCGTCTCGTTCGGTCCATTCACCGAAGTGATGCTCGGCAGCCGCGTGACCGAGCACGTCAACCGGGTCGATGCGCGTGGCATCAACACCTACCTGACCACGTCGCGCCTCGGGTCGCAGCTAGGCGTCGACACTACCTCGACCCCCGACGGCACCTTCTCGGGCAGCGGCGGCAGCGGCAATGCGACCAAGTATCTGAACCTGTCCGAACAGGCGGTGATCGACATCCTGGCCGGTGCGATCAACAGCCCGCTGGTCAACAAGATCGGCGCGTCGACGAAGGTCAAGGAAACGGTCGCGGCATCGTACGTCCAGGCAAATTTCGACCAGGGCGGCTGGCGCGGCAACATCGGTGGTCGCCTCGTCTACACGCAGGACGTGTCGAACTACGCCACCACGCTCAGCAACACGGTGAACCCGCAGCCGGTGCCGACGACCACGGCGACCGATTATCTGAAGTTCCTGCCCAGCGTGAACGTCGCCTATTCCTTCTCGCCGCAGTTCATCGTGCGCGGCGCGGTGGCAAAGGTGATCTCGCGTCCTCGTTATCAGGATCTGGCGGCGGCGACCTCGCTCAACGACATCACGCTCGATGGCGGCGGCGGCAACCCGAACCTGAAGCCCTACGAATCGGTCAACTACGAACTGACCGCCGAATGGTATCCGCGTGCGGGCACGCTGGTCGCCGGCGAACTGTTCCGCCGCGAAATCAGCAACTACATCATCAACACCCGCACCAATCAGGTGTTCTTCAACTCGCTGCAGAACCGCCTGACGACCTATAACGTCAACCAGCCGATCAACGGCGGCAAGGCCACGGTCAACGGCGCACTGATTTCGGGGCAGAGCGAAATCTGGGGCGGGTTCGGCATCCAGGCGAATTATTCGTATCAGGAAAGCTCGACCTCCTCGGTCGATACCACCGGTGCAGAACTGAACCTGCCGTACCTGTCGAAGCACACCGTGAACGTGATCCCGTATTTCGAAAGCGGGATTTTCCAGACGCGGCTGAGCTACAACTACCGCTCGAGCTATTTCCGCACGATCGGTCGCCTGAACTCGCGCGAAATGGTCGCACCGTACAGCCAGCTCGACCTTTCGGCATCGGTCAACCTGACGCCGAAGATCACGCTGACCGTCAACGCGCAGAACCTGCTCGACGAAACCTACTATCAGTACAACGCGACCCGCGATCGTCCGACCGCCTTCTACAAGAACGGCCGTACCTTCGCAGCCAGCGTGGCCTTCCGCCTATAACGGGGCCGGTGATCCGGGGGGTGCGGCCCGTGCCCCCCGTTTCATCCGAAGGCCCCGGCTTTGCCGGGGCCTTTTTTCGTTCGGGCCGCTAGACGTTTCGGTACGGTCGAATCGACCGGCCATCCAAGGGGAGTATCGCGTGAAGCATCGTCTGACCTGGGCCGCCCTCGCCGCCGCCACCGCGATCGTTGCCCCGGCAGCGGCACAGACCGCCCCGCTCCTCCCCCTGCCCGCACGGATGACCCCGGCCAGCGGATCGATCACCATCGCGAACGGGGCCGGCATCGTCGCGCCCGCGGCGGACAAGGGCGCCGCGACCGCCGCGCGCCTGCTGGCCGACCGGGTGAAGGTCGATCGCGGGCTGACCCTGACGCCCGGCGCTACGGGCAACATCCGTTTCGTGCGCGATGCTGCGATCACCGGCGACGAAGCGTACCGCCTGACGGTCACTTCCCAAGGCATCACCATCGCCGCCAGTGGCGACCGCGGCCTGATCTGGGGCGCGATGACGCTGGCGCAGCTGCTCAGCCCCGACACCGCGTTCGGCAAGCCGGTGCGCGTCGCTGCGACGACTATCGACGACGCGCCCCGCTTCCGCTGGCGCGGGCTGATGGTCGACGTCACCCGCTCGTTCCAGCCGATCGACACGCTCTATCCGGTCATCGACACCATGGCCGCGCAGAAGCTGAACACGCTGCACATGCACCTGTCGGATGACCAAGGATGGCGCGTCGAGATCAAGCGCTACCCGAAGCTGACCGAGATCGGCGGCTTCCGCGAGCCTCCGGTCGCCGGCGGCGCTCCGGGGCCGAAGGTCGGCGGCTTCTATACGCAGGACGAACTGCGCAAGCTGGTCGCCTATGCGGCGGAACGCGGCATCACCATCGTACCCGAAATCGACATGCCCGGCCATGCGCAGGCGGCGGTCGCGGCCTATCCGGAGGAGGTCGGCGTGCTCGGCGACCGGCCGCCGGTCGGCCATGACTGGGGGGTCAATCCGTGGCTCTTCTCGCCCTCGCCCCGCAGCATGACCTTCATCAAGAACGTGCTGGACGAGCTGATCGACATCTTCCCCGGCCAGTTCATCCATGTCGGCGGCGACGAGGCGGTGAAGGACCAGTGGCAGCGCTCGCCCGAGGTGCAGGCGCAGATGGAGGCGCTGGGCCTCAAGACCGAGAACCAGATGCAGGGCTGGATGATCTCCGAACTTGGCAAGCATCTGGCGAGCAAGGGCCGCCGCCTGATCGGCTGGGACGAAATCCTCGAAGGCGACGTCCCGACCAGCGCGACCGTCATGTCATGGCGCGGCGAGGCAGGCGCGGTCGAGGCGGCGAACAAGGGCCATGACGTCGTCATGTCGCCCGCCCCCAACCTGTATCTCGACAATATTCAGTCGACCGCCGGCGACGAACCGCCCGGCCGCATCGGACTGCAGACGCTGGAGATGGTCTATGGCTATGAACCCGTCCGCCCCGGCGTGACGGCGGAGGCCGCCGCGCATGTGCTGGGCGCGCAGGGCAATGCATGGTCCGAATATCTGGCGACCGCGAAGCAGAAGGAGCACGCGACCTTCCCGCGCCTGTCCGCCATCGCCGAATTCACGTGGAGCCCGCGCGACAAGCGCGACTGGAAGGGGTTCGTCGACCGCCTCCAGCCGCAGATGCTGCGCTATGAACGACAGGGGATCGCGGCGGCCGACGCGGCGTTCGCGGTCACCTATGCGCTCGACGGTTCCAAGGGCGACGTGCTGCGTGGCAGGTCGCCCAAGCTGGCGTTGACCACCCAGACCGGCGCGGGCACGATCCGCTACACCACCGACGGCAGCCAGCCGACCGCCCGGTCGCGCAGCTATGCCGCGCCGATCGCGCTGAAGCCGGGGCAGACGATCACCGCCGCCGCTTTTGCGAAGGACGGCCATGCCCTCGCCAAACCGCGCGCGTTCGACGCGAGCCGCCCGGCGCTGCTACGCGCGACCGGCACGGCGGACATGGTGGCCTGTCCCAAGGGCGCGCTGGGGCTGCGCGTGCCACTGGTGTCGGGCCAGTCGGGCGATGCCCCGGCGTACAACGTCAACATCTTCGACACCTGCACCCAGGCGCCGAAAATGCCATTGGACGTCGCGCAGGCGTTCACGGTGACCGTCGCCCGCCTGCCGCGCCATTACGGCTTGGCGCACGACTACACCGCGCTGCGCGAGCATTTCGCGGTGACGCAGCATGGCGAGCTGGTGATGCGCACCGGTGGCTGTGACGGCACGATCGCCGCGACCTTTCCGCTGCCCGATCCGAACACCGCGCCCAACCGGTTCACGTTCAAGGGAACGTTCGCGAAGCAGCCGGGCGATGCGGACGTCTGCCTGCAATTCACCTCCCCGCTATCCGACCCGTTCTACACCGTCGACACGCTGCAACTGGAAGACGCGAAGTGAAGAAGCCTGCCCTGTTCCTGCTCCTCGCCGCCGCTCCAGCCGCCCTGTGGGCCGCGCCGCGCGAGACGGTGACCCTCGACAAGGGGTGGCAAGTACGGCTCGCCCCCGGTGACACGGCGGCGAAGGACCATCCCAAGGCCGCGCGCTGGTTGCCCGCCAAGGTGCCGGGCACGGTCCAGACCGACCTGATCGCGGCCAAGGTGACGCCCGATCCGTTCATCGGCCTCAATGAAGCGACCATCCAGTGGGTCGGGCGCAGCGACTGGGAATATAAGGGCACGCTGAACGCCTCCCCCGCCCTGCTCGCGCGCGGGCATGTCGACCTGGTGTTCGACGGGCTGGACACCTTTGCCGAGGTGTTCGTCAACGGCCAGAAGCTGCTCGCCGCCGACAATGCGCACCGCCGCTGGCGCGCGGATGCCAAGCCGCTGCTGAAGGCCGGCGCGAACGAGATTCGTATCGCCTTCAAATCGCCCTTGGGCGTGCTGAAGCCGATGGTCGCGAAACTCGAAAACCCGCTGCCCGGCGAATATGATTCGACCGCGGGCGACGAGCCGGAAGCGCGGCAGACCTCGCCCTATATCCGTAAGCCCAAATACCATTACGGCTGGGACTGGGGTCCCCGCATCCTCAATGTCGGCCCCAATGGTGCGGTGAAGGTCGATGCGTGGGATGAAGTGCGCATCGATACGCTGCGGGTGCAGCAGGAGGCGGTGACCCCGGCCGAGGCGCGCCTGTCCGCCGACGTCACCCTGATCGCCGATCGCGCCGCGACGGTGCAGGTCGACGCGATCGTCACTTCGCCCGACGGGACCAAGGTCCGCGCCACCCGCACCGTCGCGGTCACGGCCGGCGAAAACCGGGTGAGCGTGCCGGTCGCCATCGCCAATCCGCAGCTCTGGTACCCCGCCGGCTATGGCGAGCAGCCGCTCTACACCGTCGCGACCGAAACCCGGCTGGGCGGCGAACTGGTCGATACGCAGCAGCGTGTCACCGGCGTCCGCACCGTCGAACTGGTCCGGACCAAGGACGCGATCGGTCGCGGCTTCCTGTTCCGGATCAACGGGATTCCGGTGTTCGCCAAGGGCGCGAACCTGATCCCGTTCGACAGCTTCGGCCCGCGCGTCACCAACGCGTATATGGCAAAGATCATGGGCGACGCGCAGGCGGCAAACATGAACATGATCCGCATCTGGGGCGGCGGCATGTACCTGCCCGACAGCTTCTTCGACACCGCCGACCGGCTGGGCCTGATGATCTGGTCCGACTTCATGTTCGGTGGCGCGATCACCCCCTATGACCCCGATTATCGCGAAACGGTCAAGATCGAGGCCGAGGAACAGGTCGACCGGGTGCAGGCGCATCCCTCGATCGTGCTGTGGTCGGGCAATAACGAAGTGCTGTCGGGCTGGGAGGGCTGGAGCGACCGCACCGCCTTCAAGAAGCGCGTCGGTGCCGATGAGCAGGAGCGTATCGGGGTCGGCATGGCGATCCTGTTCGACCGGGTACTGCGCGATGCCGCCGAACGGCGCGACGCCGACGTGCCCTATTGGCCCGGATCGCCCAGCGCCAATTACGAGGGCAAGCCCGATCAGGACGGCAATGGCGACCGCCATTACTGGGACGTGTGGGGCGGCAAGAAGCCCGCCACCGCCTATCTCGACAGCTGCCCGCGCTTCATGTCGGAATATGGGCTGCAGGCGATGCCCGACATGGCGACCCTCGCGAAATTCGCGAAACCAGCCGACTATGCCGTCGATTCCCCGGTGATGACCGCGCACCAGAAATTCCTGAAGGGTGCCGGGCAACAGCGTCTGCTCGACTATATCCGCCTGCGCTACCGCGAGCCGCGCGATTTCGCCGACTTCGTGTATCTGTCGCAGGTCATGCAGGCCGACGGCATCCAGCTCGGCGCACTGCACCACCGCGCCTGCCGCCCGGTCACCAGCGGCTCGCTCTACTGGCAGTTGAACGATGTGTGGCCCGGCGCGTCGTGGTCGAGCATCGACTATTATGGTCGGTGGAAGGCGCTGCACTTCGCCGCCCGCCGCTTCTACGCCCCGCTCGCCGTCTCCGCCGCGCGCAAGGCGGACGGGCCGACCGACATCACCCTGATCTCCGACCGCACCGTGCCGGTCACTGCCCTGTGGCGGATGCGGACGATGGACGTCGATGGCAAGGTGACCATGGCGCATGAAGCCGCGATCCAGCTGCCCGCGCTGTCCGCGACCAAGGTCGCGACGCTGACCGATGCCGACCTGTTCAAGGGCGCCGATCCGAAGCGCAGCGTGACCGTGGTCGAACTGGTCGTCGACGGCGCGGTGGCGTCGCGTGCGCTGGTGACGGCACTGCCGGAAAAGACGATGACGCTGCCCGATCCGGGCCTCACCACCC
This sequence comes from Sphingomonas sp. Leaf9, assembly GCF_001421355.1. Taxonomy (GTDB): domain Bacteria; phylum Pseudomonadota; class Alphaproteobacteria; order Sphingomonadales; family Sphingomonadaceae; genus Sphingomonas. The sequence goes on along the minus strand of NZ_LMKC01000002.1, from coordinate 317,592 downwards.
GCTGGTCGACGGTCGAAGGCAAGCCGGCACTGACCATCACCACGCAGCGCCTGGCCCGTGCGCTGTGGATCGGCTTCGGCACCTTGGACGTGCAGGCGTCGGACAACTTCCTCGACCTGCTGCCGGGCGAAAGCGTCACGGTAACGATCGAGGGCAAGGCATCGGCCGGTGCGCTGAAGAAGGCACTGCGCCTGCAAACGCTGGGGGCCGCCAAGTGAGCATCCTCCTCGCCCTCCTCGCCGGTGCAGCGGAACCCGACCCGCAGATCGCCGCGACCATCGCGGCGATGACCCCGGCGGAAAAGGCGGCACAGCTGCAAAGCACCGCCCCGGCGCAGGGCGACGTCCTTCCCGCCTACGATTATTGGAACGAGGCGCTGCACGGTCTGGCCCGCAACGGCGTCGCCACCGTCTTTCCGCAGGCGATCGGGCTGGCGGCGACATGGGACGCGCCGCTGATGGAGCGGATCGGCACCGTCGTCTCGACCGAGGCGCGCGCCAAATACAATGCGCTGCCGGGCAAGAACCGGCGGCGCTATGAGGGGCTGACCATCTGGTCGCCCAACATCAACATCTTCCGCGATCCGCGCTGGGGCCGGGGCATGGAAACCTATGGCGAGGACCCGGTGCTAACCGGCGCGCTGGCGGTCGGCTATGTGCGTGGCCTGCAAGGGCCGGACCCGCTGCAACCCCGCGTCATTGCCACGCCCAAGCATCTGGTCGCGCATAGCGGGCCGGAGGCGGGCCGCGACGCGTTCAGCGTGCAGACCGCGCCCTATGACATGGAGGCGACCTACCTCCCCGCCTTCCGCCGCGCACTGACCGAGGGGAAGGCCCAGTCCGTAATGTGCGCCTATAACGGCGTTCACGGCGTGCCGGTGTGTGCCGCCGGCTGGCTCCTGAACGACCGCATCCGCCGCGACTGGGGCTGGAACGGGCTGGTCGTGTCCGACTGCGACGCGATCGGCAACATCGCGCATTATCAGCGCTATGCGCTCGACAACGCCGCTGGCTCCGCTGCGGCGATCAATGCCGGCATGGACCTCAATTGCGGCTCGGCCTACGCCGCGCTGCCCCGCGCGCTGGAACGCGGCCTGACGACGCAGGCCGTGGTCGACCGCGCACTCACCCGCACCTTCGAAGCGCGCAAGCGGCTGGGCGACGCGTTCGGCGCAAAGAGCCGCTGGGACACGATCCCCGCCACCGCACTCCACACCCCCGCCAACCGCGCACTCGCGCTGGAGGCGGCCGCCAAGTCGCTGGTCCTGCTCCAGAACAACGGCGTCCTACCGCTGAAACGCGGTGCCCGGATCGCGGTCGTCGGCCCCAATGCCGACAGCCTCGACGTGCTGGAGGCAAACTACAACGGCACCGCCGCCGACCCGGTAACCCCGCTGAAAGGGCTCACCAACCGCTTCGCCGTGACCTATGCGCAAGGGGCGACGCTGGCAGAGGGCGTCCCCCTGCCCGTGCCCCAGACCGCGTTCGGCGCGGGGCTGAAGACCGAGTTCTTCGCCGATCCGGCGATGACCGGCACGCCCGTCGTCACCCGCACCGACCGCATCATCGATTTCAACTGGGCGCGCACCAGCCCGGCGGCGAACCTGCCCGTGAACCGCTACGGCGTCCGCTGGACCGGCACGCTGACCCCGCCGGGGCCGGGCCGCTACACGCTGCGCATCGACATCAACCGTTGCTGGGACAAATGTTCGGGCCGCGACGCGGTGAAGCTGTGGGTCGATGGCAAGGACGTGCTGAGCGCCACCGGCACCGCCGCCGTCGAGGGAGCGGCCAACGACAGCAAGTCGGAGCGGATGGAGGCAGTACTCGACTTCGCCGACGCCAGCCCCAAATCCTTCCGCCTCGACCTCACCCATGCCAGCACCGACGACAGCATCCGCCTGACCTGGATCGCCCCTGCCGACCCGCAGCGGGCGCAGGCCGTCGCCGCCGCGCAAAATGCCGATGCGGTCGTGGCGTTCGTCGGCCTCTCCCCCGCCGTCGAGGGCGAGGCGCTACGCCTCGAAGTCGCCGGCTTCTCCGGCGGCGACCGCACCGACATCGCGCTGCCGGCCGCACAGCAGCAACTGCTCGAAGCGGTCAAGGCATCCGGCAAGCCGCTCATCGTCGTTCTCCTTTCGGGCAGTGCCGTCGCGATGGAATGGGCGAAGCAACACGCCGACGCGATCATCGCCGGCTGGTATCCGGGCGAGGTCGGCGGCACCGCCATCGCCGATCTGCTCGACGGCACGACCAATCCGTCGGGTCGCCTGCCGGTGACCTTCTACGCCAAGACCAGCGACCTGCCCGCCTTCGTCGACTACAACATGAAGGGGCGCACCTATCGCTATTTCGACGGGACGCCGCTGTGGGGCTTCGGCCATGGCCTCAGCTACACAAGCTATGCCTATGGCGATGCGAAGGCACCGACGACGCTGACCGCCGGCCAGCCGCTGACCGTCACCGCCCGCGTCACCAACACCGGCAAGCGTGCCGGTGAAGAGGTCGCGCAAGCCTATCTGATCGCGCCCGCCGACGTAAACAAGGTCGGCGCATGGAACGATCCCGTGCTGCGCCACAGCCTCGTCGCCTTCCAGCGGGTCGCGCTGAAGCCGGGTCAGGGCAAGATCGTGACCTTCACCCTCGACCCGCGCCTGCTCAGCACCGTCGCGCTCGACGGCACCCGCGCGGTGCGGCCGGGCAGCTATCGCCTGTTCGTGGGCGGCGGCCAGCCGGGTGACACGCCCGGTCAGGAAATCGCGTTCACCATCAGGGGCACGCAGGAGTTGCCGAAATGACCATGCTCTCCCGCCGCGCCCTGCTCGGCAGCAGCGCCGGCCTTGCGGTCGCGACCGCCCTGCCGGCCACGACCGTCACCCCGCCTGCCACCCGCCCCGACCTGTTCGTCGGCACCGGCGGCGACGGCCATACCTTTCCCGGCGCGACCATGCCGTTCGGGATGGTGCAGCTCTCCCCCGACACCGACACCGCGCGCTGGGCGACCTGTTCGGGCTATCACAAGGGTGACAGCTCGATCCTGGGCTTCAGCCACACGCACCTGTCGGGCACCGGCATCGGCGACATGCTCGACGTGCTGGTCGTCCCGACGCGGGGTCCGGTGCTGCTTGACGGCGGCCCGCTGGAGGATCCCGACAAGGGCTATCGCCAGCGCTACGGGCAAGAGGTCGCCGATCCCGGCTATTACGCCGTCACGCTCGAAAGCGGTGTCCGCTCCGAACTGACCGTGACCGAGCGTACCGGCATCCAGCGCCACCGCTTTCCCGCCGGGCCGGCGCACATCCTGATCGACATGTCGCACCTCGTCATGGAGGGGCCGAACCAGTCACCCTATATCGACGACGCCGCGCTGACGCTGGAGGCCGACGGCACGCTGACCGGCACCCGCCGCGTATTCCGCTGGGCCAAGGGGCGGCGGATCTTCTTTGCGATGCAGCTGTCGCGCAAACCCGACCGGATCGAGTTCTTCGGCGACAGCGACGCGCCGGCCGGCGCAAAGGGCGTTGCGGCCAAGCGGGTCAAGGCGGTCCTGCACTATACCGACGCCGGCGCTGCGCCGATCGTGATCCGCACCGGCATCTCGGCGGTCGACCTGAACGGCGCCAAGGCGAACCTGGCCGCCGAAGCAAAGCATTGGGATTTCGACCGCTATGCCCGCGCCGCGCGTTCGGCATGGGCGCGCGAACTCGACCTGATCCGCTTCGACGGCGGCACCGAAGTACAGCGCACCGTCGCCGCATCGGCCCTCTATCACGCCTCGATCGGCCCGACGCTCTTCTCCGACGTCGACGGCCGCTATGTCGGGCTGGACCGCCAGACGCATACCATACCGAAGGGCGAAGCGGCCTACAGCGCCTATTCGCTGTGGGACACCTACCGCGCCTTCCATCCCTTGCAGACGCTGATCCGCCCGGCGCGGACGCAACAATTCACCCGCGACCTGATCCGCCAGACCCAGCAAAGCCCGTTCGGCCCGCCCGTCTGGCCGCTGCAGGGCGTCGAGACCGGCTGCATGATCGGCTGGCACGCGGTGCCGGTGATGGCGGAGGCACGCGCCAAGGGCGTCGTCGCCGACTATGCCGCCGCATGGGGGGGCGTGAAGAAGCGCTCGTTCGACTGGACCACGCCGAACCTCGACAACAGCATCGGCGTGCAGGCCTATGACGAACTCGGCTATGCGCCTGCCGACCGCATCTTCGAAAGCGTGTCGAAGACGCTGGAATTCGCGTATGACGACTATGCCGGCGCGTTCATCGCCGATGCCGCGGGCGATGCCGCCAGCGCGGCGCGGTTGCGGAAACGGTCGGGCAACTGGCGCAACGTGTTCGACGCGAAACTGGGCTTCGCGCGCGCTCGGCTTGCCGATGGCAGCTGGGCCGAACCCTTTGCCCCGAACGGCATCGGCCATTCGAAGAAGTGGCGCGACTATACCGAGAGCAACAGCTGGCAGGCGACCTTCCTCAACCAGCACGACGTCCCCGGCCTGATCGCGGCGATGGGCGGCGATGCGGCGTTCGAAGCGAAGCTGGACGGCCTGTTCACCGCCTCGTCCGAACTGCCCGCCGACGCGCCGCCCGACATTTCCGGGCTGGTCGGGCAATATGCCCACGGCAACGAACCCAGCCACCACGTCGCCTATCTCTACGCCTATTGCGGCGCGCCCTATAAGACGCAGGCGATGGTCCGCCGGCTGCTGACCGAAATGTACCACGACCGCCCCGACGGCATCATCGGCAACGACGACTGCGGGCAGATGAGCGCGTGGTATCTGCTGTCGGCATTGGGCTTCTATCCGGTCGATCCGGTCAGCGCGACCTATGTGCTGGGCTCCCCCCTGTTCGACCGTGCGACGGTGCAGGTCGGTGGCGGCCGCACGCTGGTGGTCGAGGCACGCGGCAACGCCCCCGACCGCCCCTATGTCCGCAGCGTGACGTGGAACGGGCGGCCGTGGACCAAGAGCTGGATCGCGCATGCCGATCTGGTGAAGGGCGGTCGGCTGGTGTTCGACATGGCGGCGACCCCGAACAAGGCGTTCGGCCGTGCGCCCGGGGATCGGCCGGGCAGGCGGTGATCCTCGCCACCCTCCTCGCCACCGCCGCGCCGGTCGTCGTGCCGCTGGACGCCGCGTGCGTCGTCGGGAGCGACCCGGCGGCGCAGGTGCTGCGCGAACGGCTGGCGGAGCGGGGTGCGGCGTGCCCTCGCCCGTCATCCAAACCCCAGCCGTACCCCCGCGCAGGCGGGGGTCGAGAGCCAGGCAAAACCAACGGTCGTGAGTCCCACCCTGGATCCCCGCCTGCGCGGCGATACGGAGCATGCGCGGAAGTCACCATCCGCTTCCTGCCGGCAAAGCTCGCCCCCGAAGCCTTCGCGATCGACACCACCACCTGCACCATCACCATCCGCGCCGCCACCACCCGCGCGCGCCTGTTCGCCGCCGGCTATCTGCTACGCCACCTCGACAACCTTACCCTCACCGCCCCGCCCCATGTCGCCGAAGCCCCGGTGATGGCGATCCGCGGGACCCAGATCGGCTACCGCGCCAAGAACAACAGCTACGACGCCTGGGACCTGCCCATGCTGACGCGCCGGATCGAGGATTTCGCGCTGCTGGGCGGCAACCGCATCCAGTTCATCGCGCCGGTATCGGACGACGACGCCACCTCGCCGCTCTCCCCGCTACCCGCCACCGAAACGCTGATCGCGGTCGCACAGGCGACGCACCGGCTGGGGATCGACGTCGCACTCTTCTATCCCCTGCTGCGCGATTACCAGAAGCCCGGCAGCGCCGATGCCGAAGTCGCCGACTTCACCACGCTGGCCGCAAAGCTCCCCGCGCTCGACGCGCTCTACATTCCCGGCGGCGATCCCGGCCATACCGCGCCCGACCGGCTGTTCCCGGTCGCGGAACGCATCACGGCGGCCCTGCGACAGCGTTTCGCGAAGGCCGAAGTCCTGCTGTCGACGCAGGGGTTCGACGCCGCCGACCTCGACGCCTTCCACGCGCAACTGGCAAGGAACCCGCGCTGGCTGACCGCACTCTTCGTCGGGCCGCAGACGCGCGACAGTATCGCCGAGCATCGTCGCCGCATCGCCGGCCGCTACCCACTCGAAACCTATCCCGACACCGCGCACACGATGCACGCGCAATTCCCGATCCCCGACTGGCACCCCGCCTTCGCACTGACGCAGGGCCGCGAGCCGGTGAACCCGCGCCCCGCCGCGACCCAGCGCATCTTCGCATACCTCGCCCCGGCCACGCGTGGCTTCGTGACCTATAGCGAGGGGGTGAACGACGACTGGAACGTGACCCAGTGGTTCCGCCTCGGCTGGAACCCGGCCACGCCCTTGGCCGAGATCGCCGACGACTATGCCCGGATGTTCGTCGGCGACCGGGCCTTTGCCGCCGTGCCGGCCGCACTGGAGGGCAATTGGCGCGGCGATCCGTCGGCCAATGCCGGGATCGATGCGACGCTGGCGCTGGTGAACGGTATCCGCCCGGCGCGCTGGGCCGACTGGCGGATCGACCTCTATCGCTACCGCGCGACCTATGACGCGCTGGTCCGCCACCGCCTGATCGCGGCCAAGGCTACGCAGGCCGAGGCGCTCTACACGCTGCGACAGGCGCCCGCGACCGGTGCGGAGGCCGCCGCCGTCGCCGCGCGCTTCGCCTATGCCCGCCCCGAACCGGCGATCGTCGCGCCGCTGCGCACCGACCTGACCGCCATCGCCGACCGGCTGTGGGACCGCGCGCGGATGCAGCTGTCGGTGCCGCGCCATGGCGCGTCGAACTGGGAACGCGGCGCAAACCTCGACCGTGCCGATATTCAGTTGAACGACCGCACCGCCGTCGAAGCCGACATTGCCGCCGCGCTGCCCCATCCCGACGCCGCCGCCCGGCTGGCCGTGATCGGCGATCCGTGGCGCACCCGCGACATGGCGCTGTACGACGATCTGGGCGACCCGACCGCCGAACCGCATCTGGTGCGTGGGGCCGGCTTCGATGCCGATCCGCAGTCGCTCGACAGCGCGATCGACGGCGTCGCCGATCATTACCCCGATCAAGGCTGGCGCATGGCGGACCTGAGCTATGCCGAGGGGCTATACGAAACCCCGGTGCGGCTGCGCTATACGGGGCTGGAGCGGAACCGCCGCTACCGCCTGGTCGCGCGCTGGGCGGGCGAGGATTACGCGTTGCCGATGCGACTGACCGGTAACGGTGTCGAACTCCACCCCTTCCGCCCGCGCAGCGGCGACCGCGATACGGTCGAGACCGCCATTCCGCAGAGCCTCACTGCCAGCGGTACGCTGACCCTCGAATGGCATCGCCCCGCCGGCATCGGCGGCGGCGGGCGCGGTCATCAGATCGCGCAGGCCTGGCTGATCCCCGAACCCCTGTCTCCCGAATCAAACGCACCCGGAGTATCGCAATGACCCTTTCCCGCCGCAGCCTGATGGGCAGCAGCCTGATCGCCGGTGCCGCCGCCTGCGCCCCGCGCGCCGCGATCACCCCGGCCCCGACCGCGCTGCCCGCACCATGGGGGGCGACGCCCTCGCCGCGCCAGCTGAAATGGCATGACCATCGTCAGTACGGCTTCATCCATTTCTCGATCAACACCTTCACCGACAAGGAATGGGGGTACGGCGACGAAGACCCCAAGCTGTTCAACCCGACCGATTTCGACCCCGACCAGATCGTCGCGGCGGCAAAGGCCGGCGGCCTTACCGGCCTGATCCTGACCGCCAAGCATCATGACGGCTTCTGCCTGTGGCCGACGATGCTGACCGAACATTGCATCCGCAATTCGCCCTATAAAGGGGGCAAAGGCGACATTGTCGGCGAACTGGAGGCGGCATGCCGGCGCGGCGGGATCAACTTCGGCGTGTATCTGTCACCCTGGGACCGCAATCGCGCGGACTATGGCGCGCCCAGCTACATCACCTATTACCGCGCGCAGCTTACCGAATTGTGCACCCGCTATGGCAAGCTGTTCGAGGTGTGGTTCGACGGAGCGAACGGTGGCGACGGCTATTATGGCGGCGCGCGCGAGACGCGGAAAATCGATGCGGTTCAATATTATAACTGGCCGTCGATCATCGCGCTGGTCCACCAGCTGCAACCCGATGCCTGCACCTTCGATCCCCTGGGTGCCGACATTCGCTGGGTCGGCAACGAGGACGGCCATGCCGCCGACCCCTGCTGGCCGACCATGCCGAACCACCCCTATGACCAGGCCGAAGGTAACACCGGCGTGCGCGGTGCGCCGCTGTGGTGGCCGGCGGAGACCAACGTCTCGATCCGGCCGGGCTGGTTCTACCACGCCGACGAGGACGCCCAGGTTAAAAACCCCAGCAAAATCATGGAGATGTACGATCAGTCGGTCGGCCATGGCACGACCTTCCACCTCAACCTGCCCCCCGACCGCCGCGGCCGCATCCACGACCGCGACGTCGCCAGCCTGACCGCCTTCGGCAACGCCCTGCGCGCAACCTTCGCCAACGATCTGGCGGCCGGCGCGGTCGTCACCGCCAGCGCCGACACCGGCAGCACCGCCCGCAACGTCAACGACGGCAATCTCGACACCTTCTGGCTCGCCCCAGCGGATGCGAAGGATGCGAGCATCATCCTCGACCTGCCGCCGGGCCGCAGCTTCGACACGGTACGGTTGCAGGAATGGCTGCCGCTGGGTCTCCGTGTCACCCGCTTCGCCATCGACGTATCGGACGGCGGCGACCAGTGGACCACGGTCGCCGAAAAGGACATGGTCGGCCCGCAGCGCCTCGTGCGCCTCCCCGCCCCGATCGCGCCGCGCCGCGTCCGCTTCCGCACCGTCGCCGCCGAAGCCGGCCCGGCGATCCGCGAATTCGCGCTGTTCCGCTCGGTCGCCCCCATCGACCTGCCGCCGCTGAAGGTCAGCGATCCGAGCATCGTCGACCGTGCAGGGTGGAAGGTGACCGCCGCCAGCGCTCCCGGCGGCGAAGCCCTGCTCGACGCATCCCCGCGCACCGCGTGGACCAGCCCCGCGCCCGCGTCGCTGACCATCGACATGGGTCGCGCGGAAAAGCTCGCCGGCTTCACCCTGACCCCGACGCGGCACATCGACCCGAACGCCGCGCCGCCGATGAAATATCGCGTGGAAACCAGCGTCGACGGCAAGACGTGGAAGCCGGGTGGCGAAGGCGAATTCCCCAACATCAACTATGCCCGCGCGACCCAGCGCCTGCCGTTCACCGCCGCGCGCTCGGCCCGCTATCTGCGCTTCGCCTTCCCGCAGCCGGCGGTGCCTGCCCCGGCGATCGCCGTCGCGGAAATCGGCGCGTTCCGATAGGGCAGCTAGCTCCCCCCGTTTGCTTCGAGCGCAGGTTCGAGCCGAACGGGGGGAGGGGTAAGGGGATGTCGCCCCCTACCCCTTCGGCGCCAGCCGAACCGCCCCGGTAATCCCCGACCGCGCGCCCGGTACCGCCTCGATCAGCACCGCCACCACCTTAGCCCCGGCGGGCACCGGCACCACCAGCGGCCCGGCGTCGGGGTCGGTCTTCGCTCCGGCCTGCCGACCGTCGATATAGACGCTCGCCCGCCCCTCGACCTGCGCAAAGCTGACCATGCCGCCCTCCGCCATCACCCGCCGCCGTTCGGGCAGCGTGGCGCGGTACAGGCGGAACGACGGCCCGGCTTCGGGCGCGGCGGCGCTGCCGCTGCGGGTGAAGTCCCAGCTGTTATTGTCGTTGACCGGCGGCGTCAGGCCCGGATCGGGCGCGGTCGCGAACGATTTCGACCGTCGCCAGCCGAGGATGAACGCGCCCGGTGGCGTCACCGCAACCTGCGCGCGCGGCGTGGCCGCCACCCGGTCGATCACCAGTCGCGCCGGGCGCAGGCCCTCGGCGCTTGCCGCGATCGTCACCTTGCCGCGCCCCTCGCCCGCCTGCACGATCATCTGCGCGAGGCCGTTGAACAGCGACCGCGCAGGGGCCTTCTCGCTCTCATGGCTGTTGGGATCGCCATTGCCGACCCCGATCAGCGTCGCGCCGTCGACCGTGAAGCGGGTCATGCGGTTTGCGGTCGGAACGTGCCGCCCCTTCGCATCGACCGCATCGATCGTCACCGGCACGACATCCTCGCCATCGCCCAGCATTGCGGTACGCGCCGGGGTCAGCCGCAGCGCGACCGCGGGTCCCGCCGTTTCATGCACCGCGCGCGCGACCTCTCGCCCACCCTTCAACGCGATCGCCTCCAGCTTGCCCGGCGCATAGGGGACGGTGAACGCGTTGCCCATGATCCGGTCGACCGCCTGTTCGCCGACCATTCGCCCGTTCAGCACGACGCGGACCCGCTCGGCGTTGCTGGTGACGAGCAACTCGACCGGTTGCCCCTCCTTGCCCGGCCACGTCCAGTGCGGCGCAATGCCGACCACCGGCTCGCTATCGATCCAGTGCGCGCGGTGAATATCATAGGCGGTCTTGGGGAATCCGCACAGGTCGAGGATGCCGAAGAAGCTGGCGATGGTCGGCCAGGTGAACGGCGTCGGCTCGCCATGATAATCGAACCCGGTCCACACGAACCCGCCCGCGATGAAGCGGCGCTTCGCGATCTCGGCCCAGGCGTTCCGGTGGGTGGCACCCCACGGCGCCGCCTCGGTATCCATCGACGACATCACATGCGCCGCCTTGTCGGTCGCATAGGCCCCGCGCGTCATGAACGCGCTGGTATCCTCCGACGACGTGCTGGGCTTGCCCGGGTTCAGCGCGTGGAACTTGTCGTAATCGCCCTGATAGTAATTGAACCCCATCACATCGACGACGCTCGACACGTTCTGGGGATCGTAGAAGCTGCCGTTCATCGCCGCCGTCACCGGGCGGCTGTCGTCCAGCGCGTGGACATGGGCGGCCATCCGCCGGACCATCTCGACGCCGGCTTCGGTGCCCTGCATCGGTTCCTCGTTGAAGACCGACCACAGGATGATGCTGGGATGGTTGCGATGCGCGCGGACCAGCCATTCCAGTTGCGCCATATTCTCCGGCGCAGGATTGAAGATGCGGTTCTCGTCCATGACGACGAACCCCATCCGGTCACACAGTTGGTAGAAGGCGTCGGCCTGCGCATTGTGCGAACAGCGGATGGCGTTGACGCCGGTGTCCTTCATCCGTTGCAACCGCCACGCCAGCAGCGCGTCTGGCACCGCCACGCCGACCCCGGCATGGTCCTGATGCAGGCACACGCCCTTCAGCTTTACCGGTCGTTCGTTGAGGAGGAAGCCGGTTTGCGCATCGAAGCGTATCGTGCGGAACCCGATGGCGATGCGGCGTTCGTCGCCCCCGCCCGGCGCATCGGTGGCGACGCGGACGGTGTAGAGCGTCGGCGTCTCGATCGACCAGCGCTGCGGATCGGCGACGGGGAGCGACAGCGCCACCTGCCCCTCGCCTAGCGGCGACAATTCCGCCTGCCCCCGCGCGCTGCCGACCACCTTGCCGGCGGGGTCGAGCAGGTCGACCATCACGGTCGCCGTCGCTGCCGTCCGCGCGATGCTCTCCAGCGCGACCGTGACCGGCACCTGCCAGCGCCCGTCGCTGCCGAGGCGCGGATCGCAATGCACGCCATCGGTCGCAATCGATACCGGCGACCGCTTCGCCAGCCAGACGTGGCGATACAGGCCCGCGCCTTCATACCACCACCCCTCCATCGCGGTCGCATCGACCCGGATCGCGATGACGTTCAGCTCGTCGCCGAACCGCGCGAACGGGGTCAGGTCTACGGTGATCGCGTTGTAGCCCGAGAAATTGCGCGCTACGACGCTGCCGTTGATCCAGATTGTCGCGGCAGTCGCGATCGCGCCGAAATGCAGCTCGAGCTTCCTGCCGCGATCCTCGGGCGCAAGCCGCAGCGTGCGGCGATACCAGCCGATCCCGCGCGGGCGGTATCCTTGCGCGACATTCGCCGTCTCGACAAAGCCCTGCGCCGATGCCCAGTCATGCGGCACGCTGACCGCTGCCCAGTCGGTGTCGTCATAGTCCATCGCCGCCGCGCCGCGCGCATTGCCCGCCTTGGCATTGGTGTAGGTCTCGTCATGCGTCGTCGGCAGCGGGGCGGCAATGTCGCCTTCGTGGAACAGCCAGCCGTTTGCCAGCAGGATGCGCGACGGGTCCTCGACCGGCAGCCGTTCGGGCAGGCCGGGGCGCGGCGACAGGCCGTGGAGCAGCCCGCTCGGTTCGGCCCGCGCAGCGTGCGCCGGCAGGGGCAGCGCACCTGCCGCCAGCGTGCCGGCAGTTCCGGCAAGAAGGGTCCGGCGATCGATCGGCATCATGGTCCTATATCCCTCTTGTCAGGCGTCGATCGCGGCGCGCAGCGCGCGCACGACGGTTGCATCGGTTCGCGCGAGGCCCGGCCCGGCAAAGCCCAGCGCGATCACGCGCGGATCGTCCTGCACCACGGCCACGCTGGCCGAGGCATGGATTTCCCCCGCCCCGGTCTGCGCCAGCAAGGCCGCGGTATTCTCGGGACGGACGCCCGATCCTGGCATCACCACGATCCGCCCCGCCGCCCGTTCATGCATCGCCCGGATCACCCCGACCCCATCGACCGCGCGGGTGGCCCCGCCCGAGGTCAGGATGCGGTGGAACCCCAGCGCCACCGCCGGTTCGACCACCGCGACCGGATCGACCAGCAGGTCGACCGCACGGTGCAGCGTCAGGTCGATATCGGCGCGCAGGCCCCGCACCGCCGCCAGCCACCGTGCCGTCGCCTCGCCATCGATCGCGCCGTCCCGCACCGCCCCGAAGACGAGGCCATCGACCCCGGCCGCGATTAGTGCGCGGGCATCGGCGATGGCGGTGTCCAGTTCGGGTGCGTCATAGGCAAAATCCCCCGCGCGCGGCCGGACCATCGCATGGACACGTACGCCCGCCGCCCGCGCCCGCTCGACCACCAGCGCCACCAGTCCCGGCGGCGGCGTCAACCCGCCGACCGACAGCGCCCCGCACAGTTCGATCCGATCCGCGCCGCCTGTGATCGCCGCATCGGCCCCGGCGGCACTGTCGATACAGATTTCCAACGTCGTGCGCGGCATGGTCCCTCCAGATTTATCTGACTAATGAAGCGTGCACGGCCAAGGTCAAGCCGGTTCGCACGCTTGACTCCCCCCGGCCACCGGCGTAAGCGCGCGGCCAGCCGTCGCATGGGGATTCGTCCCGCGTGCGACGTCCGTCCGAGACAGCAGGTGCGGGTTCCCCGCTTAATGTCCTGCCGAGACGGGGAATGTGTTATTCCGCCTGTGCGTGCCGAGGCACGTCGGGCCGGCCATGAAGCGACCGCTGCTTATTGCACGGCTCCGCATGGCGACCATGCCCCTCACGGACTTTCGCCCCGGTCGTCGCACCCTGCGACGGGCGGATTGTTCGCGGGCGTTTGCCGGTTCTGCCGGGACACGCCCCAGTAAAGGAGAACGGCATGGATCGCACTCAGAAGAGTGAAGCCGTCGCCGAGCTGAACCGCACCTTCAACGAGGTCGGCGTGGTGGTCGTCACCCGCAACCTCGGCATGACCGTCGCCCAGTCGACGAATCTGCGCAACAAGATGCGGGAAGCCGGCGCGAGCTACAAGGTCTCGAAGAACCGTCTTGCCCGGATCGCAGCCGAAGGCACGCCGTACGCGGTGTTGTCGGACCTGCTGACCGGCCCGACGGCGCTGGCGACGTCGACCGATCCCGTCGCTGCGGCGCGGGTCATCAACGACTTCGCCAAGACGAACGACAAGCTCGAGATCGTCGGCGGCGCGATGGGCGGCCAGATCCTCGACGCGGACGGCGTGAAGGCTCTTGCCTCGCTGCCCTCGCTCGACGAACTGCGCGCCAAGCTGGTCGGCCTCATCGTTGCCCCGGCAACGAAGATCGCCACCATCACGCAGGCACCCGCGGCCCAGATCGCGCGCGTGCTGTCGGCATATGCGGAGAAGGAAGCAGCCTGAAGGCACGCTTCCGACCAACACAACCCTATCTGATTTACGGAGAATATCATGGCTGACCTGAACGCAATCGTCGAACAGCTGAGCGCGCTGACCGTCCTCGAAGCAGCCGAGCTGTCGAAGCTGCTCGAAGAGAAGTGGGGCGTTTCGGCCGCTGCTGCCGTTGCAGCCGCTCCGGCCGCTGGCGGCGGCGCCGCTGCCCCAGCTGCTGAAGAGCAGACCGAGTTCGACGTGATCCTCACCGGCGACGGTGGCAAGAAGATCAACGTCATCAAGGAAGTCCGCGCCATCACCGGTCTCGGCCTGACCGAAGCCAAGGCGCTCGTCGAAGGCGCGCCGAAGGCCGTCAAGGAAGGCGTGAACAAGGACGAAGCCGCCAAGATCAAGGCGCAGCTCGAAGGCGCCGGCGCAACCGTCGAAGTCAAGTAAGCCGCAGGTGGGACGGCGGATCTACGATCCGCCATCTCCACCAAGGCCGGCCGGCGGGCCGCAAGGCCCGACCGACGGGATGGAATTCACTTCCATCCCGGCTCGACCAGAAAAAGGGGGCAGTCCACACCGGACTGTCCCCTTTTTTCATGCCCGCTCGCGAAACCCGTCCCCGGCCGGACGACCGCAGCCGCCTTACTTGCACCCGTCACGAAGTGCGGCCATCCTGCGCGCCATGTCGATCCCTTCGCTCGCGCTGCTTCTGGCGGCAAGTAACGTGCCCCTACCGATCCAGGCGACGGACCTACCCACGCAGCAACTGGCGCGGTGGACGCCGGGGCCGGTTCGATGTGGCGATATCGTGGTCGATGCGGTCCATCTGTCCGCCGTTCCGCCTGCGCTGCGCTGGGGTGCCGGCGATGTCCGCCCGGTAACGCTGCGGTTTCGGATCGATGCCAGCGGGCGTCCGCTTTCGATCCGGACCGACGGGGCGTCGTATGTTCCGAACAGCGAGGAGATTGCCCCGGCCCTTGCCGCATCGACCTTTACGCCCGGCACGCCCCGGACGGATTGCCGCGTCGACTATCAGCAGCAGATGCTCCCGTTGGCTAAGGCCGATCCCGCCGATCTGATGGCTTATTCGCTGGTCCCCACCAATGGCCCGTTGCCGCGTGAGGGATGGGAGCGGATCAGTCCCGCCGACAGCGATTGCCTGCGCCAGCCGCGACCGGCGGCCCTGCTTCGCGCCTATCCCGATTTCCGCAAGGTCGCGGGCAGACCGGGCGAACGGCAATGGTCGATGACCAGCTATGATCTGGATAAGAAGGGTCGCCCCGTCGCCGTGCGGACGATTGGCGGGACCGCTGACCCCACGCTCGATACCGCCGCGCGCAAGGCCGCTGCCGGTTCCCGCTTTGTCGAAGGCAAGCGCCAGGGCTGCTTCTATCCCTATTGGCGCGACGCCTTGCGATTGGCAGCGCCACCTGCGCCCGACGAAGCCCAATTCGGCGCGACGCCGCTCTGCCCGGCGGCAGGATGGGCACAGCCCCCGCGTCTGACCTATCCCCCGGCGTGGAATCGTCGTCGGATCGAAGGATGGGCGGTGGTGCAGTTCGACGTCGCACCCTGGGGTGAGATCGGGAACACCCGCGTGCTGGCCAGCGAACCGGCCGAGGCTTTCGGGCAGCAGGCGATGCAGGTTGTCCGATCGGCGCGGCGCTCGGCATCGCCGACCGGCGCGAGCGGTTGCATCGAACGCGTCCGCTTCGCGATCCGCCCGGATGACGGAGCCGCCGTCGAGCATGCCGAGGAAGGCCCGCCACCGCAGTAATCGCGGGCCGGCGCGTCAGTCGTCGCCCTCATCCTGCGCACCGGCCGCATGGACCAGAATGTCGCCCGGCTGGCATTCCAGTACGCGACAGATGGCGTCGAGGGTCGTGAACCGGATCGCACGCGCCTTGCCGGTCTTCAGGATCGACAGGTTGGCGAGCGTGATATCCACCGCCTGCGCCAGTTCGGTCAGCGTCATGCGCCGGGCCTGCAATACTTCGTCGAGGCGGACCAGCACCGCCATCAGACCGTCCCTTCCAGGTCTTCGCGGAGCGCTGCCCCTTCGGCGAACACGCGGGCAAGGATGAAGGCGACCAGCACCGACAGCCAGCCACCGATCGAGATCGACGATCCATCGACCCGCACCCCCAGCCCATCGAAGCTCGGCACGATCAGGAGCAGCGGCACATCGAGCAACTGAATCGCAAGCAGTGCCCACCCGATGGCCCGCACCCGCCGCGCATTGGGCGACGCGAACGTCTCGCCGGCCAGCACGGTACCGATGATCGCGATCAGGCGCGAAAAGATGATGTGCGCGGGCACCGACGCGACGACACCCAGCAGCAGCAGGGCACGAATGCCGCTGACGACCCGTACGACGTCGACCGCCGGATATTTCGCCGCGATCCGCGCCGCCAGCGGAGCGTGGAACGGAAAACTCGCCAGCGTCCCCAACAGGAAGGCGATGGCAAAGGCGATGTTCAGGACCAACAGGACGCGCAACACCACGACGGTAAATCGCAATATCCGGTCACGCCGCGCCATGCCGCCCCCTCTCCGTTACCACGAGACTATCGCGTTTATCGATTATCGGCAAGCAGTGCACGCAGATCAGGTCCGGCGGACCTGGCCGTGCAACCGCACTTCCAGCCGGTCGATCATCCGGTCGCCGCGATCGGCGAAGATCGGGGCCAGCTTCCCTTGTGGCGCGGCCGGGCCGACCATGAAGGCGGCGGTGGTGCGCGATTCGCGGCCATCCTCCCAGCGATAGCGCGCATCGATCGCGATCAACGGCACGAAGAAGGCGCGGTCGTTCGCTTCGACGATGTTCACCGCCACGCGCGGCAGGGTCATCGTCGCCTCCAGATGGCGACGCTCCCCCGCCCCCAGCGGGAACGGCTCCAGCCCGCGCTTGTCGGCGTCGGAGAAGAAGGTGGCGATCTGCTCATCCTGCCGGGCGTTGGCAGTAATCAGCAGCGTCGCAATGCGGACCTCGGCGACCGGGGTCGATGCCGGATTGCCGACGGTCAGGTCGAAATCAAGCAGCGCGCGGTCGCCCTCCAGCCCGACCTTGAGCGGGGCAAGCTGGAATTCGAGGAACGGCCCCGGCGTCGGCGCGACCGGCGCGGGGGGCGGTGCGGGCGGCGTTACCGGGGCGACCGGCGGACGCACCGGCTTCGGCGCAGGGACGACCGGCGGCGCAGGCTCCAGCGGCGCCGGGACATATTGCACTTCGGCCGGACGGCGACGGGCGAGCGCGTACGCAATGCCGCTGGCAACCGCGATCCCGCCTAGGAACCATACCCACCACGGCAACGCATCGTCGCCGGCCGGGGCGGGCGCGATCGCGGCCGGGGTCGCGGTTGCGACCGGCGAGGGGGTCGCGGATGGGGCGGGCGTCGGTTCGGGCAGGACCGGCGGCCCGACATAGGTCGGCTCGGCCGCCGGCACCGCTTCGGGCTGGACGCGCGGAGTCGGGGTCGGGGTCGGACGCGGCGGGACCGGGGTCGCTGTGGCACGCGGGGCCGGCGTGGCGGTCGCACGGGGCACCGGCGCGATAACGCGCGGCGTTGGCGCAGGCGTCACCCGCGGGGTCGGCGTCGCGCTCGGCGTCGGCGACGGAGTCGGCACCGGCTGCGGCGTGATGTCGTAGATCGGGATCGACCCGCCGGGCGACGTCTGCTGCGCGGCGGCGGGCACGGCGAGGATCGCGACGAGAGCCGCGAGCGGAAGCTGGAACTGCATGACGCCCCTCAACCGGGGTTTTTGCATCCGCGTCAGCCTGTCGCGGGCCAATATACGACGAAGCGAGCCATCGGCGCGCCCAACCGAAACGCACGACGCGCCGCGTTGACAGCCCCTGCCCCGGCTTATATAGGACCGGCTTGCTTCAGGACCGGGAAAGAATGCGTCGTCGCGCAACGCATTGCATGCATAGGCCTGTCGCCATTCCAGGACGCTCGAACAGCTGCGGCCCAATGTGGGTGACGCGGCTTTCGTCGTCCTGTTCGCACGCCAGCCCGGTGGCCACCGGGCACGAGATTTGACTGTAAGCGAGGCCCACGACCCCATGGCGACCAAGGCAACCGCAACCGGCACGCACAAGCGCCGCATCCGCAAGGTGTTCGGCGACATCCACGAAGTGGTGCAGATGCCGAACCTGATCGAAGTCCAGCGCGAGAGCTATGAACAGTTCCTGCGGTCGGACCCGTCGATCGGCTATGTCTCGGGCCTCGAAAAGACGCTGCGCTCGGTCTTCCCGATCCGCGACTTCGCCGGCACCGCCGAGCTGGATTTCGTGACGTACGAACTGGAAGACCCCAAGTTCGACGTGGAAGAATGCCGTCAGCGCGGCATCACCTATGCGGCGCCGATGCGCGTTACCCTCCGCCTGATCGTGTTCGAGGTCGACGCCGATACCGAGGCCCGGTCGGTCCTCGATATCAAGGAGCAGGACGTGTACATGGGCGACATGCCGCTCATGACCGAGAACGGCACCTTCTTTATCAACGGCACCGAACGCGTCATCGTGTCGCAGATGCACCGCTCGCCGGGCGTGCTGTTCGACCATGACCGCGGCAAGACCCACGCCAGCGGCAAGTATCTCTTCGCTGCCCGCGTGATCCCGTACCGCGGGTCGTGGCTCGATTTCGAATTCGACGCCAAGGACATCGTGAACGTCCGCATCGACCGCAAGCGCAAGCTGCCGGTCACGTCGCTGCTGTATGCGCTGGGCATGACCGGCGAGGACATCCTCAACCACTTCTACAACCGCGTGACCTTCGTCCGTGGCGAAGGCGGCTGGCGCATCCCGTACGCGCCGGAAAACTGGCGTGGCCAGAAGCCGTCGTTCGATATCGTCGATGCGAACACCGGCGAAGTCGTGTTTCCGGCCGGCACCAAGATTTCGCCGCGTCTGGCGAACAAGGCGGGCAAGGACGGCCTGACCGACCTGCTGATCCCGACCGAGGAAATCTTCGGTCGCTACAGCGCCTATGACCTCATCAACGAAACCACCGGCCAGATTTACATCGAAGCCGGCGACGAGGTTTCGCCCGAGAATCTGGAACTGCTGGACCAGGCCGGCATCGAGCGCATCGAACTGCTCGACATCGATCACGTGTCGACTGGTCCGTGGATTCGAAACACGCTGAACGTCGACAAGGCCGAGGAGCGCGAACAGGCGCTCAGCGACATCTACCGCGTGATGCGCCCCGGCGAGCCGCCGACGCTGGAAACCGCCGAAGCGCTGTTCGCCGGCCTGTTCTTCGATCCGGAGCGCTACGACCTGTCGGCCGTGGGCCGCGTGAAGCTGAACATGCGCCTCGACCTCGACGCGCCGGACACGGTGACCACGCTGCGCAGCGAGGACATCCTGTCGGTCGTCAAGACGCTGGTCGACCTGAAGGACGGCAAGGGCGAAGTCGACGACATCGACAACCTCGGCAACCGTCGCGTGCGTTCGGTCGGCGAGCTGCTGGAAAACCAGTATCGCGTCGGGCTGCTGCGCATGGAGCGTGCGGTCAAGGAGCGCATGTCGTCGGTCGATGTGTCGACGGTCATGCCGAACGACCTCATCAACGCGAAACCCGCCGTGGCCGCGGTGCGTGAATTCTTCGGCTCGTCGCAGCTGTCGCAGTTCATGGACCAGACCAACCCGCTGTCGGAAGTCACCCACAAGCGTCGCGTTTCGGCCCTCGGGCCGGGCGGTCTGACCCGTGAGCGCGCCGGCTTCGAAGTCCGCGACGTTCACCCGACGCACTATGGCCGTATCTGTCCGATCGAAACGCCGGAAGGCCCGAACATCGGTCTGATCAACAGCCTCGCGACGTTCAGCCGCGTCAACAAGTACGGCTTCATCGAAACCCCCTATCGTCGCATCATCGACGGCAAGGTATCGAACGAGGTCGTGTACCTGTCGGCAATGGAAGAGCAGAAGCACACCGTCGCACAGGCGTCGGCCGCGCTGAACGAAGACGGCAGCTTCGCCGAGGAACTGGTGTCGGCCCGTCAGGCCGGCGAATTCCTGATGGCGCTGCCCGAAAACGTCACGCTGATGGACGTCAGCCCCAAGCAGCTCGTGTCGGTTGCCGCCTCGCTCATTCCATTCCTGGAAAACGATGACGCCAACCGCGCGCTGATGGGCTCGAACATGCAGCGCCAGGCCGTGCCGCTGGTGAAGGCGGAAGCGCCGTTCGTCGGCACCGGCATGGAAGAGACCGTGGCGCGCGATTCGGGCGCGGCGATCTCGGCCAAGCGCGCCGGCGTGGTCGATCAGGTCGATGCGGCCCGCATCGTCATCCGCGCGACCGGTGAGGTCGATGCGGCGGAGAGCGGCGTCGACATCTACACGTTGATGAAGTTCCAGCGTTCGAACCAGTCGACCTGCATCAACCAGCGCCCGCTGGTGAAGGTGGGCGATGTGGTCCGTGCCGGCGAAGTCATCGCCGACGGCCCGTCGACCGAGTTCGGCGAGCTGGCGCTGGGCCGCAACGCCCTCGTCGCGTTCATGCCGTGGAACGGGTACAACTACGAGGATTCGATCCTCATCAGCGAGCGGATCGTGAAGGACGACGTGTTCACGTCGATCCACATCGACGAGTTCGAAGTGATGGCCCGCGACACGAAGCTCGGGCCGGAGGACATCACCCGCGACATTCCGAACGTGGGTGAAGAAGCGCTGCGCAACCTCGACGAGGCGGGCATCGTGTACATCGGTGCCGAGGTCGAGCCGGGCGACATCCTCGCCGGCAAGATCACGCCGAAGGGCGAATCGCCGATGACGCCGGAGGAAAAGCTCCTGCGTGCGATCTTCGGTGAAAAGGCCAGCGACGTGCGCGACACCTCGCTCCGCCTGCCGCCGGGCGTGTCGGGTACGGTCGTCGACGTCCGCGTCTTCAACCGTCACGGCATCGACAAGGACGAGCGCGCGATGGCGATCGAGCGCGAGGAGATCGAGCGCCTGAAGAAGGACTCGGACGACGAGCGCGGCATCCTCAACCGTGCCACCTGGTCGCGCCTGCGCGAAATGCTCGAAGGGCAGACCGCGACGGCCGCGCCCAAGGGCGTGAAGAAGGGCGTGGTCATCGACCGCGACCTGCTCGACAGCGTGGAAAAGCACGAGTGGTGGCGCTTCGCCGTCGCCGACGACACCGCGCAGTCGAACCTCGAAGCGATCAAGGCGCAGTATGACGAGGCGGTGAAGCGTATCACCGACAAGTTCCACGATCGCCGCGAGAAGCTGGAGCGTGGTGACGAGCTGCCGCCGGGCGTGCTGAAGATGGTCAAGGTGTTCGTCGCGGTGAAGCGCAAGCTGCAGCCGGGCGACAAGATGGCCGGCCGTCACGGCAACAAGGGCGTCATCTCGCGCATCCTGCCGCAGGAGGACATGCCGTTCCTCGAGGACGGTACCCCGGTCGACCTGGTGCTGAACCCGCTGGGCGTGCCGTCGCGCATGAACGTCGGTCAGATCTTCGAAACGCACCTTGGCTGGGCGGCGCGCAACCTGGGCATGCAGGTTGCACGGTCGCTGCGCGACTGGCGCGAGGCGAACCCCGATGCGGTCGGCGGCGAAATGCCGGCGGCGGTCAAGGATCGCCTGAAGGAGATCTATGGCGATCACTATGCCGAGGACCTCGACACCCGCTCGAACGAGCAGCTGGCCGAGCTGGTCCAGAACATCAGCACGGGCGTGCCGATGGGGACCCCGGTGTTCGACGGCGCGCGCGAAAGCGACGTGTCGGACATGCTGGAACTGGCCGGGCTGCACAGCTCGGGTCAGTCGGTGCTGTTCGACGGGCGTACCGGCGATCAGTTCGACCGGATGGTCACCGTCGGCATCATCTACATGCTGAAGCTGCACCACCTGGTCGACGACAAGATCCACGCGCGTTCGATCGGGCCGTACTCGCTCGTTACCCAGCAGCCGCTGGGTGGTAAGGCGCAGTTCGGTGGCCAGCGCTTCGGGGAAATGGAAGTGTGGGCGCTCCAGGCGTACGGCGCTGCCTACACGCTCCAGGAAATGCTCACGGTGAAGTCCGACGACGTGGTCGGCCGCACCAAGGTCTATGAAGCGATCGTCAAGGGCGACGACACCTTCGAGGCCGGCATCCCCGAGAGCTTCAACGTGCTGGTCAAGGAAATGCGTTCGCTCGGCCTCAACATCGAGTTGAGCAGCATCGAAGAGAACGACGGCCTGGCCGAGGCGGCGGAGTAATGGATGGGCGTCGCGTCCGGTAACGACGCGGCGCTCCCTTCCCGCCCCTGACGATTTTCCCTCTCCGTGAGGAAAGCAAAATGAACGAACTGACCAATTTCGCGAACCCGGTGGCCAAGCCGGAGACCTTCGACCAGATCCAGATCGGCATCGCCTCGCCGGAGCGTATCCGCTCGTGGTCGTTCGGCGAGATCAAGAAGCCCGAGACGATCAACTATCGCACGTTCAAGCCGGAACGTGACGGCCTGTTCTGCGCGCGCATCTTCGGTCCGATCAAGGATTACGAGTGCCTGTGCGGCAAGTACAAGCGCATGAAGTACAAGGGCATCGTCTGCGAAAAGTGCGGTGTTGAGGTCACGGTGTCGAAGGTCCGCCGTGAGCGGATGGGCCATATCGAACTGGCCGCTCCGGTCGCGCACATCTGGTTCCTGAAGTCGCTGCCGTCGCGCATCGGCCTGCTGCTCGACATGCAGCTCAAGCAGCTCGAGCGCGTGCTGTACTTCGAATCGTACATCGTCATCGAGCCGGGCCTGACCGCGCTGGAGAAGTATCAGCTCCTCACCGAGGACGAGCTGCTCGACGCGCAGGACCAGTATGGCGAGGACGCGTTCTCGGCCGGGATCGGTGCCGAAGCGGTCAAGCAGATGCTGATCGACCTCGACCTCGAGGGCGAAAAGCGTGACCTGCTCGAAGAGCTGGCCGTTACCAAGTCGGAACTGAAGCCCAAGAAGATCATCAAGCGGCTGAAGGTCGTCGAGAGCTTCCTGGAATCGGGCAACCGTCCCGAATGGATGATCCTCGACGTCGTACCGGTCATCCCGCCCGAACTGCGCCCGCTGGTGCCACTCGACGGCGGCCGTTTCGCGACGTCGGATCTGAACGACCTGTACCGCCGCGTCATCAACCGCAACAACCGCCTGAAGCGCCTCATGGAACTGCGTGCGCCGGACATCATCGTCCGCAACGAAAAGCGCATGTTGCAGGAAGCGGTCGACGCGCTGTTCGACAACGGCCGTCGCGGCCGTACGATCACGGGTGCCAACAAGCGCCCGCTGAAGTCGCTGTCCGACATGCTGAAGGGCAAGCAGGGCCGCTTCCGTCAGAACCTGCTCGGCAAGCGCGTCGACTATTCGGGTCGTTCGGTCATCGTGACCGGCCCGGAACTCAAGCTGCACCAGTGCGGCCTGCCGAAGAAGATGGCGCTCGAACTGTTCAAGCCGTTCATCTATGCGCGCCTCGACGCCAAGGGCCTGAGCATGACGCTCAAGCAGGCGAAGAAGTGGGTCGAAAAGGAGCGCAAGGAAGTCTGGGACATCCTCGACGAAGTCATTCGCGAGCACCCGGTCATGCTGAACCGCGCGCCGACCCTCCACCGTCTGGGCATCCAGGCGTTCGAGCCGGTGCTGATCGAGGGCAAGGCGATCCAGCTGCACCCGCTGGTCTGCTCGGCATTCAACGCCGACTTCGACGGCGACCAGATGGCCGTCCACGTTCCGCTGTCGCTCGAAGCGCAGCTGGAAGCGCGCGTCCTGATGATGTCGACCAACAACATCCTGTCGCCCGCCAACGGCAAGCCGATCATCGTGCCGTCGCAGGACATGGTGCTGGGTCTTTACTATCTGTCGATGGAAAAGACGAACGAGCCGGGCGAAGGCATGCTGCTGGGCGACATGGCGGAGGTGCATCAGGCACTGCACGCCGGTGCCGTCACGCTGCACACAAAGATCGTCAGCCGCGTTCCGCAGACCGACGAGCAGGGCAACCAGTATCTCAAGCGCTATGAGACCACGCCGGGTCGCATGCTGCTGGGCGAAACCCTGCCGAAGAGCCACAAGGTGCCGTTCGAAACGGTCAACCGCCTGCTGACCAAGAAGGACGTCGGCGACGTCATCGACGAGGTGTATCGCCACACCGGTCAGAAGGAGACCGTGCTGTTCGCCGATGCGATCATGGCGCTGGGCTTCCGTCACGCGTTCAAGGCCGGCATCTCGTTCGGCAAGGACGACATGCTGATCGCGCCGGACAAGGACAAGCTGGTCGACGAAACGCGCGACCAGGTGAAGGACTTCGAGCAGCAGTATCAGGACGGCCTGATCACGCAGCAGGAGAAGTACAACAAGGTGATCGACGCCTGGAGCCGTTGCGGCGATCAGGTCGCGACCAGCATGATGGACGAAATCAAGGCGGTTCGCCGCTACGAGGACGGTCCGGACAAGGGTCGCGAAAAGCCGATCAACTCGATCTACATGATGGCCCACTCGGGTGCCCGTGGTTCGCAGGCACAGATCAAGCAGCTGGCCGGCATGCGCGGGCTGATGGCCAAGCCGTCGGGCGAGATCATCGAAACGCCGATCATCTCGAACTTCAAGGAAGGCCTGACCGTCCTTGAATACTTCAACTCGACCCACGGCGCCCGCAAGGGCCTGGCGGATACGGCGCTCAAGACGGCGAACTCGGGCTACCTGACCCGCCGTCTGGTCGACGTGTCGCAGGATTGCGTCGTCATCATGGACGATTGCGGTACCCAGCGCGCGCTGGAAATGCGCTCGATCATCGAAGGCGGCGCGACCATCGCGTCGCTGGGCGAGCGCATCCTCGGCCGGACCACCGCAGAGGACGTGATGGACCCGAAGACCGGCGAAGTCGTGTTCCCGACCGGAACGCTGCTCGACGAAGCCATGGTGGCCAAGATCGAATCACTGGGTCTCCAGGCGATGAAGATCCGTTCGCCGCTGGTCTGCGAAGCCAAGGTCGGCGTCTGTGGCACCTGCTACGGCCGTGACCTGGCGCGCGGTACCCCGGTGAACATCGGCGAAGCGGTCGGCGTCATCGCGGCGCAGTCGATCGGTGAGCCGGGCACGCAGCTGACCATGCGTACCTTCCATATCGGTGGTGCGGCGCAGCTGAACGAACAGTCGAACCTCGAAGCGCCGGTCGACGGCACGGTCGAGTTCCGCGACCTGCGCCTGATCGAAGATCAGCGTGGTAGGCGCGTGGTGCTCAGCCGCTCGGGCGAAATCGCGATCGTCGACATGGACGGCCGCGACCTGTCGGTCCACCGCATCCCCTACGGTGCGTACGTGCTGTTCGACGATGGCCACATCGTTTCGCAGGGCGACCGCATGGCGGAATGGGACCCGTTCACCGCGCCGCTCATCACCGAAACCGGCGGTACGGTGAAGTTCATCGATCTGATCGAGAACAAGACCGTCACCGAGCGCGTCGACGAAGCGACCGGTATCGCCCAGCGCGAGATCATCGAATATCGCGCGACGACCAAGTCGAAGGAAGATCTGCGTCCGCGCATGACCCTGCTCGATGCGAACTCGGGCGAGGCCGCGCGCTACATGCTGGCACCGGGGGCAACCCTGTCGGTCGAGGACGGCGCACAGGTGCAGGCGGGTGACGTTCTCGCCCGTGTCGCCCGTGAATCGGCCAAGACCCGCGACATCACCGGCGGTCTGCCGCGTGTCGCCGAGCTGTTCGAGGCACGTATCCCGAAGGAGGCGGCGATCATCGCCAAGGTCTCGGGCCGCGTGATCTTCGGCAAGGATTACAAGGCGAAGCGCAAGATCGGCATCCAGCCCGAGGATGGCGGCGATGTCGTCGAGTACCTGATCCCGAAGTCGAAGGTCATCGACGTTCAGGAAGGCGACTATGTCAAGCGCGGCGACAACCTGATCGGTGGTTCGCCGAACCCGCACGACATTCTGGAAACGCTCGGCATCGAGCCGCTGGCCGAATATCTGGTCAGCGAAATCCAGGGCGTCTATCGACTGCAGGGCGTGAAGATCAACGACAAGCACATCGAGACGATCGTTCGTCAGATGTTGCAGAAGGTTGAGATCACCGACGGTGGCGACACCACCCTGCTGGCCGGCGAACAGCTCGACCGTGACGAGATGGACGAAGCCAACGCGAAGCTCGACGCAGGGCTCGCCCCCGCGCAGGGCAAGCCGGTGCTGCTCGGCATCACCAAGGCGTCGCTGCAGACCCGCAGCTTCATCTCGGCCGCATCGTTCCAGGAAACGACCCGCGTCCTCACCGAAGCATCGGTGCAGGGCAAGATCGACAGCCTGAACGGCCTGAAGGAAAACGTCATCGTCGGCCGCCTGATCCCGGCGGGCACCGGTGCCGGCATGAACCGCCTGCGCGTCGCGGCATCGTCGCGTGATGCGGCACTGCGGGTGCAGCAGAAGGCACTGTCGGGCTTCATCGCGCCGCATTCGGCCGAGGAAGAACATGCCGCCGAACTGGCCCGTTCGCCCCGCGACGGCCAGGGCGCCAATGACCCGCTGGCCGATGTCGTGCCCTCGGGCACCGGCACCGACGCCGATGCGGGCGAGTATCTGAACGACTGATCGTTCGGGTCTTCGCTGAACTGACGAGCCGCCGTCCGGGCAACCGGGCGGCGGTTTCGTTTTTGGGGGACGGTGCTCCCCCCTCCTGGTCACTCCCGGATCAAGTCCGGACTGACGACGGAAGTAGGCGCGGTGCCGCCTTCCCTACCCGCCACTCACCCCCTACCCTACCGCAAACCAAGGGGGACCCATGCGCCGCATCCTGCTCACACTCCTGCTGCTCGCCGCGCCGGCAGCGGCCCAGACCTATCGCCCGCCCTTCGATCCATCGGCGCACAAGGGACCGCGATCGGGGCCGGCAAACGAGGTCGCGGTCCTTGGATCGACCCACCTCTTGCAACTGCCAAAGAGCTTCCGCCCCGAAGCGCTCGGCCCGCTGCTCGACAAGCTGGCCGCGTGGAAGCCACAGGCGATCGCGATCGAGGCATTGTCGGGGGCGCAGTGCGACGAGCTGCGCCGCTACCCCCATCGCTATGCCGATACCGTGTCGTCCTACTGCCCGGACACCACCGCCGCCCGTAGCGCGACCGGGCTGGACGTGCCGGCGGCCACCGCCGCGTTCGACAAGATGCTCGCCGACTGGCCGACCGCCCCTGCCCCCGCGCAACGCCGCCGCCTGTCGGCGACCTTCCTCGCTGCCGGGGAGGAAGCCTCCGCGCTGGTCCAGTGGTTGCGCCTGCCTGCCGCCGAACGCCGCGCGGGCGACGGGCTGGATGCAGCCTTGGTCGAACACCTGACCAAGCTGGAAACCAGGCGCGACGAAAGCCTGATGATCGCCGCGCGCCTTGCCGCCCGGCTGGGGCTGGAGCGGGTCTATGCGATGGACGATCACAGCGCCGACCGGATGATGGCGAAGGCCGACGAGGCTCCGTATGGCGCGGCGATCCAGAAGGCGTGGGATAATCCCGCCGGGGCGAAACGACGCGTCCTCAGCGAGGCGGCCGCGCGCGATCTGGCAACCGGACCCGGCCTGCTGACGCTGTATCGCGCCTATAACGCGCCCGACATCGCACCGATCATCTACGCCAGCGACTTCGGCGCCGCGCTGGAGGAGCCGTCACCGCAGCGGTTCGGGCGGCAATATGTCGGCTATTGGGAAACCCGCAACCTGCGCATGGCGGCGAATATCCGCGACATGCTGGGCGAACGGCCGGGCCGGCGCGCGCTGGTCGTGGTCGGGGTGTCGCACAAACCGTATCTCGACGCCTATCTCCACCAGATGCACGATGTCCGCGTGGTCGACATGGTGCCGATCCTGCGCTGACCCGGAGCCGCCGGCGCGGCCGGTCGTTATCTCTCCGAAACAGGGAGAGGACATGCCATGGCGCAGGACGATGTGACCGCCGACACGCTGGCCGACAGCGTGGACGACGCCATGCTGGCCAAGACCAGCCCGCCGATCGGCGCGATGGTGCTGCTGGGCATCGCGGCGGGCGCGCAGATCGGTTTCGGCGCGATCGGCTATCTGGTGGCCCAGGCCGGGATGGTGCCCGGCGGGGCGACGCAATTGCTGTCGGGCATCGCCTTTTCGGTCGGGCTGATGCTGGTGATGGTGACCGGCACGCAGCTGTTCACAGGTAACACGATGCTGGTCCTGCCCGCCGCCCAGCACCGCTTGGGCATTGGGGAGACACTGCGCGACTGGAGCATCGTGTGGGTCGCCAATCTGGTCGGCAGCCTGGTCGTCGTCGCGTTGTTCGTGGCATCGGGCGCGCCGCATGCGATCGACGGCGCGGTCGCACAAGCCGCGCTCAAGACGGCGCATACCAAGCTTGCGAAGGACTGGATCGAATTGCTGGCGTCCGGCGTGCTGGCCAACATGCTCGTGTGCCTTGCCGTCTGGATGGCGACCGGGGCCAAGACCGTTGCAGGCAAGATCGCCGCAGTCATCGGTCCTGTCGCGTTGTTCGTCGCGGCCGGGTTCGAACATTCGGTGGCGAACATGACGCTGCTGCCGATCGCATGGGGGCTGGACCCGGCGGCGGTGCCGGTCGAGGCGCTGCTCGGCAATCTGCTGCTGGTGACGGCGGGCAATATCGTCGGCGGTTCGCTGGTCGCGATCACGCTGGCGGCGGGGCACCGGGTGCTGGCGAAATAAGCGCGGCCGCCAAGACGGCATGCCCCGAATATGAAAGAGGCCGCCAGGGTCTCTCGACGCCTGACGACCTCAAGCATGGTCAGCGGCCGGAAGTTCCAGCCCGGGAGACCATGCGAGCCGCTTGCATGGGGTCACGGCGTTGACTGGGGGAGAATACCCCCCGCACGCGACCGACCTGCGTTAGCGGCGCGTCTCCCGAACGAACTGAACCGAACCCACTGCTGAACCATGAGACATCGGATCACCTCCTTTCGCTAGTTAAAGCCGTTACGCACCGACCGGTGCGCACGCAGAAGGTGGGCCATCCGACGGCCACGTACAAGACTTGTAATGCGTACGGTTCCGGCCATACTCCGCGGCCCGGCCCCGCCCGAGTCAGCGGCCCGCCGGACGACAGCCGCGCACGACCCGGCCGATCGCCGGATCACCCGGAATGCGCAGCACCGGCCCCTTTCCGGTAGCCACACCGATCACGTCCGCACGCATAAGGGCGTCGAGGAAGGTCTGTCCGGTCGACACCGGCGTTTCCAACGCGCCGTCGACCACCTGCGCCGGAAAGGTCGCGGCGGCATCGTCGGTGAACAGCGCGATCGATGCGCCCTCCGCAACCCCGCGCGACAACAGGATGTGGCGGGCGGGACGGTCGCACCGAAGGGCAAAGGCGATTCGCCCGTCGGCGGTGTAAAGCGCGGCGTCGCGTTTCCCCGACCAACTCCCCGTGAGCGGCATCGCGCCATCGAGCTCGGGCGTCGGCAACTGGCCGGGCTTTCGCAGACGCGGGGAGGGCACAGGCGTGGGCGACGGAGTCGGCGTGACGCCCGGCGCCGGCGCGGGTGGCGGCGGTTCGCTCGAACACCCCGCCAGCGCCAGCAGCAGGACCAGCGCCCGCCCCCGCATCAGCGGCGGCAATCCTCGGTCACACGCAGGACCTCGGCCCAGGCGGGCAGCACCAGCCGGCCGACCGGGGCCCCTTCGACCACGAACCGCCCGCGGCTGAACCCGATCGCATCGAGCAGCCGGTCGCTGGCGGGCAGCGCCACGCCGACCCCACCCGCCATCGGCTGGAGGGTCAGCGTCCGCTGCGTGCTGGTGGTGCGCACCGTGACGCTGCCCGCGCTCGGGCGCGCACTGGCAAACAACATCGTCACCTGCCCGGCGGCACGGTCGCAGGTCAGCGTTGCCAGCGGCGCGGCACCGCGCACGCCATAGGTCGCCGCCGATCCGCCGCCGACCCCACGGTATTGCCAGTCGCCCGGCGTACGCGGCAGGTCGCGCCAATCGGCGACCGGTGCCACGGGATTCGGGCGGGTCGGCACCGGACGTTGCGCGGGAGCCGGCACCTCTTCGGTCGCGGGCGGCGCACCGGGTGGTACACACCCGGCCAGCAGGATGACGGTGGCGAGGGGGAACAGGATACGCATGCCGCCCTTATGGGCGATGCGGACGGCAGCCTCAACCGAGGATCGGGCCCGTCCAACGCTCTGATCGTCCCCTTCGTCATTCCGGCGAAGGCGGGAGGTCGGCCTGCCTACCGCCCCCGCGCCCCGCCGCCGGCCATCCGCATCGCCTTCTGCTTGCCATAGCGCGTCTTGCGCGTGCCGGGCTTGCCCTCGTTCGAGCGGCCCATGATCGGCGCCTTGTGCTCGCTCGCCGGCAGGCCCAGCTCCTCGTTTTCGAGGCTCCGGATTTCGTCGCGCAGCCGCCCGGCGGTCTCGAACTCCAAGTTCGCCGCCGCCTCGCGCATCTGCTTTTCGAGGCTTTCGATATACGACCGCAGGTTGTGGCCGACCATGTGGCGCGGGCCGTCCTCGTCGATCTCGACGGTCACCTGATCGCGCGACGCGACGTCGGCGATGATGTCGCCGATCTGGCGCTTGATCGTCGTCGGCGTGATGCCGTGCGCTTCGTTATATTCGCGCTGCTTCTCGCGGCGACGGTCGGTTTCGGCGATCGCGCGCTCCATGCTGCCGGTCATGCGGTCGGCATAGAGGATCACCCGCCCGTCGACGTTGCGCGCCGCGCGGCCGATCGTCTGGATCAGCGAGGTTTCGCTGCGCAGGAACCCTTCCTTGTCGGCATCGAGGATCGCGACCAGCCCACATTCGGGAATGTCCAACCCTTCGCGCAGCAGGTTGATGCCGACCAGCACATCATAGACGCCCATGCGCAGGTCGCGAATCAGCTCGATGCGCTCCAGTGTCTCGACGTCCGAGTGCATGTAGCGGACCTTGAGGCCGGCTTCGTGCATGAACTCGGTCAAATCCTCGGCCATGCGCTTGGTCAGCGTGGTGACCAGCGTGCGATAGCCGTTCTTTGCCGTCTCCTTCGCCTCGTGGATCAGGTCGTCGACCTGTTCCTCGACCGGCCGGATCGTGATCGGCGGGTCGATCAGCCCGGTCGGACGAATGACCTGTTCGCTGAACACGCCGCCGGTCTGCTCCATCTCCCACGATCCGGGCGTCGCCGACACGCACACCGTCTGCGGGCGCATCGCGTCCCATTCGTTGAAGCGCAGCGGCCGGTTGTCGATCGCCGAAGGCAGACGGAAACCGTACTCGGCCAGCGTGATCTTGCGGCGATGGTCACCACGCGACATGCCGTTGATCTGGCCGATCGTCTGGTGGCTTTCATCGACGAACAGCAACGCGTTTTCGGGCAGATATTCGAACAGCGTGGGCGGCGGTTCGCCGGGCAGGCGCCCGGTCAGGAAGCGGCTGTAATTCTCGATCCCCGCGCACGAGCCAGTGGCGGCGATCATCTCGAGATCGAAATTGGTGCGCTGTTCCAGCCGCTGCGCCTCCAGCAGCTTGCCCTCCATCACCAGTTCCTTCAGCCGCTCGGCCAGCTCGTGCTTGATCGCCTCGCCCGCCTGTTTCAGCGTCGGCCCCGGCGTCACATAGTGCGAGTTCGCATAGACGCGGATCGAATTGAGGTTCGCGATCTTCTTGCCCGTCAGCGGATCGAACTCAGTAATCTCCTCGATATCGTCACCGAAAAAGGTGATGCGCCACGCGCTGTCCTCATAGTGCGACGGGAACAGCTCGAGGCTGTCGCCGCGCACCCGGAAATTGCCGCGCTGAAACGCCATGTCGTTGCGCTTGTACTGCAACGCGACCAGCTTGCGCACGATCTCGCGCTGGTCGACGACATCGCCTTTCTTGAGATCGAAAATCATCGCCGAATAGGTTTCGACCGACCCGATACCGTACAGGCACGACACCGATGCGACGATGATGACGTCATCGCGCTCCAGCAGCGACCGGGTGGCCGAATGCCGCATCCGGTCGATCGCCTCGTTGGTCGAGCTTTCCTTCTCGATATAGGTGTCCGACCGCGGCACATAGGCCTCGGGCTGGTAATAATCATAATAGCTGACGAAATATTCGACGGCATTGTCGGGAAAGAACGACTTCATTTCGCCGTACAACTGCGCGGCGAGGATCTTGTTGGGCGCGAGGATCAGCGCGGGGCGCTGCAATTCCTCGATGGTCTTGGCCATGGTGAACGTCTTGCCCGAGCCGGTGACGCCCAGCAGCACCTGATCCTTTTCCCCCGCCCTGGCCGCCGCGACCAGTTCGCGGATCGCGGTCGGCTGGTCGCCGGCGGGTTCGTAATCGGACTTGATGACGAAGCGTTTGCCCGCATCCACCTTCGCCGGGCGCGCCGGGCGGTGGGGTACGAAGGTCTGTCCGGTTTCAGGTTCGGACAGGTCGGTGCGGATCATGATCGCCATGCGTGCGAATATGGGTGATGCGGAACGGGACGGCAACATCGACCCTCGACACTTCTGCGAAAGCCGATAGCTTGGGGGCCAAAGGGGACATTCGATGCGCATACTGATCGCCACCGCCGCCTGCCTGCTGGCCGCGACGCCGGCCATGGCCGAACCCGACTGGGCGCCCGCCGTCCGCGCCGATTACGGCGCGTCGCTGGGCCAGATGTGGGACTGGTTCCACCGCAACCCCGAATTGTCGTTCAAGGAGGTGAAGACCGCCGAACGCATGGCGACCGAACTGCGCAAGGTGCCCGGCATGCAGGTCACCACCGGCGTCGGCGGGACGGGAGTCGTCGGCGTGCTGAAGAACGGCGCGGGTCCGACCGTGCTGGTCCGCGCCGACATGGACGGCCTGCCGGTCGAGGAAAAGTCGGGCCTGCCCAATGCCAGCAAGGTGCGCCAGGTCGGCGTCGATGGCGTCGAAGCGCCGGTGATGCACGCCTGCGGCCACGACACCCACATCACCGCGATGGTCGGTACCGCCCGCCGGCTGGCGGCGCTGAAGGACCGGTGGAAGGGCACGATCGTCTTCATCGTCCAGCCGGCCGAGGAACGCGTCGGCGGAGCGAAGGCGATGATCGCCGACGGGCTCTACACCCGCTTCCCCAAGCCCGATTACGCGCTCGCCTTCCACGTCGCCGCCGGCCTGCCCGCCGGCATGGTGTCAGCGTCGGAGGGCATCCAGTATTCGTCGTCGGACTCGGTCGACATCGACGTCCCCGGCATCGGCGCGCATGGCGCCAGCCCGCATGCGGGCAAGGACCCGGTGTACATGGCGTCGCAGCTGGTGATCGCGCTACAGGGCCTCATCAGCCGCGAACGCCAGCCGCTCGACCCCGGCGTCATCACCGTCGGATCGTTCCATGCCGGTCTCAAGCACAACATCATCAGCGACATGGCCAAGTTGCAGGTTACCGTCCGCGCCAATGACGAAGCGACGCGCAAGCAGCTGCTCGACGGCATTCAGCGTGTGACGACCGGCATCGGCACGCTGAACGGGATGCCCGCCGACAAGATGCCGACCGCCAAGGTGATCGAGGGCACGCCGACCACGATCAACGACGCCCCCCTCGCCCGCCGCCTGAACGCGGTGATGGCGACGACGCTGGGGCCGAAGAATGTCGTACCGTTCGAACAGACCGGCATGGGCGCGGAGGACTTCGCCTACCTCGTCCAGCCCGATAGCAAGGTAAAAGGCTATTATTTCGCGGTCGGCGGCACGCCGATGGCGGATATCGTCGCAGCGAAAAATGGCGGCCCGGCGATCCCGTCGCACCATTCGCCGCTGTTCAAGGTCGCGCCGGAGCCGTCGATCGTGACAGGGACGATCGCGATGACGGCGGCCGTGCTCGATTTGCTGGGGCCGGCGTCGGGGAGCTGACACCCCGCCCGGCCCGTTCGGCCCCACCCACTCCGTTCGGTTCGAGCAGCTTCGAGCATGTCGAGAAGCGTCCGTCGAGAACGCCTTAGTTTGTGGCAACCCCTTCTCGATTACTGTTCTCGACAAGCTCGAACATCCACTCGAAGCAAACGGGTAGGAGAGTGATAGAGGGGCTGACAGTCCCTACCCGAACACCGACCAATCCGCCTTGTCCGCCAGCAATTCCAGCGCCCGGACCCCCAGAATAGAATTTCCATGCCGGTCGAGATTGTTCGACCACACCGCGATCGATGCGACCTGCGGCACGATCGCCAGGATGCCGCCCCCCACCCCGCTCTTGGCCGGCAAGCCCACCCGGTACGCGAAGTCGCCCGACCCGTCATATTGCCCGCTGGTCGTCATCAACGACAGCAACCGCCGCGTCCGCTGCGCCCGCGCGTCGCCCTCGCGATCGCCCGTCCGTGCGGTGCGGGTCAGGAACAGCCCGGCCTTCGCCAGCGATTGCGCGCTCAGCTCGATCGCGCATTGATGGACATAGGCTTCCATCACCTCGTCGATATCGCTGTGCAGATTGCCGTGATGCTTGGCAAAGCTCATCATCGCGCGGTTCAGGTTCCCGCCCTTGCGCCCGCTGTCGAGCACATCGTCGTTCAGGATGACCTGCTCCAGCCCGGCCTGCTCGCGTACAAACTCCACCACCGCCCGCGCCGACGCATCGTCGCCCTTGTGCTCGACCAGGATGTCGCACACCACCAGCGCACCGGCGTTGATGAACGGGTTGCGCGGCACACCCTTGTTGCGTTCGAGGTCGACGATCGAATTGAACGGATCGCCCGACGGTTCGCGCCCGACCCGCTTGAACACTTGGTCGCCGCACGCCTCCAGCGCCAGTTCCAATGCAAAGACCTTGGCGATGCTCTGGATCGGAAAGCGGATGTGCGAATAGCCGCCATGGTGGAGTTGTCCATCGGCGGTCGCCACCGCCATGCCGAACCAGTCGGGCGGATAATCCAGCCCCGCATCCGCCGCCGCCTCGATCTCGACGGCGTTGGCGGTGATCTCCTCCGTCACCTCGGCGACGATGCGGGCGAGGTCGGTCATGGGTGTTCCTCGGACAAGCTAATCGTTGCGGTACTAGCCCAAGCCGTTCGTCCTGAGTAGCCGCTAAGCCTGTCGAAGCGGCGTATCGAAGGACCGCCGCGGATGCTTCGATACGGGCTTTCGACAAGCTCAATCCCTACTCAGCACGAACGGGAGGGACGTGCCCCCTAGATCGAAACCAGGTTATTCAGGTTGATGATCGGCAACAGGATCGCCAGCACCATCATCAGCACCAGCCCGCCCATCAGCAGCAGCACCATCGGTTCGACCAGCGCGACCAGCGTCGCGACCAGCGCATCCAGTTCCCGCTCCAGCTCGCCCGACGCACGGTCGAGCGCGGGGGCCAGCCGCCCCGACGTCTCGCCCGAGGCGACGATCGCGACCAGCATCGACGGGAAAATCTCCGCCTCTGCCATCGCCGCGCGCAAGGACAGCCCCTCGCGCACCCGCGCCGCGACGGTCAGCGCCTTGTCGCGGACGAAGCGGTTGGGCGTGACGGCGGCGGCGGCGTGCAGCGCCTCGACCAGCGGCACCGCGCTGCCGACCAGCGTCGCGAGGCTGCCGGCGAAGCGCGCGGCGTTATGCTGGCGGCTGAACCGGCGGAACGGCGCGCGCGTCGCCAGCCGCCGGTCGACCCGCAGCCGGTTGCCCGGCACCTTCAGCCAGCGCGCACCGACCAGGAACAGCACCAGTGCCCCGACGGCGACATACAGCCCATAGCTCTGGATAAACGCCGACAAGGCGATCAGCGCGCGCGTCAGGAACGGCAGTTCCGCCCCGCGCGACACGAACACGCGCACGATATCGGGCACGACATAGACCATCAGCAGCACCATCATGCCGAAGCTGACGGTCGCCAGCAGCGCCGGATACAGCAGCGCCAGCTGCATCTTCTGTCCATTGGCCTGCCGCGTCTCGACGAAATTGGCGAGGTGGTTCAGCACGTCGGGCAACCGCCCCGACTGTTCCCCCGCCGCCACCGACGCGCGATAGAACTCCGGGAACGCCTTGGGATGGCGCGCCAGCCCCTGCGCGAAACTGCGCCCATCAAGGATCGCGGCGCGCACGTCGAGCAGCAGCGCATTGACCGCCGCATTGTCGGCCTGTCCGGCGACGATGCGCAGCGATTCCTCGATCGAAATGTCCGACCCGACCAGCGTTGCGATCTGGCGCGTCATCGTCGCCAGCGCCTTGGCCGACACCCCGCGCCGGAAGAGACGGGGGAGCTGGATGCTGCCGAGCTTAGGGCCTTTTTCGGCGGCCTCCTCGACCGACAGCGGCAATTCGCCACGTTCGCGAAGCGCCGCGCGGGCGGCGGCGGGGCTGGACGCTTCGATCACGCCCTTGACGGTCGCGCCGGTGCGGCTGGCGGCGCGGTAGGTGTAGGCGGTCATTCTACTTCCCTACCCAACCCCAAACAGAACCCGTTCGGTTCGAGCAGCTTCGAGCTTGTCGAGAAGCGTCCGTCGAGAACGCCTGCCGACAAGCGGAACCGTCATAGGTCACCCCTGCGGAACCCCGTTCTCGATACGATGAAGCAGGTCGGATTGTCACCCCGGACAATCCTGAACATGCCGGGGGCATGTTCACCTGCTTCATCTCGACAAGCTCGATCGCTACTCGAACCGAACGGATATTTTGGGTTGAGGGGTGGACCAAAATCACCCCTCGTCCCGCACGACCCGCGCGACCTCCTCGACCGTCGTGACCCCGGTCTTAACCTTCGCCACGCCGTCGTCCAGCAACGCCGGATTGCTCACCCGCGCCGCTCGCTCCAATTCCGCCTCGGCGACGCCGTTGTGGATCATCGCCTGCAACCGGTCGTCGACCGCGACGACCTCGTACAGCCCGGCGCGCCCGCGATAGCCTTCGTGGTGGCACGCCTCGCACCCGCCCTTGCGCCACAATTTCTTGCCCGGCTTGATCGCGCCGCCCAGCAGCACGCTGTCCGCCTCGGTCGACCGATCCTGCCACCGGCACTGCACGCACAGCCGCCGCACCAGCCGCTGCGCGACCAGCCCGACCAGCATCGGCGCCAGCAGATAGCGTTCGACCCCCATGTCGATCAGCCGCGTGACCGATCCGATCGCGGTATTGGTGTGCAGCGTCGACAGCACGAAATGGCCGGTCATCGACGACCGAACGGCGGTCTGCGCCGTTTCCTGATCGCGAATTTCACCGACCATGATGACGTCGGGGTCCTGTCGCAGGATCGCGCGCAGCCCGCGCGCGAAGGTCATGTCAGTACGCGGATTGACCTGCGTCTGGGCGATGCCGGCCAGCTCGTACTCGATCGGGTCCTCGACCGTCATCACGTTGCGGCGACGATCGTTCAGCCGGGTCAGCGCGGTGTAGAGCGTTGTCGTCTTGCCCGATCCGGTTGGCCCGGTGACCAGCAACAGCCCGTGCGGCCGCTCCAGCAACCGGGCGAACACCGCCTCGTCCCGCTCCGACATGCCAAGACCGGCAAGGTCGAGCATCATGCCGCCACGCTCCAGCAACCGCAGCACCACCCGCTCGCCATGCTGGGTCGGCATGGTCGACACGCGGGCATCGACATCGTGCCCGCCGATGCGCAGCGTCACGCGGCCGTCCTGCGGTGTGCGACGCTCGGCAATGTCGAGCTTCGCCATCACCTTGATCCGGCTGACCAGCAGCGGGGCGAGCGCGCGCGGCGGCTCGACGATATCGCGTAAGACCCCGTCGATGCGGAAGCGGACGACGAGGCGCTTTTCCTGCGTCTCGACATGGACGTCCGACGCGCCCTCCTTGATCGCCTCCAGCAACAGCGCGTTGATGAGCCGGATGACCGGCGAATCATCGCGCGCGTCGAGCAGGTCGTCGACCGCCGCCGCACTGTCGGCCAGCGCCGCAAGGTCGGTTTCGGCCAGCTCGATATCGGCCGCGGTCGACGCGCTGCCGCCATAGCTCGCCTGCAACGCCGCATCGAACGCCGCGTCCTCCAGCGCGACGAAGGGCACGCCGGGTGCTACCCGCTGCACCTCCAGCATTGCGTCCAGCGTCGCGTCGGCGCGGTGGACGCACTCCATGCCGCCCTTGCCCAGCCGGATCAGCACGCCACCCTTGCGCGCATAGCCATAGGGCAGGCGCACCGGTTCGGCGTGGAGCAGCGTGTCGGTCATGGCTGGAACTCCACGGTCGCATTGACCCGGCCCGATGTGGCGCCGCGCTGCATTGTCACCCGCCGCACGCCGATCGTGCTGGTCGATGCGACCGAACTGAGCCATGTCACCACCGCCGGATAGGGCGCGTCGGTCAGCGTCGCGGTGATGCCGCCATTCGCTTCTGCAATGGTCGGCTGCAACCCGGCGGTCGCAGCGGTTGACCCGATCACCGACTGCGGCGGCCCGGCGGCGACCGTCTGCGGTGCCGCCTCCAGCCGCCCGGCGGCGCGCACCCGTGCCATCAGCGTCTCGGCCTGGCGGATATCGGCACGCGCCTGCGCCCGCGCCGCCTGCACCGGCTTCACAACGCCATACACCAGCACCACCCCGGCGAGCAGCGCGGCCAGCGTCCCGACCAGCACCCGCTCGCGCGTGGTCAGCCCCTGCCACCAGCCGTCGAAGCGGCCCAGCGCCGCCTCGATCCGGGCGTTGCGTTTCAGCAGGACGATCATGCGCCACGCGCCACGATGCGGAGCGTTCCGCCGGGCGCCGCCACGACCTGTGCCGCGACCCCCGCCGCCGACAGTGCCGCGCGCACCCGGTCGGCCATGCCCATCTCAGGCGATTCGCAGTCGATGGTCAGCGCATTTCCCTCGAAACTCATCGTCCGCACCACCAATACCGGCCCGATCGGGCTGAGTGCCCCGCCCACGCGCGACAGCAACGGCACGAAGCGATTGCTCCCGGTCGGACGCGGCAACAGGTCGGCGACCCGCACCATGAAATCGTCGCCGCCGGTCGGCACCGCCGGCGCGGTCGTCGCGACCAGCTGTTGCAGCGCGTCGTAGCGGCGCTCGGCAATGCGTTGCAGCATCAGCGTATCGGCCACCGCGATCACCCCATGCGCCAGCGCGGCGATGCCGAGGATCATCGCGACCTTGCGCGTGGTGCTGGGCCACGCCGTCCGCCGCCGGGCATAGGCGCCCTGCCGCAGGTCGATCGGCGCCGCCGCGACGCGATCCGCCAGCGATGCCGGCGGAAATGCCACGCCGTCGCCCGCCATCGCTTCGGGCAACGGATCGCCCGACGCCGCGACCTTCGGCCGCCCCGCCGCCTCCCAAGCCGCGACCAGCATGGCCAGCGGCAACGCGAATCCGGTACCGTCGGCGGCGCGGACCAGCGCGCGACCACCGTCGACCTCGACGCTCCACCCCTCGACCGGCACCGGCAGCACCAGCGCATCGGGGAGGAACGCTGCCGTACCGATCCCGGCAGCCTCGGCGATGGCGATCCATTCGGCCATCACGCCATGCCGGACGACCGCCACCAGGTAACGCCGGTCACCGACCGCATCGCCCAGCGCCAGATGCACCGCGTCCAGCGGATCGGCGATCCGGTCCTCCACCGCAAAGGGCAACGCCGCCAGCCGTTTGGCCCGGCTGGGCAACGGCAGGTCGACGCTCAGCAGAAGGACCGATTCGGACGGCACGAGCAAGGTTGTTGCCGCCACCGTCCCATCGACTAAGATAGCTTCGCCGCCCGCGACAGCCCACACGCCGGCGGCCGGACCGGCGGGGGCGGGTTCGATTGTCACAATGGCTTCATCGTGTGGACGCATTGGGGCGTGGATGCGCATCTTATTCCGAAAGTTTCGTGACACCTTGGCCGCGAACCCCGCCGCCCGCAAGGTTTCTGTCCCTGACAATCAGGCCGGCCTGACATTGGTCGAAATGATCGTCGTGCTGGCGATCATCGCGCTGGTTGCCGCGCTGATCGTGCCCAACGTCATCAACCGCCCCGATCAGGCGCGGGTGACGACGGCGGGCACCGATATCAAGTCGATCTCCGGCGCGCTGAAAATGTACCGGCTGGACAATGGCGACTATCCGACGACGACGCAGGGGCTGAAGGCGCTGGTCGAGAAACCGACCCAGCCGCCGGTGCCGGGCGCCTACCCGCCCGACGGCTATCTGTCGCAGATGCCGCAGGACCCGTGGGGCAATCCGTACGTCTACGAATCGACCGGCGGTCGATTCGCGATCAAGTCGCTCGGCAAGGACGGCAAGCCCGGCGGCGAGGGCCTCGACGCCGATATCGACGGGTCGGCGCGCTGATCCACACCGCCGCCCATCGTCACGCCCAATCCGGCATGACCCTGATCGAGATGCTGATCGTCCTCGCCATCATTGGCGTGGCGGCAGGTGCGGTCAGCCTCGGCATCGGTGCCGCCACCCGCGCGCCCAATGTCGAGACGGAGGCGCGTCGCCTCGCCGTCCGGCTGCAGGCGGCGGCGGACGACGCCATGCTCGGCGACCGGCTGATCGCGCTCACCACCGACACGCACGGCTATGGCTTTGCGCGGGTGGGGGCAAAGGGGCTGACCCCGATCACCGACGATGCGCTGGCGTTCCATACCCTGCCCGGCGGGATGGTGATGGCACTCGACACCGCGCCGCCGGTGATCCTGGGCGTCGACGGCACCGGCCAGCCGCTGGGCGCGACCGTGACCGGTGGCGACCAGATTTGGCGGGTGCAATATGACGGCATCACCGCCCGCGCGACAAAGGTGCTGAAATGAAAATCCTCCCCGGCACGGGGAGGGGGACCGCCGCGAAGCGGTGGTGGAGGGGGGTGTCCCCGAATGCTATCGCTGCGTGTGCCGACACCCCCCTCCACCATGCTGCGCATGGTCCCCCTCCCCGTACCGGGGAGGATGCAGATGCCGGCTTTTCTTTGATCGAGGCGATGGTGGCGCTGGCGGTACTGGCGATCGCCACGGTAGGGCTGATCGGCGCGGTCGAGCAGCACATCGATTCGACCCGTGGCGTCGAACGGCGCGCGATCGCGATGTGGGTCGCCGAAAACCGGCTGGCCGATCTGGAAGTGGGGACGCCGGAGGCGGATGGGGAAACGGTCGACATGCTGGGACGGAACTGGAACGTGACGGTGAATCGAACCGCCACCAGCGATCCCGCGCTCGACCGGGTGACCATCACCGTCGCCCCCGCCGGCGAAAGCGCCGCCATGGCCCGGCTCGACGGCTTCCTGCGGAAAGACGCGGCATGATCGCTGTCGAACGCCTGAGGGTCCGCGAACGCTGGGTCGACTGGCTTGCCGCCGCCGCGATCGTGTCGGTCGCCTTCGCGCTCGCCGGCCTCGTATGGCGAATCGCGGGCCATGCCGATACCGGCGCGATCACCATCCCGTCTGCCGCCCGCGCCCGCGCGGTGACGGTCGACAGCGGACCCGCCATCGCCTGGGCGCCGTTCGGCAGCCCCACCGCCGCCGACGCGACCAGC
Organism: Sphingomonas sp. Leaf9; assembly: GCF_001421355.1. Classification (GTDB taxonomy): domain Bacteria; phylum Pseudomonadota; class Alphaproteobacteria; order Sphingomonadales; family Sphingomonadaceae; genus Sphingomonas. The sequence goes on along the minus strand of NZ_LMKC01000002.1, from coordinate 276,290 downwards.
CCCACCGGTATTCAGGCGATCCTGAAGGGCGTGGTCTTTGCCCGCCCCGCCGAACTCTCGATCTCGTTCGTATCGCTCGGCAACGAACCGGCCAAGCCGTACAAGGTCGGCGACGCGCTGGCCGGCGCGCAGGTGACCGAGATTCGCCGCGACCGCATCATCCTGAACAATGGCGGGCGGCTGGAATATCTCGCCTTCCCCGATCCGTTCGGACAGGCGACGCCGACGCCGGGCACCGCCCCCGCCCTTGCGCCCGGACAGCCGATGGCCCAACCCTCGCCCACCACCACCACCCCGCCGCCCAGCGCGCAGGCGGTGCTGTCGCGCCTGAACGCCACCCCGGTCGCGGGCGGCTATGCGATCGGCGCCAACGCCCCGCCCGGCATGCGGCAGGGCGATGTCGTGCAATCGGTCAACGGCGCGGCCATGACCGATCCGTCGGCGGTCAACTCGGCCATCGCCAGCGCCGCCGCATCGGGGCAGGCACAGATCACCATCCTTCGCGACGGCAAGCCGATCACCGTCTCCATTCCCATTCGTTAGGGTTTTCCCCCGTGCGCCACCGCTTCGCCTCCGCCTTCGTCGCCCTCGCCCTCGCCGCGACCAGCCTGTCGCCGGCCATGGCACAGACCCAGGCCGCCGATATCGTCGTCAACATGCGCGGCGTGGAGATCGCGGACGTCGCCGATCAGATCAGCCGCATCACCGGCCGCACGCTGATCCTCGACCCGAGCGTGAAGGGGCAGGTGACCGTCACCTCCGCCGAACCGCTGTCGCCCGGCGGGGTGTGGGAACTGTTCCAGTCGGTGCTGCGCGCCAACGGCTTTGCCGCGGTCCGTTCCGGAACGGCGTGGCGCATCATTCCGCAGGCGAATGCTGTGCGCGATGGCGGCGTGCGTACGCGCGGGGTCGGCGGACAGGAGCTGACGACGCGGATGGTCCGCCTGTCCAACGTCCCCTCGGCCGATGCCGCGCGGATCGTGCGGCCGCTGGTCGCCAGCTTCGGCAGCGTCGAACCGCTCACCCAGCCCAACGCGATCGTCGTCACCGACTATGCCGATAACGTCCGCCGGATCGAGGCGCTGGCCCGCTCCCTCGACGGCGGCGGCGGGTCGACCTTCGCCACGATCACGCTGACCAACGGCAACGCCGCCGATATCGCGACGGCGATGCAGGCGGTGCTGGGCGAAGGCGGCGCGCGCGTCGCGGGCGATCCGCGCAGCAACACCATCCTCGTCCGCGGCACCCCCGCCGGCGTCGCGGAGGCGCGCCGCATCGCCCAGTCGCTCGACGCGCGCGGCGGCAGCGCCACGATGTCGACCCGCGTGTTCCGCCTGAACTATGCCGATGCCGAAAGCGTGACCGAGGTGCTGCGCGGCATCCTGGGGCAGCAGCAGTCGGCGACCAACCCGGTCGCCCGCAGCCTGTCGACCATCAGCCAGCGCAACAATGCCGGCAACGCGCTGTCCGGCCTGATCGCCAATGGCGGTGCCAATGCCGGTGCACTGGCGGGGGCTGCAGGGGGCCTTGGCGGCGCAACCGGCACCGGCGGCAGCATCAGCACCGTGGGGCAGAACCAGCAGGCGACTCCGGCGCAGGGCTTCACCACCCCCGACATCACCGTCCAGCCCGCGCCCGACATCAACGCCGTCGTCGTGCGCGGCACGCCGACCGCCATCGCCCAGATCGAACGATTGATCCCGGACCTCGACGTCCGCCGCCCGCAGGTGCTGATCGAAGCGGCGATTGCCGAGATCACCGGCGAGGATGCCGAGCGCCTGTCGGTCCAGATCGGCACGGCCGGCGCGGCATTAACCCGCGTCAGCGGCGTCGGCACCTCGTTCAACAACGGCGGTGCATCGCTATCCGGCATCCTCAGCGTGCTGGGCGTGCCTGCCGCCGGACTGCTGTCGGGCGGCGGGATTGCCGGCAATATCGGCATCGGCAACGATTTCTCGATTCTGGTGCAGGCGCTCAGCACCTCGCAAAAGGCGAACCTGCTCTCCACCCCGCAGATCACCGTCCTCGACAACAAGCTCGGCGAGTTCGTCGTTGCACAGGAAGTGCCGTTCGTCACCGGCTCGATCCTGACCGGCAACGGCAACGCCAACCCGTATACGACCATCGAACGCAAGGACGTCGGCATCACCCTGCGCGTCCTGCCGCGCATCAATGCGGGCGACACCATCCGCCTCGAAGTCAGCCAGGAAGCGTCCTCGATCGCCCCGACCCAGGTCAGCGGCGCAGCGGATATCATCACCAACAAGCGTTCGGCCAACACCACCGTGCTCGCCGACAACGGCCAGACGATTATGCTGGGCGGCCTAACCAGCGACGATTACCAGCGGTTGCGCAGCCAGGTACCAATTCTAGGTAGCCTGCCGGTCATCGGTGAGCTGTTCAAAAGTCGGCAGGAATCGCGCCAGAAGCGCACGCTGTTCGTCTTCCTAAAACCCACCATCCTGCGCGACGGCGCCGACGCGGCGGCGGCCGCCCGCACCCGCTACGACCGGTTGCGGCAGGAAGAAGTGCTGCTGGGCGACAAGCGCAGCCTGCTCCTCAATCCCCCCGCCCCACGCCTGACGATGGAAATCGACGGGATTTATTGAGGCTAAGGACAGCCCCCACCGTCACCCCGGGCTTGACCCGGGGTCCCGCTTCTACTTCTTCGACGGTCGGTAAAGAGCGGGACCCCGGATCAAGTCCGGGGTGACGAAGACCGGTCAGCGATTACCCCCGACCCCCAACCGCTTTCCCAGCCACCGGTCGATCAGGTCGATCGTATCGGGATCGGAAATCGGCCAGCCGCGATACTCCGCCGTGCCGCGCTCGGTCGTCACCAGCGGCTTGAACGCATGTTCGACCTTCGGCATCCGCACCACCGTCGCATCCGGATTGCTCGCCAGCGCGCCCAGCGCGGAGGGGATGGCCAGCCGGTTGCTCACCACCGTGTCGCCGGCGGCATAGAGCGCCAGCACCGGCATCTTCATCTGCCGCAGCACCGCCCCCGGCCCGACCGTGTAGAGCGAGGACGTCGCCGGATCGCTCAACGTCTTCACCGCACCCTCCGCCTGCGCAGCCGTCCAGCCCGCCGCGACGAACGCATCGACCACCCCCGCCCGGCCCGCCGCAACCAGCCCCGGCGCACCCCCGCCAGTCAGGTCGTCCAGATAGCGTCGCGTCGCCTCGATCACCGGGGCCAGCGCGTCCGCCTTCATCCCCGACGTCGCCAGCTGCTCATGCATCGAATCGAGGAACAGCTTGCCGCGTTCCCCCGCCGGGGCGGACAGCATCACCACCGCCGTGATCGGCGGTGTCGCGACCGGCGGCGCGGCGACCGCCAGCGCCGGGCCGATCACCCCGCTCTGGCTCATCCCCAGCACCGCGATCCGCGCCGGATCGATCACATCGCCCCGCGTCCGCAGCCATGCCAGCACCGCCGCTGCATCGCGCTGTGCCACCTCCATCGCGTCGAAGAAGGTCCCGGTCGACTTGCCGACGCCGCGCTTGTCGAAGCTCAGCGTCGCGATCCCCCGCGCCAGCAACTGTTGTTCCAGCAGCGGATAGATGCCGTGTGGCGATTCCCCCGCCCCGCCCAGCAGCAGCACGACCGGCGGTCGCCGCACCCCCGGCGGCAGCCGCAGTTCTCCCGCCAGCTCGACACCCGGATCGGACGCAATCCGCACCGCCTCCCCTTTGGGCGGCGTCTGGGCAAGAAGCGGCGCGACCGGCGCTCCGATCAGCAGGGCAAGCGGCAGCAGGCGTCGTGCAGCGATCATCATCACGCTCTCCGTCGGACAGATTGGCAATAGGAAAGGGTCGGCGGCGCGGGGCCGGTCAGGTCAGGCGCTGGACCAGACGGACAGGTCGTCGTGCCAGCGCACCGCCAGCCACAACAGCGCCAGCTCCCCGCCCACGATGCCCAGTTGCGGCAAGGCGCAGGGATCGTAGAGGAACAGGATCGCCGAGAAGGCGACCATCGTCGCCAGCATCGCCGCCCCGAACCGCGCAAGGCGGGCAACGCGTTCCCAGTCGCGCTCCAGCAGCGCCCATGCCACCGCGACATGGCCCGCCCCGATCGTGCCGGTCAGCAGCACCAGCAACGGCACCCCGTCCCGATTACCGGCATGGACCGCCACGTGCGGCCAGCCACTGCCCAGCGCGCCGGCACCGACCGCCTCGAACGCCAGATAGGGGAAGCCGAGCGCCGCACTGACCAGCAACAGCCCCGCCATCGGCACCAGCACGCCGACCGCCAGCACATGCGTCGCCACCGCAAACCGCCCCTCGGGGGCCGCCACCATCGCGCGCGCGGCGCTCGACAGGCATCCGGCAGCAAAGCCCAGTCCCTCGCCAGCGTCGGCCGCTTCGCCATATTCGGCGCGCATCGCCGCTGCCCAGTCGCGCCGCGCCTCCCCCAGCCAGCAGGTCGCCAGCGCCATCAGCAGCCGGGCGAGCAGCGCGCTCACGCCGGCACCGCGCCGGACGGATCGCCATCGGGCGCATCGATCGCGATCGACCGCGCCAGCGCCAGTCCTGCCCCGGTCAGGCGATAGGCATGGCGCGGCGGGCGTCCCGGCCGGGTCGGCTCCTGCCACTGCGCCTCGACCAGCCCCTGATCCCCCATCCGCATCAGCAGCGGGTACAGCGTGCCCGACAACAGCCCGGCCTGCTTCATCAGGTCATAGCCATGCCGCCATTCCTGCGGCCGCTCCGACAGAAGCCGCAGCAGCGCGATCATCTGTTTCGAAGGGCCTCGTTCGCGCACCATGGCACAAATCAAACATATGTAGATTTAAGAGTCAACGAGAAGTGCTGTCCTACAGGCCATCCCGCTGGCAAGGTGGCTGCACTGCTCGCGCAGCCCGCCCGAACCAACCACCAACGACGTTGCGCAAAACGCGCCACGAGTGTGAACTTCGTGAACTTTGGACGCAAAACGGGCGGCGGTCGTTCGACCACCGCCCGCTCCGCCATTGGCAGGGTGCCGCGCCTACAGCGCGACCACGCCGCCGTCGTTCTTGGTGATGACGATCGTCGCCGACCGGGGGCGGGTGCCCGCCGTGCCCGCGGCGCTGGCCGAAATCACGCTGCTGCCGCTGGTCGGCAGCGCCGGCCAGTTGCTGCTGATCGCGGCGACGTTGCCGCCTTCGCCGGGATGCTGGATGTTCACGAACAGCGACCGGCCATCGGGCGTCGATTCGATGCCGGTGATCTCGCACTGGACCGGCCCGACCAGGAAGCGGCGCAGCGCCGTGCCCGGTGCCTTGCCGATGCGGGTCGTCGCGGTGCTGGTCGCCGACACGCCGGTATTGGTGATGGTGCGCGTGCCGCCATCACCGACCGAACCCGGCATCGCCGCCAGCATCATGCAGTTGGTGACGTCGGTGTACGCCCCGTCGTCGGTCTGGATCCACAGCACCGGCGTCACCTGTCCGCTGGCGTTCGACGGCCGGCCGAACCACAGCCCGTCGGGGCTGGAGAAGTCGTTGGTCGCATCCAGCGCCGACAGGTTGATGTTGGTCGGATCAAGGTCCGACCCCGCCCCGAACGCATAGACGTCCCATGCGAAGCGCGTCGCCTCGGTCGTGTCTCCGGCTTCGCGCAGGCGGATGATGTGGCCGTTGGCGTTGCCGGTCGAGCGCGACGTGCTGTTGACCTTCGGATCAATATACGACCGCGGGTTGGCGGCATCGACCTGTGCGGGGGCACGCGACGAATTGTTGGTCAGCGTGCAATACATCTCGCCGGTCGCCGGGTTGACCGCGGTCCATTCCGGCCGGTCCATCCGCGTCGCACCCACCGCATCACCGGCAAGGCGGGCGTGGGTCAGCACATCGGCCTGATCGGCGAAGGGATAGAGGCTGTTGGTCGCGGTCAGCCCGTTCTGCCCGAACACCAGCGCGATCCACTCGCCCGACCCGTCGGCGTTGAACTTCGCGACGTACAGCGTACCCGCATCGAGATACTTGTCGCCAATGGCCAGCCGGTTGCTGGCGGTCGCATCCGCCTCGCTCCACGCGGTGTTCGACACGAACTTGTAGATATATTCGTTCTGCGCGTCGTCGCCCATGTAGAAGGCGGGCTTGACCCCGGCGATGGCGCGCCCCGGACAGCAGCCTTCGTGGTTCATGCGGCCAAGCGCCGTGCGCTTGCGCGGGGTCGAGGTCGGGTCATAGGGATCGATCTCGACGCACCAGCCATATTGGTTCGGTTCGTTGCGGAAATCGCCGGTGCCGCCGACCGGCTTGGTCGGGTCGATCGTCGCGTTGAACTTGCCGATCAGCGTCGCGCCGCTCGTCGCCTCGGCCGCCGTGGTCCAGCCGTAATTGCCGCTGCGCTGCGACAGGCCATAGCGGGTGAACGCCTGCGTCGACTTGGCCCCGACCAGCGCGGTGCGGGTCGTGTTGTCGCCAGTGTCGCGCCGGAAATAACCCGCCCAGTTTTCCTCACAGGTCATGTACGTGCCCCACGGCATATGCCCGTTGGCGCAGTTGTTGATCGTGCCGCGCCCGGTCGTGCCATCGGGCGAATAGGCGGTGAACAGTAGTGGGCTACCCTTCACCGGGCCGCTGAATGCGGTCGGGGTATAGGGGGTGATGCGGCGGTTGAGCGACGATCCCTGGACATAGCTCCATGCCAGCGTGGACGACGACCGGGTGACCTCGACCACCGACACGCCGTGGCATTCCATTTCCTTGACGACTTCCGACGTCGGCCGCGCGCCGTTCACCACCGTCTGCCCGTTGATGTGCAGATATTGTTCGGAGATATTCTCGTGGTTCATCACCAGCAGGCCGCGCGTCGAATTGTTCGCGTCCGGCGTGTTGGCGCTGGCGGCCAGCCCGAAATAGCTCATGCCGTCATGGTGATCGCCCGCACGCGCCGAATAGCCGGTGTCGGTGCCGTTATTGGCGAACGCCGACGTCGCGGCGTTGATCGGATCGCCCAGGCGATAGAGCACGCTGGCGGTATAGCCCGACGGCACGCTCACGATATCGGCGAGGCTGCGCGCGACGGCGGCGAAGCCCAGCGTCGGCGGCGATACCGCGACGGTGATGTCGCTGCTGCTCGCCGCACCCTTCGCGTCGGTCGCGGTATAGCGGATGACGACATTGGTCGCGGCCGACACGGCGGGCGCGATGAAGGTCGCGGTGCCCGGCGTCGTGCTCGAAATCGCAACGGTCGGGCCCGACACCTGGGTAAAGGTCTGGGTGACGATCGCATTGTCGTCGGTGGCGGTGCCGGTCAGCGTGACGACGCGGCCCGCGCTGGTCGCACCGCTCGACGTGGCGCCGACCACCGGGGGCGTATTGTCGATGCCCTGCACCTTGTCGTCGCACGCCGCGAGCAGCGATCCGCCGAACACCGCGACCGCCGCGGTCGACGCACCGCCGCGCAGTGCCTGGCGCCGCGAATAACGCTGGTCGACCAGTTCCTGCAGGCTGGGGCCGGTGCTGGGGTTGGTTTCGATATCGCCATCGTCATAACCGATGGTCAGGTCGGTGTTCGCCATTGTAATTCCCCGCATAACTGGACACCGGCCACGCCGGCACCCTCCCTGTCCCCTTCGTTGGCGCATCGCTGCGACAGCGCGGTTGCGGATCGATGAAGCCTGCATGGCGAAACGACGACAGTTCGATGACTGGCTTGTGCCCCCGCCGATGCCGGGCGTAGGGAACGGGGATGGCCGCCGACCCCCGCCCCGCCAATGACAGCGCGCCGATCCGGCCCAGCCTGTTCGACCGGGCGGTGGACGCCGCCCGGCGGGATCGCCCGCCCGCCCCGCCCCCGGCACCCACTCCGCCCCGCGCGCCGATCGACCGGGCATCGCTGCTGCTGGCCGCCGCGATCCTCGCCACGCCGCTGCTGACGTGGGGCGGTGCCGCCGTGCTGACCGCCCGCGCGCAGGAGGAGGGCCGCGCCATCGCCCGCCGTACCGCGCCGCGGATCGCGGAACAGGCGGCGGCACAGCGTGCCCGCGTCCTGCTGCAACAGGCATGGCGCCTGCCGACGCTCGGCACCACGCTCGAAGCAACCGCCCGCGATCTGCCAAAGGATGCCGCGCTGCTGCGGGTCGAGCGCGACGGCGCGGGCGATGTGTCGATGGAGGTCGTCGCCCCCGATCCCGACCGCGTAGTCGCGGCGCTGCCCGGCCTGCGCGCGACGGCGCAGGCGCGGACCGATGGCGACGGGCGGATGCGCGTCACGCTGGAGCAGCGGCGGTGACCCCGCGCCTGCCGCTGATCGCGTGCGGCGTCGCCGCGCTGCTGGCGATCCCCGCCTGTAACGCACTCGGCGATCTTGCCGCCGCCCGTGCCGCGCGCGATGCCGCCGGGGTCGAGGCGAGCGCAACCGTCCCGCCGCTCGCCACCGCCGACGCCGCCTTTCCCGCCGACAATGCCGCCGACGCCCGCGCGCGCCTGACCGCGCGGGTGCGCGCCGATGCCGCGCGCGGCGGGGTGCTGGTCGAAACCCTCGCCCCCGATCCCGCCGCCCCGGCACCGCTCACCGTCCTGACGCTGCGCGCGTCGGGCACCGAAAAGGCTGTCGTCGCCTTTGCCGACACGCTGGAGCGCGCACGCCCCGCCATCCGGGCGCGGGCATGGCGGCTGACCGCCGCACCCGGCGGCGTGCGGCTCGACGCGACGCTGGTGGCACCATGGCGGGGCTGAGCCTGCGCCAACACGCGCTGCTGGCCGGCGCGGTGTTGGTCGCGCTGGCGGTGCCGCCGTGGCTGCTGCGCGAACCGGCATCGGCAACGGTCACGCCGGTCGCTACGCCTCCGCTCGCCGCGCCGGCCGCGCCGCCGCCGCTGCGCGCCGCCTTTGCCCGCACGCTCTTCGCCCCGCCCGCCGCCGACGCGCTCCCCGCCGATGCGCCGCAGCTGCTCGGCGTCGTCGGCCGGCTCGGCCGCGACGCGGTGGCGCTGGTGCGCGGCAGCGACGGCACCCGCACCCTGTCCCCCGGCGACAGCATCGATGGCTGGCAGCTCCGCAGCCTCGCCATCGACGCTGCCTATTTCACCCGTGGCGGGCAAAGCGCACGGGTGCCGATGCCCGGCAGCGACGATCAGCGATAGGCGATCTTCACCCGCACGTCGTTGCCCATCGCCGGGTCGTTGAGCGGCGCCAGATAGGCATTGCCGCGCTTGGAAATCTCCAGCGCCTGTGCGCCGGCCGGGGCCAGCGCGGTGGCACTGGCCAGCGGCTGTTCGGCGCGGTGGTACATATGCACCCGCTTGCTCTCGCACCCGCCGATCGCATCGAGCAACCCCATCAGCGGCATCGCCAACAACGACGCCTGCGCCTTCGCCATCGACAGCATCACCCGGCATTGCAGCCGCAGGTCGCCCAGCCGTCGGTCGGTCGGCGTCGTGCCCGTCGACAGCACGATCGGCCGCAACGACATGCCTTGCGACTGCGCGGGCGCGGTCAGGAACCACCGCCCTTTCGGCAGTTCGCCGAACGCGATCCGCCCATCGCCGTCGACCGCCACCGGCATAGCCTGTCCGGCATCGTTGCGCAGCGTGATCGGGATCGTCGCCGCGGGAATTCGGCTGCTGCCGCGCCACAGTTCGAACCGCAGCGCACCGTTCGGGGCCAGTTCGCTGCGATCCCCGGCAAAGCGGCGCTGCCCGGCGCGCAGCACCTTCGCATCCAGCTTCAGCGGCTTGCCGGCGGTGACCACGATGTCGGGACCATCCGGTTCGACCTCCTGCGCCATTGCCGGAGCCGCCATCACCATCGCCACGCCCACCATCGCCATCCGCATCGCACACTCCCGATCGTTACGGGTGCAACATCACCTGCGGATTGCGGCGGAAGGATGGTCACATCGCGACGATCCGCGTCGCCAGCCGCTCCGCCTCCGCCGCATCGTGCGTCACATACAAGATCGGCAGGCGCAGCGCGTCGCGCAGCCGCTCGATCGTCGCCATTACCTCTTCGCGCCGCGCCCGGTCGAGCGAGGACAGCGGCTCGTCCATCAACAGAAACCGCGCGCCCGACAGCAGCGCCCGCCCGATCGCCACCCGCTTCGCCTCGCCCCCCGACAAGGTGGCCGGCCAGCGGTCGAGCAACCCGCCCAGCCCCAGCAACGCCACCATGTCGTCAAAGCCGATCGGCGGCTCGCCCCGCCCCATGCCATAGCGCAGATTGGCCGCGACCCGGCGATGCGGGAACAGGCGCGGCGCCTGGAACACGTAACCGGCCCGGCGATCGGGCACCGACACGTCGATCCCCGCCGCCGCATCGAACAGCGTGACGCCACCGACCCGGACATGGCCCGCCGCCGGCCGCAGCAATCCGGCGACCATGTTCAGCACGCTCGACTTGCCCACGCCCGACGGGCCGAACAGCACCGTCAGCCCATTGTCGCGTCCGTCATCGGGCACCACCGCGCCGACCACCGCCTCGCCCAGCCGGACGGTTACGTCGATGTCAAAGGACATGGACCCTCCGCCCGCCACGCCGCACCAGCCATTCGGACGCGACCAGCGCGATGAGCGACAGCGCGACCGACATGCCCGCCAGCCGCACCACGCTCGTCTCGCCGCCCGGCACCTGCAACGCGCTATAAATGGCGAGCGGCAGCGTCGCGGTCTCGCCCGGCACGTTGGAGACGAAGGTGATCGTCGCGCCGAATTCGCCCAGCGCCCGCGCGAACCCCAGCACCATGCCCGCCAGCACGCCCGGCAGGCTGAGCGGCGCGGTCACGCTCCAGAACACCCGCGCCCGGCTGGCGCCCAGCGTCCGCGCGACGCTTTCCAGCCGCCGGTCGACGCCCTCGATCGACAGGCGGATCGCGCGGACCATCAGCGGCAATGCCATCACCGCCGCCGCGATCGCCGCCCCGCTCCAGCGGAACAGCACGCTGACGCCGAACCACGTCTCCAGCCAGCGGCCGATCGGCCCGGTCGGCGCAAACGCCAGCAGCAACAGCCACCCGGTGACGACCGGCGGCAGCACCAGCGGCAGGTGGACGATCCCGTCCAGCACCACCCGCCCCGGAAACCGCCCCCGCGCCAATATCCATGCCAGCGCATAGGCGACCGGCAGCGCGACCAGCATCGCCACGCCCCCGATCTTCAACGACAGCAGGACGATCGCCCATTCGGCGTCATCGGGCATCAGCGTGGGCTGAATCCGTATCGCACAAAGATCGCGCGGCCCGCCGGGCTGACCAGGAACCGGCGGAACCGCTCACCCTCGACATTCCGCGACGCCTTCAGCCGGGCGATGGGATAGGTGATCGGCGGATGGCTCGCGGCGGGAAAGACGCCGACGACCCGGACCTTTGCCGACGCCTTCGCATCGGTCGCATAGACGATGCCGAGCGGCACGGCACCGCGCTCGACCAGCGCCAGCGCGGCGCGGACATTCTCCGCGCGCACCACCGACGGCGCCACCGCGTCCCAGCCGCGCAGCGCGGTCAGCGCCGCCTTGCCATAGCGTCCCGCCGGCACCGCATCGGGATCGGCCATCGCCAGCCGCCCGCCGTTCAGCGCCGGCCGCAGGTCGACACCGGGCCTGAGCGTCACGCGCACCCGGCTGTCGACCGGCGCGACCAGCACCAGCCGGTTGCCGAGCAGGTTGACCCGGCTTCCGTTGGCCAGCAGCCCGCGCTTGTCGAGGTCGTCCATCCATTCGACGTCGGCCGACACGAACAGGTCGGCGGGCGCTCCCGCCGCCGCCTGTCGCGCCAGCGCCGAACTGGCGGCAAAGGACAGCGTCGGGCGGATATGGCCGCGCTTCGCCCAGGCATCGGCCGCCGCGTTCATCGATTCCTGCAGGCTCGCCGCCGCCAGCACGATCGGCGGCCGCGGCTGCGCAACCACCGGTCCGGCGAGCATCAGCCCCGCCAGCAGCAGCAATATCCGCCGTATCATCTCGCCCCCCGTGTGTTGCCGGCGATCAGCCGCGTCCGGTCATCTGCCCGACGGCGCTGCGACCGAACTGGGCGATCATCTCGCTGACCTCGCGTGCCTGCGCCATCGACCGGGCACCCTGGTCGCGCAGATAGTCCGACTGGATGCGCATGACTTCAGCGACATCGTTCGCCTGTGCCGCCGCCCGCATGGCGCGAAACGCCTCCTGCGTATTCGCCTCCGCCTGCGACAGGATGGCCAAGCCGAGCTGCGATCCCTGCTCGGTCATCGCGCTGCCGGCGGCACGCATCCGCTCGCTGGCGGCGGCGGCGGGATTCGAATCGGTGTCGGCCATCGGTTGCTCCTGTCGCGGATAAAATAATACGGAGCGCAGGACGCTCGTGGCCTAAGAAGGTTCCGGCCGGCAGATCGGAAATCCGGCGCCCGACTCGCTGATGCGACCCTGCACATCGCCGATCACCCCTGATTCTGACAGTTTCCTGACCGAACCGAAAAAATATTTTCGGCTCGCCGTGGATGGCAAACGCTACATCGCAGTTGCGAACAGCCTACGGGATGAATGTCTCATTTTGGAACATCCCCCTCCACATGGCCCGTTTTGCACCGCAGCAATTTTCGCGCCGCCACGATCAGGCACAACCCGATCACACTGAAATTCGCCGAATTTTTGCATTTCGGAAATTTGCAATCGTCGTTTTTTTGGGACAGTTTGTCGCAAGAGAAAAGCAGGAGGGTTGAGAGGATGCATAGCAAGTATTCGGGACGTACGACGATCGCGACCCTCGCTGGTCTGGCCGCGCTGGGATGGGCCGGTGTCGCGCTCACCGTTCAGATGGTGATGAACGTCCTCTGACGATCTGATCCCGCCAAGCTAAAAAAGGGCCGGCGCTGCCACAGCGCCGGCCCTTTTTGCATGCGGAAACGGCGCGGCCCGCGGGCCGCGCGCCTTAGTTGTCGTCGCCCATGCGCAGCGCAGCGATGAACGCCTCCTGCGGGATGCTGACCGATCCGTATTCGCGCATCTTCGCCTTGCCCTTCTTCTGCTTGTCCAGCAGCTTGCGCTTGCGGCTGGCGTCGCCGCCATAGCATTTGGCGGTCACGTCCTTGCGCATCGCGCTGATCGTCTCGCGCGCAATCACCTTGCCGCCGATCGCCGCCTGGATCGGAATCTTGAACAGGTGGCGCGGGATCAGTTCCTTCAACCGCTCGACCATGCCGCGCCCACGCGTCTCGGCAGTACCGCGGTGGACGATCATCGACAGCGCATCGACCGGCTCCTCGTTGACGAGGATGCTCATCTTGACCAGATCACCCTCGCGATAGCCGATCTGCTCGTAGTCGAAGCTGGCATAGCCCTTCGACAGCGACTTCAGCCGGTCATAGAAATCGAACACGACTTCGTTCAGCGGCAATTCGTACACCGCCTGCGCACGCCCGCCGACATAGGTCAGGTTCATCTGGATACCGCGCCGGTCCTGACACAGCTTCAGGATGCCGCCCAGATATTCGTCGGGGACATAGATCGTCGCCTGAATCCACGGCTCGCTGATCGTCTTGATCTTGTTGACGTCGGGCATGTCGGCCGGATTGTGCAGGTCGATCTGCGTGATGCCGGCCGGATCGGGATGGGTCAACTCGATCTGGTACACCACCGACGGCGCGGTGGTGATAAGGTCGAGGTCATATTCGCGCGTCAGCCGCTCCTGGATGATCTCCAGATGCAGCAGCCCGAGGAACCCGCAGCGGAAGCCGAAGCCTAGCGCCGCCGAGCTTTCCATCTCGAACGTGAAGCTCGCGTCGTTCAGCCGCAGCTTGCTGATCGATTCGCGCAGCTTGTCGAAATCGGCGGCATCGACCGGGAACAGGCCGCAGAACACCACCGACTGCACTTCCTTGAATCCGGGCAGCGGTTCGGCGGTCGGGCGCTTGGCGTCGGTGATCGTGTCGCCGACCATCGTCTGCGCCACTTCCTTGATCTGCGCGGTGATGAAGCCGATCTCGCCTGGACCCAGGTCGGGCAGTTGCTCGATCTTCGGCCGGAACGCCCCCACCCGGTCGACCAGGTGCGTCGTGTCGGCGTTCATGAACTTGATCTGCTGGCCCTTGCGGATCGATCCGTCGATCACCCGGATCAGGATGACGACGCCCAGATACGGGTCGTACCAGCTGTCGACCAGCATCGCCTTCAGCGGCGCGCCCGCATCGCCCTTGGGCGCCGGGATATGCTCGACGATCGCGTCGAGGATCTCGTCGATCCCGATCCCCGCCTTCGCCGAGGCCAGCACGGCATGCGCGGTATCGAGGCCGATCAGGTCCTCGATCTCGGTCTTCACCCGTTCCGGCTCGGCAGCGGGCAGGTCGATCTTGTTGATGACCGGGATGATCTCATGGTCATGCTCGATCGATTGATAGACGTTGGCCAGCGTCTGCGCCTCGACCCCCTGCGCCGCATCGACCACCAGCAGCGCGCCCTCGCACGCCGCAAGGCTGCGCGACACTTCATAGGCGAAGTCGACATGCCCCGGCGTGTCCATCAGGTTCAGGACATGGCCCTTCCATTCCAGGCGCACGGTCTGCGCCTTGATGGTGATGCCGCGTTCCTTTTCGATGTCCATGTTGTCGAGCACCTGCGCCGACATCTCGCGCTCGGCGAGGCCGCCGGTACGCTGGATCAGCCGGTCGGCCAGCGTCGACTTGCCATGGTCGATATGGGCGATGATCGAGAAATTACGCAGTTTGTCGAGCGGAGTGGCCACGGTCACACATTCGGAAAGAGTAGGATGCAAGCGCCCCTAGCAGCTTCCCCGCCAAAGCCAAACAGGCGGGCATACGAATCCCGCTTGCGGACCCCGAAACCGCCCGCTATAGGCGCGCCTCCAAGCAACGGCATGGCCCCAAACGGCCCGGTCGATACTCCGTCGGGGAGTAGCTCAGCCTGGTAGAGCACTGCCTTCGGGAGGCAGGGGCCGGAGGTTCGAATCCTCTCTCCCCGACCATTGGATGTTTGCCGCAAACGGCATCCCCATTGATTTCAGCGGTTTGACGGCGGCGGGTGCTACCCGGCGTCGCCACTTTCCGTGTCCGGGCCATTGTGCATTGCAGCATAGCCGCCATATCCTTCCCATGGTATCCACCGATACCGCGCGGAAGGAACCGGAATCATGGTGTCGCTCTCCACTACCATTGCGAACCTGTCGCGGATGCAGGGCGTCGGCCCGGCGCATGTGCCCGACCGGCTGCACGACCTGACCGGCTTTACGCCCGATCCCGGCAATCTGCGCGCGCGGGTCCATATTCCCGCCGACCTGCGGCCCGGTGCCGCGCTGGTCGTGGCGCTGCACGGCTGTACGCAGGACGCGGCGGTCTATGATCACGGCACCGGCTGGTCGACGCTGGCCGACCGTGAGGGGTTCGCCGTGCTGTTCCCCGAACAGCGCCGCGCGAACAACGCCAATCTGTGCTTCAACTGGTTCGAGGCCGCCGATATCGGCCGCCACGGCGGGGAAGCCGAATCGATCGCGGCGATGATCGATCAGGTGGTGGCGGCCCACGCGATCGATCCGGCACGGGTGTTCATCACCGGCCTGTCGGCGGGCGGCGCGATGACCGCGGTGATGCTGGCGACCTGGCCCGAACGCTTTGCCGCCGGGGCGATCATCGGCGGCCTGCCCTATGGCACCGCGATCGGCGTCCGCGCCGCGCTGGAGCGGATGCACGGCGCCGCCGCCACCGACACGCTCGCCATCGCCCCCGCCTCGGCCATCCCGCGCGTCGCCATCTGGCACGGCACCGCCGATGCGACCGTCGTCCTTGCCAACAGCGACGCGCTGGTCCGCCAGTGGCGTGCCGTCCACGCCCTGCCCACCGAACCGCAGCAGGCCGGCAAGGGCCCGAACTGGTCGCACCGCGCATGGTGCGATGCACGGGGTCATGCGCTGGTCGAGGAATGGCGCATCGCCGGCATGGGCCACGGCGTGCCGGTCGATCCGGCGAGCGGCATCGGCGCGGCGGGGCCGTTCATGCTCGATGTCGGCCTGTCGAGCACGCTGGAGATCGCGCGCGGCTGGAGCCTGGTCGCGCCCGCGCTCGACGCCGAAGTATCGCCGCCCGCCCGTCCCGCACCCGTTTCCCCTGCTCCGGCAGCGGCACCGACCGGGGTGCAGGCGACGATCGAACATGCCCTGCGCACCGCCGGCCTGATGCGCTGACTTGCCGGGCGGGCGGCCGGGCGGCACACAGGGTCATGCTCGCCCGCCCACCCCGCCCCCGTTCGCGTGCCTCGCGCATCGCCGCCGACGATGCCGGCCGCCGGGGCGAACGCATCGCCGGCTGGTGGCTACGGCTGAAAGGCTGGCGCATCCTCGCGCGCCGCGTGCGGACGAAAGCGGGCGAGGTCGACCTGATTGCAAGGCGCGGGAACATCGTTGCCTTCGTCGAGGTTAAAACGCGCGCCACCGCCGCCGACCTCGACCACGCCATCGACGAACGCCGGTTGGCGCGGGTGGCAGCAGCGGCGGAGTTGCTCGCCCCAACCTATGCGGAGGGCTGCGACATGCGGATCGACGTCATCCTCCTCGCGCCGCGCACGGCTCCGCGTCATATCGAGAATGCGTGGATCGGGTATTGAGCGATTTCGTGGCGGTTATCGCCTGGTTATGAACGCCACCCGCCATGCACACGCATTTCCACAGCGGCCACTCCGGCCCTCAACTTCAGATGTAGCCCGAGACGATCGCATATTCCCGCATTTCGTCGAGCAACGCGTTACAGGCGGCATCCTCCGTCGAGAAAATCGACAGCCCGGTTTCGAGCCCACGCTCCGCGTAGAAAGTCTCCCACGCACCGTTCCCTTCCCGAATCCCAAAGCATCCGGAGGGCACAGACGTTTGCGCGCTAAGCATGTGGAGGGGGATGCCTTCCAACTTCATCTGCTCAATGAGATCGTCTCTCGTCATCAAGCTGGGAGCTATCACCGCTACCGCTCGCTTTCTAGCTTTCCGCTCCGGTGAAAGCCGACAGCTAACCATTGTATTGAGCCAATCCCGCTTTCCTACAGCCGCCGAGCCTGCGACCATCCTCGCTGGTCGCCCGTCGCCCCGCTCCTTGACACCGCCGCACCACCCCAACACAACGCGCGCAAAACGCGGCAAGTGTGAACTTAGTGAACTTTGGCCGATTCAGCCTGTGAAATCAGGTGCTTCGGGCGGAATGGCCGCATTGCGCCAGCGCTCCACCGGCACCGCCACCGGCACGCTCTGCGCACCCTCCTTCCGCTCGACCCGCTGGATCAGCGTCGCGCCCTGCTGCGCCGTGCCGCCGATGGTTGCGCGGGTGCGGACCCAGAAATGGTCGGACTTGAACCGCGTGCCGCCGGGCATCGTCACATCCTCGCGCGACAGGTCGTCCTTCGACAGATAGCCCTGCCGGTTGCGGATCGCGATCAGCCGCTGGGCCTTGTCCGGTTCGAACAGCACCGCCATCAATTCGGGCGTCGCCGCGTTCAGGTTGATCGCGGTATCGCCCGGCAGCGCGGTCACCATTCGCGCCAGCAGCTGCGCCTGCTCGGGTGGCAGGAACACCGCCAGCGGCCGCAGATCCTGCACCGGACCGCGGTCGCGGATCAGCGCGATGGCGGCGACCGCCTTCTCCTCCTCGATCCCCGCCGCCTTGGCGATACGCAGGAACAGCAGCTGCGGGATCGGGTCCAGATCGCGCCGCACCGAATTGACGTTGAAGCGCCCCTCGGCATCGGCAATCGCCAGGTCGAAGCTGCCGCCCTCGATCGCAATGCCGTTCTCGCTGATCGCGCCCCACGGTTCGCCCGGATAGTCCGCCTCCGGCGCCACCCGCGCGTCGCGTTGCAGCGCCGACAGCGCCGACAGCTCGCCACCGCGCACGATCGCCAGTGCCCGCGACGCCTCCCGCGAGCGGATCGACCGGTCGAGCGCCACTTCCTCGCGGCTGATCATCAGCAGGACCAGCCCGCTGGCGATCGCCACGAACATCAGCACGTTGACGAGGATCATGCCCTGCTCGCGCTCCGGCACCCGCCCGCTCATGTCGTCTTCGCCGCGATCGGCAGCGTCACGACCCGGCGCAGGTTCCCCCCGCCCGGACCCCCAACCTGCAACTCCACCACCACCGCGCGCGGCCAGTCGAGCGCGCGGTCGGGTGCCGGCGGCCAGCTGTCGCGCCAGCCGCCGTCGAAATAGCGCCAGCGCGCCGCCGCGACCTGATCCAGCACCAGCTGCGCGCGACCATCGACCACCCGCTGCAACTGCCCCTCGGCGACGCGGTATCCGACCCCGATCGACGGCCCGCCCAGCCCCGGTGCACTGCGCCGGAACCGGACGCCCGCCGCGTCGCCACCCATTGGCCCCGGCGCGATCTGGTCGAGGTCGGACGAGATCACCACCATCGCGCGCTGCAGATCGGCCACCCGGTCCAGCCGCGCCTCGGTGCGCCCATCCACCCCGATCACGCTGTCGACCAGCGCCAGCCCCGCCACCGCGATCAGCGCGAACAGGCCGAGCGAGATCATCAGTTCGAGCAGGGTGAAGCCACCCTCCCCGGCACGCGCGCGCGTCATGCCCCGCGGCTCTCCGCCACCTTCTCGTACACGCCGTTGGTCGGCACCAGGATCGCAAAGTCGCGCGCGCAGCTGCCGTCCGACCGGAACCGCACCGGCCCGGTCACGCCGTCGAACCCGGCCTCGCGCAACACGCCTTCGCGCGTCATCTGGTCGCTGTCGCGCAGCGCCTTGGCGATCAGCGCGGCATCGTTGCCCAGCGCCGCGATGGCACCGGGCCGCCCGCCATTGCGCGCGGCATAGGCGGTGGCGAAGCTCGCGAACTTCGCCGGATCGGGGCTGGCGATCCACGCCCCCTCCAGCGCGGTCAGCGCGTCTGGGCGATAGTCGAGCGTCTGCATCGTCGCCAGCAACTGCATCCCCCGGTTCCTGAGCACCGGCGCGATCGCCACTGCCGTTCCGGGCACGAACGCCGCATCGCCCTCGACGCCCGGCGGGATCGTCGCCCCGGTCACCGGCACGATGGTCAGCCCCAGATCGGCCTCGCTCGCCCGCGCCGCCGCGACCGATGCCTGCGACCACGGCGTCCCGTCATCGACCGCCACGATCCGACGCACGCCGCGCGACCGGGCGTAGCTCAGGATCGCCGCCGTCGCCTGTGCGGGCGTAATCCCGAACACGAACGCCGATCCGCCCCGCGCCGCTGCATCGTTGGTCAGCGCCACGACCGGCACGCTGACCGCCGCCGCCACCGCGCGCGTCTCCGCCGCCGACAACGGCCCCAGCAGCATCGCCACCCCGCGCTTCACCGCCGCCCGCGCCGCATTCGCCGCGCCTGCTGCCGTGCCGCCGGTATCGATCACCGTGATCGCGCCCGCATCGGTTTGCGCAAGCATCGCCGCATTGCGTATGCTAAGCCCCAGCGCCGCGCGGTCTCCGGTCAGCGGAACCAGCAACGCGGCGGAGCGCTTGGCCCGTTTCGCAGCCATCAGGGGGGACGCGACCGATGCCACCGACGACAGCAGCACCGCATCGCGCAGCAAGTGAAGCGTCGAGCGCCGCGATCGCATTATCGAGTCCTTCGAGGTTGCTGGCACGTCGGCGTAGTATCCGCTTCGCCGCCCTCGGCATAGCCTCGTTCGCGGTCGCGATCGTGGCCACCCTCCCCGCCAGCCTGATCGCGGGCAATACCGACTGGCGCAGCGGCGTCGGCGGCACGGTGTGGAATGGCGAGGTTGGCATTGCCGGCGGCAGCCGTCTCGAATGGCATTTCGCGCCCTTGCGCAGCCTGACCAGCCTGGGGCTGGCGGTCGACTGGACCGCAACCGGGGCCGATACCGATCTGGGGGGGCAGGCGCTGCTGCGTCCCGGCGGCGTACGGCTCGACCGGGTGAGCGGATCGGCCGACGCCTCGCTGCTGGCCGCGCTGCAACCCAATCTGCCCTTCGCCTGCGATTCGACGTGGCAGGTCGACCTGCCCGTCCTGTCGACCATCGCCGGATCGGCCATGGCCGATGGCCGCATCGCGATCGATCCGGGCAGCTGCGTGACGAAGCCCGGCAACGTCGCCACGCCGACCCCTGCCATGCTGCTGACCGCCGAGCATATCGGCACCCAGACCCGTGTGCGCCTCGTCCCTGCCGATCAGCGGCGCAAGACGCTGATGGATGCGACGATCAACGAGGATGGGTCGCTGCGTTTCGCGCTAACCGGCGACGGCGCCGCGACGCTGCCCTTCACCGGCCTGCCCGCCGGCGCGAGCGTGCAGGGCAGCTTCTAACAAGGTACCGCTACCA
The DNA here is from genome assembly GCF_001421355.1 of Sphingomonas sp. Leaf9. Lineage (GTDB taxonomy): Bacteria > Pseudomonadota > Alphaproteobacteria > Sphingomonadales > Sphingomonadaceae > Sphingomonas. Next base: position 256,075 of record NZ_LMKC01000002.1, on the reverse strand, counting down.
GTCGACACGGGGGTTGGCGCGACCGGCGCTACGCGATAGCCCCTTGCCATGAACAGCCATCCAGCCTCCGCTGCGGTCCCCGACCGCGCCGCCCGCCTGAAGGCGATCATCGGTGGGTCCACCGGCAATCTGGTCGAATGGTTCGACTGGTATGTCTATGCGGCCTTCTCGCTCTATTTCGCGCCGCATTTCTTTCCCAGCACCGACCGGACGGCGCAGCTGCTCGGTACCGCGGCCGTGTTCGCGGTCGGGTTCATCATGCGGCCGATCGGCGCGTGGATCATGGGCATCTATGCCGACCGCCACGGGCGCAAGGCGGGGTTGTCGATCTCAGTCACGCTCATGTGCGCCGGATCGCTGATGATCGCGCTGACGCCGGGATTCGAGACGATCGGCATTGCCGCCCCGATCCTGCTGACGGTCGCCCGGCTGATGCAGGGGCTGTCGGTCGGCGGCGAATATGGCGCCAGCGCGACCTATCTGTCGGAAATGGCGGGCAAGGACCGGCGCGGCTTCTTCTCGTCCTTCCAATATGTCACGCTGATTTCGGGACAGCTGCTCGCGATCCTCGTCCTGCTCGTGCTGCAATCGACAATGAGCGAGGGGCAGCTCGACGCATGGGGCTGGCGCATTCCGTTCGCCATCGGCGCGGTGCTGGCGGTGGTCGTGTTCTGGATCCGGCGCGGCCTCGCCGAAAGCCACAGCTTCACCAATGCCAAGGCGGCGGGCGCGCCCAAATCGGGCTTCCTCCAGCTGGTGACCCAGCATCCCAAGGAGACCGCCGTCGTCATGCTGCTGACGGCGGGGGGTACGCTCGCCTTCTACGCTTACTCGATCTACATGCAGAAATTCCTGGTCAACACCTCCGGGTTCAGCCGGGAAGTCGCCAGCCAGATCAACGGCGTCACGCTGTTCGTCTTCATGCTGCTGCAACCCGTCGCCGGCGCGCTCAGCGACCGGATCGGGCGCAAGCCGTTGATGATCGCCTTCGGCCTGGCGGGTGTCCTGTTCACCTATCCGATCTTTTCCACGCTGGAGACGACGCGCGATCCGGTTACCGCCGGGCTGCTGGTGATGGGGGCGCTGGTGATCGTCACCGGCTATACCTCGATCAACGCGGTGGTGAAGGCCGAGCTGTTCCCGGCGCATATCCGCGCGTTGGGCGTGGCGCTGCCCTATGCGCTGGCCAACACCCTGTTCGGCGGCACGGCGGAGGTCGTCGCGCTGAAGTTCAAGGACGCCGGCTTCGAACGCGGTTTCTATTGGTATGTGACCGCGATGATCGCCGTGTCGCTGGTCGTCTACCTGCGGATGCGCGATACGCGGACGCACAGCCAGATCATGGAGGATTGAGGGGGCACGTCCTCCTCGGTTCGCAGCGGACGCTAATCCCAGTCGTCGGGCGGAACGTCGTCCGGCCAGAATTCCGGCTCCGGGTCCGCTGCTGTCGCAACGACCGCCGGTAACCTGGGCACCGCCCCGTCGAACGCCACCCGGATCGCCGCGCCCGTCGGCGTCGCCTGCTGGAACAGCGCCGTGACGGCACGCCCCTGTCGCAGCATCGCGCCGATCCACGCCGCGCGATCGGCAGTTAGATAACCAATCTGCACCCCGCGCGCGCTCACCACCATCACCGCGTTGGGGTCGACCGGATTGCGCGGTTCGGGCACCAGCGCGACCGGCTCGCCCGGCGTGCACAGCAGGATTTCGAACCGGCGATTGCCCCCGCCGCGATTCGGAAAGTCGGCCCCGACCACGTGCAGGCTCAATTCACGCAACGCCGATCTCCCGCCGGAACCGCTCGGTCAGGCTGCGAAAGGTGATCGACCAGCGCGTCGTCGCCATCGGCGCAATGCCATGTTCCCAATCCCACCGCGCATCGCCGGTCAGGTGATAGGCATCGCCCGCCATCAGGTCCTGCGCAAACCGGTCGAACCCGCCCGCGCTCCGCCGCCGGAACCGCAGCGTCGCCGGCGCACCGATCGACAGGCCGACGACATGCTCGAACACCGGCCGGTCGCGGTGCCAGCCGATCCCGGCCCCCGGATCGTAGCGGATCAGCAACCCTTGCACCAACGCGTCGGCCGGTACGCCCGCGACATCCGCCGCCACGTCGCGCACCGACAGCAGCCAGTCGGGCATCGGTTCGGCCCGCCCGACCTGCCCCGCCTCGAAATCATAGTGCCAGCCATAGGAGGTGGTCAGCCTGAGGCCGGTCCACTGCTGGAACCGGAAGGGGGTAAGCGGCGCGGCATCGATCGCCGCCGCCAACGCGGGCAATTGCCCGGTCGGCAGCGCGCCCGGCCGATGGGTCAGTCCGGGCAGGACCGGTTCGGCGGCAAAGAGGTCGAGTTGCGGCATCGATGGAACGCAACATGGGTCGGCGGCGTCTGTCCATCAACCAGCGGCGACGATCACGATCGCCGGTCAAGAAACGGGGACAGCTTCATGCCACAGCATAGCGCGGGCATCCTGCTATATCGTCGCACGCCGAGCCCGGCGGTGCTGCTCATCCATCCCGGCGGCCCCTATTGGGCGCGGCGACAGGTGGGGGCGTGGCAAATCCCCAAGGGCCATATCGAACCCGACGAAGCGGTGGAGGACGCCGCCCGTCGCGAGGTGGCGGAGGAACTGGGCGTCGCGGTCGTCGCCCCGCTCGCGCCCTTGGGCATGGTGCGGCAGGCGGGCGGAAAATCGGTATCGGCCTTCGCCGCCGAACAGGATGTCGACACGCAGGCGATCACCAGCATGACGTTCGAACTGGAATGGCCACCCCGCAGCGGCCGCCGTCGCAGCTTTCCCGAAGTCGACGCCGCGCGCTGGATGCCGGTTGCCGAGGCGCGGACCATGATGCTGAAAAGTCAGCTGCCGCTATTGGACCGGATCGAACCGCTGCTGGGATAGGCCACCGCTGATCCATGCCGTTCGGTTCGAGCAGCTTCGAGCCTGTCGAGAAGCGCCCGTCGAGAATGCCGCAGTTCGGGGCACCCCCTTCTCGACTACGGTTCTCGACAAGCTCGAACCTGCGCTCGAAGCAAACGGGGGTTGAGGCGATGGAGGAAGTTGGCAGCAGGGTCACCTACTCCCTCCGTCATCCCGGCGAAGGCCGGGATCCATGGACACAGGGCGGTCGCCATTCCATCGAGAACGCCCGACACAATGCCCTCCACCGGGATGACGAAAGCGGCCTATAAAACCTTCACCGCCACCGGCGCATCCGCCGCGCGCGTCAACCGGTTCCGGAGCGGCAGGGTAAACGGCGCCGCCGCGATCTCGAACACATCGCCTTCTTCCGTCCGCACCCCGTCCGAAAACGACAGCGTGGCCGTGCCGAAGAAGTGGACATGAATGTCCCCCGGCCGTCGGAACAGCGGATATTTGAAATGATGATGTTCGAGGTTGGACAGGCTGTGCGACATGTTCGCCTCGCCCGACAGGAACGCTTTTTCCCAGATCGTCTCGCCACCGCGCACGATCCGGCTCGTCCCCTCGACATGCTCGGGCGCCGCGCCGACCAGCAATTCGGGGCCGAGCGACGCCTGGCGCAGCTTGCTGTGCGCCAGCCACAGATAATTGTGCCGCTCAGTCACATGGTCGGAGAATTCGTTGGCGAGCGCCAGGCCGATGCGGTGCGGCGTACCGTCGGGACCGATCAGGTAGATGCCGGCCAGCTCCGGCTCCTCGCCGCCGTCCTCAGCGAAATGCGGCATGGCGAAGTCGCCACCGGGTGCCACCAGCTGCGTGCCGTCGCCCTTGAAGAACCATTCGGGCTGCTGCCCGACCTGGCCCGCCGCCGGCTTGCCGCCCTCGACGCCCTCCAGGAACATCCGCATCGAATCAGTCTGGGTCGCGGCTTCGGCGGCGGCACGGTGCATCTTGTCGCGCCCCTCGGCCGAACCGAGATGGGTGAGCCCGGTGCCGGTCAGGATGACATGCGCCGCATCGTCATGGTCGATCGGCGATCCGATCGCCCCGGCATCGAGCAGCGCGGCGATATCGACCGCCTCCCCCTGCCCCGCCGCCGCGACCGCATCGGCGATGCTGTGGCCGGCCTCGATAGCGCGTTGGGCCAGCGCCCGCACGCTCTCGACACCGGGGACGATATGCGCGCCCGTATCGGTCGCGGCGATGACGGCGCGCGACGGGGCCACGCGCTGCAACAGACGGAGGGTCATCGAGGATTCCTTATGCAAAGACGTCGGGGTCGGCGGGGGTATCGGCGATCGGGTTCGTCACCTTCGATCCCCACAGCGCGTAGAAGAGGATGTAGAGTTCGCACGCGGCGGTCAGCAGGAACGACCATTGCAGCCCGTATTTATCGGCCAGCCAGCCCTGCACCACCACCAGCGCGCCGCCGGCGATCGCCATGATGAGCAGCCCCGACCCTTCCTCGGTCAGCGGACCCAGACCCTTGATGCCCAGCGTAAAGATCGTCGGGAACATGATCGAATGGAACAGCCCGACCAGGATCAGCGACCACATCGCCGCCGGCCCGTGCAGGAACGTCGCGCCCAGCATCACGACGAATGCGCCGATCGAAAAGAACGCCAGTACCTTGGCCGCGTCGACCTTCTGCATCACGACGCTGCCGACGAAGCGGCCGATCATCATGCCGCCCCACAGGAATGTCAGGTAGCGCCCGGCCAGTTCGTTGGTCACGTTGGCGATGTCGGGCTGGCTGACGAAGTTCACGAACAGGTTGGCGACACCGATCTCGGCGATCAGGTAGATGAAGATCGCGGGCACCCCGAACACCAGGTTGCGGTGGTTCCACAGCGAATGCTTCTTGCGCTCTTCCTTGGCGACACGGCTGGTCGCCGATCCCATGGCGGGCAGCGGAAAGCGCGCGATGACGACCGCCAGCACGACCAGCACGATCGCGACCAGCACATAAGGCAGGATCACCGACTGCGCATCGGCCAGCCGTTCGGCCTGCGTCAGTACCGTGCCCGCCTGCGACGTGCCGCCCTTCGACCGGCCGAGGATCAGATAGGCGCCGAACAGCGGGGCCAGCATCGTGCCCGCCGAGTTCATCGCCTGCACCAGATTGAGCCGCGACGACGCGGTATCCGACGGCCCGATGACGGCGACATAGGGATTGGCCGCGACCTGCAGCAGCGTGATGCCGCTGGCGATGACGAACAGCATGAGCAGCGTCACGCCATAGGACGGCAGGCTGGCGGCCAGCACCATGCCTAGCGCACCCGCCGCCATCACCAGCAACCCGATGACCAGCGACTTCTGATACCCGATCCGCTCGATCAGCTTGGCCGAGGGGATCGACGCGACGAAATAGGCGATGAACCACACGCTCTCGATCAGCGTCGTCTGGGTATAGTTCAGGTCGAACACGCTGCGCAGATGCGGCAGCAGCGTGTTGTTGATGACGGTAATGAACCCCCACATGAAGAACAGGCTGGCCAGCAACGTCAGCGCGGGCGCGTAGCTGGCTCCGGCGGGGGCGGGCGTGCCCCCAACGGAGCGCGCGGAAATCGGGGCCGGCATCCTGGTCTTCTCCCTATTTGGTGGCATGGCGGGACGGTTTGTTCCGTCGCATCGCTTGCCCAATTCGATTTTGTCTGACTATATATGCCCACGCACGGCGTCAACGGCGCTTGGGGGATGCGGACGGGGGTGAAGGTTCGGGACACCGAATCGCACCACGGCGCGCGTCTCACCTGTCCTGAGCCGCCGTGCCCACACCCTCTTGGTGAACCGGAACTTCGATGACCGACATGCCTTCGCTGCGCAGCCGCGCATGGTTCGACAATCCCGACAATATCGACATGACGGCATTGTATATCGAACGGTATCTGAACTTCGGGCTTTCCCAGGAAGAGCTGCAGTCGGGCAAGCCGATCATCGGCATCGCCCAGACCGGCTCCGACCTGTCGCCCTGCAACCGCCACCACCTCGTCCTCGCCGAACGGCTGCGCGAGGGCATCCGCGAAGCGGGCGGCATCGTGCTGGAATTTCCAGTCCACCCGATCCAGGAAACCGGCAAGCGCCCGACCGCCGGGCTCGACCGCAACCTGGCCTATCTGGGTCTCGTCGAGGTGCTGTACGGCTATCCGCTCGACGGCGTGGTGCTGACGATCGGCTGTGACAAGACGACCCCGGCCTGCCTGATGGCCGCCGCGACCGTGAACATCCCCGCCATCGCGCTGTCGGTCGGCCCGATGCTGAACGGCTGGCACAAGGGCGAGCGCACCGGATCGGGCACGATCGTGTGGAAGGCGCGCCAGATGCTGGCCGCCGGAGAGATCGACAACAAGGAATTCATCCGCCTCGTGTCGTCGTCGGCCCCCTCGACCGGCTATTGCAACACCATGGGCACGGCGACGACGATGAACTCGCTGGCCGAGGCGCTGGGCATGCAGTTGCCCGGTTCGGCTGCGATCCCCGCGCCCTATCGCGATCGGCAGGAGATCGCGTACCGCACGGGACTGCGCATCGTCGACATGGTGCGCGAGGACCTGAAGCCGTCGCAGATTCTGACCAAGGACGCTTTCCACAACGCGATCAAGGTCAATTCGGCGATCGGCGGGTCGACCAACGCGCCGATCCACCTTGCCGCGATCGCCCGCCATATCGGCGTCGACCTGCCGATCGAGGATTGGCAGGAACAGGGGCACAAGGTCCCGTTGCTGGTGAACCTGCAACCCGCCGGCGAATATCTGGGCGAGGATTATTATCGCGCGGGCGGCGTGCCCGCCGTCGTCAAGGAACTGATGGGCCAGGGCCTGATCGCCGAAGACGCGCTGACCGTGAACGGCAAGTCGATCGGCGAAAACTGCCGCGACGCGGTGATCGAGGATGAAAAGGTCATCCGCCCGTTCGACCAGCCGCTGAAGACCGACGCCGGCTTCATCGTGCTGAAGGGCAATCTGTTCGACGCGGCGGTGATGAAGACCAGCGTCATCGGCCCCGAATTCCGCGAACGCTATCTGTCCAACCCGAACGATCCCGAAGCGTTCGAGGGGCCGGCGGTCGTGTTCGACGGGCCGGAGGATTACCACCACCGCATCGACGATCCGGCGCTCGGCATCACGCCCGAAACGCTCATGTTCATGCGCGGTGCCGGGCCGATCGGCTATCCGGGCGCGGCCGAGGTCGTGAACATGCGCCCGCCGGCGTACCTCATCACCGAAGGCATCAGCGCGCTGCCCTGCATCGGCGATGGCCGCCAGTCGGGCACATCGGGCAGCCCGTCGATCCTGAACGCATCACCCGAAGCGGCGGCGGGCGGTGGCCTCGCGCTGCTGCGCACCGGCGACCGCGTGCGCATCGACCTGGGCAAGGGCCGCGCCGACGTGCTGCTGTCCGACGAGGAACTGGCCGAACGTCGCCGGGAACTGGAAGCGGCCGGGGGCTATCAGTACCCCGCATCGCAGACCCCATGGCAGGCGATCCAGCGCTCGGTCGTCGGTCAGATGTCGACCGGTGCGATCCTCGAAGGCTCCGAAGCGTTCCAGCAGATCGCGCAGACGCAGGGGCTGCCGCGCGACAATCACTAATCTGAACCGTCCGTCCCGACACCTCCGTTCGTGCTGAGTAGAGACTGAGCGAAGTCGAAGGCTCGTATCGAAGCACCCGCCACGGTCCTTCGATACGCCGCTTCGACAGGCTCAGCGGCACCTCAGGACGAACGGAGGGGGCACCCCCTTTCCTCACTCATCCTGTTTGCTTCGAACCAAACGGTAAGGGCGAAGGGTGGCAAGCCAACCCCGCCTTGCCAACGTAACATCCCCCCGCCACACTCCCCCGAAACAACCGGGGGATGCGCGATGAAACCGAACTGGCTGCTGCTGGCGAGCCTCCTCGTGCCCCTGCCGGCACTGGCACAGGACGCCACCACCCCGCCTGCCATCGCCCCCTCCGCGCAAGGCGACGTGTCCGTTACCATCTACAACGGCGACGTCGCGCTGGTGCAGGACATCCGCCCGCTCGACCTGCGCTCTGGCCCCGTTCGGCAGGATTTCCCCGACGTCAGCGCGCAGATCCGCCCCGAAACCGTCTCGCTCGCCGTGCCCGATGCGCGGATCGTCGAGCAGAATTTCGACTTCGACCTGCTATCCCCCTCCAGCCTGATGGAAAAGGCGGTGGGGGAGACCATCACCCTGCTGCGCACCAACCCGGCGACCGGCGCGGAAACGCGCGAACGGGCCAGGGTGCTGGCGGTGAACGGCGGCGTGGTCCTCCAGATCGGCGACCGGATCGAGGTGCTGCGCGACGACGGCCTGCCGGTCCGCGCGATCTTTGACAAGGTGCCGCCGTCGCTGCGCGCCCGCCCCACCCTGTCGGTCACGCTCGACAGCGCCCGCAGCGGCACCCGCCCGGCGACGCTCTCCTATCTCAGCCGGGGCCTGGGCTGGAAAGCCGATTATGTCGCGCTGCTCGACCGCAAGAGCGGCACGATCGACGTACAGGGCTGGGTCACGCTCACCAACACCACCGGCACGACCTTCACCAACGCCCGCACGCTGCTGGTCGCCGGGGAAGTCGGGTCGAGCGACGACGAGGACGCGTACCCGCCCCGCCCCCCGCGCCGCCGGCCGCTCCAGCAATCCGGCACCGAAACCGCGAACCGCGAACAGCTGGGCGATTTTTACCTTTATCCGCTGCCCGAACGCACCACGATCGCGGACAAGCAGACCAAGCAGGTCAGCTTCCTCGACGTGAAGGGCACGCCCGCGACCAGCGGCTACCGCTTCGTCAACAACTGGCTCGGCACAACCGAACAGCCGGTGAGCGCGCAGAGCATCGTCCGCTTCAGCAACGCGGCAAAGGGGGGCCTGGGCGACGCGCTCCCCGCCGGCACGATCCGCGTCTATATGCGCGACGCGCGCGGCCAGCCGCAATTCACCGGCGAGGCGGCAATCGACCACACCCCGCAAGGATCGAAAATCGCGCTGGCCACCGGCGACGCGTTCGACGTAAAGGTCCGCGCGATCGTCGAAAGCCGGACCCGGATCAACGCCAATCGCTGGCAGACGAAGATGCGCTACACCCTCACCAACGCGATGCCGGGCGCAGTGACGGTCGAACTGGCGCAGGGCGGTCTCGACTGGAGCGACACCCGCATCATCGACCAGAGCCGCCCAAGCGAGCGCGTCGATGCGGGGCAGGCGGTGTGGCAGGTGCCGGTCCCGGCCAACGGATCGGCCACCGTCACCGCGACGTTCGACACGCGCTACTGATGCGTGGCAAGCGCCGGTTTCAGGGAGCGGGCGGCTCACCCGATGTACGATTTTATCCCGGCGGTGATGAGTCGCGCGCCTGTTCGCCCAATCCGTGCCCCCGCGCAGGCGGGGGTCCAGGGCCAGATGCGCCAACGTCAGTTTTTAACAACTGTGGCCCCCCGCCTGCGCGAGGACACGGAATATACGAGCCGGCTCCGTGGCTCATCGCCCTCTCCCTGCTGACAGCCACCACGCCGCTTGCTGCACAGGGCGGCATCGCCATCCGTACCCCGACCCCCGATGTACGATCCGGTGAGATCAAAGACTCCGTCGCCACCGTCACCTCCCCCGCGCCCACCACCATCGCCGTCACCCTGTACCGCGCGCCCTATCGCTCCGCCCGCGAGGCGATGAACCTGCGCAATCTCCAGGGCTATGCGCTGGTCACCGAAACCCGCCGCGTCACGCTGCCGCGCGGCCGATCGGTGCTGCGCTTCGAAGGGGTCGCGGGCGGCATCATCCCGGTCAGCGCGGTGGTCGACGGCCTGCCCGGCGGCACCGTCGAGAAAAATCGCGACGCCCGCGTCCTGTCGCCTGCCGCGCTGGTCGACGGCACGCTTGGCAACCGCGTGACGCTGCGCCGCACCGACCGCGCGAGCGGCGTGGTGCGCGAAGAGCAGGCGACGATCCTGTCCGGCCCGACCGGCGGCGTAGTCGTACGGACGCCGAACGGCGTGGAGGCGCTGGGCTGTGCCGGCCTCGCCGACAGCCTGAAATACGCCCGCATCCCCGCGAACCTTGCCGCGAAACCGGTGCTGAGCGTCACCACCGACAGCCCGGCGCGCCGCACCGTGACCGTGCGGCTGTCCTATCTCGCCACCGGTTTCGACTGGTCGGCCAGCTATGTCGGGACGCTCAACGGCGACCGGCTGGACCTGTTCGCTTGGACCACGCTGGCCAACAGCAATGCGGAGGGATTTGCCGATGCCGAGGTACAGGTCGTTGCCGGCCGCCTGAACCGCGAACGCGTCGATCAGATCCGGGCGGCGGCGACCGGGCTGCAACTGCGCTGCTATCCGCTCGGCACCACCACATCCGACCTGCGCAGCGAGCAGTTCGAAATGGCGGAAGAGATCGTCGTCACCGCTTCGCGCATGGGCATCCCGCCACCCCCSCCCCCGCCGATGGCAGGCCCCCCGGCACCCCCCGCCCCGATGGCGCCCCCCGCCCCCGAAAATCTGGGTGACGTGAAACTCTACCGCCTCCCCGGCCGCACGACCGTCACGGCCAAGGGCCAGAAGCAGGTCGCGCTGCTGCGGCAGGACGGCGTCGCCTATACCCGCATCTATCGCCGGCGCATTCCCATCGCCCAGCCGATCGACGGCGGCGCGCTCGACATCGCGCTACGGGTAAAGAACGAGAAGGCCGATGGCCTCGGCATTCCCCTGCCCGCCGGCACCACCGCGCTCTACGCACCGCGCGGCGACACCACGCTGCTGGTCGGCACCGGCACGATGACCGACCGGGCGGAGGGCGAAACGCTGCTGATCGGCGCGGGCAGCAGCCGACAGGTGCTGGTGACCCAGACTCCGCTTCCCGGTCAGGCCGCGCGGCTGACCGTCACCAACGCCCGCCCCCTGCCCGTCGCGGTCGAACTGCCGATCGGCTATCCCGGTGCCAAGGTGGAGGGACCGGGACTGGAACGGATCGACGGCATCCCGACCTGGCGGGTGACGGTGGCACCGGGTGACACCGCGACACTCGACTATCGGTTCTGACGACCGCCCTTATCCCCGCCGTCACCCCGGACTTGATCCGGGGTGACGAGAAGGAGGGGGCAAATCCTACCCTGCCGCCATCGCCCCCATCGTCACATAATCCAGCTTGCCCGTACCCAGCACCGGCAGCGCATCGACCACCCGCACATCGCGCGGCAGCGCCAGTTCGGACACGCCGTTCGCCCGGCCCCACGCCGACAGCTCCCCTGCCGCCGCCCCGGCCTGCGTGGTGAACAGCACCAGCTGCTCGCCCTTGCGCGCATCCGGCCGCGTGACGACGGCATGGTCGGCCCCCGGCCACAGCTTCGCCGCATAGCCCTCGACCGCCGGCAGCGACACCATCTCGCCGCCGATCTTGGCAAAGCGCTTGGCCCGGCCGCGGATCGTCACGAAGCCGCTGTCGTCGATCGTCACGATATCGCCGGTATCGTGCCAGCCCTCTTCGGGCGGCTGCACCACGCCGGGCGCATCGACCTTCAGATAGCCGGCCATGACGTTCGGCCCCCGGATCGCCAGCCTTGCGCCCTCCTCGATCCCCGGCACGCTTTCCAGCCGCGCCTCGATCCCCGGCAGCAGCCGCCCGACGCTGCCGGCACGGAAGTGCATCGGCGTGTTGACCGCGATCACCGGTGCCGCCTCGGTCGCGCCATAGCCCTCGAGGATGCGTAGCCCAAACTTCTCGGCATAGACCGCCCGCGTCTCCGGCCGCACCCGCTCCGCCCCGGCAAAGATGTAGCGCAGCGCGTAGAAGTCATAGCCATGCGCCATCCGCGCATAGCCCGACAGGAAGGTATCGGTCCCGAACAGGATCGTCGCATTGGCGTCATAGGCCAGCGCCGGCACGATCCGGTAATGCAAGGGGCTGGGATACAGCACCGTCTTCACCCCCGACAGGATCGGCAGCAACGTACCCCCGGTCAGGCCGAAGCTGTGGAACACCGGCAACGCGTTCAGCACCACGTCGGCGCGGTTGAAATCGATCCGCGACGACAGTTGCAGGCAATTGCTCAGCAGGTTGCGATGGGTCAGCACCACGCCCTTCGGCACCCCCTCAGACCCGCTGGTGAACAGGATGACGGCGGGCGCATCCGCCGCCACCCGCTGTCGCCGATGCAAGCGCCCGGCCATGCGCGAGCGGACCAGGGCCATGACCTTTGCCCCGGCCCCAATCGTCTCCCGAATATCTTCCAGATAGCGGACGGCGATCCCCTCCCCCGCCAGCCCCGCGACGACCTCGCCCAGCTTCGCCTGTTCCACGAACGCCCGCGCCGTCACGATCGTGCGGATCTGCGCCGCCGTGCACGCCGCGCGCAGATTGGCGAGGCCGGCGGTATAGTTCAGCATCGCGGGCACGCGGCCCGTCGCCTGCAACGCAAAGAACGTCACGACCACGCCGTTGACGTTGGGCAGCAGCACGCCGACCGCCTCGCCCTGCGTCGTGCCGACCGCCAGCGGAGCGGCAAGCGCCTGCGTCCCCGTGACCAGCCGGTCATAGGTCAGGGCAACACGCTGCACATCCTCGACCACGCCCATGCCCGCCCCGTGCAGGTGCCGCGCATCGATCAGCGCGTCGTACAGCGTCCGATCGGTGTCCGACGTGGCGAAGATCATCTCGCTCATCACGTCGTACAGCCGCCGCCCGGCAATCGCCCGCCGCTCGCGCGCGCTCAACCCCTCGGGCAACCCAAACCGGCGCGGCGGCAGCACGGTCAGTTCGATCTTCGGGAACCAGTGCAGCCGTGCCTTTCCCTTCAGGCGCGAGAAACGGCTATATTGCGCGCCGTCGATCCTGACCGGCACGATCGGCGCATCGGCACGGTCGGCGACCATGCCGGGGCCGTCGAAAATCTTCATCAGCGCGCCGGTGACGGTGATCCGCCCTTCGGGGAAGATCACCAGCGTCCGCCCCTCGCGCACCGCCTTCACCATCGCCTTGGCCGACATCGGATTGGTCGGATCGACCGGGAAGGCGTCGAACAGCTTCAGCAGCGGCTGCATCCACCATGCCCGCGCGAACCGGCTATGGATCGCAAAGGTCGGCTTGCCCGGCAGGAACGCGGCCAGCAGCAGCCCATCGAGGAACGAGACATGGTTGACGACGACCACCGCCCGCGCGCCCGGTGCCGGCATGTTTTCCGCCCCCGCCACCTCGACGCGGTAGGCGAGGCGCAGCGCCATCCGCACAACGGCCTTGAACACCGTCTCGGGCAGCAGCCAGCACGAGATCAGCGCGATCGACAGCGTGGCGAACCCCAACGCGCCGAAGATGCCCGCGACACTGCTCCCGCCCGCCAGCATCGCCGTCACCACCGCGACCATCAGCACCGTGACGATCGCGTTGATGACATTGTTCGCCGCGATGATCTGCGACCGCTTTTCGGGCGCGCTCCACGTCTGGAGGATGGCGTAGAGCGGCACGACGAACACCCCGCCCGACAGCGCGATGCCCGCCAGGTCGATCAGCATGTGCCAGCTGCCCGGCGTCGCGAGGAACGCGGCGATGTCCGCCCCCGCTGTCTGCACCACGAACCGCCCGCTGGTCAGCCACAGGTCGATCAGGAACACCGACAGCCCGATCGCGGCGACCGGCACGTAACGCGCCGACACCTCGCCCTTCAGCAGCCGGTTGACCAGCAGCGACCCCGCCGCAACCGACAGGCTGAACACCGCAAGGAACAGCGTCACCACCTCCGGCGCAGCGTTGAGCGTGCCCGCCACCAGCGGCGCGAACTCCGACAGCACCACCGCCCCGACCGAAAAGAACCAGCTGATCCCGAGGATTGCCAGCCACACCCCGCGCCCGCCATGCGCGGCGCGCAGAATCGCGGCGGTGCTGCGGAACGGGTTCAGGTCGATCCGCATGTCCGGTGCCGCCGATGGCGCGCTCGGCACCGCCAGCGCCGCGAGGAACCCCAGCACCGCAAAGCCGAACGCGGCAACGCCCGCTTCCCAGGGCGAGATGATCCCGCCCAGCAACTGCCCCGTCAGGATCGCGACGAACGTCCCCGCCTCGACCAGCCCGGTCCCGCCCATCAGCTCGTGGGGGCGGAGATGCTGCGGCAGGATCGAGTATTTGACCGGGCCGAACACGGTCGAATGCACGCCCATCAGGAACAGGCAGGTCAGCAGCACCGGCACCGATTCGAACCAGAACCCGGCCAGCGCCAGCGCCATGATGGCGATCTCCGCGCCCTTCACCGCGCGGATCAGCCACGCCTTGTTCCACGCATCGGCCATCTGCCCGGCGAGCCCTGAAAACAGGAAATAGGGCAGGATGAACAGCCCGGTGGAAATGGTCGCCAGCGTCGCCGCCTTCGCCGGATCGGCGCGGTACAGCGTGAAATTGGCGAGGAAGAGCAGCGCGAACTTCAGCAGATTGTCGTTCATCGCCGTCAGGAATTGCACCGTGAAGAGCGGTGCGTAGCGACGCCGGGCCAGCAACGAGAAATCAGGTGCGGACATGCATTCCCCTCGATCGGGTTCGAACCCGGTCCGGACGCGGACATGCCATAACCGCCATTCGCACCGTCCGCGTCAAGCCATCAGGGACATCAGCTGGAGCGCGTGGGGTCGGTCATCGGATCGGCCATTTCGCGCGGGGTCGGCAGGCGGCTGACCGGCAGCGATCCGGTCTGCCGCTCGATCATGCGGTGGACCCGCGGCGCATCCTCGCCCCGGTGCAGCGCCAGCAGCGCCTCGCTGTTCGCGCGATCGGCCTCCGTCCGGCGCTGGTTGTGGCGGATATATTCCAGCCAGGTGGAGACGTGATAGCGCTCGATCCACAATTCGGGATCGTTCAGGTCGCGCAGCAAGGCCCAGTGATGCGCCCCGTCGCGCCGCCGGATGCGCCGCCGTTCGTTCATCACGTTCAGGAACGTCACCACGTCCTTCGCCTCGATGCGATAATCGATCGTCACCACCACCGGCCCCGACCGCGCCTCCACCGGCACCTCGGTATCGGGCGTTTCCCAGCCGCGCGGAGCTAGGTTCGCCGTTTCGATATCGCGCAGCGGCAGCTTGAACCCGGCGACGACGCTCAGCATCTGGACCGCAGCGGCGGTCAGCAGCGCGGCCTCCACGCCCTTTCCTTCCGCGATCGATCCGAACAGCCAGCTGCCCATCGTCATCCCGCCGAACGCCGACATCTGGTACAGCGCCAACGCGCGCGCCACGACCCAGCGCGGCGCGGCCATCTGGACCGATACGTTGAACGTGCTGAGCGCCGCGACCCAACCGGCACCCGCCAGCACCAGCGCCGCCATGGTCAGCGGCAACCACGGGCTGAGCGCCGCGATCACCCCGCCCGCCGACAGCGCGGTGGCGGCGACCCGCACCAGCTTTTCCGGCGCCCACCGGCGGCGCAATCGCACGCTGGTCAGCGCCCCGCCGACCGCACCCGCCCCGAACGCACCCAGCAGCGCGCCATAGGTCAGCGGCCCGCCGGTCACCAGGTCGCGCGCGACCAGCGGCATCATCGCCGGCACCGCACTGGCGGCAATGCCGAACAGCGCGGCGCGCAGCAACACCGTGCGCAGCGACGGCGACATCCGGACGTAGCGGACGCCGGCCGCCATCGCGAGGCCCAGCGTCTCGCGCGGCAACAGGCGCGGGGCATAGTCCGGCTTCCACCGCGCCAGCACCGCGATCAGCCCGAGATAGCTCAGCGCGTTGGTCAGGAACGCCGCCGCCGCCCCCGCCGCCGCGACGATCGCGCCGCCGATCGCGGGTCCCACGCTGCGCGCGATATTGAACCCCATCGAATTGAGCGCGACCGCACTCGGCAACACGCTGCGCGGCACCATGTCGCCGACCGAAGCCTGCCAGGCCGGCCCGTTGATCGCGGTGCCGCACCCGATCAGGAAGGTGAAGCTGAGCAACAGCCATGGGCTGAGCAGCCCCATCCATGCACACACCGCCAGCGCGACCGACACGACCAGCATGAAACTCTGCGCCGCCAGCATCACCCGCCGTCGGTCGAGATTGTCGGCGACCGCCCCGGCCCATAGCGACAGCAGCATGATCGGCAGCGTCGTCGATGCCTGCACCAGCGCGATCATCTGCGGTGACGCCGCCAGCGACGTCATCATCCACGACGCGCCGACCGACTGGATCAGCCCGCCGAAGTTCGACGCCATCGACGCGATCCAGATGGCGCGAAAGATCGGGATCGACAGCGGGGAGCTATGCGTCGCCGTCGCGGTCGTTGCAGGGGTCGATGCCATGACGGCTGAATGCGGCAAGCGCCGCTTTGTGCCAACCCACTTGCAACGCCGATCCCTGTCACGCCATGGAAAGGACGATGCGCGATCCCTTCACCCTCGACGCGACCGGCGCGACGCTGACGATCCGCGCCATCCCGAAGGCATCGAAGACGGCGGTGACGGGCGTGGTCGCGCTGGAGGGCGATGCGACCGCGCTGGGCCTGCGCGTCGCCGCTCCGCCGGTCGACGGCGCGGCGAATGACGAAGTGATGCGCTTCGTGGCGAAGGCGCTACGCGTCGGGCGAGGATCGGTGACGCTGGTCGCGGGTCAGACGAGCCGGTTGAAGCGGCTGCGGATCGTGGGCGATGCGGTGGTGCTGGAGAAGGCGTTGCGGGCGCTCCTACCTTGATCGTCATTCCCGCGCAGGCGGGAATCCATAGGCGCAGCGCCGCAGCACCATCACGACCGTCAGCGGCAATGGGCTCCCGCCTGCGCGGGAACGACGAACCGGCCCTCCTTCGTCATCCCGGCGAAGGCCGGGATTCATTGTGTCGGGCGGCAACAACGAAAACGCGACGTGGCCGCGTCCATGGATTCCGGCCTACGCCGGAATGACGAGGGGTCGGCCGAAGAAGCCCTCAAACAATCGCATGCGGCACGAACCGCGCAAGGTCACGCGTGATCGGCCCGTCATCCTCGCGCACCGACAGCGCAACGGCTTCATCGCCCACGATCCACGACCCGACCACCGCATGGTTGCCGTCGAACACCGGCAGCGGGCTGAGCGCCTGCACGACATGCCCTTCCTCACCATAGCCACCGTCCGGCCCACGCGCCGTCGTGGCACCGTCGACCAGCTGGATATCCCACCCCTCGCGTGAAAAGATCGGCTTGCGGACATAGGCATCGCCAATCTCCGCCAGCGCCGCCGTATCATCAGCAAAGGCGGCGGGCAGCAGGTTCGGATGCCCCTTATGCCGCTGCCACAACAGCGGCAGGATGCCCTTGTTCGACAGCAACGCCTTCCACGCCGGCTCCAGGAACAACGTCTTCGTCGCCGCCAGCTGCCGGGCATAGGGTTCGCGCAGCATATCCTCCCACGGATACAGCTTGAACAGCGCGGCGATCAGCACGTCCTCGCCATCGACGAACGCGCCGTCGCCATCGACGCCGATCCGATCGATCGCGACGAACGCCGGGTCCAACCCGGCCTGCCGCGCGACATCCTCTAGATAGCGCACCGTCTGCCGATCCTCGACATGATCGTCGATCGACGCGAAATGCACCGTGCTGCCCCGCGTGAACAGCGCGCCGAAGCGTTCGACCAGCGCATCGTGCAGCCGGTTATACTGATCCGCACCCTCGGGCAGCGTCCCCTCGGCGATGCGATCCTCCAGCCACTGCCATTGGAACAGCGCGGTCTCGAAGATGCTGGTCGGCGTATCGGCGTTATATTCCAGCATCTTGGCCGGGCCGGTCCCGTCAAACGCAAAATCGAAGCGTCCATAGAGCGACGGCGCATGGGCGCGCCACGACGCCGCCACCACGTCGCGCATATCGTCGGGAATGGCGAGGCGGTGCATCAACGCGTCGCTGCCGACCACCTCGTCCACCAGATCGCGGCACATCCCGTGCAGCTCGGCGCTGGGACCCTCGATCCCCTGCTCCACCTCGTCGAGCGAGAAGGCGTAATACGCCTCCTCCTCCCAATATTTCTGCCCGTCCTGATGGTGGAAGGTGAATCCCATCCGCTCGGCGGTCGCCCGCCAGTCGGGGCGTTCGGCGACCGCGCGGCGTTCCATCAGTCGCGCCCGATCGTGCCGCCGTCGCGCGTGCCGTCCGACAGGCGCGGCGCGGCGTCTTTGGGCTGCGACAGCCGGGCGAGAATGTCGTCGGCGCTCGACGATCCGGGCAGCAGCCCGGCGGCCTGCAACTTCGCGTCGAGGTCCGCGCCGGTGCGCATGTCCTCCAGCTCGGCCGATGCGCGGAACTTCTCCTCGCGGATCGCCTGCCGCTCCTTCAACCGGGCCAGGCTGTCCGCCGCCGACCCGAGCGACGATGCCGCCCCGCCATAGCTGCTGGCGACCGAGGCCTGCGCCTTCTGCACGCTCTCGTTCGCGCGGACCACGTCGACTTCGCGGCGCAGCGCGTCGATCTTGCCGTCGCCGGTCTTGATAATGCCGCGAATCTTGTCCTCGGCGGCGCGCATGTCGGCGATCTGCGGGGTCTTGCTCGACTGTTCCTGCTCGATCGTGGCCAGCCGCTGCGCGACTTCGCGCGCCAGATCCATGTCGCCGCGCGCCATCGCGGCGCGGGCCGACGATTCATACTTGTCGCGCTGCGAGGTCAGCGCCTCCAGCTCCTTTTCCATCATCCGCCGCTTGGCGGTCAGCGTCGCCAGGTCGTCGCGCGCCTTCGCCTGCAACGACCCCGCATCGCGAATCTGCTGGTCGAGGATCGTCAGCGCCTTGGCATCGACGATCGACTGGCCGGTTTCATGCGCGGTGCCGCGGACCAGCGCGACCAGATTCTTCCACATCGACATCCAACCTACTCCGTTACGCGGCAAATTCGGTGCGCAGCTCGGACGCCGCCTCGATCGCGTTCTGCGCCAATACGCGCAGTTCGATCAGCACGGTACGCAGCGACGATTCGACCGACAGTTCACCCACCAGCTCATAATATTCGCGTCCGCCGACTTCGGCGATGGCGAAATTCGACAGCGGCACCAGCTTCTGCGTTTTCAGCAGGAATCGGTTGAACGCGTGCTGGTCGGCCTGTTCGTCGACCGGCCACAGCAGCGACGACACGACGATCTGCTCGCCCGCGACCGAGGCAAAGATCGCCAGGTCGCCGAAATGGTGCATCGTCAGCTTCAGGACCGGTTCGGCCTGCTCGATCCGCTCGACGCTCAATTCTTGCGTGTGCTCGCCGGTGCCCAGCGCATCGGCCAGCGTGGCCACGGTCCAGCTACGGGGTGCGTCGTCCATCCATCCCTCCGAAACGCCGGCCCGGTGTATTGGCCGCGCTTGACACCCCAAGCATAAGGCGCGACCAAAAAGCAAGGTGCGGGGGCAGTCGAGGAATGAAGCCATTCAGTCTGGGCAGATATCTCCGGCGCCTCTACCTCGCGGCCAGCGAGCTGCATCGCGGCGTGCTGCTCTCGCTGCTCGTGCTGCACATGGCGCTGTCATGGGAATTGCTGGCCTGGGCGGGCGAGGCGGACCTGACCGCCGCCCCGGCCTATCTCTACTGGTATGCGACCACCGCCTCGACGGTCGGCTATGGCGACCTGTCGCCGAAATCGGATGCCGGGCGGATCGTCACCGCGCTGTTCGTGATGCCGGGCGCGATCGCGCTGTTCACCGTGTCGATCGCCCGCGCCTTTGCCGGGGTGTCGGCGCGCTGGCGCCGGCGGCGCATGGGGTTGGGGGATTATAGCGCGATGCGTGGCCATATCGTCCTGGTCGGCTACGACCCCGACCGCACCCCCCGCATGATCGCCGAGATCGTCGCCGACGGGCAGGGCCATGAACTGGTGCTGGTCGCGACGCAGGAACTGACCGGCGATGCGGCCGACCACCGCTTCGTCCGCGTCGGTTCGCTCACCGCCCCCGCCGACCTGCGCCGCGCCGGGGTCGCCACGGCCGAGCGGGTCATCGTCTATGGCCCGTCCGACCCCGATACGCTGGCGGCGACGCTGGCCGTCACCGCGCTCAACGACACCGGCCACGTCGTCTGCTTCCTGCGCGATCCCGACACCGCCGGGCTGCTCACCGCGCACTGCCCGCAGGTGGAGGTCGTGCTGACCCCCACGGTCGAACTGGTGGTGAAGGCGTTGAGCGATCCCGGCTCCAGCCGCCTGATCGCGCAACTGGCCAGCCATACCGACGATGGCGGCACGCTGTACGCCACCGCCGCGCGAACCGCCGGCAGCTTCGACGACGCCGCGCGCGATCTACGCACGCGCGGCGGGATATTGGTCGCGACCTGTGGTGCTGGCAGCAATTCGCCGGTATTCGACCCCGAAGGCCAGATCGCGGTCGGCGACCGGCTGTTCTACATCGCGCGCACAAGGATCGCGGCATGATTTTCGGCAGCCTGTTCGGCGGCGCTCCCCGTGAAGAAACCCCCGCCGTGGCGGTGGTGCGCAACATCACCATCGGGCGACAGGTGCGGCTGGACGCGCTCGCGTGGCGGCGGCTGACCGGTGCGGCCTTCACCCTCGACCGCGATACGCTGGAAATCACCGCGCAGGGCCTGATCCGGCTCGACGACGGCAGCCATGTCCACCGCTTCTACACCGACGACGAACTGATGCTGCAGGCGGTCAGCCAGCGGGCGGACGGGGCGGACGCCGACGATTTCACCCTGTTCCGCCCGTGGTCGTCGACGTACCCGACCGACTGGGCCGATACCGGCGCGTTCCGCCAGCGCCTGTCGCAGCCGCTGTGGGACGAACCCGGCCTCGCCCGCTTCGACCGCTTCTGGTACCCCGACGACGACCGGGTGCAGCCGCCGGTCGAGCTGTGGGAAGCGGTGTACGAGGAACGCACCGGCGCGCCGGTCCGCCATATCAAGCAGGCCTGCATGCTCTATGCCCGCGAAGTGCCGCCCGAGGGGCAGGAACTGCTGCTGGCGCTGGCGATGCAGCCCGAGGGCGGCGACCTGACGCACGAAATCATGGTCGGGCTGCCGCTGCTACCCGCCGAATTCAACGCCTGAAGGGGGACCCGCGATGTTCGATATTGCCTATTTCACGAACGGGGCGGCGCATTTCATCGTCGCCTTCGGCCTTGCCTGCCTGTTCCTCACCGTCTTCAAATGGCTCTATCAGGTCTCGACCCCCTATGACGAACGCGCGCTGATCGCGGCGAACAACACCGCCGCGGCGGTGGCGCTGGGCGGGGCGATCATAGGGTTCGCGCTGCCGCTCGCCTCCGCATTGGAAGTGACCAGTGGCGTCGTCGAATTCACCGCCTGGGCGCTGCTTGCCGGCGTGATCCAGATCGTCGCCGCGCTCATCATCCGCCGCGTCGTCGTGCGCGACATGGCCGCGCGGATCGAAGCCGGCAACCTCGCCAGCGCGACCTACAGCGCGGCGACCTCGATCGGCGTGGGCCTGCTCAACGCCGCATCGATGACCTATTGAGGGGCCGATCCATGACCACCCTGCCCCCCCGCCGCAAACGCTCGGTCGCCGCCGGCCTCTCCGCCGTCGGTGCGGTCGCGATGCTGTCGGGCTGCGACGACAATAACGAACAGGCGCGCTTCGGCCCCCAGACCGAAGTCGCCGCGTTCCAGACGATCCAGCAATGCGTCGACAGCGGCCAGTACGACCGCGCGACCTGCGTCGCCGCCCAGCAAAAGGCGTTCAACGACGACGGCAAGGCCGCCCCGCGCTACGACAGCCAGGCGCTGTGCGAGGAACAGTTCGGCGCAGCGCAGTGCCAACGCCGCAGCGAAGGCGGACAGAGCTTCTTCACGCCGCTGCTCACCGGCTTCCTGATCGGACAGATCCTCAACAACAATTCGGCACGCTACAATTATGGCGGGCTGTACCGCGAACGGCGCGATGGCAGCGGCGGCGGCGGTGGCTGGTATACCGGGTCGGGCGCGTATCTCAGCCCGAACAACGGCTATCGCTACAATGTCGGCAGCAAGGCGATCACGACCCCGGTCACGACCCAGCGCATCCAGACGCGCAGCTCGGTCGTCTCGCGCGGCGGCTTCGGCGGCCGGGTGAGCGCCCGGTCGAGCGGCGGCTGGGGCGGCGGGCGGTCGTTCGGGGGGTGAGACCCACGAACTTCGTCCTTCCCGCGCAGGCGGGAATCCATATGCGCTGACGTTCCGGCTCTGATCACAACGTCAGCGGCTATGGATTCCCGCCTTCGCGGGAAGGACGATCTTGGGCCAACCCCGCCAAGATCGCGTCCGCCGCCGCCGACACATCGCCCCACGTCACCGCAAATCCGGCATCGTCGCCATAATAGGGATCGGCCACCGCCTGTCCCGCGCGCCCCGGCACCACGTCCAGCAGCAACCCGACCACCGCCGTGGCATCCGCCGGCGCCCGCCGCCGCAGCTCGGCCAGATTGTCGCGGTCGAGCGCGTAGATATGGTCGAAGCGGCGAAAGTCCGCCGCCTGCACCTGTCGCCCGCGATAGCCGGAAATGTCGATCCCGTGCCGCCGCGCCTCGGCCTGCGCGCGGCGGTCGGGCGGGTCGCCGACATGCCACGCCCCGGTCCCGGCCGAATCGACCTCGATCGCCACCCCAACACGCACCGCCGCAGCACGCAACGCCGCCTCGGCCAGCGGCGAGCGACAGATATTGCCGAGGCAGACGAACAGGATCGATGGGGTTTGCGGCATCGGGCTCTCCAAGGCCCCCTCCCCAACCCCGTTCGGTTCGAGCAGCTTCGAGCCTGTCGAGAAGCGTCTGTCGAGAACTTGGCCGTTTGGGGCAACCCCTTCTCGACAAGCTCGAACCTTCGCTCGGAGCAACCGGGAAGAAGAAGCCGACAAAACCCATGGCATCCCCCGCCCCCTTGCGCCAAGAGTATCCCAAAACAGGGGAGAGACGCATGGCGACCGCAGCAGTCACACCGATCGCGCCGAAACGGCTCGGCGAATGGATCGGCTGGGCGATAGTCGCCATTGTCGGCGCGGTCGCGCTCGGCTGGATCGCGCTGATGCGCGGCGAACCGGTCAACGCGCTGTGGATCGTGGTCGCCTCGCTCTGCGTCTACGCCATCGCCTATCGCTTCTACGGCCTGTTCATCGCGTCGCGCGTGCTGCGCGTCGATCCGTCGCGCCCGACCCCCGCCGTCCGCCGCGACGACGGCCTCGATTACGTGCCGACGCACAAGGGCGTGCTGTTCGGCCACCATTTCGCGGCCATCGCCGGGGCCGGCCCGCTGGTCGGCCCGGTCCTCGCGGCACAAATGGGCTACCTCCCCGGCACGCTGTGGCTGCTCGCCGGGGTCGTGTTCGCCGGCGCGGTGCAGGATTTCCTGATCCTCTATTTCTCCACCCGCCGCGATGCGCGGTCGCTGGGCGACATGATCCGCAGCGAAATGGGGCTGATCCCCGGCACCATCGCCCTCGTCGGCGTGCTGATGATCATGGTCATCCTGCTCGCCGTCCTCGCGCTGGTGGTGGTCAAGGCGTTGACCGGCAGCCCGTGGGGCACCTTCACCGTGTTCGCGACCATCCCGATCGCGGTGTTGATGGGCCTCTATGGCCGCTTCCTGCGTCCCGGCAAGATCGCCGAAATGTCGCTGATCGGCTTCGTCCTGCTGATGGCGGCGATCATCGGCGGGGAGCCGGTGGCCCATTCGCCGACCTTTGCGCCGCTGTTCACCTATTCGGGTCCCGCGCTGGCGCTGATCCTGATGGCCTATGGCTTCGTCGCGTCGGTCGTGCCGGTGTGGCTGCTGCTCGCCCCGCGCGACTACCTGTCGACGTTTCTCAAGATCGGCGTGATCGCCGGCCTGGCGCTCGGCATCCTCTATGTCCGCCCCGACCTGCAGATGCCCGCCGTCACCCATTTCATCGACGGCACCGGCCCGGCCTTTTCGGGCAAGCTGTTCCCGTTCCTGTTCATCACCATCGCCTGCGGGGCCGTCTCCGGCTTCCACGCGCTGATCGCCAGCGGCACGACGCCCAAGATGGTGGCGAGCGAGGCCGACCTGCGCTTCATCGGCTATGGCGCGATGCTGACCGAGAGCTTCGTCGCGATCATGGCGCTGATCGCTGCCTGCGTCCTCGACCCCGCCGTCTATTTCGCGATGAACGCGCCTGCCGCGCTGATCGGCACGACCGCCGACAGCGCGGCACAGGCGATCGCCCAGTGGGGCTTCGTCATCACCCCCGACATGCTGACCCAGCTGGCGCGCGACGTCGGCGAAACCAGCATCCTGTCGCGCGCCGGCGGCGCGCCGACGCTGGCGGTCGGCATGGCGCATATCCTGTCCCAGGTGATCGGCGGACAGGCGATGATGGCCTTCTGGTATCACTTCGCGATCCTGTTCGAGGCGCTGTTCATCCTGACCACCGTCGATGCCGGCACCCGCGTCGCCCGCTTCATGATCCAGGACCTGCTCGGCAGCTTTATCCCCGCGATGAAGGAGACGCAGAAGCTCGGCCCCAACCTGATCGGCACCGCGCTCGCCGTCGCCGCCTGGGGCTGGTTCCTCTACAGCGGCGTCACCGATCCGCTGGGCGGGATCAACACGCTGTGGCCGCTGTTCGGCATCTCGAACCAGATGCTCGCCGCCATCGCGCTGATCCTGTCGACCGTGCTGCTCTTCAAGATGAAGCGGGATCGCTATGCGTGGGTGACGATCGTCCCGACCGCATGGCTGCTGATCTGCACGCTGACGGCGGGCTGGCAGAAGCTGTTCGACGCCAATCCAAAGATCGGCTTCCTCGCCCATGCGAACGTCTTTTCCGAAGCGCTGGCACGCGGCGAGATCCTGGCACCCGCCAAGACGGCGTTGGAGATGCAGCGGATCATCCTCAACGACCGCATCGACGCCGGCCTGTGCGTACTGTTCATCGTCGTGGTGCTGTCGATCCTGACCTACGGCATCGGCGCGATCCGCAAGGCAAAGGCATCGCCGACCCCGACCGCGCAGGAGGTCGGCGATGCCCTTCCTGCATAAGCTCGCCGAAACCGCGCGGCTGATGGTCGGCGTTCCCGATTACGATCGCTATGTCGCGCACCGGGCGGCACATCATCCGGACGAACCGGTCATGACGCTGAAGGAATTCCACCGCGACCGCGTGGCCCGCCGCTACGGCACCGGCCCCGGCGCGCCGCCAAGGTGCTGTTGAGCGCCAACCTCTCCCAACCGTCACCCCGGACTTGATCCGGGGTCCCGCTTCTTCTGCAACCGTGGTCAAGAAGCGGGACCCCGGGCCGAGCCCGGGGTGACGCAGTTTGCGATGCCCGCACCCCCATCGGCAGCATCGCCTAAACCCAAAACACAACCGTACCCCCGCGCAGGCGGGGGTCCAGAGCCAGGCAAGCCACGATAGCGTATGCCGCCCTGGACCCCCGCCTGCGCGGGGGTACGGTAATGTTACTCGCGGCTAGTCCCGAATATTCCGCCGGAACGTCTCCGGCAGGAACAGCACGCCCAGCACCAGCGTAACCACCGCCAGCACCACCGGATACCACAGCCCATAATAGATATCGCCCGTCGCCGCGACCATCGCGAAGGCGGTCGTCGGCAGGAACCCGCCGAACCAGCCATTGCCGATATGATAGGGCAGCGACATCGACGTATAGCGGATGCGGCTGGGGAACAGCTCGACCAGCAGCGCCGCGATCGGGCCATAGACCATGGTCACCAGGATCACCATGAACCACAGGATCAGGATCACCAGCGGCTTGTTGATCGCCGCCGGATCGGCCTTCGCCGGATAGCCCGCCGCAGTCAGCGCCGCCGCGACCTCGCCCTGATACGCCGTGATCGCCGCCGCCCGCGCCGGCCCGGTCACCTTCGACGGATCGGGCGCCAGCAGCACCCGGTCGCCGACCGCCACGCTGGCGATGGTCCCCGCCGTCGCCTCGACATTGGTGTAGCTGATGCCATTCTTCGCCAGATAGGACTTTGCAATGTCGCAGCTTTTCGCATCGAACTTGTTCCGCCCGATCGGATCGAACTGGACCGAACAATCCTCGTCATGCGCGGTCACCCGCACCGGCGACGCCACCTGCGCCTTCGCCAGCGCCGGATTGGCGGCATTGGTCAGCGCACCGAATAGCGGGAAATAGGTCAGCGCCGCCAGCGCGCAGCCGCCCATGATGATCCATTTCCGCCCGATCTTGTCCGACAGCCAGCCGAAAAACACGAAGAACGGCGTGCCCAGCGCCAGCGAGATTGCCAGCAGCACGTTCACCGTCGCGCCGTCGACCTTCATCATCTTTTCAAGGAAGAACAGGACGTAGAACTGACCCGTATACCACACTACCGCCTGGCCCATCGCCGCGCCGAACAGCGCGATCAGCACGAGCTTCAGGTTCGGCCAGCGCAGGAACGCCTCGGTCAGCGGCGCCTTCGACGTCTTGCCCTCTTCCTTCATCTTCAGGAACACCGGGCTTTCTGACAGCTGCAACCGGATCCACATCGACACGCCCAGCAGCAGGATCGACACGAGGAACGGCAACCGCCAGCCGAACCCGCCGAACGTCTCCTCGCCCAGCGCCGTGCGGAACCCGATCACGACCAGCAGTGCCGCGAACAGCCCCATCGTCGCCGTCGTCTGGATAAAGCTGGTGTACAGCCCCCGCTTTCCATCGGGCGCATGTTCCGCGACATAGGTCGCAGCACCGCCATATTCGCCGCCCAGCGCCAGCCCCTGCACGATCCGCAGCAGCACCAGGATGATCGGCGCGGCCACGCCGATGCTGGCATAGGACGGCAGCAACCCCACCGCGAAGGTTGACAGGCCCATCAGCCCCATCGTCACCAGGAACGTGTTCTTGCGCCCGACCAGATCGCCGATCCGCCCGAACACCAGCGCGCCGAACGGCCGCACCGCAAAGCCGGCGGCAAACGCGCCCAGCGCCAGGATAAACCCGGTCGTCTCGTTCACGCCCGAAAAGAACTGCTTCGAAATATAGCTGGCGAGCAGCCCGTAGAGGTAGAAATCATACCATTCGAACACGGTGCCGAGCGACGACGCCGCGATCACCAGTTTCTCGTTCTGGCCCTTATGGGGCGTGGCTATCGCCTCTGCCATGGCGGCATCCTCTCGTTTTCCGGCGCGGTCTGTCGCCGCACCTTCTTGCCGCGCCAGTGTCATGCGCGCGCGCCATGGCGGCCAGTACGACCTTGGTCGTAGGGGCCACCGGCTTGACGCGCGCCCCCGCGACCGCACATCAGGCGCACAGGAGAGACATATGACCCAGACGATCCATGCGGCACCGCAGGACGCCGCCGCCAAGGTGGACAAGGCCGAATACGACGCGCGCTACGCCGCATCGGTCAAAGACCCCGAAGCCTATTGGCGCGAGGGCGGCCGCTGCATCGACTGGTCGCGCCCCTATAGCGAGGTCAAGGACACCTCCTTCGACGAAGCGGATTTCCGCATCCGCTGGTTCGCCGATGGCCAGACCAACGTCTCGGTCAACTGCCTCGACCGCCATCTGGCCGAACGCGGCGATCAGGTCGCCATCCTCTGGGAAGGCGACGAACCCGGCGAGACGCGCAAGGTCACCTATCGCGAACTCCACCAGCAGGTCTGCTGCTTCGCCAACGTGCTGAAGGCCAAGGGCGTGAAGAAGGGCGATCGCGTCACCCTCTATTTGCCGATGGTCCCCGAAGCCGCCGCCGCGATGCTCGCCTGCACCCGCATCGGCGCGATCCATTCGATCGTGTTCGGCGGTTTCAGCCCCGACAGCCTCGCCAACCGCCTGGTCGATTGCGACAGCCACCTCGTCATCACCGCCGACGAAGGCTGTCGCGGCGGCAAGCGCATCCCGCTGAAGGCCAATGTCGACAAGGCGCTGGAAAACGCCCCCGGCGTCGACACCGTCATCGTCATCCGCCGCAGCGGCGGCACCGTGCCGATGGTCGAGGGCCGCGATTTCTGGCTCCACGATCTCCTCGCCGACGCCGCGCCCGACTGCCCGGCCGAGCCGATGGACGCGGAAGACCCGCTGTTCATCCTCTACACGTCGGGATCGACCGGCAAGCCGAAGGGCGTGCTGCACACCACCGGCGGCTATCTGGTCTGGGCGCACACCACCTTCCGCGACGTGTTCGATTACCGCGATGGCGAAGTCTTCTGGTGCACCGCCGATATCGGCTGGGTCACCGGGCACAGCTATGTCGTCTATGGCCCGCTGTCGAACGGCGCGACGACGGTGATGTTCGACGGCGTGCCCAACTATCCCGACCATGGCCGTTTCTGGGAAACCATCGACCGGCTGGGCGTCAACATCTTCTACACCGCCCCCACCGCGATCCGCGCGCTGATGCGCGAGGGCGACAGCTGGGTCACGAAGAGCAGCCGCCAGTCGCTGCGCCTGCTGGGCAGCGTCGGCGAACCGATCAATCCGGAGGCATGGGACTGGTATCACCGCGTCGTCGGCGACCGGCGCTGCCCGATCGTCGATACCTGGTGGCAGACCGAAACCGGCGGCATCCTCATCTCGCCGCTCCCCTATGCCACCGATCTCAAACCCGGCAGCGCGACGAAGCCGCTCCCCGGCGTCCAGCCGATGATCGTCGATGCTGAGGGCAAGGAACTGACCGGCGCGACCGAAGGGAACCTGTGCATCACCGACAGCTGGCCCGGCCAGATGCGGACGGTGTGGGGCGACCACGACCGCTTCTTCCAGACCTATTTCACCACCTATCCCGGCAAATATTTCACCGGTGACGGCGTGCGCCGCGATGCGGACGGCTATTACTGGATTACCGGCCGCGTCGATGACGTCATCAACGTCAGCGGCCACCGCATGGGCACCGCCGAGGTCGAAAGCGCACTGGTATCGCATCCGAAGGTCGCCGAAGCCGCCGTCGTCGGCATGCCGCACGACATCAAGGGCCAGGGCATCTATGCCTATGTAACGCTCAACGCCGGCGACGAACCGTCCGACGACCTGCGCGCCGAACTGCGCCAATGGGTCCGCAAGGAAATCGGCCCCGTCGCCACCCCCGACGCGCTGCAATTCGCCCCCGGCCTGCCCAAAACCCGCTCGGGCAAGATCATGCGCCGCATCCTGCGCAAGATCGCCGAGAACGACACGTCGAATTTGGGCGACACCTCGACGCTGGCCGACCCGTCGGTCGTCGACACGCTGGTCGCCGAGCGTATCCAGCCGGCGTGAGGGGCGACCACCCACCCCTCCCGTCACCCCGGGCTTGACCCGGGGTCCCGCTTCTTCCCTCCACCGTTGCAGAAGAAGCGGGACCCCGGATCAGGCCGGGGTGACGACGGAGAGACGAGAACAGGCCGATGACCAACATCCTCGTCGCCGACGACCACCCCCTGTTCCGCCAGGCGCTGACCCTCGCCGTCCTGCAGGTCCGCCCCGACGCAAACATCGTCGAAGCCGGCTCGCTCGACCGCGCCGTCCAGGCCGTACGCGAAGCCGGCACCCTCGCCCTCATCCTGCTTGACCTGAACATGCCGGGCGCGGTCGGCTATAGCGGCGTGGCGCTGCTCCATGCCGAGGCGCCCGACGTCCCCATCCTCGTCGTCTCCGGCGCAGACCGTGCGGCGGCCTTTGCCCAGATCGCCCGCTTCGGCGCGGTCGGCTTCGTCGGCAAGGACGCGCCGCTCGAATCGATCGAGGCCGCCATCGCCGCCGCCCTCACCGGCGAACGCATGGTCGCAGACGATGCCGCAGAGGACGACATGGCCGCCCGCGTCGCCGCGCTGACCCCGACGCAACTGCGCGTCCTGCTCGGCGTCCTCGCCGGCCGCCTGAACAAACAGATCGCCCACGACCTTGGCATCGCCGAAGCGACGGTAAAGGTCCACATGACCGCCGTCCTGCGCAAGCTCGACGTCGGCAACCGCACCCAGGCCGCCGTCGCCGCCCGCGCGCTGGGGCTGGAGGTTACCGGATAGGCGGACTATCCACCCCAAACGTCACCCCGGACTTGATCCGGGGTCCCGCTTCTTCTGCAACGGCAGTTGCAAAGCGACCCCCCGCCGCTGTCCTACAAGGCCACGGCCTGCCATGGTCGCGACCGCTCTTTCGCATCGTCGCAACCAGCCCGCCGCCCGGCCACACTCGTCACATCGACGAAGGCTGGGACCTCCATCGACACTGCCCTAAGCACGCCGCGAACCGCCCCGCTCCAACGCGCAACGAAAACGTGGCGAGTGTGAACTTTGTGAACTTTGGCCGAAAAATCCTTTGTTTCCAACGACACGCCATGGGCAAAGCCCATGCCGTCGGACGACGCTCCCCGCGCCGCCGGCCGGCCGCGCCTTCAGGCTCGGCCTAGCTTCGCTACGCCTTGCCCGTCGCGGCGAGTGTGAACTTTGTGAACTTTGACCGAAAAATCCTTCGTTTTCAACGGCACGCCATGGGCAAAGCCCATGCCGTCGGACGGCGCTCACCGCGCCGCCGGCCGGCCGCGTCTTCAGGCTCGCCGTAGCTGCGCTACTGCTTGCCCGGCGCGGCCAGCCACCCGTCGAACACCTCACCCGATAACGGCTTCAACAACACCGCCACCCCCGCAACCTGCGCCGCCTCGGCCAGCGTCCGGCTGGCATCCGCCGTCACCAGCGCCACGCGCAGCCCCGGCTTCTGCACCCGCAGCGCCGCGATCAGCGCCAGCCCATCGACCGTCCCGCCCAGATCGTGATCGACGAACGCAACGTCCTCGGTCACCGCCGACAACGCCTCCTCGACGCAAGCCGCCACCCGCACCTGGTGCCCCCGGCTCACCGCCAGCGCCGCCATCGCCCGCCGCACCCCGGCATCGTCATCGACGATCAGGCACGACAACGGCCCAACCTCCCGCGCCGCCACGCGCTGTGGCACCGGCGCCACCACGCCCTCGACCATCGGCAGCGTCACCGCAAAGCGGCTCCCCCGCCCGACCCGGCTGTCGAGATCGACCTGCGCGCCCAGCAACGCCGCCGTCCGCGCGACGATGGCAAGGCCGAGGCCCAGCCCGGCATCCTCCGCCGTCGCCAGCCGTTCGAACTCGCGAAACACCCGCGCCCGGTCGGTATCGGCAATGCCCGGCCCGCTATCGACCACCTCGATCCGTGCCTGGCCCCCACGCCGCCGCACGCCGATCACCACCCCGCCCCGCGCCGTGT
This sequence comes from Sphingomonas sp. Leaf9, assembly GCF_001421355.1. Classification (GTDB taxonomy): domain Bacteria; phylum Pseudomonadota; class Alphaproteobacteria; order Sphingomonadales; family Sphingomonadaceae; genus Sphingomonas. The sequence goes on along the minus strand of NZ_LMKC01000002.1, from coordinate 225,110 downwards.
AGCGCACCGCATTGCCGAGCAAATTCTGCACGATCGAGCGCAGCAGCACCCGGTCGGTCGCCACCACCGCATCCCCCGGCCCCAACCGCAACGTCAGCCCCTTCGCCCGCGCCTGATCGGCGAAACTGTCGACTAGCTCGGCCAGCAGGTCGCGTGACCCGAAGCGCGTCGGCACCGGCACGATCCCCCCGGCATCCAGCTTGGAAATGTCGAGCAGCGCGCGCAGCAGCTGGTCCGCCGCCGCGATCGACTGGTCGATCCGCTCGACCAGCGGCTTCGCCCGATCATCCGCCCCACGCGCCAGCGCGGCGGTGAACAGCCGCGCGGCATGGAGCGGCTGCAACAGGTCGTGGCTGGCAGCGGCCAGGAATCGGGTCTTGTCCGCCGTCGCCCGCGCCAGCGCCGCGTTCGCATCCGACAGCGCCCGCGTCCGCGCCTCGACCCTGCGCTCCAGCTCGGCCCGCGCCGTCTCTACCGCACGCAGGGCCTGCGCCTCGGCGGTAATGTCCGAAAAGCACATGACATAGCCGCCGCCCGGCATCGGCCCGCCGACCGTCTTCAGCACCCGCCCATCGCTGCGGACGCGCTCGAAACTGTGCCGCGTCCCCCGCCGCATATGCGCCAGCCGCCGCCGCACATGGTCTTCGACCTCGCCCGGCCCGCAATCGCCGCGCAGCGCATTGAACGCGATCGCATCGGCGATCGGCGCGCCGACCCGGATCATGCCGGCCGGAAAGCCGAACAGGTCGAGGTACCGCTGATTCCATGCGACCAGGTTCAGCTCGGCATCGACCACGCTGACCCCCGGATCGATATGCTCCAGCGTCGCGGCCAGCAGCCCCTTGGAAAATTGCAGGCTCTGCCCGCTCTCATCCAGCATCCGGGCGACATCCTCGGCGCCCAGCCCCTCCCCCGACAATGCCGATGCGACCAGCCGCCGTGCCGACGACACCCCCACCGCCTGCGCCACCAGCCGCTCGGCCCGGCGTGCCGCACGGGCGTCGATATGGGTGCCGCTCCCCAGTTCGGCGGCGGCGCGCTCCTCGCCCACGAACCGCGCGACCAGCTGGGTCAGCTCGGACAGGTCGCGCACCGGCGGCACCCGGTCGTCGCGCACGAACGGCAGGCGCGGCGCGCGCGACATGGCGACGATCGCATGGACGATCAGGTTCGCAGCCAGCGTCACCACCGCCGCCGTCGCGACCGCGCCCATGCCCGGCATCGCTGGGATCGGCAGCGGCGCACCGCTGAGCGTCGGCACGAACAGCAGCAACGTCCATCCACACAGGCCGGTGGCCAGCCCCGCCTTCGCCGCCATCGGATCGCGCCCGCCGCCCAGCACCGCCAGCACCAGCGCCGGGGCGAACTGCGCCATTGCCGTAAAGGCGACCAGCCCGATCGTCGCCAACGCCCGCGTCGTCGGGATCAGCAGCGCACTCAGCAACGCCACCCCGACGATGCCGACGATCACCGCCCGCCGCACCCATAGCAAAGTCCGCCCGACATGCGCGGCGGCGGCCATGCGCGGGCTGCGCAGCAACAGCGGCGCGATCAGGTCGTTCGACACCATCGTCGCCAGCGCGACCGTCTCCATCACCACCATCGCCGTCGCCGCCGAAAACCCGCCGACGAACCCCAGCAGCGCGATCGCCGGCGCACCCGCCGCCAGCGGCATGGCGATGACCAACAGGTCGGGCCGCGTCACGCCCCCCTGCACCAGCGCGCCCCAGGTGATCGGCACGACCAGCAGTGCGGTCAGCGCCAGATAGGCGACGAACGGCCAGCGTGCCCGCGCCGGGTCCTGCGGGTCGTGTGCCGCGATCACCGTCACATGGAACTGGCGCGGCAGGCACAGCATCGCCGCCATCGCCAGCAGCGTCGCGATGGCGAAATCGCCGATCGCCGGCGGCCGGGCGAGGCCGCTTGCCAGCCGCGTCAGCCCGGCGGCCCGATCCGCCGGCGCCGCCCCCGCCACCAGCCACAGCGCGAACAGCGCGACCGCGGCAAAGGCGGCCAGCTTGATGAGCGACTCCACCGCCACCGCCGCCAGCAACCCGCCATCGGCCCGCTCGCGCGCATCGCCGCGCGTGCCGAACGCGACGGCAAACCCGGCCAGCACGATCGCGGTGACGATCATCGGCCGCGTGGCATCGGTCATGCCCGACAGCGCGCCATAGCTGGTCGCGACCGACCGCAACTGCAGCGCGACATAGGGCACGGTACCGGTCAGCGCGATCAACGTGACCAGCGCCGCCACCCCCCGGCTGCGCGAAAACCGCCCGCCGATGAAGTCGGCGATCGACGTCGCGCCATCGGCCTGCACCGCCGCCACCAGCCGCACCAGCAACCGCCGCCCGCCGACGAACAACAGGATCGGCCCCAGATAGATCGGCAGATACGCCCAGCCATCCGCCACCGCGCTGCCGACCGCGCCGTTGAAGGTCCAGCTGCTGCAATAGACCGCCAGACCCAGCGTATAGACCGCCCGCCGCTGCCCCGCCGCGATGCCGCGCCGCCGCACGATCCACGCCACCGCGAACAGCAGCGCGGCATAGCCGATCGCGACGACGAACAGCAGCAACCCGTCCATGGCGACCCTCCCCCTGCGGCGATCGACGTCGACACCGCCTTCATCGTCACCCCGGACTTGATCCGGGGTCCCGCTTCTTCTGCCACGCTCGTGAGTAAGCGGGCCCCCGGATCAAGTCCGGGGTGACGAAAGAGTCCTAAGTGCTGTCCTACGCCCCAGCCAAGGGGGATGTCAGTGGAAATCGCGCGACTTGGGCACCAGCCGCACGTCGCGCGGGTGGCGCGATGCCATCGGGCGAACGACCTCCGATTCCTGCACGCTCGCCTCGCCCAGCGTGTCGAGCAGGTCGCTGCGATCGCGCACCCGCGCGCCCATCAGGTGAACGATGCCCTCACGGGTGCGCTGCACCTCCCCCTCGACCAGCATCAGCCGCGCGCCCATCACCTCGCGCCGATACGCCTCGAACAGCCGCGCCCACAGCACGACATTGGTGATGCCGGTATCGTCCTCCAGCGTGACGAAGATCGCATTGCCCTTGCCCGGCCGCTGGCGGACAAGGACCAGGCCGGCGGCGGTCACCTTCGCCCCCGCCTTCGCCGCCATGATGTCGGCACAGCTCGCCACCCCCATCCGTGTCAGCCGGTCGCGCAGGAACTGCATGGGGTGGCCCTGCAACGACAGCCGCAGCGTCTGGTAATCGGTCACGACATGCTCGACCTCGGGCATCGTCGGCAGCGCCATGTCCGGCTCCGCGCCCAGCTCGGCGGCGCGGGCATGGGCGAACAGCGGCAGTTCGGCATCGGGCGTGCGCCGCACCTCCCACAACGCCTCGCGCCGGTCGCGCCCGATCGAGCGGAACGCATCGGCATCGGCCAGCAGCCGTAGCGCCCGCTGCGGCAACCGCGCGCGCCGCGCCAGTTCCTCGACGCTGGCAAAGGGGCGCGCGGCGACGATCGCCTCGGCCCAACGCTCGCGAAACCCGTCCATCTGCCGAAAGCCCAGCCGGAGCGCGAGCGAGCCCTGTTCCTTCGTCACCCCGGACTTGATCCGGGGTCCCGCTTCGCCTTCTGCGGTCGAGCGCAGGCAGCTCTCCAGCACATTGTCCCATGCGCTGACATTCACATCGATCCCGCGCACCGCGACACCATGATCGCGCGCATCACGGACGATCTGCGCCGGAGCGTAGAACCCCATCGGCTGCGAATTGAGCAGCGCGCAGGCGAACACCGCTGGGTAGTGGCATTTTATCATGGAAGACACATAGACCAGCCGCGCGAACGACAGCGCGTGGCTCTCGGGAAAGCCATAGCTGCCGAACCCCTCGATCTGGCGAAAGCAACGCTCGGCGAAGTCGGGTTCGTAACCCCGCGCCGTCATGCCGGTGACCAGCTTGTCGCGCAGTTCCTGGATCGTGCCGGGATTGCGGAACGTCGCCATCGCCTTGCGCAGCTTGTTTGCTTCGCCCGGCGTGAAACCGGCGGCGACGATCGCCAGCTTCATCACCTGTTCCTGAAACAACGGCACACCATATGTTCGGCTGAGCAGCGTCCTGAGTTCATCGGGGTCATGCGGTGGCTTGGGCGAGGGATAGGTGACGATCTCCTGCTTCGCCCGCCGCCGCAGATAAGGGTGCACCATGTCCCCCTCGATCGGCCCCGGCCGCACGATCGCGACCTGCACCGACAGGTCGTAGAGATTCTCGGGCTTCAGACGCGGCAGCATGTTCATCTGCGCCCGGCTTTCCACCTGGAACACGCCGATGCTGTCGCCCTTGTGCAGCATCTCGTATACCGCCTTGTCATCGGCCTTCAGGTCGACGGTCAGGTCGTGGTCGCCAAGGCCATGGTGGCGCAGCAGGTCGAACGCCTTGCGGATACAGGTCAGCATGCCGAGCGCCAGCACATCGACCTTCATCAGCCCCAGCGCGTCGATATCGTCCTTGTCCCATTCGATGAAAGTCCGCCCTTCCATCGCGCCGTTATGGATCGGCACCATCTCGTCCAGCCGCCCCTGCGTCAGCACGAACCCGCCGACATGCTGCGACAGATGGCGGGGGAATTTCAGGATCTGGTCGACCAGATCGCGCAGCTGGGCGATCTCCGGATTGTCGAGGTCGAACCCGGCACTGGTATAGCGCCGTGCCTCCATATCGCCCGCGAAGCTGCCCCACACGGTACTGCCCAGCCGCTGCGTCACGTCACGGGTCAGGCCCAGCACCTTGCCGACCTCCGCCACCGCGCTGCGCGGACGATAATGGATGACGGTCGCCGCGATGCCGGCGCGCTCGCGGGTATAGCGGGCGTAAATATACTGGATCACCTCCTCGCGCCGTTCATGTTCGAAATCGACGTCGATGTCGGGCGGCTCGCCCCGCTGTTCGGACACGAAGCGCGAGAACAGCAGGTCATGCTCGCTCGGATCGACCGAGGTGACGCCCAACAGGAAACACACGATCGAATTGGCCGCCGACCCACGCCCCTGGCACAATATCGGCGGGTCGCAGGTGCGCGCGAACCGGACCAGATCGTGGACCGTCAGGAAATAATGGGCGTAGTTCTTGCTACGGATCAGCGCGAACTCCTCGTCCAGCCGCCGCCGCACCTCGACCGGCAGGTCGGGACCATAGCGATCCTGCGCGGCGGTCAGCGTCAGATGCTCCAGCCAGTCCTGCGCCTCCCACCCATCCGGCACCGGCTCATGCGGATATTCGTATTTCAGGTCGGTCAGGCGAAACTCGATCCGCTTCAGCAGCCGCACGCTTTCGTCGACAGCCTCCGGGCAATCGCGGAACAGCCGTGCCATCTCCAACGGGTCCTTCAGATGCCGCTCGGCATTCGCTGCCAGCTTGCGGCCGGCAGCGGCGATCGTCGTCCCCTCGCGAATGCAAGTGAGCACGTCGTGCAGCGAGCGCTGTTCATGCGTCGCATAGAGCGCATCGTTGGTCGCCAGCAGCGGCACACCGACGGCTCTCGCCAGCGCCATCCTTGCCGCCAGTCGCCGCCGATCCCGCCCGCCACGCGGCATCGCCGCCGCCAGCCACACCCGCCCCGGACAGACATCGCCGAGCCGCGCCAGCAGCGCCGCATCGGGCGCGGTGACGATCAGCAGCAGCCCCTCCTGCCATGCAAGCAGATCGGTCAGCTCGAGGTGACAGTCGCCCTTCCTCGCCCGCCGGTTACCTTTGGTCAGCAGCCGCGTCAGCCGGCCCCATGCCGCACGGTCGACCGGATAGGCGACGATGTCCGGCGTACCATCGGCAAACACCAGCCGCGCACCGACGACCAGATCGAAGTCGTTGGGCGGCAATCCCTGCTCGACCAGCCCCTCGTTCGCCTTCTTCAGCGCCAGAAACGCCTGCACCACACCCGCCACGGTATTGCGGTCGGCGATGCCGATCCCGGCCATCCCCAGCGCGTTTGCCTGTGCCACCATGTCGCACGGCGGCGACGCCCCGCGCAGGAACGAGAAATGCGTCGCGGCGATCAGTTCGGCAAAGGCCATCTCACCGACGCGCCCCGCCCACCACGCCGCCTGCGCGGGAATGACGAAGGGCGGCAGGCCATCCCCTCACGCGAACACCCCATGCACATACCACATCGGGTCCGGCGTCTCGCGATCATACAACCCGTGCCGAAAGATCCAGTAACGCCGCCCGCGCACATCCTCGACCCGGTAGTAATCCCGCGTCCTGACCTTCGCCTGGCCCCGCCGCCACCACTGCGCGGCGATCCGCTCCGGCCCTTCGAAGCGGATCACGTCGTGCAGCACCCGGCGCCAGCGAAAGCGGTGCGGCGGGCCATCGGGCACCTCGGCCATCACCTCGATCTGCTGCGGCGGGTCGAACAGGTGGATCGGGCGCAGCGGCGGCTCGCCCGCCTCCGGCACGTCCCAGCCGGTCGGCACCGGCGCGTCGATCGCGTCGATCGTCAGCATCCCCTGTTCGGGCAGGTGGCTGTCGCCCGGCGCGACCCGCGCGATCCGCCCGCGCCCCAGCCGCGTGCTGAGGCGATCGACCAGCGCTGCCATCGCCTCTTCGCTGACCGCCCCGCCCTCCAGCTGTAACTGCGTGGGGGCGAGCGGTTCGAGCGCGGGGACGCTCATGCGGATCATGTCGAAACCAAAGCCGGGATCGATCGGATCGGCCAGCGCATCGATCCGTTCGCGGAACAGCCGCAGGATCGACGGCGGATCGCGTAAAGGCAGCCCGCTTTCCACCGCCAGATCGCGCAGCGCCCCATCGGCACGGTACAGTCGCACCGCAAAGCGCCGCCCACCCCGATCCCGCGCGGTCAGTTCGGCCTCCGCCTCCGCCGCCAGCTCGCCAATCGTTGCCAGCACGTCGCCGTCGCGCGCGATCGGTTCGGCGAAACGCCGTTCGAAGAACAACGCCGGCAGCGCCCGGCGCGGCCGCAACCGCTGGTCGGCATCACCCAGCAGCCGCGCCAGTGCCGCCACCGTCTCCTTACCAAAGCGCGCCGCGATCGGCGCGGTCGGGCGGCTCGCCAGATCGCCGATGGTGCGCAGCCCCGCGCGGCGCAGCGCGACCGCGATCTCGTCGTCCAGCCTGAGCGCCGCGACCCCCAGCCGCCGGATCGCCGCCGCCTCGCTCGCCGCAGGGGCACTCTGGAACCGGGCCAGCGCCTGTGCGGCATCGGGCGTATCGGCCAGTGCGTGGCGCAGCATCCCGAACCGCGCCAGCCGCGCCTCGACCTCGGCGACCAGCGCGCCTTCGCCGCCGAACAGGTGCGCGCAGCCGGTAATGTCCAGCGTCACCCCGTCGCCCCCGTCCAGCGCGACCAGCGGCGTGAACCGGTCGCAGGCGTCGGCAATTCGCTCCAGCCAGCCATGATCGGCAAACGGATCGGAATCGACCGCGACCAGATCGGGCAACTGCGCCCGCGCATCGGCCAGCGCCATGCCGGGTGCCAGCCCCTTGTCCGCCGCGTGGCGGTCGACCGATGCAATGCGCAGGGCGCCGCGCACCGTTTCGACACAGACGAACGGCGCATCATCCGGCACGACGCAGGGGGATTGGGATCGCAACCGGTCGGTGGGCAGGAACGGCCACCACAGCGCCAGATGGCGTCGGCCGCTGGGCCGGGCTGGTGAAGACGGCTTGCTCACGGTTCCACTCCACTTGCCAGCGACCATCGGCACCCCGGCCGCGCTGACGCAATAATTCGATGTCGAAGGTCGGATGCCCCGGCGCATTGGCCGGCAGCGGTTGCGAGGCGCAGGACCGCACCGCCCAGCGGGTATCGGCGGCACTCGCCACCGGAGTAGCAGCAATGCGCAGCAACAGCGCCGTCACCCCGCTTTCCTCCGCCGCCAGCGCTAGGCGACGACTGGCGGTCAGGTCGAGCGGTCGGGGATCGCCATGCAGTTCGATCACCGCCACCCCGACTCCGGCACAGCGCACCACATCGGCGGCGGCGCGTAGCACCGACAGTGGATCGGGCAGGAAGCCGAGCAGCAGCCGCGCGGGATCGACGCCGATCTCGACCAGCCCCGGTGCGTGCAAATGCCCGCCCCCGCGCACCGCCGCCTCCTCGCGCAGCCACACGATACCGCCGCCCAGCCGAATCGACAGCATCCCCGCAAAGCCGGTCGCGCTGCCGGCATCGCCCGCTTCGCCCGCGAAAATCTCGTGCAGCCGCCCGCGCGCCAGGCCACCGCCCAGCGCGGCGTCGATATCGCCATGCCCGGTCGCCACCCGCACCGCCTCGCCCACCGGCGCACGCCGCTCCATGGCGGCGACTTGCCGCTTCAGCGCGGACAGGGTGGGCGACTCTAAGTTCATGGTTTGTTCTTATCCCCCAACCCTTATGGATTCGTCAATCCGGGTTGGACGGGGGAAGCGATCAACCGACTGGCAACGGCTCCACATCGACAGAGACGTGCATCGTCTGCGCGCCCGAGCCCAGCACCACCCCATCGATCGGGGCGATATCGGCATAGTCGCGGCCGATCGCCATCACGACATGATCCTCGGCCATCCAGATGCCGTTGGTCGGATCGACGCCGACCCATCCCAATATGGGACCGGCCCACACCAGCACCCACGCATGAGTCGCATCGGCGCCCACCAGCCGCTCCTGCCCCGGCGGCGGCAGGGTGCGCAGATAGCCCGAGCAATAGGCGGCGGGCAGCCCCGCGCCGCGCAGCCCCGACAGCATGATCTGCGCGAAATCCTGACACACCCCGCCGCGCTTGGCGAAAGCTTCGGCGGGCGGCGTGTCAACCAGCGTCGCGGTCGGATCGAAGGCGAAGTCGCGCTGGATACGCCGGGCCAGCGCGATCGCCGCGTCGAGGATACCGCGATCGTCGGCCAGGTCCTCGGCACACCATGCCGCGATCTCGGGCACGATCGGCACATGGGCGGAGGGGAAGAGGTAGCTGACCGGGCTGGCCGGGCCGGCATCGGCGACGTTCGCCACCAGGCTGCGAATATCGGCCAGTGTCGGGTCGGACGGCGACGGGAACGGGATCGGCCGATCCACGCTGACCGTCGCGCGACTCTCGATCGTCAGCGTCTTTTCCGGTCGTTCGACGACCAGCCGGGTGACGTTCGCCAACCCTGCCTGCGCCCGCGCCGGGTGGGTATGGCCGCCCGGTTCGACCAGCAGCGCATAGTCCTCCAGCGTCTGTCCCGACCACAGGATCGGCCGCAGCCTGAGGTTGCAGCGCGCGAACCCGGCCGCTTCTTCGTAATCGAAGCGGGTGATGTGGCGGATGGCATAGCGCATCATGCCAGCGTCAGCCCGGCTTCACGCAGCGCCTGCGCACCCTGCAGGAAATAGCGGGTGGCGATCGCATCGGACAGCTTCTGCAACTGCTGGTTGATCTCCAATACCCAGCCGCGATCGACCCGTTCCGCCGATGCCATCGCGATGCCGGCGGTCAGGCGCGCGGCGATGCGCTGTTGCGGTTCGGCGATGCCGGCATCGTTCAGCACCGGCAGTTTCGACAGATGCTCGACGATCGTCTCCACCTGAAACGCGATGCCGCGCGGATTGCCGGGGTCGAGCGCGATCAGGTCGATCACCGGCACCCGCGCAAAACCGATCAGGTAACGCTGACGATAGCTGATCTGGCTGTCGGCCAGATCGAGCAGCGTCGACAGGTCCTCGGCATTGGCGCGGCGCAGGTCGACCGCCAGCAAGGTCCGCGTCATCGCCAGCGCGCGTTCGATCCGCCGGCCCAGATCGTGGAACCGCCACGCATCGGTTCGCCCCATATGTTCGGCCGACAGCCCGGCGAGCGCGGCATAGCGGCGTTGCAACGTCCCCGCCCGGTCGAGCAGCGTGCCCCCGGTCGGATGCGGCGCATCCAGCAGCCGCACCATGTCCGCCGACAACCGGTCGCGCGACACGCCGCCGATACCGGTCGCCAGCCGGTTGACCGCGCGCACGCTGCCCCAGCCGTCGACCGACTCCATCGCTTCGCGCGCGAAATCGACCAGGTCGCGGCGGCGGTGGCTGGGTGGGCGCGGGGCAGCACCGGTATCGGCGATGATCGTCACCAGCCGCTCGACCGTCGCCGGCGCCAGCGCCGCGCCGGTATCGGCCGAGATCGAATGGCCGAACAGCACGCGGATGACGCCCAGCAGCGCCTCGCCCCGCTCCAGATACCGGCCCAGCCAGAACATGTTGTCGGCGACCCGGCTGGGCAGCGTGCCGGGATTGCGGCGCAGCTCCACGCTGTCGGTCGGTTGCAGCAGCGACACCGGCTCGACCGGATCGGGGCCATGGACGATGACGTCCGCCGACCACGACCCCTCGCCCATCACCGCCGCGCGCGCATCGGGCTGGTCGCCGATCCGCACGAACCCGCCGGGCAGCACGACCCAGCGCCCGTCGCCACCCCGCGCGGCAAAGACCCGGAGCGAAAAGGGCCGCGGCAACAGCCCTTCGCCACAGGCGGTCGGCATGGTCGACAGTTCGGCGACCTCCTGTCCGACATAATCCTGCGGGCGCAGCGCCATGGCGGCGACCAACCGTTCGCGCGCCGCATCGTCCAGCGACGCGCCCAGCACCGCACCGTCGGGCAGCCCGGCGATCGCCGGCCCGGCAAAGGCGGGACCGATCACCAACTGGTCGAGCGACGCCAATACCTGCGCCCGTGCCGCCGGATCGCCGCACCACCACGTACCGATCGACGACAGCGCCGGCGCGCGGCCCAGCAACCGCTCGCCCAGCGCCGGCAGGAACGCGGCGAAGGCCGGCGATTCGAGCACGCCCACACCCGGCGCATTGGCGATCACGACATTGCCCGCCGCCATCGCATCGACCAGGCCCGGCACGCCGATCGTCGAATTGGCATCGAACGCCAGCGGGTCGATCAGCCGCGGATCGATCCGCCGCCACAATGCGTCGATCCGCTTGAGGCCGGCAATGGTGCGAACATAGACCTGATCGTCCCGCACCGCGAGGTCCGCGCCCTCGACCAGCAGGAATCCCAGATAGCGCGCCAGATGCGCCTGCTCGGGATAGCTCGGGTTGAGCTTGCCCGAGGTCAGCAGCCCGATGCGCGGTTCGGCGCGGCGGCACGCAGCGGCAATACCGGCACGCATCGCGGCAAAGAACGGCGCGTGGCGTTCGACATTCACCCGCGACGGCAGTCCGCCCAGCGTCCGCCCCATCGCCAGCCGGTTTTCGAGCGCATAGCCCGCCCCGACCGGCACGCGCAGATGATCGGCCAGCACCCGCCAGCGCCCGTCCGGCCCCCGGCACAGGTCGGCCGCGACGAAGTGGAGTTGATGCCCGCCCGGCGGCGTCAGCCCGACCATCGGGCGCAGGAACAATGGCGATCCGGTCACCAGCATCGCCGGCAACACGCCCTCGGCCACCAGCTGCTGTTCGCCGTGAATGTCGCCGATGATCCGCTCGAACAGCTCGGCGCGCTCCGCCATCCCCTCGGCGATGCCGCGCCATTCCTCGGCCCCGATCAGCAGCGGGACCGGCGATAGTGGCCAACGGCGCTCCTCCTTCTCACCGGCAGCGCGGTAGGCGGTGCCAATATCGTCGGCATGGCGCTGCGCCCGTTCGCGGGCACCCGCCAGCGTGTCGGGGACGCCCGCCAGTTCGTCGAACGCCGCCTCCCACGCCGCGCGGTCGAGCCCGATCGCTTCACACAGCATATCGCCGCGCGGCGCCCGCGCGCGATAGTCGTCCAGCCAGCGCGCGTCCGTCACGTCGGCATCGACCTGTCCCCTGGTTGCGCGGCTGGCCATAACCCCTTCCCGATCCCGTGCGATCCCAAGCACGCACGCCGCCGGGGCGCAAGGCGTTTACGAGGCGTCAGACCGTTGCGAACGCAGGAAGGCGACAAATGGGCGCGGCGCGATCACGGGTCCTTCGCACCCGCCGCCGATCACGCCACCGCGAGGCGCTGCTGCAACCGATGCACCTCGTTCACCGCCCCTGCGCCCTCCAGCCGGAACCGCGCGACCTCGGCAGCCAGCACCTCGGCCTCCTGCGCCAGGATGCGCGCGGCGGCGGTCGCTTCCTCGACCATCGCCGCGTTGCGCTGGGTTACATTGTCCATCTCGGACACGGCGGTATTGACCTGTTGCAGCCCGATTGACTGCTGCGCCGCCGACGTCGCGATGCCCGATACCAGCTCGCTGATTTCGCCGATCCGGCCGATGATCCGCTGCAGCGCCTGCCCCGTGGCATTGACCAGATCGACCCCGGCATCGACCTGATCCGACGAAGCGGTAATCTTGACCTTCACGTCCTTCGCCGCATCGGCCGAACGCTGCGCCAGCGCGCGGACTTCGGATGCGACGACGGCAAAGCCCTTGCCCGCATCACCCGCCCGCGCCGCCTCCACGCCGGCGTTCAGCGCCAGCAGGTTCGTCTGGAACGCGATGCCGTCGATCACGCTGATGATCTCGCTGATCTCGGCCGATGACCGCTGGATACCGCCCATCGCGTCGACCGCCTGCCGCACGATGCGGCCCGATTCCTCCGCCTCGCTGCGGGCCTCGCCGACGATCCGGTCGGCGCGCGACGCGCCATCGGCGGTCTGGCGCACCGTGCTGGTGATCTGGTCCATCGCGGCGGCCGTTTCCTCAAGGCTTGCCGCCTGCTGCTCGGTGCGCTGGGACAGGTCGTCGGAGGCATGGCGGATATTGCCTGATCCGATGCGGATCTGCTCGCCCGAGCGGGTGACCATGCCCAGCGTCGCGCACATCTGCACCCGCATCGCTTCGAAACTATCGGCCAGCGCCTGGTATTCGGTGGGAAGCCCGTCGAGCGAGACGGTCAGGTCGCCCTGCGCCATCCGTTCGAACGCCGCGCCGCAGCGTTCGATTACCGCGCGCCGCCCGGCCTGTTCGGCGGTGAAATAGGCGGCCAGCGCGATGTCCATGTCGATCAGCGACGCCTTGACCAGCGCGGTCGCCGCCCGCGCGCGCCTGCGGGCACCGAAGGGCAATCCGAACCGCCCCAGCACCAGCCGGGGCAGGACATGCTGCAACATCCGGGCATAGCCGCTGATATACCAGGTCGGCGCCAGCCCGATGCGCGCATGGACGTTCCCGATATTGGTCGCGGCGGCGGCATAGTCGCGGTCGATCGGGCCAGAGAACAGCTTGCGCCAATGCTCCAGCTGCTTGTCGCGGGCATGGTCCATCCGCGCCTGCGACGCGAACATCCCCCGAATCGACGCCGTGTTGGCGATGTGGCGATACAGCGCGTTCAGTGCGGCGGGCGCATGGCGTTCGATCGCGCGCCGAACCATCGGGAACGCGCCATAGCTGCGCTCGTCATAGTCGAACGCCGCCAGGCGCTTGTCGAAATCAATCTCGTCCGATCCGCTCACCCGACCCTCCCTTGGTACGAAACGTACCGTACTGGAGCATGGGTTAACGTCGCGTAGCCTGAAAGCGGAAAAAATGACCGCCCGCCCGTGGCTTGGCAAGCGATCAGGCGGGCACCGCCGCGCGGCGCAGCCGGTCGTTGATCGCCGCGCCCAGCCCGTGATCGGGCACCGGCGCGACCGCGATCCGCACAGCATCGGCAGCATCGGCAACGTGCAGCGCATCGAACAGCCGCGCCGCCGCCTCCACCGCATCGCCCTGCGCCGACAGCGTATCGTCGCCCTGCACCGGCCCGAACCCGATCAGCCATTCGCCCGCCTGCCGGTGGGTCGCGTTCAGGCGCACCGGCTTGGACGGCGCATAATGGCTGGCCAGTTGCCCCGGCGCCTCGATCCCCGGCCCGGCCCCGCCGACCGCGATGCCCAGCAGCTCGGCCACCGCCCCGCGCGGGATCGGGCCGGGGCGCAGTTCGCGCACCTGCCCGTCGATACAGGCGATGATCGTCGATTCGATCCCGCACGCCGTCGGCCCGGCGTCGATCACCATCGGGATGCGCCCGTCGAGGCTGCGCAGCACATGGTCGGCACGCGTCGGGCTGATCGACCCGCTGGCATTGGCCGACGGTGCGGCCAGCGGCCGGCCGGTCGCGGCCAGCAGCGCCTGCATCGCATCATGGGCCGGCACCCGGATCGCGATCGTCAGCAGCCCCGCCGTCACCAGCGACGCGATGCCCGCCCCCTCCCGCATCGGCAGCACCAGCGTCAGCGGCCCCGGCCAGAACGCCCCGGCCAGCGCCTCGGCGGCGGCGTCGAAGATCGCCAGCGCCCCCGCCGCCGCGCGATCGGGCACATGGACGATCAACGGGTTGAATCCGGGCCGCCCCTTGGCCGCATAGATGCCGGCGACCGCGCGCGAATCGGTCGCGTCGGCGGCGAGGCCATAGACCGTCTCGGTCGGCACCGCGACGCATCCCCCGTCCGCGATAACCGCCGCCGCCGCCGCGATGCCCGCCGTGCCGTAGGGTAAGGAAACGGTGGTGATCGAAGCGTTTGAAGCGGTCATGGTTCGGTGCCTATACCGCCAAAAACCAAGGATCGAGAGAGGGCAAATGGACCTGACCCCCATCACCGCAGAACAGCGTTTCGTGCTGACCCATGCTGCCGGTATCGAAACGATCGCCGACGCCCCGCGCTTCGCCGATGCGACCCCCGACCTGCTCGACGCGATCCTGACCGGGGTCGGCGATTTCGCCGCCGGCGAATGGCGGCCACTGGCGCGCAAGGGCGATACGGTCGGCGCACGCTGGACCCCCGATGGCGTGGTGATGCCCGATGGCTATCGTGCCGCCTATCAGGCCTATGTCGCCGGCGGCTGGGGCACGATCGGATCGCCCGCCGAATATGGCGGACAGGCGCTGCCCTTCGCAGTGGCGACCGCCGTGCTGGAGACGCTGGGCACCGCCGATCTGGGCTTCGCGCTTGCCCCCACGCTGACCGTCGGCGCGATCGAGGCGCTGACCCATCATGGCAGCCCCGAACAGCAGGCGCGCTACCTGCCCAAACTCGCGACCGGTGAATGGACCGGCACGATGAACCTGACCGAGCCGCAGGCCGGGTCGGACGTCGGTGCGCTGACCACCCGTGCCGAACCGGTCGGCGACGGCAGTTGGCGGATCAGGGGCACGAAGATCTATATCTCGTTCGGCGATCACGACATGGCCGACAATATCGTCCACCTCGTCCTTGCCCGCACGCCCGGCGCGCCGGCGGGGACCAGGGGGATTTCGCTGTTCCTCGTCCCCAAATACCGGCTGGATGCGGACGGCAATCCCGGCAAGGCGAACGACGTCCGCGTCGTGTCGATCGAACACAAGATGGGGCTGCACGCCTCGCCCACCTGTGTCCTTTCGTTCGGCGATAACGGCGACTGTATCGGCGAACTGATCGGGGCAGAGGGCGGCGGCATGCGCGCCATGTTCACGATGATGAACAATGCCCGCCTGAATGTCGGGCTGCAGGGGGTGCAGGTGGCGGAGGCCGCGACGCAGCGCGCCGTCGCCTATGCCCGCGACCGTATCCAGTCGCCCCGCGCCTCGACCGGCGGTGCGCCGGTGGCGATCATCGAACATCCCGATGTCCGCCGCATGCTGCTGCGCATGACTGCGCAGACCATGGCGGCGCGCGCGCTGGTCTATTACGCCGCCGGGCAGGTCGATCGCGCGACGCTGGGCATCGACGGCGCGAAGGCGCGACTCGACCTCGTGACCCCGCTCGCCAAGGCGCATGGCACCGACATCGGCTGCGAGGTCGCGAGTTTTGGCGTGCAGGTCCATGGCGGCATGGGCTATGTCGAGGAAACCGGCGCCGCCCAGTATTATCGCGATGCGCGGATCACCCCGATCTATGAAGGGACCAACGGCATCCAGGCCGCCGATCTGGTCGGGCGCAAGCTGGTGGGCGATGGCGGCGCGGGCGTCGAGTCGCTGTTTGCCGACATGGATAGCGAGGTTGGCCATGCGGCGCTGCGCGACCTGTTGAACGACACCCGCGCGGTCGCGCGCTGGATGCTGGAGGCCGATGTCGATGACCGGCTGGCAGGCAGCTATCCGTTCCTGACGATGCTCGCCACCTGCACCTGCGGCTGGTTGCTGGAACGGCAAGGCCGTGCGCTGGACCAGATCGACGATCCCGATTTCGTCGCGCGCAAGCGGGCGGCGGTCGCCTTCTATCTCGACCGGATCGTGCCCGAGGCACGCGGGCTGGGCATGGCGGCGATGACCGGCGCGGCCGGGCTGTACGCGCTCACCGCCGAACAGTTCGTGGCGGGGTGAAGGACGAAGGGCGGCTCGCTCGACAATCCGGTGCCGTTCGGAATTAAGGGCACCACCTCCCCCGTCACCCCGGGCTTGACCCGGGGTCCCGCTTCTTCCTTCCCGACTGACGAAAAAGCGGGACGCCGGATCAGGTCCGGGGTGACGAAGGGGTGAATTGACAGCGCAGGCTTCGTCACCAACCTCACACGAAGAGGGCCGGCATCGCACTTGGCGATACCGGCCCCTGTTCCTTGCCTTCGTCGCCCGATCAGGCGGCGGGCGGCACGGCCTCTTCCTCGTCGGCACGGACGCGGCGGCGGCGGCGCGGACGCTCCGCACCATCGTCGTTCGCCGACAGCGACGGCGGCAGGCGATCGGCCTCGATCGACGGTGCGACCTCGGCCGGCTCGGCGACGACTGCCTCGACGCGGGCGCGCGTCGTGCGGCGGCGGACGGGCTTCGCCTCGGCCGCAACCTCGGGCGCGATTTCGGCAGCGACGTTCTGCTGCGTGCCGAAATCGCCCTCTACGCCGCGCAGTTCCGCGCCGTCATTGGCCGGGGCGGTGGTGCGCCCGCCATCGCGGCGCAGACGCTCGCGCTGGGGCCGTTCCTCGCGCTGCGGGCGATCTTCGCGCGGGCCGCGATCGTCGCGCGCCTGGCGTTCCTCACGTGGCTGACGCTCTTCACGCGCCTGGCGTTCCTCACGCGGCTGACGCTCTTCGCGCGGGGCCCGGTCGTCGCGATAGTCGCGCTGGGCACGGGGCTGACGATCGTCGCGATTGCCGCGATCCTCGCGCTGGTCCCGCTGCTGACCGCGATCATCGCGGTTGCCGCGATCCTGGCCACCGGTTTCGGCGCCATTGTCGCCGTCGCCGTCGAAATCATCCTCGTCATTGCCGTCGAACTCGTCGCGGCTGCGACGCTGTTCCTCGACCCGCGAACGCCCGGCTTCGAGCACGCGGAAATAATGATCGGCGAACTGAAGGTAATATTCGGTGTTCACCCGGTCGCCGGCGCGCTGGGCGTCGGCGGCGAGGTTCTTGTACTTTTCGAGCAACTGCGCCGCGTTGCCGCGCGCGCGATTGTCGATACGGTTGCCGTTATCACGCGGATTGCCGCCGCCGCCGCTTCCCGGCTGGCGCTGACCACCGCGACCGCGACGGCGGCCGGGCTGACGATTGTTCATCAAGGGTTGGTTGTCCTGTCCTTACCTGTCCGTCGATCTCGCGATCCCGGGTGCGAGCCACTTCGCGAAACGATGCACGGGCACCGTCCGCCTGCCATGACCACCGGACGACAGTGGTTCACATGACGATGGAAGGAGCCACGCCCCGCAATCGACGCCTTGGTCGATGGTGCCTGCCCCGCTGCCGGTCTTAGCGGGTGCATCGGGGTTCTCCAAGCGGAAAGATGGGGTCGCGGTTCGTGTCGTCAACCGGCCACGACACAGCGCGCCCGGTCGCCCAGATCGCGGACCAGCCGCGCGGGCAGACCGGCGTCCCGCACCAGCGCCATCACCGCATCGCCCTGCGCATGGCCGATCTCGATTGCGGCGATCCCGTTCGGCGCCAGCAGTCGCGGCAGTTCGGGGATGATCCGGCGATAGTCGTCCAGCCCGTCCGCCCCGGCGAACAGCGCTCCGGCCGGCTCATGGCCGACGACCTCGCGCGGCAACGCCTCGTCGGTGCCGATATAGGGCGGGTTGGCGAGGATCAGGTCGAAGCGGCCATCGATGCCCGCCGTCCAGTCGCCCTCCATCCACGTCACGCGCCCGGTCATCCCCAGCGCTTCGCCGTTGCGCCGGGCATAGTCGAGTGCGACGCCCGAGGCATCGACGCCCAGCCCGGTCGCGTCGTGCCACTCGTCCAGCGCGGCGAGCAGCAACGTACCCGGCCCGGTGCCGAGGTCGAGAACGCGTTGCAGCGGACGCCCGGCGAAATGCTGCACTGCCGCCTCGATCAGCGTCTCGCTGTCGGCACGCGGCACCAGCACGCCGGGGCCTACCAGCAGATCGATCGTCCAGAACGCGCGGCTGCCGGTGATATAGGCGACCGGTTCATGGGTCAGCCGGCGTTCCACCAGAGCGTCGAAGTCCGGCGGTACCGGATCGTCCAACCGCGCCAGCAGCATCGCCTCGCGCGTGCAGCCAAGCGTATGGGCGGCGAGCAGTTCGGCGTCGAGGCGGGGAGAGTCGGAGACGGTGGCGATCCGCGCCGTCGCCGCGACCAGTGCTCGACGCAGCGTCGTCTCACCCATCCAGCGTCGCCAGCCGCTCCGCCTCGTCCTGCGCGATCAGCGCGCCGATCAGTTCCTCCATCTCGCCTTCCAGGATTTCGGGCAGGCGGTGGAGCGTCAGGTTGATGCGGTGGTCGGTCACCCGCCCCTGCGGGAAATTATAGGTGCGGATGCGCTCCGACCGATCGCCCGACCCGACCATCGAGCGGCGGGTGCCGGCGCGCTCGTCGGCCAGCCGCTGCCGTTCGGCTTCGTACAGGCGGGTGCGCAGGACCTTCAGCGCCTTCGCCTTGTTCTTGTGCTGCGACTTTTCGTCCTGCTGGATCACGACGAGGCCGGTGGGAAGGTGGGTGATGCGCACCGCCGAATCGGTCGTGTTGACCGACTGGCCGCCGGGGCCGGACGAACGATAGACGTCGATGCGCAGGTCCTTGTCGTCGATCTGGACGTCGACATCCTCGGCTTCGGGCAGGACGGCGACGGTCGCGGCGCTGGTGTGGATGCGCCCGCCGCTCTCGGTGGCCGGCACGCGCTGCACGCGGTGGACGCCGCTTTCGAACTTCAATCGCGCGAACACGCCTGCGCCGGTGACGCTGGCGACGACTTCCTTGTAGCCGCCCGCGTCCGACACCGATGCCGAGATCAGCTCGACCCGCCAGCCGCGATTGTCGGCATAGCGCTGGTACATGCGGAACAGGTCGCCCGCGAACAGCGCCGCTTCATCGCCGCCGGTGCCGGCGCGGATTTCGAGCATCGCGGCGCGCTCGTCCGCCGCGTCGCGTGGAAGGAGCGCGAGCGACAGCGCGCGTTCAGCCGCTTCGAGCTGCTGGCGATTGGCGTGGAGTTCCTCGACCGCCATCTGCCGCAGGTCGTCATCGGCGTCCTGCGTCATGAACGACAGGCTCTCGCTCTCCGCGCGCAGCCGCCGCACCTCACCCGCCGCCTGCGCGACTGGCTCCAGCTCGGCATATTCCTTCGACACCGCGACGAAGCGGTCGCCGGGCAGGTCGCCGGTCGCCATCTGCGCCGCCAGTTCGTCGCGCCGCGCCTCGATCTGGGCGATGCGTTCGGGGGCTATGGTCATTCGCTATCCGATGCCTGCCAGAGACCCTGGCGCCATTCGCCGATCAATTCCTCTAGCACCGAATCGCCCTCGACATCGCCATCGGCAACGCCCGACGAATACAGGGTGGCGGCGTGCAGAAACGCCTCGCGGTCCTCGGCAGTCACGTCGATCTGTCGACCGGTCGCCAGCAGCTTGGCAGTGACGCCGCCATCCGCTCCGACCAGCGCAACCATCGACGCACCCTGCGTATCGGCCTTCGCCATGCGCCGCTTGAGATTGCCGCGATAGGCCATGTCGGCAACCGCGCCAGCGGCGCGCAGGTCCTGCAACAGCGTCATCGCGGCAGCATCCGCCCCACCCTCACGCGGGATTACACAAACGGCGGCACGGGGTGCCTCCGGCTCCTCAAGCAGCATCGCCAGCCGCTCGATCCCTGCCGCCCAACCGACGCCCGGCGTCGCAGGGCCACCTAGGCTCTCGATCAGGCCGTCATAGCGTCCGCCGGCTAGCACGGTCCCCTGCGCGCCCAGCCGGTCGGTAACGAACTCGAACGCAGTGTGGCGGTAATAGTCGAGCCCACGCACCAGCCGGTCGTTGCGGGTCCACGCAACCCCCGCCGCATCCAGCCCGGACGTGACCGCCGCGAAGAAGTCCGCCGCTTCCGGCGTCAGGAACCCGTCGATCCCCGGCGCGCTGTCGGCGATCGGCCGGTCGCGCGGGTCCTTCGAATCGAGGATGCGCATCGGGTTCTTGTCGAGCCGCTTGAGGCTGTCCTCCGACAGATCGCCACGATGCGCTTCGAAATGCTCGACCAGTGCGGCGCGCCATGCGTCGCGCGTCTCGGCATCGCCCAGCGTGTTGAGCTGCAGCGTCACGCCATCCGAAATGCCCAGTTCCTTGAGCAGCTGATCGGCCATTGCCAGCAATTCGACATCGGCCATCGGCTCGGCCGCGCCGATCACTTCGGCGTCGATCTGGTGGAACTGGCGATAGCGGCCCTTTTGCGGGCGTTCGTAGCGGAACACGGGGCCATGGGTCGCGAGCTTCAGCGGGGCGTGCTGCTGCCAGCCTTCGGTCAGGAACGCGCGGGCGATGCCGGCGGTGAATTCGGGGCGCAGCGTCAGCGAATCGCCGCCGCGGTCCTCGAACGAATACATTTCCTTCGACACGACATCGGTCGTCTCGCCCAGCGAGCGGGCGAAGACGGCGGTCGATTCGAACACCGGCACTTCGACCCGGTTGAAGCAGTACAGCCGGCGGACGCGCTCGAACGTCTCGGCGACATGGGTGAAGCGCCGTTCGAAGTCGCCGAAAATGTCCTGGGTGCCGCGAACCGGGCGCGGAGTCGTGATCTTTGCCATTGTGCGCGCGATTTATGGCGTCCGGGGTACGAACGCCAGTGTTTACGCAGGCACATGTCCCAGTTCGCCACTGGCCCGTGCCCGCCTGCCGTACACCGCCTCGAACAACGGGGTCGCCATGACGGTCGTGACGATCGCCATCAGCACCAGCATCGCGAAGAGGGTCGGGCCGATGATCCCTTTTTGCAGGCCGATATTGATGATGATGAGCTCCATCAGCCCGCGCGAGTTCATCAGCGCGCCGATGCCCAGCGCCGTGCGGTTATCCTCGCCCGCCAACCGCGCCGCTGCCCAGCAGGCGCCGAATTTGGCAAGGATCGATACCGCCAGCACGCCCAGCGCGATCAGGAGCAGCGGCAGCGAGCTGACCGTATCCATCCGCGTGTTGAGGCCGGAATAGGTGAAGAACATCGGCAGCAGCAGCACGACCGCCAGCGGCTCGACCTTGCGCTTCAGTTCCTCGACGAAAGCCCCGCGCGGCATGAACACGCCGAGGATGAAGCCGCCGAAGATCGCGTGGATGCCGATCGCGTCCATGAAGAACGCCGACAGGCAGAACAGCATCAGCGTGATCGACAACACGGTCATGCTCATCTCGCCCCGCGCCTCAACCGCGCGGCCGAGGGGAGCCAGCAAGCGCTTGCCGAACAGGATCAGGAAGACGGCGTAGAGCAGCGCCCCGCCGATCGCCAGGATGGCGACGCCCGCCCCCGCGCCGAACGTCGCCAACACGATCGCCAGCACGCACCACGACACCGCATCGTCGAACGCCCCGGCGGTCAGCGACAGCGTGCCGAGCGCCGTGTCGGCCAGCCCGCGTTCGTGGATGATCCGCGCCAGCATCGGAAAGGCGGTGAGCGCGATGCAGGCGCCCATGAACAGCGTCGCGCTGCCGGTTGAAATCCCTGGTGCGAACAGGCCGGGAACCTTCAGCAGCAGCGGCGTGATCAGCACCGCGAGCAGGAACGGCACGGCAATGCCCGCCGCCGACACCATCGCCGCGCTGCGCGCCTTGGTCTGGAAATGGTCGAGCCGGAGCGTCAGCCCGACGAGGAACATGTAGAGGCCCACGCCCAGCTGCGCGCCGGCATAAAGGACCCCGCGCGTTTCCTTGGGGAAGATCGCCGCCTGCAGATCGGGGAAGAACAGCCCGAGCAGCGAGGGGCCGAGGACAACGCCGGCGATCATTTCCCCCACCACCTGCGGCTGGTTCAGGAAGCGCTTGCCCGCCCAGCCGACCACGCGGCACGCGAGCAGGATCACCGCCAGCTGCAAAAAGAAATGGATCGAATAGTCGGACGGCGCAAAGCTCTTCGCCGCCTGTACTGCGGGCCCGTGCGGGTTCAGCACATCGCCGATCGCGGCGCCCATTTCGTTCAGCATCGCACCCTCCCCCGGGCATATTGTGGTCGGAGCAATAGGGCGGCATGCCGTGAAAGCAAGGCGTTGCACGAGGCGGTTGACCTATCCCGCTTCGCTGTGGCAGGGGCATCGCCCTGACGCCGACGCGCGTGGGCGGGTATAGCACAATGGTAGTGCAGCAGCCTTCCAAGCTGAATACGCGGGTTCGATTCCCGCTACCCGCTCCAACCCCACATCATCGCGATCCGAACAGGATGATGGCGCAGCCGGCGAGGCACAGGCCAGCGCCGATCAGGTCGAACCGGTCGGGTACCATCCCCTCGACCGCCCAGCCCCATAGCACCGCGCCCAATACATAGACGCCGCCATAGGCCGCATAGGCGCGTCCGGCCCCGGCGGTCTCGCTCTGCGCGAGGAGCCAGGCGAAGGCGATCAGCGCGGCGATGCCGGGGATCAGCCACCATGGCGAACGATCGAGCCGCCACCACGCCCAGAAGGCGAAGCAGCCAGCGATCTCGCAGAGCGCGGCCAGAACGAAGACGAAGGGGGTCGGGATGGTCACCTCCCGCTGGGGCACCGCCGCGCTACCTGCGCGGGCGGTGGTGGACAGGGCTGGATTCGAACCAGCGTACGGGAAACCCGGGCAGATTTACAGTCTGCTGCCTTTAACCACTCGGCCACCTGTCCAGCCGCCACTCAGGCGGGCAAGCCGCTTGAGCGAGGGCGCCCATTGCCGTCCCGGCGCGGCGCTGTCAACGCCTGCCTGCAACTTTGTTGCCGATTTGCGCGTGGCCACCCGACGCGGCTATGACGCGGCGATGACTGCGCCGACCCCGGCCGCACCCCCACGACACGAAAGACCGACATGGCCCGCAAAGGACACCGCCCCAGCAAGGCATCGCCGCAACGCCCCCGTTTCTGGGGCCGGCACGCCGCCTTCGCCGCGCTCGACAATCCGGAGCGGGTGATCCGCAAGATCTGGTGCACGCGCGAAATGGGGTCGCAGCTGGTCCTGCCCGAGGGCGTGCCGGTGGTCTTTGCCGAAGTCGCCGACCTCGCCCGCCTCGTGCCCGCCGACGCCCCGCACCAGGGCATCGTGATCGAAGCCGATCCGCTGGAGGACATTTGGCTGGCGGACCTGATCGAACAGGGGCGCGACGACGACCGCCCGATCCTGTTGCTCGACCAGGTGACCGACCCGCACAATGTCGGCGCGATCCTGCGCTCGGCCGCGGCATTCAATTGCCTGGGCGTGGTCACGCAGGACCGGCACGCGCCGCCCGAATCGGGCACGGTCGCGCGGTCGGCATCGGGCGCGCTGGAGAGCGTGCCGTGGGTCCGGGTGGTGAACCTGTCGCGGGCCCTGGTCGAGCTGGGCGATGCCGGGTACTGGCGTGTCGGGCTGACCGGCCATACCGAGACGACGCTGGCGCAGGCGCTGGGGCCGAAGCGGGTCGCTTTGGTCGTGGGTGCCGAGGGCGAGGGCATGCGGCAGAATACCGCGGCGCATTGCGACATCCTCGCCAAGCTGCCGATTTCGGACCGGATCGAGAGTTTGAACGTGTCGAATGCCGCGGCGATCGCGCTGTATGCGGTGGCCGTGCACGAGGGATGATGCGAAGCAGCGCGCGCTGCTTCGCATCATCCCTCGTGCCGGACGGCGGGCTTTAGCCCGACCGACGACATGGGCTTTGCCCATGGCGGGTTGTGTTTGGGGCCGGGTTCTCGACGGGCTCGAAGCTGCTCGAGCCGAACGGGGTGGGTCTGGAGGGGGGCGTAATCCTCGAACCGGCATGGGCAAAGCCCATGCCGTCGGTCGGGGCGTTGCCCCGCCGGCCGCGCTTGGAAGGGCTGCGCGCCAGCTTGCGCTGCCGCGTCAGTCTTCCTTCGCGATCACCACCCGCATCCCGTCCAGCGCCTCGCTGACCGGCAGCTGGCACGACAGGCGCGAGGTCGCGTCACGGTCGTCGACAGCATCGAGCAGGTCGTCCTCGTCCGGGCTGACCGGCGGCAGCCGGTCGAGATAGGCCGCATCGACATGGACGTGGCAGGTCGCGCACGAACAGCAACCGCCGCACAGCGCCAAGATATCGTCGAAGCCGTTGATCTTCAGCACTTCCATGACGGACAGGCCGACCTCTGCGTCCACGGTTCGTTCTTCCCCGGCACGGTCGACGACGGTAAGCGTTGGCATCTGATCTTCTCCCTGTTCGCCGTCCCATGCCGGGGCGACCGACGCTTTTCAAGGACCCGCCATGGGACTTTCCGCCGAACAGCTGCGCACGTCGCTGGATGCGCTGGCCGCGCGTGAGCCTGCCTTTGCGGCGGCGCTGGCTTATGCCGGCTATCCCGAACCGCGCATCCGCGAGCGTGGCTATGTGACGCTACTGCGCACCATCGTCGGACAGCAGGTGAGCTACAAGGCGGCGGACGCGGTGTGGAAGAAGCTGGAGGCGTTGCTGGGCGACGCGGCCGACCCTGCCCAGATCGCGACCAAGACCGACGAGGAGCTGCGCGCCGCCGGCCTGTCGCGGCAGAAGAGCGGCTATGCCCGGAGTCTCGCCGACGAGGTGCTGAGCGGGCGGCTCGACCTCGCCCATCTGCCGGAGGATGACGAGGAGGCCATCGCGCAGCTGGTGCGGGTGAAGGGGATCGGGCGGTGGTCGGCCGAAATCTACCTGTTGTTCGCCGAGGGGCGGCTGGACGTCTGGCCGGCGGGTGACCTGGCGGTGCAGGTCGAGATCGGCAAGATCCTGGGCCTGCCCGAACGGCCGAGCGAGAAGCAGATCCGGGACCTCGCCGAACAATGGCGCCCGCATCGCAGCGCGGCGACGGTGTTCGCGTGGCACCATTATATGTTCGATCCGGCGACGCAGGCGGCGAAGAATAGCGCGATCTAGCGCCGACCAAGGTCCAGCATAGCTGGACCAAGGCTCAAGGCGCGTCCGGCCGGCGGCGCCAAAAGCGCCGTCCGACGGCACCGGCTTCGCCGGTGCCCGGCCACAGAAAACAAAGGCTTTTCCGGCCAAAGTTCACAAAGTTCACACTCGCCACGTTTTCGTGCGCTATTTGCGGTTAGCTCGCAATAGCGATCGGTTAGTCAAAAAGCGGAACGACCCTGACAGCCCGATCCGGTGTAGGAAAGCGATTTCCACCGTGCGGATTTCCCGGCCACGCTGCCTCCGGACACGGGAGGAGATCAGGCGCCGAACGCTCCTGCTTGCCGCCCTGTCGACGACCGCGACGCCCACCGCCGCCGAACCGGGCACACCCTATGTGAAGACGATGGCGTTGCATCTGGCGGCGGACGGGCGTCAGTTTCCACATCCGTGATGGCGTGGAGCCGATGAAGAAGAAGCGGGACCCCGGATCAAGTCCGGGGTGACGTTGTGGGTTGTGCGATCTACCGCCCCGCCCACCAGTCGGTATAGGGCGTGTTCGCTACCTTGTGCCGATTATAGTCAGGCGCGCCGTCGTCCCACCAGACGGGGCCGCGTTCGCCGAGGCCCACCTTTGCCGCATCGACTGCCTTGCGCGCCTTCGCGACCGCCGCGTCGTCGGCGGCGCGCTTGCCTGCGCCTACTGCGCGGCGGGCGTCCATCAGGGCGTGGACCAGCCGGTCGCGCTCCGCCTCGCCCAAGTCGGGCCGGGTCGCGCGCCACAGCGTGCCGTCGACCACGATATAGCGGCCATCGGGCGTGCGTGGCGGGTCGGTCATGCCGGTTCGATCAGCCGCCGTGCCTGCGCCCGTGCCTCGTCGGTGATTTCCGCGCCCGAGAGCATCCGGGCGATTTCCTCGCGGCGTTCGTCGCTGGTCAGGGGGCGGACGCCGGTGCGGGTGACGGTGCCATCATGCGCCTTGGCGATCAGCAGGTGGCGGTCGCCGCGTGCCGCGACCTGCGGGCTGTGGGTGACGACCAGCAGCTGCGTGGCGCGCGACAGGCGGTGGAGCCGGTCGCCGATTGCGGAGGCGACCGCGCCGCCGACGCCGCGATCGATTTCGTCGAAGATCATGGTTGCCGCCCCGCCCTCTTCGGCCAAGGCCACCTTCAGCGCCAGGATGAAGCGAGAGAGTTCGCCGCCCGACGCAATCTTGGCGAGCGGCGCGAAGGGCGCGCCGGGGTTCGTCGAAATCTCGAATTCCACCCGGTCGCGGCCCGACGACGACCATTGCCCGTCGTCCAGTTCGGCGACGATGGTGCGGAACCGCGCGGCGTCGAGCTTCAGCGGGGCGAGTTCGCCCGCCACCGCCGCGTCGAGTCGCGCGGCGGCTTCGACGCGGGCGGCGTGGACGCGATCGGCTTCCTTGGCATAGGCGGTGCGTGCCTTGGTCACGGTCGCCTCCAGCTTGCCGAGGCCCGCTTCACCCGATTCGAGCAATGCGAGTCGCGCGGCGAGATCTTCGGCGAGGGTGGCGAGGTCATCGGGCTGGACGCGGTGCTTGCGTGCCATCGCCCGCAGCGCGAACAGGCGGGATTCATCGTCCTCCAGCGCGCCGGCGTCGAAGGCCAGTGCGTCGGTCGCGTCACGCAAGGCGGTCTCGGCGGCTTCGGCTTCGACCAGCGCGCGGTCGACCGCCGCCAGCGATTCGGTCAGCGCGGGATGCGCGTCGGCGATGCGTTCGAGCGCGCGGGCGGCCTGGCGGAGCGCCGACAATGCGCCGTTCGGGCCGTCGAGTCGTTCCTCGACCTGCGTCAGATCATCGGCGACCTTCTCGGCGCGCTGCATCGAACGGCGGCGTTCGGCCAGTGTCTCTTCCTCGCCCGATTCGGGGGCGAGTGCCGTCAGTTCGGCGACGGCATGTTCCAGCCATTCGCGGTCGCGCTGCGCCACCTCGATCTCGGCCAGCGCGGCGCCCAGCGCCGCTTCGGCGGTGCGCCAGTCGCGATAGGCGCGCGACAGCGACGCAGTGTCGATTCGGCCGAACCCGTCGAGCAGGCTGCGGTGGCCGCGCGGATTGAGCAGGCCGCGATCGTCGTGCTGGCCGTGGATTTCGACCAGATGCGGGGCAAGGTCGCGGAGAAGCCCGGCGGAGGCCGGCTGATCGTTGACGAAGCCGCGGCTGCCGCCATCGGCCTTCACGATGCGGCGGATGATGAGCGGTTCGCCGGGTTCGAGGTCGAGGCCGTTATCGTCGAACAGCCGCGCGACCGGGCTGTCGGGCGCAGGGGCAGCGAAGATCGCGGTCACGGCGGCCTGTTTCGCACCGTGGCGGACCAGCGCGGTGTCGCCACGTGCGCCAAGCGCGAGGCCCAGCGCGTCGAGCAGGATCGATTTTCCCGCGCCGGTTTCCCCGGTCAACACGCCCAGACCAGCGGCGAAATCGAGGTCGAGCGCCTCGATCAGCACCACGTCACGGATGGAAAGCGCCGTCAGCATCGCGCCCTCCATAGCCGCGGAACAGCGCAAGAACAAATGGCTTCGTGCGGCATCGCGGGGGAACGGATGGCGTGGGGGTTCGATCCGTCGGTGTTCGGCGGTCGCCATGCTTCTTCGACACCCCGGACTTGATACGAGGTGCCGCTTTCACCGGCCGGCGAAAAGGAAGAAGAAGCGGGACCTCGGGTCGAGCCCGGGGTGACGTTTGTGGGATGCGATCGTCATTCCCGCCTGCGCAGGAATGACGATGGGGTATCAGTTCCCCGTCGAACCCGTGGTCGTGCCACCCGTCGTCGGGCCGGTCGGCGACGGGGTCACCGCCGGCGGCGTCTTGGGCGCAGGGGTGGGATCGTCGCCCGGTTCGACCGTCACGGTGCCCGAGGGCGGCGGCGCGGGCGGCGCGTATTTCACCGGGATCGGCTTTGGCGGCGGGGGCGACTTGTCGTTGATGAGGTCGTAGGCGCGCTTGTACCAGTCGGTGCCCGGATAGTTGGCGCCCAGCACCGCCGCCGACTTCTTGGCCTCTGCCGGCACGCCCAGCGCCAGATAGGTTTCGGTCAGGCGCATCAGCGCTTCGGGTGCATGGGTCGTCGTCTGATACTGATCGACGACCGAGCGGAAGCGCATCGAGGCGGCGAGCCACTGGCCGCGCTGCTGATAGAAGCGGCCGATCTCCATTTCCTTGCCCGCCAAGTGATCGCGGACCAGATCGAGCTTCAGCCGGGCATCGGCGGCATAGGGCGTGTTGGGATAGCGGCGCGAGAGTTCGCCAAGCGCGTCCATCGCCTGCATCGTGATCTTCTGGTCGCGCGTCACGTCGCTGATCTGTTCGTAATAGCTGAGCGCGATCAGGTAATAGGCATAGGGCGCGTCGCGGTTGCCGGGATGGACCGACAGGAAACGCTGCGCGCCGGCAATCGCCTTCGTATAGTCGGCGTCGAGATAATAGCTGAACGCGCCCATCAGCTGCGCGCGGCGGGCCCAGACCGAATAGGGGTGCTGGCGCTCCACTTCGTCGAACAGCGCGGCGGCGACCTTGTACTGGTGGCGGTCGAGCCGGTCCTTCGCGGCGGAATACAGCGTGCCCACGTCGCGGGCGACATAGGGCAGGTCGCGGCCCGCACCGGCACCGCCACGGGCACAGCCGGAGAGGCCGAGACCGGCGATGGCGACGAGGATGAGCGCAGACGCGCGGGTCGATAGGGTACGCATATGGGCGATGCTTCTACTGCCACAGGGGTAGCGCGAACAGTCCCTTTCGCGCATGAGCACGCGGACCCGTTCAACGACGTTCCGGAGCGTAACCCATGCCCGTCACCAAGCTCGAAATGCACCGTGTCGAAAAGCCGTGGGGTCGCCATACCCTGGGCTTCGGATTCGCCGACCAGCCCGCCGATGCCGATCCGGTCGGCGAAATCTGGTACAAGGCGCCGGGCGACGACACGCCCGACCTGCTGGTCAAATATCTGTTCACGTCGGAAAAACTGTCGGTGCAGGTCCATCCCGACGACCGCCAGGCACAGGCACGCGGCCTGCCGCGCGGCAAGGACGAATGCTGGACGCTGCTGGCCGCCGAAGCCGATTCGACGATCGCGCTCGGCACTCTGGAACCGATGACCGCCGAACAGCTGCGCGATGCGGCGCTCGATGGGTCGATCGAGCAGAAGCTCGACTGGAAGCCGGTGAAAGCGGGCGATTTCTTTTATGCGAAGTCGGGCACGGTCCATGCTATCGGCGCGGGCATCACGCTGATCGAGATCCAGCAGAATTCGGAAACCACGTACCGGCTGTACGATTATGGCCGCCCGCGCGAGCTGCATCTGGACGACGGTGTCGCCGTGTCGGACGCGCGGCCGTTCGTCGCACCCGAAGCGCCGGGCAAGGTCAGCGACGATCGCACGATCCTGGTCAACGGGCCGAAATTCGTGCTGGAACGCTGGACCGGCGGTGCGCGCAGCGTGACAGTTCCGGCCGGGGTCAAGGGCTGGTTCGTTCCGGTCACCGGCAATGGAACGGCGGACGGTACGCAATGGGCCGCCGGCGATTGCCTGACGTTCGAAGGTGACGTGCAAGTCGAGGCGAGCGACGACGCCGACCTGTTGTTCGCCTATCCGGGCGAACAATACGCCTGACGTGAAAATGAACGGAAGGTAGTTTTCCGTTCACGCAACTGGATAAGGGTACGCGTCGTTCTACTGCCCATCCTCTGGATAGGAGTGAAGACGATGCGTACCCCGATCCTTGCCGCGCTGGTTGCGGCCGTGACCCTGCCGACGATCGCCGCCGCCCCGGCGATGGCGCAGACCCCGCGCCAGGAATATCGCGACGAAGTGCGCGATGCCCGCCGCGATTATCGCCGCGACCTGCGCAATGCCGACAGCCCCCGCGATGTGCGCCGGGCCGACCGCGAATATCGCCGCGATGTGAACGATGCCCGCCGCGACCTGCGCCGCGACCAGCGCGACTGGCGGAGCTATCGCAACTATAACTACAACCGGTTCGAACCGGGGCAGCAGAACCGGTACTTCGCCGACCGCTATTATCGCGACGGCCGCTATTACCAGCCGCGCCGGCTGACCCGTAACGACCGCATCTATCGCGGGCAGGACAGCCGCTATTATTGCCGCCGCAGCGACGGCACGACCGGCCTGATCGTCGGTGGCCTGGGTGGCGGCGTGCTGGGCAATGTGATTGCCGGCGGCGATTCGCGCCTGCTGGGTACGCTGCTCGGCGGTGGTGCCGGTGCGCTGCTCGGCCGGTCGATCGACCGGGGCCAGGTGGTCTGCCGTTAAGCCCGGTTCGGGGCGGCCTCGCGCCGCCCCGGCTTGCGTCCGCCGATGATATAGACGGCGAGCCCCGCCCAGATGAGGGCGAAACACCCCATCCGCACCGGCGTCAGCGTTTCGCCGAAGACCAGGATGGCGAGCAGGAACTGGAGCGACGGCGCCAGGAACTGCAGCATCCCCATCGTCGCCAGCCGCAACCGGCGCGCGGCCGCGGCGAACAACAGCAGCGGCGCGGTGGTGACTGCCCCGGCCAGCACCAGCAGCCCGGCCATCCCCGCCCCCTGATCGAACGCCAGCGGCTGCTTGCCCGACAGGAACAGCAGATAGCCGAGTGCGATCGGCGCGAGCAGCGTCGTTTCGACCATCAATCCTTCGAGCGCACCGACCGATACCGTCTTACGGATCAGGCCGTAGAGCGCGAAGCTGATCGCGAGGCTGAGGCTGATGCCCAGCGCGATCCATGACGACCCAAGCGCGAACAGCGCCACCCCCGCCCCGGCCAGCGCCACCGCCGCCGCCTGTGTGCGGTTCATCCGTTCGCCGAGCAGCACGACGCCGAGCAGCACGTTCAGCAGCGGGTTGAGGAAATAGGCGAGGCTGGCGGCCAGCACTTCGCCGTGCAGCACCGCCCAGACATAGACCAGCCAGTTGATCGCGATGAACGCGGCGCTGGCGACGAGGTTGGCGAGCGCCCGGCGGTTGGCGAAGGCCGCGCGCAGCTGGCTGCCCCGCCCGACCGCCACGACGAGGACCGCGACCAGCAGCGCCGACCACAGCACGCGCTGGGCCACGATCTCACCCGCGTCGATCGGCCCCAGCAGCCGGAAATACAGGGGCAGCAACCCCCACAGCACATAGGCACCGACGCCGAACGCCAGCCCCCGCCGATCCGCCGCTTCGTCCGCCATCCCGGTTAGATCAGGCCGCCGGTCAGGAAGAGGCGCAGGCCCGCGATGATGAGGATCACGAGGTTCAGGTTGCGGCCGGTATTCTTCCACGACAGCAGCCCGACGACGAAGCCGACCAGCGCGATTGGAAAGGCGATCCAGTTCATCAGCGAGACGATGGGGATGAGCGCGGGGATCGCGATCACCAGCGCGACGAGACCGATCAGGATCGAGACGATGTTCAACATGGGACACGACATGGCCCCGGCAGGCGCGCCGGGCAATGGCGATCGGCCATTTTTCCGTTACGGTGGAATCTTAACCCGCCGGCGATACCGTCGCGCGGACCTGACTTCGCGGGAGTGCGTCGCCGATGATTCGTGCCGTTTCGATCCTGGTGCCGCTGGCGCTGCTGGGTGCGTGCAACCAGGGCGCGCCGCCCGCGAACAATGTCGAGGCGCTGGATGCCGAACTGCTGCGCGGCAATGCCGGCGACCCGGCGGTGACGGCGGCGTTGCAGGAC
Organism: Sphingomonas sp. Leaf9; assembly: GCF_001421355.1. GTDB lineage: Bacteria > Pseudomonadota > Alphaproteobacteria > Sphingomonadales > Sphingomonadaceae > Sphingomonas. Next base: position 193,344 of record NZ_LMKC01000002.1, on the reverse strand, counting down.
CAGATCATGGTCGACCCCAGCCTGACCGGGCAATCGGGCAATGGCGCGGTCAAGCCGGCCGACAAGCCATACAGCGCCGCCGCCCCCGCCGCGGGTGTCGCATCGGGCAGCGCGGCCAAATCCGAATCGCTCGAATCGGCGCCCAAGGCTGGTGCCTGTCCGTCGTGCAAGGGCGGGCGCGAGGCGCTGACGCTGGGGGAACTGGCGGCGGTGCAGAAGGGCGGCAACCGGCAATGCGCGGCCAAGGTCGGCTATAGCGCGGCATGGGCCAACCGCCTGCCCGCCGCCTTTGCGCTGCACCCCGATGCGCGCCTGTCCGAAGCGGCAGGGACCGATGCCGATGGCTGCCGGATGCGGGTGGTCAGCTTCACCATCGCCCAGCCGGTCGATCGCATGGTCGACTGGTATTACACCCGGGCGAAGAAGGGCGGCTATTCGGCCGAGCATCAGGCGGAGGGCGAGCAGCATGTGCTGGGCGGCACGCGCGGCAATGCCGCCTATGCCGTGTTCCTGTCGCCCGAGGGCCGGGGCACGTCGGTCGACCTGATCGTCGACGGGGGCTGATCTTTACGCCTGGCGCCCGGCTCCCCATGTCGTTGCGGAGGGGAAACATATGCTGATCGTCGCCGCTGTGTTCGTTGCCTGTATCGTCGTGCTGCGGCGGTGGCCGGATGTGCCGGTTTCGCGGGTGCTGGCCGGGTTGCTGGTCGTGCCGGTCGCCCGGCGGTTCGCTTCGCTGACGCCTGGACACTGGCTGTTGTTCCTGATCCTGTCGGCGGCGGCGGGCACGGTGCTGTGGATGGGCGGCGACATGATTATCGTGTCGGCGATGGGGTCGCCCGAACTGGCCGGGGTGCTGCTGACGGTCGATGTCGCGGCGTATCTCGATGCGATGCTGGCGGCGCTGGCGGTGGCCGGCGCGGTGCGGGGGGTGTCGTTGAAGCTGTGGGTGGCGCGGGTGTTGCCGCGCGGGCGGGCGCGACGGACGCGGGCGGCGCGGATCGCGCGCAAGGCGGCGAATGATGATGAGCCGGCGGGGGTTGGGCTGGCGGTCGCTTGAAGGCCGTGCCCCCGCGCAGGCGGGGGTCCAGAGCCCGGCAAACCGACTTCCGCGTTCTTGACCCTGGGCCCCCGCCTGCGCGGGGGCACGGTCAGGGAGCCGGGCTTGAGGCCTGCGGCGTCACTGGCACCGGGCCAGTCGGCCCGACCTCCAACAGCGAATCGCCGCCCAGGGACCGGTACAGCGTCACGCGGTTCGTCGCCGCGACCAGCTGCGTCGCGACCAGACGCCGCTGCGCGCTGTAGTAGCTGCGCTGCGCATCGAGGCTGGTGAGGAAGGTGTCGATGCCGCCCCGGTAGCGTGCTTCGGTCAGGCGGAACGTGTCCTGCGCCGCCAGCAGGTTGGTGCGTTCGGCGCGGGTCTGTTCGGCGATCGTTCCCTGCCGCGCCAGCGCGTCGGCGACGTCGCGGAACGCCGACTGAATCGTGCGTTCATAGGTGGCGAGCAGAACGTCGCGCTGGGCCTTGCTCGCCTCCACCCCTGCCCGCCCCGCCCCGGCGCGGAAGATCGGGTAGCTGAGCGAGGGCGCGACCGAATAGTTGAACGCGCCGCCGGTGAACAAGGTGCGCAGCGCGTCACTGGCAAAGCCGACCAGCCCGGTCAGCGACAGGCGCGGGAACAGCGCCGCGCGCGCAGCGCCGATATCGGCGTTGGCGGCCAGCAGCTCATATTCCGCCTGCACCACGTCGGGGCGGCGCAGCAGGATCGACGAATCGATACCGGCCGGCAGGTCGGCGATGGTCGGCAGCGCCGCGTCGATCGATACGGGCAGCAGCCGGGGATCGACCGGAGCCCCGACCAGCAGTTGCAGCGCGTTGATATCCTGCGCCAGCTGCGTGCGCTGTTCGGCCAAGTCGCTCTCGGCGGTGGCGAGGATCTGTTCGGCCTGGCGCAGATCGGTGCGCGGGGCGATGCCGCCCTGCAGCCGGGCGCGGGTCAGCGTGACGCTGCGCCGGGCGCTGGCGGCGGTCGCCTCGGCCACGGTCATCAGGCTGCGGTCGGCGCCATAGCTGGCCCATGCCTCGGCAATGTCGCCGACCAGGGTCAGGCGGGTGGCGCGGGCGCCGGCTTCGGTGGCGAAATAGCGGTTCTGTTCGGCCTCGGTCAGTGAGCGGATGCGGCCGAACAGGTCGAGTTCGAACGCGGTCGCGCCGAGATCGAGCGAGAAGCTGCTGGGCGAGCGGCTGCTGGTGACGACCGTGCCGCCGGTGCCGGTTCCACCATTGCCGGTACCGCCGGTGCCGGTGCCACCACCGGTCGTCGGGATCGTCGTCGTCCCGTTGCTGCCGGTGCCGCGATAGCTGTAGCGGGCGGAGGCATCGACCTGTGGGAACAGGTCGGCGCGCTGGATGCGATATTGCGCGCGCGCCGCGCGGATGTTGGCGGCGGCGATGCGCAGGTCGCGGTTGTTGACCAGCGCCTGTCCGACCAGCGTGCGCAGGCCGGGCGCGGTGAACACCTGTTCGAAGGTCAGCGCGGGCAGGCTTGCCTCGCTCTGCCGCAGATAGGCGTCACCCACCGGCCAGGAAGGCGGCACGACAGCGGTTGGCCGTTCATAGGCCGGGGTCATCGAACAGCCCGCCAGCAAGGCGGCGATAAGCGGGATCGTCAGCCGCTTCATGCTTCGGCCTCCTTGGTCGGCTTGTGCCGGAGCTTGGCGAGGCCGTCGCGCACCCCGCGCCGGACCAGCACGAAGAACAGCGGGATGTAGAAGATCGCCAGCACGGTCGCAGTGAACATGCCGCCGATCACCGCCGTGCCAATGGCGATGCGGCTGTTGGCGCCGGCCCCGGTCGAGATGGCCAGGGGCAGCACGCCGAAGATGAAGGCGAGCGACGTCATCAGGATCGGGCGCAGGCGGATGCGTGCCGCCTCCAGCGCGGCGTCGATGACGCGTGCGCCCTTCTTCTCGGCCTGCTCGGCGAACTCGATCATCAGGATCGCGTTCTTGGCGGCCAAGCCCATGGTGGTGAGCAGCCCGATCTGGAGATAGACGTCGTTTTCGAGGCCGCGCAGCGTCACGAACGCGATCGCGCCGATCAGGCCGAGCGGGATGACCAGCAGCACCGCAATCGGGATCGACCAGCTTTCATACAGCGCGGCAAGACACAGGAAAACGACGAGGATCGACAGGCCGTAGAGGAGTGGCGCCTGTCCCGACGACAGCCGTTCCTGAAACGACAGCCCGGCCCATGCGACGCTGGTGCCCGGAATCTGTCCGGCAAGCTCGGCGATGCGGTTCATCGCCTCACCCGAACTGACGCCCGCTGCCGCCTGCCCCTGGAACTCGAACGAAGGCAGGCCCTGGAACCGCGAGAGGGTGGTTGGCGCGACGGTCCAGCCGGTACGGGCGAAGGAGGAGAAGGGCACCATCTGCCCATCCGATCCGCGCACGAACCATTGCGACAGGTTGGACGGCGCGCTGCGATACGGGGCGTCGCCCTGCACGAACACGCGCTTCACCCGGCCGCGATCGATGAAGTCGTTGACGTAGCGCCCGCCCCACGCGGTCGACAACGTGTTGTTCACGTCGTTCTGGCTGAGCCCCAGCGTGGAGAGCCGCTGCTGGTCGATATCGACGTTCAGCGTGCCGATATCGGGCAGTTCGGACAGGCGCACGCCGGTCAGCATCGGATCGGCATTGGCGGCGGCGAGCAGCTTGTCGCGCGCCTCGGCAAACTCCGCTGCGCTCATCCCGCTGGCGTTCTGCAGTTCCATGGTGAAGCCGTTCGCCTGCCCCAGCCCGCGCACGGCGGGTGGCAGCAGCGCGAAGACCTGCGCATCGCGGAAACCCCGGAAGGCGGCCGATGCCCGCGCGACGATGGCGTCGGCGCCATTGTCCTTGCCCGGACGTTCGGACCAGTCGGTGAAGTTGATGAACCCCTGCCCCGTATTCTGCCCCGAGGCACCGCCGCCACCGCCGGCGACGACCAGCAGGGTACGGACATTGTCCTTTTCATAGGTCAGGAAATATTTCTCGACCTCGCGCTGCACCGCTTCGGTGCGGCCACGGGTCGCACCGGCGGGCAGCTGGAACCGGATCGAGGCCGCGCCCTGATCCTCGGTCGGCAGGAAGCTGGTCGGCAGGCGGAAGAACAGCAGCGCGAGGATGGCAAGGATCGCCGCATAAAGCATTAGGTACAGCCATTTGCGGTCGATGACATGGATGACGCCGCGTTCGTATTTGTCGACGCCCTTGTCGAAATTGCGGTTGAAGCCGTTCCGCAGCCGTTCGCCGACATGGGCGACGCGCGGGAATTTCCGCTCCAGCCAGCCGCCCTCCAGGCTGCCGTCCTCGCCGCGCTTCTTCTGCTTCAGCAGCGTCGCGGTGAGGGCGGGCGACAGGATCAGCGCGACCAGCACCGACAGCACCATCGCCGCGACGATCGTCACCGAGAACTGGCGATAGATGACGCCGGTCGACCCGCCGAAGAACGCCATCGGCAGGAACACCGCCGACAGCACGATCCCGATCGCGATCAGCGCGACCTGGATTTCCTTCATCGACTGGATCGTCGCCTCGCGCGGCGACATGTCGGGATTTTCCTCGAGCAGCCGCTCGACATTCTCCACGACGACGATCGCGTCATCGACCAGCAGGCCGATGGCGAGGACGAGGCCGAACAGCGTCAGCGTGTTGATCGAGAAGCCGAAGAGATAGAAGACGCCGAACGTGCCGAGCAGCACGACCGGCACGGCGATCGTCGGGACCAAGGTCGCGCGCCAGCTTTGCAGGAACACGAACATGACGATGACGACGAGGATCACCGCCTCGATCAGCGTCTTGACCACTTCCTCGATCGACAGCTTGATGAAGGCGGTGGTGTCGTTGGCATAGGCATAGGTGAGGCCGGCGGGGAACTTGGCCGACTGGCGCTCGACCTCCGCCTTCACCAGTTCGGCGGTTTCCAGCGCGTCGGCACCGGGGGCCAGGCTGATGGCGAGGCCGGCGCCGGGATGGGCGTTGACCCGGCTGAGCGCCGAATAGTTTTCCTGCCCCAGTTCGACCCGAGCGACGTCCGACAGGCGGACGGTCGACCCGTCGGGCAGCGTCTTGAGGATGATCGCCTTGAACTGTGCCGGCGTTTGCAGGCGCGACTGCGCGGTGACGGTCGCGTTCAGCTGCTGTTCGGGGCCGCTGGGCAGGCCGCCCAGTTCGCCGGCGGCGACTTCGGTATTCTGCGCCTGGATCGCGGTGACGACATCGCCGGGGATCAGCGAGAAAGAGGCAAGCCGGGCCGGGTCGAGCCAGATGCGCATCGCATATTGCGACCCGAACACGTTGGTTTCGCCGACGCCGTTGATCCGCGCGAGCGGTTCGACGAGGTTCGCCTCCATGAAGTCCGACACGTCGCCATTGGTGCGCTGGTCGGTCTGGTCGAAGATACCGACGATCATCAGGAAGTCGGGGTTCGACTTCGTGACGCGGATGCCCTGCTGCTGCACCTGTTGCGGCAGTCGCGACAGCGCCTGCTGCACCTGGTTCTGCACCTGCACCTGCGCGATGTCGGCGTCGGTGCCCTTGTCGAAGGTCGCGCTGATCGTCACCTGCCCGCGCGAGCTGCTCTGCGAGCTGAAATAGAGCAGGCCGTCGATGCCGGTCAGCTGCTGTTCGATGATCTGCGTCACCGAATTCTGGATCGTTTCCGCATTGGCGCCCGGATAGGTCGCGCGGATATTGACCTGTGGCGGGGCGACGTCGGGATATTGCGCGATTGGCAGCGATAGGATCGCGCCGAGGCCGCCCAGCATCACGATGATCGCGATCACCCACGCAAAGATCGGGCGGTCGATAAAGATGCGCGACATCGCTTATCCCGCCTTCTGTGGCGTGGCGGCCTTGTCACCCGCGGGCTTGGGCGCGATGCGTTGCGGCGTGTTCGCCGGCACCGGCTTGATCTTCGCATTGGGCTTCAGGTTCGCGGTCCCCTGCGTAATCACCTTGTCGCCCGGATTGAGGCCGCCGGTCACGACCCAGAAATCGCCCTGGGTGCGGTCGGCCTGAATCTTCTTTTGCACCGCGGTGTCGTTCGGCCCGACGACGAAGACGGTCGCCTGCCCCTTGGGATCGCGGCTCACCGCCTGTTGCGGGACCAGAATCGCCTGCTGGTCGATCGCCTGCGCGAATTGCGCGCGGACGAACATGCCGGGCAACAGGATGCCCTGCGGATTGGGGAAGCGGGCGCGCAGCGTGACGGTGCCGGTCTGGGCATTGACCATCACCTCGGCAAATTCGACCCTGCCGGTCTGGCCGAAGTCGCTGCCATCCTCCAGCCGCAGGCGGACGGCGGCCGAGGCCGGCACCACCCCGCCGCTGGCGAGTTCGCGGCGCAGCGCCAGCAGGTCGGCGGCGGATTGCTGGATATCGACGAAGATCGGGTCGAGCCGCTGGATCACCGCCAGCGGATCGGTCTGGTTGCTGGTGACCAGCGCGCCTTCGGTAAAATAGCTGCGCCCGATGCGGCCGGTGATCGGCGCGGGGACGTTCGTGAAGGACAGGTTCACGCGCGCCGTCTCCAGCTGCGCGCGGCTCTGTTCGACGGCGGCGGCGGCTTGCCGCGCCTGGGCGGCGGCGTCGGTATAGTCCTGGCGGCTGACCGCCTCGATCTCTGCTAGCGGGCGGTAGCGATCGGCGCGGACGCGCGTCGCCTCTGCATTGGCGCGGGCGCTGTTGAGGTTGGCGACCGCTTCGTTGGCCTGCGCGCGATAGAGGCGCGGATCGATCTGGTAGAGCGTCTGCCCGGCGCGGACCAGCGTGCCTTCGGTAAAATAGCGCTTGCGGATGATGCCGGCGACCTGCGGGCGGACCTCCGACTGTTGAAAGGCCACGACGCGCGCGGCAAGGTCGGCGGTCTGGGCGACGCTGGTCGGTTGCACCACGACGAAGCCGACCTGTGCCGGCCCCTGATTGCCGCGCCCGTTCTTCGTCGCCTTTTCCTCACCGCCGCCACAGGCGGACAGCGCGAGCAATGCGGGCAGGAACCATAGCGGGCGGACGCGCGGCGACGCGGATCGGATCAAGGGCGGCAACCTTTGCACAGGAAAACGGCGCGAATGCGCCGACGCATAACTGCCAGCGCATCGATAAGTTTCGGTGCCGATTTCATACGCGTCGCATCGAATGGCGCAATGCGAAGGTTGTCGCAAATTGTCGCGGGTTTCGCAGAGATGCGTCCGAACCGCCATCTCGTCACCCCGGACTTGATCCGGGGTCCCGCTTCTTCTTCAGGCGTGGTCGAGAAGCGGGACCCCGGGTCAAGCCCGGGGTGACGATGAAGGGCTTTTGAAACCGTTCAGCGACCACCGGTCCAGCGATGCGCCTCGCGCGATTCCGGCTTCATCTCGATCGAATAGCCCGGCCGCGACGGCGCGCGGTACGCGCCGTTTTCGACCACGCACGGGTCGAGGAAGTGTTCGTGGAGGTGATCGACGAATTCGGCCGCGCGTTCGTGCTTCACGCCCGAAAAGCACAGATAGTCGATCATCGACAGGTGCTGGACATATTCGCACAGGCCGACGCCGCCGGCATGCGGCCAGACGGCGAGGTGATATTTCGCGGCCATCAGCAACACCGCCAGCACCTCGTTCACGCCGCCCAGGCGACAGGCATCGATCTGCACCACGTCGAGGGCGTGGCGCATGATGAACTGTTTGAAGACGATGCGGTTCTGGCACATCTCGCCGGTGGCGACCTGTACCGGACGCACACCTTCGCGAATGGCCCGGTGCCCCTCGACGTCGTCGGGCGAGGTCGGTTCCTCGATGAAGCGCGGGCGGGCGAAGGCGAGGTCGTTGACGCGGGCGATCGCCTGATCGACCTCCCACACCTGGTTCGCGTCGATCATCAGGTCGATGTCCGGCCCGACCGTCTCGCGCGCCAGCGCCACGCGGCGGCGATCGTTTTCGGGATCGCCACCGACCTTCAGCTTGATGTGCGTAAAGCCGTCGGCCACCGCTTCCTTGCACAGCCGCACCAGCTTTTCATCCGAATAGCCGAGCCAGCCGGGCGAGGTGGTGTAGGCAGGATAACCCTCCGCCAGCAGCGTGGTGCGCCGTTCGCCCTTGCCGATCGCCCGCTCCTCCAGCAGCGCGAGCGCTTCGTCGGGGGTGATGCAGTCGGTCATGTAGCGGAAATCGATCAGGCCGACGATCTCCGCCGGGCTCATCGATCCGATATAGTCCCACAGCGGCAGGCCCGCCGCCTTCGCCAGCAGGTCCCACACCGCGTTGACGACCGCGCCGGTGGCGAGGTGGATGATCCCCTTTTCCGGGCCGACCCAGCGCAGCTGGCTGTCGCCGGTGATCCGCCGCCAGAACCCCGCCCCGTCGCGACGGATCTCGTCGAGCGACAGCCCCTCGACCAGCAGCGCCAGCGTCGCGATCGCCGCGCAGCACAGGTCGTTGCCGCGCCCGATGGTGAAGGTCAGGCCGTGCCCTTCAAGGTCCGGCGAATCGGTTTCGAGGATGCAATAGGCCGCCGAATAATCCGGTTCCGGATTCATGGCGTCCGATCCGTCCAGAAAGGCGGAGGTCGGAAACCGGATGTCGTGCACCGATAGCCGGGTGATGATCGTCATGCGCAGCCCCCATGCGGGCCGCCCGTACATGATCGATCCGCCCCGTTCCGGTCGTCAACCCCGACGCCGTGACGTTTTCATATTTGAACAGGATTTTTCTTGCAACCGCAAAGCGCGGGTCGCCGCGTATACTTCACGGATGATGGTCGTCGTCGACCAGCTGGTCCGAAATGCGCCGCGCCGCCGCCTGCACCGCCGCTGCCGCCGCGTCGATGCTGTCGACCTCGCCCAGCTTCGACAGATAGGGCATGGTCAGCGCCGCCGCCGCGCCGCGCCCGCGCAGGATCGGGGCCGACAGGTCGGTGACGCCGCTGACAAAGCGGCTGGGGATGCGTTCGATGCCCGTCGCGCGCACCTCTTCGGCATGGGCGCGGAACGCCGCCAGCGCTTCGGGCGTCGGCACGGGATCGAGCATCGCTTCCCAGCGCGCGCGCACGTCGTCGGGCTGAAAGGCGTAGAGGACGACGCCCGACGCCGCCTGCAACAGCGGCCTACGATAGCCGACCCGCACCGAGAAGCCGAGCTGGTCGGCCGATTCCATCCGTGCGATCACCGCCATGTCGCCCATGGTATGGACCGCGACGTGGCACGACTGACCGGTTTCCTGCGCGAGCTGCCGCATTTCGGGCAACGCGACCTCGATCAGATAGCGCGTGCGCGGCTGGTTCATGCCGAGCGAGAACAGCCGGTCGCTAAGCGTATAGCCGTCGCCCCCCGCCTCGGTCGTCAGATAGCCGCGATATTCCAGCACCTGAACCATGCGGAACAATTCGCCATGCGACCGGCCCAGCCGCTGCACGATCTGCGTCAGCGTCAGCGGCGCGGTGACCCCGGCCAGCAGCTCGAGGATATCCAGCCCCTTTTCCAGCGCAGGCGCGCGGTAGCGGCGGTCATCGGCAACGTCGGCACCTTCGGCATCGGCAACGGGTTCGGCGGGCGGTGCGGGGGTCTGGCGCGTCATGGGCGCGACCTTCGCCGGAAAAGCAAGGGCTTGCAACCCGATGCCCGGCGCCCGGTCCGGCAGTGCCGGCTCCACCCGCCGCTGCGCCGCACAAAGGCAGTGGTATGTTGTATCATATTACGCTACCGCATCGAGTCGTCGTAAACCGGAGTTCCTGCCCCATGTTCCGTCCCGCCCTGTGGCTGTCGACCACTGCCCTGGTCCTGCCCGCCGCCGCCTTTGCCCAGAGCAGCACGCCGGCCCCGGCCACCGACGGCTATCATAGCGAAGCCCCGCCCGAGATCATCGTCACCGCCCCGTATCAGCGCAACCAGGCCGACATCCTGTCGGGCACCAGCGTGCTGAGCGGCGAGGCGCTGACCCGCGAGCTGCGCCCGACGATCGGCGAGACGCTGGCCCGTCAGCCGGGCGTATCGGCCACCAGCTTTGGCCCGAACGCATCGCGCCCGGTGCTGCGCGGGCTTCAGGGGGAACGTGTGCGCGTGCTGACCGACGGCATCGGCAGCTTCGACGTGTCCAACACCTCGGTCGACCATGCCGTCGCGATCAACCCGCTGACCGCCGACCGGATCGAAGTGCTGCGCGGGCCGTCCGCCTTGCTGTTCGGGTCGTCGGCGATCGGCGGCGTGGTGAACGTGATCGACAGCCGCATCCCGCGCCGCGTGCCCGACGAACCGGTCCATGTCGATGCAATCGCGACCTATGGCTCGGCCGCGAACGAGCGGAGCGGGTCGGCGGCGGTCGACGTGCCGGTGACCGACAAGATCGTGTTCCACCTCGACGGCACGTACGGCAAGACCGACGACCTCGACACCGGCGGCTATATCCTGTCGCGGCCGTTGCGTGCGCAGGCGGCGGCCAGCGCCGACGCCGGGACCCGCGAACTGGCCGACCTGCGCGGCAAGCTGCCCAATTCGCAGTCGGAAATGTGGGAGGTCGCCGGCGGCGCGGCGGTCGTCACCGATACCGGCAATCTTGGCTTTTCGGTCAGCCATCTCGACAATCGTTATGGCGTGCCGATCCGCTATTCGCTGGACGGCGGCGAGGCGGAGCAGGTGACGCTCCACGTCCAGCAGACCCGTGCCGACATGCGCGCCGAGGTCGATACCGGCGGCGGGCTGTTGGAAAAGATCCGCCTGCGCGCGGGCTTTGCCGATTACCGCCATGACGAGATCGAGGATACCGGCGCGATCGGCACCAGCTTCTTCAACCAGGGGCTCGAAGCGCGGCTGGAGCTGGTGCAGGCGGCGCGCGGCGGGTGGCGCGGCGCGGTCGGCGGACAGATGTTCATCCGCGACCTGAACATCGTCGGCGACGAGAAATTCCTGCCCAAGAGCGAGACGCAGCAATTCGGCCTGTTCACGCTCCAGTCGTTCGACATGGGCGCGTTCCGGGCCGAAGCCGGCGGCCGGTACGAATATACCGTCGCGCGCGCCGCGGCCGACGACCTGCTGGGCAACGACAATATCCGCCGCAGCTTCGACAGCTTCTCCGGCTCGCTCGGCGGCAGCGTCGGGCTGGCCGAACACCTCCGCTTCGGCATCAACGGCAGCCACACCGAACGCGCGCCGTCGGCCGAGGAACTGTTCGCCAACGGCCCGCACGCCGGGACGCAGGCGTTCGAGGTCGGCAATGCGGGCTTCGCCAAGGAAATCAGCGATGGCATCGAAGCGACGCTGAAGGGATCGGGCGACGGCTACAGCTTCGGCCTGTCGGCCTATCACAACTGGTTCCGCAACTTCATCTACGAGAACCCCACCGGCACGGTGCGGGACGACCTGCCCGTGTTCCAGTACAGCCAGGCCGATGCCCGGCTGTGGGGGTTCGAGGCGGAAGCGTCGGCGCGCGTCGCAAAGTTTGGCGAGACGGCGATCAACGTCGATGGCCTAGCCGATTATACCCGCGCGACGATCGTCGATCGCGGCCCCGCCCCGCGCATCCCGCCGCTGCGCGTGCTGGGCGGGATCGAGGCGCAGGGCCGGATGGTACAGGTGCGCGGCGAGGTCGAGCATGTGACGCGGCAGAACCGCGTGGCCGATCTGGAGACGACGACGCCGGCCTATACGATGGTCAACGCGTCGGTGTCGCTGAAGCCGTTCGGCAAGGGCAGCAACACCAGCCTGATGCTGTCGGCGAACAATATCTTCGACGTGGAGGCGCGCCGGCATGCCAGCTTCCTGAAGGATTACGCGCCGCTGGCCGGGCGGGATATTCGCGTGACCGCGCGGCTGGCGCTGTAATCTGCCCGATCGTCGTCCCCGCCTGCGCGGGGACGACGAAGAAGGTGCGGGATGACGTCGACCGCCTGCGCCCCTATCTACGCCTCCATGTCCCGCGCCCGCGTCCTCCTGCTCAACGCCGCACTCGGGCCGCTCGATTACCGTGTGCCGCACGGCATGACGGTCGAGCCGGGTTCGATCGTCTCCGCCCCGCTTGGGCCGCGCCAGTTGCTGGGCGTGGTGTGGGATGCCGAGCGGCTGGCGGCGGAGGAGGTCGGCGACAATCGCCTGCGCCCGCTGCTGGGCGTTGCCGACGTGCCGCCTATCGCTGCGCCCTTGCGCCGGCTGGTCGAGTGGACGGCGGGTTATTATCTCGCCGCCCCTGCCTCCGTGCTGCGCATGTGCCTGGCCTCCAATTCGGCGCTGGAGGGGGCAAAGCTCGCCATCGAATATCGCGCGACCGGCATGGTGCCCGATCGGATGACGCCGCAGCGTGAACAGGCGCTGGAGCGGATCGGCGAGCGACGCGGGCTGGTGCGCGAGCTGGCGGCGATCGCCGACGTGTCCGATGCGGTGATCCGGGGGCTGGTGAAGCTGGGCGCGATCGAGGCGGTGTCGGTCGATATCGACCAGCCCTATCCTACCCCCGACCCCGATCATCACCAGCCGGCGCTGTCCGACGATCAGCAGGCGGCGGCCGACCGGCTGACGGGGGCGGTGGATGCCGATGCCTTCCACCCCTTCCTGCTCGACGGCGTGACCGGATCGGGCAAGACCGAGGTGTATTTCGAGGCGGTGGCGGCGGCGATCCGGCAGGACCGGCAGGTGCTGGTGCTGCTGCCTGAAATCGCGCTGACCGAACCGTTCCTCAAGCGCTTCACCGCGCGGTTCGGCTGTGAGCCGGTGCCGTGGCACAGCGACCTGCGCAGCACGCAGCGCCGCCGGGCATGGCGCGCGATCGCCAGCGGACAGGCAAAGGTCGTGGTCGGCGCGCGCTCAGCGCTGTTCCTGCCCTATGCCGATCTGGGGCTGATCGTCGTCGACGAGGCGCACGAGACGAGCTTCAAACAGGAAGAGGGCGTGCATTACCACGCCCGCGACGTGGCGGTGATGCGCGGGCTGTTCGAGAAATGCCCGGTGATCCTCGCCAGCGCGACCCCGGCAATCGAGACAAGGCAACAGGTGGCGCAGGGCCGCTATACCGAGGTCAAGCTGCCCGGCCGCTATGGCAAGGCACAGCTGCCGAGCATCGAGGCGATCGACCTGATCGAACAGCCGCCCGAACGCGGCCGCTGGATCGCGGCACCGCTGGTCAAGGCGATCGACGAGACGCTCAGCCGACAGGAACAGGCGCTTCTGTTCCTCAACCGGCGCGGCTATGCCCCGCTGACGCTGTGCCGGTCGTGCGGGCATCGGTTCCAATGCCCCAATTGCACCGCGTGGATGGTCGAGCACCGGCTGATCCACCGGCTGTCCTGCCATCATTGCGGCCATGTGATTCCGACCCCGCGCGCGTGCCCCGAATGCAATGCGGAGGACGCGCTGGTCGCCTGCGGTCCCGGCGTGGAGCGCATCGCCGACGAAGCCGCCGCGCTGTGGCCGACCGCGAAGATCGCCATCGTCACCTCCGACACGATCTGGTCCCCGGCCAAGGCGGCGGAGTTCGTCGGGCGGATGGAGGCGGGCGATATCGATATCGTCGTCGGCACGCAGCTAGTGACGAAGGGCTATCACTTTCCCAACCTGACCTGTGTCGGGGTGATCGACGCCGACCTGGGGTTGCAGGGCGGCGATCTGCGCGCGTCCGAGCGGACGTTCCAGCAGATCGCGCAGGTCGCGGGGCGTGCCGGGCGCGGGACCAAGCCCGGCCATGTCTATATCCAGACGACCCAGCCCAATGCACCGGTGATGCAGGCGCTGATCTCCGGCGATGCCGACAGCTTCTATGCCGCCGAGACCGAGGCGCGCGCCGATGCCGGGGTGCCGCCGTTCGGCCGCTATGCCGCGATCATCGTGTCGTCGGAGGACAAGGGCGCGGCGGAGGCGACCGCCCGCGCGATCGGCCGCGCCGCACCGCAGGTGGAGGGGGCCCATGTCTATGGCCCCGCCCCCGCCCCGCTCGCCATGCTGCGCGGGCGGCACCGTTTCCGCCTGCTGGTCCATGCGATCCGCAGCCTCGACGTGCAGGACATGATCCGCGACTGGCTAGACGCGGTGGAATGGGGCGCCAAGGTGCGGGTCGCGGTGGATGTCGATCCGTACAGCTTCGTCTGACCCTTGGCGGCGGCGATTCAAGCAGTTAGCATCGTCGGCAGGGGTAGTGGGGAGCGTGACGATGCGGCGGCTGGTGCAATGGTTGGCGTGCGGCGCCATGGCGTTCTGGCCGGTGGTGGCGCAGGCCGAATGGCGCGAGGCGCGGTCGGACCATTTCATCGTCTATTCCGATGACCAGGCAAAGGACGTGGTGCGCTTTGCCGAGCGGCTCGAACGCTTCGATGCGACGCTGCGCCTGCTGACCAAGATGCCGGCGACGCCGATCGCGTTGCCCAACCGCGTCACCGTCTACATGACCGGCGATATGAGCAGCATCGCGCGGCTGGCGCGGTCGTCCAACGTCGCCGGCTTCTATATCCCGCGCGCCGGCGGATCGGTGGCGTTCGTGCCGAAGAACGGATCCGGCAACGGCATCGACCCCGAAGAGGTGCTCTTCCACGAATATACCCACCATTTCATGCTGTCGAACTGGGCGGAATCGGCGTTCCCGTCATGGTATGTCGAAGGGTTCGCCGAATTCTTTGCGCCCACCCGCTTTCGCGACGACGGTTCGATCGAAATCGCCCGCCCGCCGATGTACCGCGCGCGGCAGTTCGCCAACGGCATGCCGATTTCGGCCACCGAGCTGCTGACCGGCGATCCGCGCAAGATCGATTCGTCGGCGCTGTATGCCGGGGGCTGGCTGCTGACGCACATGCTGCTGCTCGACCCGGCACGGCGGGGGCAGCTCGGCCAGTTCATGGAGGCGATCTCGGCCGGGCAGCCCCCGGCAAAGGCGGCGGCGGCGATGGGCGATCCGCGCCAGCTCGACCGCGACATGGCCCGCTATGCCCGCACGGGGCTGCGTTATTCGGTGATGCCTGCAGGAGCGGTGCCGCAACCCAAGGTGACGCTGCGCACGCTGACCCCGGCCGAAGCCGCGATGATGCCAGTGCGCATCCGGTCGCGGCGCGGGGTCGACCGCAAGGCCGCGCTGGAGCTGCTGCCGATGGCGCAGCGTCTGGCCGCCCCCTATCCGGCGGATGCGACGGTACAGACCGCGCTGGCCGAGGCCGAATATGATGCCGGCAACTATGCCGCCGCCGAAGCCGCCGCCCGCCGGGGGATCGCCGCCGATGCACAGGCGATCGACGCGCATGTCTATCTGGGCATGGCGCAGGTGGCGCAGGCCCGCGCCGCACACAACACCGATCCGGCCCGCTGGAAGGAAATCCGCCGGTCGTTCCTGGCCGCCAACCGGATCGAGAATGACGATCCCGAACCGCTGCGCCTGTTCTACCAGGCCTATCAGGTGCCCGGCCAAGTGCCGAACGAGAATGCCCGCGCGGCGTTGCTGCGCGCGCATGCGCTCGGCCCGCAGGACCGGGGCTTGCGGATGGAAGCGGCGCGGGCGCTGCTCGACATGGACCGCGCGGCGGAAGCCAAGCGGGTGCTGGGGCCGGTCGCCTATGCCCCGCACGGCGGCGCGACCGCGGCCTTTGCCGCCGAACTGATCGCGATCATCGACCGCGACGGCGCAAAGGCGGCGATCGCGCGCTGGCAGAAGGGGTCGAAGGCGGAACAGGACGACGAAGAAAGCTGACCCTGCGCCCCCTTGCCCCGCGCGCCGCTTTGTCCGAAACGGCGGCGTCATGACCAACGCCCCGCTGCCGCTCGTCCGACTGCTTGCCTCCTGGCTCACCGCGCTGGCGGCGATGCTGGTGCTGGCCGCGCCCGCCCGCGCCGACGACGTGTCGGCGTCGGCGCGCGGGGTGGTGCGCGTCGTGGTGATCGCGACGGTCGATGGCGAGATGGTCGATGTCGAACACGGCACCGGCTTCGCGGTCGCGCCGGGCCGCATCGTCACCAACGCGCATGTCGTCGAACTGCTGGAACGCTATCCCGGTGAAGCCGTGGTCGGCGTGGTCCCGTCGGAGGGCGACAAGTCGTTCGAGGGGCGCGTGCTGCGGCTAGACAAGTCGCGTGACCTGGCGCTGATCGAGGTCACCGGCGTGCGCCTGCCGCCGCTGACGCTCTACACCGGGCAGTTGGGGGAGAGCGATCCGCTGATCGCGCTCGGCTATCCCGGCAATGTCGACCTCGCGACCGCACGGTCGGCCGATGATTTCGTGACGCCGACCGCGCCGGTGCGATCGCAGGGGGTGATGTCGGGTAACCGCACGCTGGAGGGGACCGCCGTGCTGGTCCACACCGCCAGCATCGCGCGCGGCAATTCGGGCGGGCCGCTGCTCGACCGGTGCGGGCGGGTGCTGGGCGTCAACTCGGCGCTGACGCGGGGCGAGGAGGGCGATGCCAGCTTCGCCTTCGCCATCGCCGACAGCGAATTGATCGCGTTCCTGCGCGAGGCGAGCCAGCCCGTCTCGACCATCGCCACCCCCTGTCTTACGCTGGCCGATGCCGATGCGCGCGACCGGGCGGAGGCCGAGCGGCAGAGCATCGAGGAGCGCGAACGCGCCCGCGCCGCAGCCGAACGCGCCCGCGACGACCGTGAGGCCGCGCTGGAAAAGGCGCGCGCCGACAATGCCGAGACCCGTGAGAACATGATCGCCGGGGCAGCCCTGCTGCTGGCGCTGTCGGTGCTGGCAATCGGCGGCGCGGGGCTGCTGGCGGGCAAGCGGCAGAAGCAGCGGCAGGCGCGCATCGCCGCGATCGCCGGCGGCGTGCTGTTCGTCGCGGCGATCGCGACCTTCCTGCTCAGGCCCGATTTCGATCCCGAATCGGTCGCCGCCGCCGACGAATCGGGCGGCACCGCCGCGACCCGCACGACCGCGCTGTCGGGCCCGCTGCTCTGCACGCTGGTGCCCGAACGCAGCCGGATCATCCTGCCGCCGGTCGAAACGGTCAGCCTCAGCTGGCGCGGCGACGGCTGCATGAACGGCCGCACCCAATATGCCGAGGCGCCGGGCGGCGGTTGGGAACGCATTCTGGTCCCCAACGAGGATGCGACCGTCTCCGTCCTGCGCTTCGACCCGGTCAGCGGCAGCTACACCAACAGCCGCTACCTGCTGTCGGCCGAGGCGATGGCGCGTGCCCGCTCGCTTCGGGGGCAGGTGCAGCAAAAGGCGTGCGCCGCCGACACCGGCGCGCGCGCCGCGCTGGCGACGCAGCAATCGGCGATTCGCACTTCCCTGCCGGCACAGGTGAACGAGCGGCTGGTGTATCGCTGCACCGCGGCGAAATAGGGCGTCCCCGGCCCGCCCGATTCCCGCCTGCGCGGGGCAAGGGCGGGCGTGGAAACCGGCAGCGTAATCCCCCGTTCAGCTTTCATCCGAATCGCATCACGCGGACCTACGTCCCACAAAGCTTGCGAAATCGTGACACCGATGCTAGCGGCCCCTCGACCCATCGGGGGCGCATGGGCCGGTCAGCGGCGCGAATTCGGTTCGCGACGGCGGTTGGCATGGCAGCTCCCCTATCGGCATGGGACGTTGAATTGACCCCTGACAAGGACGCGCGCGTGGAGACATCCGGCGGAACTACTGGTGGCGGCGGTACGATCCAGGCGAGCCTGGGCGGCCGTTATGCGACCGCGCTGTTTGGCCTCGCCCAGCAGCAGGGCCAGCTGACGGCGGTCGAATCGAGCCTGAAGACGGTATCGGCCGCGATGGCCGAATCGGCCGACCTGTCGGCGCTGGTGAAGAGCCCGCTGGTCGGCCGCGACGATGCCGGCCGCGCCATCGGCGCGCTGGTGCCGGTGCTGGGCCTCGACCCGCTGACCGCCAATTTCCTCGGCGTGCTGGCGCAGAATCGTCGTCTTGGCGACCTGCCCGCGATCATCCGCGCGTTCCGCGACCTTGCGGCCCGTTCGCGCGGCGAAACCAACGCGGAGGTCGTCTCGGCCCACCCGCTGGACGATGCCCAGGTCGACGCGCTGAAACAGCAGCTGCGTCACCGCGTCGGCCGTGAGGTCGCGATCGACCTGAAGGTCGACCCCACGCTTCTTGGCGGACTGGTCGTGAAGATCGGCAGCCAGATGATCGATAGCTCGATCAAGACCCGACTGAACACGCTCGCGCACGCGATGAAAGGCTGAACATGGATATCCGCGCCGCAGAAATCTCGAAGGTCATCCGCGACCAGATCGCCAATTTCGGCACCGAAGCGCAGGTTTCGGAAGTCGGCCAGGTGCTGTCGGTCGGTGACGGCATCGCCCGCATCCACGGGCTCGACAACGTCCAGGCGGGCGAAATGGTCGAGTTCGGCGGCGGCATCCAGGGCATGGCGCTGAACCTCGAAGCCGATAACGTCGGCGTCGTGATCTTCGGGTCGGACGCATCGATCAAGGAAGGCGACACCGTCAAGCGCACCGGCACCATCGTCGACGTTCCCGTCGGCAAGGGCCTGCTGGGTCGCGTGGTCGATGGTCTCGGCAACCCGATCGACGGCAAGGGTCCGATCGTTTCGGAAAAGCGCGCCCGCGTCGACGTGAAGGCACCGGGCATCATACCGCGCCAGTCGGTCAGCGAGCCGATGCAGTCGGGCCTGAAGGCGATCGACGCCCTCGTCCCCGTTGGCCGTGGCCAGCGCGAGCTGATCATCGGCGATCGCCAGACCGGCAAGTCGGCGGTCGCGATCGACACCTTCATCAACCAGAAGATCGCGAATGCGGGCGATGACGAGAGCAAGAAGCTCTATTGCGTCTATGTCGCCGTCGGCCAGAAGCGCTCGACCGTCGCCCAGCTGGTGCGCACGCTCGAAGAAAACGGCGCGATGGAATATTCGATCGTCGTCGCCGCGACCGCATCGGACCCCGCCCCGCTGCAGTATCTGGCACCGTACACCGGCACCGCGATGGGCGAATATTTCCGCGACAACGCGATGCACGCGCTGATCGTGTTCGACGATCTGTCGAAGCAGGCCGTCGCCTATCGCCAGATGTCGCTGCTGCTGCGCCGTCCGCCGGGCCGTGAAGCCTATCCGGGCGACGTGTTCTATCTGCACAGCCGCCTGCTGGAGCGCGCCGCCAAGATGTCGGACGCCAATGGCGGCGGCTCGCTGACCGCGCTGCCGATCATCGAAACCCAGGCGGGCGACGTGTCGGCGTACATCCCGACCAACGTGATCTCGATCACCGACGGCCAGATCTTCCTCGAAACCGACCTGTTCTTCGCCGGCATCCGCCCCGCGATCAACGTCGGCCTCTCGGTCAGCCGCGTCGGTTCCGCCGCGCAGACCAAGGCGATGAAGAAGGTCGCCGGCTCGATCAAGCTGGAGCTGGCGCAGTACCGCGAAATGGCGGCCTTCGCGCAGTTCGGGTCGGACCTCGACGCCAGCACGCAGAAGCTGCTGAACCGCGGCGCGCGCCTGACCGAGCTGCTGAAGCAGGCCCAGTTCTCGCCGATGCCGTTCGAGGAACAGGTCGCGTCGATCTTCGCCGGCACGCAGGGCTATCTCGACACCGTTCCGGTGAACGACGTCGTGCGCTACGAAGCGGCGATGCTGTCGGACCTCAAGGCGAACCACCCGCAGGTGCTGGCCAAGATCCGCGACACCAAGGATCTGGGCGACGAGGCGAAGTCGGGGCTGAAGGCCGCGCTCGACCAGTTCGCGAAGACCTTCGCGTAAGCCACATAGCCCTCTCTCCTTCAGGGGAGAGGATTGGGAGAGGGGCAGAGCGGAACCGTCATTGTGACAGTACCCTCTCCCCGACCCTTTTCCCGCTTGTCGGGACGAGGGAGTAGGGAAGACAGATGGCAAGCCTCAAGGCCCTGAAACTGCGCATCGGCTCGGTGAAGTCGACGCAGAAGATCACCAAGGCGATGAAGATGGTCGCCGCCGCCAAGCTGCGCCGTGCGCAGGAGGCGGCCGAGGCCGGTCGCCCCTATGCCCAGCGGGTCGAGCAGGTCGTCGCCAGCCTGGCAAGCACCGCGCAGATCACCGAGGGCAGCTCGCCGCTGCTCGCCGGCACCGGTCGCGATCAGGTGCATCTGTTCGTCGTCGCGACGTCGGACAAGGGGCTGGCCGGCGCGTTCAATTCGAACATCGCCCGCCTCGCCCGCCGTCGCGCGCTCGAGATGCAGGCCGAGGGCAAGACCGTCAAGTTCCTGACGATCGGTCGCAAGGGCCGCGCCGTGCTGGCGCGCCAGTTCCGCGAAGGCTTCGTCCATGCGGTCGAGCCGGGTGACCTTGGCAAGCTGACCTTTGCCGATGCCAAGGGCTATGCCGACGACCTGATCCGCCGCTACGAGAGCGGAGAGTTCGACGTCGCGCACCTGTTCTATGCCACGTTCAAGACGGTGCTGACGCAGGAGCCGACCGAGCAGCAGCTGATCCCGGTCAAGGTTCCCGACGCGACCAAGGCCCCGGCGGCCGACGCCGTGGTGGAATATGAGCCGAGCGAGGAAGCGATCCTCGACAGCCTGCTGCCGACCAACATCGCCGTGCAGATCTATCGCGCGATGAAGGAAAATGCGGCGTCGGAGCAGGGTTCGAAGATGACGGCGATGGACAATGCCACGCGCAACGCGGGCGACCTCATCAATCGCCTGACCATCGAATATAACCGCACCCGCCAGGCCGCGATCACGACCGAACTGGTCGAGATCATCTCGGGCGCCGAAGCGCTGTGATCCGTGTCGCCGTCCTGCTGGCGCTCGTCGCCACGCTGGCCGGCTGCGGCCAGGGCGCTGCCGACAAGGCGGCGGAGCAGCCGCACGCGACGCCGACGCCGTTCGTTACCGGCGGCTGGGCCACCGTGCTGGGCGATGCGCCGCGCACGATCGAGCTGCTGAACGGCATGGGCTTTCGCCTGTCGGCCTATGCGCCGAAGGGCGGCGCATTCGTGACGACGGCACAGCCAACGCCGATGGGCGACCCGTCGGTCAAGCCGGTGAACACCGCCAATCTGAGCGTGACCGGCGATGCCCAGCGGATCGGCGAGTTGCGCTTCACGCTCGACGTCGTGAACCTCGACGCCAGCCCGTTTGCAAAGGACCAGTTCATCCGCTGGGTGAACCGGCCGCTGGCATCGATGGCGTTGCCGGGGCAGGATGCCGTCGAGAAGGCGATCCGCACCGAAAGCCCCGCATCGGGTACCCTGCCCGGTGCGGACTACAAGATTACCCGTGAACCGATCGACGGCGGACGTCGCCTGATCGTGACCTTTACCCGTCCCGCGCCACAGGCCGGGGACAGCCACCCGAGGAACCCGTAATGGCAACCGCCGCAGACACCTACGCCCCGCAGGGCAGCACCAACAATACCGGCCGCATCAGCCAGGTGATCGGCGCGGTCGTCGACGTGACGTTCGACGGCGAACTGCCGGCCATCCTGTCGGCACTGGAAACCGACAATAACGGCAACCGGCTGGTCCTCGAAGTTGCGCAGCATCTGGGCGAGAGCACCGTCCGCACGATCGCAATGGACGCGACCGAGGGCCTGACCCGTGGCCAGGCGGTGCGCGATACCGGATCGCAGATCCGCGTGCCGGTTGGCCCCAAGACGCTCGGCCGCATCCTGAACGTCGTCGGCGAGCCGATCGACGAGCGTGGCCCCGTCGGCGCGGAAACCACCGCCCCGATCCATGCCAAGGCACCGGAATTCGTCGACCAGTCGACCGAGAGCGCGATCCTGGTCACCGGCATCAAGGTCATCGATCTGCTCGCGCCGTATGCCAAGGGCGGCAAGATCGGCCTGTTCGGCGGCGCAGGCGTCGGCAAGACGGTGCTGATCCAGGAGCTGATCAACAACATCGCGAAGGGCCATGGCGGCACGTCGGTGTTCGCGGGCGTCGGTGAGCGGACCCGTGAAGGCAACGACCTGTACCACGAATTCCTCGACGCGGGCGTCATCGCCAAGGATGCCGAGGGCAACCCGACGAGCGAAGGGTCGAAGGTCGCGCTGGTCTATGGCCAGATGAACGAGCCGCCGGGCGCCCGTGCGCGCGTCGCGCTGTCGGGCCTGACGATCGCCGAATATTTCCGCGACGTCGAAGGCCAGGACGTGCTGTTCTTCGTCGACAACATCTTCCGCTTCACCCAGGCGGGTTCGGAAGTGTCGGCACTGCTCGGCCGCATCCCGTCGGCCGTGGGCTATCAGCCGACGCTGTCGACCGACATGGGCGCGCTGCAGGAGCGCATCACGTCGACCAACAAGGGCTCGATCACCTCGGTGCAGGCGATCTACGTCCCCGCCGACGATTTGACCGATCCGGCCCCGGCGACCTCGTTCGCCCACCTCGACGCGACGACCGTGCTGAACCGCGCGATCTCCGAACTCGGCATCTATCCGGCGGTCGATCCGCTCGATTCGACCAGCCGCGTTCTGGAGCCGCGCACCGTCGGCCAGGAGCATTACGACACGGCACGCGCCGTGCAGTCGCTGCTCCAGCGCTACAAGTCGCTGCAGGACATCATCGCCATCCTCGGCATGGACGAGCTGAGCGAAGAGGATAAGGTCACGGTCGCGCGCGCCCGCAAGATTCAGAAGTTCCTCAGCCAGCCGTTCCACGTCGCCGAGGTCTTCACCGGCATCAGCGGCAAGTTCGTCGCGCTGGAAGACACGGTGAAGTCGTTCAAGGCGGTCGTCGAAGGCGAATACGACCACCTGCCTGAGTCGGCCTTCTACATGGTCGGCGGCATCGACGAAGTCGTCGCCAAGGCGCAGAAGATGGCGCAGGACGCCTGATGACGGCGCTGCGCCGCGAGGATGCCGTGAACGATGTCTGTCCATGGTCGGCCAAGCCGATCAGCGACGACGCCCTGACGGTGTATCGCGGCGCGGTGGTCGGCTTCTGCAATCCCGGCTGCCGGGACAAGTTCGATGCGGCCACCGCCGCGTTCGACCGCGCGATTGAAACGAGACCCTGACATGCTGCACTTCGAACTCGTGACCCCCGAAAAGCTGGTGCGCTCGGAATCGGTCTATATGGTCACCGTGCCGGGCACCGAAGGCGACTTCGGCGTGCTGGAGGGCCATGCCCCGTTCATGTCGACGATCCGCGACGGCGACGTCCTGATCCAGCGCACCGAAAAAGGCGAGGCCGAGCGCATCGCGATTCGCGGCGGCTTTGCCGAGGTGACCGCCAAGGGGCTGACGATCCTCGCCGAGCAGGCCGGGTAAGGCTCTCCAGGACATCGTTCATGGCGAACGCCGCGTCGGACTGAGGTTCGGCGCGGCGTTCGTGTCTTGGGGCAACGTCGAGGGACGCACACTGCCCTCCCCCTTGTCACCCTGGGCTCGACCCGCGGTCCCGCTTTCCTGGCCGCGATCGAAGAAGAAGCGGGACCCCGGATCAAGTCCGGGGTGACGGTGTGGGCAAGCGGTATCTTGCCCGGCCGCCCCTACCCCCGCGGATGCGCGTTCCGATACACGTCGAGCAGATGCGCGGCATCGACCGCCGTGTAGATTTGTGTCGACGACAGGCTGGCATGGCCCAGCAACGCCTGGAGCGAGCGCAAATCCGCTCCCCGGCCCAGCAGATGCGTCGCGAAGCTGTGGCGCAGCGCGTGCGGGCTGGTGCGGTCGCCAAGGCCCAGCGCGACGCGCGCCGTCCGCACCGCCTTGCGCACCACCCCGGCGTCGAGCGGCCCGCCCTTCGCCCCACGGAACAGCGGTGCATCGCGCGCGGTGCCCCACGGCTGCTGCGCGACATAGGCCTCGACCGCCGCGCGAACCGGGGGGAGCAGCGGCACCATCCGCGTCTTGTCGCGCTTGCCGGTGACGACCAGCGTCTCACCCAGCGGCAGGATACGACCGGTCAGCGACAGCGCCTCGCCGATGCGTAGCCCTGCGCCATAGAGCAGCAGCAGGATCGCCCAGTCGCGCGCGCCGATCCATGGCTCGGCGGCGGCATCGGCGACTTCCCCGGCCAGCGCGACGGCCTCGTCGGGGGAGATCGGGCGGGGGACGTTCTTCGCGACGCGGGGGCCGCGCAACGGTGGTGCTTCGCCCCCGGTGAAGGCAATGAACGCGCGCACCGCCGACAATTCGCGCGCAGCGGCGGCGTTGCCCAGCCCTTGTTCGCGGCGATGGGCGAGGAAGGCGCGCAGATCGGCGGCGGTGATGCGGTGGAGCATGGGCGCATCGACCGCACCGCCCCAATGGCCCTGCAGGAACGCGATCAGCCGCTCGGCGGTCGCGGCATAGGCCCGGACGGTATGCACCGACCGGCGGCGATCACGGGACAGGTGGGTGGCGAAAGCCAGCGGCAGCGGCTGCGTCATGGTCGCCTGATAGCGCCATGCAGCAGCCGCTGTCGAACCCGGATCAGCCGATCTGCTGGCCCGACTTGGCCCAGTCGGCCATGAAGCCTTCGATGCCCTTGTCGGTCAGCGGATGCTTGACCAGCGCGCGGATGACCGACGGCGGGGCGGTCATCACGTCGGCGCCGAGCTTGGCCGATTCGAGCACGTGGATCGGATGACGGACGCTGGCGACGAGGATTTCGGTGCCGAAGTCGTAATTGTCGTAGATCAGGCGAATGTCGCTGATCAGGCCCATGCCGTCGAAGCCGATATCGTCGTGGCGGCCGACGAAGGGCGAGACGAAGGTCGCGCCGGCCTTTGCGGCCAGCAGCGCCTGGTTCGCCGAAAAGCACAGCGTCACGTTGACCATGGTGCCATCGTCGCTCAACGCCTTGCAGGTCTTGAGGCCATCGATCGTCAGCGGCACCTTCACCGCGACGTTATCGGCGATCTTGCGCAGGATTTCGGCCTCGCGCATCATGCCCGCATGGTCGAGCGCGACCACTTCGGCTGACACCGGGCCATCGGTGATCGAGCAGATTTCGGCGACCACTTCGAGGAAGTCGCGGCCCGACTTGTGGATCAGCGACGGGTTGGTGGTGACGCCATCCAGCAGGCCGGTATCGGCCAGTTCGCGAATGTCGTTGGTATCGGCGGTGTCGACGAAGAATTTCATGGGACTCGGGTTCCTGGCGGATGGAGGCACTGGCCGCCCCATCGCGCATCGCCGCCGCCGGGGCAAGGTTTGCGGGGCGCAGCCCCTTTTCCTCCCGCCCGCGATCCACTATTTCCGCGCGCATGAACGCGCCGAAACCCGAATGGGCCCCCCACGCCGCCGTATGGATCGGCTATCCCAGCCACGCCGAACTGTGGCAGGAAGACCTCGACCCCGCCCGCGACGAGGTGGTCGCCTTTGCCCGCGCGGTCCATGCCGATGGCCGGGGCGAAACGGTCCTGCTGGTCGCTGCCGATATTGAGGCGGCCGATGATGCGCGCCGGCGGGCCCCCTTTGCCGAAGTGGTGATCGAGCCGTTCGGCGATATCTGGCTGCGCGATACCGGCCCGATCATCGGCGGCGACGGCACCGCGCACCGGTTCCGGTTCAACGGATGGGGCGGCAAATACGACCTGCCCGGCGACGACGATATCGGCCTGCGTTTGGCACGCGAGCGCGGGATGGCGGTCGCCGACCATGACTGGGTGGTCGAGGGCGGCGCGCTGGACGGCGACGGCACCGGGCTGGTGGTGACGACCGAGCAATGCCTGCTGAACCCTAACCGCAACGACCATTTCTATCGCGATGCTGCCGAGACGCGGCTGCGCGAGGATCTGGGCTATGACCGGGTGCTGTGGCTGGGCGATGGCCTGATCAACGACCATACCGATGGCCATGTCGACAACCTCGCGCGGTTCGTCGGGCCGAACCGGCTGGCGATCCCGCAAGCCGCGGAAAACGACCCGAACTGGCGCATCTATCAGGACGCCGCCGCCCGTGCGACGGCGTTCGGCGTGGAGGTCGTGCTGGTCCCTTCGCCCGGTCGCGTGCTGTCGCCCGACGAGGAAATCATTCCGGGCAGCCACATGAACTTCTATATCGGCAATGCCGCCGTGGTCGTGCCGCTCTATGGCACCGGGACCGACGATGCGGCGGTCGCCGCCTTTGCCGAAATCTTTCCGGACCATGAGGTCGTGGGGCTGCGCGCCGACCATATCCTGACCGGCGGCGGCAGCTTCCACTGCATCAGCCAGCAGATTCCGGCGGCTTGATCGCCTTTGCGATCCGCGCCGCGCTGTCCGGGCTGATTGTCGCTGCCGTCGCACTGATCGCTAGGCGTAGCCCGGCGGCGGGGGCCCTGGTCGCGTCGCTGCCGCTCGTGTCGCTGCTCGGCATGATCTGGCTGTGGCGCGATACGGGGGACACGGCGCGGCTGGCGACCCATGCGGAGGCGACCTTCTGGTATGTCCTGCCCTCGCTTCCCATGTTCCTGATCGTGCCCGCGCTGCTGCGCCACGGCATCGGCTTTTGGTGGGCGCTGCTCGCCGGTTGCGGTGTCACGATCCTGCTGTATTGCGCCACTATCCCCGTCGCCGCCCGTTTCGGCGTCACGCTTTAGGACCCGCCATGACCGACATCACCGTTGCCGCGCTCCAGCTCGGCTTCACCGCCGATATCGACCGCAACATCGCCAATGTCTCTCGCCTCGTCCGCGAAGCTGCTGCGAAAGGGGCGCAGGTCGTGCTGCCGCCCGAACTGTTCGAGGGCGAATATTTCTGCCGGGTCGAGGACGAAGGGCTGTTCGCCAATGCGAAGCCGGTGGCCGAGCACAAGGCGGTGCGGGCGATGCAGGAACTGGCGCGCGAACTGAAGATCGCAATTCCCACCAGCTTCTTCGAACTGGATGGGCAGCATCATTACAACAGCCTGGCGATGATCGATCCCGATGGCCGCATCCAGGGCGTGTATCGCAAGAGCCATATCCCCGACGGGCCGGGATACGAGGAAAAATTCTATTTCCGCCCCGGCAATACCGGGTTCAAGGTGTGGGACGGCCCGGCGAAGCTGGGTGTCGGCATCTGCTGGGACCAATGGTATCCCGAAACCGCGCGCGCGCTGATGCTGATGGGCGCGCAGGTCCTGTTCTTCCCGACCGCGATCGGCAGCGAACCACATGACACCAGCCTCGACACCGCACGGCTGTGGCGGCGCGCGATGGTCGGCCACGCCGTGTCGAACGTCGTGCCGGTCGTCGCCGCCAACCGGGTCGGCGTGGAGCATGGCCAGACTTTTTACGGCACCTCGTTCATCACCGACGAGCGCGGCGATATCGTTGCCGAACTGGACCGTGAGGAAGAGGGCGTCATCACCGCCACCTTCGACCTTGACCGGGTAAAGCGCCATCGCGCGGCATTCGGCTTCTTCCGCGATCGCCGGCCGGAGCTGTACGGGCGGCTGGTGCAGGATATCTGAGCCTCTTCGTCGCTCCCGCGAGGGCGGGAGTGACGGTGGGAGGGTCAGTCCGTGAAGTTCGGCGCCCGCTTCTCCATGCCGGCGCGCACCGCCTCGACCTGATTGGGCGTGCCCAGCAGCGCCTGTTGTTCGGCGCTTTCGGCGGCGAGGATCGTGGCGGCATCGGCATCGTCGGCAAGGTTCGCGATCCGCTTGGCGGCGCGGACTGCATCGGGGCTGCGCGCCGCGATCGCGCGGGCGAGGACCATCGCCGCGCCGTGCGGATCATCGGCAAGCCGCGTGACGAACCCGGCCCGCAGCGCCTCCTCTGCGGTAAACTCGCGCGCGGAAAAGGCGAGTTCGCGCAGCAGATCACCCCGCACATCGCGCCACAGCGCAAAGCCCGCCATGTCGGCGACCAGCCCCCATTTCGCCTCAAGGATCGCAAAGCGCGTGTCGGGCGCGGCGATCCGCACATCGGCCCCGGCCATGATCTGCATGCCCCCGCCGAACGCCAGCCCCTGCACCGCCGCGATCACCGGCATCGGCAGCGTTCGCCAGCCCCACGCCACCTGCTGCACCCAATTGGCGATCCCGTGGCTGCGCGTTGCGAGGTCCAGACCCGCCGCGCCACCGGCCATGCTGGCCATGTCGAGCCCGGCGCAGAACGCCCGCCCCTCACCCGACAGCACGACGCAGCGCGCCGACGACACCCGCAGCGTGTCGATCGCGTCGATCAACGCGTCGAACATCGCCGGGTCGATCGCGTTCATCTTGTCCGCGCGCGCCAACCGCACCTCGGCAACGCCATCGACCGTCGAAATCGTCACCCGAGTCATGCGGCACCCTCATCCCGTTTTGTTTCGGGACCTAGCTACCCGGCGCAGGCGGCCCGCGCCATGGCGGATCGCCCAGCCGGTAGCCGCGTCCGCGATCGGTGTGGAGCAGCGGCGGCCCGGCGGCATCGAGCTTGGCGCGCAGCCGCGACATCTGCACCTGCACGACATTGGTGCCCGGATCGAACGCGCGGTCCCATACCGCCCGCAACAGCGCGTCGCGCGAAATGGTGCTGCCGGCATGATCGGCCAGATATTCCAACACCGCATATTCGCGCGGCAGCAGGTGCAGCGCCACGCCGCCGCGCCACACCCGGCGCGCGGCGCGGTCGATGGTCAGGTCGCCGATGGTCATCACCGCGTCGTGCCGGACCCCGCGCAGCAGCGCGAGCAACCGCGCGACGATCTCGACCGGGTGCGCGCGCTCCAGCACCGCGTCATCCGCGCCGGCCTCCAGCCCGGCGGCCAGCGCGTCGGCATCCTCGACCAGCAACATCGCCCGCACCGATCGCTGGCCCGCGCGCACCATGTGCAACCGTCCCGGCGCGCACCCTTCATGCGGTCGCCAGCGCGCCAGACGCACGGCAGCATGCGGGGCGTCGTGCAGCGCGCGCAACGCGATGCCGCACCGCTGCGCCGGGGCGACGAGCGTCGGAACGGGATCAAGGGCGACGACGACATGCATCGACGCCACCTTAACCGCCCATCGCCGGCGGGTTACGCCAACCGGGTCCGAACCGGATCGATCTGTTCCAGCAGGCGCCGCGCATGGATCGCCACTCGCCGCGACGCATCCCCCGCCGCCCGGTGCAGCGCCGCTTCCGGATCGGGGCCTGCGCGGACCAGCGCGTCGAGCGCGGTGATCCGCATCCGTTCGCACGGGTGGCGCGCGGCAAAGGTCTCGGCCAGGTCGAGCGCATCGGGCAGGTCGGCACCGACTGCCAGCGTCACCAGCGCCTCCGCCGGGGTCGAGGTCAGCACCTGCGCGATCGTGTTGCCGCGAATGTCGAACCGATACTGGTCAAGCCATGGCTGCGCCGCATCATAGCCGAGGATATTGAGCGACACCGAAAACGCATCGGGCGGTAGCTGGACATGCACGTCGTCGCGCATCCGGTAGAGCAGCACCTTGCCCCGATCGAGCCGCGACCGCCCGACATGGCGCAGCCCCGCAGCCTCGCCCACCACGCCATCGATCGCGCCGACATCATAGCGATAATCGTCGCTCCAATAGCCCGGCCCATGATAGCCGACCGTCAGGAACGGGAAATTATGGTCGTGCGGCAGATCGTAGAAAAAGGCGCCACGCCCGCCGGCCCGCAGCGCCCGGTCCTGTTCCGCCGGCCAGAAATTGGCGCGCAGCACGAACCGGCCATCGGGCGGACTCAGCAGCAGCACCTGCGCACCATAGGCATTGCCATCGACCTGTCCCCGGCACCGCTGGCGAAGCTCGGCCAGTGCGAGCTCGCCCAAAAATGTCCGGTTGCGCCCCAGCCGGGCCAGCGCGGGGCCGAGTGAGGCAAACGCATCCTCGTCGCGCACATCGACCGGCTCGGCGGCGAGCAGGTCGACCAGCCCGATCGCATCGCCGTCACCCGGGTCGATCAGGCGGGCCATGCCGGCTCCACGCGTTGCTCGACCAGCGGCAGCATCGCCTGCGCGGCAGTACGGACGTCGGGATGTAGATCATCGGTCATCGCCTGCAACCGCGGCAGCGCGGCGCGGGCGTCGGTGGCCAGCCATTCGCGCATCGCGTCCCAGCGGACGAAGAAGGCCGGATCGCGTGACAGGCTGTCGAACACCTCCGCATCCGCCTGCCCCAGTTCGCGCAGCAGCGTCAGCAGCATCGTGCTGCGCGCGGCACCGTCGTCCAGCGTCGCGACGCGGACCAGCGCGCCGCCCGTCCGGTCATATTCGCGCAGGAACGGCGCGGCACCGGGACGCAGCGTAATCGTGACCGACACGACCGCCGATGCAGGATCGACCAGCAGCATCGCATCGCTGCGCCCGTCCAGCCGCACCACCGCACCATCGCCGAGCGGCTGCACCCCCAGCGGCCGGGTGGGCGCGGCGATGCCGCCATGCCAGTGTTCGTCGATCCGGTCGGCACGCCATCGCCACAGCCGGGCCTGCCCCCCGCGCAGATACCGCGTCCACGACACCCGCCCGCCCACGACGACCGTATCGGGCAGCACCCGTGCGGCGGGGGCCAGCGGATCGATCGCCGCCATCGTCACGCTGGCCACCGGCGTCTCCGCCAGCACCATGCCCGTGCGCAGCATATCGCGCTGGCTCTTGAACGGCGGTTCGAACAGCGGATCGTCCCGCAATCGCGCGATCCAGGGGGCGAGCATTGCCGCGACCCATCCGGCATCCTCCACCAATGCACGCGCGGTGGCCTCTCCCTCGGCCAGCGTCGTTACATCCGCAAAGCGTGCCGTTACCGCCCGAACCGCCGCATCGTTGGTCCATGCGCGGCCGGCGGCCAGCGACCGGACCCGCGCCGCCGCGATCGCATCGCGCAACCGGCCATCGATCGGTGATGGCATCTCAGTTCGGGTACATCTCGTACACCAGCATGGCGACGGCGATGATATATTCGAAGACCTGATCGCCCGACGCCTCCGCCGCGCGGATCGCGCCGGTTGTCGCGACCTGCGTACCCAGTTCGACGATTTCGGCCATCGCGATGGTGACGATCGGCATGTCCTTCTTTCCCCTACAGACGCGACGACCGCGCGCCGCACCCGCGACCCTATGGCCCCGCAGCTGCCGCCCCTAGTTACAAGGCTGTTATGATCGCGCGCTTCAATCGGTCGGCGTTCCGCCCTATGACGCTGGCGATGACGTTCCCCGCCCCTTCGCCCGGTTTCGATCCGGCCCGTTTCTTTGCCGCGCGGCTCGATGGCCATGGGTCGCGCCTTGGCATCGGGTATCAGGCGCATGGGGCCGACTGGTGCGAATTGTTGCTGCCGTTCCGCGATGACCTGATCGGTGATCCGGCGCGCGGGGTGCTGGCATCGGGGCCGATCGTCACGCTGATGGACATGGCGACCAGCGTCGGGGTGTGGCTGAAGCGCGGGGCGTTCCTGCCGCACGCCACGCTCGACCTGCGCCTCGATTATCTGCGGCCGGCCACGCCGGGGCGAACGGTCGTCGGGCGCGGCGAATGCTACCGCGTCGCGCGGCAGGTCGCGTTCGTGCGCGGCATCGCCCATGACGGCGACCCGCACGATCCAGTCGCGCATGTCGCGGGCACCTTCATGCTGCTGGACGGTGCGGCATGACCGTCTCTCCCTATGCCGAACTGCTCGGCATGACCTTCGACACCGATGCCGACGGCCATCCGTTCGTGACGATGGGCTTTGGCCGCGACGTGCTGGGGCGGCCCGGTTTCGTCCATGGCGGCGCGATCGGCGGGATGCTGGAAATGGCCGCATGGGTCGCGCTGCGCGCCGCGCTGGGCGAGGACGTCACGACGATCAAGCCGATCAACGTCACCATCGACTATATGCGCGGCGGGCGCGAGCGGACGACCTTTGCCGCAGGCAACGTCACCCGTCTGGGCGCGCGGATCGCCAATGTCACCGCCACCGCATGGCAGGACGACCGCGACCGCCCCATCGCCGCCGCCCGGCTGAATTATCTGCTGAAGCGGTAGCGCCCACCCGGATATTTTCGCCGCCCGCGATAGTTGT
Source organism: Sphingomonas sp. Leaf9 (assembly GCF_001421355.1). GTDB lineage: Bacteria > Pseudomonadota > Alphaproteobacteria > Sphingomonadales > Sphingomonadaceae > Sphingomonas. Next base: position 161,588 of record NZ_LMKC01000002.1, on the reverse strand, counting down.
GCGACATTTGGACCCTATTGCCCCTGTTCCCGCATCGTGGCGGGCAGGGTTTGGAAGGAATGCGCATGGCGCGGTGGACGGTATTGGCACTGGCATTGGGCACCGCGCCCGGCGCATTGGCGGCACAGACCGCCCCCACCACTCCGACCCCGACCACCGCGCAGACCCAGACGCCCGAACCCGCCCAACCCGGATCCGGCGGCGCAGGGGGCACCGATACCGAGAGCGAGGCGGAAGAGATCGTCGTCACCGGCCGCCCGCCCCCCGGATCGGTCCCCGGCGACATCAAGCCGGAATTGCAGCTCTCCCCCCGCGACATCCGCTCATACGGCGTCAGTTCGGTCGCCGAACTGGTCACCGAACTCGCGCCGCAGCTGCAATCGGTGCGCGGCGGGCAGCCGGTGTTCCTGGTCAACGGCCGCCGCTCGGCCGGTTTCCAGGAAATCCGCGACCTGCCGACCGAAGCGATCCTGCGCGTCGATATCCTGCCCGAAGAAGTCGCGCTGAAATACGGCTATCGTTCGGATCAGAAGGTCATCAACTTCGTCCTGCGCCCCCGTTTCCGCAGCTATACCGGCGAACTGCAAGGCAGCGCGCCGACCGATGGCGGGTCGAGCAATTTCGAGGCCGAGGGCGGGCTGGTCCGCATCGACCAGGACAAGCGCTTCAACCTGAACCTGCAGGCCGAAACCACGTCGAACCTGCTGGAGAGCGAGCGCGGAATCATCCCCAACACCACCGGAACGCCGTTCGACCTGACCGGCAATGTAACCTCGACCATCAGCGGCGCAGCGATCGATCCGGCATTGACCGCGCTGGCCGGTACGCCGGTGACGATCGCGGCGGTCCCGGCGGGCACGCCGACGCTGGCCGGCTTCGCAGCGGGGGCGAACACCCCGAACATTACCGACACCACACCGTTCCGCACGCTGTCGGGCGCGGTCGACCGGTTTTCGGCGAACGGCGTCTATGCGCGCAGCATCTTCGGCAATGTCGCGGCGACGGTGACGACGCGGGTCGAACATACCCGTACCGAATCGCTGCTGGGGCTGCCGGGCGTCTCGCTGACGCTGCCGGGCAATACGCCCTTCTCCCCCTTTGCCAGCGACGTGATCGTCCGCCGCTATGCCGACACCGATCCGCTGATGCGCAATGGCGAGACGACGACGGCCAATGCCGCGCTGGCGCTGAACGGCGATATTGGTCGCTGGCGCTGGACGGTGAACGGCAATTACGACCGCACCGAAACCAGCACCCGCACCGAACGCGGCGTCGATATCTCCGATATTCAGAGCGCGGTGACGGCCGGCACATTCAGCCCGTTCAGCGATCTCGGCACGCTGACCCGCACCGCCGACCGCGCGAAATCGGTGTCGAGCGCGGCGGGGCTGAACGCGCTGGTCGCCGGGTCGCCCTTCTCGCTCCCCGCCGGGGAAGCGAACACCAGCATCCGCGTGGCGGCGACGACGACCGACTTCACCAGCGATTCGCTGCGGGCCGGCATCGCCAATTCGACCAGCCTCGGCCGCGACAGCGGATCGATCCGCGCCAATATCGACCTGCCGATCGCCAATGCGGCGCGCGACGTGCTGTCGGCGCTCGGCCGGCTGTCGCTCAACGCCAATGCCGAGGTCGAGCAGCTATCGGACTTCGGCACGCTCACCACCTATGGCTATGGCATCAACTGGCAGCCGATCACCGCGCTGCGCCTGCTTGCCTCGGTCAGCCATGAAGAAAATGCGCCGACGCAGCAGCAGCTGGGCAATCCGCTCATCACCACGCCGTTCGTGCGGACATTTGATTATGTGCGCGGCACGACCGTCGACGTCACCACCATCGGCGGCGGCAATCCCGATCTGGTGTCGAGCAACAGCCGCGTCATCAAGCTGGGCCTGAACGCGAAACCGTGGAGCGAGCGCGACATATCGTTCCAGTTCGACTATACCGACAGCCGGATCGATAATCCGATCCAGAGTTTCCCTGCCATCACCGCTGACATCCAGGCGGCGTTCCCCGACCGGTTCGTGCGCGATGCCGATGGCGTCCTGCTGCGCGTCGACAATCGCCCGATCAACTTCGCGCGCGCGGACAGCAGCCAGCTGCGCTATGGCATCAACTTTTCGAAACGGGTGACGACCGCGCGGTCGCGCCAGTTCGAGGCATTGCGCCAGGCGCGGATGGACGAGCGCCGTGCCGCGCGTGAAGCGGCCGAGGCCAATGGCGCGCCACCCCCGCCCCCGCCGGGCGATGCCCCGCCGCCCGGTGAAGGTCGCGGCGGTCCCGGTGGCGAAGGGCGGGGTCCAGGCGGCGGACGTGGCTTTGGCGGCCCCGGTGGTCCCGGCGGCGGCTTTGGCGGACGTGGCGGCGGCGGTGGCGGCTTTGGTGGCGGCGGGCGGATCTGGGCCAGCCTTTACCACACGGTCAACCTGACCAACACGATCCTGATCCGGCCGGGCCTGCCCGTGCTCGACCTGCTCAACGGATCGGCAATCAGCGATACCGGCGGCCAGCCGCGCCACCAGCTACAGTTCAACGGCGGCTATACCCGCAACGGCATCGGATCGCGGCTGGTGGTGAACTGGCAGTCGGGGACCGAGGTCGACGGCGGCGCGACCGGTTCCGCCCAGCGGCTGAACTTCGGCAGCCTCGCCACCGTCGGTCTGCGCCTGTTCGCCGATCTGGGGCAGCAGCCGGGACTGGTACGCGACAATCGCTGGCTGCGCGGATCGCGGATCAGCATCGGCGTCGACAATCTGTTCAATGCGCGCCAGCGGGTGACCGATGCGAACGGGATCGTGCCGATCAACTATCAACCGGGCTATCTCGACCCCAATGGCCGCACGGTGCGGCTGACGTTCCGGAAGCTGTTTTTCTAAGGGGCACACCCGTTCGTCCTGAGTAGCCACTGAGCTTGTCGAAGGGGCGTATCGAAGGACCGCGACCAGGTACTTCGATACGGGTCTTCGACTTCGCTCAGCCCCTACTCAGCACGAACGGATAGGCTTCATAGGTGCGCACCATCGCTCCCTTCCCGGAGAGGGCGGGGAGTCGACTGGCTCAATGCGCCGGCATTTCCCGGCCCGGACGCGGCACGTCGGCGCGGTCGGCGGGGGTACTGTCGACGCTGGCCATGCGCGCGCCGCCAAAGCCCGGCGTCGCCTGATACAGCAGGGTGATCGCGACGCGGCGGTTGCGCGGGTCGTACGGGTCCTTGACGATCATCGGTTCGCGGTCGGCCACGCCCTCGATCCGTTCGAACCGGCGCTCGCCGACCCCGCCCATCGCGAGGCGACGGCGCGTCGCCTCCGCGCGGCCCGACGACAGCATCCAGTTGTTCATGTCCTGCGGCCGGCCATAGGCGACGGCATCGGTATGCCCGCGGATCATGATCGTGTTCGGCAGGTCGCTGACCGTCTGCGCGATCATCGTCATCAGCTTGGCCGCCTCGGGCGCCAGCGCCGTCGTGCCGAGCGCGAACATCGAATAATCGGCATTGTCGACCAGATCGATCCGCACGCCGTCGCGCGTCGGCACGAACCGGACGTTGCGCGACAGCTTGCGCAGGTCGGCATTGCTCGCGAGCTTGCGCGCCAAATCGCGCTTGACCTGTTCGAACGCCTTCTTGTCGGCGGCGGTCAGTTCGGCCTTGTTCTTCAACCGACCCTTGTCGCCCGCCCCTTCCTTGGCACCACCGCTGGAATCGGCCGGAATGGTCAGCGACCGGGTACCGGTCTGCGCCGCGCGATGCGGGTAATTGTCCTGGTCGACGATCGATTCGCCGCCGAACAGCCCGTTCGACCCCGCCGACCCGGCCTTCACCGTGACCAGCGTCGGCGCGAAGAAATCGGCCAGCCCCTTGCGCTGCTTCTCGGTCGTCGCGCCCAGCAGCCACATCAGCAGGAAGAAGGCCATCATCGCCGTCACGAAATCGGCATAGGCGACCTTCCACGCACCGCCGTGATGGCCGCCATGGCCCTCGGCGATGATCTTCTTGACGATGATGACGGGCGGCGGCTGGTTGTTGCCGTGCGGTGCGCGCGCCATGGATCAGCGTCCGCGCAGGCCGTCGAACACTTCGGCGAACCCCGGCTGGTTGTGATGCGCGATGCCCGATCGCGCCGCTTCGATGACCAGCGGCTGCGGATGGCCGTGGAGCGAGGCGATGATGATCTGCTTGACCACATGATAGATGGCGGCATCCGCGTCGATCACCTGCTGCAACCGCCCGGCCAGCGGCCCGACAAGACCATAGGCGAGCAGAATGCCGAGGAACGTGCCGACCAGCGCCGACCCGATCATCCCGCCCAGGATCGACGGCGGCTTGTCGATCGATCCCATCGTCTTCACCACGCCCAGCACGGCGGCGACGATGCCAAGTGCCGGCAGCGCGTCGGCCAGGCCCTGCAACGTCGCCTGCGGACCCTGTTCCTCGTGGTGGTGGGTCTTGATGGCGTTGTCCATGACCTCCTCGACCGCGTGCACGTCCAGCGTGCCCGACGACACGACGATCAGGCGCAGCGTATCGGCGATCAGGTTGACCAGCGTATGGTCCTTCATCAACCGGGGATATTCGTTGAACACCGACGACGATTTCGGGTCCTCGACATGCGGTTCGAGCGCGATCGGCCCTTCGGCGCGCAGCATCTTCATCAGCTTCGACACCAGGAAGATCGCGTCCAGATAATCCTGCTTCTTGTACTTCGGCCCCTTCAGCACCTTCATGAAGCCGCTGCCCATGCCCTTCAGCTCGCGGCCCGAATTGCCGATGATGAGCGCGCCGACGGCGGCCCCGCCGATGATGAGCATTTCGTGCGGCAGGGCGTGCAGCACGGGACCGAGCGAACCGCCGGTGAAGGCGAACCCGCCGAACACCATGGCGATAAGGACGACGAAGCCGATGGCCGGAAACATATGGCGCTTGCCCCTGGGTTACGAAATGGCGCCCCGCCGGTCGCGGCGCGTCATGTGATCCCCCTTTTGCGCGACAGACGTCGAGAAATCGTTACCGGCCACCGAATTGGGTCAGGCCGGGTCGCGGGCGATCATTTCAAATAATTGAAAAGCGACAGGTTCGCGAGCTTCGAGATCGTCGCCTGCGTTGCGTTCAGGATGGTCAGCGTCTTCTGGAACTGGACCGTCATCGTCGCGATGTCGACGTCCTCCAGCGAGCTGCGCGCCTCTTCGCGGTCGATGCCGACCGATTCGAGCTGGCTCGATTCGATCTCCAGCCGCGCCGCCCGCGCGCCGTTGGCTGCGCGTGCCGACGTGATCTGCGCCTCGGCCGTATTGAGTTTGCCCAGCGCCGAATTGATCGCCAGCGCATATTTGCTCCGCGCCGCATCCGCATCGAACGGCACCGCCGGGTCGGTCGTGCCGGTGCCGATCCCGCCGGTCGTTCCCCCCGTGGTGCCGCCCGTGCCTGTCGCACCACCGGTCGTCACCGGATCGGTCAGCGGCATTTCCATCGCCGCCTTCAGGTCGTCGATCAGCTTGAAGATATCGGTCGTGCCGGTGGCACCGCCGAAGACGCGGCTGCCATCGATGCCGACCTGAATCTCGCTCGCATCGCCGATGCGGATGCGTGCGGTCGCGTCGATGTCGACCACGGTCGCCCCGGTCGCGTCGATGCCGGTATATTTGATCGCCCCGTCGGCATCCTTGGCAAAGGCGACGTCGCCCACCCCGCCGAAGATCGCATGGCCGCGCACATCGCGGGTATTGGCCAGCGCCAGCAACCCTTCGCGCAGCTGCCCCAGTTCGGTCGCGATCGACACGCGGTCCTTGTCGTTCAGCGTCTCGCTGCCCGCGCGCGTCGCCAGTTCGCGCACGCGCACCAGCCGGTCGTCGACATTGCCAAGCGCGGTATCGGCCTGCGCCAGCAACCCGCGCGACAAGGTGATGTTGGAGCGAAACGCGGTCGAATCCGCGTCGTCCTTCTTGATCCCGCCCAGCATCATCCACGCGGTCGAATCCTGCGACGCGACGTTCAGCTTCTTCGTCGTCATCTCGGTCTGATACCGGTTGAGATCGGCGTTCAGCCGCGACATCTGTGCAGCGGAGCGGTTGTAGAAGCTGGCGGTGGAAATCTGCATCATACGTCCTATCGGATCGCGAGAATCGTATCGAGCGTTTCGCGCGCGACCTGGATCACGCGGCTCGACGCCTGATAGGCCTGCTGGAACCGCATCAGGTTGACCGCTTCCTGATCCAGGTTGACGCCCGACGACGCATCGCGCGCATCGACGGCGGAATCGCGGATCGCGCCCTGTGCGTCGGACACGGTCTTGCGCGCGGCCAGCGCCGACCCGTTGCTCGATTGCAGCGCGACGACCTTGGTTTCGAACGCTCCGGTGCGCCGCGCCTCGGCCAGCACGGCCAGGTTGCCGCTGTCGCGCGGCCCCTTGCCGACCGTTGCCGCCGCGATTTTGCTGGGGTCGTCGAACAGCCGCGTGACACGCCCGCTCGCATCGATCGCGAACATCGCATTGCCGGCGCCGGTATTGCCCTTCGCATCCTCGCCGGCGGCGAACGCACCGTTGACGCCGGTGACGAACGAGGTCGCCAGATCGACGACCTGCGAACGCATCTCGTTGATGCGCTGCGCCCCGTCGATCATGCCCGCCGTCGATCCGCCGCGCGGCGACAGCACGGTTTCCTTGCCATCGCGCATCGCGGCGAACACCGGCAGGTTGCTGGTTTCGTCGCGCCACATGCGCACGGTCGATGCCTTTATACCGTGGACCAGCGGCGGCGTGTCGCCCCCGCCGGCGCGCACCGTCACCCGGCCTACGGGATCGAACTGCACGTCGATGTCGATCAGCTCGCTCATCTCATCGAGCATGCGGTCGCGCTGGTCGAGCAGCTGCACCTCGCCCACCGATCCGCGCGCCACGCGCGCCAGGCCATCGTTGATCCGGGCCAGCGCAGCGGCGTTGTTGCCGATCTTTTCAGCAGCATTGACGGCGGTCTGGTCGAGATTGACCGACGCATCGTCCAGCGCCTTGACCGTGCCCGAAAACGACTGGGCGACGCTTTCCGCCTCCTCCAGCATCGCCCGGCGCGGCGCGTCCGCCGACGGATCGGCCGACAGGGTGGTACCTGCGTTGAAGAAGGCGGTCATCCGCGTGGTCAGCGCACGGCTGCCCAGCGCGTCCTCGATCCGGGTCATCCACACGATGCCGCCGTCGCTCCGCGATACGTCGGACGTGGTCTGGCGCACATCGGCCGACCGGAACATGTCGGCGGAACGCGAAATGCCGGCAACGGTCACGCCGCTGCCGGTCAGCTGGACCGACGATCCGACCCCGATCTCGGCCAGCGAGGTCGTGCGGCGGACATAGCCGGTGGTGCCGGCATTCGCGATGTTATCCGACGTCGTGGTCAGCGCCGACTGGTACGCCCTGACCCCGCTCGCGCCGATCGACAGCAGGTCGCTCATCCGCTCTTCCCTTCGGAGGAGTTAACGGCAGCTTGCGACGGACTTTGCGTCGAATTGGCGGTATCCGCCTCGTTAACCTTCTGCGCCTTGGCCAAAAACTCGGTCATTGCCTTGCCAATGCCTAGCGGCGTGGTGACTGCCATGCTCTCTGCGACCTTCTGGTCCCACATGTCGCGGAACTGGCCGGCGGCCTTGTTTTCGAACAGGCCGTCCGCCAGCTTCGCCTGGCGCATCGATTTCAGCATCATGCCGGTGAAGACCGCCTCGAACCGTTCGCCCGCGGCCTTCAGGTTCTCCTTGGTACCGGTGCGGCTGGTGTCGACCCCGATGCCGGTCGTCGCGCCGATCATGCTCACAGGACCACCAGTTCGGCCTTGAGCGCACCCGATTCCTTCAGCGCCTCGAGGATCGCGACCAGATCGGCGGGCGACGCGCCGATCGCGTTGATCGCCTTCACCACATCGGCCAGCTTGGGACCGGGATCGAGCAGGAACATCGGCTTGACCTCCTGCTCGACGGTCACGCCGCTCTTCTGTTCGACGGCGGTCTGGCCCTGGCTCAAGGGGGCGGGCTGGCTGATGCGCTGGTTCTCGTCGATCTTCACGGTGAGCTTACCATGCGTCACGGCCGAGGGCGACACGCGCACTGCCGAATTGATGACGACCGTGCCGGTGCGAGCGTTGACGATGACGCGCGCCGCCGTCTCGGCGGGCTGTACCGGCAAATTCTCGACCTCGCTCATCAGCATCGACCGGGTATCGGCCCCCGGCGCCGCGCGCATCGCCACCGACACCGCGTCGATCGCGGTGGCGGTGCCGGCGCCGAAGCGGCGGTTGATCGCACCCGCGACATTCTGCGCCGTGGTAAAATCAGCCTGCGCCAGATTGAAGGTCAGCGTGGGCGCGGTGGCAAAGCCGGTGTCGACGGTGCGCTCGACCGTCGCCCCGTCGGGAATGCGGCCGGCCGAGGGAATGTTGACCACGATCTTCGAGCCATCGGCACCTTCCGCCCCCAGGCCGCCGACCGCCAGGTTACCCTGCGCCATCGCATAGATCTGTCCGTCGGCACCCATCAGCGGGGTCATCACCAGCGCACCCCCTCGAAGGGATTTTGCCTTGCCCATCGAGGCGACGGTGACGTCGATCCGCTGGCCAGGCTTGGCAAAGGCGGGCAGTTCGGCGGTAATCATCACCACCGCCGCGTTCTTCAGGCCGGGATTGATCCCCTGCGGCAGCTGCAGCCCCATGCGCGACGTGATCGCCTTCACCGACTGCACGGTATATTCCAGATTGTCGTCGCCGGTGCCGGGCAGGCCGACGACGATGCCGTAGCCGGTCAGCTGGTTGGACCGGATGCCCTGGAAACGGCCGAGGTCCTTGACCCGCTCCGCAGCAGCGGGCTGGATCATCAGGAAGGCGGCGAAGATGGCGAGCAGCAGGCGCATGGGCGGTCCTAGAACGGGCTGACGACCTGGAAGAAGCGGCTGAGCCACCCCTGCCGGCTGGCGCGGGCGACATCGCCCTTGCCGGTGTAGGAAATGCGGGCATCGGCGACGCGGGTCGACGGCACGCGGTTGTTGGCATCGACATCGGCGACGCGCACGATGCCCTTGATCGCGACGAATTCGTCGCCGCGATTGAGCGTGACCTGCTTGCGCCCCTGCACCAGCATCGTGCCGTTGGGATAGACTTCGGCGACGGTCACCGACAGTTCGCCCGACAGCGCGTTGGTCTGATCCGCCGTGCCCGTACCGCCGAAATTGCGCTTGCCCGATGCCGACGCGATGTTCGGATCGAACGACAGCGGCCCGACCGACGGCGGGGTGATGCCGAAGCCGCCGCCGCTGTCCAGCTTGGACCCGGCCGACTTCGACGCACTGGTGCGTTCGACCAGCACGATGGTCAGCGGGTCGCCGACCTTCTTCGCACGCCAGCCTTCGTACAGCGCGGCATAGCCCTGATCGACCTGGAAGATCGCGCCGGTCGCGACGACCGGGGTCATCGGCGGCGCAGGGCGTGATGCCGAATAATCCTCGGGCGGCAATTTCCTGCCGAACAGCGGGCGGGCGGTTGCCGGCATTGCCGCCAGCACGACCGAGGCGAGCGCGAGGGCGCGCGCGGCGTCAGATGTTCTGGTTGACATATTTCAGCATTTCATCGGTGGCCGAGATCATCTTGGAATTGACCTCGTAGGCGCGTTGCGTCTCGATCATGTCGACGAGTTCCTCGACGACGTTGACGTTCGATCCTTCTAGCATCCCCTGCCGGATGCGGGCGCGGCCATCGAGGCCGGCGACGCCGGTCTGCGCGGCACCCGATGCGCCGGTTTCGATCAGGAAATTGTCGCCGACCGGTTGCAGCCCTGCCGAATTGGCGAAGGTCGACACCTGGATCTGGCCGATCGGCGTCGCTTCGGTCTGGTTCGGGATGGTCGCGCTGACCGTGCCGTCGCCGCCGATGGTGATCGAGGTCGCCCCTTCCGGCAGGGTAATGCCGGGCATCACCTGATAGCCTTCGGTGGTGACCAGCATCCCCTGCGGCGAGCGGCTGAAATTGCCGGCGCGGGTATAGCCCAGCTGCCCGCCGGGCAGCTGCACCTGGAAATAGCCATCGCCTTCCAGCGCGACGTCCAGCGTGTTGCCGGTCGACGACAGTGACCCCTGCGTCTGGATGCTGGCGGTCCCCTGCACCTTCACGCCGGTGCCGAGGTTCAGCCCGGTTGCATAACGCGATTCAGCGGTTGAGGCGGCACCTTGCGCGGTGACGATCTGGTAGCTCAGCGCCTCGAACGAGGCGCGGTCGCGCTTGAACCCGGTCGTGTTGACGTTCGCCAGGTTGTTCGAGATGACACGCATCCGCGTGTCCTGCGCGTCCAACCCGGTGCGGGCGATATGGAGTGCGGCATTGGCCATCGTGTCTTCCCCTTAACTCTGGACGCGCATCAGGTTGGCGGAGGATTCATCCATCTCCTTCGCCTGCTTCAGCATGCCCGCCTGCACTTCGTAGGACCGCTGGTTCTCGATCATGTCGACCAGCGCCTGCGTCATGTTGACGTTCGATTGTTCCAGCGCGCCCGAGCGCACCTTGGCGGTCATGTCGCCGGGCAGGACGCCGCCGCCGCGCACATGCAGCAGGTTGTCGATGCCCTTGACCGTCTGGCTGCCGGCGGTGCTCGCCAGCTTGATCTGTCCGATTTCCTGGTCCGGCGTGCCCGGTGCCGCGCCCTGCGGCACGATCATCACCCGGCCATCGGCCGTGATGGAGATCGACTGGTACGGCGGCACGGTGATCGGCCCGGCGGCACCCATGACCGGCAAGCGATCGCCGGTCTCCAGCGTGCCGGCGGCAGAAACCTGCAGGTCGCCGCGCCGGCTATAGGCTTCGGTGCCATCGAGGCCCTGCACCGCCATCCAGCTGTCGCCTTCCATCGCGATGTCGAGCGGGCGGCCGGTGGCGAGGATCGCGCCGGCCCGGCGGTCCATGTCGCGCACCTCTTCGGAAGAGGGCGAGCGGGTTTCGAGTTCGCCGTTCTTGCCCTTCAGCAACAACTGCTCGAAATCCACCTTGTCCGCGCGATACCCGATCGTCGAGGCGTTCGCGATGTTGTTCGCGATCGTCGCCTGCGACGCCATGTGGCCACGCATCCCCGACATTGCGGTGTAGACCAGCCGGTCCATCGAAACCTCCCAACTATGACCCCTGCCTCACAGCAAGGGTCATGCCAGTTTCATGGGTTAGAACCCGTTCGAAAATGCGTAGAGACGCATTTTGCGGCACCAGCCCGCTCCCCCACCCGGCCACCCACACGGTATCCTCGATGGGTGGCCGGGTGGGGGAGCGGGCCGGTACCGCCTCAAAACGCGCGCTTTCGCGCGTTTTCAGACAGGCTTATCAGGCCCGCAGGTCGAGGATCGACCGCGTGATCTGGTTCGAGGTGTCGAGCGCCTTCGAGTTCGCCTGGAAGTTGCGCTGTGCGGCGATCAGGCTGACCAGTTCCTCGGTAATGTCGACGTTCGACCCTTCGATCATGCCCGACATCAGCGAACCCGCGCCGTTCTCGCCCGAGCTGGCAAAGCTGGGATCGCCCGACAGGCCGGTCGCCTGCCAATTGCTGTTGCCCATCTGGCGCAGGCCGGCCGAGTTCGAGAAGTTGACGATCGCGACCTGGCCCAGCGCCTTGGTATCGCCGTTCGAGTAGCTGGCGGTGACGATGCCCTTTTCGTTGATCGTCACGCCCTGCAACCGGCCGACGGCGATGCCGTCCTGCGTCTGTGTGTCGACCTTGAACGGCTTGGTCGTCGCCGCCGTGGTGGTCGGGAACGTCAGCGTGATCTGCTGCTGGGCGACGCCGCTGGCCGGCATGAACGAATCGAACGTCGTGCTGATGGCGCCAGAGAGCTTACCGGTGCTGTCGAAGCTGATGGTCACTGGCTGCGTGCCGGGAATTGCCGGGGTATTGCCGTTTGCTCGCGTACCGCCTTTTTCCATCTTAGCGTCGCCGACGAAGCTATATGCTTCCCACGTGCTCGACAGATCATTCGGGTTATCGTCGGGGTCGGTCGTACGGACCATGTACGTGGTCATCGTCATCGGGTTGCCCGCGCCGTCATAGACGACCGTCGTGAGCGCCTCGTTGTAGCTGGTGGCATCGAAGCGATCGAACTTGGCCGTCGCCGGCTTGACCGAACGTGCATTGAGGTTGAGGTCAATGCTGACCTTCTCGGTACCCTTCGGCTTGCCGGAGGTTTCGTTCAGTACCAGATCGGTGAGCGACCCGCGGGTGGTCGACACGACATTGCCCGACCCGTCGACCGGATAAACCTGCAACCGTGCGCCCTGCGCATCGGTGACGAACTGGTTGGCATCGACGCGCAGCGAGCCGTTGCGGGTGAAGGTCAGGCCATCCTTCGTGGGATCGGGCTTCAGTGCGAAGAAGCCGTCACCGGCGATCGCGATGTCGAGCGATGAGGACGACTGGACCAGGTTGCCCTCGCCGAACTGCTGGCGGTTGCCCTTTACCACGGTACCCGACCCGACCATCTGCGTCGGTGCGACCGACAGGTTGGATGCGATCACGTCGGCGAATTCGGCGCGGCTCTTTTTGAAGCCGGTCGTACCGACGTTGGCGAGGTTGTGCGAGATCGACGCCATGTCGACCTGCGAGGCCTTCAGACCGGACAGCGAAGTATAGAAGGACATGCGGGTTGCTCCTGCGAAAATTCAGATGAAGAGGGTGGAAATCAGGCGATCTTGCGAACGGTGTCGGCCAGCACCTGCTCGCCGCTGGTGAGCGTGAGCATCGGCTTGCCGCCATTGGGCATGACGGAGGATACCCCCGCCCAGGCGAGGTTGCGGGCCTTCACCACCTGTCCGCCGGCATCGGTCGCCGCGACACTGATGGTGTAGGGGCCGGCGCCGGCGGCGGTGCCTGCATCGGTCTTCCCGTCCCACTGGTAATCGACCAGGCCGGCGGGCTGCGCGCCCAGCGACACCGCGCGGGCAAGGTTGCCTTCGGCGTCGCGGATCTCGACCTTCACCTGCGCGGCATCCTTGTCGAGTTCGACCGCGCCGGTGACATTGCCCTTGCTGTCGGCGGTCGCGGTGGCGCCATCGGTCAGCACCGCCTTCCCGATCCACGAAACCGCGTCGCTCGTCCCGCTGCCGGCCAGTCGGTTCGCCAGCGTCTTGAGCGTCGAGGTCATTTCGGTAATGCCCGACAACGACGACATCTGCGCCATCTGCCCGACCATCTGGGTATTGTCGGTCGGGTTGAACGGGTCCTGATATTGCAGCTGCGCGGTCATCAGGCGCAGGAAATCGTCCTGCCCCAGCGAGCGCTGGCCGAGCTTTGCCTTGGCCGAGGCGTCGCTGGCGCCCTTGACCGTCGGAATGTTCTGGATGGCGGTGGTGGTCATGATCAGCGTCCCAGCCGGAGCGTTTCGGTGATGAGCGACTTGGCGGTCGACATCACCTCGACATTGTTCTGATAGGTGCGGGCGGCATCGAGCATGTCGACCAGCTCGCGCGGTTCATCGACAGCCGCTTCCCACACATTCCCCTCGCCATCGGCCAGCGGGTTGCCGGGGTCGTGGCGCTTGGACGGTGCCTCGCCCGCCGTCACCACCTGTGCCGCGTCGACCGTGGCAAGGCCGCTCGCCGCATCGAAGCTGGTGCGGAACACCGGCTTCATCGTGCGATAGGCGCCCGCCTCAGTCGTCGACACCGCCCCGGCATTGGCCAGGTTCGAAGCGGTGGTGTTCATCCGGATCAGCTGCGCCGACATGGCGCGTCCCGATACTTCGAAGATGCTCATGGGTGCGGGCATGGGCTTATTCCCCCTTCAGCGCGCGGGTGATGGTGGAGATGCGGCCGTTCAGGAACGCCAGCGTCGTCTGGTACGCCACGGCGTTCTCGGCAAAGGCGGTCTGTTCGGTGACCAGTTCGACGGTATTGCCGTCGAGTGAGGGCTGCAGCGGCCGGCGATAGAGCGTGTTGCTGTCGATCGAGCGGTCGACATTGCCGCCCTGCTCGACACCGGCCAGCGCCGCGCGGAAGTCGACATCCTTTGCCTTGAACCCCGGCGTCGAGGCATTGGCGATGTTCGATGCGAGCATGCCCATGCGCTGCGCCCGCACCTGCAGCGCGGTGCCGTGTATCCCGAACAGAGCATTGTCGGCCATCGGACGATCCCAAAGTCGGCGCGCCGGATGCGCGTCACACGGGATCACAGCAAAGGGCGTGCCAATTTCACGCCAGCGCCTTCGCCGATCTGCAAATCGGCCGCGTTGCCGCACGCTACCGGCAAACGGCAACCGCGGCCGGCAATCGCTTGCCGCCGCAAAACTGGCACCGTGTTTGCAGGGAAGCGGGCATGGATGCTTCCGTGCTCGCCCCCTATGCCGATCCGGTCGCCGCCGCCTTCGTGGTCGGCGGCACCGTGTTCGCGCTGCTGATCCGCACACCGCCGGGCGACCTCGGCCGCGCGATCCGCGCGCTTGCCGTTATCGGCCGACGCCCCTTTTCGGCCGGCGACGGGCTGACCCAGATCGCCGCGCTGGGTCGTATCGCCAAAAATCACGGCGTGATGTCGCTCGACCGGTCGCGGATCGCCGATCCCGACATTGCCGATGCCATCGCCGCGATCGTCGACGGCACCGGGCCGGAAGGCGTGGCCGCGACGCTGCGCCATCGCAACGAATCCCGCGCCGAACGCCACCTTGCGGCCGCCGACATGTGGGCCGCCATCGCCGAACTGGCGCCGGCGCTGGGCATGGTCGGCACGCTGGTCGGGCTGGTGCGGATGTTCATGGCGATGACCGATCCGACCGCGATCGGGCAGGCGATGGCGATCGCGCTGCTGTCGACGCTCTACGGCGCGGTGCTGGCCGCGCTGGTCGGCATGCCGATCGCCGGACGGCTGCGTCGTCTGGCCCGTGCCGAAGCATTCGAACGTGCCCGGTTCGAGGCACCTTTGGTCGCGCTCGCCAGGCGCGAGCGCCCACAATTCCGGGAGGCTGCAGAATGAGAATGAACCGTTTCGATACCGCCCCCGGTCGCCCGCTATGGCTGACCACCCTTGCCGACCTGTCGCTGTTGCTGGTCGGGTTCTTCGTGTTCCTGCAGGCCGCACAGGCGGTCGACAAACGCGCGCTGACCGCCGGTATCCGGGCCGGGTTCGATGCCCAGCCGATCCCGATGACGGTCGACCGCGCGGTGATCGACGGCTTTGCCGCCGGCTCCGCCGCCCTGCCCGCCGGCACCGCGAGCAGCGTCGATTTCGTACGTGGCGCGGCGGCCGACCGGCGGATCGCCGTCACGCTGACCGGCGGCACCGATGGTGACGTAGACCCCGCGAGCGGCAGCGCCGCGATCCTCGCCACCGACCGGGCGCGTGCCGTGGCCGCGCTGCTGGTCCGCGAAGGTGCTGCAACGCCCGCACAGATCGCCTTCGCCCCGCCCGGCACCGGCGGGCGCGGCGTGTTCATCGACCTGGGCTTTGCCGGTGAGCGGCAAGCCGTTGCCGACCGGCAAGCCCCGCTTGCCGCCCCTGCCGATGGAGCAGAGAAATGATCCGTTACAGCCTGTTCGCCGCACTGCTGCTCGCCGCCCCCGCGGCGGTCGCGCAGACATTCCAGTCGACCGCGCAGCTCGACGAGGCGGTGGTGCAGTTCACCGGGGCCAGCATCGGCATGGACGGCGGCGCGCAGATGCCGGTCGATCCCCGGCTGAAGCTGGCGCGCTGTCCGATGCCGCAGTTCGGCTGGCTGTCCGACCGGCAGGATGCGGTGGTCATCAGCTGCATGGCACCGACCTGGAAAGTCTATGTGCCCGTCCGCCGCCTGACCCGCGTGGCGCCCGAACGCCCCGCCGCGGCACCGGCAGCGGTCGTCGCCGCCAAGCCCGAACCGGTCATCCGCCGCGGCGACCCGATCATGGTGGAGGCCGGCGCGCCCGGCTTTTCGATCACCCGTGACGGCGTGGCGATGGGCGATGCGCCGGTGGGGGGTCGGTTGATGGTGAAGATCGACCCGGCCAAGCCGCCGATCCAGGCGATCGCACTGGAATCGGGCCGGGCCGCGCTGCCGGGCTTCACCGGCTGATTCCCGAAAAAATAATCTCCCAGTAATTTTTGCTAAAGAAGTTCGGGATGCCGCCGTTTCTCCTCATGTCAGCAGTTCGCAAAGGACGGGGACATGGTGGATTCTGTCGGATCAAGGCTGGTTTCTTCGATCGGTGGGCGCGGTGTCGCGCGTACCGACGGGCAGACACGCACCGAAACGCCACAGGCGCCACAGGATGCGACGCCCGCCAAGAGCGGCGTATCGCTGCTGGCGAGCGGGACCACCGCACAGGCGATGTCGTCGTCGCCACCGGTCGATACCGACCGGGTAGCGACGATCCGCAAAGCGATTTCAGAGGGCCGCTTCCCCTTGTCGCCCGCCACCATCGCCGACCGGCTCATCGCCCTGAAACTCGATTGGAACAGCAATGAACCGGCGTGATGCGCTGATCCAGATCATCGACAGCCTGCACGCCGAAATCGCGGCGCTGCAGACCAACGATGTGACCGCACTGGAAACCGCCACGGCGATGAAGCTGAAGGGGATTGAGGCGGTTGCCGCCAATGACGACCTGCCGCTCGACGCCGAGCTGGAAACGCTGGCACGCGAGGCGCAGCGGCTGAACGAGACCGCGCGCATCTACGTCAACCTGATGGCGGCCAATGTCCGCCGGCGGATCGACCAGCTGGCCGGCGGCAGATTGCCGGCATACCGGCCAGGCATTGCCGCCTCGCCGCAGCGCATGGCCGCAGCGGCGTATCGCTGAACGCGCCACCGCGACGAATCCCGAACTGGCACGACGCTTGCTGTGCTCCCTCCTGAACAGGGGAAGCAGAGCATAGCCCGATGAGTGTCGTTCCGGTAGAATCCCGATCCTATGTCCACAGCGCGATCGCGAAGGCGAGCGCGCGGACAGGTGTCGATTTCAATTTCCTGCTGGGCCAGGCACAGGTCGAAAGCGGCCTGCAGACCAACGCACGCGCCGGCACCTCGACCGCGACCGGCCTCTATCAGTTCGTCGAGCAGAGCTGGCTGGGCGTGGTGAAGGCGCATGGTGCCGAGCACGGCATGGGCTGGGCCGCCGACAGCATCCGCCAGGGCAGCAACGGCCGCTATTATGTGGCCGACCCGGCCACGCGCCGCGCGATCCTGCAACTGCGCAGCGACCCGCAGGCATCGTCGCTGATGGCCGCCGAACATGCCGCCGACAACAAAACCGCGCTGGAGAGCGCGCTGGGCCGCAGCGCGACCGGCGCCGACCTGTATATGGCGCATTTCCTGGGGCTGGGCGGTGCGCGCCATTTCCTGACCTCGATGCAGAGCAATCCGGATCGGTCGGCGGCGGACATGTTCCCCGCCGCTGCCCGCGCCAACCGCTCGATCTTCTACGGTGCCGGCGGCCAGCCGCGCTCGCTCGCCGAAATCTACGACAAGATGGCCGCCAAGCTGGATCGCGGGGCGAAGGCCGGCGGCGGCAGCGGGGTCGGCATGACCGAAATGCAGGGCGGCTTCCCGGTCAACCGGATGCAGCCCGCCGTCCTGATGAACGGCTTCGACGGCGACGTCATCATGGGGAACGAGGCGCAGGGCGGCGACGCGGCGTGGCTGACCACCACCCTCGCCAATCTGAACGTCGTGCGCAGCCGTGGCGGCGACGCGGCGGCGAACCCGGCACAGCTGGCCTCGCTCTATCGCCCGACCCCTGAATCGGCGCGGCTCGCCTATTCGATCCTCGCCAATCTGGGTAACGCATGATGCAGGCGATCCTGAGCAATCCCAAGAGCATCCTGCCCGCGCTGCGCGGGTCGGCGCTGCCCGGTGCCATCCTGCTGCTCGTGCTGCTGATGGTCGTGCCGATCCCGGCGTTCATGCTCGACATCTTCTTCGTCATGAACATCATGATCTCGATCGCGGTGTTGATGGTGGCGCTCAACGCGCAGAAGCCGCTCGACTTCTCCGCCTTCCCGACCGTGCTGCTGTTCGCGACGCTGTTCCGCCTCGGCCTGAACGTCGCATCGACCCGCGTCGTGCTGGTCCACGGCCATGAGGGCGAAGCGGCGGCGGGCCATGTCATCGAGGCGTTCGGCACCTTCCTGATCGGCGGCGACTATGTCGTCGGTCTCTTCGTCTTCTCGATCCTGATCATCATCAACATGATCGTGGTGACCAAGGGCGCGGGCCGCGTGTCCGAAGTGTCGGCGCGCTTCACCCTCGACGCGCTGCCCGGCAAGCAGATGGCGATCGACGCCGACCTGAACGCCGGCCTGATCACCCCCGACGAAGCCCGCAACAAGCGCATCGAGACCGGCGCCGAAGCCGATTTCTATGGCGCGATGGACGGTTCGTCGAAGTTCGTGAAGGGCGATGCGGTCGCCGGCCTGCTGATCCTCGCGATCAATATCGTCGGCGGCCTGATCCTGGGCGTCGTCAGCCACCAGATGGCGGTCGGACAGGCGGCGCAGACCTATGTGCTGCTGGCGATCGGCGACGCGCTGGTTGCGCAGGTCCCTTCGCTGCTGCTGTCGATCGCCGCCGCCGCCATCGTCACCCGCGTCACCTCCACCTCGCAACAGGACCTGGCCGGACAGATCGGCAGCCAGTTCGCGTCGCACCGCACCTGGGCACCGGTCGCCGGTATCCTGGGGCTGCTGGCGATGCTGCCAGGGATGCCGTTCCTGGTGCTGGCACCCGCCGCCGGCATCGCCGGCTTCGCATCGTGGAAGCTCGCCAAGCAGAAGAACGCCCCCCCGCCCCCGCCGCCGGTCGAGGCACTGCCCGAAGCCGCCGACCTGTCGAAGATCGGCTGGGAGGAAGTGGCCGACACCTGCCACATCATGCTCGACATCGGATACGGCCTGGTGCCGCTGGTCGACGAGCGCAAGGGCGCACCGCTGATGAGCCGGATCACCGGGGTCCGCCGCCAGCTGTCCAAGGAACTGGGCTTCGTCGTGCCGCAGGTGAAGGTGCGCGACGACATCAACCTTGCCCCCTATACCTATCGCATCTCGATCGGCGGCGTGGTCGTCGGCGAGGACATGGCATCGGCGACCGAGATGCTGGCGCTCGACACCGGACAGGCGGTCGGCGGGCTGCTGCAAGGCAAAACCGCGAAGGACCCGACCTTCGGCCTCGATGCGATCTGGATCCAGCCGGGCGATGCCGATGCGGCGACCGGTGCGGGCTATCTGGTCGTCGATGCCGGGACCGTGATCGCCACCCATCTGAACCACGTCCTGACCGTCAACGCGACCGAGCTGCTGGGCCCGGACGAAGTGCAGTCGCTGCTCGATGGCCTCAAGGACCGTGCCGCCAACCTGGTCGCGGCGCTGTGCCCCAACCCGCTGTCGCTGACCACGCTGACGCAGGTGCTGCGTGCGCTGCTGGCCGAGAATATTACGCTCAAGGAATTCCGCCGTATCGCCGCCGCCATCGTCGTGGTCGCCCAGCGAACGCAGGATGCCGACGAGATCGTCGAGCTGATCCGGCCGGAGCTGGGCGCGCTCATCATCCAGAAGCTGTGCGGCGTGCGCGAGCCGCTGCGCGTCATGACGCTGGAGGGCCAGCTGGAGGCGCTGCTGGGGCAGGCGATGCGCAACGACCCGAGCCGCCGCCATGCGATCGAGCCGGACCTCGGCCGCCGCATCGTCGACGCGCTGACCCATGCCGCGCAGCCGCTGATGGCCGAGGCCAAGCCGTTCGCGCTGGTCGTGCAGCCGTCGATCCGCGTCGCGATCCGCAAGCTCGTGAAAACCTGCCTGCCCGACACCCCGGTCATGAGCTTCTTCGAAGTTCCCGAGGACAAGGCAGTCGAAGTCGTCGCCGTCATCGGTGCCCCGGAGGCCATCCCAGCATGAACGCCCCCTTCTTTCCCCAGCCCGAGCTGAGCGTCCCGGTCTATACCCGGACGGCGAGGCCGAACGACGGCGATGCGATCGTCCGCCGCCATCTGCCGCTGGTCCGTCGCATCGCGTGGCACGTCCATGGCCATATGAGCACGATGGTCGATGTCGAGGATCTGGTGCAGGTCGGGCTGGTCGCCTTGGTCGAGGCGGTGCCGATGTTCGAGGACCGGGGGACGGTCACGTTCGAGCAGTATCTGGCCACCCGGCTGCGCGGGGCGATGATCGACGAGCTGCGCCGGCAGGCGACGATCAGCCGGGGCGCGATGAAGCGGCGGCGCGACTATGCGAAGGCGGTATCGAGCCTGACCGTCGAACTGGGCCGCGCGCCGGTGCCGGCCGAGATCGCCGACCGGCTGGGCGTGCCGCTGGGGCGGTTGCGGGTCGATTATGCCGATGTCCAGTCGGTGCAGTTCGATTCGATCGACGACGTCTATACCGACGAAGCACCGTGGTTCATGGACGACGGCCCCGATGCGTTCGAGGCGCTGGCCGAAGGGCAGTTGCGCGAGACCCTGATCGCCGCGATCGGCGCGCTGCCCGAGCGCGAGGCGCAGGTGATTCAGCTCTATTATGTCGAGGAACTGAACCTCGAGGAAATCGGGCAGGTGCTGGGCGTCGGCGCGGCGCGCATCTGCCAGATCAAGAAGGCGGCGCATGGGAAGCTGAAAAAGGCGCTGGCGCGGGCGACCGGATAGGTTTCGGTTTGGTTTCAGGTATTTGGGCGGGGTCGGACGGGGAGTCCGGCCCCGTTTTTGCGTCCAAAGTTCACAAAGTTCACACTCGTGCACGTTTTGCGCAGGGGGTGTGGCGGTGCGTCGGGCGGTGAGGTTCGGCGATGGGAAAGAGCGGGTGGCGGAGGGTAGCGTAGGCGAGCGGCTGTAGGAAAGCGGGGCGGTCGTCGCGCAGGCGGGGGCCCAGGGTTATCGGGTGCTGTCTTTGCGAGGGGGACCCTGGCTCCCCGCCTGCGCGCGGATAGGGGTGCGGCAATAAGGCGGCGTTTCGTTTGCGGGCACCCCCCTCCACCATGCTGCGCATGGTCCCCCTCCCCGCGCAGCGGGGAGGATTTTGGGTGTGCGCTATATATAGAGTCTGCATATTCGCCGGAAACGCCGAAACCCCCGGTGACCACATCGGGTCACCGGGGGCTGGTCCCGTCGCCGGGAGTTCCGCCGCCACCGCCTTCATCAAGGGGGAGCGGCGGCGGCGGAGCCGGGATTAGCCGAGCAGCTTCAGCACGCCCTGCTGCGACTGGTTCGCCTGGGCGAGCATCGCGGTCGAAGCCTGGCCGAGGATCTGCGCCTTGGCGAGCGCCGTCGATTCCGCCGAGAAGTCGGTGTCTTCGATGCGGCTGCGGGCTTCCTGCAGGTTCGACGAGGTGGTGGTCAGGTTGTTGACGGTAACCTGCAGACGGTTCTGGACCGCACCGAGGTCGCCGCGGATCGACGAAACCTTGTCGAGCGCCTTATCGATGGCGTTCATCGCGACGGCGGCATTCGCCTGGGTCGAGACGTTCAGCGCGCCGCCGACCGTATCGGCCGAACCGCCCTGTGCCGACACGCCGACCTTGGCGAGCGAGGTGTCCGAACCTTCGACACGGATTTCCGCACCGGTGTCCGACTTCAGCTCGACACGACCGCGCAGGGTCAGGCCGGTGCCGATCGCACCGGTCGAGCCGCCGCCGTCATCGCCCTTCATGCCGATGACCATGCCCGCCGAGGTACCGCCGGTGCCGTCCTTCAGCGTGATGTCGTTGCCGGTCGACGAGGTGAGGATCAGGTTGCCCTTGTCATCGCTCGACGCGACCAGGCCGCTGATGCCGGCATCGTTGATGTTCTTCACCACGTCCGACATCGACATGCCGGTCGTGCCGTCGGCATCGCTCAGCGTCACGGTCGAACCGTTGATGACCAGCGTGTTGGCAGCGACGATCTTCGACGAGTCGAGCGACACGGTCGCCTTCGTCGTCGCAGTCGCGGTGACACCCGACTTGTCGCTGACGGCGTTGATCGCGGCGGCCTTCGATGCGGCCGATGCGTCGTTCGATGCACCGACGGCGACGCCGTTGATCTTCACGTCGTCGGTGACGGCGAGCGCGGTCGCACCGACGGCCGAACCCTTCACGCCTTCATTGGCGGTGGTTTCGTTCAGGCCGAGCGCGGTCAGGCTGGCGGCGGAGCCGGTCGCGCTGCGCTTGATGTCGATTGCTTCGCCGGTCGAGCTCTGGAGCGCGACGAAGCCGCCATAGGTGCCGGCGGTGAAGCCGGCCTTGCCCGATGCCGTGCCGCCGATGGTGATCGACTTGCCGGTGTCGTTCGACAGGACGATCTTGCCTTCGTTGTCGAGCTGCGCGGTCACGCCGCCCACGTCGCGGTTGATCTTGTCGACGAGTTCCTGGCCATTGGCGCCGGTGATGTCGACGCCCGTGCCGCTGCCGACGGCGATCGTCAGGCTGCCGGTCGCGGTGATGCCGCCGGCCGAGATCGGGCCGCCCGACAGGGTGTTGTATGCCTTGGCCGACACGCCGGTCTGGCCGGTGTTGGCGTTGATGCTGGCGGCGGTCGTTTCCGCGTCGGCAGCGGTCAGGGCGGTGCCGAGGGCATTCTTGCCGTTCAGCTGCACGTCGCCGACGGCGACGGTCGCGGTGTCGATACGGCCGGTGGTCGCCTGGCCTTCGACGCGGTAGCCGTTCAGGCCGAGCGCGGTCGCCGAGGTGCTGGTGAGGCTGACCGAGGTGGTCTGGCCGGCCTGCGAACCGGTCTGCAGCGTTACGGCCTTCACCGTGCCGTCGAGCAGGTTGATGCCGTTGAAGTTGGTCTTGTTCGCGATGTCGTTGATCTGCGCGGTCAGCTGACCGACTTCCGACTGGAGCGACTTGCGTTCCGCCGAACCCAGCGTGCCGTTCGCGGCCTGGCCGGCGAGTTCCTTCATGCGCTGCAGCATGTTGGTGACTTCGCCCAGCGCGCCTTCGGCGGTCTGCGCCATCGAGATGCCGTCATTGGCGTTGCGCGCGGCAACGGCCATCGTCTTGATCTGGCTGGTCATGCGGCTGGCGATGGCGAGGCCGGCGGCGTCGTCCTTGGCCGAGTTGATACGCTTGCCGGTCGACAGGCGCTCCATCGAGGCCTTCAGGGCGTCGTTGGCGGCGGACGAGGCGTTGGCGGCGCGGAGCGATCCGATGTTGGATCCGATGACGGTCATTGGGTGTGTCCTCCAGTGTGACTTCCAGCGCCCCGCGTCCCCCCTTGAAACGATCGGGATCGAAGCTGCTGCCCGGAGAAACGGCACGCATCGGGCGGTATTAAGCAAAAAAGTTCCGCCCCTCCCCCGGCCCTCGCGCGCGTACGAGGGCGTACGCGGAGTACAGAGCCGAATCGGGATGGATTTTACCGGCCGTTAACCATTTGCCGGCAAAAGGGTGCCGTTCAGGGGGAATGTCCGAAACGATGCGCTCGATCTATCCATCCGCTGCCGTGCTCGGCGCCAAGTTCACGCTGGTTTCGTCGCTGCGCGCGCAGGGCTTCGCCCTTGCCAATGCCGGACAAAAGCCGGGGCCGAACGACGTGTTCCTGGTGATGGAAGGCGAAGTGCCGCCGATCGCGGCCCGCACGCTGGTCCTGGCCGACGGCCCCGCCTCGGCGACCCCGTTCGAAGGGGGCCGCCCGGCCCGCCTGTCCTATTCGCATGCCGACACCGAGCTGGCCCATGCCTTTGCCGCCGCGCTGCTGTGCGGCCGGCACGAGGCGGTCGCCGCCGATCCGGAAAGCCTGGCGCTACAGGCACTCGCCCGCCGGGTCGCCGCCGCCGACATCACCGTGCTGGTGAACGGCCCGACCGGCACCGGCAAGGAAGTGCTGGCCCGCACCATCCACGCCGAGAGCGCGCGCGCCGACGGCCCGTTCATCGCAATCAACTGCGCCGCGCTCCCCGAAACCATGCTGGAAGCGATGCTGTTCGGCCATGTGAAGGGCGCGTTCACCGGCGCCGGCGCGGCGGGCGAAGGCTTTTTCCGCGCGGCGCATGGCGGCACGCTGCTGCTCGACGAGATCGCGGAAATGCCGCTGCCGCTGCAGGCCAAGCTGCTGCGCGTGTTGCAGGAGCGTGAGGTCGTGCCGATCGGCGCGACCCAGGCCGAGGCGATCGACGTCCGCGTCGTCGCCTGCGCCAATCGCGATTTGCAGGACGAGGTGGCCGCCGGCCGCTTCCGCGCCGATCTGTATTACCGCCTCAGCGTCTTTCCGCTCAGCACCCGCGCACTGGCCGACCGGCCGGGCGATGTCGCGGCGCTCGCCGCCGCGATGGTCGTGCGCCACGCGGGCATGCGGGGCACGTTGCCGTGGATTTCGGACGAGGCGCTCGCGCTGCTCGGCCGCCACGACTGGCCGGGCAATGCCCGCGAGCTGGAGAATGTGATCCAGCGCGCGCTGCTGCTGGGCATGGGCGACCGCATCGAGGCGCACGACATCGTGTTCGACCGGGCGAGCGCCGCCAACGTCGCCGCGACCGCCAGCGCGCCCCGCGCGGTGGAGCCGGTGGCAGCGACGCTGACCAACATCGTGCAGATCCACGAGTTCGCGGCGATCCGCCGCACGCTGGAGGAATGCGGCGGCAACCGGATCGAGACCGCGCGGCGGCTGGGGATTTCGGAGCGTACGCTGCGCTACCGCCTCGCCAAGGCGCGTGAGGCCGGCGAGCTTCTGGTCGCACCTGCCGCACAATCGATGGCGGCGTCGGCATGAGCGGCGTCGGCGGTGTCGGCGGCGCGATGGGCGTCGACCGGGTGATGCAGCTTCGTGCGCAGATCCTCGAACGGAACCAGGCCCTGTCGAAGGCGAACGCGCAGGTCGCGACCGCCCCGGTGCAGGCCGAACCGGCGAAGCCGACCAGCTTCGTCGAGGCGATGGGCGACGCGCTGAAGGGCGTGAACGCGCAGCAGAACAAGGCGAGCGAATTGTCGGCGATGTATGAACGCGGCGAGACCGTGGACATCGCGAAGGTGATGATGGCGCGCCAGCAGGCATCGGTCGGCTTCGAAGCCACGATGCAGGTCAGGAACAAACTCTTGTCCGCCTACAAGGACATCATGAGCATGCCGGTCTGATATGGAAAACGCTCTCGCCACCACCGGTGCAGGCGGCGTTCCCGCCGCCCCCGCGACCAAGTTCGCCAACCCGCTGACCCAGATTGGCGGGATCATGAAGAACCCCGCCGTCAAGCGCAGCCTGCCGATGATCTTCATCGTCGGGCTGGTGCTGTCGGCGGCGCTCGCATGGATGGCACTGGCCACCCCGCCGCAGCGCACGTTGTTCCCGCAGCTGCCCGACAGCGACAAGCAGGCGGTCGTCGATGCGCTGGGCGCGGCGAAGATCACCAGCCATGTCGATGATTCGGGCGGGATCACCGTCGCCGAGGACGATTATCACCGCGCGCGTATCCTGCTGGCCGGCCAAGGCCTGCCGAAGGCCGCGCCGGGGGGCTATGCGATCCTCGACCAGCTGCCGATGGGTGTCAGTCGCGCCGTCGAGGGCGAACGGCTGCGCCAGGCGCGCGAGACCGAACTGGCCAAGTCGATCGGCGAGATCGAGTCGGTGGCGGACGCCCGCGTCCACCTCGCGATGCCTGAATCCTCGGTGTTCGTGCGCGACAATGCGCAGCCGTCCGCTTCGGTCATCGTCCGGCTGGAACCGGGCCGCAGCCTGACGCAGGCGCAGGTCCGCTCGATCGTCAACCTCGTCGCCTCCTCGGTGCCGGGGATGAAGGCCGACCAGGTGACGATCATCGACCAGATGGGCGCGCTGCTGAGCAAGCCGACCGATGGCAGCGAGGGATCGACCCTTTCCGACGAGCGGATCGATTACCAGCGCCGGATCGAGGACAAGTATCGCGCGCAGCTCAACACGCTGCTGACCCCGCTGCTGGGTGCCGGCAATTTCTCGGCCGAGATTCAGGCCGATGTCGATCTGGACCAGAGCCAGGCGACGCGCGAAAGCTATGACAAGCAGGGGGTGGTGCGCGCCGAACAGGGCAATTGGCAGGGCAATACCCCCGGCGAGACGACCCCCGGCGGCATCCCCGGCGCGCTGAGCAACACGCCGCCTGCCGCATCGACGCTGGCGACCGCGACCCCCGGCCCCGCCGGTGCCACGGTCCAGCCCGGAACCGCGCCGGGCGCCACCCCGCCGGTCAAGACCAGCGAGAATTTCAACCGCGCCTATGACCTGGGCAAGGAAGTGTCGGTGACCCGCGCGGCGCCGGGATCGATCCGTCGCCTGTCGGTCGCCGTGCTGCTGCGCGAACCCGAAGGGGCCAAGCCGCGCACCCCGGCCGAAATCCAGCAGATCAACGATCTGGTGAAGGCGGCGGTCGGTTATAACCAGCAGCGCCAGGACACGGTGACGGTCATCAGCCGGAAATTCTCGCCCGATGCGACCGCGACCGATGTCGCCCGCCCGTGGTACGATGCCGACTGGGTACCGCTGGCCGCCCGCAACGGCACCGCACTCGTCATCGCGCTGCTGGTGCTGTTCATGGGCGTCCGCCCGATGGTCAAGGCGATCAACGAGAAGCGCAAGGCCGACGCCGCCGCCGAGACCGCCCGCGCCGCCGCCGCCGAAGCCGCGCAGCAGGCCGCGCTGACCGCCCCCGCCGGGCCGGAACCGGTCAGCATGGCGATGCTGGAAACCGCGCAGGGGTATGACGACCGGGTCGGGCTGGTCCGCGGCTTCACCCGCGACAATCCGACGCGCGCCGCGCTTGCCATCCGTGACATGATCCAGTCGGACGCCAAGTCGTGAACGCCCCCGTCCGTATCCAGACCGGCGTCGAACGCGCCGCCGTCCTGATGATGCTGGTCGGCGAGGAGGAAGCCGCCGCGATCCTGCAGAAGCTGGAACCCGAAGAGGTCCAGCAGCTGGGCAAGGCGATGTTCAGCGTCGCCGATGTCAGCGAGGACGAGGTGTCGGTGGTCCTCGACGATTTCGTCGAAAAGGCCCGCGAGCGCACCACGGTCGGCTTCGACCCGCGCCCGCATATCGAACAGGTGATGAACCGGGCGCTGGGCGCCGACAAGGCCGAGAGCGTGCTCGCCCGGATCACGCCGGTCGAGACCGCGTGCCAGATCGAGCTGCTCGACTGGATGGATGCGGCCGAGATCGTCAGCCTCATCAAGGACGAGCATCCGCAGATCGCCGCCGTCCTGCTCGCCAATCTCGAGCCGGGCGTCGCGGCGCAGGTGCTGGAGGGGCTGCCCGAGGCATCGCAGCCGCAGATCCTGCACCGCATCGCCAAGCTGGGGCCGATCACGCCCGAGGCGATCGACACGCTGAAGTCGATGCTGACGCGCCGGTCGACCGGCCGTTCCAGCGGGACCGGCGTACAGCTGGGCGGGGCGAAGGATGCCGCCAAGATCCTGTCGTCGGGCCGCAAGGCGACCGAGACGCGGGTCATGCCGAAGCTGGCCAAGATCGACCGCGACATCGCCCGCCAGATCGAGGACCAGCTGTTCGTCTTCGACAACCTGCTGGAGATGGACGACAAGAATCTGGGCGTGCTGATCCGCAACGTCGACAGCGACCTGCTGGTACGCGCGCTGAAGGGCGTGGACGAGAATGCGCGCGGCCGGTTCCTCGGCTGCATGTCGGCGCGCGCCGCCGACGGCATCCGCGACGAGATGGAGGCACGCGGTCCCATGAAGCTGGCCGAGGTGCTCGACGCGCAGAAGGGCGTCATCACCGTCGCGCGCCAGCTGGCCAAGGACGGAACGATCATGATGGGCGGCGGCGACGACGATTATGTTTGAGAGCGCCACCTCCCCGACGTCCGCCTGCGGCTTCGTCGCCGGCTTCGCCAGCCGCCATGTCGCGGCGGCCGATATCCTGGCCCGCGCGTTCGGCGCGCCCGATCCGTTCGCGGCGACCGGCGTCGTGCCGGTGCGCCCGGCCGATTTCGGTGTCGCCGCCGGTGCCGCACAGCCCACCGGCCCCAAGCATTTCCGCCCGGCCGATCCCGATGCCAACCCGACCGAGGGCTGGGACCCGTTCTCGACCGTGGTCGACGAGGTGGCGTCGCCATTGGACCCGGTGACCGAGGCGCATGCGGCGGGCTTTGCCGAGGGGCTGGCCGCCGCTGCCGCCGCCAGCCAGTCCGACACCGCGCGCCACCATGCGCTGCTCGCCAAGCTGGCCGATGCGCTGGGCACTGCGACGCATATCGACCGCGAGGCGATGGCCGCGCGGCTGCGCCAGACCGTGCTGACGCTGGTGCGCCAGATCGTGGGGGAGGTCGGCGTGTCGGCCAACCACCTGGTCGAACGGATCGACGCCGCCGCCGACCTGCTGGCCGATGGCGCGGAATCGGCGATCCTCCGGATGCACGAAGCCGACATGCCGCTGGTCGAGGGCAAGCTGCCCAAGGCGGTGTTTGCCGTCGCCGACGCCCATGTCGAGCGCGGCGGCTTCATCCTCGAATCCGCCTCGACCGTGGTCGAGGATGGTCCGTCGCTCTGGCTGGAACAGCTGGGTGCCGTGATCGAAACCGTGCAGGTGCCGCGCTGATGCTCAACCGTTTCGCCGATGATTATCTGGGTGCCCTCGCCCCCACCGATTTCCGCCCGCGCGCGCGGGTGGCGGGCAAGCTCGCCAGCTATGACGGGCTGTTGATGGAAGCGGTCGGGCTGTCGCTGCCGGTCGGCACCGTGTGCCAGGTCGGCACCGGCGATGGCGGCCATGTCGAGGCGGAGGCGATCGGGTTTCGCAACGGTCGGACGCTGATGATGAACCTGGGCGGCCCGGCCCCCCTCCTCCCCGGTGCGCTGGTGCGACCGGGCGACAAGCCGGGCGAGGCCGAGGTGGGCGAGGCGATGCTGGGCCGGGTGGTCGATGGCGCGGGCAAGCCGATCGACGGCAAGGGCCCGATCCGGGGTGCCACTCGCTGGCCGCTG
Organism: Sphingomonas sp. Leaf9; assembly: GCF_001421355.1. Classification (GTDB taxonomy): domain Bacteria; phylum Pseudomonadota; class Alphaproteobacteria; order Sphingomonadales; family Sphingomonadaceae; genus Sphingomonas. The sequence continues at coordinate 132,753 of NZ_LMKC01000002.1, read as the reverse complement.
GCCGGGCGTATCCAGTCGCCGCTGGACCGGGGCCGCGTGCTCGAACCGATGGACGTCGGCGTGCGCGCGATCAACGGGCTGCTGACCATCGGTCAGGGCCAGCGCGTCGGGATCATGGCAGGGTCGGGCGTCGGCAAGTCGGTTCTGCTGGGCATGATGGTCCGCGCGGCCAAGGCGGACGTGATCGTCGTCGGCCTGATCGGCGAGCGCAGCCGCGAGGTTTCCGATTTCCTCGAAACCAAGCTGAAGGGCGATGCGCGGGCGCGGTCGGTCGTGGTCGCGGTGCCGGCCAACCATTCGCCGGTGCTGCGCATTCGCGGCGCTTTGCGGGCAACCGCGATTGCCGAGGCGTTTCGCGAACAGGGCAAGAAGGTCCTGCTCATCATCGATTCGCTGACCCGCGTGGCCCATGCCGGTCGCGAGATCGGCCTCGCGCTGGGCGAGCCGGCGTCGGCGCGCGGCTATCCGCCGTCGGCCATCGCGATGCTGCCGGGGCTGATCGAGCGGGCGGGCACGTGCGTGCGCACCGGCGGGTCGATCACCGCGATCTATACCGTGCTGGCAGATGGCGACGACAATAGCGATCCGGTGGTGGATTCGGCGCGGTCGATTCTCGACGGGCATATCGTGCTGAGCCGGCAACTGGCCGAGCGCGGCGTCTATCCTGCAATCGACCTGGGGCCGTCGGTCAGCCGCGTGATGACGGACATTGCCGACAAGCCGCATCTGGCCGCCGCGCGCGTGCTGCGCCGGCATCTGGCGACGTACGAGGAAAATCGCGATCTGGTGCTGATGGGTGCGTATCGCCCTGGCACCGATCCGGCGATCGACGGCGCGCTGGCGGCGCATCCCGCGGTCATGGAATATGTGAAGCAGGATTCGGACGAGGTAGTGTCGCTGGACGATGCCGTTGCCGAACTGGTGGGGGTGTTCGGTGTCTGACAAGGCCAAGCGCCTGGCGCGCGTGCTGCGCGTGCGGACCATGCAGCTCAATCTGACCCAGGCCGAGGAAGCGCGCGCCGCCGCCCGCGTGGCGGAAGAGATCGCGCTGCGCGACCGCATCCTCCATCTGGCGCAGGCGGTGTCGCCGGTACCCACGCCCAGCGCCAGCGCGCAGACGCTGGGCGCCGCCGCCCATTATCGCGAGAAACTCCACGCCACCGCGCGGGTCGTCGAACACCGCGTGGCGCAGGCCGATGACGGGCTCACCCGCGCAAAGTCCGCGACGATGGCCGCCAAGCGCGACCAGAGCGCGGTCGAAAAGCTGCTGGAGCGCGCCCATGCCGCCCGTGCGCTGCGTGAATTGCGCGCGCTGGAGAATGCACCGCCGGTGCGCCGTCTCAATCGGCACGATCCTTGCTGATCGACCGGTCGAACGCTTTGACGGATCGACCCATGCAATTGCTCTCGGCCCTTTCCAGCACCACCTCCCCGCTTGCGATGCAGACGCTGCCGCTTGGCGCGTCGGGGGCGGGCGACTTTGCCGCGTTGATCGCGGGGATGGTGCCGGCGGGGGATGCGGTTCCGGGTGAGCGGCAGGCGGCTGCCCCGACCGGCAACCCCTTGCCGGTAATGCCTGCCGCGGCGGTCCTGCCGGTCGAGGCGGTGCCGGCGGTGGCCCCGCCGCTACCGGTATCGGCGACCGAGGCGGTGCTGATGCTGACGCAGGAGGCCGATGCGCCGATCGTGGCGCAGGTCGCGCCGGTGCTGGCCGCGACGGCGGTCGTCGGCGCGCTGGCCGGCATACTGCCCGACGAGGAAGCCGCCGCCACCCCGCCGCGTGCCGAGGATGTGGCGACCCGCGCGACGCTGCAACTGCCGGTACCGGTGCGCTTCGCCCCGCTCCCGCCACGCGTGAAGCGGGCCGAACCAACCCCATCGAGCGATGCGCCGCCGCCCGGCGAGAGCGAGAACGGCGATGATGCTGCCACGCCGCCGTCGATCGTCGTCGCGCCGGCAGTCGTGCCGCATCCGGCCGAGGCGATCCTTGTCGCCCTCCCCCCGACCCCGCCCGTCGTGCCGGACGATGATGCCAAGCCGGCGGCTGCGCTGGTGATCGAGGACGGACAGGTCGTTGCCACCGCCCCCACCCCCGCCGGAGCGCCGCCGATGCGCATGGCGAAGCGCACCGAGACGCCCGCCCCGATCGCCCGCCCCGCGCCCGTCGCCACGCAGATCCCCGATAGGACGCCTGTCGCCCGTGCCGCGCCGGCAAACGGGACGGTGACGCCGCTCGCCACCGATACGGTCGTGACGGCGCATATCGTCGTGCAGCAACAGGCCGACGACATAGCGCGGCCCGACCAACCGCAGGCCGCCCCGCGCATGGCCAGGATGCCGGCCGCGCAGACGACCGCGCCCTCTGTGGTGCCGGTCATGTCGCGTGCGGTGCCCGGCGCAGCGTCTACCAAGCCAGCCATCCAAACCGCCACGCCGGCTATCGCGGCTGATACGACATCGGCAAAGCCAACCATCTCTAGCGCTGCGCCGACCGTCGCACCGAGTGCGACACCGCCCAAGCCATCGGTCATGCAAACCGTACCGATCGCGGTGCCAACCGTCGCGCCCGCTGCGACGTTGAGCACGCCACTGGTCACGCCAGCCGTTCCGACCGCTGAATCGACGTTCGCGCCGAATGTCGTGCCGAACAAGCCTCTGACCGCGCCAACCGACTCGATCGCGGCGTCGACCGTCACACCCGCTGCGACGCCGACCAAGCTACCGGTCACGCCAACCGACCCGATCGCAGCGCCGATCGTCGCGCCCGCTGCGACGCCAAACAAGTCACTGGTCACGCCAACCATCCCGACCGCTGCGCCGTCCATCGCGTCCGATGCGACGACGGCCAAGCCTGCCATGTCGAGCGTCGCACCAGCGGTCGTGCTGGACGCGCCGTCGATCAGGCCATCGGCCATGCCGGCGCTCGCAGCTGCGGCCGTACCCGCCACGCCAGCAGCATCGGCCACGCCGAGCATCGTGCCCGCCGCGACGACACTATCGGATGCCGGTGCGGTAAGCACTCCGGTCACGGTCGACGCGTTCGCGCCGGCTACCAACGCGACACCGCAGGTCGCCGATGCCGTGCCGGTCGATTTGTCGACAGCGATCCCACAGGTGTTGCGCGCCCAGAGTCAGCGCGAGGCGACGCCCGCCGCCGGCCCGGTGACGGTGCCGGTCGCACCCATGGTTTTGCCGGTGGACGCGGCCGTGCCAGCGCCGGTGGTAGTCGATGGCGTCGTCCGCGCCCGTCCGACGGTGCACGCCGCTGCGACGACGACCGCGCCTCTCGCCAACGATACCGCACCGACCGCTGCGATCCCGGCCGAGCGGGAGATGGCTGCGCCTGCACCCGCGAGCGCACCGACCGCGCGCCCGGACGGTCCCGCCGCCGAGCGCATCCCGATCGCCGGCGAGGCTGCCGCGCCGGTGGTGCCGGTCGCCGCGCCTACCGTGCAGCCGGTCACCGTTGCCCCCCCGGTTACGCGGATCTCCACCGCGCCGGTGTCCGATGAGACGCCTCCGGCACCTGAGACAGACGGCATCACGCCGGCCGTTCTGCACGAGAGCCATGCCGCCGCGCCGATGCCGCAGGTGACGCGCGTCGCCGCCGCGCCGGTGCAGACGCCAGCGCCGATGGTCGATGCCGGCTTCACCGATCGCGACGCCCCTGCCCCTCGCGTGCGGCGCGACGACGACCTGTCGGTCCCGGCCACCGGCGCCGCGCAGGCACCGGAGGCTGCCACATTGCGTCCGGTCGCGCCGACCGCGCATGCCGCGAGCGCCACGCTCGACACCCGCCAGCCGCAATGGGTGGAGGGGATGATCGACCGGATCACGACGCTGCGCGACGCGAACGGCACGAACAACGGCGAAACCCGCATCCGCCTGTCGCCCGATGCGCTGGGCGATGTCGAGGTGGCGATCCGCACCGGCGATGACGGCAAGCTGCATGTCCACTTCAGCAGCGACAATGCCGATGCCGGGCGCCTGCTAGCCGAGGCGCAGCCGCGCCTGGTGCAGATGGCCGAGGCACGCGGGCTGAAGCTGGGCGGGATGCAGGTCGATGTCGGCACGCAAGCGCAATCGCAACAGTCGCAGCGGCAGGCGCAGGATCAGGGCAACCCCGCCCCCCGCGCGCCGCGACCGGCGACCCAAGCCCATACCCAAACCACCCGATCCGATGATCGTATCGCCTGAGGAAGTATGACATGAGCGACAAGGACACGCCGGAGGAAAAACCGGCCAAGAAGAAGGGCAAGCTCGGCAAGATCATCGTCATGGCGGTCGGCGTCCTCGTCCTGCTGGGCGGTGGCGTCGGTGCCGGGCTGTATGCCAGCTCGTCCGGCCTGATCGGCGGCGGGCACGCCAAGGAAGGCGAGCATGAGGCGGTCAAGAAGGACCTGCCCAAGCTGGTCCCCAAGTCCGAGGAAGTGAAGGCCAGCGCCGCCGGCGGTGAAGGCGGTGGCGAAGGCGGCGGCGGCGGTGAGGGTGGCGGCGAAGGCGGCGGTGACGCGGCGGCCAACAACGGCGAGGGCGGCCGCCCGACGCCCGAGATGGAAGGCGGCGACCGCTATGCGTCGAGCTATTACGCGATGGACAAGGAGTTCACCTCCAACCTGACCGACAGCACGCACTTCATCCAGGTCGGCATCGCCATCTCGACGTCGTACGACCACAAGGTGCTCGACAACCTGAAGACCCATGAAATCGCGATTCGCTCGGCGATCCTGCTGGCGCTGGGCGAGACCACCGAGGACCAGGTGTTCACCGCCGAGGGTAAGAAACAGCTGTCGCTGCGCATCAAAAAGGCGATCAACGACACTTTGGAGCAGAAAGAGGGCTTTGGCGGCGTCGGTAACGTTTATTTTACCCAATTTGTCGTTCAGTAAACGTGCATGGTTAACGCGCCATCCACCTCCGCGCCCGAGCGCCGCGAACGGGCCCGCCGGACGGCCCCGGCGTCGCACGTGCCCACGCTGGGCGCGGCGAACCTGAATCCGTTCGGCGATCTCCACGCGCTGGAGCATCTGTCGGCACGGATGGCGCGATCGCTGCGGCAGGTGTTCGAACCGCTGCTGCGCCGGGGCGTGCGCAGCTGGTCCGAACCGGTCGAGGTCGATCGATTCGCGGGCTATGTGCAGGCGCGGCGCAAGGACCGGCTGACCGGATGGGTGCCGATGACGCTGTCGACCGGGGGAAGCCCGGCGATCATCGTGTTCGACGGCGCGTTCCTGCTCGAAGTGCTCGATATCTTCTTTGGCGGGTTCGGCGAGGCCCCCGCCCCGCTGCCGATCGAATTCTCGCCGGCGGCCGAGGCGATGCTGCGGCGGCTGGCAGGCGCGATCGCCCAGCCGCTGAGCGAGGCGTGGGGTCCGCTGGCCGGCATCGGCTTCGAACCCGGCAACCCCGAATCGAACCCGGCGATGATGGGCGCGATCGATGGCGAGGACGCGGTGATCGCGACCCGGTTCGGCATCGCGGTGGGCGATGCGGAGCCGACCTTCATCGACATCCTCTATCCCGTCGCCGCGCTGAAGCCCCATGCCCCGCAGCTGTCGACCAAGGTGCACGGCAAGAGCGCGCCCGATCCCAAATGGCTGGCGGGCCTGACGCGTGCGGTTATGTCGGTGAAGCTGCCGGTGCGATCGGTGCTGGCCGAACCGGTCGTGTCGCTCGCCCTGCTGCTGGAGCTGAAGGAGGGGGATATCATCCCGATCAGCTTTGGCCCGCAGGTCCCCGTCTGGGTCGCCAACCGGCGGCTGGGCACCGGCACGGTCGGCACCGCCAACGGACAGGCCGCGATCAAGCTCAACTCCATCGACCCCGGTTTCGAAGAGGAATTCCAATGAACGAGATGACCGGTGGCTTCCCCGCCGAAGCGTCGCTCGCCGCCAATTTCAAGCTGTTGCAGGATGTCGATGTCCGCCTGACCGTCGAGATCGGGTCGACGCAGCTGACGCTGCGCGAACTGCTGGCGCTGAGCGAATCGAGCGTGATCGAGCTGGACCGTGCCGCCAACGAGCTGCTCGACGTGTTCGTCAACGGCACGCTGATCGGGCGGGGCGAGGTGGTGACCGTCGGCGACCGCTTCGGCGTGCGCATGACCGAGCTGGTCAGCCCGGACAAGCGGGTCAGCCGCTGATGATGTGGTCGTACATCCTGAAGCTGGTCATCCTGCTGCCGCTGGTATGCGGGCTGATGATCGGTTGCCTGTATCTGTGGCGTCGGCTGGAAGCACGGATGCCGGGCAATCAGGGCGAACGGCTGGTCAAGGTGCGCGAGACGATGATGGTGTCGACCGGCACGAAGCTCGCCGTGCTGGAATTCGACGACCGGCTGCTGCTGGTATCGGTCAGCCGTAACGGGGTCACGTTGCTGGACCGGGGCGACAAGTGAGCGTCCTGGGGGGGAAGATTGCGCCGGTATTGTCGCGGATGCGGTATCGGCCGTCGCCGATCGCCGCCGCGCGCCGGCGGACGATGGCGACCGTGCCGGCGCAGACCGTCAAGGTCCGCCGGCCCGCGCGCACGCTGCCGCACTGGCGGTTCGAACTCGTGCTGGCGGTGCTGGGCATCGCATTGATGCTGTTCCTGGCGGTACCGGCGATGGCGCAAGGGGTGCCCGCCGCGCCCGCGCCGACGCCGGGGGCCGCCGACGCGCTCGACCGTGCGCTGGGGCAGCTGGGGGGGGGCAACGACGCGCCGATGGCGTTGTCGCTGCAGATCCTCATCATCATGGGGCTGTTGTCGGTCCTGCCCGGCATCCTGCTGATGATGACCAGCTTTACCCGGATCATCATCGTGCTGGCGGTGCTGCGCCAGGCGCTGGGCCTGCAACAGACGCCGCCGAACCAGGTGCTGATCGGCCTGTCGCTGTTCCTGTCGCTGTTTGTCATGTCGCCGGTGATCGGGCGGATCAACGAAACGGCGATCAAGCCCTATGCCGCCGGGCAGATCAGTTCGACGCAGATGATCGAGGCGGCCAGCCTGCCGCTCCATGCATTCATGCTGAAGCAGACCCGGACCAAGGACGTGACGATGTTCGCGCAGATGGCCAAGATCGGCCCGATCGCGACGCCCGCCGACACGCCGTTCACGATCCTGCTGCCCGCCTTCGTCACCAGCGAACTCAAGACCGCGTTCCAGATCGCGTTCCTGATCTTCCTCCCCTTCATCGTCATCGACCTGGTGGTGGCGACGGTCCTGATGTCGCTCGGCATGATGATGCTGTCGCCGACGATCATCTCGCTGCCGTTCAAGTTGCTGCTGTTCGTGCTGGTCGATGGCTGGGCATTGACGATGGGCAGCCTTGCCGCCTCTTTCGGGACGTAACGCCATGGACGCAGGCTATTTCATGACCGTCGCGCGCGAAGCGATGTGGGTGCTGGCACTGGTCGCCGCACCCATCCTGATTCCGGCGCTGCTCAGCGGGCTGATCCTCGGCATGATCCAGGCGGCGACGTCGATCAACGAACAGACGCTATCGTTCGTGCCGAAGCTGGCGGTGGTCGGCATCAGCCTGGCGGTGTTCGGGGGGATGATCCTCGGGCTGCTCAGCGATTTCACGACGAGTATCTTCGAGCGGATTCCGGATCTGGTGCGGTGACGATCGTTTGCACTCCTTCCGTCATTCCGGCGGAGGCCGGAATCCATGGAGGGGGGGACAGTTGCGCGTCATCGATAGCGTCCGACACAATGGATTTCGGCCTTCGCCGGAATGACGAAGGGGGGTTGGCTGGCAGTTGGCTCGCCACGTGCCGGACCGCCGCGCAAGCAGGGGTCCAGGGTCGCGGGCGGCGGCATTCGTGGCTCTGGGCCCCCGCCTGCGCGGGGGTACGGTGGAGTATGCGGGTAGCGTCGCGGACACCCGCCCCATGCTAGGCTTCGGCCTGTCGGTCGAGCCGCAGCTCTGGGCGCTGCTCTTCACCATGGTCCGCATCGGCGCGGCGTTCATCGTCGCCCCCGTGTTCGGCGCGGTGGCGATGCCGGTGCAGGTGCGGGTGCTGCTGTCGGGCGCGATCGCGGTACTGGTGCTGAAGGCGCAGCCCTTCGCCATTCCGGCCGACATTTTTTCGGTCACCACCATCCTCAGCATCGCCGCCGAAGGGCTGGTGGGGCTCGCCATCGGTTTTGTCCTGCAGATCGCGTTTGCCGCGCCGGTCATCGCCGCCGAGATCATCGGCATTTCGATGGGCATCGGCTTTGCGGCGATGGTCGATCCGCAGAACGGCGCGCAGAGCCCGGCGCTCGGCACCTTCCTGTCGGTGCTGCTGACCTTGCTGTTCCTGTCGCTCGACGGGCATCTGCTGCTGATCGACCTGATCGTGCGCTCCTATGAATTGCTGCCGCCGGGCGCGGCGTGGCTGAGCGCGGCCAAGCTGGAGAATATCGCGATCTTCGGCGGCTATGCGTTCCTGTCGGGGCTGCTGCTTGCGCTGCCGGTCGGGTTCCTGCTGCTGTGCCTCAACCTCGTCATGGGGATGCTGTCGCGCTCGGCCCCCGCACTCAACCTGTTTGCAGTCGGGCTGCCCGCCAGCCTGTTCGTCGGGGTCGTCGCCTTGTTCGTCGCGCTGCCCGCGATGACCGATTATATGCTGGTCATCGTGCAGGAGGCGCTGGACGCCGCCAATACGCTGGTGCTGGGAGGCGTGCGTTGAGCGAGGACAAAACCGAAAGCCCAACCCAGAAGCGCCTCGACAAGGCGCGCGAAGATGGCGACGTCCTCAAGTCCAAGGAGCTGGGCGCGGCGCTGGTGATCCTGGCCGGGTGTGCCTGGCTCGCGTTGCTCGGCCCCTCGCTAGTCGGGGCGTGCAAGGCGATCATGACCGCCAGTTTCCGCTTCGGCCGGGCCGACGTCGAGGATTTCCAGCCGTGGCGTCCGCTGATCGAGGCGGGGTGGAAGCTGTTGCCGTCGCTGGGCGGCATCCTCGCGCTGGCCGTCTCGGCCAGCATCCTGGCGCAGGCCGGGCTGACCGGCATCCGCTTCAACGGCGGGGCGCTGGCGCCCAAGGGGTCGCGGATCAACCCGGCATCGGGGATGAAGCGCATCTTCGGCACGCAGGGCTGGATCGAGCTGGGCAAGTCGCTGCTGAAGGTCATCCTGCTGGGTGCCATCGGCTATGTCATGCTGAAGAAGGCGGCGATCAGTTCGGTCGGCCTGGTATCGTCGAACGTCGACCAGGCGGTCGGCGACCTGGGCGGCACGTTCCTGACGCTGTTGTTCGTGATGGCCGGCGGGCTGGTGCTGATCGCGGGCCTCGACGTGCCGCTGGCGATCTTCCAGCGGATGCAGCGGTTGCAGATGACCAAGCAGGAGGTGCGCGACGAGCATAAGGAAAGCGACGGCGATCCGCATGTGAAGGCGCAGATCCGCCAGCGTCGCCACGATATTTTGAAGGGCGGTTTCAAGGCGGCGGTGGGCGAGGCGCAGGTCGTGCTGACCAACCCGACGCACTTCGCGGTCGCGCTACGCTACGACCATGGCCGCGATCAGGTGCCGGTGGTGGTGGCCAAGGGGCGCGGCGCGACCGCGATGGCGATCCGCGAACTGGCGGCGGAAGCGAAGATCCCGATGCTCGAATATCCGCAGCTCGCCCGTGCGGTCTATTACACCAGCAAGCAGGGCCAGGAGATTCGCGACGACCTGTACCTCGCCATCGCGACCGTTCTGGCGTTCGTGATGGGCGTCAACCGGCAGGCGGGCGGCATCCAGCCGCCGGTGACCGTGCCGGAGGAAGCGCGCTACGATGAAAACGGCAATCTGGCGGTAAAAAACCCTTAAAGATTTGGCCGCCCGTGCCGTTGAATGGGGGAGACGGACCGGGGATCAACGATGGCAATCACGACGACCAGTGCGACGGCCACCGCCACCACGCCCAAGACGACGACGACCACCACCACGACCAAGGCGACCACCCCCAACCTCGCCAATGCGTTGGGCGCCGGGTCAGGGGTCGACACCGCCGCGCTGGTCAAGAATCTGGTCGAGGCGCAGTTCGCCGCCCGCAACGCCCGGTTGACGAAACAGTCCGACACACTGACCGCACAGGTATCGGCGGTGTCCGAGCTGAAATCGGGCATCACCGAATTCGCCAGCGCGCTGACGACGCTTGCCGAGAGTGGCGGGCTGACCACGCAGCTGAGCAGCAGCGGGTCGGCGGTGAAGGTGTCGACGGCCAGCGGTACGAAGGTCGCCAGCCTCAACGCCAGCGTCACGGTCGCCCGCCTCGCCACGCCACAGGTCGCGGTTACGAAGGAATCGTTCAGCACCACCGGATCGGTCGGCACCGGCACGATCCAGCTGACGCTGGGCAGCGTCGATTCCACCGGAAAGTTCAACGGGAACGGCACGACCATCCCGCCGATCACCATCACGTCGAACGATGCGGCATCGCTGCAAAAGGTCGCCGACAAGATCACCGCCGCCAAGGCCGGCGTCACCGCCAGCGTGGTGAACGACGCCAACGGCCAGCGGCTGGTGCTGCGCAGCACCGACGGTGCGAACCAGGCGTTCACCGTCAGCACGACGCCCGATTCGGGCAGCACCGGGCTGGAGCGGCTGAACGTCGATTTCGACGATACGACGACCGATGGCGCCGAGATAGTGACCCGTGCGGGCAACGCGGTGTTCAGCGTCGACGGCGTGCCGATGGTCAGCGCATCGAACAAGATCACCGGCGCGGACGGCGTGATCCTCGAACTGAAGGGGGTGACGACCGATGGTCCGGTGACGCTCAGTTCGTCGACACCGACCGATGCGTTGAAGGACGCGGTGAACAACGTCGTCGCCGCCTATAACAACATGCTGGCATCGGTGAACAAGGCGACCGACCCGATCACCGGCGACCTGCGCGCCGATCCGGCGGCGATGGCGATGAAGCGGGCGCTGCAGAAGCTGAGCATCGCCGACCTGACCGGCAAGAAGGACGGCAGCCCGACCACGCTGGCGCAGATCGGCATCGCGACCAACAATGACGGATCGCTGCGCGTCGACAAGACGCAGCTGGCATCGGCGCTGGCCAAGAACCCGGACGCGGTGGAGGCGATGTTCGCCGCAGCCAGCGGCACCGACGGCACGACGGGCACCAGCCTGCCCGCCGCGCTCAACCGGATCGCGGTCAGTGCCAAGAGCACCACGCTGGGCCTTGGCGCCAGCGACAAGCGCTATGCCGATGCGCAGGGCGCGCTGGCCAAGGAACAGGCGAAGGTCGTCGAACAGACCGACCTGACCACCACCCGCATGACGCAGCAGTTCGCGGCGTCCGAAGCGCGGGTCGCGGCGTACAAGGCGCAACAGACCTTCATGGAAAACCAGATCAAGATGTGGTCGAAGAGCAACTGATGACCCGCTATGCCTCCGCATTGGCGGGCGATCCTGCCCAGACCTATCGCTCGGTCGACCTGGCCGCCCGCACCGGCGGCGCCGACCCGCACGCGCTGGTGTCGCTGTTGTACGAGGAAGCGATCCGTGCGCTGCGATCGGCGGCATGGGCGACCAACAACCGCCAATATGCGATGAAGGGCGAGCGCGTGACCCGCGCGACCGCGATCCTGTTCGCGCTGGAAGCGGGGCTCGATTACGAAAAGGGCGGCGACCTGTCGCAAACGCTGTCGCGGCTCTATACCGGGCTGCGCGACCAGATCGTCAACGCGAGCATCGGCCATGACGCGCAACCGTTCCTGAACGCCGCCGCCTCGCTGACCGACATCGCCGAGGCGTGGGAAGCGGTTCGGCCGCGCTGATCCCGACAAGCCTGATTCCTGCGCTCAGCGGTGGCATCGGCTGCCATGATCCGCTAGCGGTGCGCGCATGAAGCAACCGCATATCGTCGCGCTGGGGGGCACGCTGCGCCCGACATCGGGAACCGCCGCCGCGCTGGAACAGGCGCTCGGCCATGCCGCGATGCTGGGTGCGCGCACGACGCTGCTGACCGGGCCGGCGATCGATTTCCCGAACTACGAACCCGAAACGGCGGGCGGCAATGCCCGCATCCAGTCGTTCCTGCGCGCGCTGCGTGATGCCGACGGGATCATCATCGGGTCGCCGGGCTATCACGGCACGCTGTCGGGGCTGGTCAAGAACGCGCTGGACCATGTGGAGCTGCTGCGCCGTGACGATCGCGTCTATTTCGACGGGATGCCGATCGGCATCGTCGCGACGGCAGCGGGATGGCAGGCGGCGGTGGCGACGATGACGACGCTGCGCACCGTCGCCCATGCCCTGCGCGGCTGGCCCACGCCGGTCGGCGTCGCGATCAACACGGTCGAGGACGGCGCGATCGACAAGGCCGACGGGCAGCTTCGGCTGATGGTCGAGCAGATGATCGGGTTTATCACCCGGTAAATCAGATACGGTTTCATCGGTTATTAAATCATTCAAATTAGCCATGCCACCTCCACGGAGGAAGACGGACATGGCGGGCAGCAACGGCGGGTTTCGATCGATCGGCACGCGAATCCTCGCGATTCAGCTTGCCGCCGGCATAGCCATCGCCGTGGCGGTCGGTGGTGCCGGCTATTACGGCATGTCGGCGCTCACCGGGTCGATGACGTCGATCTATGACGATCGCATCGTGCCGCTGCGCCAGTTGAAGAAGGTGTCCGACGCCTATGGGCTGAACGTGGTCGACACGACCCATCAGCTGCGCGCGGGCAAGCTGAACTGGCAACAGGCGAGCAACAGGATCGACGCGGCCAACCGCATTGTCGGCGAACAATGGTCGGCCTATATGCGCACCAGCCAGACGGCCGAGGAAGCCGCGATCGCCGACACGGTGAAGGCGAACATGGCGCGGTCGAACGATGCGGTGAGCACGCTGCGCACGATCATCGCGCGTCGCGATGCCCCGGCACTGGCCTCCTTCGCCGACAACGACATGTATCCCGCGATCGATCCGACGACCTCGGAAATCGTCAAGCTGTCCGATTACCAGCTGGAATCGGCGCAGGCCGCGCGCGAAGCGGGCATGGCGCTGTCGTCGAAGCTGACGACCTACATGATCGTCATCGCGCTGATCGCGATGGCGGCGGCAGCGGCGGCGGCATGGTTCGTCGCCAATGCGATCCGGCGCAACCTGAACCGTGCGACCGGCCTTGCCACCGCCGTGGCGGAGGGCGACGTGTCGGTGACGGTCGCTGCGACCAGCCGGGATGAGGTTGGCACGCTGATCGAAGCGCTGAACGCGATGGTCGTCCGGCTGCGCGGCGTGATCGGCGAGACCAACCAGGCCGCCGAAAGCGTCGCGGCGGGCAGCCAGCAGCTTTCGGCCTCGTCGGAGCAGGTATCGCAGGGCGCGACCGAGCAGGCCGCCGCCGCCGAAGAGGCTTCGGCGTCGATGGAGCAGATGGCCGCCAACATCAAACAGAATGCCGACAATGCCGCCCAGACCGAAAAGATCGCGCGCCAGTCGTCAAAGGATGCCGAAGCCAGCGGCGTCGCCGTCGAACGTGCCGCCAAGGCGATGCGGACCATCGCCGACAAGATCAGCATTGTCCAAGAGATCGCGCGGCAGACCGACCTGCTGGCGCTGAATGCCGCGGTCGAGGCGGCCCGTGCCGGCGAACATGGTCGCGGCTTCGCGGTTGTGGCTTCGGAAGTCCGCAAACTCGCCGAACGCAGCCAGAGCGCCGCCGCCGAAATCAGCGCGGTATCGGGCGAGACGGTCGAGGCGGCGGCACAGGCGGGCGACATGCTGACCAAGCTGGTCCCCGACATCCGTCGTACCGCCGAACTGGTGTCGGAAATCAGCGCGGCGTGTCGCGAACAGGATATCGGCGCGAGCCAGATCAACCAGGCGTTGCAGCAACTCGATCAGGTGACGCAGCAGAATGCGTCGGCGTCGGAGCAGATCACCTCGACGTCCGAGGAACTGGCCAACCAGGCCGACGAGTTGCAGGCGAATATCGCGTTCTTCCGCACCGGAAACGGTGCCCCGACCGCGCCGCGCGCGCCGGTTCGCACGCCGGCCGCCAAGCCGGCGGCGGTACGGGCCAAGCCGGGGTCGGTCGGCGAGCAGCAGGCCCGCGTGCGGGGCTTTGCCCTCGACCTGACGCAGGGCGGCGCCGATGAGGATGATGCCGGGTTTGGGCGCGCCGCCTGAACCGACAAGCAGACCGGATCGGGCGTTAGCGCCCGATCCAGTGTTTGCGCACGAACCATGCGACGATGCCGGCGCTCATCGCGATGCATAGCGCGACCACCCCGGCAAAGGCCCAGGGTTCGTCGGCGAAGGGGATGCCCTTCACATTCATGCCGAGCAGGCCGGTGACGAAGGTCAGCGGCAGGAACACCATCGCCACGATCGCGATCTGCAGCGAGCGCTGGTCGAGCTGTTCGGCGCGCAGGTCGGTCAGCGTTTCGTGGATCAGCGCCGCACGTTCGCGGATCGAATCGACCTCCTCCGCCATGCGCGCGGCACGATCGGCGGCGGCCGCAAGGTGGAGGCGATCGTCGGCCTGCAGCCAGTCGCCGGGCAGTTGCCCCAGCTTTTCCAGCGCCGAACGCTGCGGCACCAGGAACCGGCGATAGCCGATCGCGCGGACGCGGGTGTGGGTCACCGCACGACGCTGTTCGAAAATGCGCGCCGGGTCCAACGCCTCTTCGCATTCGTCGAGCGTGTCGCCCAGATCGGCGATCAGCGGATCGAGCTGTTCGGTGATTGCGCTGGCAAACGCAACGATCAGGTCGCCGGGGTCGGCCACGTTGCCGCCCTCCACCCGATCGACCACCGTCCTGAACGCGGTCAGGTTGCGCCGGGTGACCGAATGGACCTGCCCGGCGCTGGCATAAAGCCGGATCGAGGCGAGCGGATCGGCGCTGCTCAGCTGATCGTCGGACAGCCCGCGCAGGTTGACGAAGGCGCCCTTCCCGATCGCGTCGCAGCGCGGGCGGGTTTCGACCGCAGTCAGCGGGTCGATGACATATTCGGGCAGATGGGCATGATCGCGCAGCCATTTCGCCACCGCATCCCCCTCCCCATGCAGGTGAATCCAGGTGAAACCGCCGGTGGCGTCGACCGCCGCCAGCGGATCGATCGGCGTCACCTTCCCCCCATCGATATGCCATGCGCGACAGGTCATGCGAGGTCGATCGTCAGGCCGGGGAGCGGATCGGCCGGGACCGGGCCGGTGATCCGTACCGCATCGGCGCGCGCGCGGTCGAGGATCGCGGGGGGCACATCCGCCGCATGATGGATGCGGTCGGCCTGTCCCAGCCAGCGGGCTTCGCGGAGCGTCAGGTCGTCGGGATCGGCCGAGCGCAGGCGGATCGTCTCCACCCGGCCGGCGACCGGGGCGACATCCTCCAGCCAGCGTGCGACGGCATCGTCGCCGTGCGCGACCATCGGGTCGAGCGGACCGCCCGCCGCTACGCCCAAACCGATCGCGCGGCGACGGTCGCCGCCATCGGGAAAGCGCGCGCGCAGCGCCGCGCGGGCCGCGCCCAGCCCCTCGGCCAATCGCCCGACGCCGGCGGGCAGCATCGCCTCCAGCCGTTGCCGGATCGCCGCCGCGAGGCCCGCCGAGACGCCGCCGGTGGAGATCGCGATCAGGATCGGCGACCGGTCGACGATCGCCGGCAGGGTGAAGTCGCAATCGGCGGGGCGGTCGACGGCGTTGACCAAGATGCCGCGTGCCTTCAGCGCGTCGATCGCGGTGCGGGCCTGCGTGTCGTCCTCGACAGCGACCACCGCGATGCGGGCATCGGCGGCGTCGGCGACGACGGTCAGGCCGGTGCGTTCGAGCAGGCGGCGCTTGGCATCGGCGGCCTCACCCTCCCCCACCAGGATCACGCTGCGCCCGGCGGTGCGCAGCAGGATCGGCAGCCCGTTCACAGCCAGGGCGGCAGGCGGTCGGCTTGCGCCAGCGCCTCGATTGGCGGGCGTTCACGCACCACCGCGAATTGGTCGCCCGATACCAGCACCTCGGGCACCAGCGCGCGCGAATTGTAGGTGGAGGCCATGGTCGCGCCGTACGCACCGGCGGTCATGAACGCGACCAGATCGTCGGTGACGACCACGTCCATATCGCGGTCGAGCGCAAAGGTATCGCCGGTCTCACACACCGGGCCGACGATGTTGGTCACCGCGCGCTCGCCGGTCGGGGTCACGGCGCGGATATCGTGATAGGCGTCGTAGAGGCTGGGTCGCAGCAGGTCGTTCATCGCCGCGTCGACCACCACGAACGGCGCGGTCGCACCCTGCTTCACGCGGATGACGCGCGACACCAGCACCCCGGCATTGGCGACGATCAGCCGCCCGGGTTCGAACATCAGCCGCGCGTCCCAGCCGGCGGTCGCCCGCGCGACCATTTCGCCATAAGCGGCGGGCGACGGCGGCAACGGCCTGGCGGGGTCGTAGGGGACGCCCAACCCGCCGCCCAGATCGGCATGGGTGATGTCATGCCCCGCCGCCCGCAACTCGGCGATCAGCGCGCCGACCCGGCCGAACGCAGCCTCCAGCGGCACGAGGTCGGTCAGCTGGCTGCCGATATGCACCGCAACGCCGCGCACCCGGATGCCCGGCAGCGACGCGGCATGGGCGTAGGCGGCGGGGGCGGCGTGGTAATCGATGCCGAACTTGTTCTCCTTGCCCCCGGTCGAGATCTTCGCATGGGTTCCGGCGATCACGTCCGGGTTCACCCGGATCGCGATGTGCGCGACCTTGCCCAGCCGGGTCGCAACCGCCGACAGCATGTCGAGTTCGGGTTCGGATTCGATGTTGAACTGGCCGATGCCGGCGGCCAGCCCCTGCGCCATTTCGTCCGCCGTCTTGCCGACGCCCGAAAACACGATTTTCTCCGGGTCCATGCCGGCGTCGAGCGCGCGGTACAGCTCGCCGCCCGACACCACGTCGGCGCCCATGCCGGCGCGGGCGAGCGTCGCCAGCACCGCCTTGTTCGGATTGGCCTTCACCGCGAACGCGACCAGCGGCTCGCCCGTGCCCAACCCTGCCACGGCGTCGCGAAACACCTGGACATGGCGTTCGAGCGTCGCGGTCGAATAGACATAGACCGGCGTGCCGACCGCATCGGCGATAGCGGGCAGGCTGACATCCTCGGCATGGAGCGTGCCGTCGCGAAGGGTGAAATTGTCCATGACTGGGCCTTTAGACCGGTGCGGACACCAAGAAAATGGCAGACTATTCGCCCGCTCTATACGTCACCCCGGACTTAATCCGGGGTCCCGCTTTCTTTGCCGTCGCGGAAGAAGAAGCGGGACCCCGGCTCAAGGCCGGGGTGACGATGGAGCGCGTAATCAGCGCGGCGGCAGGGCGAAGGGATCGTCGCCCCGCGCCTTCGATTCGGTCAGCAGCTCGTCGCTGCGCGAGGGGCGCTGCTGCGTCGTCGGGTCGAGCAGTTCGCCCGAAGTCGGCTGCGTGGTCGCGCCATAGGGTGCGGGCGGCAGCGACGCGTTTTCCTGCGGATGCAGGTCGCGGCGCTGGCCGCACCCGGCCAGCGCGAGGGCGACGGCGAGGAGCGCGCCCCCCCGCATCACTGGCCCCGCGCGGCGGCGATGGCTTCGCGCACCCGTTCGGGCGAGGTGCCGCCGAAGCTCTTGCGGCTGGCGACGGAAGCATCGACGCTCAGCACGTCGAAAATGCCGCCATGGATGCGGTCGTCGATACCGGTCAGGTCGTCGAGGGTGAGACCATCCAGCCGGCAGCCCTTTTCCTCGGCCAGCTTCACCGCGCGGCCGGTGATATGGTGCGCCTCGCGGAACGGCACGCCCGCTTCGCGGACCAACCAGTCGGCGAGGTCGGTCGCGGTCGAAAAGCCGGTTTCGGCCGCCGCACGCATGCGTTCGGGGCGGAAGGTCGCGCTTTCGACCATACCGGTCATCGCCGCGATCGACAGCGCCAGCAGGTCGGTCGCCTCGAACACCGGCGGCTTGTCGTCCTGCATATCCTTCGAATAGGCGAGCGGCAGGCCCTTCATCGTCACCATCAGCGACGTCATGCAACCCATGATCCGCCCCGAATGGCCGCGCACCAGTTCGGCGGCGTCGGGATTGCGCTTCTGCGGCATGATCGAGCTGCCGGTCGACCATTGGTCGCTCAAGCTGACGAAGCCGAACATCTGCGATGCCCAGATCACGAATTCTTCGGCGAGGCGCGAGAGGTGCAGCGAGCATTGCACGGCTGCGGTCAGATATTCGATCGCGAAGTCGCGGTCGCTGACCGAATCGAGCGAATTGACCGTCGGCCCGGCAAAGCCCAGCGCCTGCGCCGTCGCATGGCGGTCGAGCGGGAAGCCGGTCCCGGCCAGCGCCGCCGAACCCAGCGGATTGTAGTTCAGCCGCGCGCGGCAATCGGCGAAGCGCCCGCGATCGCGCGCGACCATCGTGTGGTACGCCATCAGATGATGACCAAGCGTCACCGGCTGCGCGACCTGCAGATGGGTGAAGCCCGGCATGACGGTGGCGGCATGTTCCTCCGCGCGCACCAGCAACGCCGCTTGCAACTGCCCCAGCGCCGCATCGACCGCATCGATCGCGTCGCGGGTCCACAGGCGGAAATCGGTCGCGACCTGATCGTTGCGCGACCGCGCGGTGTGCAGCCGCCCGGCGACGGGGCCGATCTTTTCGGCCAGCCGCGCCTCGGTCAGCATATGGATGTCCTCGAGCGTCAGGTCGTCGGGGACGCCGTGTTCGGCATAGTCGGCGGCAACCGCCTCCAGCCCGCCCAGGATCGTCGCGACATCGGCGGCATCGACGATGCCCTGCGCGCCCAGCATCGTTGCGTGCGCACGGGACCCGGCGATATCCTGTCGCCACATCCGCTTGTCGAACGGGATCGACGCGTTTATCTCACGCATCACCGCCGACGGGCCTTCGGCGAAGCGCCCGCCCCACATGCTGTTGGAGCCTTCCATGCGCCCGGTAATCGCGCTTCTCCTTGGACTGAGCCTGTTCGTCGGCGCTTGCGATAAGCGAGCCGCCGCGCCGGAGCAAGCCGCCACGACCGACGACGGCACCGTGCCCGACGTCGCCGCCCCCGCCAATGACGCCGCGCCGGAAGCGGCGGGCAAGGTCGATCGCAGCCACAAGGGCGAGGCGATGCCGACGTTCGCGTTTCAGGACGCGGCGGGCAAGGGCGTGACGCTGGCCGATTTTCGCGGCAAGCCGGTGCTGCTGAACCTGTGGGCGACATGGTGCGCGCCATGCGTGCGCGAGATGCCGACGCTCGACGCGCTGGCCGCGCGCGACGGGGCGGCGCTGACCGTGCTTACCGTGTCGCAGGACATGGAGCCGGCCAAGGTCCAACCGTTCCTGACCGAGCGTAAGCTGGTGAACCTGAAGGCGTATCGCGATCCCGATCTGAAATTCTCGACCGGGATGGGCGTCAGCCTGCCGACGACGATCCTGTATGACACCGCCGGCAAGGAAGTGTGGCGGGTGACCGGCGGCATGGACTGGGCCGGCGCGGATGCCGCCAAGCTGATCGGCGAGGCGAAGGGGTAAGCAATCGCCAATTTCGTCATTCCCCGCGATGGCGGGGAATGACGATGAGGGATTACCGATCCGGGGCGCGGTCGGCCGGGGGCACACCGGCCCCCTCCCCTGACCCATCGTCGTCGAAATTCTCGCCCTGCCCGCCGCCGCCGGCATTCGCGCCGCTGCCATGCACTTCGCCATTGGGGCTGATCGTCGCGCGGTGGCCGGCTTCGGGCGGGATTTCGCGGCCGTCCGGCGCGGGCGCGATGCTGGCGGGCCGCGCCTCGGCGGCGGCCTGTCGCGCGGCGCGCTCGCGATCATATTCCTGGCCCGAATAGCCGGTCGGATTGTCGAAGGCGTTGTGCGGTTCGACCCGTTCGGGATCGACCTTCGGATGCGCGGGGGTGTTGGTCATGGGGCAAGGCTCCTTTGCCCCATCAACCCTTTCAGATCGTCGGCTGTTCCGGCACCACTGCATCGCGCGGTTCGAACCGGTCGCGCAGGCGCAGGCCGATGAACAACATCGTCGGCCAGAACATCGTGTTGACGATATCGAGCAGCGTATCGTCCCAGCGCCACGACCCGTAATGCAGCCGGTCGAGCACCTCGTTGCCCAGTTCGGCGAGCGCCACCACCGCCAGCGGGACCGGCGTCGACAAGCGGCGGCCGGTCAGCACACGGGTCAGCAGCAGGACCGCCATGCCGGCATGGACGTGCAACAGGCTGTCGGCCATGCCGGTGCCGTCGCCGATCGCCTGAATCAGCTGGGCATAGAGTGCGGGAATATCCATGCGCCATGCGATGGACCACCAGCGCCCCGACCTCAAGCGGGTTCAGTCGCGGTTGAGCCAGACGGTGATTTCGGGGTCGAGTACCGCCATCACGAAATAGGCGCCCGCCTGTTTCACCCGCGCCCACCAGCCCGACCGTTCGCGGTGCAGCGCGCGCGTCACCTGCTGCGAATCGGCGACCTCGCGGTCCATATAGGCGCGCATATGCGCGGCGAAGGCGGGGTCCTCCACCCGCAGCATCAGTTCCATGTTCAGGAACATCGACCGCATGTCGAAATTGGCCGAGCCGATATGCACCGCGTCGTCGGCGACGAACAATTTCGTGTGCAGCTTGGTCGGGCGATATTCGTAGAGTTCGGTGCCCTTGCGCAACAACCCGCGATAGGTGAAGCGCGCCGCCAGCAGTGCGATGGCATGATCGGTCTTGGCGGGCACCACGATGCGCAGCCGGGTTCGCCGGGCGGCATGGTCCAGCCGGCGGGTCATCAGCGGGCCGGGCGCGAAATAGGCGGCAATCATGTCGATCCGCTCGCCATGGCGGATTTCGTGCTTCACCGTCCGCGCCCAGGGCGACAGCCGCCGCGACGGGCCACCCAGCAGCCAGCGGATCGGGCCGCTATCCTCGCTCCAGTCGCGCAGCAGCTTCGACAATTTACGCAAGGGCGCGCCGGGCAGCGCGGTCCACGCCTTTAGCGCGTCGAAATACCCCGCCAGCCGCCCGGCGGCGGGCCCTTCGACGATCAGCCCCAGGTCGCGCCACGCCTGATCCGCGACCGTGCCGAAATAGGCATCCTCGATATTGAAGCCGCCGACGATCACGCGGGCGTCGTCGGCCAGCGCCAGCTTCTGGTGATTGCGCAGCAGGTAACGCCGCCCGATGCGTGGCACGAACACGCACACATCGCCGCCCGCCGCGCGGAGCGGTTCGAAGAAGCGGCGATTGGCCGCCGCCTCCGCGCCCAGCCCGTCGACGATCAGCGACACCCGCACGCCGCGCTTCGCCGCCGCGACCAGCGCGTCGCGGACCCGGACACCCGACGCGTCCTCTTCCCAGATGTAGAACAGGAACCGCAGCGACCGGCGCGCGCCGTCGATCAGCGCCAGCAACGCCGTCAGCCGCTCGGGCCCTTCGGTCAACAATGTCAGCCGGTTTCCCGCGACGGTAAAGGTCGGCTCGCTGGCCCCGATCATGTCCCCTCCCATTCGTTCGCAGGACGTAACGGCCGGCGGGTGGCCAAGTTTCATTGACTTTCCGAGCCGGCGTGCGTAGGCAGCACGCTTTCCGATACCCTCCGTTTTGCAAGGAAGGCGTTTCATGGCGCGCGTCACCGTCGAGGATTGCGTCGACAAGATCCCCAACCGTTTCGACCTGGTGTTGATGGCTGCCCAGCGCGCCCGCCAGATTTCGGGCGGTGCCGAACTCACCCTCGATCGCGACCGCGACAAGAACCCGGTCGTGGCGCTGCGCGAAATCGCCGAGGAGAACATCACTCCGGACCATCTGCGCGAATCGGTCATCACGTCGATGCAGAAGGTGCAGATCGACGACGAGGAAGCCCCGGACGAACTGGGTTCGCTGGCCGCATCGGCAGAGGCGCTGCGCCTTACGGCCGCTGCCCCGCCGCGCAACCAGAATGTCGGCGGCGACTACGACGGCTGAGGTTGTCGGGTTGTTGTGATACGAAAGGGCGGTCCTCCGGGGCCGCCCTTTTCGTTTGGGTGAGCCACTCAGCAAACCTAACCGTTCGTGCTGAGTAGGGGCTGAGCCTGTCGAAGACTCGTATCGAAGCGCTTGTCACGGTCCTTTGATACGCCATTCCGACAAGCTCAATGGCACCTCAGGACGAACGGATCGTACGGGGGTATCACTTTCTCACCCCCGCCGCGCGCCCGGCCGGCTGCCCAATGCGTCGAGCGCATCGGCATTGTCCCGCCCCCAGTCATAGAGCAGGTTCACCGGCTCGACGAACCGGCAGCCAAGCTCCGTCAGGCGATATTCGACCGCTGGCGGCATCACCGCCAGCACCTCGCGCGCGATCAGGCCGATCTCCTCCATCTCGCGCAGGGTCTGGGTCAGCATCTTCTTCGAAATGCCCGGCAGGCTGCGCAGCAGCACGCCGGTCCGCGCTGTCCCGCCATGGCGGGCGTGCAGCGTGTGCAGCACCATGCTGGTCCATTTGGTGGCGAACAGCGACAGCACGCGGCGCGGTGCGCAATCCTCCCGCCATTCCGCCTCGTCCGATCCGGGGTGCATGTTTACCTTTTGGTGCCTGGGGGTGGTGGGGGTGCCGTCTTTCGGCACGGTCGACGGGTTCCTAACTGGCCGACTCGACAAAGGAAAGGAAGTGACATGGCGACGAAGACGGCAATCGTGGCGGGGGCCAGCGGCATCATCGGCAGCGCGACGGCCGACCTGCTGGTACGTGAGGGCTGGACCGTCCACGGCCTGGCCCGCCGCCCGGTCGCGCAGGACGGCGTGCAGCCGCTGGCCGCAGACCTGCTCGACGCGGACGGTACGAAGGCGGCGCTGGCCGGGGTACAGGCCGATGCGGTGTTCATCACCACCTGGTTGCGGCAGGACAGCGAGGCGGAGAATATCCGCGTCAATGCAGCGATGGTCCGCAACCTGCTGGCCGCCCTGCCCGCCCCCGACCGGGCACGCCATGTCGCGCTGGTCACCGGGCTCAAACATTATCTGGGGCCGTTCGAGGCGTACGGACAGGGCAGCCTTCCGCAGACGCCGTTCCGCGAGGAACAGGGGCGGCTGCCGGTGGATAACTTCTATTATGCGCAGGAGGACGAGCTGTTCGCCGCTGCCGCACGCGACGGATCGACCTGGAGCGTCCATCGTCCCCATACCGTAATCGGCAAGGCAGTCGGCAATACGATGAACATGGGCACGACGCTGGCGGTCTATGCGACGCTCTGCCGCGAAACCGGGCGACCGTTCGCCTTTCCGGGGTCGGCGGCGCAGTGGCACGGGCTGACCGATATGACCGATGCGGGTTTGCTGGCCGAACATCTGCTCTGGGCCGCGGAGACGCCGGCGGCGCAAAACGAGGCGTTCAACGTCGTCAATGGCGACGTCTTTCGCTGGCAATGGATGTGGGGGCGGATCGCGCAGTTGTTCGGCGTGGAGCCGGCACCGTTCGACGGCACGCCGCGTCCGTTGGAACAGCAGATGGCGGACGACGCCCCGCGCTGGGCGGCGATCGCGGCCAAGCACGGGCTGGTCGAGCGTGACCTGACCCGGCTGGCCTCGCCGTGGCACACCGACGCCGATCTGGGCCGCCCGATCGAGATCGTGACCGACATGTCGAAAAGCCGGCGGCTGGGCTTTACCGGCTATCGCCCGACCGACGATGCGTTCTTCGCGCTGTTCGAACGGCTGCGCGCCGACCGCATCATTCCGTGAATGCGTCCGGGGACGGTTCGTCCGTCTCCGCCGCATTGGTCGAGGGTACGTCGCGCCGCCCCTTGAAGTTGGTGGCGATGACGTACCATTCCGACGAATCCTTGCGGCTCGCCGGCGGCTTGGCGTGCTTTACCGCCTGGAAATTACGCTTCAGTTCGGCGACCAGTTCGTTGTCGGCCCCGCCCGCCAGCACCTTCGCCACGAAATCGCCGCCGGGGCGCAATATCTCACAGGCGAACATCACCGCCGCCTCGACCAGCGCCATGGTGCGCAAATGGTCGGTCTGCGGATGGCCGACGGTGTTCGCCGCCATGTCGGACAGGACCAGATCGGCCTCCCCGCCCAGTTCCTCGCGCAGGCGATCGGGCGCGTGGTCCGCGAGGAAGTCCATCTGCAGGATCGTGACGCCGTCGATCGGGTCGACCGGCAACAGGTCGATGCCGACCACGGTGCATTCCGGCCGCACCTTGCGCACGACCTGCGTCCAGCCGCCCGGCGCAATGCCGAGGTCGACGACGCGCTTGACGCCGCGCAGCAGCTTGAAGCGTTCGTCCAGCTCGATCAGCTTGTACGCGGCGCGGCTGCGATAGCCCTCCGCCCGAGCCTTCTTTACATAGGGGTCGTTGAGCTGGCGTTCGAGCCAGCGCGTCGACTGGGCCGAGCGTGCGCGCGCGGTGCGTACACGTTGGCGTCCGGGGGGGCTTCCGCGGGTCATCGGGTTCCTGCCATCAATCGGCGCAGGATTCCTTCGCGAATCCCACGGTCGGCGACCCCTAGCCGTTCAGCGGGCCAGAGCGCCAGAATCGTTTCGAGGATCGCGCAGCCCGCGACCACCAGGTCGGCGCGCTCGCTGCCGATGCACGGCACCGTGCCGCGCTCCGCCAGGCTCATCCCCGCCAGCCGCTGGCTGACCGCCAGCATCGATTCGGCGGGCACGATCAGCCCGTCGATCTGCGACCGGTCGTAGGAGGCGAGACCCAGATGCACGCTGGCGAGCGTCGTCACCGTGCCGCTGGTGCCGAGCAGCCGGCGTGGTTCGTCGGTCTGCGGCAGGCGCTTGGCAAAGGGCGCGAAGCTTTCGGTCACGCAGGCGCGCATCCGGGCATAGGCACCCGAGGTCGTCGGCGCTTCCTTGCCCGCACCCAGGCTCTCGGTCAGCGACACCACGCCCCACGGTGCAGAATGCCAGTCGAGGACGCGCGGCACCGGCCCCGACGCGTCAAGCAGCACCAGTTCGGTCGACCCGCCGCCGATGTCGAATACCAGCGCCGGCCCGTCACCGGGTTCGAGCAGCGCATGGCAGCCGAGCACGGCCAACCGCGCCTCTTCCTCGGCGGTGATGATGTCGAGATGGATGCCGGTTTCCTCCAGCACCCGTTCGACGAACGCCGGGCCGTTGGTCGCACGACGACACGCCTCGGTCGCGACCGAACGGGCGAGCGTCACGTCGCGGCGTTTCAGCTTTTCGGCGCAGATTTTCAGCGCGGCGACGGTGCGGTCCATCGCGGCGTCGGACAGGCGACCGGTCGCGGCCAGCCCCTCGCCCAGCCGGACGATGCGCGAAAACGCATCGACCACCGCGAACCCGTCGCCCTGCGGCCGGGCGATCAGCAGCCGGCAATTGTTGGTGCCGAGGTCGAGCGCAGCGTAATGACGCGCGCCCGGCCAGCGCGGCCGCGCCGGCGAAGAAGCTGCCTTGCGAGGAGCGCCGCGCGCCCCCCGGTGCGGCAACCGGGCGGAGAGATCCCCCATGCCGTCACTCACTTATGTTCTATCCGTCACGGCCGAACGCCGCTCGGTGCTTGAACCCCAGACTAGCGAAGCCCGCCGTCCGCCACAAGGGATTGCGACGAATCGAGCGATTCGGCGTTGACATGCCCGGACAGTCGCCCTATCCGACCGCCCTCGCTGCGACGCTGCCCTGTCGTCTAAAGGTAAGACTACGGACTCTGACTCCGTTAATTGAGGTTCGAATCCTCACGGGGCATCCAGCGACACCTTCCGTTCGATCGATGATCCCGATGGACCCGGCGACCGTTCGGTCGCGCGATGGGCATGCCCCCTCGCCCCAATCAGGATGGATATTTCTTGAGCGCCAAAGTCTATCTGTCGGCCGATCGCCTGCTGGAAGATTCCTTCCGCCTCGCCAACCAGGTGTTCGATGCCGGGTTTCGCCCGACGCATATCGTCGGCATCTGGCGCGGCGGCGCGCCGGTCGGGATCGCCGTGCAGGAACTGCTGGAATATCGCGGCGTGCAGAGCGACCATATCGCGATCCGTACCGCATCCTATACCGGCATCGACCAGCAGGAGGCGGAGGTGCGCGTCTATGGCCTTGGCTATCTGGTCGATGTGCTGACGCGCGGGGATCGCCTGCTGCTGATCGACGACGTGTTCGATTCCGGCCGGTCGATCCGCGCGGTGCTGGCCGAGTTGCGGGACCGGTGCGGGGATCGCCTGCCGGACGAGCTGAAGGTCGCGACCGTCTATTACAAGCCGTCGCGCAACGTGACCGACCTCGCCCCCGACTTCTTCGTGCACCAGACCAGCGACTGGCTGATCTTCCCGCACGAGATCAACGGCCTGACCGAAGCGGAAATCCGCGCGCACAAGCACGGGGCCGATATCATCCTGCGCTGACGACGACGGGGCGGCGTTCAGCCGTCGGTCGGGCCGTGCCAGTCGATCCAGTGGCCATAGGCATGGCACGTCGCCAGATGCCGCGTGCGCCCGTCCGGGTAGGTGGTAAGCGTCAGGTGGACGGCATCGCGCGCCTCGGTCCATTCGAAGCCGATGCGGGCGATCGGCGTGTCGGCGGTGGCAAGCGCCTCGGCGACGGTCGCATGGGTGGCGGCATCGCAATATTGCAGCGACATCGCGTGGACGACCACTCGACAGGTGCCGGCGACGGCCGGCCGTGACAAGGCTTGTGGCAGCCAGTGGGCGATATCGTCGCGCTCCACCCGTGGCGGATGGGCGTGGGCAATCGCCAGCGCGTGGCGCAGCCGCTCGGCCCGCTCGGGCTGGTCGGCCCAGACATAGGCCATCAACCGCTCCTGCGCCGCCGGATCGCCGACGATCAGCGGCCGCAGGTCGACGCCGCGCGCGCTGACGATCTCGACCGGGCGGGCCAGCGGCGGGCGGCCGCGCCATTCGGGCGTGATCCGGACCGGCGACGCGGCATCACCGACACGCACCCCGCCCAGGTCGAACGCATAGCGGCCGAGATTGAGGTTCAGTCCGGCACTGGCGCCCAATTCGAGCAATTCGACCGGCAGATCGACGTCGGCGCGCAGCGTCATCAGCGCGGCCATGATCGCGGCGCTGCGGGCGACCTCGTTGGTCTGGGGCGGTTCGCGCATCCAGTCGGCGATGAAGGCATCGGCCTGCGCCATCGTATCGCCGATCACGCCGTCGAAATCGCCGGTACGCGTGGCGTATAGCGTCGACAGCGCGGGGCGATCCCCGCGCCGCGCCAGCGCGTGCAGCGCGCCGTTGAAGCGCATCGCCAATGCGTCAGCCGCCGGATCGCCCGGCCAGTCGTCGATCCGCCGCGCGGTCAGCGGCGCGCGGTGCAATTGTCGTTCACCGGCATCGAGGATCGCCGCGACGAAGGGGGAGCCCAAGGCGCGCACGACCTGCGCCTGCCGGGCCAATGGTCCTGCCATGATGATCAGAACGCATCCCAGTCGTCATTGGCGACCTTGAGCGGCGCAGGCTCGGGCGGGGTTACCCAGCGACGCTGCGACCGCTTGGGCTGCAACGGCGTGACATTCGCCGACGCACGCGGCGCGGGGGCGTCGGCAGTAGCCGGCGTATCGATCAAAAAGGCGGCGACCGACAGGGCCAGCGCCTCGGCCTCCTCGACCAGCTGGCGCGAGGCGGCGGAGGTCTGTTCGACCATCGCCGCATTCTGCTGCGTCATGGCGTCCATTTCGGCGATGGCGACGTTGATCTGGCCGAGGCTGGTCGCCTGATGATCCGACTGGCGCGCGATCGCGTCGATCGAGCCGCCGACCCCGGCCACCCGCTCGATGATCCGCGCCAGTGCCTCGCCGGTCTGCTCGACCAGTTCCACGCCGGCGCCGACATGGGTCGATGCGGCCTTCACCTTCGTCTTCACCTCGGTCGCGGCATCGGCCGAACGCTGCGCCAGCGCGCGGACTTCGGACGCGACGACGGCAAAGCCCTTGCCCGCCTCGCCCGCCCGCGCCGCTTCGATTCCCGCGTTCAGCGCCAGCAGGTTCGTCTGGAACGCGATCCCGTCGATCAGGGTGATGATCTGCGCGATCTCGTCGCTGGCCTGTTCGATGCCGTGCATCGCCGCAATCGCCTGTCGCACGACTGCATCGCCGCGCTCGGCCTCGCCGCGAGTCTCGGCCATCGCCCCGCTCGCCTCGGTCGCCGCGACCGCGCCTTCGCGGATCGAACGGGTTACGTCGTCCAGCGCGGAGGAGGATTGCTGCAACGCCGCCGCCTCGCGCTCGGTACGCTCGGCAAGGTCGGTGGCAGCCTGCGCGATCTCACCCGAATTCAGCTTGATCGAATCGACGCTGCCCCGGACATCGCCCAGCACCTGGGCAAGGCTGGCGGTGGCGAGGTTGAAATCGTCCGACAGCACGCGGAAGGCGGCGGGCACATCGGCCAGCCGCGCGGTCAGGTCGGCCTGCGACAGGCTGCGCAAGCCCCCGCCGATCGCGGTCATCGCCGCTTCGCGGTCGCGATCGTCGGCCAGCTTGGCCGTGGCGGTATCGCGGAATACCAGCACCGCGCGCGCCATGTCGCCCAGTTCGTCGGTGCGCCCCGCCGCGTCGACGGCGATGTCGTGGCGGCCATTGGCAAGGTCGGCCATCGCCTGGGTCAGCGTCGTGATCGGCCGGGCGATCTGCCGGCTGAGCAACCGTGCCAAGGTGACCGCGATCGCGATCAGCGCGATGCCGCCCACGACCAGCGCGATCAGCGCCATGCGGATCGCCCCCGCCTGATCGTCGGCATGTCCCGCCATCGCGTCGGTTTCGGTGGCACGCAGCGCGCGCAGCGGCAGCGCGATCTTGCTCACCAGCACCTTTGCCCCCGCGCCGCGCACTTCCTCCTGCGCGGCGTCGCGCTCGCCCGCCTTTACGCGCGCGATCAGCCGGTCGCCCCAGTTGCGCCGCCATGCCAGCGTCTCGCGCCGTGCCTCGGCCAGCTCGGCCTGTTCCGACGCGACCGTCAGCATCGCCGCCAGCTCGACCGCCGTCGCGTCGAACTCGACCCGCGCTTCCTCATAGGATTTGAGGTAGGTCGGGTCGCCGGTGACCAGAAAGCCGCGAAACTGGCTGTTCTGGCGGAGGATCGCGGTCTCCAGCGTCAATGCCTTCGCATAGACGTCCTGGCTGTGGTTGTTCCGCTCGGTCGTCCTGGCGATCATCAGGATGCTGGCAAGGAACACCAGCATGACCACCGCCGCCGAAGCGTTGATCGTCAGGAACGACAGGCCGAGCTTACGCGGTATCTTCATCGGAGCCGATCCGTTGGAAACAAAACAATCATGTCAGAACCGCGAGCGCAGCGTGATGCCGTAGGTGCGCGGTTCGGCGAGGTAGGAGGAGGTGATCGCATTGCCCGCGGCAAAGGCGGGCGATCCGAAGCGGGTCACCTGCGACACGCTGCCCGATCCCTGGAACGGGGCGGCGAAGGCGACCTGCTGATAATCGGTGTCGAGGATGTTCTGCCCCCAGAATTCGATCGCCCAGCGCTGTTCGGGACCGCGCAGGCCGATGCGGGCGTTCATCAGGAAGAAGCCGTCCTGCTCCTTTTCGGCGAACAGGTCGGACCCGGTGTTATAGTCGCTCGACAGGCGGCTATCGACGTAGAACAGCGCGGTCAGGTTGCGCGACACCGCCGGGGTCCACACCGCCGAATTGGTGATGGTATGGCGCGGCGCGTTCGACATCTGGTTGCCCGGGAGCAAGAACAGCGCAGCGTTCAGCGGCTCGCCCGATTCGCTGCCGACCAGGTTCCGGCGATATTGCGTGTGGGCATAGGTATAGCCGAGGTTGAAGGCGAGGTTCGGCGCGGGATAGGCGCCCGCCTCCAGCTCGAAGCCCTGCGTCACGACACCCGCGCCAACCTTTCCGGTGCAGCGGCCGGTGGTGGAATCATTGTCGCGATCGGCCCCGCCCAGCGCATCGCCGCACGAACTGATGTTCTGCACGATGAAGTTCGTGCCGTTGAACGTATTCAGCTGGAAATTGCGGAAGGCCGAACGGAACGCGGCCAGGTTCGCGGTGAACTTCGCCGCGCTGTACTTCACGCCGACTTCGAACGCCTGCACCGTTTCCGGGTCGAAGCGCAGGTTCGATGCGTTGGCGGCGGTCGGCGTGGCGAAGACGTTTGCCGTCAGGTCGGAACGATCGAGATTATAGCCACCCGCCTTGTAGCCACGCGCATAGGACGCATAGAGCAGGGTGCTGGGCACCGGCTTCCACGACAACACGGTCGTGCCCGTAACCTGGCCTTCCCGCAACGAATCGCGGATCGGCACGCCGGTCAGCGCGGCGGTCGAATTGCCGGTGCAGGTCAGCGTGATGATCCCCGCCGCCAGCGACCGCAGCGTCGCGTTGCTGCTGCCGAGCAGCGGGCGCAGCGCCGCCTGCTGCGCGGGGCAGACGGTGTTGTTGTTCACGAAGCTGGCGTTCAGCTGCTTGTGTTCGTTGGTGTAGCGCAGGCCGCCGGTCAGGCTGAGCGTGTCGGTCACCTTGAAGATATTATGGGTGAAGAACGCATAGTTGCTGCTGGTCTGGTCGTAAGTATCGCGGATGCTGCCAAGGTCGTTCAGCGTCGACAGGCGATCGATGCCGGCGATGATCGTGGGCCCCACCGCCGGGGTCAGCGCGGCACGACCCACCGCGCTCAGGCAACCCGACGCACGCGGGGTGCGCAGCGCCTCCAGCGGATTGATCGTCGCCACCAGGCGGCAGGCGGCGAAAGCACCGAAATCGGTCCCGAAGCGGAGATTGTCGGCGACCTGCAGCTTTTCATGGGCGTAATAGCCGCCGACCATCCAGTCGAGCCGGTTGCCGAACAGCCCGCCGCTCAGCCGCGTTTCCTGCGTAAAGGTGCGGAACTGGCGATAGGCGTTGCCGTCGTCGGCGCGGTAGCCGATGTCGACGCTGCCGTAATCGAGGTCGGCGGCACCCCCGGCCTTGTACTCGCGATAGGCGCTGATCGAAATCAGCTGCATGTTGGCAAAGGTCCAGCCGATCCGCGCCGAGCCGCCATAATCCTTGGTCACGTTGGAATAGGCGCGACCGCGCGAGTTCGCGATCTGGCGATTATACGGGTCGCCGTTGCTGGGCAGCACGCCGCCCAGGCTGCGCAGGATCGTGACGATGCGGTTCTGCGCGGCGGGAACATAGTCACCCGCGACGCCCGGCGTCGGATCGAGCTTTTCCTGCGTGTCGAGATAGACCGCGCCGCAACACTTTTCGTTGCGATAGGTATAGTCGCCGATCAGCCGGACCGAGAAATTGTCGACCGGTTTGAAGAACAGCTGCCCGCGCACGAAATAGCGGTTGCGGTCGTTATAGTCGGTGTCGTTGACGACATCGCGGTAGAAGCCGTCGCGCTTGGCGAACACGCCATCGACGCGGAAGGCCAGCTTGTCCTTCACGATCGGCCCGGTCAGCGCGCCGGCCAGACGGACGGCGTTGAAATTGCCGTAGGTCGCCTCGCCATAACCGCCGAAGTCGAACGAGGGATATTTGGTGTAGATGCTGATCGCGCCGGCCGACGAATTGCGGCCCGACAACGTACCCTGCGGCCCGCGCAGCACCTCGATCCGTTCGACTTCGCCCAGGTCGTTCAGGCCCGAACCCGTGCGGCTGCGATAGACGCCGTCGATGAACACCGCGACCGAGCTTTCGAGGCCGGGATTGTCGCCGACGGTGCCGATGCCGCGCAGGCGGGCGGTCGCGTTCGCTTCCGATCCGGTCGAGGAGACGATCAGCGACGGCGAGAGCTGCGCCATCTGGCGGATATCGGTCGCGCCCGAATTCTGGAGCGCGGCGGTGCTGTACGCGCTGACCGCGATCGGTACGTTCGACAGGCGCTGCGAACGGCGAGTCGCGGTGACGATGATGTCGGCGGTGTTGGCGGACTGCTCCTCGGTGGGCTTGGCATCCGCCTTGTCCCCGGCGGTGGGCACGACGCCCCGCAACCCCTGCGCCGAAACCGGTGCCGCCACCGTCACACAGGCGCTTGCCGCCAGCAAAAATCCGCTCTTACGCATCCCCGCATCCCCCCGGACCGATTGTCCTTAGCAGGGAAGGCTTAGGGTACAGGTGGATACCAGTTGGTTAACGCCGTGGTCGCGATCGAACATTGCCTGTCGCCGGCCACGCGCTACATCCGGTGCGGCATCGAAACGGGGTGGGACATGATCGTCGGCATTGACCTTGGCACCACCAACAGCGCCTGCGCCCTGTGGCGGGACGACCAGCCGGTCATGGTCCCGAACGCGCTGGGGGACTATCTGACCCCTTCCGCCGTCAGCATCGGCGACGATGACGCGGTGCTGGTCGGCCGTGCCGCGCGTGACCGGATGGCGACGCATCCCGACCGCACCGTCACCAGTTTCAAGCGGCGGATCGGCACGCGCGAAACCGCCCGGCTGGCGAAGCGCGACTATGATGCGGAGGCGCTGTCGGCGCTGGTTCTCGCCAGCCTGAAACGCGACGCGGAGGCGTTCACCGGCGACACCGTGACCGGCGCGGTCGTGACCGTTCCCGCCTATTTCAACGACCGCCAGCGCAAGGCGACCAGGCGCGCGGGCGAGCTGGCCGGGCTGCCGATCAAGCGGCTCATCAACGAACCGACCGCCGCCGCGCTCGCCTGTGGCATCGCCGACCGGGGCGACCGCGAACCCTTCCTCGTCTTCGACCTGGGCGGCGGCACGTTCGACGTGTCGATCGTCGAGATGTTCGACGGGGTGATCGAGGTGCGCGCCTCGGCCGGCGACAACCGGCTGGGTGGCGACGATTTCAACGATTGCCTGATCGACCTGACCCGCGCCGCGCTCGATCCCGGCGGGCTGCTTGCCAAGCTGCCGCCCGACCGTGCCACAGCGCTGATGGCGCAGGCGGCAGAACGGTGCCGCCGCGCGCTGAGCGAAGCGGACTCGGCCGACCTGTCGGTCACGGTGGGGGATACGGCGCTCAGCGTCCCCGTCACCGCCGCCGCGTTCGAGGAACATGCCGCCGCCTTGCTCCAGCGGATTCGCGAGCCGGTCCTGCGCTCGCTGCGCGACAGCAGCATTGCCGCCGCCGCCCTGTCCGAAGTCGTGCTGGTCGGCGGGGCGACGCGGATGCCGATCGTCCGACGTGCGGTCACCCGCATGTTCGGCCGCTTTCCCGCGACCACGGTGCATCCCGACCATGCCGTGGCGATGGGCGCGGCGGTGCAGGCCGGGCTGCTGGCGCGCGATGCGGGGCTGGACGAAATCCGGCTGACCGATGTCTGCCCGTTCACGCTGGGGGTCGACACCAGCGAACCCGACGGGCGCGGCGGCTTTCGCACCGGGCTGTTCTCGCCGATCATCGAACGTAATTCGGCGGTGCCGATCAGCCGGGTGTCGAGCTTCTCGACGGTCGTCGACAACCAGCGCCGGGTGCAGTTCGGCATCTATCAGGGCGAAGCGCGTGAGGTCGCAGGCAACGTCAAGCTGGGCGAGGTGACCATCGAGGTTCCCCGGCGTCCGGCGGGTGCCGTGTCGATCGAATGCCGCTTCAGCTATGACAGTTCGGGATTGCTGGAAGTCGACCTGGCCGTCCCGGAAACGGGCATGACCCGCAACCTGGTGATCGTCGACGACGAGGACGCGCCCGACCCCGCCGAGATCGAGAAGCGCCGCGCGGCGCTGGCCGCGCTGAAGGTCCATCCGCGCGACGATGCGGTCAATGCCGCGCTGATGGCACGCGCACGACGGGCGTATGAATCCTTTCTCGGCGACACCCGCGCCGCGATCGGCCAGATGCTCGGCCAGTTCGAAAGCGTGCTGGCGACGCAGGACGAACGATCGATCGCAGAGGCGCGCACCGCGTTCGGCGCGGCGCTCGACCAGATCGAAGGCGAACGGTTCCTGTGAAATACGGCATCTGGGCGACCCTCGACTGCGACCCGACGACGGATCGCGGGACGATTCGCCGCGCCTACGCCGCACGGTTGAAGGCAATGGACGTCGATGCCGACCCCGACGGGTTCGCCGCGCTGCGCGATGCGCGCGACGCCGCGCTGGCGCGTGCCGCCGATCCGGACGCGGCAGTGGCGGTCGAACCGGTCGTCGCTGACGAGTCCCCCGCGCCGGAACCCGAGCGCGAACCCGAAGTCGACGCGCTGGCGGAGGCGATGAATGCGCATTTCCATGCGCTCGAAGCCCTGCTGTTCCCCGGCCACGATGCGCCGTCGACGCCCGACGAGCTGGCCGACATTGCCCATCACGGCAGCGCGTTGCTGGCCGATCCGCGACTGGAACAGGTCGATTTCGCCGCCGGAGCGGAGCGCTGGTTCGCCGAGACGCTGGCGGCGAGCGTGCCCCGCAGCGACCCGCTGCTCGAACCCGCTGCGGCGGCGTTCGGCTGGATCGACCGGCGCAACGACTATGCGCTGTCTGCCGATGCGCAGGCGATCGTCGAGCGGATCGGGGCGACCCGGTTCGTCGCGCTGCTCGACGATCCCCGGCATCGGTTTCATCGGGCATGGCGCGAACTGAACCGCAGCGGCGCCCGGCGCGGCGTCTTCCGGAACCCCATGGGGCCACGACGCGACCTGCTGAAAGCGATCCGCGACCGGTTCCCGATCGCAGAAGGCTGGCTGGACCCGCAGCGGGTGGCGGAGGTCGACGCCGCCAAGCCACGGACGGGGTTTTCGATCTGGATGGCGATCATCGCAATCACCGTGGCGTTGCGGATCGTGGCGGCGATCGTCGCGGCACCGGATGCACCGCCCGGGATCAGCTATTCCGCCGATCCGAACGTCATCGCGCGCGATGTCGCGGGCCTCGACCTGGAGGGCGTCGCGGCGATCAATCCCGATCTAGCCGACGCGATCCGGACGACGGCCTTCGGAATCCACAGCAAGCGTGACGAGCGGAGCGGGCAAGCGATCCGGGAGCTGTCGCGGTCGCGCCTGCCATCGGGCCTGGCCCGTGCGGACGATGCGTTGCTGCGCGACATCGCCCGGTTCGAGATCGATGCGAAACAGGCGATCGCCGTGCTCAACCCGCCCGGCTGCGGCGAGCTGACCTTCCCGGCGGACGACGGGCTGCTGACCTGGAACACCCGCCCACGACAACAGCCATTGCTCCACCGCGTGATGCTGGCATCCGATGGCCGCCCCACCCGCTTCGACGATCGGTTCCGCGTGTCCGGCAAGACTATCGCGGACATGCTGCGCCATACCGATCTTCCCGAAGACCGGCTGCGGGGTGCCCTGTCGCTGAAGGGCACGCCCGGGGATGTCTGCAGCGCCAGCATCGCGCTCAGGAAATCCGCACTGGCGCAGGGCAAGGCTGGCATGGCGATCCTGCGCGCCATGCAGCCCAAGGTCATCGACGCACCGAACGGGCGATAACGGCGCGCGGCGGCGCACTTTCCCCCGCCGCCACAACCCGATATAGGGCGGCGATGACCGCGCAGACGATTACCCTGCCCGCCGACTGGCGCGACTTTCTGGCCCTGACCAAGCCCCGGGTGATGACGCTGGTCGTCTTTACCGGGCTGTGCGGGATGCTGGCGGCACCGGTGCCGATCCACCCGGTGCTGGGCTTTACCGCCGTGCTGTGCATTGCGCTCGGCGCCGGCGCGGCGGGCGCGCTGAACCAGTGGTACGAGGCCGATCTCGACGCGAAGATGAAGCGGACACAGGGCCGCCCACTGCCCGCCGGCCGCATGGACCGCGAATCGGCGCTGCATTTCGGCGTCGGCCTCGCGATCTTCTCGGTCGTGCTGATGGGGTTGGCGGTGAATATCCCCGCCGCGATCATCCTGACCGTCTCGATCCTGTTCTACGTGCTGGTCTATACCGTGTGGCTGAAGCGTCGCACGCCACAGAACATCGTCATCGGCGGGGCGGCGGGCGCGTTTCCACCGCTGATCGGCTGGGCGGCGGCGACCGGCGATGTCGCGCTGCTGCCGTTCCTGCTGTTCTGCCTCGTGTTCCTGTGGACGCCGCCGCATTTCTGGGCATTGGCGCTGTTCGTGAAGACCGACTACGCCAATGCCGGCGTGCCGATGCTGCCGGTGGTGGCGGGCGAACGGGTGACGCGGACGCAGATCGGGCTCTACACGATTCCGATGGCGGCCGTTGCCGTCGCGCCGTGGCCGCTGGGGCTGACCGGAGCGATCTATGGCATCGCCGCCTGCCTGCTGACTGCCACCTTCGGCGTACTGGCGGTGCAGGTCGCGACGCGCTCGACCGGCCAAGACGACAAGATGAAGCCCGAAAAGCGGCTCTTCGCCTTTTCGATCCTGTATCTCTTTGCAATGTTCGGCGCGCTGGTCGCCGACCGGTGGGTATTGGCATGAGCGAACACGACGACCGGATTCGGGCCCGCCAGCGCGAGCGGGCCAAGGTGATGGCGTGGCTGCTCGGCGCGTTCGTCCTGCTGATGTTCGCGATCACCATCGTCAAGATCCGGGCCGGGATGGGCGCATGACGCGGAACCTGCGCACCGCCCTGTTCGCCGCCGCCGCCGTGGTCGGCATGACGGGCGTGGGGTTCGCCAGCGTTCCGCTCTATCGCATGTTCTGCCAGGTGACCGGTTTCAACGGCACCACCCAGCGGGGACAGGAAGCACCCGGTGGCATCGGCGACAAGGTGGTGGTCCGGTTCGACACCAACACCAACCCGGCGCTCGGCTGGGAATTCAAGCCCGAACGCGCATCGGAAACGGTCGATATCGGCGCGCGCGACATGGCCTTCTTCACCGCGAAGAACGTGTCGGGCCGCCCGGTGACGGGCACCGCGACCTTCAACGTGACGCCCAGCCAGGCGGGCAAATATTTCACTAAGATCCAGTGCTTCTGCTTCACCCAGCAGACGCTCCAACCCGGCGAAAAGATACGGATGCCGGTCATCTTCTTCGTCGATCCCAAGATGCTGGCCGATCCGGACGCGAAGGACATTCGCGCGATCACGCTGTCCTATACATTTTACCCGGTGGATTCGGCCGCGACGAAGAGCTAGGATCGCGCGCAAACACGTGCCAGCATAGGCGCGACGCATAATAGGGACGGATGATGGCAGGCGCGAAGAATCACGATTTTCACATCCTGCCCCCCAGCATCTGGCCGCTGGCAAGCTCGATGGCCGCGCTCATGCTGGCGGCGGGCGGCATCATGTGGATGAACGAAGCGGCGCTGGGCGGCCTGGTTTTCGGTGCCGGGCTGATCGCCACGCTCTCCTGCATGGGCTTCTGGTGGGCGGACGTCATCCGCGAGGCGAAGGCGGGCGACCATACGCCGGTGGTGCAGTTGCACCTGCGCTATGGCATGATCCTGTTCATCGCGTCCGAGGTGATGTTCTTCGTCGGCTGGTTCTGGTCGTGGTTCGATTTCTCGCTGTTCCCGGCTGCGGTGCAGTGGAGCCATGACGGCGGCACCGCGCTGATCGAGGCAGGCGATACCGCCGTCACCGCGCAGTGGCCGCCCGCCGGCCTCGAAGTGTTGAACGCCTTCGAACTGCCGCTCCTCAACACCTTCATCCTGCTGCTGTCGGGCACGACCGTGACCTGGGCGCACCATGCGCTGATCCACAACCAGCGCGGCGGCAAGCTGAAGGGCCTGTGGGGCGCGATCGGCGTGGGTGAGAATGACGGCGTGAAGAAGGGGCTGTGGCTCACCGTCCTGCTCGGCGCGCTGTTCTCGTGCATCCAGGCCTATGAATACATGCACGCGCCGATGCCGTTCAAGGGGCTGAACTATGGTGCGGCCTTCTACATGGCGACCGGGTTCCACGGTTTCCACGTGCTGGTCGGCACCATCTTCCTCGCCGTCAACCTGATCCGCGCGTACAAGGGTGACTTCACGCCCAAGCAGCATTTCGGCTTCGAAGCGGCCGCGTGGTACTGGCACTTCGTCGACGTGGTGTGGCTGTTCCTGTTCGTCGTCATCTATGTCTGGGGCGGCTGGGGCGCACCGATCCATGGTGGCTGATGCCTGAGCAGACGGGCGCGGACGGTCCCGCGCCTTTCGATTGCGGCGTGCGCGGCCTGTGTCCGCGGTGCGGGGCCACGACCTTGTTTCGTGGCCCCGTTGCCTTTGCCGACCGGTGCAGCGGCTGCGCGCTCGATTTTACCGCGTTCAACGTCGGCGACGGGCCAGCGGCGTTCCTGACGCTGATCCTGGGCGGGATCGTCACCGTCCTTGCCATCTGGCTCGACCTGAAGGTCGGGCCGCCATGGTGGGTGCATGTCGTACTGTGGGTCCCGTTGACCATCGGCGGCGTCGTCGGATCGCTGCGGGTGGCCAAGGGCATGTTGCTCGCGCTCGAATATCGCAACGCCGCGCGCGAAGGGAAGATCGACCCCCGGCCATGAAACGCCTGCCCATCCTCCCCACCCTGCTCGTCCTGCTTGCCGTTGCCGCCATGGTCGCGCTGGGTGTGTGGCAGTTGCAGCGCCGCACCGAAAAGGCCGCGCTGATCGCCCGCGCCGTCGCCAATCTCGACCGCCCGGCCCAGCCGCTGCCGGCACGGATCACCGACGACCTGCTGTTCGCGCGCGTCACCGCGAGCTGTGCGCGGGTCGATGGCTGGACGATGGGCGCCGGCCGCACCGCCACTGGCGTTTCTGGCTATCGCCATATCGCCGCCTGCGTCTCGCCCACCGGGCAGCGCTTCGG
The DNA here is from genome assembly GCF_001421355.1 of Sphingomonas sp. Leaf9. Classification (GTDB taxonomy): domain Bacteria; phylum Pseudomonadota; class Alphaproteobacteria; order Sphingomonadales; family Sphingomonadaceae; genus Sphingomonas. The sequence continues at coordinate 94,240 of NZ_LMKC01000002.1, read as the reverse complement.
CGTCGACATGGGCGTCGCGACCGATCCGAAGCTGCGCCCGGTCTGGACCGGCGGCGCGGTGGCAGGCACGCTCAGCCATGCACCGGGCGGGCCGACGCTGCTCGACCGGATAGCAGGCAACGTCGCGCCGCCTGCGCCGATGATCGTGTCGGACACCGCTGCCCCCGGCCTGTCGCCCAGCCGCCGGCCCGATCCGGCCAGTCTGCCCGACAATCACCTGGGCTATGCGATCCAATGGTTCGCCTTCGCCTTGGCCGCGGTCATCATATACTTGCTGGCACTTCGTCGCCGCAGCCGCTAACCGGCAGCGCTATGCGGTATGTCAGCACCAGGGGCGATGCGCCCGAACTCGACTTCGCCGGCGCGACGCTGGCCGGATTGGCGCGCGATGGCGGGCTGTATGTCCCGACACAGTGGCCGACGCTGACGCGCGACGAGATCGCGGCGCTGGCGGGCCTCAGCTATGCCGAGACGGCGGTGCGCATCATGCTGCCGTTCGTCGGCGATTCGCTGTCCGAAGCCGAACTGCGCTCGTTGTGCGACACCGCCTATGGCCGGTTCAGCCACAAGGCGGTGACCCCGCTGGTCCAGCTCGACCATGACCAATGGCTGCTGGAGCTGTTCCACGGCCCCACGCTGGCGTTCAAGGACGTCGCGCTGCAGCTGCTGGGGTTGCTGTTCGAGAAGTTCCTGACCGGCACCAGTGACCGGCTGACCATCGTCGGCGCGACCAGCGGCGACACTGGATCGGCGGCGATCGACGCGGTGGCGGGGCGCGAGAATATCGACATTTTCATGCTGCATCCGGCGGGCCGCGTGTCCGACGTTCAGCGGCGGCAGATGACGACCGTGCTGTCGCCCAACGTCCACAACATTGCGATCGAGGGCGATTTCGACACCGCGCAGGCGCTGGTGAAGGCGATGTTCAACGATCCCGGTTTTTCGGGGCGTTTCCGGCTGTCGGCGGTCAATTCGATCAACTGGGCGCGGTTGATGGCGCAGGTGGTCTATTATTTCTACGCCGCGGTGCGGCTGGGCGGGCCGGACAAGCCGATCGCCTTCTCGGTGCCGACCGGCAATTTCGGTGACGTGTTCGCAGGCTATGTCGCGGCGCAGATGGGGCTACCGATCGCCAAGCTGATCGTCGCGACCAACGTCAACGACATCCTGCACCGCGCGCTGACCAATGGCGATTACTCGAGCGCGACGGTGACCCCCACCGCCACGCCGTCGATGGATATCCAGGTCAGCTCGAACTTCGAACGGCTGCTGCACGATCTGGGCGGTAGCGACGGTCTGGCGCTGGGGACACAGATGCGCGGGTTCGAAGCCACGCGGGCGATGCGGCTGACCAATGCGCAGCAGCAGGGCGCGGCGGCGTTGTTCCAGAGCGCACGCGTCGATGGCGACCGCATGGCGCAGGCGATGCGCTGGGCATGCGACCATGCCGCGCAGACGATCGACCCGCACACCGCCATTGCCCTTGCCGCCGCACTCGACAGCGGGATCGACGCGCCGATGGTGACGCTGGCGACGGCGCACCCGGCCAAGTTTCCCGATGCGGTCGAGCGCGCCATCGGCACCCGTGCCACGCTGCCCCCGCGCGTCGGCGACCTGTTCGAGCGCGAGGAGCGTTATGTCACCCTGCCCGCCACGTTTGCGGCGGTAACGGACTGGATCGCGCAGCGCGCGACGCCGCGCACCTGATGGACCCGATCGCGCTGATCGGCGAGCCGTGGAGCGATTACGGGCTGATCGATTGCGGCCATGGTCGCAAGCTGGAGCGCTATGGCCCCTACCGCTTCATCCGGCCTGAACCGCAGGCGATGTGGGCGCCGGCGCTTGCCGACTGGGACGCGCATGGCGAGTTCGTGCCGGGATCGGACGAGGATGGCGGCGGGCGCTGGCAGTTCTTCAAGCAGCCCCCGCGCGACTGGCCGCTGACGTGGCGCGAGGTGCGTTTTTCGGCGAGCAACACGCCGTTCCGCCATCTGGGCTTCTTTCCGGACATGGCGCCGGTCTGGGACTGGATGCGTGGGCGCATCGACGGGGCGAACGACCCGGAATGCCTGAACCTGTTCGGCTATACCGGGGTCGGATCGCTGGCATTGGCGGCGGCGGGCGCGCGGGTGGTCCATGTCGATGCGTCGAAGAAATCGGTCGAACAGGCGCGCGGCAATGCCGCCCTGTCCGACATGACCGACAAGCCGGTGCGCTGGCTGGTCGAGGATGCCGCAAAATTCGTTGCGCGTGAGGTGCGGCGCGGGCGGCGGTACGACGGCATCATCCTCGATCCGCCGAAATGGGGGCGCGGGCCGAATGGCGAGGTGTGGAAGCTGGAGGAGCATCTCCCCGGCCTGATCGCCGATTGCCGGCAGTTGCTGGACAGCGAATCGCGGTTCCTGTTCCTGACGGTGTACGCGGTGCGCATGTCGGCGCTGGCGATCGGCGAGCTGCTGCGCCAGTCGCTCGGCGATCTGGGCGGCACGGTCGAATGCGGCGAGCTGGGCGTGCGCGAGGAGACGCGCGGGCTGACGCTGCCAACCGCCATTTTTGCGCGCTGGAGCCGGTAGCCGCCTGCCCCGCTCCGGCGATGGCCAACAGCCACGGAGCGGGCCTTCGCCTTTGCCGGGCCGTGACATCCGCCTCTGGAGCGCGATGACAGGAAACCTACCCGTGCGTGCTGCGTAGGGGCTTAGCGAAGTCGACGACCCGGATCGACGCACCTGCCTCTAGTGATCCCTCAATTGAGGACCAACGGGTGGGCGTGAGATCGTCACACGCCAGCACTACGCAATGCAGCAGGGATATGGGAGAGCCATCGACGCTTTAGTCGGTACGGGATCACCGTCCCGGCTTCCGTCATCCGCGCCGCAGCGCTCTGGACGGACTTCCCGTCAAAGCGGGCCTGATGCCCGTCTTTGACCGGAAATGGTGCGGTCGAGAAGACTCGAACTTCCACGGCCTTTCGGCCACAACGACCTCAACGTTGCGCGTCTACCAGTTCCGCCACGACCGCACGTGAACACCTTGGGGTTGCCCCCTTGGCTGGCAGGAGGGTGCCCCTAGCAGCGCGTTGGCGGTCGTGCAAATGCTTTTATGCGTTATCGTCCACGCGCCGCCGCGCGGGCGATCGCGATGGCTTCGGCGGCGGTCATCACATCGCCCAGGCCACTGCCCGACAACGCCGCCCGTTCAGCATCGCGTACCCGCTCCAGCGCGCGGGCGAGGCGCGGTGCGTCCCAGCGGCGCAGCGCCTGTGCGGTGGCCGCCTGTTCCTTGAAGAAGACGCGGTGGCGCTCCATCACCCGGTCGACGCTCTCGCCGTCGTCGATATCGGCGCGCATCTCGGCCAGCGACAACAGCCGCCGGGCGACGCCGCGCAGCAACGGGATCGGCCCGCCCGGCATTTCGGGCAGCGCCGCCGCCGCCGCATCGCCCGCGATCATCGCACTGACGATACCGTTCATCTCGGCATCCGCGATCGACGCGCCGATCGCGTCGAACGCCTCGCCATCGGCATCGCGCGGCCGGTCGGGCGACGCGTCGAGGTACAGTGCCAGCTTCTCGATCTCGCTGGCCAGCACCGCGCGGTCGCCCGCCGTCACCGCCGCCAGCCGGTCGGGCACGTCGCCCAGCAGCCGCAGGCCATGGTCGCGCGCCATCGCCACCGCCAGCTTTGCCGCCTGCGCCGCATCGGGCACATAGCAGGCGACCGCGACGGCGTTGAGCGAGGCGGTGACCAGCTTCACCAGCTTCGACGTACCCTTGACCGTCGGTGCGATGGCGGCGACCGGATTGCCGGCGCGCTCAGCGGCGAACAGCAGCGTCACCGCCTCGACCGACTCCTCGCCCATGCCGGTCACGCGGATCAGCCGTGCATCGCCGAACAGCGACATCGACGCGGCTTCATCGGCGAGCAGGCCGGGGCGGCTTTTCAGCATCGCGCCGTCCATGTCGACGCGTTCCGCCCCCTCGCCCACACCCTTGGCCAGTCGCGCGGCCAGCGCCAGCGCCCCGGCCGTGTCGGGACCGTGGAACAGGTAGAGCCGGATATCGGGGCCGGGCCGGTCGAGCTTGGCCGCGACCTGCTCGGGCCGGAGCTTCACGAGCCTGACTTGGGCAGGTTCAGCGCGATCCGGGTGACGATCTGGTCGGCGACGATCACCGACAGCCGTTCGAGCGCGGTGTGTTCGGCGGCGATGGTGGCATATTCGGAGCGCACCACATCGATGCCGGCATCCGACCCCGCCGTCGCGTCCAGCGTCACCGCGCCGTTCGACAGGTCGATCAACTGATAGCGCGCGCGCAGCGTCCGCCGCTCGCGCGTGATCGAATCGTCGCGCCGCACGCCCAGACCGGTGATATCGTCGTCGAGCTTGATCTCGAGCCGGTAGCGCGCCGGCCCTTCCGCCCGCAGCCGGTCGCGCAAGGCGTTGGCGACCAGCCACCCATTCTGGCCCGCGATCGGCGCCACCTCGACCCCTGAGAGCGTCTGGCGCACGATCCCGCCCTCTCCGCCGGCATAGAGCGGGCGCAGGCCACAGCCGCCGAGCAGGAGGGCGCCAGCGAGGACGACGGCGCGGATCATGCGACGATGTTCACGAGGCGGTCGGGCACGACGATGATCTTGCGCGGGGCCTTGCCCTCCAGCGCGCGGACGATCTTCTCGCTGGCGAGCGCCGCGGCTTCCGCATCTTCCTTCGCGACGCCCTTGGGCAGGACGATGGTGTCGCGCAGCTTGCCGTTCACCTGCACCGCGATGGTCGATTCGGCCTCGACCAGCATCGCCGGATCGACTGCCGGCCATGGCGCATCGGCGATCAGGCCGTTGCGCCCCAGTTGCGACCAGGCTTCCTCGGCCAGATGCGGGATCATCGGGCTGACCAGCAGCAGCAGCGCGTCCATGTCGGCGTCCGACATGCCCTTGGCCTTCTCCGCCTCGGCCAGCAGCGTGTAGAGCTTGGCCACCGCCTTGTTGAACTGCAGCGCGGTGATGTCATCGGCGACGCCGGCGATGGTGCGATGGACAGCGCGGGTCAGCGCTTCCGGGCTGGAGCCGCCCGGTGCATGGGCCGCAACCAGCTTCCACACCCGCTTGACGAAGCGTTCGGCGCCATCGATGCCCGCCTCGCTCCACGGCAGGTCGCGTTCGGGCGGGCTGTCGGACAGCATGAACCAGCGCGCGGCATCGGCACCGTAGCGATCGAGAATCGGTTCGGGATCGACCGTATTCTTCTTCGACTTCGACATTTTTTCGATGCGGCCGAGATTGATCTCTTTGCCGTCTTCTATCCGGTAGATTCGACCGTCTTCCTTGCGGATTTCAGTCGGGGCGTACCATTTGGCGAAGTCGAGATTACCCGCAGGTTCCATCCCGCCCTTGTAACCCGAATACGTCTCGTGCGTGACCATGCCCTGCGTAAACAGGCCGGCGAACGGCTCCTTGAGGTCGATCAGCCCGACATGGTTGAGCGCGCGGGTCCAGAAGCGGGCGTAGAGCAGGTGGAGGATCGCGTGTTCGACCCCGCCGATATACTGCCCGACCGGCAGCCAGCTTTCCGCGACCGCCCGGTCGAACGGCTTGTCATCGGGCTGGCTGGCGAAGCGGATGAAATACCACGACGAATCGACAAAGGTGTCGAGCGTGTCGGTTTCGCGTCGCGCCGGTTTGCCGCATGCCGGGCAATCGACATGCTTCCACGTCGCGTGGCGATCGAGCGGGTTGCCGGGAATGTCGAACGACACGTCGTCGGGCAATTTCACCGGCAGCTGATCGGTCGGCACCGGCACTACGCCGCAATCGTCGCAATGCACGATTGGGATCGGCGTGCCCCAGTAACGCTGGCGACTGACGCCCCAGTCGCGCAGGCGCCATACGGTCGTGCCCTTGCCCCAGCCGCCAGCTTCGGCCTGGTCGATCACCGCGCGCTTGGCGGCGGCGACGTCCATGTCGTTGAGGAAGTCGGAGTTCACGAGGCGGCCGGGGCCGGTATAGGCTTCGGTGCCGTCGAAGATCGGATCGGTCATTTCGCCATCGGCGACCACCCGGCGGACGTCGAGGCCGTATTTGCGCGCGAAATCAAGGTCGCGCTGGTCGTGCGCCGGCACGCCCATCACCGCGCCGGTGCCGTAATCCATCAGCACGAAGTTCGCGATATAGACCGGCAGCTCGACGCCCGCGTCGAAGGGATGCTGCATCCGATAGCCGGTGTCGAAGCCCAGCTTTTCCGCCGTTTCCAGTTCGGCAGCGGTGGTCCCGCCCTGCTTGCACAGCTCGATGAACGCCGCGGCGTCCGGGTTCGCATCGGCCAGCGCCCGCGCGATCGGGTGATCGGCGGCGATCGCGACGAAGCTCGCGCCGAAGATCGTGTCGGGACGGGTCGAATAGACCTCGATCCGCTGGTCGAACGGCGCGACCGGGGCAAAGGAGAATTGCAGCCCCTCCGACTTGCCGATCCAGTTTTCCTGCATCAACCGGACCTTGTCGGGCCATTGGTCGAGGCTGCCCAGCCCATCGAGCAGGTCGTCGGCGAAGTCGGTGATCTTCAGGAACCACTGGCTGAGCTTGCGCTTCTCGACCAGCGCGCCCGAGCGCCAGCCGCGCCCGTCGATCACCTGTTCGTTCGCCAGCACGGTCATGTCGACCGGGTCCCAGTTGACCGCCGATTCCTTGCGATAGACCAGACCGCCCTTGAGCAGTTCGAGGAACAGCGCCTGCTCATGCCCGTAATATTCGGGATCGCAGGTCGCGAACTCGCGGCTCCAGTCGAACGCGAGGCCCAGCCGCTTGAGCTGCGCCTTCATCGCCGCGATATTGGCGTAGGTCCACTGGCCCGGATGGACCTTCTTTTCCATCGCCGCATTTTCGGCCGGCATGCCGAAGGCGTCCCAGCCCATCGGATGCAGCACTTCATGGCCGGTCATCCGCAGGAAGCGCGCCAGCACGTCGCCCATCGTATAGTTGCGAACGTGCCCCATATGGATGCGCCCCGAGGGGTACGGGAACATCTCCAGCACATAGCGCTTGGGCTTGGGCGAATGGTCGTCGGCGACGAAAGTTTGCGCCGAGTCCCATGCGGCCTGCCAGCGGGCATCGGCATCGGCCGGCGAAAAACGCGGGGTCATGGTCGTCGGATCAGCCCGTGATGGCCCCGCGGCGCAGGTCGCGCGCACGGGTCAGGATGATGTCTTCCAGCTTCTGCACGGTGGCGGCGGCGACCGGCGCCTCGATCCACTGGCCACCCTGGTTCACTTGGCGCAGCGCCGCGACGCGCAGCGCGTCGGCGCGCAGGTCCTGGTCGAGGATCGTGACCGTCACCTTCGTGCGTTCGGTCGGCGTGGCCGGATTGACGTACCAGTCGGTGACGATGACGCCGCCGTTCGAATCGGTCTGGGTCAGCGGCATGAACGACAGCGTGTCGAGGCTGGCGCGCCACAGATAGCTGTTCACGCCGATCGTGGTGACCTTCGACGCGGCGAGGTCGCCCGCGACGCGGCCCTTGCCCCCGCTGCACGCGGCCATCGGCAAAGCAAGCGTTGCCAGCAACGCGATCAGCAGCGGGCGGTTCATCGGCGGTTCCTTGACTACAGGCCAATATGGCAGTTCGGCCCGCTTCTATAGGAGGTGGCGCCGACCCGGCAAGCGGGTTGGTGTCGGTGGTGTCGCAACAGGCGGAAACGGCCGGTCGGTACGGATCGTGCGCAGAGGGGTGGTTTGGTCGGACAAATATGTGTGTTCGATGCAACACTGCGACGGAAAGCGACGTGGGGCGGTGGATACAGGAAACCGAATTGTGATATCGCCATTAGCGGGGAGTGAGGTTTGACATGACGGGTGGCAGGATCTTGGCTGGCATTGGACTGGGGGCGATGATCGCCGCCGGACTTGGTGCGTCGCCTGCCCTGTTCGCGCAGGAACAGCGCGCCCCGCGCGTCCTGAAGCAGCTCGACATGGGCCGGATGCCGCTGGCCGGATTCGGATCGTTCACGCCGGCATCGGCCGATCCGCGACTCGCCGCCGCGCTGTCGCGCTCCGCCCTCAACCCGACCGGGTTCCAGTTCACCCCGTCCGAAGGCGCCGTCATCGGCAGCCGCGCGATCAAGGCCGCCGTGCGCAGCGCGACGCTGCAGGCCGAACGCCCGACCGACCGGGTGGCTGCGGTTACCCCGACGCTGACGCTGAACCCCGTCGCCTATAATCTGGGTGGATCGGTCGGCGGCAAGCGGCTGGCCGCAATCGGCGACCTGACCCGCCTCGACCTCGGCACGCAGCCGGGCAGCCGCGATCCGATCGGCACGGGCTATACCGCACGCAAGTTCAGCCTGCGGACGCCGGTCACCGCCGACCACGCGCTGACCGACCAGCCGAAGATGGTGGCCGATACCTCGGGCTATTCGCTCGATGGCGGCGGGTCGTACAAGCTGACCCGCAACCTCGATGTCACCGCCGGCATGCGCTATCGCACCGACCGCGAACGGATGCTGCGCGTCGCACCCGATCGCCGCGAGGGGCAGGCGGTGTATGTGGGGACCGCGTTCCGGTTCTGATTCGGGGCTTGCCGGCTCAGGGCGGCGGTTCAGATGGCTGAGCGTTGGAAGTCCGGTTTTTTGCGGTCGTAAACGGATATCGGTTGTTCGACGCGGCGTCGGACTTTCCGTCCCATCGTCAATACAAAGCCTCTGATCGAAGCGGGCGGTTCAGCACTGCCATTGCCAAGCTGTTAGCAGGCGTTCGACCAAGGTACGCGGATGCAAGCCGAACTGCGATCCTTGTTCAGTTCCGATGTCGACGATCTGCGATCCCATGCACCGGGTGAAGCCTTTTGCGTGACGCTGCGCGCCCTGATCGGACCCAGCGGCCTGCCGGGTGAGGAGTCGTTCGATTTCGAGGTCTGCTCGCCGGACTGGCTTGCCGCCGAGGTCGAACGCGACGTCCTGGTATCGGGTCGCTTCCATCTGTTCATGGCCCGGTTCGATTATGAGGCCGTCGAACGGTACGTCGCCAAACGGGTTGCGCAGGCGACCGGCACGGATTGGGCGGAGGTCGCCGCCAAGTTGGCGCGATGGTCGCGATGGGAATTTGAAGACTAGGTGGAATTTGAGCGCGAGGTCGCGTTTCCGTTTTCCTGAAAACAGCTATTCGAACGTTTCGCGCGCTGCATTGCCTTTGCCGATCGACGCAAGGCCTTGCCGACACGAGCGTCCCGCTGGACAGGTGCCGAGCTTCCGCATTTTAACGACGGCAGAGAAGAAGCGGGACCCCGGATCAAGTCCGGGGTGACGAGGATGGGGCCGGGCCGCATCACGGCATCTGTTGGCGCGCCTCGTCGATACTAGACACCCGTCAGAGCAACATCTCCGGTTCTGCCAGCGGCGACCGCCCTCCCCTCAATCATCCTCATCCTCGAACCCAACCAGGTCGAGCGCGCGTGCCTTGATCTGGCGAGTCATGCACCAGTGGACCAGCGCGTCCTCGCGGCCGTGGGTTACCCACACTTCCTTCGGCGCGATTTCGGTCAGGGTCTGGGTCAGTTCGTCCCAGTCGGCATGGTCGGACAGGATCAGCGGCAGTTCGACGCCGCGCTGGCGGGCGCGGGCGCGGACCCGCATCCAGCCGCTGGCCATCGCGGTGATCGGGTCGGGCAGCCGCCGCGACCAGCGATCGCCCAGCGCCGAGGGGGGCGCGACGATGATCCGCCCCTGCAATTCCGCCTTCGACGCGCCAGCCACCGGCCGCAACTCGCCCAGATCGACGCCCAGTTCGGCATAAAGGTCGCACAGCCGCTGCATCGCGCCGTGCAGGTAGATCGGGTCGTCGAACCCCATCGCCCGCGCCTCGGCAATCACCCGCTGCGCCTTGCCCAGCGCATAGGCACCGACCAGCACGCAGCGTTCCGGCCCCATCCGGAGCGCGGCGAGCAGCTTGTCGATTTCGTCGCGCGTTTCGGGATGGCGGAAGACCGGCAGGCCGAACGTCGCCTCGGTCACGAATACGTCGCACGGCACCGGCTGGAACGGGGCACAGGTCGGGTCGGGGCGGCGCTTGTAATCGCCCGACACCACCACCCGCTCGCCGGCATGGTCCAGCACGATCTGCGCCGATCCCAGCACATGGCCGGCGGGCACGAACGCGATATCATAGTCGCCCATGCCGATGCTCTCGCCATAGGCGACCGGCACCCCGTTTTGCGGGCCATAGCGCGCCGCCATGATCGCCAGCGTTTCGGGCGTCGCCCATATCTGTCCATGGCCGCCGCGCGCATGGTCGGCGTGGCCGTGGGTGATGAGCGCACGCTCGACCGGCTGCGACGGATCGATCCAGACGTCGATCGCGGGCAGGTGAATGCCGCTGGGATGCGGGGTGATCCATCGGGCAAGGGCCATGGCAGCGAGATGGGGCGCGGGCGCGGCGGTGCCAAGGTCATCGAACCGACATATCGCCGGCGTAGGAGGCAAGGGTTTCGCAGCGATTGCCAGAATTTGCCGACGACCGCCCCTTCCCGTTTCCCCCTGTTCGCGGCGGGGCTGGCCGCGTTCTGCGTGTATTTCGCGATGTACGCGTTCCGCAAACCGGTGATGGCGGTCGCCTTCGCCGATCAGCCGCCGCTGTGGCACCTGCTGGATTACAAGGCGACGCTGATCGTCGCGCAGGCGATCGGCTATGCCCTGTCGAAGATGGTCGGGGTGCGGGTCGTCGCCGAACATCGCAGCGACCGGCGTGCCATGCTGATCCTGTCGCTGGTCGGCGCGTCTTGGGTCGCGCTGCTGGGCTTTGCGCTGCTGCCCGCCTGGGCCGGGCCGCTGTGCCTGTTCCTCAACGGCCTGCCGCTCGGCATGATCTGGGGCCTCGTCATCCGCTATCTGGAGGGGCGGCGCGTGTCGGAACTGCTGGCGGCGATGCTGACCGCCAGTTTCATCCTGTCGTCGGGCGCGACGAAGACGGCGGGCGCGCTGCTGGTGCAGCACGGTGTCTCGCCCTTCTGGATGCCGGCGGTGGCGGGGTTGCTGTTCGCGCCGGTGCTGATCGGCGCGCTGGCGGTGCTGGCGCGCACGCCACCGCCCGATGCGCAGGACCGGGCCGAACGCGGCGTCCGCGCGCCGATGGACCGGGCGGCGCGCCATGCCTATCTGCGCGCCCATGCGCTGCCGCTCACCGCGCTGGTGATCGGCTATACCCTGCTGACCGCGCTGCGCGATTTCCGCGACAATTTCGCCGCCGAACTGTGGGGGGAACTGGGCGACGGTGCGCCCGCCGCGATCTTTTCGCTGACCGAGATACCGGTGACGGTGGTCGTGCTGATCGGCCTCGCGCTTCTGGCGATGGTACGCAGCAACCTGCGCGCACTGATGGCGATCCATGGCGCGATCCTGTTCGGCGCATTGCTGCTATGTGCCGCGACCGCGCTGTTCGTGGCCGGGGCGATCGGGCCGGTCGCGTGGATGACGCTGATCGGCCTCGGCATCTACAGCGCCTATGCCCCGTTCAGCGCGGTGCTGTTCGACCGGATGATCTCGCTCGGCCGGTCGCCGGGCAATGCCGGCTTCCTGATCTATGTCGCCGATTCGTTCGGCTATGTCGGCAGTGTCGCGCTGTTGCTGGTGCGCGAACTGGCCGAGGGGCATGCGCGCTGGCTGGGCTTCTTCACGACCGCGACGATGGTGACCGGCATGGTGCTGGCGGTGGCGACCCTATTGTCGGGATGGTGGTTCCTTCGGCGATTTTCGCCCGAGAAATGACGTATCGGTGATGATATCGCCGCGATATCGTCAACATGTCGCCAGATATCTCGCAAATCTTCAAACATACGCACAAAAGTCACGCAGCCGTCATCATCCGCTGCCACAGGCGCTGTCGGGGGCCGAAACCGGCCGGGAACATGCGGTGGGACGCCGCAGGGGAGACAGCATGAAGTGGATGACGGGTGCGGCGATCCTCGCGATCGCGGCAATGACGACGCATGCCCAGGCGCAGACGACCGCGCCGGCCGATGCAACGCAGAACAACGATGCCGGCGGCACGGGCGGCGAGATCGTCGTGACCGGCCAGGCGACGACCTTTGCGAACACGCAGGTAACGCAGCCGATGATTGAACGCCAGTCGGCGCTGACCAGCGTCAACGACGTCATCAAGGAACTGCCCGGCGTGTTCGTGGCGGAGGGCGATGCGTTCGGTTCGTCCGACTGGGCAACCTCGATCAGCATCCGCGGGTTCAGCTCGGGTGGTGGCGGCGGCCAGCAGATCGGCTCGACCATCGATGGCCTGCCCAATGGCGGGTCGGGCTATGGCGGCGGATCGCGCGCCAACCGCTATCTCGACGTGCTCGACCTGAAGACGGTGATCGTGTCGCAGGGCACCGCCGACATCTCGTCGCGCTCGAACGAGGCGCTGGGCGGTACGCTCGATTACGTGACCAGTGACCCGACGCTCGACCGGCGCTACCGCTTCACGCTGGCCGGGGGCGATTTCGGCGCGCGCAAGATCTATGGCCGGGTCGATACCGGGCAATTTGCCGGCGACACCCGCGCGTTCATCAGCGCATCGACCAGCCGCGTGAAGGACTGGATCGGCGGATCGGGCGAGACGCGCCGCGACCATCTCGACGCGAAGGTCGTCAGCCGGATCGACCGGGTGAAGCTGACCGGCTGGGTCAGCTATGACGATGCCGACGAAGCCGAATTCGGGTCGGTCAGCCCAGAGATGTTCGCCAACGACCCGAACCACGATGCCTATACCGACAACTGGACCGGCATCCCGTACATCGACCAGGGCTATCGCTCGACCTCGCGCGCGCTGCGCCGCAACTTGTTCGGGTATCTGCGCGCCGAAACCGATCTGGGCGAAGTAAAGCTGTCGGGTGCGGCCTATTACCACCGGATGCGCGGGCGTGGCGACTTCGCGCCGCCCTATCTGGTCGATGTGCGCAACGACGGCACCGGCAATCCGGAAAGCGAATTCACCGGGAGCCAGCCGACGATGATCGGCGGCGGCAATCTCGGCCGCTATTATTTCGTGACGCCGACGGGGGCGAAGGCGACGTTCTTGACCGGGTGTCAGGGCACGGCGTTGGTTCCGGCAGTCTATTCGGCCAGCTGCTATGCGGCGGGATCGACCCCGGTCATGTCGTACCGCCACACCCATTATGAAAACGACCGGGGCGGCCTGACCGCCGATGCGGCGTGGACCCATGATTTCGGCGGGATCGAGAACACGGTGCGCGGCGGCCTGTGGTGGGAACGCGGCCGCGCCAACCAGCTGCGCGACTGGCACAAGATCACCAACGCGATCGTCGGCCCGGCGTTCGACGGCAAACCCTATTACCAGCAGTTCAGCACCGACTACGACCTCGACGAGATCATGTATTATGTCGAGGACGTGGTGAATGTCGGCCCGCTGACCGCGCGGTTTGGCGTGAAGCAGTTCTTCCTCGACCAGCGTCGGGCGGAATTGCTGAACGACCGTGCCGTGACGAAGCTCAGTTCGAACAGCCGCCCGCTGATTTCGACCGGCATCGTCTATCACGCGCCGGTCGACGGGCTGGAGGCATTTGCCGGCTATTCGCAGAATTTCGCCGCGATCGGCAACGGGCCGCTGGGCGAGCCGCGCGAGGTGATCGCCCGGATCAAGCCGGAGACCGCCAACAACCTGGAAATCGGTGCGCGCTATTCGACCGGTCGGGTCAAGGCGTCGCTCACCGCATACGACATCAAGTTCAGCAACCGCATCCAGTCGATCTCGGCCAATCTGGTGACCGGCATCGATTATCTGGAGGAACAGGACAGCGTCTATCTGAACGTCGGCGGGATCAAGAGCCGCGGGATCGAGGCCGCGCTGGCGTACCGGGTGACGCAGGGGCTGACCCTGTCGGGCAACTATACGTACAACCACGCCACGTATCTGGGCACGGGCAATGCCGCGCAAGATGCCGATATCGGCGTGACGCCGGGTCGGCAGGTCATCAATTCGCCGCGCAACATGTGGGTCGCGGCAGCCGATTACGTGCACGGCGTCTTCAAGGTCGGTGGTGCTGCCAAGTTCGTCGGCGACCGCTTCATCGGCAGCGACGGGACGGCCACCGCGCCGAACTTCACCACGGTCGACGCCTATGCCGGGATCGATCTGGGCGAGGTGAATGCGGTGATGAAGGGGATGGCGCTGACGGTACAGGCGACCAACCTGGCCGATCGTCGCTATCTGGCGGGTGCGGACGGGGGTTCGGCGTTCCTCGGCACGCCGCGCACGGTTTCGGCGGCGCTGACGTTCGACTTTTAAGCACCAACCTTCGTCATCCCCGCGCAGGCGGGGATCCATTGCCGCCGACGTTTCGCATTGATCCGCTACGTCGGCGTTTATGGGTCCCCGCCTGCGCGGAGACGACGACGTACTATCGAGGATTCCATGGTCGACCTGTCGCGCCGTACGCTCCTGTCCACCGGGGCCGCCCTTGCCGGGGCGGCGGCGCTGCCCGCGTCGATCGCGCGGGCCGCCGCGATCGCGCCCGACCGGCGCACCGGCACGATTGCCGATGTCGCGCATGTCGTCATCCTCGCGCAGGAAAATCGCGGGTTCGACCATTATTTCGGGACGTTGAAGGGGGTTCGCGGATTCGGCGATCGCCTGCCCATCCCGACCCCGGCCGGCAATGTGTGGCAACAGGTCGACCGAACCGGCCCCGACGGCCCGCGCACCATCACCCCCTTCCACCTCGACACCCGCCGCCAGTTCGAACTGATGCGGATGGAGGGGACGCCGCATGCCTGGCCCGATGCGCAGCGCGCGTGGGACGAGGGCCGCATGGCGCATTGGCCCGAGGCCAAGCATCCGCGCGCGATGGGCCATTATGCCCGTGCCGATATCCCGTTCCAATTCGCGCTGGCCGAGGCGTTCACGCTCTGCGACGCCTATCACTGCGCGGTGCAGACCGGCACCAACACCAACCGCCTGTTCCTGTGGAGCGGCACCAACGATCCCGCCGGTACCCATGGCGGCCCCGCCATCGGCAATTCGCACGACGAGTTCGTCGAAAAGGGTGGCGCGCCCGATCCCTATCGCTGGACCACCACGGTCGAACGGTTGCAGGCGGCGGGGGTCGACTGGCGCATCTATCAGGACATGGACGACAATTTCACCGACAACCCGCTGGTCGGCTTCGCGGCGTTTCGCGATGCCCATGCCGGGCGCGGCGACCCTGCGCTGAAGGACCGGGCGCTGACCACGCGCGGGCCGGATCGGTTGAAGGCCGACGTGCTGGCCGGCCGCCTGCCGCAAGTGTCCTATGTCATCGCCACCGCCGCCGGTTCCGAACATCCGGGGCCCTCCAGCCCGGCGCAGGGCGCGGACTATATCGCGCAAGTGCTCGACGCGCTGACCGCCGATCCGAAGGTGTGGGCGCGCACCGTGCTGCTGGTGATGTTCGACGAGAATGACGGGTTCTTCGACCATATGCCGCCACCCGCCCCGCCGTCGCGGGGCAGCGATGGCGCGCTGCTGGGCGGGGCGACCGTCGACTTGGCCGGCGCCTGGCATGACGTGCCGAGCATCGGCGACAGGGATATCGACCGGCCCGAATATCGCGGTCGGCCCTATGGGTTGGGCCCGCGCGTGCCGCTCTACGCCATCTCGCCTTGGAGCCGGGGTGGCTGGGTCAATTCGCAGGTGTTCGACCATACATCGGTCATCCGCTTCCTCGAAACCCGCTTCGGCTTTCATGAGCCCAATATCGCACCGTGGCGGCGGGCGGTGTGCGGCGACCTGACCAGCGCGTTCGACTTCGCCGCCCGCGACGATGCGACGCCGCGCCTGCCCGATCCGGGCGAGGATGCCCGCCGTGCCGCCGCGCTGAAGGGGCAGGTCGATCCCCCCGCCCCGCCCGCCGCCGCGCCGTGGCAGGAAGCGGGCGTGCGCCGCTCGCGCCCGCTGCCCTATCGCCTCGAGGTGAGCGATCGTGTCGCGGCGGACGGCGTTACCCTGCGCTTTGCCGCCGAGGGCGCGGGCGCGGTATTCCACGTCTATGACCGCCACGCACTCGACCAGCCGCCGCGCCGCTATGTCGTCGGCGCGGGCGACCAGATCGAAGGGGCGTGGCGCTTCGACGCGAACGGCCGCTACGACCTGTGGGTGCTGGGGCCGAACGGCTTCCACCGCCATTTCGCAGGCACGCAGGGGGACGCCCTGCCCCCGGTCGCGGGAGCGGTCGGCGATGCCGGCCTGACGCTCACCCTTCCCACCGCCGGGTTTCGCCTGCGCCGCCTGACCCCCGGCGGCGGCGCGGCGGAGGAGGTGCTGGCCCCCGGTCGCCATCGCTGGTCGCTCGAACAGGCGCTCGGCTGGTACGACGTGACGCTGACCCATGGCGCGCACCCCGCCTATCGCCGCCGCCTTGCCGGCCGGCACGACCGCGCCGGCCGGGCGAGCGTCAGCGATCCCTTTGTCGAAAGCCTGTCGTGATGCCGCTGCCCCTGTTCGCCCTCATGCTCGCCACCGCCACGCCGTGGCCCGCCCCGGCGCAGGCCGAACTCGACCGCGCGGTCGCGGCGGCGCGGCCGGGCGACTATGCGGTGTTCGACGCCGACGGCACGCTGTGGAGCAGCGATATCGAGGAGGCGGGCATCGCGTTCTTCGAACAACGCGGCTGGTTGTCGATCGACCGCCTGCCCCCCGAACTGCGCCCGATCCCGGTGGCGGCGGGCGAGAGCCTGTACGGCTATTACCGCCGGCTGTGCGATTTCGATGCGAAGCTGTGCCTGCCATGGAGCGCGCAGGTCTTTGCCGGGCAGGATCTGGGTCTGCTGAAACAGCGGTTCGACGCACTGCTCGCGCACCGCGGCGGCATCCCGGTGCGCTATCTGCGGGATGGCAAGCCGATCGAGGAGCGGATCGAGGCCCCGCGCATCTATGCCGCGCAACGCGCGCTGGTCGCCGCGCTGACGGCAAAGGGCGTGGCGGTCTATATCGTCAGCGCGTCGCAGGAGGAGGTGGTGCGCATGGTCGCCTCCGACCCGCGCTATGGCCTGGCGATCCCGCCCGAACGGGTGATCGGCACGTCGATGCTGCTGCGCGACGGTACCGGCGCGATCTCCACCGCGCGCCGCGATATCGCGCAGGGGCTGGCGGCGGTGCCCGGTTACTGGTCCGCCCGTGGCGCGCTGACCCCCACCACGACGCTCTGGTCACCATCGCCGTGGCAGGAGGGCAAGGTCGCCGCGATCCTCGCCTGTATCGACCCGGTGCGCCGGCCGATGCTGGTCGCGGGCGACAGCGGCAGCGACTGGGCGATGCTGTTCCATTCGGGCGGGGTGCGGTTGTGGATGGATCACGACACACCCACCACCGCCCGCCTGCGCGCGACGCGCACCGCACGCGGCGGCGAAGCGGCGCAGCGCTGGATCGAGGTCGACCGGCGCGCGCTGGGCCCGGTCGACTGAGCTCAGACAGCAACCCGCCGGCGCAGCGCCACCACGATCCGGTCGAGGATGCCCAGCACCAGCAGCGACGCCCCGAACAGCGGCAACACCACGCCCGACACGACCAGCAGCGTGATCGCCCCGCGCAGTCGCGCCCCGCTGACCGGCGGCGGCGCGGCCAGCCGCCCCTTCGGTCGCCGACGCCACCACATCGTCACCCCGCTGACGACCAGCAGGACGATGGCGATGCACGGCAACAGCATCAGCAGCTGGTTGGGCAGCCCGAAATAGCGGCCCATATGGATCTGTACGCCCAGCTCCACCGCCTTCGCCCCGACGCCGTAGCGATCCCAGCCGTTGGTCCACAGCAGCCGCCCCGACCAGCGGTCGAACTGCAA
Organism: Sphingomonas sp. Leaf9; assembly: GCF_001421355.1. Lineage (GTDB taxonomy): Bacteria > Pseudomonadota > Alphaproteobacteria > Sphingomonadales > Sphingomonadaceae > Sphingomonas. Next base: position 76,439 of record NZ_LMKC01000002.1, on the reverse strand, counting down.
GGTCCGCTGCCCCTCCGGCTGCCGGGGCGTGACCATCACGGTGTAGATGCCGGTCGGGCCGGCGGGCAGGTACAGCCGATAGCCGCCGATGATCCCCGCCGCCCGTGCCCTGGCGGCGATCGCATCGGTGCCGGTGATGGCGGCGGGATCGGCCATGGCGCTGTGGTGCGCGCCGCCGCCATGGTCAGCATGGGCCGGGTCGGATGCCGGCATCGGCGCCATCGCCTGGCTCCACGGCACATCGCCCAGCGTTGCCATCGGCGCGCTGTGCGGGGCTTCGTGGCCGAAGCGCGCGGCCTCGTTCCCGATACCCAGCGCGGTGAACGCACCGCGTACCAGCGGCCCCTCCACCACTGCCCAGGGCAGGCCGGTCAGCAGCAGGAACGCGATCAGTGCGACGCTCCACACGCCGGTCACCGCATGCAGGTCGCGCCAGAAGACGCGGCCCCTGGTCCGCAGGCGCGGCCACAGCACGCCCGCCAGCGACCGTCGCCCGCGCGGCCACCACAAAAACAGCCCCGACGCGATCAGCATCAGCGCCCAGCACGCCGCCAGCTCGACCACCGCATCGCCCCATGGGCCAAAGGTCAGCGACCCGTGCATCACATCGGCGAACCCGACCAGCGTGTGGGTGTAGACATAGCTGCCCAGCACCCGCGCCGATGCCGGATCGACCATCACCTGGCGCGGTTCGCCGCTGGCCGCATCGATCCACACCTTGGCCGGGCGGTCGGGCGCGTCGGGCAGGTCGATCCGCGTCGGGACGCCGGGCACCGCCCGCACCGCCGCCGCGATCATCCGCGACGGGGGTAGCGCGCGGGCGACCGGGGCCACGACCTGAAGGTCGGGCATCAGCGCATCGTTCAGCTCGTCCTTGAACAGATAGATCGCGCCGGTAATGCTCAGGATCAGCAGGAATGGTGCGACGATCAGCCCGGCATAGAAATGCCAGCGCCAGATCGTGCGATAGAGGCGCGCGTTGCTCATGACCGCGCTCCGAACCGATAGCCGACCCGCACCGACAGGGTGCGCGGATCGCCCGGATAGACGAAATTCGCGCCACCATTGGCGGTGTAATAGGTCGCGTCGCCGACATTGGTCAGCATCGCGTCGATCCGCACCGGCCCAACCTCGCTCCCCAGCCCCAGATCGAACAGCGTATAGCCATCGAGCGTCACCGCGCTGCCATTGACCAGCCGCCGCGCGCCGACATGATAGGCCCCGCCGCGCAGCTCTACCGGCCCCAGCGCCACGCGGGTCGATGCGGTGGCGCTATGCTCGGGCGTGTCGCCCAGCCGCGCATCCCGCATCGCCGCCGTCGTCGTGCGCGTCACCCGCCCGTCGAGATACGCATAGCCGCCCTGCAGCCACCAGCCATCGACCGGGGTCCATTCGCCCTCGACCTCGACGCCCTGCACCTGCAACTGCCCTTCCTGCACCTGGAAGTTCACATCGGCCGGATCGGTCACCGCCACGTCGTTGCGGCGGATGCGGAATGCGGACACGCTGGCGCGCAGCCGGTCGCGGGTCAGGCGCAGGCCCGCCTCGACCTGATCCGATGTTTCGGGGCGGAACGGCGATCCGTCGCGGCTGCGCGATCCGACGACCGCATCCACGTCGAACCCCTTGTTATAGCCCCCGAACAGCGACCATCCGCCGCCGATCCGCCATGTCGTGCCCAGCTGCCACGTGGTGTTCGCGATCGTATCGGCAACGCGCGTCGTACCCATCGGCGTCGTGCGCAAATTCTCGTAATAGAACATCGAATGCCGCACGCCTGCGACGACGTTCCATGCCTCGGTCAGTGCGATCTGGTCCTGCGCATAGGCCGCAAAGCCGTCGACCTTGCCCTGCGTGAAGAAGCTGAACGCCAGCCGGGGCTGCCGCGTGGCATAGCTATAGACCGGGTTCAGCGCATCGATCGGCGCGATATCGCCGGCGACGATATCGAACTGGCGAAAGGTCGGGCGCTCGGCGCTGTGTTCGATCCCGAACAACAGGCTGTGGTCGATGCCCAGCGTCGTGGCATGGCCGCTCAGGTCAAGCTGCCCAATCAGATAGCGATCCGCCTCGCGCCCACGCCGGCCGTTGCGCTGGATTCGCGTCGGCTGGCCGCTGACGGGGCCGAGCAGCCGCACCTGGTCGAGCGAGGTGCTGAACTCCGAATACTGAAACCGCGGGGTCAGCGACCACCCCGCCCCCATGTCGAACGCCACCCACGCCTGGATCAGCGGTGCGTCGGCGACCAGGTCAGTAAAGTTCGGCTCGCCCAGAAACACTGATCGCCGCACCGTCGCCACGCCATTGCCGCGCACTGTGCCGACCACCGGCAGCCCCGGATTGTTGGCGGTGGTGCGCCGGACATATTCGGCCACCAGATGCGCCGACACCGATGCGCTCGGCCGCCATGCCAGCGTCAGCGCGACATTCTCACGGTCGATGGTCTGGACATCGACGAAGGTGCCCGACCGCTCGATCTCCCCGGTCAGGCGGATGGCCAGCGTGTCGGTGACCGGGCTCGACAGGTCGATCGTCGCCATCTTCTGCCCGTACATGCCGCCGGTCAGCGCCACCGATCCTTGCGCGGCATCGGTCGGCTGCTTGGTGATGATCGACAGGATGCCCCCCACCCCCGACTGGCCATACAGCACGGCGGACGGCCCTTTCAGCACCTCGACCCGCGCGATGTTCGACAGGGCGGAGGCGTCGACATCCTCGTAATAGCGCTGGCGGATGCCGTTGCGCATCTGGTCGGCGACAAACCCGCGGATCTTCAGGCCGGAACTCTGGTAGCGCGACACGCGGCTGCCGCCGACATTGGCCGACGGCACCGCGCGCAACGCATCGCCGACGCTGCGTACCCCGCGCTCGATCAGCTCCTCCTCGTCCAGCAGCTGGATCGATTGCGGCACGCGGTCGATCGGAATGCCCGACTTCGCGCCAAAATCCCCCGCCTTGGTGCCGGTGACGACGATCGTGTCGTCGCGAACCGGTTCGCGCGCATCGTCGCGCCCCTGCGCCTGCGCCACCGGCGCAAGGCACAGCATGGCCGCCGACGCGGCCCATATGGATGACATGAAAACTACCCCTGAACGCTTCAGGCGGCGGGCCACGACCCACCGCCGCACGCCATCGCGTGCGAAATTACCGACGCGTCTGCCAGACGCATCGAACGGGATCAGGCGATAGCGGGTGGCCCGCGCAGCGGCGGGCGAAGCCTGACCGCCCGCCGTACCGGAAGCGCCGCGACAACGCGCACCCCCAGCGCCAGGACAAAGGCGATGGCGATCGCCAGCACCATCGGATCGGCCCCACCGAGCGACGGCGCGCTCAACCCCGAAAAGGCGCAAGGCTGCGGCTTGTTGTCGTGCTGGCCACCGTCCTTGGGGGCATGGCCGCCATGCTCGGCACCCATGGCCGCGCCATGGTCCATCCCGGCCATCGCCGGCGCGGCCATGACGGGGGGCACGGGGCCAAACCCCGAACACAGCGCAATAACCACGCGCCCCTCGACCAGCATCGGCATGAACCCCGCGGGCACCACCGCCTTCATCGCGAGCGCCACGACAATCACCAACGCCGCCAGTACGTTATGGGTCAGGAACAGGCGGCGAAGGCGGGACACCGCGCTGTAGTAGCGGAGCGGGTGGCGGTTGTCATGGTGGTTCCCCGCACCCCTTTGCCCCAACGGGCCGCACCACCCCCTTGCCCTGACACCGCCCAATCCCCAAAGCAGGCGGCATGGCACAGGAATCCCCACTCGACCGGTTTCGCGACGTCCTGCGCGGCACTTCGCGCGCGATTGCCGAGGAGCCGGAGGTGGAGCTGGGCTTCACCGCCGACGCGCCGGTCGCATCGGGCAAGCATATCAAGGTGCCGATGCCCGCCCGCGCACTGCCGGCGGACCAGGTGGCGGAGGCGCGCGGGCTGGCCGACGGCTTTGCGCTGAAGATGCGCTATCACGACACCGCGCTCCACGCCCGCGCGGCGCCGGGCGATGCCGTGGCGCGCGCGGTGTTCGATGCGGTCGAACAGGCGCGGGTCGATGCGGTCGGGTCGGCGGGCTATGACGGGATCGCCGACAATCTCGACCGCGCGCTCGACCTGCGGATGCGATCCGACCCGATCACGCGGGCGCGGACGCGGGCCGAAGTGCCGCTGTCGACCGCCGTGCAGCTGATGGTGCGCGAACGGCTGACCGGGCGGATGCCGCCTGCCGCCGCGATTCCCGCCATGGCGCTGATCACCGACTGGATCGAGGAGCGCGCGGGCACGCAGCTCGACAGCCTCGCCGCGCTGACGGACGATCAGGCGGCGTTCGGACGCGGCATCACCCGCATCCTGCAGGACCTCGAACTGGTCGAGGGCGAGGTCGAGCCGGAACAGGCCGATGACGGCGGCGACGATTCCGAAGGGGAGGATGAGGAAACCCCGCAGGACGACGGCGACGACGAAGGCGAACAACAGGGCGGCGAGGGTCAGGTCGAGGCACGCGGCGAGGATCGCAGCGACGACCAGGCCGAAGCCCGCTCCGACGACATGTCGGAAGACGTCGATGCCGAGGGCGACGACATGGCCGATGGCGAGGATGAGGGCGGCATGATGCCGGTGCGCCCCAACCGCCCCTTTGCCGACCTGAACGCGCAGTTCGACTATCGCGCCTTCACCACCAAATTCGACGAAGTGATCGCCGCGACCGAGCTGTGCGACGCCGACGAACTGGAGCGATTGCGCGCCTATCTCGACCAGCAGCTGGTGCAGTTGCAGGGCGTAGTGACGAAACTTGCCAACCGATTGCAGCGCCGGTTGATGGCACAGCAGTCGCGGTCGTGGGACTTCGACCAGGAAGAAGGGATGCTCGACGCCGCGCGGCTTGCGCGGGTGGTCATCAACCCGGCGCAGTCCCTGAGCTACAAGATCGAGCGCGATACCGAGTTTCGCGACACGGTGGTCACGCTGCTGATCGACAATTCGGGATCGATGCGCGGCCGCCCGATCGGCATCGCCGCGATCAGCGCCGACATCCTCGCCCGCACGCTCGAACGCGTCGGGGTGAAGGTCGAGATCCTCGGCTTCACCACCCGCGCATGGAAGGGCGGCCAAGCCCGCGAATCATGGCTGGCCGCCGGTCGCCCGCCCCAGCCCGGCCGCCTCAACGACCTGCGCCACATCGTCTACAAACAGGCCGACGAACCGTGGCGCCGCGCGAAGAAGTCGCTCGGGCTGATGATGCGCGAAGGGTTGCTCAAGGAGAATATCGATGGCGAGGCGCTGCTGTGGGCGCATGGCCGGCTGATCGCGCGGCCGGAGGATCGCAAGGTGCTGATGGTCATCTCGGACGGCGCGCCGGTCGATGACTCCACGCTGTCGGTCAATTCGGGCAGCTATCTGGAGCGACATCTGCGGCAGGTGATCGCCTATATCGAGGGCAAGTCGCCGGTCGAGCTGGTGGCGATCGGCATCGGCCACGACGTCACCCGCTGGTATGGGCGCGCCGTCACGATCATGGACGCCGAACAGCTGGCCGGCACGATGATCGAGCAGCTGGCGTCGCTGTTCGACACCCCGTGAAGCCGCTCGCGCCGCCGGGCGGCTTTCGCGGGCCGGTGAAGCGGTCGATCACCATCGCCGGCCACGCGACCTCGATCAGCCTAGAACCCGGCTTCTGGGCGGCGCTGGAGGATGCGGCGGCGCGGCGGTCGCTGCCGCTGTCGGCGCTGGTCGCGGCGATCGACGGGTTGCGGATCGAAGGCGACGATCCGCCGAACCTCGCCAGCGCGATCCGGTCGTGGCTGCTGGGCGAGGCGGGCAACGTCCGTCCGGTCCAACCCTGATACCCGCTTCGCCCCTACCGCGAAGGCAGGCGTGACGAAGGTCAAAGCGGGACCGTCACCCCTGATCGGCGATGTCGGGCAAGACCGGCGACACGGTGACCTCACCCCGATCCCCCGCACGATAGCCCAAACTGGCCCGCCCCTTCACCGGCCCGGCGACGTCGGCGACCAGATACAGCGGCCGCCGCTTCGATTCGACATACAGGCGACCCAGATATTCGCCGATCATGCCCAGCACGAACATCTGCACCGCGCCCAGGAATACGACGACCAGCATCGTCGACGTCCACCCCTGCACCGCGCTGCCCGAAATCCACCCGATCGCGATATAGGCGAACAGCAACAGCGACAGACCGGTCAGCACCAGCCCCATATGGCTGGCGAGGCGCAGCGGCGCAGTGGAAAAGCCGGTCACCGCGTCGAGGGCAAAGCGGATCATCTTGCCCAGCGGATATTTGCTCTCGCCCGCCAGCCGCTCGTCGCGGTCATAGGGGAACGGCACCTGCCGGAACCCGACCCACGCCACCATGCCGCGAATGAAGCGCGCCTGTTCGGGCAGCGAGAGGAACGCATCGAGCGCCCGCCGGCTCATCAACCGGAAATCGCCGGTGTCGAGCGGGATCGGCGTATCGGTCACCCGGTCGAGCACGCGGTAGAAGGCAGCGGCGGTCAGCTTCTTGAAAAACGTCTCGCCCTCGCGCTTGCGCCGCACTGCATATACGACATCGGCGCCCTCCGACTCCATCGTCGCGATCATGTCGGCCAGCAATTCGGGCGGGTCCTGCAGGTCGGCGTCGATGATGAGGATGCGTTCGCCCGCACACAGGTCGAGGCCCGCGGTCAGTGCCAGCTGATGCCCGTGGTTGCGCGACAGGTTGATCGCGACCAGCCGGGGATCGGCCGCCGCCAGCCGCTCCATGACGGCCCAGCTCTGGTCGCGCGACCCGTCGTTCACCAGCACGATTTCGTGATCGTCACCCACCACCGCGTGCGCCGCCGCCGAAATGCGGGCGTGCAGCACGTCGAGGCACGCGGCCTCGTTATAGCAAGGGACGACGATGGACAGCGCGGGACGGATCATGGGGCGTGGCGTTACCCCAAGCCGCGCGACAGGAAAAGCCGGATGGCGTGTTTCCGCGTCACCCGATAGGATCAACCATCCGCCCGAGGAGAAACGTCGATGCGTGCGATCCTGCTGATCCTGCCGCTGTTGCTGAGCGCACCCGCCGCCGCGCAAATCTGGGACGGGGGTCGCAGCGCCGTGCGCGAAATGCCCGCCCCGCGAGCCCCTGCGTTCGACAGTGGCGTCGGCGACGTCAACCGCGCGATCCGCGACGGGCGGCGGCGCGGCGATCTCAGCCGGTCGGAAGCGCGCGCGCTCTATGCGGAAAGCGTGATGGTCGAACGCCTCGCGCGGCAGGCACGCGGCGGCGGTCCCGCCTTTGCCGACACCGCCGCGATCGACCGGCGCGTCCGGGCGCTGCGCGAACAGGTCGCGGCAGCGCGCGCCCGGCCCCGCTGATCCCCGGCTTGCAATGTAGGATTTCGACCGCCAGCGTCCCCGCCCCCAGCAATGGAACGAGGAACGGGCGATGATCGAGGCGACGGTCGGTGAAGGCGGCGCGAACCGGGCGGACGATGTGCGCATGGTGCAGTGGCTGTTGCTGCGCGGCGGGATCGAGCCGGGCGGGATCGACGGCATCGCCGGCCCCCGCCTGATCGCGGCCATCCGCGTGGCGCAGGACCGCTTCGGCATCGCACCCGACGGCAGGATCGATCCCGGTGGCGCGACGCTCGCCCGGCTGCGCGCGGCCCCGGCGCGCTGGGACGGCGACAGCAGCAACTGGCCGCAGGAGCGCAAGCTCGCCAGCCTCCATCCCCGCTTCCGCCCGCGCGTTGTCGCGGTCATCGCCCGGCTGCGCGCCGAACGCTTTCGCCCGATGATCGTCTATGGCTGGCGATCGGTCGCGGTGCAGGACCGCCTGTTCCGCGCCGGCTCCAGCAAGGTTCGCTTCAGCTTCCACAATGCCCAGACCCCCGACGGCCTGCCCGCCGCCTGGGCCGCCGACCTGGTCGACGAACGCTGGTATTGGCGCGAACCCGACGCCCATATGTTCTTCCGCGCGCTGGGCAGGGTGGCGAAGGCCGAGGGGCTGGTGTGGGGCGGCGACTGGAAATTCCGCGACTGGGCGCATGTGCAGGGCCGCCCCGATGGCGACCTTGCCGCCGTCCGCCGGCAAAGCGGGGCGTGACGCCCGACCCGCCGATCCTGCGTCAGCCCGGCACGTCCCCCAGCTTCGCCAGCGCCCACGCCGCCGCCTCCGCCACCACCGGGTCGGCATCGCCGCACGCCGCACGCACCGGCGCCACCAGCGCCGCATCGCCGCTGTTTCCCGCCGCGATCAGCGCGTTGCGGACCATGCGGTTGCGTCCGATCCGCTTGATCGGCGATCCGCGGAACACCTCACGGAACGCGGCATCGTCCAGCGCGATCAGGTCGACCAGGCGCGGCGCGGCCAGTTCCGCCCGTGCCGCAAACGCCCGGTTCGCCGCCGCTGTTGCTGCAAACTTGTTCCACGGACACACCGCCAGGCAATCGTCGCAGCCATAGATGCGGTTGCCGATCCCTTCGCGCAGGTCGTGCGGGATGGGTCCTGCATGTTCGATCGTCAGGTAGGAGATGCAGCGCCGCGCATCCAGTCGATAGGGTGCCGGAAACGCATCCGTCGGGCACGCCCGCTGGCACGCATCGCACGACCCGCACGTATCCCGCCCGGCCCGGTCGGGCGCGAGGTCCAGCGTGGTGTAGATCGCGCCGAGGAACAGCCAGCTGCCATGATCCCGGCTGACCAGATTGGTATGCTTGCCCTGCCACCCCAGCCCCGCGGCTTCTGCCAGCGGCTTTTCCATTACCGGCGCGGTGTCGACGAATACCTTCAGGTCGCAGCCCGATTCCTGTGCCAACCAGCGGCCCAGCCGTTTCAGCGCCTTCTTGACCACGTCATGATAATCGCCACCCTGCGCATAGACCGAGATGCGCCCCCGGTCGCCCACCCCCGCCAGCGCCAGCGGATCGGCGGCGGGCGCATAACTCATGCCGAGCGCGATGACGGAACGCACCTCGCTCCACAATCCGGCGGGCGACCCGCGCTGCTCGGCGCGCTCCTCCATCCAGATCATCGACCCGTGCCGCCCCTCGTCCAGCCATTCGCGCAGCCGCGCGGCGGTGCGCGGCGCGGCATCGGCGCGGGCGATACCGCACGCAACGAAGCCGCATTCGGCCGCCTGCGTACGTATCCGCGCGACGATATCGGTCGGGATGGCCTTGTCTTGGATCACTTCCCCCCGCTACGCTTTTCCATGCGCACGCTAAAGAGCGTCGTTGAGGGGATCCAAGCGTTGCGTAACGATCATTCGGCCGGAAACGGCCTTGCCCTGCATGCGACCGGGCTGGTCAAGCGGTTCGGCGACCGGAGGGTGGTCGACGGCATCGACCTGTCGGTGCCGACCGGCGCGGTGTACGGCGTGCTCGGCCCCAACGGCGCGGGCAAGACGACGACACTGCGCATGCTGCTCAGCATCATCGAACCCGATGAAGGTAGTCGCTCGCTGCTCGGCCACGCGTCCCCGCGCAACGCATCGGATCGCGTCGGCTACCTGCCCGAGGAACGCGGCCTGTATCCCGGCATGAAGGCGCGCGAGGCGATCGCCTTCATGGGCGCGCTGCGCGGCCTCGACTGGTCGGTCGGGCGCAAGCGGGCGGCGGCGATGCTCGAACAGGCGGGCCTGGGCCACGCGATCGATTCCAAAATCCGCAAGCTGTCCAAGGGCATGGCACAGTTCGTCCAGCTGCTGGGCAGCGTCGTCCACCAGCCCGATTTCCTCGTCCTCGACGAACCCTTTTCCGGCCTCGATCCGGTCAACCAGGAACGGCTGGAGGCGCTGATCCGAGCCGAGCGCGACCGGGGGGCGACCATCCTGTTTTCGACGCACGTCATGGCCCATGCCGAACGGCTGTGCGACCGGCTGTGCGTCATCGCAGGCGGCCGTCGCCGGTTCGAAGGGACGGTGGACGATGCCCGCGCGCTGCTGCCGATGAAGGCGCACTATGTGCCGCACCACCCCGCCCCCGGCATCGCAGGCCTGCTGCCCGCCGATGCGCAGGAGGATCGCGGCGGCTGGCGCTTCACGCTGCCCGCCGACGGGATAGAGGGGACGCTGGTGCGGTTGATCGACGCGGGCTATGGTATTTCTGGGCTGTCGATCGAGCGGCCGGGGCTGCACGACGCCTTCGTCCGCATCGTCGGCGACGCCGCGCGGGAGGATGCGGCATGAGCGCGCCTGCCAAGCTGATCCGCCAGACGCTGACCATCGCCCGGCGCGATTTCACCGCGACGGTGATGACGCCGATGTTCCTGCTGTTCCTGCTCGCCCCGCTGCTCTTCATCGGCTTCGGCCTGATGGGCAGCCTGGGCGCGATGACCGTGGGTCAGGGCGCGGAGGGCAAGGAAAAGATCTACGCCATCGCCACGCTCGACGATGCCGCGCGGCTGCTGGCCGCCGATGCGCGGGTCCGGCCCGCCGTCGCGACCGATCGCGGCCTGCCGCCGCTCGCCACCATCGCGCCTGCCGCCGATCCCGCCGCACAGGCGCGCGCGTTGCTGTCGAACCCTGATATCGACGTGCCCTCGGTCCTCTACGGCCCGCTCGACCGGCCGCAACTGATCCATGCCAACCCCGCCTCGACCACCGTCAAATATCTGGCGGTGCTGGCCGAACAGGCGCAGCGCGACCGGCGCACGGGGCTGGGCGGTGCGCCGCTGTCGCGCCCGACCTTCACCCGCGTCGCGCGCGACAGCACGTCGCTGGGCGAAAAGAGCGCGGCGGGCACCTTTGCCGTCGTCACGCTGTTCGTCGTCACGCTGATGCTGGCGGGACAGGCGGTCGGCACCATGGCGGAAGAACGCTCGAACAAGGTGATCGAGGTGCTGGCCGCCGCCGTGCCGCTGGAATCGGTGTTCCTCGGCAAGCTGATCGGCATGTTCGGCGTAGCGATCCTGTTCCTCGCCTTCTGGGTGGCGGTCGGGGTCAATGTCGGCGCGCTGCTTCCGCCCGATCTTGCCCAAGGGCTGTCGGGCATCGCCCCCGCGATCGGCTTTCCGGGGTTCGCGCTGCTCTACATCCTGTATTTCACTTTGGCCTATATGCTGCTGGGGTCGGTATTCCTGACCGTCGGCGCACAGGCATCGACCCCGCGCGAAATCCAGATGCTGTCGCTGCCGATCACCATTTTCCAGATGGCGATGTTCGGTTTCGCGCTGGCCGCGATCGGCCGCCCCGACAGCTGGATCGCGACCGCCGCCGAACTGTTTCCGTTCAGCTCCCCCTTCGCCATGGCGGGCCGCGCCGCGACCAGCGCCGCGATCTGGCCGCACGTCGCGGCGCTCGCGTGGCAGCTGCTGTGGGTCGCGATCACCATCAGCGTCGGCGCACGGCTGTTCCGGCGCGGCGTGCTGCAATCGGCGGGGCCGAAGTGGAAGTGGTTCAGGCGGGGGTAGCGCGCCCATGCCACTGATCTTGCCCTGCGGCGTCGGCGGAGCTGGTCCTTTACCCGCCACTCCGGGCGTGACCCAGGGTACCGACTTCTTGGCGACTGACTCGTTCGTCCTGAGTAGCCACTGAGCTTGTCGAAGGGGATCAAAGGACCGTTTGGGGCGGGTACTTCGATACGGGTCTTCGACTTCACTCAGCACGAACGGGCAGGCTTCATATCATCATGCTCCAGCAACCGCCGACGAAATGCCACACCGTATCAAGTCCGGTGACGGTTATCGACGCGCTGGAGCCCCAAAGTCTACTTCGTCACCAGCGTCACGATCGACAGCCCCGGCGGCATCGGGATACGGCCCAGCAGATGCCGTTCCAGCCGGAAGATCGCCTCGAACGCGGTGTTGAGCGGCTTGGGCGGGGGCGAATCGTCGCTGTCGTCCTTGCCACGAATCTTGCCCGCGACCCGGGCCGCGACGGCGGCGGGAAACAGCAGCGAATTGAAATAGCGCAGGCCGTTATGTTTCAGGCCCGCGTCCGCAATCGCCTTGGCCAGCGTCGCCTTCGAATAGCGGCGGTGGTGGTGGTTCACGACGTCGTGCGCGCTCCACATCCACTGGTGCGCCGGAACCGTGACCAGAATCTTGCCACCCGGCGCCAGACGGTCGGCCATGCCGCGGAACGTCGCCACATCGTCCTCGATATGCTCGACCACATCCAGCACCGCGATCATGTCATACTGGCCAGTCACCCCGGCCAGCGTCGGCAGCGGGGCGGTACCGACCGGCTTGCCCAGCCGTTCGCTGGCGATCTCCCGCGCCGCCGGATCGATCTCGATCGCGTCGACTTCGCCGAACGCACCCAGCATCGGCAGGTTGTGCCCGGTGCCGCAGCCGATCTCGAGGATGCGCGCGCCGGGCTTCAATCCGGCATAGCGCTCGACATAATCGGCCAGGATCTCGCGGCGGGCACGATACCACCAATGCGTCGAGTCGTGTGCCGCCATGCGGTCGTAAACGATGCGGTCCATCTTATCTGAATACCCATGAACGATTGAGCGCGAAGGTGGCGAACGGCGTCACCAGCACGGCGGGGATCAGCGGCGTCCAGTCGGCCAGCCCGGCCAGATCGACCATGCCGTAGGTGAAGAGGCCGTTCAGCACCATGCCGAACCCCTGCACCACCAGGAACTTGATCGGCTGTTCAGCACCCCCGGTGCGCGTGCCGTGCCCCTGAAAGCTCCAGCGGCCATGCGCCACCCAGCCAAAGGCGGCGGCAACGACGAACGCGGGAATGACCGCGACAAAGGCATAGCCGGCGGGCAGGACATAATAGACCAGCGGCAGATATACCGCCGAATAAATCACCGTCGATAGCCCGCCGACGATGCCGAAGCGGATCAACTGCCCCAGCACCCCGTCCGCCATCAACCGTTCGATCCGCGCGATCACCCGCGTGCCACCCTTGTCCTTTGCGCGCCATCCGATACAGCGCGCGTGTTGCCACCATGGCAGGACAGCCGCCGTAGAATGCGTGGCGGCTTGGGGAAAGCGATTTTGACCGACACGCCCGCGCGCCGCAACGAACTCGACCGTCACTGGCGGCGCTGGCTATTGCTGGCGTGGATGGCGATCGCCGCCTGGTTCCTGTGGCAACGCTGGAATGCGGTCCACTGGCTGGCCCTGTCCGACACCGACGACAATATGCGGTTGATGCAGGTGCGGGCGTGGATGGGCGGCCAGGGCTGGTACGACCTGCGACAGTACCGGCTGAACCCGCCCGGCGGCCTCGACATCCATTGGTCGCGGCTGGTCGACCTGCCGATCGCCGGGCTGATCCTGCTGTTCAAGCCGTTTGCCGGCCCGGTCTGGGCCGAGAAGCTGGCGGTCGGCATCGCCCCGCTGCTGCCGATGGGGGTTGCGATGGCGGCGCTGGCGGTAACGGCGCGGCGGCTGGTCGCGCCGGTCGCGTGGCCGCTCGCGGTGCTGTTCCTGCTCGGATGTTCGTCGACGCTGCTGATGTTCATGCCCGAACGCATCGACCATCACGGGTGGCAGCTCGCCTGCCTCGCCTGGACCGTCGCCGGCCTCGCCGACCCCAAACAGGCGCGCGGCGGTTGGGTCGTCGGGCTGTCGTCGGCGCTGTCGCTCACCATCGGCCTCGAACTGCTCCCCTATTGCGCGATGGCCGGCGGCATCGTCGCCTTACGCTGGGTCTGGGACCGGGCGGAGGCGCGGCGGCTGACCGTCTATGGCGCGACGCTTGCGGGCACGAGCGCGATCGGCTTCGTCGCCTTTGCCTCCAATGCCAATTACGCCATGCGCTGCGACGCGCTGACCCCGGTATGGCTGTCGGCGGTGGTCGCGGGCGGCGCATTCCTGGTGCTGCTGGCGTGGATCAGCCCCAGGGCTTGGGGCGTGCGGCTGGTCCTGACGCTGATCGCCGGCGGCGTGCTGGCGGCGGCGTTCGCGACGTTGTTCCCGCAATGCCTCGGCCGGCCCGAAGGCGTGTCGGAGGAACTGGCGCGCACCTGGCTGAACAATGTGCGCGAGGCGAAACCGCTCTACACCATGCCTGGCCGCACGATCCTGCTGATCGTGACCGGCCCGATCATCGGCCTGATCGGGGCGATCTTCGCGACATGGCGCGCGCGCCGGTCGGCGAATTTCGTCGGCTGGGCGGTGACGACGCTGTTCACCGCGTTCGCGGTGGCGATGCTGTTCTGGCAAATCCGTTCGGGTCCCGCCGCACAGCTGCTGGCGATTCCCGGCACGGTCGCGCTCGCCTGGGTCGTCATCCCGTGGCTCCTGTCGCGCAAGAATGCTGCGGTGCGGGTGCTGGGCACGGCGGGGCTGGTCTCGCTGCTCCTGCTCGGCAACCTTGCTGTCGATCAGGTCGGCAAGCTCTTGTCGAAGCTGCCCGACCGCGGCCTTGCCGCCCATGTCCGCATCAAGCCGCAGGACGCCCGGACGAAGCAGGTGCTGCGCGCCGGTGCCCGCTGCGCCAGCCTGCCCGCGCTACAGGCGCTGAACCGCATTCCGGCGGCGGTGATGTTCACCCATGTCGACCTCGGCCCCCGCCTGATCGTCGCCACGCACCATGACGGCATCACCGGCCCGTACCACCGCAACGGCGACGCGATCCTCGACGTGCATCACGCGTTTCAGGGCGATCCGGAGAATTTCCGCACTATCGCCCGTCGGCACGGCGCGACTTATCTGCTGACCTGCCCCAACATGGCGGAAACGACGGTCTATCGCGCACGATCGCCCGGCGGATTCTACGACCAGCTGGCGCATGGCAAGGTGCCGGGCTGGCTGACGCCGGTGCCGCTGCCCAAGGGGTCGCCGTTGAAGCTTTGGCGGATCGACTATGCCGGGATGGCAGCGAACTAGGAGGCGGAGCTTCGGCACTCCTCTATCCCCGGCTTCCCAACCCACAACGCAAAACGCCCGCCCCCTTGGCAGGGGACGGGCGTTGCGACCAAAAGGCGGATCGCGTTTAGCGCGCCGCGACCAGCGCCGCGCTCGGCAGCGGCTTGGCGATGCGGAAGCGTACCGAGCGGCCACCGACGTCACCGGTCACGGTGCGGTCGCGCACGACCAGGCGGAACGGCTCCCCGGTCGACTTGACGGTGCCCGACAGCACGGTGTCACCCTTGTCGGTAACGGTGCGGTTGTAATCGAACTTGTACCCGTCACGCTCAATCTCGTTGGCCGAGGCGAGGGTCGGGATCAGCATGCCCGCAACGACAAGGGCAACGCGAAAGGCGGCGGCGGCGGCAAGGCTGCGCATGGGTCTGTCTCCGGTCGGTTGAGGTTCGACGCTCGGGCGTCGTTCGTTGACCGGAGAAGTGCGTTGTGCAGCGCAATATCGCAACTGCGCAGGTTTTCAGCGCAATTGCAGAAAACGAAATCGTTATTCGGGCAGGAAGCGATGCACCACGTCGCGTGCCAGCCGCGCAGGCCGCTTCGTGATTGCATCCAGCGAACACCAGGTGCTCTGCACTTCGGCCAGCACCTCTTCGCCCCGCTTGATGAGCGTCGAGAAATAGGCGCGCACACCCTCCACCCGTTCCGCCACGACCGTCGCGACGATCGGATCGTCGAGGAAGGCGGGCCGGCGATACGTGATCTCGTGCTTCAGCGCGACCCACAGGTGCTTGGCGACCGCATCGGCCGGGGCCACCCGCTCCCAATAGGCAACGACCGCGTCCTGCACCCATGACAGGTACACCGCATTGTTGACGTGCCCCATATGGTCGATGTCGCCGGGCACGACGGCGAGCGGATGCTGGTGAGCCATGGAAGGGGGATGGGGCTTGCTGACAGGGGAGTCAATGTGAGTCGCGGTGGGGCGAAGGCTTGGTCCGGTATGGCGCGTGCCCTCCACGCACACACCGTATCCCCGCGCAGGCGGGGATCCAGGGCGGCATACGCTATCGTCGGCCGGCTCGGCCCTGGATCCCCGCCTGCGCGGGGATACGGCGTTGTTGCGCCGCCGGCGTTACGCCTTACCGACCACGCTCTCCGGCAAATCCTTACCGAACACCCGCTGGTAATATTCCGCGACCAGCGCGCGCTCGGCCTCGTCGCACTTGTTCAGGAACGACAGGCGGAACGCAAAGCCGACATCGCCAAAGATCAGCGCATTCTGTGCCCAGGTGATGACGGTGCGGGGCGACATAACCGTCGAGATGTCGCCGTTGACGAACCCGCGGCGGGTCATGTCGGCGACGCGCACCATCTTCTCGACCGCTTCCTTGCCGCCCACCTTGTCATATTCGCCCGACTTGGCGAGCACGATCCGCGCCTCGGTCGCGGCGGGCAGGTAGTTCAGCGTGACGACGATGTTCCAGCGGTCCATCTGCCCCTGGTTGATCTGCTGCGTACCGTGATACAGCCCGCTCGTATCGCCCAGACCCACGGTATTGGCGGTCGCGAACAGCCGGAAATAGGGGTTCGGCCGGATCACGCGATTCTGGTCGAGCAGGGTCAGTTTACCCTCGGTTTCCAGCACGCGCTGGATCACGAACATCACGTCGGGGCGACCGGCGTCATATTCGTCGAACACCAGCGCGGTCGGCGTCTGCAACGCCCACGGCAACAGCCCTTCGCGGAACTCGGTGACCTGCTGCCCGTCCTTCAGCACGATCGCGTCGCGCCCGATCAGGTCGATCCGGCTGATATGCGCGTCGAGGTTGATGCGGATGCACGGCCAGTTGAGGCGCGCCGCGACCTGTTCGATATGGGTCGACTTGCCGGTGCCGTGATAGCCCTGCACCATCACCCGCCGGTTGTGGGCAAAGCCCGCCAGGATTGCCAGCGTCGTGTCCGGATCGAACACATAGGCCGGATCGGCATCGGGCACGCGTTCGTCGGCGACCGAGAAGGCGGGGACTTCCAGGTCGCTGTCGATGCCGAACATGTCCCGCACCTTCACCATCCGGTCGGGTGCGCTCAGGATCGTGGTCTCGGACGGCTGGGGCAGGGTATCGGTGGTCATGCGGGCCTTTCGCGTGGGCGCGAAGCAATGCGCCGCGGCGGTCTTTAGGACGAAGCGGGCCGCCTACTCAACCTTGCGCGGCAGTTGGAACAGCGTGACGAACCGTTCGGCGATGGCACGGTTCCCGGTCAGCGCGATTGCCCCTTCGTCCAGTGCGATGCCCAATGGCTTGCGCCCGAAGATTACCGGCAGGAACGCCCGCGGCGCCCCGGACAAGGTGGCGTCGACGTCCGCCGCCTCCCCGCGCACCACCGCCAGCGTCCCCGCCGCCAATGTCGCGACATAAGGGTCGTCGCCCAGCCGGAACGCGACTCGGGCGTGCGCCTCCCCTGCCCGCTCGGGCACCAGCAGCATCTTGAGCGACAGCATCAGCGACACCGCCGAAAACGGCAGCGTCGGGTCGTGCGTCGGCGCCCGGAGCGCCCATTTCGCCAGCGCGAGCACCACCGGCTCCGCCTCATGGCCCCAGCGGGTCAGCGCATAGACCTGCGCATTGGCGGGCGGCGGCAGGCGGTGGCGCTCGACGATCCCCGCCGCCTCCAGCCCGGTCAGCCGCTGCGTCAGGACGTTCGCACTGATCCCCGGCAATCCGCCGCGCAATTCGCCGAACCGGCGCGGCCCCAGCAACAGCTCGCGGATCAGCAGCAGCGCCCAGCGTTCGCCGACATATTCCATGCCCAGCGCCGCGCCACAGGCATCGTCGTAGCGCCGCTTTTCCAGTTTAGTTACTTTTTCTAACTCCATCGTTGCTTTTTCTAACCCCGACGCGCATCCAATACAAACAGTGATTCGCACGGGAACCGGGGAGAGGGCGCTATGCCGAGAATGATTTTCGTGAACCTGGCGGTCGCCGACGTGGCGGCGGCGACCGCATTCTACACCGCGCTCGGTTTCGACAAGAACGAGACATTCTCGAACGAGCGGGCGTCGGCGATGAACTGGTCCGACACGATCCACGTCATGCTGCTCGACCGCGATTTCTACGCGACCTTCACGCCCAAGCGGATCATCGATGCGAAGACCGAGAGCGGCGTACTGCTGGCGCTGTCGTTCGACGACCGGGCCGGCGTCGATGCCATCACCGATGCCGCACTGGCGGCGGGCGGGCGCGAACTGCACGACCCGCAAGACGAAGGGTATATGTACAGCCGCGCGTTCGAGGATCTCGACGGTCATGGCTGGGGCCCGTTCACCATGGACATGGCCGCGATGCAGGCGGCGCATGCGGGAGATGCGGCATGACCTATATCGATGGGTTCGTGACCCCGGTGCCACGGGGCAACCGCGCCGCCTATGAAGCGCATGTCGCAAAAGCGGCAGCGATCTTTGCCGATCTGGGCGCGACGCGGATGGTCGAATGCCGGGGCGACGACGTGCCGGTCGGTGAGCATACCGACTTCGCGCGATCGGTCGCGCTGGCGGACGACGAGGATGTGTTGTTCAGCTGGATCGAATATCCCGACCGGGCGACCCGCGACGCGGTGGGTGCGGCGATGATGGCCGATCCGCGCATGGCCGATCTCGGCATGCCGTTCGATGGCAAGCGGCTGATCTATGGCGGGTTCGACGGCGCGATGGTCGCCGGCGACGACGAGACGCCGGGCTATGTCGATGGCTGCCTAACCCCGGTCGCCGCTGCCGACCGCGACGCCTATCTCGCCTTCGCCGCCGACAGCGCCACCATCTTTCGTGACCATGGCGCGCTGCGCGTCGTGGAGGGGTGGGGCGACGACGTGCCCGCCGGCACCCACACCGATTACGCGCGGGCGGTTAATCTGCGCGACGGCGAGGTCGCCTGCTATTCGTGGATCGAATGGCCGTCGAAGGACGCCCGCGACGCCGGGTGGCAGGCGGTGATGGCCGATCCGCGCATGGCCGACCGCGCCATGCCCTTCGACGGCAGGCGCATGGTCTATGGCGGGTTCGTGCCGATCTTCGACCGCCGCTTCGGAGCAGAGGCATGAACCGGCAGGGCGATTTCATCTGGTACGAACTGCTGACCCGCGACCTCGACGCGGCGGCGGCCTTTTACGGCGACGTCATCGGCTGGACCGTGCAGGATTCGGGCATGCCGGGCATGGACTATCGCCTATTCGTCGCCCCCGACGGGGCGATGGTCGGCGGGCTGATGGCGATGCCGGAGGGAATGCCGGCGCCGACCTGGCTCGGCTATGTCGCGGTCGATGACGTCGATGCGACCGCCGCCGATTATATCGCGGCGGGCGGCACGCAGCATATGCCGCCGACGACCATGCCCGGCATCGGCCGCATGGCGATGCTGACCGATCCGCAGCACGCCGCACTCTACATCATGCGCAGCGAGAGCGCAGAGACCAGCACCGTCTTCCAGGCCGCCGATCAAGCCACACCCGGCCATTTCGTCTGGAACCAGCTGACCGCCGCCGACCCCGATGCCGCCATCGCCTTCTACGTCGATCGGTTCGGCTGGCGACAGGAAGGATCGATGCCGATGGGGGCATGGGGCGACTACAAGTTCCTGCTGAGCGGCGATGTCGCCATCGGCGCGGCGATGGGCATGGTGCCGGGCGGGGAAGCCGGTTGGCAATTCTATACCCATGTCGCCGATATCGACGCCGCCGCCACGCGGATCGTGGACGGGGGCGGTCAGGTGCTGCAGGGGCCCGACCAAATCCCCGGCGGCAGCTTTTCGGTCGTCGCCGTCGATCCTATGGGTGCCCGTTTCGGCCTGACAGGAGCGCGCGCATGACCCCCGAACACGAAATCGCCGTCGAACGGCGCATTCCCGCCCCCGTCGACACGGTGTGGCGCGCGTGGACCGAGCATCTGCCGAAATGGTGGGCGCCGCGTCCGTGGACGACCGAGTTGCTCGGCCTCGACCTGGTGCCCGGCGGCCGCTTCGCCACCACGATGCGCGGCCCCGGCGGCGAAGCGATGACCGGCGAGGGCGTGATCCTCGATGTGGCGGACCGCCAGCGGATCGTGTTCACCAACGCCTTCGCGCCTGGCTGGATACCGCAGCCGCAGCGGCTGGCCTTTGTCGGTGTCTTCACCTTCGATGCGGACGGCGACGGCGCGACGCTCTACCGCGCCGCCGCGCGCCACTGGGACGAAGAAACGGCGAAGATGCACGCCGAAATGGGATTTGAAGGCGGCTGGGCGATGGTCGCGCAGCAGCTGGAGGCGGTGGCGCTGGGGCTGGATTGAGCTGACTTCATCCCCGTCCGTTCGTGCTGAGTAGGGGCTGAGCGAAGTCGAAGACCCGTATCGAAGCACCGGTGGTAGTCCTTCGATACGCCCTTTCGACAAGCTCAATGGCTACTCAGGACGAACGGCTGGGGTCCCCTCAAGCAGATGCTTCCTCACGCAAACGCCGCCGCGCCCTTCAGCTGCTGATACGCCGCTATCACCTTCTGCAACGCCGCCTCATGGCTGCGATCCCCGCCATTGCGATCCGGATGGTACAGCCGTACCAGCTCCGAATAGCGTTTACGCAAGCCCGTCCGGTCGACATCGACCGCCAGCCCCATGACCTTCAGCGCCGACCGGTCCGCCGGGCTGAGTGGCCGCCCGTCCTGCCGCTCGGCCCGTGCCTCGCGTGCCGTGCGGAACTTCGCCCCGATCGCGTCCAGCGGATCGGCGAAGTCGGCCCAGGCCGGCCCCGGATCGGTCCCCGCCCGTGCAAAGGCGCGCGTCTCGCGCTCCCACCCGGCATAGGGCCGCTGGGCATCGTAGATTTCCTCCGCCGTCATGCCTGCGAAGTAGTTATACCCGGCGTTGAACGCGCGGATATGGTCGAGGCAGAACCAGCGGTAGGCGCTCGGCCGGTCGCCCCCCTGCGGCGCACCCTCCAGCGGCGGCGCACGGAATTCGCCCGATTCCGGACAGCCCGGCACTTCACAGGGGCGGCCATTCGCCTCCATCCGCCCATGAAACCGGGCATTGGGACGATCCTTGGATAATCTCTCGCGCAGCCCGCGACTCCCTTTGGCAAAACGCGTTATATAGGTCGGATGACCGACACCGCCACCATGCCCCTCGCCGACCTGATCGCCGCCCGCCTGCAGGATGCCCTGTCCCCGGCACGGCTGACCGTGACCAACGACAGCCATCATCACGCCGGCCATATGGGCGACGATGGCACCGGCGAAACCCATTTCTCGGTAGCGATCGTCGCCGACGCCTTCACCGGCCAGTCGCGCGTCGCGCGGCAGCGACTGGTGAACCATGCGCTCGCCGATCTGCTTGCGACCCGCATTCACGCGCTGGCGATCCGCGCCCGTGCACCCGGAGAGGCTGATTGACCTACGACCTGTGGTATTGGCCGACGATTCAGGGGCGCGGCGAATTCGTCCGCCTGCCGATGGAAGCGGCGGGCATCGACTATCGCGACCGCGCCCGGCAGGACGGGGTGGCGGCCATGCAGCACCAGTTGCAGCGCAGTCCCCGCGCCCCCCTCGCCCCGCCCTTTCTCGACCTCGACGGCATTCGCATCGCGCAGGTCGCCAACATCCTGCAGCATCTGGGCGAACGCCACGGCCTCGCTCTCTCCAGCATCCGCGACCGGCAATGGGCGAACCAGTGGCAGCTGACCATCGCCGACCTGGTGAGCGAGGTGCACGCCGTCCACCATCCGGTCGCAACCGGCGCCTATTATGCCGAACAGCGCCCGGAAGCGGCGCGCGCGGCACAACAGTTCCTGAGCGAACGCCTGCCCAAATATCTGCGCTATTTCGACGGGCTGATCGGCGAACATAGCGGCCCTTGGGCGATCGACCATCGCTGGACCTATGTCGACACCTCGCTGTTCCAGCTGGTCGAGGGTTTGCGCTATGCCTTTCCCCGGCGGATGGCGACGCTGGAGCGCGACCTCGCCCGCCTGATCGCGATCCACGACCAGGTGGCGAAGCTGCCCGGCATCGCCGCCTACCTTGCCAGCGACCGCCGGATTACGTTCAATACCGACGACATTTTTCGCCACTACCCCGAACTGGACGCCGACTGATGGAAAACGACCGCTTCTTCCTGCAGACGATCCAGCCGGTCACCCACGATCTGGGCGGGTTCAAGGTCCATCGCACCCTGCCGACCCGCACCCGCACCATGGTCGGCCCATTCATCTTCTTCGACCAGATGGGTCCGGCCGAACTCGACCCCGGACAGGGGATCGACGTGCGCCCGCACCCGCACATCAACCTCGCCACCGTCACCTATCTATTCGGCGGGGCGATCGACCATCGCGATTCGCTTGGCACCCATGCCCGGATCGAGCCGGGCGCGGTCAACCTGATGACCGCCGGCCACGGCATCGTCCATTCCGAACGCTCGCCGGCCGACGAACGCGCCGGCGGGCCGCTGCTGTCGGGTATCCAGACGTGGCTGGCGGTGCCCGAGGATCGCGAAGAGATGGACCCGGCGTTCGAACATGTCGAAGCTGCCCGGCTGCCGGTCGTCTCGGCCAGCGGCGCCACCGCCCGCGTCGTCATGGGCGACCTGTGGGGCGTCTCCGCCCCCACCACCCAGTACGCCGCGACCATCTATGCCGATATCGTGCTGGAGGCGAACGGCGCGATCCCGATCGATGCCGGGGCCGACGAACGCGCGCTCTATTTGACGCATGGCGACGCCGCGCTGGACGGCGTGGCGCTCGAACCGATGACGCTCTACGTCCTGCGGCCCGGCATCGCCGCGACGCTGCGCTCCTCGGGCGGTGCGCGGGTGATGCTGTGCGGCGGCGAAGCGTTCACGACACCGCGCTATGTCTGGTGGAATTTCGTCTCCTCGCGCCGCGACCGCATCGACCAGGCGAAGCAGGACTGGAAAGCGGGCAACTTCCCCAAGGTGCCGGGCGATTCGCAGGAATTCATCCCGATCCCCGAAGTGCCCAAGACGGTCAGCTATCCATGAGTGATCTTACCCGTATCGCGCTGCCGACCGGCGTATCGCTCGACGTCGCGGTGGCGGGCGATCCGGCCGATCCGGCGATGATCTTCCTCCACGGCTTTCCCGAATCGCACCGGACATGGCGGCACCAGCTGCCCGAATTCGCCCGCGACCATTATGTCGTCGCCCCCGACCAGCGTGGCTTTGCCGGGTCGGACAAGCCGCCGTCGGTCGCGGACTATGCCCCCGCCCGGCCGGTCGCCGACTTGATCGCGCTGGCCGATGCGCTGGGGATCGGGCGCTTCACGCTGGTCGGCCATGACTGGGGCGGCGCGATTGCGTGGATGGCGGCGCTGAACCACCCTGACCGGATCGAGCGGCTCGTCATCCTGAACGCGCCGCATCCGCTGGTCTTCCAACGCTCGCTGTTCGACGATCCGGCCCAGCGCGCCGCCAGCCAGTACATGACCCGCTTCCGCGACACGACGCTCGACCAGGGGCTGACCGAAGCGGGGCTCGACCATTTCTTCACGACCGGCTTCGCGAAGTTTGTAAGCCATCCGATCGCCGACGCGGACAAGGCGGCGTACCTCGCCGAATGGCGCCATCCCGGCGCGATGACCGCGATGCTCAACTGGTACCGCGCGTCGCAGATCATCGTCCCTGCGATGGACGAGACGCCCGCGCGCCCGGCATGGCTCGACGGCCCCTTCCCGCCGGTGACGCAACCGACGCTGGTGGTATGGGGAACGCAGGACCACGCGCTGCTGCCGGTGCAACTGGCGGGGCTCGACGCCTATGTCCCCGACCTGACGGTGGTGCGGGTCGAGGCGGGGCATTTCGTGCCGTGGGAAGCACCGGAGGCGGTCAATGCGGCGATGCGGGGGTGGTTGGCCTGACACGACCTCAACCCACCCCGTTCGGTTCGAGCAGCTTCGAGCGTGTCGAGAAGCGTTCGTCGAGAACACACTGTTTGGGGCACCCCCTTCTCGACTACGGTTCTCGACAAGCTCGAACCTCCGCTCGAAGCAAACGGAGGGGATAGGAGTGGGAAGGGCTTAGACCCGAACCTGCTTCGCGACCGAATCGAGCAGCCCGTTCACGAACCCCTTTTCGCGCCGGTCGTAGAACGCATCGGCGACGTCCAGATATTCGCTGATGACCGCCGCCACCGGCACATCCGCCCGCGCCAGCAGCTCGTACGTCCCGGCGCGCAAAATCTGCCGCATCGGCTTGTCCAGCCGCTCGATCGACCAGCCGCTCGACAGCTTGGTCGAAATCAGCGCGTCGATCTCTTCGCGGCGGGCATCGACGCCCTTGACCACATCGTCAAAGAAATGGACGTCGGCCTCGGCATATTCGACGTCTTCGATCGTCGCGCCCAGCCGGTGCTGGTGGAATTCATGGAGCAGCGCCGGGATCGGCGTCGCTTCCATCTCATGCTGGTACAGCGCCTGGACGGCGGCCAACCGGGCAGCGGCGCGCGCCTGACGGGCACCGCGCGGACGGGAATTCTTGCTGGTCATAAGCGCCGCCCCATAGCGCCACCTTGCCCCCGAAGTCGAGGGGGCGGTTTCCTACATGTGCCGCCCATGCCAGCATGGCCCAACGCTCTTTGAACCGTCCGCCTTTGAACCGTCCGCCGCCACCGCGCCCGCGCCCCACCCCGCGCGCAACTTGCGCACGAGTGTGAACTTAGTGAACTTTGGCCCGCCAGAACACGATCGTGCCCCCGCGCAGGCGGGGGCCCAGAGCCAAACGGGGCCGTCGCAAGTCGGCACCTGAAACCCAACGATTACAGTCGTATCGCCACCGATCGCGCATGGGCCGGCAGCCCCTCTGCCCCGGCCAGCGTCACCGCCGCCGGCCCGATTTTCGCCAGCGCGGCGGCATCCAGCCCCAGGAAGCTGGTGCGCTTCATATAGTCCAGCACCGACAGTCCCGAGGCAAAGCGCGCCCGCCGCCCGGTCGGCAGCACGTGGTTCGGCCCCGCGACATAATCGCCGACCGCTTCCGGCGTATAGCGTCCCAGGAACACCGACCCGGCATGCCGCACCGCCTTGAACAGCGGTTCCGGATCGCCGACCGCCAGTTCCAGATGCTCGGGCGCCAGCCGGTCGACCAGCGGCATCGCATCGGCCAGCGTCGGCACGATCACGATCGCCCCGTTCGCATCCCAGCTCGCCCGCGCGACCTGCCCGGTTGCCAGCTCGGCGATCTGCCGATCGACCGCCGCCGCCACCCGATCGGCAAAGCCCGCATCGTCGGTGAACAGGATCGACTGGCTGGTCGGGTCATGCTCGGCCTGGCTCAGCAGGTCGGCGGCGATCCATTCCGGGTCGTTCTGCCCGTCGGCGACCACCACGATTTCGGACGGTCCGGCGACCATGTCGATGCCGACCACGCCGTACAGCTGGCGCTTGGCCTCTGCGACCCACGCATTGCCCGGCCCCGTGACCACATCGACCGCCTTGATCCGGTCGGTGCCATAAGCGAGCGCGGCGACGGCCTGCGCCCCGCCGATCCGCCACACCTCGTCCACCCCAGCCAGCGCGGCGGCAGCGAGGACCAGCGGGTTCACCTCGCCCTTCGGCGTCGGGGTGACCATCACGATCCGCTCGACGCCCGCGACCTTGGCCGGCACCACGTTCATCAGCACCGACGACGGGTATGCCGCGCGTCCGCCCGGCACATAGACCCCCGCCGCTTCGACCGCGCTCCACCGCGCGCCCAGCCGCACGCCATCGGCGTCCACCGTGTCGCGATCCTCGGGCCGCTGCTTCGCATGATACGCCGCGATCCGGTCGTGCGCCAATTCCAGCGCCGCGCGCAGTTCGGGATCGAGGCCCGCCAGCGCCGCCTCGCACGTCGCCCGCTCGATCCGCCAGCCGGTCGCATCAGGATCATGGCCGTCGAACTTCTCGGTAAAGGCGCGCACCGCCGCGTCGCCATCGTCGCGCACCGCGCGCAGGATCGCAGTCACGTCGCGCGCCACGTCGCTGTCCGCCTCCCGCCTGGCATCGACCAGCGCGGCGAAGTCGGCGGCGAACCCGGCCGCGCTGGCGTCCAGCCGGATCATGCCGCCACCGCCCGGCGGAACGCATCGACCAGCGGCACGACCTGTTCCCGCGTCTTGAACGCCGCGCGATTGACGACCAGCCGCGACGTCACTTCGGCAATGGTTTCGACTTCCACCAGCCCATTCTCCTTCAACGTGCGGCCCGACGACACCAGGTCGACGATGCGCGGGGCAAGGCCCAGCACCGGGGCCAGCTCCATCGCGCCGTTCAGCTTGACGCACTCCGCCTGAACGCCGCGCGCGGCGAAGTGGCGCTGGGTCGTGTGCGGATATTTGGTGGCGATGCGCACGTGGCTCCACCCGCGCGGATCGTCGGTGGCGGCCATGCCGGCGGGTTCCGCGACCGAGATGCGGCAATGCCCGATCTTCAGGTCGACCGGCGCGTACAGTTCGGAATAGTCGAACTCGGCCAGTACGTCGGACCCGACAATGCCCAGCTGCGCCGCGCCATGTGCCACGAACGTCGCGACGTCAAACGCGCGCACGCGGATCAGGTCGATGTCGGCGCGGTCGGTCCTGAACCGCAACGCCCGGCTGTCGGGATCGCGAAACGCCGCTTCGGGCACGATGCCGGCGCGGGCGAGCAGCGGCATGGCTTCGTCGAGGATACGCCCCTTGGGCACGGCGATGATGATGGGATCGGTCATGGGCAGGCCGGGCTTTACTTGGGGCGCACGGCGGGCGCAACAGACGGGCCATGGCCGACGAACCGACGAATCGCGATGCCTTTCGCCAGCAGGCGGCGTTCTGCGCGGCGATGGATGCGCCCGTGACCGCGGCGGTCTGCACCGCGCTGGCCGAGGCGTTGACGCGGGAAAGCGCCACCGGGCGGCGCACGCTCGACTGGCCGGGGCAGCCGATCCCCGACGCGCTGCCGCTGCGGCTGGTCGGCGGCCTCCACGCGCTTGCCCGAAAGGGCAGCGATCCCGAACTGACCGCGCTGTTCGCCGGGCGGGGTGACGCGGTGGCCATCCTGCGCCGCGTGCTGGTCGAACACGACGCCGCGCTGCTGCCCTGGCTCGACGGCCCGCCGCAGACCAACGAACCGATGCGATCGGGCGTGCTGATGACCGGGCTGCTGGCGGTCGCCGCCGCGCACGGCCCGGCGGTCGAGCTGCTCGAGATCGGGTCGAGCGCCGGCCTGAACCTGCTGATCGACCGCTATCGCTTCGACCTAGGCGGGGTGAGCGTCGGGCCGGACGACAGCCCGGTCACGATCCGCCCCGACTGGCGTGGTGCCCCGCCACCCGCCGTGCCGCTGGAAATCCGGTCGGTACGCGGCGTCGATATCCAGCCGCTCGACGCCACCTACCCGGCGGTCGCCACCCGCCTTGCCGGCTATGTCTGGGCCGACCAGCCCGAACGGCAGGCGCGCCTTGCCGCCGCCACCGCGATGCGGCGCGCGCGGCCGGTCGATCTGGTGCAGGGCGATGCGGTCGACTGGCTCCGCGCCCGCCTGGCCGAACCGCAGGCGGCGGGCGTCACCCGCGTGCTGCTGCATTCGGTCGTCTGGCAATATCTGGGCGATGCCCGCCGCGCCGCGATCACCGCGATGATGCAGGACGCCGCCGAACGCGCCACGCCCGAACGCCCGCTCGCATGGGTCCGGATGGAGCCCGACCGGGTGCTGCAACGCCAGGAACTGATCGTCCAGCACTGGCCGGGCCAGCCCGCGCCGCACATGCTCGCCACCGCCCACGCCCATGGCGCGTGGATCGCGGGCGTGTGACCGAGGCCGACTTCATCGCCGCGCTGCGCCGCCTGCCGCTCCATCCCGGCGCGCACGGCCTGACCGACGATGCCGCGCATCTCGGCGACCTCGTGCTGACCAAGGACATGATCGTCGCGGGCGTCCATTTCCTTGCCAGCGACCCGCCTGCCGATGTCGCGTGGAAGCTGGTCGCGACCAACCTGTCCGACCTCGCCGCCAAGGGCGCGGTGCCGGTCGGCGTTATGCTCGGCTATCCGATCGGCGACGACGACTGGGACCGCGCCTTCCTGACTGGCCTCGACGCGGTGCTGCGCGCGTTCGACTGTCCGCTGCTCGGCGGCGACACGGTGAAGTTGCCGCCGCACACCCCGCGCATCCTGTCGCTGACCGCGCTCGGCCGCAGCGCCCATGCCCCCTGCCGCGACGGTGCGCGGCCTGGGGATAGCCTGTGGATAACTGGCACGATCGGCGATGCCGGCGCCGGCCTCGCCATCGCGCAGGGGGCGGCCGGGCCGGCATCGCTGCTCGCCCGGTACCGCCGCCCGACGCCCCGGCTGGCCGAAGGACAGGCGCTCGCCCCCCATGTCCACGCGATGATGGACGTGTCCGACGGCCTGCTGATCGACGCCGGCCGCATGGCGGCGGCCAGCGGGTTGGCGGTCGAGATCGACCTTGCCTGCGTTCCGCTGTCCGACGACCTTAAGGCGTTCGGCCACGACGCCCTGACCGCCGCGACGGCGGGCGACGATTACGAATTGCTGTTCGCCTGCGACGGCGAGCCTCCAGTCGCAGCGACGCGCATCGGACGGTTTGCAAAAGGAGAAGGTCTGGACCTGCTAGACGCGGGCCGCCCCCTCCCCGTGCCCGATCGCCTCGGCTACCAGCACTGATCCTCCCCGGCACGGGGAGGGGGACCGCCGCGAAGCGGTGGTGGAGGGGGGTGTCGGCATACGGCACGGATGCGTCGCGAGGAGATCCCCCTCCACCAGCTTCGCTGGTCCCCCTCCCCGTGCCGGGGAGGATTTAGCTATTGCGCCCCCCGCCCATCGGCATAAGCTGCCCCACTTCAAGGGCATCGACCCGACGAGACAGCCGGGCGGCCCCGTTCAGGAGGGGTTTGCGGATGACGATCGTCTATCTGGCCATGGCGTGCGCGGTATTGGCCGTGCTCTACGGCATCTTCACCGCCATGCAGGTGCTGCGCGCGCCTGCGGGCGATGCGCGGATGCAGGATATCGCCGCCGCTATCCAGGAAGGGGCCAAGGCGTATCTCGGCCGGCAATACCGCACCATCGCCATCGTCGGCGTCATCGTCGCCATCATCCTCTTCCCGACCCTTGGCGCGCTGTCGACGGTTGGCTTCGTCATCGGCGCGGTGCTGTCGGGCGTAGCGGGCTATGCCGGCATGGAGATTTCGGTACGCGCCAATGTCCGCACGGCGGAGGCTGCGCGTGGGTCGTTGCAGGGGGGCCTTACCATGGCGTTCCGCTCCGGCGCGATCACCGGCATGCTGGTCGCGGGCCTCGGACTGTTCGCGATCGCCGGCATCTTCTGGTACCTCGTCGCCATTGCCGGCCATGGTCCGGGCGACCGCGAAGTGGTCGAAGCGCTGACCGCGCTGGCCTTCGGCGCGTCGCTCATCTCGATCTTCGCGCGGCTGGGCGGCGGCATCTTTACCAAGGCGGCCGATGTCGGCGCCGATCTGGTGGGCAAGGTCGAGGCGGGCATTCCGGAGGACGACCCCCGCAACCCCGCCGTCATCGCCGACAATGTGGGCGACAACGTGGGCGACTGCGCCGGCATGGCCGCGGACCTGTTCGAAACCTATGTCGTCACCATCGGCCTGACCATGGTGTCGATCGCGCTGCTGGTCCAGGCACCGCCCGCCGAACTGCTGCGGCTGATGGCGCTGCCGCTGATCGTCGGCGGGGTGTGCATCGTCACCTCGATCCTCGGCACCTACATGGTCCGGCTCGGCAAGGGTCAGTCGATCATGGGCGCGCTGTACAAGGGGTTCTGGACCACCGCGCTGCTCGCCGTTCCCGCCATTTATTTCGCGGCAAGCTGGGCGCTCGGCGACCTGAACGCGGTGATCGGCGGGGCCGGCTTCCTCGATCCGGGCGGCGATACGCTGACCGTCGATGGGGCGCTCGGCGCACAGGCACCGGTCGCGGGGCAGAGCTTCACCGGCATGGACCTGTTCTGGTGCATGATGATCGGCCTTGCCGTCACCGCCGCGCTGGTGTGGATCACAGAATATTACACCGGCACCGCCTATCGCCCGGTCAAGTCGATTGCGAAGGCCAGCGTCACCGGCCACGGCACCAACGTCATCCAGGGCCTTGCCATCAGCCTCGAATCGACCGCGCTGCCGACCCTTGTCATCGTCGTCGCGGTGATCGCATCCTACCAGCTCGCCGGCATCATCGGCGTCGCCTTCGCCGCGACCGCGCTGCTGGCGCTGGCCGGCATGGTCGTCGCCCTCGATGCCTATGGCCCGGTCACTGACAATGCCGGCGGCATCGCCGAAATGGCGAACCTGCCGGAAGAAGTCCGCCGCCGCACCGATGCGCTCGACGCGGTCGGCAACACGACCAAGGCGGTGACGAAGGGCTATGCGATCGGCTCCGCCGCGCTCGCCGCGCTCGTGCTGTTCGGGGCCTATACCACCGACCTGAAGCTGTTCTTCCCCGACCTGACCGTCGATTTCTCGCTGTCCAATCCGTACGTCATCGTCGGACTGCTGCTCGGCGCGCTGCTCCCCTATCTGTTCGGCGCGTTCGGCATGACCGCCGTCGGCCGCGCGGCGGGATCGGTGGTGGAGGATGTCCGTGCGCAATTCGCCGCCGACCCCGGCATCATGGCCGGGACCAGCCGCCCGCAATATGGCCGCACCGTCGATATCGTCACCCGCGCCGCCATCCGCGAGATGATCATCCCCTCGCTCCTCCCCGTCCTCTCCCCCGTCGCGGTCTATTACATCGTGAAGTGGGTCGCGGGACAGGCACAGGGCTTTGCGGCGTTGGGCGCGATGCTGCTCGGCGTCATCGTCTCTGGCCTGTTCGTCGCGATTTCGATGACCAGCGGCGGCGGCGCGTGGGACAATGCCAAGAAATATATCGAGGACGGCAATCACGGCGGCAAAGGGTCGGAGGCGCACAAGGCGGCGGTTACCGGCGACACGGTGGGCGATCCGTACAAGGACACCGCCGGCCCTGCGGTCAACCCGATGATCAAGATCACCAACATCGTCGCCCTGCTGCTGCTCGCCGCGCTTGCCGGCGGGGGCGCGGGATAAGCCATTGCACCTCGCCGTGGCCGCGCTACCATCGCGGGCGAACGGCGGGGGCTTTTCGATTCAGGACGGACGCGCGCTGCCGGGGGGCGGCATCGCGCGGCCCCCGCCCCCCGGCGCATACGGGGGACGAGAATGCGGCTGTTGCCATGGATCGGATTGACGCTTGCCACCGCCCTGCCGGCACAGACCCCGGCGCCCGTCGCCGCGGTCGACCCGGCCACGCCCGTCCCGATCACCACCTTCGCCGAACTGCCACTGCTCGAATCTCCCAGCCTATCGCCCGACGGCACGCGGTTGATGGCGAAGGGCGCGGTGAACGGAAAGCAGGTGCTGCTGCTCACGTCGCTGATCGATACCAAGCAGAACCACACGATGGCTGCCCCCGAAAACACCGACATCAACTGGTGGCGCTGAGTCAATGACGACTGGGTCGTGATCGGTCTCGGTGCGCAGCAGGATTATTTCGGCCAGGAAATCTACGTCACCCGCGTGCTGGCGATCAGCACCGACCTGAAGACCACCCGCCGGCTCGACTGGAACAGCTCGGGCGTGCGCGCCGACGATGTGCTGTGGGTCGCGCATGACGGAACCCCGCGCATCCTGTTGTCGAAACAGACCGGCATCGAA
The DNA here is from genome assembly GCF_001421355.1 of Sphingomonas sp. Leaf9. Taxonomy (GTDB): domain Bacteria; phylum Pseudomonadota; class Alphaproteobacteria; order Sphingomonadales; family Sphingomonadaceae; genus Sphingomonas. The sequence goes on along the minus strand of NZ_LMKC01000002.1, from coordinate 44,976 downwards.
ACCGAAGCCGATTTCAACCCGTCGGTGTTCGAGATCGACGTATCGACCGGCAAGTCGCGCCGCGTGGCGGAGGGGCGTCCCAACGTCCGCACCTGGTACGCCGATGGCGAGGGGCAGGTCCGCGCCGCCTATCAATATAACGATGCCACGCGCAGCTCGGCGCTGCTGTACCGCGCGAACAACCGCGACAGTTTCCGCCCAATCGCCCGGCGCGCGCGCAAGGACGAGGACGGGATGACCATCCCGCTCACCTTCCGCGCCGATGGCACCACCGCCGTCGCCTATGACGACGAAGGCGGCTTCACCGCGCTGTACGAAGTATCGCTGCCCGACCTGAAGCTCGGCAAGAAGCTCTACGCGCTCGACGGTTATGACGTCGACGGCATCATCGACAATGCGCAGGAAAACGACGTGGTCGGTGCCACCGTCACCGACCATCATGGACGGTCGGTCTGGTTCGACAACGACCTGAAGGAATTGCAGCAGGCGATCGACGGATCGGTCGGCGACCGCCGCGCCCGGATCATATCGTGGAACCGGACGCGCACCCGCTTCCTGATCGAAGTCGCCGCCGCGTCGCAGCCCGGCGCGCTGTATTTCTGGGACACCGGCAATGCGAAGATGAACCGGCTGGCTTGGAACAGCCCGATATTGCAGAGCCGCCGCCTCTCGCCGGTCAGCACGATCCGTTATGCCGCGCGCGACGGGACGCCGATCGAAGCGGTGCTGACGATGCCCCGCCACCGGATGGGGCAAAAGAACCTGCCGCTGATCGTCCTCCCCCATGGCGGCCCGTCGGCGCGCGACAGCGAGGGCTGGGACTGGTGGACGCAATATCTGGCGGAGATCGGCTATGTCGTGATCCAGCCCAATTATCGCGGATCGTCGGGCTATGGCATCGCCTTTGCCAAGAAGGGCGCGGGCGAATGGGGCCTGAAGATGCAGGACGACCTGAACGATGCGGTCACCCATCTGGCGAAACAAGGCATCGCCGATCCGAAGCGGGTGTGCATGGTCGGCGCGTCCTATGGCGGCTATGCGGCGATGCGCGCGGCCCAGCGCGACGGGAATCTGTACCGCTGTGCGGTCAGCTATGCCGGCGTGTCGGATCTGGCGGCGCTGCGCCGGTACGACAGCCAGTTCCTGAACGGCCGCACCATCGGCGACTGGCTGAAGACGCAGGCCCCTGATTTCCAGCTGATCTCGCCGCGCTTCCATGCCGGGGATTTTTCGACCCCGATCCTGCTGATGCACGGCAAGGTCGACAAGCGCGTGCCGGTCGCCCAGTCGCGCAATCTCGCCGCCGAACTGAAGAAGGCGGGCAAGCCCTATCGCTATGTCGAACAGCCGCTGGGCGACCATTTCTTTTCCCGCAGCGAGGACCGGCTGCAATTCCTGAGCGAGATGACCGCGTTCCTGAAGGAGCATAATCCGTCGTAACGGCCGCTCGTCGTCCTCGCCTGCGCGAGAATGACGAGCGGGCGGCACCCTTGCCTCACCCCACCCCACCCCTTATTTAGACCAAACAGCGTCGACCGGCCGTGCCAGCCACGGGTCCGGTCGTTCGCGCTTTCCTTTTTATCGTTTAGCGCCTATGGGAACCCGCCCGGTTGCCGGTGCGCCATAATCTCATGAGGTATTTGTTTGGCGAAGGAAGAACTTCTCGAAATGCGCGGCCAGGTGGTCGAACTGCTGCCCAACGCGATGTTCCGCGTCCGGCTCGAGAATGACCACGAAATCCTGGGGCACACCGCCGGCAAGATGCGCAAGAACCGCATCCGCGTGCTGGTCGGCGACGAAGTCCTCGTCGAACTCACCCCCTATGACCTGACCAAGGGTCGCATCACCTACCGCTTCAAGTAAGCGACAGCCGCATGACCGGAGCTACGGCCATGCGCCTGATCCTTGCCTCGACCTCGCCCCGTCGCCGCGACCTGCTGGCGCGGATCGGCGCGGTGCCGGATCGGGTCGAAGCGCCCGATATCGACGAATCCCCGCTGAAGGGCGAACTCCCGCGCCCCTATGCGCTGCGCCTCGCCGAAGCGAAGGCGCGCGCGATCGGGCCACAGGATGGTGCGGTCGTGCTGGCCGGCGACACGACGATCGCGCTCGGCCGCCGTATCCTGCCGCCCGCCACGACCGAGGATATCCAGCGCGAGCTGCTCAGGCTGCTGTCGGGCCGTCGCCACCACTGCCTGTCCGCCGTCTGCGTGCTGATGCCCGACGGCACCGCGCGCATTCGCATCGCCGACACCATCGTCGCGTTCAAGCGGCTGGAGCCGCGCGAGATCGACGCGTACATCGCGTGTGGCGAGGGGCTGGGCAAGGCCGGCGGCTATGCGATCCAGGGCCGGGCCGAGGCGTTCGTCCGCTTCCTCTCGGGCAGCCATTCGGGCGTGATCGGCCTGCCGCTGTTCGACACCCGCGCCTTGCTCGAAACCGCCGGCGTCCCGCTTGGCTGACTGGATCGTCGAGCGCGGCATCGGCGAAATTCGCGCTGCGCGGATCGTCGATGACGACATCGTCGAGGCGCGGATCGAACCCGACGACGCGCTCCGCGCCGGTACGATCTTCCCCGCCCGCCTCGTCCGCCGCATCCCGGTGCGCAACGAAGGGATCGTCGCGTGGGACGGGGGCGAGGCGCTGCTCCACCCCCTGCCGCGCGCCGTGACCGAAGGGGCGACGCTGCTGGTCGAGATCACCCGGCCCGCCACCCCCGAACCTGGCAAGCCCAAGCGCGCACGCGCCCGCCCCGCCCTGCCCGATGCGGTCCCGTGCGTCGGCCCCTCGCTGGCCGACCTCCCCGACGCCTGCATCGTCGGCCCGTTCGACCGTGACCTGCTGGGCGAGGCCGGCTGGCCGCTGCTGATCGAGGAAGCGACGACCGGACAGGTTGGCTTTCCCGGCGGCGCGCTGACGATCTCGCTGACCCCGGCGATGACGCTGATCGACATCGATGGCGAACTCGCACCCGCCGACCTCGCGGTCACCGGCGCCCGCGTGGCGGCACGCGCCATCGCCCGGCTCGACCTTGCCGGATCGATCGGCATCGACCTGCCGACGGTGGGGGACAAGGGCGTCCGCATCGCCGCTGCCGAAGCGGTCGACGCCATCCTGCCGCAACCCTTCGAACGCACCGCCGTCAACGGCTTCGGCTTTCTCCAGATCGTGCGTCGCCGCACCCGTGCCTCGCTGCCGGAACTGTTCGCACACGTCCCCGCCCATGCCCGCGCGCTGCTGCGACAGGCGCAGCGCGACCGGGGCAGCGGCGAACGCACGCTGACCGCGCATCCCGCCGTCATCGCCGCGATCGCCGCGCGGCCCGACTGGTGCCAAGCGGTCGAACGCACGCTGGGTGCCACGCTTGCCTTGCGGGGCGACGCCGGCCTCGCCATATCCGCCGGCCATGTCCAGGCCCGCTTCCCGTAACAATTGCCCGCTGTGTTCTGCCCCGACGGACGCCGCCTTTCGCCCGTTTTGCAGTCGCGGCTGTCGCGACCGCGACATGCTGAACTGGATGGGTGAGGGATATCGCATCCCCGGCCCGATGGCATCGTCGGATGAAAAAGGCGAAACCGGGCTGGACAGCGACGATCCGCCCCGCTAACAGGCCCGCTCTCCCGGACAACCGGGCGTGCCCGGATAGCTCAGTTGGTAGAGCATGCGACTGAAAATCGCAGTGTCGGCGGTTCGAATCCGTCTCCGGGCACCACTTCTCCCCCATCGCTGAACCGAACCGCGCCAGGCTCAGCGCGCGGCGACCGATTCGAACCAGATCATCTCGGTACGCCAGCCGCGTTCGCCCGCCAGCGTCGCCACCTTGTCGCGCCAGTCGCTGCCCCGGCTGCCAAGCGGCGGGGCCAGCATCGCCGGCTCGAACGGCCCCTTGCCAGTGACCAGCAACAGCCCCGACCAACCCGCATGGTCCAGGTCGATCTGCAGCCGATACCGATCGTTCCCCAGATCCTTGATCGGCACTTCGTCGCGCGACGCACGCAGCGTGGCGGCAAAGGCGGCGCGATCGGCGATCAGCATCTCGATCCGCCCCGACGGCTCGATCCCGAGCAGCGCGAAGTCGAGCGACGGATCGCCGATGTCGATGCCGACGATCGCATTGGCTGCCTGTCGCCCGGCATAGGCCGAGGTGGCGGGCTGCGGCCGCATTTCGAACCGGCGTTGCGGCACGCTCAGCCGGTGGCCACCATTTGCGCGAATCTGGCGAAAGGCGTCCAGCGCGGCGCAACCCGCCGGCGTGATGACCGCCACATCGGCGAAATCCATCCGGCGCGTGGCGATGCCCCGGTCGCGCAGCGTCTCGCCGATCTCGCGCTGGGCCTGCGCCGGGTCGCCCGCCACGCCGGTTAGCGCGACGTCGACCCCGCCACCGGCCGCCGTGATGTCGGTGATGCTGAGCCAGGTACAGCCGACCGAGGGCAGCGCCGTGTCGATCGCGGATCGCGCGGTCTGCACCGGATCGCCCGGTGCCGCGACCGGCACATCGCCCGTCGCCCGCTGGCCCCCGCCCCGCCCCGACAGGAACAGCAGGGCGGCCACCAGGATCGCGACCAGCGCCGTCGCGCCGCCCGCCCACAGCCACCGGCGCGGCAGACCGGACGACACGACGCCCGGCACCTCCGCTGCGTCCAGCGCCGCCAGCACCGCCTCCATATCGCGCAAACGTTGCGCCGGATCGGGCCGCACCATCCGCTCGACGACGCTGCGCAGCGGGACCGGCACGGCGGACAGGTCCAGCCCGGCACGCCGCTTGTCGACCGCATCGACCAGCGTGCCGCCCAGCCCCAGATCGGCCCCGCGCGCCACCGCGAGGATCAGCAGCCCCAGGCTGTAGACATCGGTCCACGGGCCCAGCGCCCGATCGAAATCGCCCAGCTGTTCGGGCGCGACATAGCCGAGCTTGCCGGCAAAGCCGTCGCCCACGATCGTCGCGGTGCCGGGGTCGAGGTCCTTGGCGATGCCGAAATCGATCAGCTTGGCACGGCGCAGCTCACCCCCGCCCAGCAGCACATTGTCGGGCGCCACATCGCGGTGGATCGCCCCCAGCCGATGCGCCGCCGCCAGCCCCGATGCCAGCCGCCGCAGCAACCCGCCCAGCGCCGCCGGATCGGGGTTGAGCGTCGGCAGCACGTCCGACAGGCTGGTCCCGTCGATATATTCGGTGACGATGTAGAGGACGCCCAGTTCGGGCTCCATCGCCAGCACGCGATACTGCACCACCGCCTCGTGGTGCAGCCGGGTCAGCGTCTGCGCCTCGCGCCGGAACAGGGTGATGACGTTCGGATCGGCGGCCAGCGCCGGTAGCATCACCTTGATCGCGACGCGTTCGTCGGTGGCGAGGTTCGCGCCCTCGAACACCTCGCCCATGCCGCCGCGCGCCAGGAAGCGGCGCACGACGAACATATGGTTCAGCACGTCGCCGGGCTGGATATGGTCGCTGCGCTGCGCCACGGTACCGCCTGTGGGTTCGAACACGGTGCGGTCGGCATCACCCTCGCCCCGGCCGTCGCCCGGCTGAAACACGGTGCGGTCGTCGTCGTCGCCGGTCATGCCGCGCCGCGCCCCAGTGACAGCGCCGTCGCCTCCTCGACCGCGACCAGCACGATGGTCACATTGTCCGGTGCCCCACCCGCCAGCGCACTCGCGACCAGCCGGTCGAGCGCCGCCTGCCGGTCGGGCAAGGCCATGGCGGCGGCGATCGCGGCATCGTCGGTCGTCGCGGTCAGCCCGTCGCTGCACAGCAGGAACAGGTCACCGGGCAACGCGTCATCGGTCACCACATCGACCGCCAGCCGCGCCCCCACCCCGACCGCGCGCGCCAGCACATGGCCGCGTGGATGGTCGCGCGCCTCCTCGGGCGAGATCAGCCCGCGATCCACCATTTCCTGCACCTGGCTATGGTCGCGGGTCAGCGGGTGCAGCACCCCGTCGCGCAGCACATAGGCGCGGCTGTCCCCGACCCAGATCGCGGAGAAACAGCCACCGCGCACCAGCAGCGCGACCACGGTCGACCCCATCTGCTGCGTCCGCCGCTGCGCCTCGGCCCAGATGCGGCGGTTGGCGCTGTGCACCGCGTCGGCGACGGTGCGGGTCGCCTCGTGGAAATCACCGGGCAGGTCGATCGCCTCCAGCGCCTGCACCACCGCGTTCGACGCCCAGTCGCCATGGGCATGGCCGCCCATGCCATCGGCGACCGCCCACAGGCCCAGATCGGGCCGCGAGCAGAAGCGATCCTCGTTGATCCGGCGTTTCAGCCCCGGATGGGTCGCGGCAAACCCGCGCGCGCGGACGCCGCTCATGCCAGCATCTCCACGATCAGCTCGACCGGATGGGGTCCGTCCAGCCCATTCCCCTGCGCACTGGACCAGCGCGCCACGACACCGCGCGGCGCGGAACCCGCCGCCGCCAGCCGATCCACATCCCAGCCTTCGGTAATCGCCGCATAGAGCAGGTCCTCGCACGCCGACGGATCAAGCTGGGCATCGTCCGCCAGCAGCAGCACCGGAAAGCGCCGCCCTACCGCATCCTGCGACGCCGCGACCGCCCCGGCGACGCCCTCGCCCGTCGCCCGCCAAGGCTGCGCAACGTCAAACCGCGCGTCGAAATCGCCAGGGAAACGTGCCCGCGCCGTCGCCAGCGCATCCGCCAGCCAATCATCGAGCGCGCCACGCGTCGCGGCATCCATGCCCCGCGCGACGAAATCGCCATGCGCGGGCAGCTTGCCGAACACCCACGCGGTCATAGCGTCCTCGGGCAGCGAAACGACCACAGCCCGGCGCGGCTGAACGGGTTGCGCTTCGTCGGCAGCGCGATGGCCAGCGTGCTGCGCGCCATGCCGTCACCAAAGCCGGCCTCGATCCGCTGTTCGCCGGCATTGCGCTTTTCGGCGCGGTCCATCAGCCGGAACAGCGCCCATGGCCCCTCCGTCTCGATCCGCGCCAGTTCGGGGCCGGGCGGGGCATCGCCGCCCGCCGGCGCGGCACCCGGCGCCGCCGGGCCGTAAAGGATCAGCGACGCCTCGGGCAGCCCGCCATTGGCCGACCACAGGATCGGACGTGGCTGGTTGCTGGTCGGGGTGAAGCGATAACGCGTGCCGCCGCTCGACAGTTCGACCGTGCCGACCCCCTGCCCGAAACGCGCCACCGCCACCTTGATCGGCAGGCCACCGGCCAGCAGGTCGCGCAGCTCGGCACTGCGGGCAAAGGCCTCGGGCGTGGCGGGGTTCAGCGCCGCCACCACCGGATCACCCTCGCGCCAGCGCCACACCGGGCCGCCGGTGTCGATCAGCTTCGCCAGCCGCTGCTGCACGAACGAATCGATCACGCCGCCCATCCCGAACACGCGCAGCGTTTCAGCCATCGGCGCATCCGGGGCGCTTGCGAAGAAAGGGTAGTGCTCCTGGGCAACCCCCTGACACGCCGGCAGGACGCTCTGGGCATAGGCGTCGGTCACCGCGCCGCTCGCCGCGCCGATCTGCGCCGCGGCACCGCCGCCTGCCGCCTGATTGACGAAGGATTGCAGCTGTGGCGGGGCCTGCGCCGCCGATGCCTTTACCGTGGCGAGCGCAGTGGCCATCGCCGCCTGGGTCGCGTCCGACCCGCCGCCACCACCGACCGACTGCGCGGCGATCACCGCTTGTCCCGCCGCCTTGATCCCGCCGATGAATTCATCGACCGGCGCCGAGCCGCGCCCGTCGCCGACATATTCGTGCAGGTTCGCGAAATAGCCGGTGATCTCGTCGCCCGCATCGATCCCGCTTGCCCGGTCGCGTCCGACTTCGTTCGCGACACGCCCCAGCCGCGACCGGTTCATGCCATAGCGCCCGGCCCGCGCCAGCCCGGCCTGCACCCCGCCGGTAAAGATCGTGTTCTTGCGCAGTTCGAGCAGCACGCGTTTCAGCGGCGACGGACTCTTGGTCAGCGCGCCGAACGCGGCGGGGTCGCGGAAATAGGCGCCGGGCTTCATCGCGGCGATGATCCCGTCCCATGCCGCGATATAGTCCTTGGCATACAGCCCCGCGACACCGGCGCGCACGTTGGACAATTCCTCGCCCACGCCCGCCTCGCCCGCGCCGCCCAGCACCCACAGGTCGCGCTTCAGATCCTGCTGCACCGTCGCCAACCCTGGCAGATACGCCTTCTCATAGCCTGCGCGCGTGAAGAAATAGGGGATGCGATAGGCCGCGACCGCATCGGGGTTGGCAAAGGCCAGCACATCCCCTTGCGACAGGATGTTCGCCGCCTCCCATGCCGGACCCGCCGACGCCGCCTTCTGTCGCATCACCGCATAGGCACGGTCGGCAAGGCTGAGCGTCTGCACCGCCGCGCGCGCCGACGCGACCAGTCCGGCGTCGAGCGGCGGGCGGCGATTGGCCCAGACCGACGCCATGTCGCGATCCTCCAGCAGCGCGTCGAGATGCCGGGTCAGCGCGGTGCGCTCCGCCTGGCTGTCGGCACCGGGATAGAGCTCGCCCGCCCAGTCGGCGGTGACCCACGCCTTTACCGCCTTCGCATCCATCGGGCCCTGCTGGCCGAGCATCAGATACACTTTCAGCGGTTCGTACAGCCGCATCGGATCGCGTCCATCGGCCCGCATCACTGCCTCCAGCCGCAACAACAGGCGGGGCAGCAGGATGCGGCGCAGCGCCACGCGGTAGCTTTCCTCCGCCTGTTGGCTGAGACTCGACTGATACAGCCCGAACGTCATCATCAGCGGCGGACCACCGGCGCGCCGTTCGGCATAGCCGCGTGGCAAATTGCGCAGCGTGTCCAGCGCGGGCAGCGCGGCGCGCAGATCGGCATCGTCCTCACGCACCTGTGCCAGATCGACGCCCGCCTCGCGCAGCTGCTTTTCAGCCATCTGCGCCCGCTCGGCCGCCGCATTCTGGAACGCGCGGTTACGGGCATAGCTGATACCCCATGCCGCCAAGACCAGCGCGGTCGCGATGCCGATCGCCGCCAGCACCGCGATCAACCGCGCACGGTGCCGCGTCCGCGCACGCAGGTCGGTCGACCCCAGCCCGGCTTCGGGAAACATCACCTCGGTCAACAGCCGGTTGAGGAAATAGGCGCGGCTGCGCGTTTCCATGCCGCCGGCGGGCGCTTCGTACACCTCGCCCATCGCCGCCAGGATACGGTCGAGCGGCGCCCCCTCCTGGACGCCGCTGGTCAGGTAGAAGCCGCGCAACTGCGCCGGGGCATCGTCGCCCGCGACGAACGCACCCTCGGCAAAGCGCATCAGCCGCGCGCGCAGGCTGCGCAACTGGGCGGGGAAGCCCAGCATCATGCCGCGCCGCCGCTGGTCGACCTCTTCGAACAGTCGCCGTGCCTGCCGGTCGGCGATCGCCTGCGCCGATATGTCGAACGCCTGCGCCAGCGCCTCGGCGCTCGGCCGGCCATCGCCGTACGGCAATGTCGCACCGAACACTGCGCGCCGCCCCTCGACGTCCAGATCGTCGAAATAGGTGTCGAACCCGGCCAGCAGATCGGCCTTGGTCACGACCAGATACACCGGCACCGCCGTCTCCAGCGTCCGGCGCAGCTCAACCAGCCGTCGCCGTACCGCGCTGGCATGGGCGTCGATCGCCGCACAGTCGCTGCCGACCAGCGTATCGACCCCGATCGCGACGAGGATGCCGTTGATCGGTTGCGCCGGGCGATGGCGTTTCAGCAGGTTGAGGAACGCGCCCCATCCCGCCGCATCGACGGTCGCGTCCGAATCCTGCGTGGTATAGCGCCCGGCGGTATCGACCAGCACCGCTTCGTCGGCGAACCAGAAATCGAGGTTGCGGGTGCCGCCCACGCCCTTCGCCGCCTGTTCGACGAACGGGAAGCGCAGGCCCGAATGGAGCAGCGCGGTCGTCTTGCCCGCGCCCGGCGGGCCGATGATAACATACCACGGCCGGCTGTAGAGATAGTCGCGGCGATTGCCCGATGCGCTGCGCAGCTTCGCCAGCGCATCGCCCATGCGGCTGCCCAGCGCCTTGCCCTCTTCCTCGGCGGCGTCGGGTCCGGCAAGTTCTTTGGCGATGGCGTCCGACCGCTTCTTGGCCTGCCAGCGCCGCCAGCCCCACCATGCACCCCACAGCAGCGCGATGCCGACGACGAACGCGATCCGCACGCTCCACGGCCGGAAAAAGGCGAAGAACAACGGCAGCGCGAACAGGACGATCAGCGCCAGCACCAGCGCGGTCAGCAGCGTGACCGCATACCAGTTGGTGAAGAACCGCCGCATCACTGGCGCCTCGGCACGATGATCTCGACCCGGCGGTTCTGCGACTTGCCCTGCGGCGTATCGTTCGATGCGATCGGCACGCTTTCCCCCAGCCCCTTGGTCGTCACCCGCGACGGATCGGACAGGTCCTCGCGGATCAGCTTGCCGACCGTCTCCGCCCGCGCCTCCGACAGTGCCATATTGTCGGGGAAGCGCACCGTCGCCACGCGGTCGTTATCGGCATGGCCCTCGATCAGCACCGATCCGCGTTCGCCCTCGATCGCCCGGCCGATGCGGTGGAACAGCGTCTCGCGCCCGGTCTCCAGTGCGTCCGACCCGGATTCGAACAACTGCCCGACGGTCGTGCGCACCCGCACCGTCTGCGCATCCTCCTCGACCGTTACCAGCCCTTCGCGAATTTCGGGTTCGAGGAACTTGGCGAGGCGCGACGCCTGTGCGCTGCGTGCCGCCGCCATCGTCTCCGCCGGGCGCGACAGGGTCAGGCGACTGTCGGGGTTCAGCGCGGCGAGCCGGTCGGACGGCAAGTCGCCGCTCGATGCCAGCATCAGCCGCAGCACGGCATAGACCAGCACCAGCAGCGCGAGTGCACCCGCCGCCACCAGCGCGAGGATATTCATCCCGATCCGGGCCGGCGCGGCCTTTTCCCCGCGCCAGTTGGGGACCAGTTCGACCTGCGACAGCGCGCGGACGTGCGGCAGCGCGCCGTACAGCCGCGTCATGATCTCCTGCAACCGCCGCCGCCCGTCGGGCATCACGCGGAACCGCCCCTCGAACCCGGCGGCCAGGCACGCATGGAACAGCTCGATCAGATCGAGATTGTCGTTCGGCGTGCGCAGCATGTCGTCGACCAGCTGCCAGAAACGGTCGCCACCGATATTTTCGTGGAAGAACTGCACGACCATCGACCGGCGCGCCCATTCGGCGCCATCGGTGCCGATGCCGGGCAGGTTCTGCGCGATGTCGTCGGCGGTCGCGCAGACGGCATATTTGGCGCGCTGGCGCTTTTCTTCGGGATAATGCGGTGCGATCGCCCGCTCGAACGTCGCGATCGCCTTGGCACATTCGCGGTGGAATTCGGGCATCGGCATCCGCACCCGCCCGGCACGCACCGCCGCCAGCAGCGCGAGGACCGGCTCCGCCTCCGCCAGCATGATGTTGCGGACCTTGGGCGGGGTCGCCGGCAGCGGCACATCGTCTTCGGACAGGCGCGACGGGGCAAGGTTCCCGCCGCCCGGCGCATGGCCGGTACGCGACAGCGGCGGCGGCGCGCCATAGCCCGCATCCGGCGTGGCCCCACGCCGCAACCCCTGCAATGGCGACGGCCGGAAGACCGTCTTGTCGCCCTCGTCGCCGTCTTCGGTCACCGCGCGCTCCGTTTCACGCACCACAGTTCGAGCTTCAGCCCCGGCCAGTCACCCGCGACATGCAGCCCCAGTGCCGTCGCCTGCTGGAACTCCGCCCAGTCGGGCACGCCGCGATCCAGTTCGAAATAGACGAAGCCGGGCAGCACGCGCAGCTGCGGCGGCGGGGTCGGGGTATGGCGCAGCGGCACGCCGGGCAGCGCCGAATCGACGATCTGCCGCATCCGCTGCACCGCGCCGATCTTTGCGACCGAGGGGAACAGCCCGCGAATTTCCTCGACCGGCGCGGCGGCCGATACCGCCAGGTAGAAATAGCCGGTCTGGTACAGCGCGTGGTCGGTGATCCGCGAGACATAGGCCCCCGGCCCCGCCTGATCGAGCGGCAGTTGCACCGCCGATCGTTCGAACACCGCCGACAGCATCGATTGCAGCAGGTCGAACACCGGATCGAAACATTGCTGCGGATCGACATGATCGTAGCGCGGCAGCGGCGGTGCGCGGCGTTCGGGTCGGATCAGCGTGGCCAGCTCCCCCGCCATCGACACCAGCGCCTCGAACAGCCGTTCGGGATGCACCATCGGCAGATGCTGGAGATGGTCGAGCACCGGCAGCCAGCGATTGAGCGCCTGCAGCAGCAGGAACCCGGCAAAGGTATCCGACCCGCCATCGGTCGCCTCGACCGCGCGCAGGGCCAACTCGCCCGCGCGCTGTCCGGCGCGCCCGGCAATGTCCGACAACCCGCCGCGCAACCGCGCCGCCGCCGCGATATCCAGCGTCGCCGGGATATAGCGGTCGTCGAGCATCACCCGCTTGTTCTGCACCTCGCGCACTTTGACGAGGCCCAGCGTCACCCGGCCATAGGTCTGGTCGCGGGTCACGCCGAAGCGGAGGTTCGGCCGCGCCAGCCCGACCGGCTCGCTGCTCCTGTCGCTCGAAAAGCTGTCGGCGACCTCGGCATCGTCGACCAGGAAGCGGGCGTCGAGGCTGTCGCTGTCCGCCTCGCGAAACTGCACCGCGCCGGGCTGTGCCGCGGGCAGCGTCAGCGAAATCAGCGCGTCGCGCGCATCGGCGGGAATGTCGAGCGGCGGCGGCGGCGGGATGTCGTCGGGGATCGAAAACGGCGTGCCGTCGGGCAGGATACCGGTCGCGCGCGTCACCGCGAACTTGCCCAGCGTCGCCACATCCTCGTCGATCACCAGCTCGGTCAGGCCCCATGGCCATGGCCGGATCGACGCGATCCGCGCGTTCAGCTGTGCCTCGGCGTGGCGGTCCTGCGCCTGAAAATGCTGCGGCCGCAGGAACATACCCTCGGACCACGCCACCCGGTTCTTCACCAACCTCTACCCCCTTCAGGCACGATGCACCGCGCCGGAGCCAAGTTACTGTCAGATCGTTTCGCCACAGCAATAGCTGCCGGAGGGACGCCCGGCGCGGTTTTTGGTTCCAAGGGCAGGCCATGCAGCATCGCTACGATCCCGAACCGTCCTACGACCCGCGCTCGTGGAGCCGCCCCCGGCCGGTCGCCGCGCCGCCGGTGCCGCCCATCGCGAAGGCGGCACCGGCTGCCGCGCGACGCAACCCGATCTCGCTGCTCGCCGGGGTTGCCGTGACGCTGGGCGGCGCGATCCTCGCCTATGCCGCCCGCCCGGCAAATGACCCTGCCGTCGCCCCGACGCCGGCCCCTGCCGCCCCGGTCGGTGTGTCCTATGACCAGCGCGTGCTGAACATTGCGAGTGCGACCGCCATTGCCCCGACGCTGCGATCGCTGGGCATCGCGCCGGCGGATGCCGATCGCACCGCCGATCTGGCGCAGCAGGCGCTGGGCGATACGTCCGGTCTCCTCCGCCTCGACGTCACGCTCGCCGGTGCGACGCTGCATGCCGCCACCGTGACCCATGCCGATGGCGGCGGCGTCGCAATCGAACGCGGCGGCAACGGCGCGCTGGTCGCCAAGGCGCTGACCGCCCGGCTGACGCGGCGCCTGCGCTTCGTGCGGGGCGAGCTGGACGGGAACAGCTTCTACAGCTCGGCGGTCGCCGCCGGGGTCAGCGATGTGCTGGTCGGCCCGTTCGCCAACGCCTTTCGCTATGATTTCGACATCCAGCGCGAAATTTCGGCGGGCGACGTGTTCGAGGCCGGTTTCGAAGAGCGGGTCAACGCCGATGGCGATGTCGTCGGCACACCGCGCCTCGTCTACGCCTCGCTCGCCACCGCCGCCAAGACGCGCGCGCTCTACCAGTACCGCCTGCCGGGCGATGCGGAGGCGGAATGGTTCGACAGCAGCGGGCGCAGCAGCCGCCGGTCGCTGATGCGGACCCCGGTCGATGCCGCGCGGATCAGTTCGGGCTTCGGCATGCGCGGCCACCCGATCCTGGGCTTTCGCAAGATGCATCGCGGTACCGACTTCGCCGCGCCCACCGGTACGCCGGTCTTCGCCGCCGGCGACGCCACCGTCACCTTTGCCACGATGAAGGGGCCGAACGGCAATTTCGTCCGGCTGCGCCACGACAATGGCTGGGAAACGCTCTATCTGCACCTCAATCGCATCGCCCCTGCGATCGTGCCGGGCAGTCGCGTGGGTCAGGGGACGCAGATCGGAGAGGTCGGCACCACCGGCCGCTCGACCGGGCCGCACCTCCATTACGAAGTCCACATCGAAGGCCAGGCGGTCGACCCGATGTCGATCGAAACCGGCGGCGGCCGCGCCATCCCGACGGCGGCGATGGCGGCATTCCGCAAGGTACGCGACGCGATCGACGCAAAGCGGGCGAAGGCGATGTAGCCTCACGCCGGCCGCCGCCACCAAACCAGCAAAATCGCCGCCAGCAGGGCGATGGCCATCGCGAAACTGCCGTTCAGCCCGGCGGTCGACCCGCCCCACCGCGCGGCACCCGACAGGTCGAGGTCGACGATCGCCCCGAACGGCCCGACGCCCGGATTGGGGTCCAGCCCGACGCCCAGCTGCTCCAGCGCATTCCACGCGACATGCGCACCGATCGCCGCGCCCAGCCCGCGGTGCAGCGCCAGCAGGCCGAACAGCACCCCGCCCAGCAGCATGTTGACCAGCATCACCGGTGCCGCGCCGCCCAGCACGGCATGCAGCGCGGCAAAGGCCAGCGCGGTCAGCGGCACCGCCGCCCCGCCCCCGATGCTGCGCACCAGCAGCGGCTGGACAACCCCGCGAAACATCGCCTCCTCCGCCACCACCTGCACCAGCACGACCAGCAGGCCGAGCGGCAGCGCGAGCGATAGCGGCGATCCGCCACCCCGGCCCAGCGTACCGGCAAGCGCGCAATAGCCGATCGCCAGCAACAGCGCGCAAAGCCCGACCGCCGCCCCTCGCACAAACCCGGCCCAGCGCCACGCGACGCCGCCAACCCTGCCCAGCCCCCATGCCAGCAACAGGATCGCGCCGAACACGATCGCACCGAACCCGGCTTCCGCCACCACCGGCGAAGCGCCCCGGACCAGATGGTCGGCAAAGGGCGCCACGCCCCACAGGCACACCCACGTCGCCAGCACCCCGGCCAGCGCCAGCGCGATCGCCCGCGCCCGCACGATCAGCGCGCCGCGACCCGCGCGCCTGCCCCGCCGCTCAACATCGACTTGGCGCTATCCCCGACCAGGAAATACGGCCCCCAATAGAAGGGATGCGAATATTGCGGCTGCGCGATCAGCGTCCGCTGCGCGCGTTGCAGCGCCTCGCCGATGCTGTGGGTGCGCGCCTCGCTATAGAAGCTGCGCATGAACTCGGTGCTCTCCCGCTCGGCCGACACCTGCCAATAGGTCGCCAGCACCGATCGCGCATTGGCGGTCAGGAACGCGCGCACCAGCCCTTCCAGCGTCGAACCCGGCTCCTCCTGCCCGACCGCCCGGCGCAGCGCCTCGCCCCGTACGCCCGCCGCCGTGTCGCATGCCGACAACACGATCAGGTTCGCATCGAACTTCAGCTTGGCGATTTCCGAGAAATCGAGCAGCCCGTCCGATCCCGGCTGCCCGAACGACGTGACCAGCGCGGGCGGCGACTTTGAACAGCCCCACAGCCCTTCCTCGATACCGTGCGTCGCGAAATGCACGACCTCATATTGGTCGAGGTCGCTGCGCCCCTCGACCGCGCTGTCGCTGAACGCCGCACCGGTCACGAACTGCGCGTCGCGCGTGCCCAGCGCCCCGGCGGCGATGTTCAGCTCGCGCCCGTCGATCGGTTTGAGCGACCGGGCGATCGTGCCCAGCCGGTCGGCGGCGACCATGCACCCGAACCCGACCCGGATCTGGCCCGGCGCGTTGGGCAGCGGCACCGGCGATCCCGGCTGGTTCTGGCCAAAGCCCAGAAACGCCCGCTGCGCGCGCGACGCGGGCAATGCGCGCGACACCAGGAACGATCGCGGCGACAGCGCGGTCGAAATCGACACATTCGCCGCCAGGAACGCGGTGCGCGAAAAATCGAACGGATCGCGCCTGGGTGCCTCCGGCGCGTCGGGCGTATAACGCGTGACCAGCACACCCACCGGCAGCTGTTGCAGCGGCCCCGACGGGTCGACCACGATCGCCCGCGACGCCGCCAGCACCGGCGCCGCCGGCCCGCTGACCAGCCGGTACAGGGTATAGGCCCGCGCCTCGTCGAACGGCACCAGCTTGCCCAGCGCCAGATCGCCGTCGATCGACGCACGCAGCTGTTCGGCCAGTTGCAGCACCGCGCCGCGCGCCGCATCGCTCTCTGCGACCTGATACAGATACGTTCGGTCGGCGGTCACCACCATGCCATAGATGCGGCGGTTGAGCGTGGTGAGCTTCAGGAAGGTCTCGCCCGGCTGCAACGCCGTGCGCAGTTCGGCCAGCGTCGCCGGGCTTTCGTCCAGCGTGCGGTACCGCGGATCGGCGGCCAGCTGCGCATCGACCGCGAGCAGCCGGTTCTCCGCCGCCTCGCGCGCGCGGTTCAGTTCGGCGGTCGAGCTGCCCGGTGCCCCCTCCCCCCCGCTCGACAGCGCATAGCGCAGCCGGGTGAGTTCGCGCTCCAGATCGGCGCGTTCGCGCACCGCCGCGCCCACCGCCGGATCGGCGGTGACGACGTTGCGCAATTCGGTGATCTGCCGCGCGACCGCCGGCTCGCCCGCCGCCTGCACGGCGCGAAAGAACAGGTCGTAGGTGTCGGCCGCCGGTCGCGCCGATTCAGCGACCAGCAGGTCGAGATAATCCTCCATGCCGATCGCGCCGCTGGGCGCCGTGCCGCCCGATGCGATCACCGCATCCACCGCGTCGCGAAACGCCGCCCGCGCTTCGCTGCGCGAGGCACCGGCGCGGGCATAGACCGCCGCGCGCTCCAGCCCCGCCTCGGCGATCGCCGGCTCGCTGCCGGTCCCGGCATTGGCGATCGACCCGCGCCGCAGCAATTCGACCGTGGTGGTATAATGGTCCAGCGCCGCGCGATAATCGCCCGCCTGCGCGCGCAACCGTCCCTGTTGCCGCGCGATCCGTGCGCCCAGCCAATAGAGCTGCGTCTGGTCTAGTCGTTCGTTGGTGAGCGGGCGATAGATCGCGGCGGCGGCATCGATCTCGGTCAAGGCCCCGGCCCGGTCGCCGCGTCCCAGCAATGCGATGCTGCGCGCATAATGCGCCTGCGCATCGAGCACGAGCCGCGACAGCTGCGCCGTATCGGCCAGCGCGGGCATCCCCCGGTCGCCCGCCGCCGGCTGGTTCAGCGCGACAAGTGTCGCGGCATCCTGTAGCGGCCGGTCGGTCGCACCCGGCATCCCGCCGGTCCGGTCGAGCGTTGCCAGCGCCTCGATAAACGCACCCCGGTTGATCGCGTCCAGCGCGCGATAGGTGTCGAGCTTGCGCAGCAGGAACGGCGTGCGCGTCGCCGGCACCGCGACGAAGATCGCGCGCGCATCCTCGAAATGCTGCGCGGCGGCATCGGGGAAGCGGATATTGGAATCGGCCAGTCCGGCCTCCAGCAGCAATTCGGCCTTCAACGCCGGCGGCGCATCCGGGGTCAGCCGGGTCAGCGCGTCGTTCAGCACGCGCGACGCCTCGACATGCAGCCCCTTGTGGTTGAGCGCGATCCCCTGCGTCAGCGCGGCGCTGGCGGTCGCTTCCGGTACCGGCGACGTGTCGGCACCCTGGCTGCCGGCGCGCGGTGGCAGGGTCGTCGCATCGACGCTGGCGGTCGCGACATAGGTCGCGGCGACCGCCGGGCGGCGCAGGCCGGCGGCGATGGTCAGCGCCTCCTCAACCTGCGGCAAAATCGCGGGCGCTCCCGCCGCGACATAGCGCCGCTGTCCGCGCGTCAGGTCGAGCCGGATCGATTCCAGCCCGGTCTGCTTGTCGAAACAGCGTGCAGCGCCTCCCGGCGTGCCCGCGATCGTCACGTCGCGCCGGTCGGCACAATCGAATTGCGCGTCGACCGCGGCGACCGCCGCCGGTTCGATCGGTACGATCCGGATGCTGCCCAGCGGACGGCTGGCCGCGACGCTCGAACAGGTGATGGCATAGGCGCGCGAAAACGGGTCGGGCGTCGCGGCATCGCCCCAGTTGCGCGCCGCCGAACAGCGCTCGCCCGCCGCATTGCTCCCCAGGTTGAAACTGTCGAGCCGCGCAGGTGGCGTGGCGGTGCACCCCGCCAGCACGGCGGCGGCGACGCCCGACAGCAACGGGACGATACGGCTGGGGATCAAGGCTTCGGCTCCTGCGGCGGGGCGGTCGGGGCGGGGGCGGCGGCATCGGCGGGCGTTTCGGGTGCCAGCGCGGGCAGCCCGCTCAACAACGCTTCGTTATTGCCGCCGATGATCGGCGTGAAGGGCAGCGACACGTCCTGCAGGATGCCGAACACCGCTTGGCTGTCCCAGTCGAAGACCTGCAGCGTCGGCTGGATGACGATCGTCGTCAGGCACCCCGCGCCCGACCCGGCCAGACAGCCGTTGATCCGGCTGTTGGGCAGCAGCGCGGGCTGGATATCGATCACCGGATTGCCGAGCAGCGCCGCCCCCGCCCCGGTAATCCCGTTGATCTCTCCAAAGAAGGCGAAGCTCGCCGCCGATGGCGTGCCGAAGGTCGCGATGCGCAGCGCCGGGGTGACCGGTGCCGCCAGCGACCCGACGGTGACGCCCGATGACCGGCCGGGCACCGCCGTATTCTGGAACAGCGCATAGTCGCCGAACCGGACGCTCATCGACCGTGCCGCGATCATCGTCGTCGCATCGGGCGCGAAGAACCCGCCGCCCAGCTGCGTATTGTAGAGCGCCGAATTGGGATTGCCGATCAGCGCCTGTGCCTGCGCCCGCCCGGCATCGCCCGGCTGCAACGTGTCGAGGAACCCGGTCGTCAGCCCCGCGGCGATCCGGTTACCCCGCAGGTCGAGGTCGTTGTCGCCCAGCAGCAGCCGCCCGCCCGCATCGCTGGTCGCGATCAGGTGGATCGTCGCGGCATTGCCGGTCGTGCCGTCGCCGCCGATGCGGATGCTGCGCCCGCTGCCGGTGGCGCTCACCTGTCCCGTCACGCGGATGTCGCCGGTCGACAGCATCTCGACCGACCGACCGATGGCGGGCGCCAGCGCCATCGTGCCGACCTCCATCGCGCCGGCGCCGCTGTCGAACGTCACCGTGTCAGCTGCGACCTGTCCGACCTCGACCGCCGACAAGCGGAAGCCGTCGCTGCGCGTGCCGTCGCCGATGCGCAGCGCCGTCGTCGCCGGATCGCGCGTGGCAAAGCGCACGCTCGATCCCTGGACGGCACCCGACAGTTCGGCATCGGCACCCCGGATCGACACCGACGGCCCACCGCTCAACGCGCCCGCGCGCACTAGCCCCGCCGCATCCAGCGTGATCCCGTTCCCGCTGCCCGATGCCAGCGACAGCCCTGCGCCGCTGGTTACCTTCAACGCCCCGCCGGCCCGTGCCGCGCCCAGCGTAACGCCCGCACCGTCGACCGACAGCGCACCACCCGCCGTCACCGCGCCCGCATTGACCGCCCCGGTCGCGCTGAGCGACAGGTCGCCGCCCGCCGCCGCATTCTGCAGCGTCAGCGCCGATCGCGCCTCTACCAGCAGCGCGCGTGCCGCCGCCAGCCGGTCGCGCACCTCGATCGAGGTACCGCGCAACGTCGCCGATCCGGCCGAATCGACACTGGCCAGGCGCGCCGTGCCCGCATCGACCGACAGGTCGCCCCCGGTCGTGCGCAGCGCCGTCGCCCCGCCGCCCGTATCGCCCAGCGTCCCGGCCGTCCGAATCGTCAACGCCTGTGCCGTCAGCGACCGCAGGCTGATATTGCCCGCCTCCAGCGTCGCGGTTCCGCCAACCGTCGCCGTGCCCAGCGCCAGCGTCGATCCGGCGCGTGCCTCCAGCGTCCCCGCGGTCAGGTCGCCCGCGCGCACCGACCCGCCGGTCGCGATCAGCGATACCGGGCCGCTTGCCGTCACCTGCCCGGTCGTCAGGTCACCACCGGTCAGCGTCACCGCGACCCGCCCGACCTTCAGGTCACCGGTCGTCACGCTCGCATCATGCGTCAGCCGGTCGACCGGCGCGCTGCCGTCGAACCCGCCCAGCGATCCGGCCTCGACCGATCCCAGCCGTATCGCCTGCCCCCGCCCGGCGCGCACCGCCAGCGCGGAACCGGCCCCGGCGCGCAGTGCTGCGCCCGACAGGTCGATACCCGCCGTCGCGTCGAGCACCATCGGTGCCGCACCGCCCGCCGTCCCGGTGGCCGTGCCGCTCGCCAGCGTTAGCCCCGACGTCCCGGCGATCGCGCCGTTGGTCGCGACCAGCCGAACCTCGCCACCGGCCTGCTGATTGCCGTCCAGCGCGATCGACCCCGCGGTGACGCGATAGGCGCCACCCGCCGTCACCGCACCCGCCAGCGTCGCCGTACCACTCGCACGGGCCGTGACGTTGCCGCCCATGCCGACCGTGCCCAGCCGCAGCCCACCGCCGGTCGCATCCGCCACCAGCGATCCGCCGCCGGTAACCGTCGCGACGTCCACCGACTGTCCGGTCAACGCCGCATCGCCGGTCGTCGCAACAGTCGTCCCGGTCAGCGCCCCCGCGCGCGCCGCCGCAGTGACGCTACGCCCCGTCAGCCGCTCGAACCGTAGCGCATCGGCGGAAGTGACACCGACCGTGCCTCCCGCCGTAACCGTTCCCAACGTCGCGCCGGTGCCAGCGGCAAGCGTCGCATTGCCGGTCGCCTTCGCCGTACCGATCGTCAGCGCACCACCCGACGTGGCAGCCAGATTGCCGCCGGATTCCGCCGAGGTCACGTCGATCGACTGCCCGCCAAGCGTCACGTCGCCCGTCCCGACCACCGCCGCGCCGGCAAGGGTCCCGCCCCGCGCGGTCGCGATGACATTCCGCCCTGCCAGCCGGTCGAACTGCAGCGCGCCCGCCGACGTGGCATCGACCGTGCCTCCCGCCGTGACCGATCCCAGCGTCGCGCTGGTTCCGGCGGCAAGCGTCGCATTGCCAGTCGCCTTCGCCGTGCCGATCGTCAGCGCACCACCCGATGTGGCGGCCAGATTCCCGCCGGATTCCGCCGAGGTAACGTCGATCGACTGTCCGCCAAGCGTCACGTCGCCGGTCCCGGCCACCGCTGCGCCGGCAAGCGCCCCGCCCTGCGCGGTCGCGGTTACGCTGCGCCCTGCCAGCCGGTCGAACCGCAACGCGCCCGCCGATGTGGCATTCAGCGTCCCGCCCGCCTCGACCGTCCCGAACGTACCGGTCGTCCCTGCGGCAAGCACAGCGTCGCCCGTCGTCCGAACCGTACCGATTGCCAGCGCCGCGCCGGTCGTCGCCGACAGCGCCCCGCCGCTGTCCACCGATCCCAGGTCGATCGACTGCGCGGTCAGCGTCGCGTTACCAGCGGCCATCACCGCCGATCCGCTCAGCGCGCCGCCCTGTGCCGACGCCACGACGGTTCGGCCCGACAGCGTGCCGAACTGCAGGCCGCCGGTCGTCGTGACGCCGAGCGCACCGCCGGCGGTCACGTCGCCGAACCTGCCGGCCGCGCCGTTCAGCGTCGCATCGCCCGTCGCCGCGACGGTGCCGATCGCCAGCGTGCCCGTGGCATCCGCCGTCAGCGTCCCACCATCGATCCGGTCGAGCGTCACATCGGCACCGCTCAGCGTCACCGCCCCGGCAGAAGTGAGCGCGGTCCCCCGGATCGCCCCGCCGGTCGCGCTGATCGAGGCACCCGATACCCGGCCGAACGACAGGCCCTGCGCGCCCGCCAGCGTTACCGCGCCCGACCCGTCGACCGATCCGAGCAGCGCCCGTCCCGCCGCCGTCAGCGACAGCGTACTCCCGGTCACCGGCCCGGTCACGATCAGGTCGCCGACCGTCGCCTTCAGCGCGACGGGCAGCGCGCCGCCGTCGATCCGGTTGGCGGTGATCGCCGTCGCGGTGATCGAAATATTGCCGCCGACCACATCACCCAGCACCGCATCGGTGCCGACCGTCAGCGAGAAGGGCTGCCCCGCCCCCGCCGAGAGGCTGGTCCCGCTGCCCGCGACGAAGCCCGCGACCCGGCCATTGGGTGCCGCCACCGTCAGTGCACCGGTCGCGCTGCGGACGAACGGCGTGCGGACATCGCGTCCCGACCGCACCGTCACTGCGCCGTTCGACGCCAAGCCATCGGCGATCGACACGTCGGCTCCGGTCCCGGTCCCGATGATCGACGCCGTGCCGCCCGACGCCACGCCCTGCACGAACACCGGCCCCAGCGCACTCAACGCGACATCGCCCTGCGCGGTCGTGACCCGGCCCAGCGCGAGCGCACCACTGGCCGCCTGCACCTGCACGCCGCCACTGGTGTCGATGGTGCCGCCGTTGACCGCACCGCCGGCGGCAATCGCCGACAGGCTCGCCGCGCGCACATTGCCGAACCGCACCGCATTGCCGGTCAGGGCCACCGCGCCATCGGTGGTGATCGCGCCGGTCGTCACATCGCCTGCTGCGCCGAGCGTGACCGGCCCGCCGACCCGCACGTCTCCGGTGCGGATCGCCGCGCCGGTGGCGGTCGCCCCGGTCGCCACCAGTCCGGCGGCCTGGACCGCGCCGACCGTGATGCCCTGCCCATCGGTCGTCAGCCGCACCGTGCCGCCGGCATCGATCCGGCTGTCGGTCAGGTCGATCGCACCGCCCGTTGCGCCCAGCGTCACGTCTTCGCCGCCGCTGCCGTCGCTGTCGGCCCGGATCGACAGCCCGGTGCCGCTGCGGGTAATTCCGCCCGCCGTCGCCGTCGCGCGATACGCCCCGCGCGCGACCTGCGTCCCGCCCAGCGTGATCGCCGATCCCGACAGGGTTGCCGCCGCATCGGACGCAAGCCCGCCGGTCACCGCCACCGACCCGCCGGTCGATGCGATGCCCACGCCACCACCGGTGCTGCGCACCGCACCGCCGACCGCAATCGCCCGCGTGGCATTCACGTCGATCGCCCCGGCATCGCTGGTCAGCGCGCCCGTGACGCCGATCCCGCCACCCGCCGTCAGCGAGACATTCCGTCCGGCCGCACTGCCAAGCGACAGGTCGCCCGACGTTGCGGTCAGCGACACCGCCCCGCTGCCGCCGCGCACATCGCCCAGCGTCACGCCGGTCCCGCTGGCCGTCACCCCCGTCGCCGCCGTCAGGCGCCCGGCGCGAAGCGTACCCCCGCTGGTCAACGTGACCGCACGGTCGCGGCTCTCGATCGCGCCGAGCGTCAGCGCCGTCCCGCTCGCCAGCGTCACCGCGCCACTGGTGCCGATGTCGCTCTGCACCGACAGCGTGCCCGCAGCGCGCAGGTCGATCCCCTGCAACGCGCCGCTCACCGCAATCCGCCCGACGCTCAGGTCGCCGCCGGTGCTCTCGGCGGTGAAGCCGTCGACCAGATCAAGCCGCCCGAAGCGCAGCGACCCGGCCGAACGGAACGCGCCGCCGGTCGACGTATCGCCATCCAGCGCCGCGATCGTGCCCAGCGACCGCGCGGTCACATCGCCCAGTTGCACCGGCGCATCGCTGGCGGTGAACACCCGCACGTCCAGCGCGCGGTTGGTCCCGCCGGTAATCGCGCTGCCATCGGCCAGCACGATGCCCTGCGCGCCCGCCGCCTGTAGCTTGATGACGTCGCTGCGCCGGCTGCTGCCCGACTGGATCGCCAGCGCCCGCGACCCGGCGATGCCGCCGTTCAGCGCGGTGACGTCGATCGCGCCGCCGCTGCGCAACGTCGCACCGCCCAGCGCCACCGACCCGCCGCGCAGGCGCACCGCATCGGTCGCGACGACATCGCCGCCGACGCTCAGCGCGCCGCCCGCGACGACGGTCGTGCCCGCGCCGCTGGCGATCCCGCCGGTGGTCACCGCCCCGCTGCCGCGCACCTCGACCGCGCGGTCGGATGCCAGGTCACCGGTGACGATCGTCGTCCCACCGATCGACAGCGCCTCGCGCACGTTCACGTCGCCAAGGCCGATCGCCCCGCTGCCGACCGCACCGCGCAGCGCCCGCGCGTCGACCGAACCGATATCGATCGTGTTCGCACTGTCGCGCAGCACCAGTTTAAGTCCCCCGCGCCGATCGTCGCCCGCGATCAATCGGCTGCGATTGCCAAGCGTAATGTTGCCCGCACTGCTCCCCAGCGTTTCGAGCAGCAGCCCGTCATCGCCGGTATCGCCCGACCGCAGCGTAACCGCGCCGATGCCGATGATATCGCCATCGGTCGAAGCGATGCGGAACTGCCCGCCGGCGCGCTGCGTCACCGGATCGGTCGCGCCCAGCGTCACGCCGCGCCCGGACAGCAGCACATCGCCCCCGGCAGTGACATTGCCCGCCACGGCCAGGGCGCCGCCCGATGCGATGGTCAGCGTGTCGCGGGTCTGCACCGCCCCGCCGAACGTCACCGCGCCGCTGGCACCGGCCGTGATATCCGCGTCGCGATTGTTGGTGGTGAGCGCGCCATCGACCAGCAACCGCGCGACCCCGCCGGTCGCCGCCGCATCGCCCGCGACGGTGACGCCGCCGACCGCCGTCGCCGGCTTGCCCGCCGACAGCACGATCCCGCGCGATCCGGTGCTGGCGGTCGTCACCGCCGCCGATACCTGCAACAACGAATCGGTCAGCGTATCCTGCGACGCCAGCGCAAAGATCGCGTTGTTGCCCGCCACCGTACCGCGCACATACTGGCTGGTCCCGGCGACCGCGCTGCCCCGGTTCAGCGTCACCGACAACGGGCTGCCCGAGCGATAGTCGAGCGTCACGTCGCTGGCGGTGACGAAGGCGACATCCTGCCCCTCCGCCACGAAATCGCCATGCGCGTCGATCTTGGGCGCCAGCATCACCAGCCCGCGCGTGCTGCCATCGACGCGCAGCTTCGCGCCCTGCTGCACGGTGATCGCCGCTTGGCTGCCGGCGCTGCCCTGCAACCGATAGCTGTTACCCGCGCCCACGAAATCCTCGGGCTTGATGTCGAGCGTGGTCAGCACCAGCGACCCGGTGTTGAACGCCGCTTTCGATCCCACCAGGATGCCGTTGGCGTTATGCACCCACACCGCGACATTGGGATCGCTGCTGAGCTTGCCCAGCAGTTGCGACGGCTTCGTCGACACATCGCGGTTCAGCACGGCGATATCCCCGCGCAGCCCGCCCAGCAGCCGCGCGTCGGTAAAGTCGATCTCCTTGCCCTCGGGAATGTTGAACCCGTTCCAGTCGATGACGGTGTTGCGGGCGTTCAGGTCGACGCGCAGCTTGTCGCCACTGCCGCGGAAATCGGGTTTGAACCCGTCCGTGCGGACGTCCTTCACATCGTCCTTGGTCGGCAGCCGCACCTCCACGCTCTGGGCCGTGGCGACCGCCGGGTACAGCGCACCACAGGCGGTGGTGAGCGCGAGGACGGCGCGAAGGCGGCGGGCGGTGGCGGCGACGGGCATGGGGGTTTCCTATCGGGCGCGATCGCGCAACTGCGCGGTCAGCGAAACGAGTACACGCGCCGGTGGCCGACGTTCGTCGAGCAACAGCGCCTTGTCGAGCGGCTTGGCATAGGCGACGTCGAGCACAACGCTGCCGGGCAGCGACAGCCGGACGCCGCCCCCCACACTCTTGAAATTGCGCGGCCCCTCGATCGCGGTACGGTCGAGGTTGCGCAGGTAGAGATGGTCGTAGAAGCCGAAGAACTGCGCCTGTACCGGCGACCACAGCGGCACGTCGGCCCGCGCCTCGAACCGGCCGCCGACCGCATGGTCGCCGCTGTTGGAACCCGGATCATAGCCGCGCCCGATGGTCAGGCTACCCAGCGCGAATTCCTCATAGTTCAGCAGCGGGTCGTTCGACCATTGGAACTGGCCCTGTGCCGCCACGCTGAACACCGGCCCGACCCGCACCGTCGCGTCGATCGCGCTGCGGAACACCAGCGCCTGCGGATTGCCGTCCAGCCGCGATGTCAGCGTCCCGCTGCCAAAGCCGCGCTCGCTGGCGTCGAGGACGCCCAGTCCCTTGCGCAATTCGCCGGCGGCGGAAATCGACAGCCAGACATTGCCGTTCGCATCGACGAACTGCCGGTCGCCATCCAGCCCGATGAACACCACGCGCAATTTGTCGCGGGTCAGCGTCACCGCGTCGCGACCGCCGCCGACGCGCGATACCTGATCGATATAGTCCAGCCCGCCACGCACCCGCGCGTTCGACCGGATCGACCGCGCCAGCGGCCGTGCCACGTCGAACCCGGCGATCAGCGTATTGGTCCGCAGGTCCAGCGCCCCCAGATCGGGCCGCGACCACGCATAGGTCGCGCGCGCGCCGAAACTGGTGCCGGCGTTGTCGACCTCGAAGATATGCCCGCCCTGCACGATGAACTGTTCGGGGAAATCGACCGCCGCCGACGCACCCAGATAGGTGATGTCGCCAAGGCCGGTCAGGCCATACAGCTCGCCGCGTGCATAGACGGTTTCGCGGCCCAGCAGCCGGGAGTTATAGTTCTGGACGTTGGCGAACAGTGCGAAGCGGCGCGAGCTGACCGTCAGGTCGCCGATCACGTCGCCCTGCTTGCCGCCCGACGCGCGCAGCGACAGCGCGACGTCCAGCCCCGGCACGTCGCCGGCCAGCAGCAGCAATCGCTCCGCCTCGCGCTCGTTCAGCGGGTCCATCGCCTGAATCTTCGCCAGCCGCTGGCGCAGCAACGGTTCATACCGCCCGGCATCGCCGCGCACGCGCAGTTCGACGATCCGCGCGGTCACGACCTCCAGCCGCAGCACGCCGTCGGCAATCTCCTGCGCCGGGATCTGCACCGACGCGATCCATCCTTCGGAACGCAGCGCGGCATTGGCGCGGTCGCGAATGTCGCACACCGCCGCGATCGACTGGTCGCCCGGCGTCGGCTGCACCTTGGCCAACGCCTCGGCGATCTGCGGTTGCAGCGGCGCGCCATCGGCCCGGCTGAACGCGACGCGGTTCAGCGACACGCGCAGCGGCGACTCTGCGAACGGGCAATTGCCGATGGCCAGCGCGCCGCGCGAATCTACCTCGGCACGCGATGCCCGATCGGGATCGGGTGCGGGCGGCGTCACCTCCTGCCGGCTGGGCAACGGCGCGACCTGCGCCCATCCCGCCGCCGGAACGGTCAACGCGACCGCCCCCATCAGCAGCTTCCAACGTCCCGAACCCAGCTTCCGCAAACCGATACTCCCCCTTGTTGCCGACGCCGGTTGTCCCGTGTCGCCGGCCAGATGCTACGCCCGGAAGCGCGTCAGTCGTATGACTCGTAATATATCTGGTCGAGCCGCCATCCGTTCTTGCCCAGCGCAAATTCCATATCGCCGATACGAACGCGATCCTTGGCCCAATTCGGATCGACCTTCGCCGTGGTGGTGGCTTCGACCAGCTGTCGCTGGGTTTGCCCCTCGCCATTGGTGTTATCGGGATTGTCGAGCAGCTTGCGGAGCACCGGCCCGACCTGCGCCGGGTTCAGTCGGACCTTCGGACTATCGTCCAAGTCGCCATGCTGCATTACCACCGGCGCACTGAGCGCAGCAATTCCCGCAGCATCGTTCGCCAATGCAGCGGCACGAAACTTCGTCCAGAAAGCCTGAAACGATTGTTCCTGTGCCGGAGCCGCCGAAGTCGCGGTCGCCGTCGCCATCGGCGTAGCGGGCGCGACCGGTGCCTCGGCCGGGGTTTCGACAGGCGCAGCCGCCGCCGCATTCGCCTCGACCGCCGTGTCGCCACCGCCGCCACAGGCCGACAGCAGCAACAGCGTACCCAGCCCGATCGTCATCGTTACCGGTCCCTTCATCGTCCCTCCGGCCAGCGCATGGCCTTCACTGTGTATTGCTTGAGCGGGTAGCTGGAGACCTTCACCTGGTTCCCCTGATTGCCGCCCAGCAGCTGGATATGCGTCGCGGTCTGCCCGACGAAAAACGCGACGTGGTTCCCCGACGACGATCCGGTCGACCCGTCGACCCCGCGCGGCGTGCGATAGATGTGGACGATGCAGCCATAGCGCGGCTCGCTCAGCGCCACGCCAAACTTGCCCCAGTCGGCGGCGCGCGCGCTGCGGATACCACGAATACCAGCCTGTTCGAGGCACCAGTTCACGAACGACGCGCACCACGCGACCTCATCGGTCTTCGCGGCCAGCGTGGTGGTGGCGTGATATTCGACGATGCGCGGATTATGGGTTCGCCCGGCGACTTCGGCCACGCCCTTCTCGGCCAGCGCCACCCGCATCCACGGCGCGCCGATGGTCGATCCCGGCGGCTCCAGCTGCGCGCTGCGATGCGGCGCGGGCCGTGCGGCGGGGGCCGGACGGGCCGGCGCGGGCCGGGTCGCGACAGCGGTCCCACCCATCCCCCGCCCCAGCGGCGCATCGCCGATCGGCAGGTTGCGGATCGATGGTGCCGTCACCGCGCGGGTCGGCGTGCCGCCGGTCGATCGGGCAGCGGACGGCGTGCGCGGCAATGCCGATCCGTTGACACCCAGACTGGACCAGGTTTTCGCGCCGACGACGCCATCGACCTCCAGCCCGCGGCTCTGCTGATAACTGCGCACCGCACGCTCGGTCGACTGGCCGAACACGCCGTCCAGTTCCAGCGGTGGCCGGGGGCGGGCCGTGGTGTTCAACAGATGCTGCAACATCTGGACCTGCTGGCCCCGAGCGCCTCGATCGATCTCTCCAAATCGCACGATTCCGTCTCCGCCTTATTATCGGCGCAACGTTGAACGTTCCGCCTTCGCAATGGATGCATCGTTTACCGTCTTTTGTCGGTCGCCCCCCGGATCGACGCCCCGGCGATCATCCACGTCGCCAGCGCACATGAAACACGATGATCGCAACCCTAAGTCGCTGCAATCACTCGCCCGGACCATCCACCGCGCCCGATGCACCATCGAACCGATAGGTCAGCGCATCCCCGTCGACCGCCACCGCGATCGACCGCACCTCGTCGCCGCGCATCCGCCGTTCCAGCAGCGCGACCGACATGTCGGGCAGCATCGAATTGGTCAGGATCGCATCGATCATCCGCCCGCCCGACGCCGCTTCGGTACAGCGTTCGACGATGTGGTCGACCACCGCCGGATCGATGGCGAGCGCGATGCCGTGATTGTCGCGAATCCGCCGCTCGATCCGCCCCAAATGCAGCCGGACGATCCCGGCCAGCATATCCTTGCTCAGCGGATAATAGGGCAGCACCGACAGCCGCCCGAGCAGCGCCGGCGGAAACACCTTCAGCAATTCGGGGCGAAGTGCCGTCGCCAGCGCGTCGGGGGCGGGCGCGGTCTCCTCGTCCTCGGTCAGCGTCGCGATCAGGTCGGTGCCGACGTTCGACGTCAGCAGGATCACCGTGTTGCGGAAATCGATATGCCGCCCCTCGGCATCGTTCATGAACCCCTTGTCGAACACCTGGAAGAACATCTCGTGGACGTCGGGGTGCGCCTTCTCCACCTCGTCCAGCAGGACGACCGAATAGGGCCGCCGCCGCACCGCCTCGGTCAGCACGCCGCCCTGTCCGTATCCGACATAGCCGGCCGGAGCACCTTTCAACGTGGAGACGGTGTGCGCCTCCTGAAACTCGCTCATGTTGATGACGATCATCGAATCGTCGCCGGAAAACAGCAGCTCGGATAAGGCGTGCGCCGTCTCGGTCTTGCCCACGCCCGACGGCCCGCACAGCATGAACACGCCGACCGGCTTGGCCGGATTGTCGAGCTTCGCGCGACTAGTCTGGATACGCTTGGCGATGGCATCCATCGCATGATCCTGCCCGATCACCCGCGATTTCAGCGCATCGCCGATCGTCAGCACGCTGGCGATCTCGTCCTTGACCATCCGCCCGACCGGGATGCCGGTCCAGTCGCCGACCACCGCCGCGATCGCGTCGCTGTCGACCACGCCGAACACCATCGGATCATCGCCCGCCGCGTCGCGCGCGGCCACCAGCGCGGTGTCGAGCGCACCCGCATCGTCGCCGTCGCGCGCCGCGCGCACTGCGTCCAGCGCCTCGCGTTCGGCGGCCCATTTCGCCTCGACCGCTTCGACCGCCGAGCGTGCCTCGCCGATCGCCGTGTCCAGTTCGGCCAACCGATCGTCGCGGCGATAGCGTTGCTGCGTCTCGCGCTCGACCACGCCGCGCTCCGCCTCCAGCAGCTCCAGTCGCCGCCGCCGATCCTCGACCGCCGCCGGAGTCGCGTGTTGCGACACCGCGACGCGCGCGGCGGCGGTGTCGAGCAGGCTCACCGCCTTGTCCGGCAATTGCCGCGCGGGCACGTAACGCTGCGACAGCGTGACCGCCGCGCCGACCGCCTCGTCCAGCACGACCACGCCGTGATGCGCCTCCATCGCGCCGACCACCGATCGCAGCATGTCGACCGCGACGCCCGTCTCCGGCTCCGCCACGTCGACCGGCTGGAACCGGCGGGTCAGCGCCGGGTCCTTTTCGAAATACTGGCGATATTCGGCATAGGTCGTTGCCGCGATCGTGCGCAGCCGCCCGCGTGCCAGCGCGGGTTTCAGCAGGTTGGCGGCATCGCCCGTCCCCGCCTGCCCCCCAGCACCGACCAGCGTATGCGCCTCGTCGATGAACAGGATCACCGGGCTGGCTGCGCCCTCGACCTCGTCGATCACCTGCCGCAGCCGCTTTTCGAACTCGCCCTTCACGCCGGCCCCCGCCTGCATCAGCGTCACGTCGAGCGCGCGCAGCGTCACCCCTTTCAGCGCCGGGGGCACGTCGCCATCGGCGATACGGCGGGCGAACCCTTCAACCACCGCCGTCTTGCCCACGCCCGCCTCACCGATCAGGATCGGGTTGTTCTGTCGCCGCCGCAGCAGCACGTCGACCAGCTGGCGGATTTCGGCATCGCGCCCGACCACCGCGTCGATCTCGCCCGCACGCGCCTTTGCGGTCAGGTCGGTCGAATAGCGCGCCAGCGCTTCCCCCGCCGGGGCCGGGCCGCTCGCCGCCGGGGTCGCCGGATCACCGGGCGCGACCGCGTTCGTTTCCGCCGACGGCTTCACGATCGCATCGAACTCCGCGCCCAGCCGGTCGGCCGCGATCTTGCGCCATTCGCCGCTGGTCGCGAACAGCGCGTTGCGCAGCGTCGGCGTGCGCAGCATCCCGTACAGCAGATGCCCGGTGCGCACCTTGCCCGCGCCGAATTGCAGCGAGGCATAGAGCCAGCCCTTCTCGATCGCCTCCTCGACCTGCGGCGCGAAGTCGGAAATGGCCGACGCCCCGCGCGGCAGGATGTCGAGCGCGCCGACGATATCGCGCGCCAGCACCGCATCGTCGATGCCGAACGCCGTCCGGATCGCGGCGATATCACCGGTCGAATCCTGCACCAGCAAATGCAGCCAGTGGACCAGTTCGACATAGGGGTTGCCGCGCATCCGAGCGAACCCGGTGGCGGATTCGATCGCCTGCAACGCGCTGGGATCGAGGCGTCCGAACAGGGCGGTACGGCTGATGTCGGTCATGCTGATCCTTGTCGGTCGATGGGCTTGGGGCGAATGGGCTAGTGGAGGGCGCGGCGCATGTCGGCGATCGACTGCGCCCCGGCGAGGGAGGCCGTTTCCGATCGCGCGGCATCGATCGCGAACGCGTTGGTCGCGACGTCCCAGCGAAAGGCGATCGGTTCGCGCGGTGCCGCGTTCGGCGAATAGGACTGGAACACCACGCCAATGCCGACCGGCGCACCCGAAAACAGGATGCCCGCCGCGACCGGCCCGCCGCAGCTGGTGGTTTCATACTCGCCCTGCCCGATGGTCGGGACCAACGCGACGCGATCGCCCTGTACCACGCCGGCAAAGCAGCCCGGCACGCCGGGGGCCAGCATCGCCTTCCCCGTGACCAGCGCGGCGACCGCACGATCGCCCACGATCAACCGGAACGACTGCGCCTGGCTCACCCTGACGTCGCGCCAACCGGCGCGGGCGGCGCTCACCTCCGCCGCGGCGATGCTGGCTGCACTCGCCGCTCCGGACATTTCGGTATGTGACGCCTCGATCGCCAACGCCTGTGCAGCGGGTGCGCCGCAACCGATCAGGAACAGGGCCGGCATCAGCCGCCGCAGCGCGCCGCGCGCGCCGATGCGCATCGTTGCCGTCATGCGACCTCGCTCCCGTGCGACCGATCCGTTGCCGCCCCGTCGCCAGCCCGCCGCAGATGGGCGTCGCGGCGCACGCCCGCGCCGCCGCCCCCCAGCCAGCCGCTCCACCCCAGCCGCGTCGCACCGTCCAGCCGGGCGGGGGTCGCGTCCGCCCCGTCGATCTCCAGCGCGACATCCCATTCGAGGTGGCTCGGCGCAAAGGCATCGAGCGCCTCCGACAGCACGCGGAAGCGCGCGCCCGACGGCATCAGCGCCGCATAATCCGCCGCCGATTTCGCGCGGATCACGACGCGGAACGCATCGCTCACCACCTTCGCCCGGCCGCCCAGCATCACCTCGTCGCCCAGCCGCGCGAACTGCCGGCCCAGCCGGGTGCGATCCTCCGCATCGATGTCGCGCCAGCGCGGCTGATATTCCTCGACCCGCACCGCCTGCCCCAGCAAATGGGTCAGTGCGTCCTCGATCGCCCCGGCGCTGCGCCGCCCGGCGAACAGCGCGGCATAATGCACCCGCCCCGCCGCCGGAAACGCGGCGTCGGGCGATACGCCGTCGCCCGCCCCGGTCAGCCGCGCCAGCCCGATGGCGAAGCGATCGTCCTCCGGACGGTCTGCCTGTGCCGCCGGCTGCGAATCGCTCCATGCACGAAAGAAGAATTGCAGCATCCTGCCGGCCAGCAGGTCGAGCCACCGCCCGAACGGTCGCGCCCGCGCATAGCGCCGCTCGAACGTCGCGAACTCGGTCATGTGCTGCGGCAACGGGCCCATCGGCCCGGTCAGCCCCAGCCAATATCCGCCGACCCGTGCCCGGCCGCCGCGCACCTCCACTTCGGCCAGCGTGGAATCGGGAAAGGCGAGCGAGGGCACCTGCGTCAGGTCGGCCACGCTCTGCGCTGGCCGCCGCGCCCGGCCGACGCGTGGCAGGTGCCGCGCCCGCGCCTCCGCCCCCCGGACGATCGGGAACAGCCCGAAGCGCCCGGCATCGGCGGCGGCATCGGCCAAGAAGGTCAGATGGTCGGTCGGCGACCGATCCTCAGCGGCCATCGCTGAAACTCCCCTTCATTGGCGCTTGCGACCCAGGTTTCGGTGAAGCTGTTGATGCTGCTGAATTCGGCCAGGAACCGTTCGAGAACCGCGGAAAACAGGAACATCCGCCCCTTGTCGAACGCGGCATCGTCCAGCGTGACATGGATGCGATGCCCGCGCGCGATCGACATACGGTCCATGCCGGGCACCCGCCGCGCGACCCGTTCGGACCGGATCGCCGTCACGCCATCGACCTGTCGCCGCGACGCCGCGTCGTCCTGTCGCCCATACAGCGCCAGGTGATCGCGCAGCACGCCGGGATCGTCGCCGTCCTGCGGTGCCAGCGTGGTATAGTTGGGTGTCAAATGCCCGATCAGCCGCCACGCGGCATCGCCCAACCCCATCGGCGTCTGCGGCTTGGTCGGCGCCCGCAGCACGCTGACGGTGCGCGCCGGTACGCCCGATACGGTGAAGTGATGTTCCCCGCGAAAGGTCAGCAACTCGGGCAGCTCGCGGTTGGTCACCAACGCGCGCACCGCCAGTTCATCCACCGCGTCCAGCCGCGATGCATCCCCCGGCGAGGTCAGCGCGATCCACGTCTCCGTGCCCGTATACTCCCCGCGCCGCCGCAGCCGCCGTTCGCGCGTCGACAGCCGGCGGGGGCGCAGCTGCGTGGTGTAGAACAGCGCCTCGTTCCAGTCGTAGAGCAGCGCGCCCGGCGCATAGAGTGGCGCGACCGTCCGCGCATCGACATTGTTCGCGGCATAGGCCTGTACGTCGAGGATGCGGAACACCTCGTAATCGAGGGGGCGGGCGCGGTCGGGCACGACATGATGTTCATGGTCGAACCGCGACACGCGCACCCGGCCCAGCTGCTTTTCGAACAGGTTGATCGCCGGCGTCGCGAACAGGCGGAAGTTCGACAGGTCCAGCGCATTGTGCAGAATCTGCGCCGATCGCGAGAATAGCAGCACTACGTCGCACGCGGTCGGGCTGACCCGGAACGCCCGGCCCAGCCCCTTCAGGTCGACGAACAGGAACCGTTCGGGACAGGCGAAATATTCGGTCAGCAATCGATAGCCCCGGAACGACCGCAGCTCGGGCGGCAACAGCGCCTGATGGTCGTCGAACCCGACCTGCCCCGGTGGCGGCAGGCGCATCCACCCCTCCGGCCCCGCCGCCGCATCGGCCGACCGCGCGATCGTCGCCACCGTTTCGCCGATGAGCTGGCGATAGAGTTCGGCCGGCACCGCCTCCGACCCCGCCAGATAGAGCGGCAGCGCATCGGGCAGTATCTGCGGCAACGCCGCACCGCCGGTCGTTTCGAACCGCAACCGCAACCCCGCCTCGGCCCGCACGTCGGCGGCGGTGGCGAAGGGAGCGACGGCGGCACGGCTGGGCAGATATTCGGCCTGGGTGATCTTCAGCGGCCACAGCGTCACGTCGTGGCCGGTGCGGAACTCGACCGGCACGCCATTCTGTTCGGTTGCGGTCGCGGTCAGCGGCGTGCCGCGCGGCACGACATAGCCCTTGGTCAGGATCGGGTCGCCGTCCTTGGGCGCAAAGGCGGCAATGCACATCGATGGCGTCGGCGCGAGGTAATGCGGCTGGACCGCATGCAGCAGGTGGTGGGTGAATTCGGGATATTGGTCCGCGATCTTCAGCTGCACGCGGGCGCCAAGATACGCGACCCCCTCCAGCAGCCGTTCGACATAGGGGTCGGGGTCGGTCGGGGTCTTCAGCCCCAGCCGCCCGGCCACCGCCTCATGTTCGATCCCGAACGCCCGCGCCTCTTCGCGCAGATAGGCGAGTTCGTCGTTATAATAGCGCAGCAGGCGCGGATCGATGCCGGTCGTCATTCGCGCACGTTGACGGAGGCGGTTTCGGCCTCGACTTCGGTACGGAACTTCACCGGCATCGTCTGCGCCGCCGCGGTGATGTCGCCCTGGATCAGATAGGTCAGCGCGTGCGGATCGCTGGGGTCCTCGACCGGATCGACCGTCAGCCCTTCCCGCGACAGGCGCGGTTCGAACAGCCGGATCGCCCGCCGGATCTCGCGCGCCCGCGCCAGCACCGCCCGCCGGTCGAGCGTGCGGCCGGCAAGGTCGGTGAGGCCGTAATTCAGCACCGATTCCTTCACATGCGGATAGGCGTCCAGATCGACCAGCGATTCCAGATTGGTGGTGTTGAACAACCACGCCAGATCGCGGCGGATCGTCGCGCGCAGCGCCGTTTCGTTGAAGCGCTCCAGCTTGGGCACCGAATAATAGCGGAATTTCTCCCGCGCGACGGCGGGCGCGGTCTCTTCGTCGTCGCGCATCCCCGAAATGTCCAGATCGGCGACCAGCTTGTCATAGAGCGTCGGCGTCAGCCGTTGCCGCACCGCCACGGGGTCAGCGAAGCTCGACCGAGCGGATCGACAGCAGCGCGCGATCCTCGCCGTCCGATGCAGTCCACAGCCGCTGTCCGACACCGCGCCCGTCGTCCCGCCACCCGGTCGCGCGCGCGGCCAGTTCGGCCGGATCGTCAGACAGGTCGGGATAGCGCGCCGGCAGCAGCGCGGCGACGCGCGGCCCCGCCTTCAATGTCAGTTCGACCGGTGCCCACACGATATCGCGCAGGTCCTTCGGCCCTTCCGACGTCATCCTTGCCACCGCGTCGAACGGCAACAGGCCGTAGCGCCCGCCGATGATCGCCTCCACCACCGGGCCGAAGCGCGGATCGGCGTCCGCGAT
The DNA here is from genome assembly GCF_001421355.1 of Sphingomonas sp. Leaf9. Classification (GTDB taxonomy): domain Bacteria; phylum Pseudomonadota; class Alphaproteobacteria; order Sphingomonadales; family Sphingomonadaceae; genus Sphingomonas. Next base: position 9,058 of record NZ_LMKC01000002.1, on the reverse strand, counting down.
CCAGTCGACGTCCACGCCGTCGATGGTTCCGGGCGTATCGGGCGCGGCATCGAACGCCGCCGCGCGGACCTCCTCCGCCTCGGCGGTCGCGCCGGTCGCTGCCAGTTGCAGCGCCTCGGCGACGCCATCGGCCCAATCCGAGCCGCCATGAATGATTGCGCATTCGCGCCCGACCATCACCGCCGCGCGCGTCGCCTCCGCATCGATCGCCTGACCGTAGACGACCGAGAGCATCTGCGCCTCCGGCGACAGCTGCGCCAGCGCGGTCAGATGCGTCTTTGCCTTCGCCCAGTCGCCCTGCACCGCCAGCAGCTGGAACAGGAACAATCGGGTCGGCACATGGCCGGGATCCGCCTTGACGACTTCGACCAGGGCACGGCGTGCCCCGTCGAAGTCGCCGGCACGCAGCAGGTCGTCGGCCTGCGAACCAGAACTGACGACCGCCGCCATCGTTTAGCCCGCCTCGTTCTGGCGGATATCGTAATAGGCGGTGACGACGCCGCCGTCCTTGCCACCCTGCGCGTTCTGCGCCTGATAGTCGAAGGTCACCTTTGCACAGTTGAACGTGACCGATTCCATGATCGCATCGCCGCCCGAGGCACCATTGTTATGGATGTCGGAGACGATGATGTCTTCCAGCTTGATCTTGTAATAGGTCAGCGGGTTGTTGCCGTCGCCCGCCTTCTGCGAATAGATGACCGCTTCCTTGATGTGCTTGCCCGAAGCGCAATGCTTGAACAGCAGCGGCGACGACTTGTCGACTTCCTTCTGGATGCGGATGTCGGAGATTTCGGCCTTGCCCGAACCACCGCCGGCACCGCCGCTGTGGAACGAACCATGCTGCACGGCGCCGAAATCGAACGAGATGATATCGATTTCGCCCTGGTGGTTCTTCTTGGACGATTCACCATGAACGCCGTCAATTTTGAGGAAAAGATCGACTGCCATTGACTTACTCCTGTTACAAACCGTGAAAGCCCGGACGAAAACCGTTCACGTCAGGACTTGGGCAAGCGTGAAACCATGCTCAGCGCCACATCCATCCCTTCGAGCTGGTAGTGCGGCACGAACATGAACTTCCCCTTGTAGTAGCCTGGGTTCTCCTCGTCTGGGATCACCTCGATCTTGGCCTGCTTGAGCGGCAGGCGGGCCTTGGTTTCCTCGTTCGATGTCGTGGGCGATCCGTCGACATATTGGAGGACCCAATTGTTCAGATCGCGCTGAAGCTGTTCGGCCTCCCGCGACCCGCCGACCCAGTCGCGCACCATGCACTTCAGATAATGTGCAAAGCGGCAGCTGGCGAAGATGTAGGGCAGGCGCGCCGACAGGTTGGCGTTGGCGGTCGCCTCCTTCTTGTCATAGGCGGCCGGCCGGTGGACGGTCTGCGCACCGATGAACGTCGCCTGGTCGGTATTCTTCCGATGGACCAATGCCATCAGCCCGGCGGCGGACAGCTCCGCCTCGCGCCGGTCGGAAATGGCGATTTCGGTCGGGCATTTGTAATCGATGCCGCCTTCGTCGGTCGGGAACGCCGCCGTCGGCAGTTCCTCGACGGTACCGCCCGATTCCACGCCGCGGATGCGGGTGGTCCAGCCATAGGTGTTGAACGCTTCGGTGATGCGCGTGCCCATCGCATAGGCGGCGTTCAGCCACAGATGGCTGTCATGCGCCCCGCCGGCGTCCTCTTCGAAATCGAATTCTTCGACCGGTTCGGTCTTGGCGCCATAGAGCGGACGCCCGAGGAACCGCGGCAGGGTCAGCGCCAGATAGCGGCTGTCCTCCGACGCGCGGAACGAACGCCACGCGCCATAATCGGTCGCATCGAACAGCTTCCCCAGGTCACGCGGGTTCGACAGTTCGGTCCAGCTGTCCATGCCCAGCAGCGACGGCGCGGCGGCGGCGATGAACGGCGCGTGGCTTGCCGCACCGATCCGCGACAGCCCGCGCATGACCTCCAGGTCGGGGGCGCTGTGGTCGAAGCTGTAGTCGCAGACGAACGCGCCGTACGGCTGGCCGCCCAGCTGGCCGAACTCGTTCTCGTAGATCTTCTTGAACAGCGGGCTCTGGTCCCACGCCGCGTCGCGATACTGGCGGAACATCCGCCGCGCCTCTTCCTTCGACATGTTCATCACGCGGATTTTCATGTCTTTGCCGGTCGAGGTATTCATGACGAGGTAGTTGAGGCCCCGCCATGCCGACTCCATCGCCTGGAATTCCGGGTGATGGATGATCTGGTTGATCTGCTCGGTCAGCTTGCGGTCGATCGCCGCGCGCATTGCATCGACCGTCGCGAACACGTCGCCGCCGACGATCTGCGCGTTCGACAGCGCCTGTTCGGCCAGCGTCTGCACCGCCTGTTCGATGCGCGACCGGCGTTCCTCGGTCGCGGGCTTGAATTCCTTTTGCAGCAGCGCCTGGAAATCGCTCACCTCTTCCGAAGTGGCGGGCGCGGTGTCGTTGCTCTGGCTGAAGGCTTCCTGGGCCATGGTCCGCTCCTGTTCGCTACCGGGGTTCAGGCCTGGGGTGCCGACGGGGTGCCGTCAGCCTCGGTACGAGCCGCCGCACGTTCGGCGAGCAGCGCCTTCAGCAGCGCCGGGTCGTTCAATACCTTGTCGAGCAGGTCCTGCGCGCCATGCTTGCCGTCCATGTAGGACAGCAGGTCCTCCAGCTGGGTCCGCGCCTCCAGCAGCTTGGCCAGCGGTTCGATCCGCTTCGCGATCTGGCCGGGCGAGAAATCGTTCATTGAATTTAGCGTCAGGTCGACGGCCAGCTTGCCCTCGCCGGTCAGCGTGTTGTCGACGGCAAAGGCGACGCGCGGGGCGATCGCCTCCATCCGCTGGTCGAAATTATCCATGTCGAAATCGACGAATTCGCGGGATTCGGCGGCCTTCTTGTCCTTCAGGCTTTTGCCCGACAGGTCGGACATGACCCCCATGACGAAGGGCAGTTCGACTTTCTGGCGTGCGCCATAGGTCTCCACTTCGTATTCGATATGCACTCGGGGCTTGCGATTCTCCCGAATGAAACGCTGCCCGCTCTTGATCGCCATGTATCCGCATCCCTTCTGAACGTTTCGACCGGACCTGTATTTTGCCCGGCGCTGCGATGTCGCACCGGAATTACATCATGTCTGGACCGCCGCCGTCTTCGTTTCTGGATCGTAATACGCTCAAGGCCTCGTTTCGGCTCCCTGGCGCAATGTCATCTAGGATCGAAACGAAGTCCATTGTGATCCACCCCTTGATTCGGACGAGTGCTATCGGAATCGGGCTGGATGGTTCGGCCCTGGCATAATAATCGACGATGGAATCGATTGCGCGCGCCACGTCGTCGCGCGAGGCAATTCGCCCCGGTGCCGATCCCTGCGGCGCGGAGGCTGTTGCCGGGGTACCGCTCGCCATGTCGGCCACCGCCTCGGCCGGCGGGGCGGCGGCGACGAAGCTGTCCATCGCCTCGACAATCGAATCGATCGTGTCATAGGTTGCGGTGAAATTGGTGCCGGTCTGTCCGACCGCTTCCGATCGTTCGGACAGCACGCGGTCGGTGCGCAGGATCGCCGCGCGGATCTGGCCCAGCTGGTCGCGTTCCTCGGCGATGCGGTCGACCGGCGTATCGGCCAGCGCCGCGCGGAACGGGCCATAGCCATCGGCCACCGCGCCCTCGGTCGCGAAGCGTTCGAAATCGCCGCCGGAAAAGCTGCCGAGGCGCGGATGGTCGATCAACGGCACGCGGCGCAGCGGGGCCAGGAACTCGCCGATCCGCACCAGCGATTCGCACGCGCCGCGCCGCCCCTCGATGCCATATTCCGCCAGCGTGGGGTGCGCGCTGTCCCAGAAGCGTTCGAGATAGCCCGCCAGCAGGTCGAACGCGTCGCCGACCACCGCCAGCCGCCCCGCACGCGCCCCCGCCCGCGCCAGATAGACCGCCAGCCACAGGTCGCGGGTGTGCGCCATCTGTTCGACGATCGCGCGGATCGTCGCGTCCCAGTCCACTTCGTCGGGCGGGGTGGCGAACGCCTGTTCGATCGTCTCGCGCGCGGGGTCGTACGACAGGTCGGGGCCGGCGGGCGCATCGTCCGCCACCGGCTGCAACAGGGTTTCCCGGTCGATCGGGGTCACGGCGGCCGCCGGCGCGATCAGGAAATCAGCTCGGCTTCGACCCGTCGGTTGGCCGGATTGGTGGCGCTGCGCCCGGGGAGCGGTTGCGACGATCCGAAGCCCCGCGTCTCCAGCCGGGCCGGCGCGACACCATTTGCGATCAGATAGTCGGCAACGCGCTGCGCCCGGCGCACCGACAGCGGCACGTTGATGCCGCGCCCGCCGCGTTCGTCGGTATGCCCCTCGATCCGGAAGCGGCGGCCCTGCAGTTCGGGCATCAGCAGCGACCGGGCAAAGACCTGCGCCGATGCCTCGCCCGCCGGGGTCAGCCGGTCGGAATTCAGCTCGAACCCGATCATCAGGTCGGCACGGCGTCCCGCACCGGGATTGGTGCTTGGTGCCGCGGCGGCATAGGCACTGGTCCCCACGCTGCGGCCGGTTCGGGCAGAACGCTCGGCGACCGCTGCGCTCCGCGGGGTGCGCCGCTGGGTCCGCGCGACCGGTGCGGCCGCCGGCGTCGAGGCCGATGCATCGCCCCCCTCACCCGGCCGGGCAAGGCGAAAGCCGCGCGTTTCCGGGGCATCGCGGGTCACGCGATCGGGCGTCGCGCCATCGCATTTACCGGCAAAGGTGCAGAGATACCCCTCCACGGTCGGCGTTCGCGCAGGCTGTGCCTGTCCGGCAGTTGCCGGAACCGCGATCGTCCCTGCCATGGACAATCCCGCCATGGACAGCAGTGCGAAGCGTAGCGTCATAGTCTCGTCCCCTTCCGGTTCCGATAACGATTAGGCCCCCGCCCTGTTGCCATATTCTAGCCGCGATTCGCGATGGATCACAATCCCGAAACGACCGTTTGATTTTCAAGCCATTGTACGGTGGCGGGACGAACGATAGGTTCGCGGGCAGGGACAAGGCAGTTCGGCCGCTGATGCAGCAGGCTGTCGCGCACGCAGGAGTAGCTGGTGGCGGACGCAGGGCAACGGCTCACCCAGATGTCGATCGACGTCGGCGACGAACAGGTCGTGCTGCAGCGAATCGAGAGCGAGGAACGGCTCGGCCGCCCCTTCACGGTGCGCGCGACGATCATCTCGCCGCTCGAACTCGACCTCTATCCCCATCTCGGCAAGCCCGCCGGGCTGGCGGTGCTGGAGGATGGCGAACTGCTCCGCCGGTTCCACGGGCTGGTAACGGCGGGCGAATATGTCGAGGAAAAGCCCGACGGCCATCATTACCGCCTGACCATCGAACCATGGACCTATTATCTGGCGCAGAACCGCCAGATGGCGATTTTCCAGGACAAGACCGCGGTCGAGATCATCCAGGCGGTGATCGAGGGCGCCGGCATCCAGGACGTCGACTACACCCGCCTTGCCAAGCCGCGCGTGACGCGGGGCTATACCGTCCAGTATCGCGAGAGCGATTTCGATTTCGTCTCGCGGCTGATGGAAGAGGAAGGCATCTATTACTTCTTCCGCCACGATGCCGACCGGCATGTGATGGTGCTGTGCGAGGGGCCGGCGTCGCACCAGCCGGGCAATCCGCCGCAGCTGCGCTTCAACGCCAACGCCATGTCGGTGTTCACCGCCAATTCGAAGAGCCGGTTCGACGCCCCGCGCGACATCCTGCAGACCTGGGTCGAACGCGTCGCGTCGAGCGGGCAGGCGCGGGTAACGGTGCGCGATTTCGATTTCGAATCGCCCGACCAGCCGCTGGCCAGCGAATCGACCGGACAGGGCGGCCACCCGCGCGACGACCGCGAAATCTTCGTCTATCCCGGCCGCTATACCCGCGAAAAGACCGGTCGCGGCGACCAGGAACAGACCGGACGCGAACGCGGCCAGACCCTGCTCGACGCACAGCGCGCCAATCGCCGCGTCTTTACCGGCACCAGCCAGGCATCGGGCATCACCACCGGACAGCGGCTGGACGTCGCCGACCATCCCGCCGACCGGCTGAACGGGTCGTATATGGTGATCGCCGCGACCCATTCGATCGCCGCCGAAGCCTATCGCTCGGGCGAGCAGGAGGATGAGCAGCCGTATAATGTGAAGTTCGAGGCGGTACCCGCCGACACCGTGTTCCAGTCGCCGGCGCAGACGCCGCGCCCGCGCGCGCAGGGCCTGGAGACCGCGATGGTTACGGGGCCGGCGGGCGAGACGATCTACACCGACGAATATGGCCGGGTGAAGATCCGCTTCCCGTGGGACCGCGCCGACACGCCGGGCGAACGCTCCACCTGCTGGGTGCGCGTGTCGCAGACCGGCGGGCTGGGCAACGTCATCCTGCCGCGGGTGGGCCATGAAGTGCTGGTCGATTTCCTCGACGGCGACCCCGACCGGCCGATCGTGATGGGCCGGGTGTTCAACCGGTCGCACATGCCGGTCTACGACCTGCCCGCGAACAAGACGCGCGCGGTGTGGCGGACGCTGACCTATGGCGCGTCGGGCGATTATCCCGAGACGGAGGCGCTCGACAGCGGGCAGACCCGCACCTCGAACGAAATCCGGTTCGAGGACAAGGGCGGGCAGGAGGAAATGTTCATCCATGCCGAGCGCGACATGAACAGCCGCGTCCGCTTCGATGAATCGCGCCATGTCGGCCATAACCAGGACCGCCGCGTCGGGCTGGACCGCACCACCAATATCGGCCGCGACGACACCAACACCATCGGCCGCGACAGCAGGACCGACGTAAAGGGCAAGCGCGAGACGCATGTCATCGGCACCGACGGCCTGCTGGTCGACGGTGCGCTGTCGATCGAATCCAAGACGTCGATCACCATCCGCGTCAAGAATTCGAAGATCACCATCGGCCCCGACAGCATCACCATCCAGTCACCAACGGTGAATGTGCAGGCAAACACCATGGCGGTCGTCAACGCCCCCGATACGCGGGTCAACGGTGCCACCACACTGGTGCTGAACGGTGCGCGCACCGACATCAATCCCGAAGGCGGCGGGGCGTTCGGCGCACCCGAGGCGCTGGGCCCCGCAGCGGGTGACGGCAGCCAATGACGCTGACCCTGTCGGTCGTCGCCGGCCCCGCCACCGCCGCGCCCCTGACGCTCGACCGGCGTGGCGCAGTGATCGGCCGGGCGGAGGGATGCGACTGGATGCTGGGCGATCCGACGCGGCATCTGTCGTCGCGGCATTGCGAAATCCGGTTCGACGGCAGCGACTATCGTCTGATCGATCGCAGCACCAACGGCACCTTCCTGGCCGATAGCGGGCAGCGCGTGTCGCCCGACCATGTGATCCGCAACGGCGATCGCTTCACCGCCGGCCCATTCACCTTCCTCGCCCGGCTCGATGGCCCGGCGGCGGCGGCGAACGGCTGGGGCGGGTGGAACGACACGACGCCCCCCACCCCCGTGCCGGCCCATGACGGCTGGAGCCCGGCCGCCACGGGTGGCGGGGCCAGCGCAGGCTGGGGTCCGCTCCCATCCGCCGGACGCGGCAGCGCCGGCGGCGGCAGCAGCGCCGGCTGGCAGCCGCAGACCGGCCCGTCGCTCGCCCGCCCCGAAGCGCATCGCGCGGCCGCGACCGGCTGGGGCCCGGCACCCGACCGCGCGTCCGGCTGGGCAGCACCCGCCACGCCCGCCGCCGCCCCGCCACCGGTCGTGTCGACGTGGGACAGCGCGATGCCGACGCCCGATCCGGCCTCCGCCTGGTCGAGCGCCGCGCCCGACCGGCCGCCTGCCCCCACCCCCGATGATCTGTGGGGCCGCATCGCGGAGGGCAATGTGGTCGATTGGGCCCGTGGCGGCTTCGGCCAGCCGGTCGAGGCACCGCGCGATCCGCTGGGCCTGTCGCCACCGCCACCGCCGCCCGCGCCGCCCCCGGCTCCGGTCGCCCAGCCGGCACCGCCCGCACCGCCACCCGTTCCACCGGCCACGCCCGCCGCCGGCGATGCGTTTCTTGCCACGCTCGGCATCGATCCGGCGCGCCTGTCCCCCGATGCCGCCGAACGCGGTGCGCTGTTGTTCCGGCGGCTGGTCGCCGGGCTGGTCGTGATGCTGGAGGCGCGGGCGCGGGCCAAGGCGCAGCTGGGCGCGGAGGCCACCGCCTATAGCCCCGAAGGCCATAACCCGCTGAAGTTCGCGCGCAGTCCCGACGATGCGCTGGCGATGCTACTGGGCGCCGAACAGCCCGGCTTCATGGCCCCCGACCGCGCGGTCGAGGATGCGTTTCGCGACCTACAATCGCATCAGGTCGCGACGCTGCGCGCGATGCAGGGCGCGCTGCGCACCACGCTCGAACGCTTCGCCCCCTCGGCGATCCGCGCGCGGGCCAAGGACGGCGGCGTCCTCGAACGCGTCCTGCCCGCCGCGCGCGATGCAGCGCTGTGGCAGGCCTATGAACGCGAATTCGGCGGCGTGGCACAGGGGTCGGACGAGGCGTTCCTCGACATGTTCGCCAAGGAATTTCGCGAGGCATATAACGCACAGCCGCCCGGCCAGCGGGGGTAAGGAAGGGCAGGAAATAGTCCCGACGAACGCGGGGCAGTGCTCCCCCCTCAGACCGCGATGCGGTCGAGCGGTGCCCTGAGCAGCTGCGGCCGGGTGGCGGCGAGGTGGAGGATGAACTCGCCGAACAGGCCATTGGCCCAGGCGAACCAGTCGCGGGTGAACTTGGCCGCATCGTCCTTTTCGAACGCCTCGTGGATGAAGCCGGTGCCGGCATGGGTCCGCTTCAGCGTCGCGAGGCATTTGAGGATCGTCGCATCGTCGGTGGCGGTCAGCCCGCGCACGATCAGCGACATCGGCCAGATATAGTCCATGCCCTGGTGCGGCCCGCCGATCCCCTCGCCCGCGCGCCCCTTGAAGAACCACGGGTTGGCCTCGCTCCACGCCGCCGCCGCCGTCCGCTGCCACCGCGCATCGCTGGCGGGTACACAGCCGAGCCACGCGAGGCTGGAGAGCGAGGGTACGTTGGCATCGTCCATGAAGATCGCATTGCCAA
>NZ_LMKC01000001.1:0-865000 GCF_001421355.1 Sphingomonas sp. Leaf9 | reverse complement strand
CGGGGAGGGACGGCGTTAAGGCGCCGCTTCCGATATTTGACATTGTGAATGGTTTTTTCAAATCGATGCCGTGAGGCGTTGGTTCGGAAGGGAAGCGCGAGCCGCAAGGTTCGTCAGCAACTCCAACGGACTGGCGTTCATCACAACAAAGGCTGAGCGATTTTCAACCACACCGATACAAACCGCGTGACACTGCTCTGCCGAGTTTCGTGTCGCCACCCTAGCGGGTGTCGATCCAGTGTTGTCGTTGGTGGTGTGGACTCTCAAGCGTGAGGTAAGGGCAATTCGTGGATGCCTTGGCATGTACAGGCGATGAAGGACGTGGCACGCTGCGATAAGCGTCGGTGAGCTGTGAGCAAGCATTGACCCGACGATTTCCGAATGGGGAAACCCACCTATCCGATTAATCCTGACTGTTGGAAACGGCATGCAGGGTTAATTGGGGAAGGTATCTCTTAACTGAATACATAGGTTTCGAGAAGCGAACCCGGCGAACTGAAACATCTCAGTACCCGGAGGAAAAGACATCAACCGAGATTCCGTTAGTAGTGGCGAGCGAACGCGGACCAGGCCAGTGCTTGGATTTCAACTAGCAGAACAGCGTGGAAAAGCTGACCATAGCGGGTGACAGTCCCGTATGCGAAAGTGATGATCCAAGACTCGAGTAGGGCGGAACACGTGTAATTCTGTCTGAACATGGGGGGACCACCCTCCAAGCCTAAATACTCGTACATGACCGATAGCGAACTAGTACCGTGAGGGAAAGGTGAAAAGCACCCCGATGAGGGGAGTGAAACAGTACCTGAAACGGATTGCCTACAAGCAGTTGGAGCCCTTTTATGGGGTGACAGCGTACCTCTTGCATAATGGGTCTGTGACTTAATCTATCAAGCAAGCTTAAGCCGTTAGGTGTAGGCGCAGCGAAAGCGAGTCTGAATAGGGCGAATGAGTTTGATGGATTAGACCCGAAACCCGGCGATCTAGGCATGACCAGGATGAAGGTGGGGTAACACCCACTGGAGGTCCGAACCGATTAACGTTGAAAAGTTACCGGATGAGTTGTGTTTAGGGGTGAAAGGCCAATCAAGCCGGGAAATAGCTGGTTCTCCGCGAAAACTATTGAGGTAGTGCCTCGGATGGACACCTTATGGGGTAGAGCACTGGATGGTTGCGGGGGTCGCGAGATCTACCAATACTAACCAAACTCCGAATACATAAGAGTGATATCCGGGAGACAGACGGCGGGTGCTAAGGTCCGTCGTCAAAAGGGAAACAGCCCTGACCTACAGCTAAGGTCCCCAAGTCGTGTCTAAGTGGGAAAGCATGTGGGAATCCCAAAACAACCAGGAGGTTGGCTTAGAAGCAGCCATCCTTTAAAGAAAGCGTAACAGCTCACTGGTCTAAACAAGGGTTCCTGCGGCGAAGATGTAACGGGGCTCAAGACACGCACCGAAGCTTAGGGTGTGGCGCTTATGCGTCACGCGGTAGCGGAGCGTTCCGTACGCCTGTGAAGCGATCTGGTAATGGGTCGTGGAGGTATCGGAAGTGCGAATGCAGACATGAGTAGCGATAAAAAGGGTGAGATGCCCTTTCGCCGAAAGACCAAGGGTTCCTGCGCAAGGCTAATCCGCGCAGGGTGAGCCGGCCCCTAAGACGAGCCCGAAGGGGGTAGTCGATGGGAACCACGTTAATATTCGTGGGCCTGGTGGTGTGTGACGGATGGCGTGTGTTGTCAGACCTTATCGGATTGGTCTGGCTTCGAAGCTGTCCCGGGAAATAGCCCCACCGTATAGACCGTACCCGAAACCGACACAGGTGGTCAGGTAGAGTATACCAAGGCGCTTGAGAGAAGTGTCCTGAAGGAACTCGGCAAATTGCCTCCGTACCTTCGGAAGAAGGAGGCCCCACATAGGCGCAAGCTCTTGTGGGGGGCACAGGCCAGGGGGTAGCGACTGTTTAGCAAAAACACAGGGCTCTGCTAAGTCGGCTTCAAGACGACGTATAGGGCCTGACGCCTGCCCGGTGCCTGAAGGTTAAGTGGAGGGGTGCAAGCTCTGAAATGAAGCCCAGGTAAACGGCGGCCGTAACTATAACGGTCCTAAGGTAGCGAAATTCCTTGTCGGGTAAGTTCCGACCTGCACGAATGGCGTAACGACTTCCCCACTGTCTCCAGGACATGCTCAGCGAAATTGAATTCTCCGTGAAGATGCGGAGTACCCGCGGTTAGACGGAAAGACCCCGTGCACCTTTACTGCAGCTTCAGAGTGGCATTAGGAAAGAACTGTGTAGCATAGGTGGGAGGCTTTGAAGCGTCGGCGCCAGCTGACGTGGAGCCATAGGTGAAATACCACCCTGTTGTTTTCTGATGTCTAACCTGCGCCCATGAAACTGGGCGAGGGACCCTCTGTGGCGGGTAGTTTGACTGGGGCGGTCGCCTCCTAAAGAGTAACGGAGGCGCGCGAAGGTTGGCTCAGGACGGTTGGAAACCGTCTGTTAGAGTGCAATGGCATAAGCCAGCCTGACTGCGAGACTGACAAGTCGAGCAGAGACGAAAGTCGGTCATAGTGATCCGGTGGTCCCTCGTGGAAGGGCCATCGCTCAACGGATAAAAGGTACGCCGGGGATAACAGGCTGATAACCCCCAAGAGCTCATATCGACGGGGTTGTTTGGCACCTCGATGTCGGCTCATCACATCCTGGGGCTGGAGCAGGTCCCAAGGGTTTGGCTGTTCGCCAATTAAAGTGGTACGTGAGCTGGGTTCAGAACGTCGCGAGACAGTTTGGTCCCTATCTGCCGTGGGCGTCGAAATTTGAGAGGAGTTGACCCTAGTACGAGAGGACCGGGTTGAACGTACCTCTGGTGTACCTGTCGTCGTGCCAACGGCGCAGCAGGGTAGCTATGTACGGACGGGATAACCGCTGAAAGCATCTAAGCGGGAAGCCTCCCTCAAGATAAGATTTCTTAGGACGGTCGGAGACCACGACCTTGATAGATCGGATGTGGAAGCGCAGTAATGCGTGAAGCTAACCGATACTAATTGTCCTATTCGCGCTTGTAGAGTTCACACCCCCAACGTCAGCACTGGCTGCTCGACATATGGCGTGGTTGAAAACTCCTCAGCCCTTGACATCGATTTGAAAAACAATGTGCACCCGCTTCATTGCCTGGTGGCTATAGCGTCTGTGAACCACCCGATCCCATCCCGAACTCGGCCGTGAAACCAGCCTGCGCCAATGGTACTATTGCTCAAGCAATGGAAGAGTAGGTCGTCGCCAGGCATTGAAGCCGGTGCACATACCATTCACAATCTCATCTCACCCCTTACGCCCGCAAGGGCGACCAAGGTGTCGCGGGGTGGAGCAGCCCGGTAGCTCGTCAGGCTCATAACCTGAAGGTCACAGGTTCAAATCCTGTCCCCGCAACCAACTCACCCCTTACGCCCGCAAGGGCGACCAAGGTGTCGCGGGGTGGAGCAGCCCGGTAGCTCGTCAGGCTCATAACCTGAAGGTCACAGGTTCAAATCCTGTCCCCGCAACCAAACCTTACCCAAACCGATTATGCCACCCCGCAAGCTCACGCTCGCGGGGATGCTTGCGTTTCAAGGCGCGGGCGGACGCTTCGAACTAGCCGTTGGCCTCGCGCTACAGTGGTAGCCCTACATAGTTCTCCGCAATGGCCGTCTGCATCGCCAACGAACTGGCGACATAATCCAGCTCCGCCGTCTGCATGCGATGTTCGAAGGCGCCGTCCTCGGGGAACCGATGCATCAGCTTGGTCAGATACCAGCTGAAGCGTTCAGCCTTCCAGATCCGCGCCAGCGCTCGCGCCTGATAACCGACCAGGCCACGGTCGTCGTCCTTCTGGAAGAACGCGATCAACGCGTCCGACAGATAGGCGACGTCCGACGCGGCCAGGTTCAGTCCCTTCGCACCAGTTGGCGGCACGATATGTGCGCTGTCGCCGGCGAGGAACAGCCGACCATGACGCATCGTTTCAAAGACATAGGAGCGCAGCGGCGCGATCGACATCTCCAGCGCCGGCCCGCGGGTGACGCCGTGGTCGGAAAGCGGATCGAACCGCCCGGCCAGTTCGTCCCACAACCGCTCCTCGCTCCAATCCTCGATCCGGTCGGTCAGCGGTACCTGCACATAATAGCGGCTGCGCGTCGCCGAGCGCATCGATGCGAGCGCAAAGCCGCGCGCGCCATTGGCGTAGATCAGTTCTGGGTGGCAGGGGGGCACGTCGGCAAGGATGCCGAGCCAGCCGAACGGATATTCCCGCTCGAACTCGCGCACCGCCGCCGCCGGGATCGCCCGACGCGAGGGGCCATGAAACCCGTCGCAACCGATGATGAATTGCGTATCGATCCGGGTGGCGACGCCGTCCCGCAGGAAGGTGACGAACGGCGCTGCGCTGTCGATATCGTGTAGTGCTACATCCTTCGCATCGTACACAATGGTCAGGTCGCGTGTCGCCGCCGCTTCCATCAGGTCGCGCGTCACCTCGGTCTGGCCATAGACGGTGACATGGCGCCCGGTCAGCGCCTTGATATCGATGCGGATCAGGTGATCGTCGGTGGCGAAGTTGAACCCTCCCTCGACCAGCCCCTCCGCGCGCAGCCTCCGGTCCAGCCCGAGCCGGGTCATCAGGTCGGTCGTCACCGCCTCCAGCACGCCTGCGCGGATGCGGCCGAGCACATAGTCGGGCGATTGTCGCTCCACGACGATGCAGTCGACCCCGGCCGCGCGCAGCAGATGGCCGAGGAGCAGGCCCGAGGGACCTGCCCCGACGATGACGACCGACGTCTTCATCGCGCGGCGGCCAGTTGCCGGTCGAGCGCGTCGAGGACGCGGTAGCAGGGCAGGACCTGCGCGACGCTGGAATTGGGTTCGCGGCCTTCGCGGATCGCGGCGATGAATTCGCGGTCCTGCAGCTCGATCCCGTTTGTCGACACCGCGACGCCCGACAGGTCGATCGGCTCTTCCTTGCCCGTCACCAGATCATCGTAGCGCGCGATATAGGTGCCGGTGTCGCCGATATAGCGGAAGAAGGTGCCGAGCGGCCCGTCATTGTTGAACGACAGCGACAGGGTGCAGATCGCACCGCTTTCCGCCTTCAGCTGGATCGACATGTCCATCGCGATGCCGAGTTCAGGATGGTGCGGCCCCTCGATCGCGTTCGCCTGCACGATCGGCCCCGCCTGATAGGCGAACAGGTCGACGGTATGCGCGGCGTGATGCCACAGCAGATGGTCGGTCCACGACCGCGGCTCGCCCTTGGCATTCATGTTCTTGCGGCGGAAGAAATAGGTCTGGACGTCCATCTGCTGCACGGCGAATTCGCCGCGCGCGATGCGGTCGTGGACGAACTGGTGGCTGGGGTTGAAGCGACGGGTATGGCCGCACATCGCGGTCAGCCCGGTCGCGTTGGCCTTTGCCAGCACCGCCTCGCCATCGGCCAGGCTGTCGCACAGCGGGATTTCCACCTGCACATGCTTGCCCGCATCGAGGCACTGGATCGCCTGTGCCGCGTGCATCTGGGTCGGGGTGCACAGGATCACGGCGTCGAGACCGGGCTGTTCCAGCGCCTCGGCGAGATCGGTCGTCGCATGGCCGATGCCGTATTTGGCGGCGATCGCCTGGGTCGGTTCCAGCCGGCGACCGACCAGCGAGACGACTTCGACCCCATCGATATTGCGAAGGCCGTCGAGATGCTTTTCACCAAAGGCGCCAGCGCCGGCGAGTGCGATTTTCATGTGCTTCTCCCTCTCCCGCATCGGGAGAGGACTGGGGGAGAGGGGCAGTCTCTCATTCCCAGTCCTGTCGTTTGTGGTGTTCGACTGCCCCTCTCCCAACCCTCTCCCCTGCAGGGGAGAGGGCTTTAGTTGTCTGGCTTGAGCACGAGGTGGCCGATGGCGGTGTTGCTGCACGGCACATGATAATGGCGGTGGAGTGCCTTGGTGCGCTTGCCCATCGCCCCCCGCATGATGAGCCACATCACCATCTCGATCCCTTCGGACCCGGTTTCGCGCAGATATTCGATGTGCGGAATGTGGCGCAGCCGGTCGGTGTCGCCGATCATCCCGTCGAGGAAATCATTGTCCCATTCGCGATTGATCAGGCCGGCGCGCGGCCCCTGCAACTGGTGGCTCATGCCGCCGGTGCCCCAGACCTGCACGTTCAGATCCTCGGGAAAGCTGGCCACGGCGCGCGCGATCGCCTCGCCCAGCGCCCAGCAGCGATTGCCCGAGGGCGGGGGATAGGTGACGACGTTGACCGCCAGCGGAATGACCTTGCACGGCCACTGCGCCACATCGCCGAACATCATGCTGAGCGGCACGGTCAGTCCGTGGTCGACGTCCATCTCGTTGATGATGGTCATGTCGAATTCGTCGAGGATCAGGCTCTGTGCGATGTGCCACGCCAGGTCGGGGTGGCCATGAACGTCGGGCACCTGGCGCGGACCCCAGCCTTCGTCGGCGGGCTGGTAGACTTCGCCGCAACCGATCGCGAAGGTCGGAATGATCCTCATGTCGAACGCGGAGGCATGGTCGTTATAGACCAGGATCACGACGTCGGGCTTTTCCGCCTTCTCCCACGTGCGCGTCCAGTCATAGCCGGCAAAGATTGGGCCGAAATAATCGTCGCGATCCTTAAGCAGGTCATGCGCGACGCCGAGTAGGGGGACGTGGCTGCTCGCCACGCCGGCGGTGATGCGGGCCATTATCGCGGGTCCTTCTTCGAACGGACGCCCTGCGGCGATCGGCCGCCGGCATTCATCATCGCCTGATAATCCTCGACCGACACGCCGGTCATCGTGCTGACCGCCTGCACGAAGCTCAGGCCATCGGTCGAAAAGACTTTGGCGAGGAAATAGATGTTGCCGCCCAGATCGAGGCAGCGATTATAGTCGCGCGAGAGGATCGCCGCGCGCTGCTCCGCGCTCAGCGGCCATTGGTCGAGATAGGCCGCCTCGTCCGCCTTCCACCGCTCACGGTTTTCCGGCTTCATCAGGCTCATCGCGAACTGGTTCATGTGATAGCCCTGCCGCGCCCGCGCGGCGGTGAAGACGCGGGTGCCGGGAATATCCTCGAACTCGGCCAGATAGGCATGGATGTCGTTGGGTTCGCTCACAGGCCGCGCTCCATCAGCAAGGCGTCGAGGCGGGGAAAGACGCGACGGGCATTGCCTTCAAAGATTGCGGCGCGTTCCGCGTCGCCGATATCCAGCGCGTCGACATAGCGTTTGGTGTCGTCAAAATACTGTCCCGTGGTCGGATCGATCCCGCGCACCGCGCCGACCATCTCGCTGCCGAACAGGATGTTCTTGCTGTCGATCACATTGGCCAACAGGTCGACGCCGGGCTGGTGATAGACGCAGGTATCGAAGAAGATGTTGCGCATCAGATGGGTGTCGAGCGCCGGCTTCTTCAGCATGTCGGCGAGGCCACGATAGCGCCCCCAGTGATACGGCACCGCGCCGCCGCCATGGGGGATGATGAACTTCAGCGTCGGGAAGTCGGCGAACAGGTCGCCCTGCAGCAGCTGCATGAAGGCGACGGTATCGGCGGCGATGTAATAGCCGCCGGTGGCGTGCATCGCCGGATTGCAGCTGCCCGACACATGGATCATCGCCGGCACGTCCAGCGCGACCATCGCCTCGTAGAACGGATACCAGTAGCGATCGGTCAGCGGCGGATGGGTGAAATGCCCGCCGCCCGGATCGGGGTTCAGGTTGCAGCCGATAAAGCCCAGCTCGCGCACGCAGCGTTCCAGCTCGGCGATCGAAGCGGTCATGTCCGCCTTCGGGCTTTGCGGCAACATGCAGACGCCGACGAAGGTATCGGGGAACAGAGCGACGACCCGCGCGATCAGGTCGTTGCAACGGCGCGCCCATTCGATCGCCACGCCCTCGTCGCCGACATGCGGTGCCATGGCGGAGGCGCGGGGGGAAAAGATCGTCAGGTCCGCGCCGCGTTCCTTGATGAGGCGCAGCTGGTTCGCCTCGATCGTCTCACGGATGTCGGCATCGCTGATCTCGGGATAGTGCGGGGCGGGTTCGCCCGCCTGGTACGCCGCCACCTGTGCTTCGCGCCAGGCGTCATGGGCCTTGGGCAGCACGGTGTAATGGCCGTGGCAGTCGATAATCATGCGGTGTCTCCAAGGGCGGCGAGCTTGGCCGTCAGGCCGTCGGGCGGGGTGAGGCCGAGGCTGCCGAGCGCGTGCTGGCGGCGGATCGTGCCGCGCGTCATCGCCGGCTCGACGCCCAGCGCCTCCAGCGTGGCTGCGACCTCCTCCATCTCGGCTGCGCGGCGGAGGCCGTGGGCCATCATCCGGTCAAGATTATAGTCGATCCGGCTTTCCCACCCTTGCAGTTTCCAGCTGGTGTCGAGCGAGGCGACCACCGCATCCCGCACCCCGGCACGTTCGGCGGCCAGCGCGCATTCAGCGGTTAGCGCTTCCAGCCCCTTCACCATTACCGACCGGATCATCTTGATCGACGATGCGTCGCCGATCGTAGGGCCGGCGATGGCGACATTGGTGAAGCCATGGTCGCGCAACACCCCCTCGGCTTCCGCCGCATCGGGACCGGCGAGCAGCAGCGGTACGGCCAGCCGTACGGGCAGGACCGGGGCCATCACCGCGACATCGATATAGCGGCCACCGGCGGCGGCGATCGCCTGCGCGGCGGCGCGCTTGGTATCGGGAGCGACGCTGTTCATGTCGAGCCACAGCGCGCCGGGGGCAAGGTGCGGCGCAGCGGCGCGGGCGGCGGGCAGCGCCTGATCGGCGGTCACCAGCGAGAGCACAGCATGCGCCCCGGTCAGCGCAGCCTGCGGCGCATCGCAGCCCTCGACCCCGGCGGCGCGACATGCATCGAGCAAGGCGGCGCGCGTCGTCGGATCGGCGACCTTGCGGTCGTAGCTGCGGACGCCGGGACGGGCGAATGCCTGCCCTGCTTCGCCGAACCCGATCGAGACGATGATCCTTTGCATGTTCCCGGCCTACCGGGCGAACCGGACATGCCGCCAATCGGAAAGCGCCGGGCCTTATCGGTTTTCCTGAAGTCTGGTTTCCTGGGATGCACGTTCGAGCAGCGCGATCAGCCGCGCCTGCCCGGCGGTAGAGCGCCATCCGGTGCGGGTGGTGATGCCGATGGTCCGCACCGTGTCGCTCAGTTCCGGCCCGATCCGCACCAGCAGCCCGGCATCGACCTCCAGCGCGACCTGATCGGGGGAGAGCAGGGTCAGCAGGTCGCTTTCGGCCAGCAGGCCCCGGATCACCATCACCGATCCGCATTCGACCGGCACCGGCGGCAGCGGGCGGCCGGCGAACAGCGTTTCCCAATGGCTGCGCAGCGGGGTGCCGGTGGGGCCCACGACCCAGGGTTGCGCGGCAAGCTGGTCGAGATCGACCGCCTTGCCCGCCAGCGGATGGCCGGCGCGGGCAAAGATGGCGAGCCGGTCGGCGAACAGCGGTACCTGATCGATCCCGGCGGGCGGATCGCTGCGCAGCGCGCCGATCATCAGGTCGATCACGCCATCGAGCAGCGGGTCGACCAGTTCGCGCCACGACCCCTCCACCACGTCGATCACCGTGCCCCGTGCATCGGCGAGGAATAGCGCGAGCGCGTGCGGTAGCAGCAGCGCGCGGCTGAGCGGCATTGCGCCCACCGCGATACGGCCGCCCTCGCCGGCATCGCCGCGCGCCTCGACGATGCCCGCCGCGATCTCCCCCGCTGCCAGGCGTACGCCGCGCGCAAGCGCACGGCCGGCGGCGGTCAGCACCATGCCGCGCCCGCGCCGTTCGGCCAGCGGCGTCGCCCAGATCGCCTCCAGCTCGCGCACCGCGCGGTGGATCGCCGGTTGCGACAGCCCGCTGCTGACCGCTGCGCCGGCAAAGCCGCCCGCATCGGCGAAGTGCAGGAACGCCTCCGCCTGGGTCGCGGTCATCAGCGCGTCGGGCCGGGCAAAACCGCGCTTGCCGCCGCGCCGGCCGATCCCGGCCAGCAGGGCAAAGGCACGCTCGGTGCGCTCCGCCAGCGCCTGCCCCGCGGCGGTGGCGGTCATGCCGTCGGGATGCCGTTCGAACAGACGGGTGCCGAGCTGGCGTTCGAGCTTGCCGAGGCCCTGGGTCAGCGCGGGCTGTGACAGGCCGGTGGCGTCGGCGGCGCGATTCAGGCTGCGCTCGGCAACGATATGGCCGATGGCGCGCAGGTGGCGCAGGTTGAGGTCGAACGGCTTCACGACGGCGGATATAGCAAAAACTTATGGGCCGCGCGCAAGATCGATTGGCATTGCCGCGCGCGACGCGGGACGGACGACACGACTTGCCCCCAAGGAAGGACCGCCATGAACGTCGTCGTGCAGCATATCGACCGGGCCGATGCGGCGGTCATCGACGGCCTTGCCGCCGCCGGGGTCGCGACGGTGCATGAGGCGCAGGGGCGGATCGGGCTGCTGGGCCATCAGCTGCGTCCGATCTATTCGGGCGCGCGGATCGCGGGCAGCGCGGTGACGATCTCCGCCGCGCCCGGCGACAACTGGATGGTGCATGTCGCGATCGAACAGTTGCAGGCGGGCGACATCCTCGTGCTGGCGCCGACCAGTCCGTGCATCGACGGCTATTTCGGCGACCTGCTGGCAACCAGCGCGATGGCACGCGGCTGTCGCGGGCTGGTGATCGATGCCGGGGTGCGCGACGTGCGCGACCTGACGCAGATGGGCTTTCCGGTATGGTCGAAGGCGGTGTTCGCGCAAGGAACGGTCAAGAACACGCTGGGATCGGTCAATGTGCCGGTGGTCTGCGCCGGAGCCGCGATCGACGCGGGCGACGTGATCGTGGCGGATGACGACGGCGTGTGCGTGGTGAAGCGCGCCGACGCCGCGGCGGTACTGGACAAGGCCCGCGCGCGGGAAGCGGCGGAGGAGGGCAAGCGGGTGCGACTGGCCGCCGGGGAACTGGGCCTCGACATCTACGACATGCGCCCGCGTCTCGAAGCGATGGGGCTGAAATATGTCTGACGGCGTGCGCTGCATGTGGATGCGGGGCGGCTCTTCGAAGGGCGGCTATTTCCTGAAGGACGACCTGCCCGCCGACCCTGCCGCACGGGACGCATTCCTGTTGCGCGCAATGGGATCGCCCGATCCGCGCCAGATCGACGGCATGGGCGGCGCGGACCCGCTGACCAGCAAGGTGGCGGTCGTGAACCGCTCGACGCGTGACGGCGTGGACGTCGATTACCTGTTCCTGCAGGTGTTCGTCGATCAGGCGATCGTGACCGATGCGCAGAATTGCGGAAACATCCTGGCCGGTGTCGGCCCGTTCGCGATCGAGCGCGGGCTGGTCGCGGCGGCGGACGGCGAAACGCGGGTCGCGATCTTCATGGAGAATACCGGACAGGTCGCCGTCGCCACGGTGCAGACTCCCGGCGGCGTCGTGACCTATGCCGGTGATGCGGCGATCAGCGGGGTGCCCGGCACCGCCGCGCCGGTGCCGCTGGCGTTTCGCGACACGGCGGGGTCGTCGTGCGGGACGCTGCTGCCGACCGGAAACGGCGTCGACACCATCGATGGCGTCGCGGTCACGATGATCGACAATGGCATGCCGTGCGTCGTTATCGCGGCACAGGACGTTGGAATCACAGGCTATGAGGATCGCGAGACCCTCGACGCGAATGCCGCGATGAAGGCCAGGGTCGAGGCGATCCGGTTGCAGGCCGGGCCGCTGATGAATCTGGGCGACGTGACCGAAAAGTCGGTGCCCAAGATGATGCTGGTCGCCGCCCCCCGCGATGGCGGGGCGATCGCGGTGCGGTCGCTGATCCCGCACCGGGTCCATGCGTCGATCGGCGTGCTGGGCGCGGTCAGCGTCGCCACCGCCTGCCTGATCGACGGATCGCCTGCCGCGAAGGTCGCGAAGGTGCCGCGGGGCAGGCATCTGACGCTGGGGGTCGAGCATCCGAGCGGGGTCACCGAGTGCGTTGTTACGCTGGACGCGGAGGGCCAGCCGGTCGAGGCGGGAATGCTGCGCACCGCGCGGAAGTTGATGGATGGGGAGATTTTCGCGTGAAGGACGAACAGGGCCGTATCCGCAGCTGGACGCTCGAACCCTCCACGCCGCGCTTTATCCCGCCGCCGGGGGCGGCCGATGCGCATTGCCATGTGTTCGGGCCGCAGGCGGACTTTCCGTTCAGTCCCAAGGCGAAATACCTGCCGCAGGATGCCGGGCCGGACGCGCTGTTCGCGCTGCGCAGGACGCTGGGGTTCAGCCGCAACGTCATCGTGCAGGCGAGCTGCCACGGCACCGACAATCGTGCCACCTTGCACGCGATTGCCGTGTCGCAGGGCACGTGTCGCGGGGTTGCGGTGGTCGATCCGGCGATCAGCGATGCGGAACTGGACGCGATCCACGCCGGCGGCATGCGCGGGGTGCGGTTCAATTTCCTGAAGCGGCTGGTCGACGATGCGCCCAAGGACCGGTTCCTCGACATCGCGCAGCGCATCGCGCGGCTGGGCTGGCATGTCGTCGTCTATTTCGAGGCGGATCTGCTGGAGGAGATGCGCCCGTTCCTCGCGGCGATCCCGGTGCCGGTGGTGATCGACCATATGGGCCGCCCCGATGTGACCCAGGGGCCGGACGGCGCGGACATGGCCGCGTTCCGGTCGCTGCTCGACAGCCGGGACGATATCTGGACCAAGGTGACCTGTCCCGACCGGCTCGACCCCGCCGGGCCGCCCTATGCCGATTTCGTGGCGGCGGTGCGGCCGTTGGTCGCGGCATATCCCGACCGGGTATTGTGGGGCACCGACTGGCCGCATCCGAATATGGAAAGCGTGCTGCCCGACGACGGCGCGCTGGTCGACGTGATCCCGGCGATCGCGCCGACCGAGGCGTTGCAGAGGAAGCTGTTGGTCGACAACCCGATGCGGTTGTACTGGCCGGAGGAAGTGTAAACTTCGGCGCCCGTCGTAGAAGAAACAGCGGGACCCCGGGTCATGCCCGGGGTGACGATGGGGGTTAGGTCACCGCCTTGCACTCGAACGCCGCCGCCTTTTCCGTATCGGTTGCCCCCGCGACCGGCCGTGCGACGAGCGGGTAGGGGCAGAGCGGGCGGGTGCGGCCGGGCCATGGGGTCATCGGGCCGGCGCTCGCGTCGATCCGGTCGGGGGCCTGTCCCTGTTCGACCCAGCGGACCAATGCGCCCAAGCCATCGAACTGGTCGGTCGCCGGTCCGCCCTGACAATGCGCCATGCCGGGCACCGGGAAGACCCGGACGAACGACGCGGCCTGTCCGCCGTTCTTGCCGTCGACATCGTTCCACCACGCGATCGTGTCGTTGATCGAGAAGACCGGATCGGACGCGCCATGCGGCACGATCATCCGCCCGCCATGCTTGCGAAACCGGCTGAGGTCGCTCGACCGTGCGGCGATGTCCTCCCACGCCGATCGCGGAAAGCCCGGCGCGGTGGCGTGGATCTTGGCCGGATCGCGGTCGAAGTCATAGGCCATGGCGAAGTCCATCCCCGCCTGCGGCCCCGGACCCAGCGCGCGCGGCGGCGTGGAAAAGATGGTCGCGAGGGCCGGCGCGCCCATTGCCGCATTGATCGCGGGGACGGCCGGGGTCGCCAGCCCCATCTTCCAGATGCGCCAGCCATTATCGGCCATGCCGGCATCCCACGGGAAGTAGGCATAGAGCGCCTGTCCCCGGCTGTCGCGCGGGCCGCCGAACGCGCGGACCATCGCATCGATCTGTCCGGGGGCAAGGCAGCTCTGGTTCTTCTGTCCGCTGCATTGGCGGGCGCGCAGTTCGCGCACGACCTCCGCCGAGCCGCACTGGGCGAACGCGCCGACCAGCCCGTCGGCCAATCCATCCTTTGCATCGCACGCCGCCAGCACCGCCTGCCGCGCGAGCAGCAGGTCGCCGTCGGAAAACGCCTGCGCCAGCCGTGCGACGGGCACGCTCTTCTCGCCGGCTGAGCGGACGATGGCGGCATAGCTCTGCGTATCCCATGCCTCGGCGATCGCCGCCTTGGGCAGCGCAAAGCCCGGCGCGGCGGCGAGGATGCCGTCGAACGCCTCCGGATAGCGCTGGGCGAAGGCCATCCCTTCCTGCCCGCCCTTCGAACAACCTGCGAAATAGCTGTGCGCCGGGTCGCCGCCGTAACGCCGCTTCAGGATCGCGCGGGCCGCGTCATAGCTGGCCTTCAGCGAGGCATGGCCATAGTCGGCGCGGGCCTGCGCATCGAAGCCGAACGCCACCGCGCCGCCGCGTGCCGGATCGACATTGGTGTCGTTCGAATGCCCTGAATCCTGGCTGATAACGGCAAAGCCCTGCGCCAGCGCGGTCTGCCCGGCGTTGAGCAGCCCGATCGCCGATCCGATATCGCCATTGGTGCCGCCGCCGCCCTGGAACAGGAACCGCCGGTTCCACTGGTCGGGCAGCCGCATCCGGAAATGGATGGCGTATTTCTGTCCGTCCTGCCCGGTACGTTCGCGCAGCACGCCGGTCACCTCGCAATGCGCGGGGAGCGGCTGCGTCTTGGCCCCAAAGCCCAGGTCGAGCACCAGCCCGGCGGCACGGTCGTCGGCGGTCAGGACGCGCATCGTCGGATCGCTCCAGCCGCCGCCCAGCAGCGCGGCGCACCCCTGCGGCGCGGATGCCTGCGTCGTCGCCATCGGCGGGACCGGGGTCGCACAACCGGCCAGCGCCGATCCGGCGAGGATCGCGGCGATCGTGATCGATCGTTGCATCATGGTGCGCTCCATCGTCATGCCAGTTGATAGACGGTGATGCGCACCGCCGCGCCGTCGGCCGGATCGGCGGGGCCGACCGTGCCGAGGAAATTGCCCTGGTTCAGCCATTGATGCTTGCCCAGCGGTACTTCGAACACCGGGGTGGTACGCACCTGTCCGTTGAACACGATCCCGCGATTGGTGATGTGGATCAGCGTGCCGTCGGCCTCGCGCATCAGATAGGCGGCCTCCAGCACGGTCGATCCGTCGGCGCGGACCAGTTGCCAATCCATCCCTTCGGGCAGGATCGTGCCGGAAATGCGCGGGCCGGCGAAGCGGCCGCCGGTGATCGGGATGCGGATACGCTTGCCCAGCGGGGTCGCGCCGACCTCCTCCGCCTTGCCCAGTGTCACGATCGCTTCATAGGCGAAGGTCAGGCCGATGCTGGTCAGCCGCTGGGGTGCCGCGGCGGCACCGGCGGGCAGTGCCGCCGCCCCCGCCAGCGCGGCAGAGGCGCCGAGCATCGATCGTCGCGTCCATCCGTCGATCATCGTATCCGGCATCCTCGCTCCCCTTGGTCTAATTGTTATTTAGAATAGCTAAAATGCGTCGTCAGGGTCAATTGGCCTTCGCGAATTCGCGCTGGAGCCAATGGTCGAATGTCTCGACCCAATGGCCGGCGGGCAGGGTGGGCGATCCGACGCCGAAGCCGTGGCCGCCTTCGGCCAGGAAATGCGCCTCGACCGGGCGGCCGGCGCGGCGCAGCGCGGCCATCATCGCCAGGCTGTTGTCGGGGACGACCGCGCCATCGTCCATCGCGTGCAGCAGGAAGGTCGGCGGGGTGGTCGCCGTCACATGATCGGCGGGCGAGCGGCGTGCGACCAGCGCCGCATCGGGCTTTGGCCCCAGCAGCCGTTCGGCGGACAGGCCGTGGGTAAAGGGCGGGGCGGCGGCGATCACTGGATAGATCAGCGCGGCGGCATCGGGGCGGGCGTCGATCCGGTCGGTCGCATCGCGCGGGGGGTAGACCGGTTGCGCGAAATCCGTTTCCAGCGTCGCGGCCAGATGCCCGCCCGCCGAGAAGCCCAGCACCGCCACCCGGTGCGGGTCGAGGCCGTCCTTGCCCGCCGCCGCGCGGACCATGCGCAACCCCCGCTGGGCATCCTGCAACGGTACGTCCGAGCGGTTGGCCCAGCCTTCGCCCGGCAGGCGATAGACGAGGACATAGACGGTATAGCCCAGCGCATTCAGCCGCCCGGCAATGTCGACGCCTTCGTTACCGATCGACAGGAAATCATAGGCCCCGCCGGGGATCACCAGCACCGAAGCGCCATTGGCGCGCGCCGGGCGGAAGACGCGCAGGCCCGGCCGGTCGATATTGCGCAGGAAGGTGGCGGGGCTGTCCGCCGGAACCTTTACCGGTCGAAAGCCGCCGCCGGGCGGGGTGCCGGTCCATAGCGGCACGAACGGTGCGGCGGTCCATGCGGCGGGCGGGGCGGGACGTTCAGCCACGGCACCCTGCGCGGGAACGGCGCCGGGCAACAGGCCAAGCGAGAGCAGCAACGCGGCGCGAAGGGGCAGGGAACGGGTGGCCATGGGCAATATCCTGTCGGAGAATCATGTCGCCGTGCCATCGGACCCGAAGGCCCGGCGCAGCGCCGCGATCTTGGCGGCGGTGAAGCGCCTGGCAAGTCCGGTGTCGGGGGCGACCGCATCGAACCCGTGAAACCCGCCCGGCGTCACGACCAGTTCGGTCGGCACGCCCGCCACGATCAGCCGCCGGGCATAGTCCACGTCCTCCTCGACGAACAGGTCGACCGATCCGACCGCGATGAAGGTCGGCGGCAGGCCCGACAGGTGGCGCACCCGCGCCGGCACCCCGGCGGCGGGCACCGCCGCGCCGCCGGGTGCCTGTCCCAAAAAGCAGGTCCAGCCAAAGATATTGGCGGGCGCATCCCATCCGATCCGGCCGATGAACGGCGGCACCGCGCGCGTGCTGCCGGTACGGTCGTCGAGCATCGGATAGATCAGCACCTGCGCGCAGAGCGGCACGCTGCGCCGGTCGCGCGCCATCAGCGCCAGCAGCGCGGCATGGCCGCCGCCGGCACTTTCGCCCATCACCGCGATCCGTGCCGGATCGACGCCGAGCGTCGCGGCATTGGCGTTGAGCCACAGCAGCGCGGCATGGTTGTCGGCGACCGACCCGAGATAGGTCGTCTCGGGCGCCAGCCGATATTCGACGGTCACGACCACGCAGTCGAGCTGCCGAGCCAGGTCCTGGCATTGCAGGATCGATCCCTTGGCCGACCCGACGATATAGCCGCCGCCATGGGTGTGCAGGATCGCGGGGCGGCGCGTGCCGGGTTTCGCGTTGATGACGTACACCGTCACCGGCGGCTGGCCGGCGGCGCCGGGAATGCGGCGTTCGACCTGGGGGATGTCGGTCGCGGGCGGCGGCTGGGGCCCGGCGCGCATCGTTCGATAGGCCTGCGTGATCGGCGGCATCGCGGCGACCATCGCCTGAATCTGTCGCGCGGCGGGGCGCAGTTCGGGGGCGACCGCCGCGATCGGGTCGATGGCAGTGGGCGATACGGTGTTGGCCAGCGCCCCTGTCGGCAGCGTCGCGCCGAGTCCGGCCAGCGCCGCACCGCGTAGAATGTCCCGTCGTTCCAGCGTCATCCCACTCTCCCACCATATCCCCACGCGCACGATTCTTCGCCGATCGTCCTGCGCCATGGCTATGATCGATAGCGTTTTTTTCTGTCGCTGCAACTTCCGTTTGCAAACGATTGAAAAGATAGCTATGACGTATTGCAGTTGGAGGATGCCAACGGAGGAGAGATCGCCATGCGGGACCGCCGCATGGTCGGCCTGTCGCGCGTCGCGGCCGGTCGCCATCCCCTGTTCGTGTCCGTCAAACCTGACCGACACCGGGGAGATGATGATGCGTAGATGGACGTTGCTGCTGGCCGGGACCGCGCTGTTGCCGACGACCGCCTGGGCACAGGATGCCGCGCCGCCCGCCGAACCGACCGCCGCCAGCGACGACAGCGCGGTCGGCGACATCATTGTCACGGGGCAGAAGACATCCGAACGCCTGTCGCGCGCACCGATCGCGATCAGCGTGGTGTCGCAGGATGCGCTGACCCGGCAGGGCGTCGATTCCGCCTCGGCGCTGGCGACGACCGTGCCCAACCTGCAACTGAGTGCCAACGGGTTCGCGGTGCGCGGCATCGGCAGCAACAACAGCTTCAGCGGCTATTCGACCGTCGCGACGCAGATCGACGGCATCTACGAACCCTCGGCACAGGCGCTGTCGTTCGGGCTGTACGACCTAGGCGCGGTGGAAGTGCTGCGCGGGCCGCAGGGCACGGTCTATGGCCGCAATGCCACCGCCGGCGTCGTCAACATCAACACCGCCGACCCGCGCAAGACGCGCGGCGTCACCGCCGATCTGCAGGTCGGCCGCTTCAACGAAGTCCGCGCGCGGGCCGCAGTCGACCTGCCGGTCAGCGATGCGTGGCGGCTGCGCTTTGCCGCCTATCGTCAGGTCGACGACGGGGTGGACGATCATTTCGGCGCGCGCCACGGATACAGCAAGACCGACCAGTCGGGCCTGCGCGTCACCTCGCTGCTCGATGTCGGGCCGGTGACGTGGCGGCTGTCGCTGAACTATGGCCGGAACGAAGGGACGATCCCGGCCAGCTACCTGACCAGCATCAACACGTACCCGCAGGGGAACCTCGCCGCCGGCACTTTTGGCCCGCGGACGGTGATCGAGACCGACGCGCTGAACGTCGGGCAGGCGGCGGTGACCGACAACCGCATGGACCTCGAATACTACTCCGCCCGCTCGCGGCTGGCGTGGCAGGTCGCCGATGGCCTCTCGCTCACCTATCTGGCGGGCTATACGCTGCTGAAGAACGACGGTGTCGACGCCGCTACGGGCGTGTTCACGCAGGAATCGATCGATCGCCGCACCGAAAGCTGGTCGCACGAGGTCGACGTCAATTACGATCGTGGCATCCTGAACCTCGTGCTCGGCGGG
The DNA here is from genome assembly GCF_001421355.1 of Sphingomonas sp. Leaf9. Taxonomy (GTDB): domain Bacteria; phylum Pseudomonadota; class Alphaproteobacteria; order Sphingomonadales; family Sphingomonadaceae; genus Sphingomonas. Next base: position 846,217 of record NZ_LMKC01000001.1, on the reverse strand, counting down.
TTCCTGTACCAGGATCGCCAGCCCTCGGGCACGCGGCTGCTCCACGCCGGCGACACCGCGCCCGCGCCGTTCAACACCGTCTACAATTTGATCGGCGCGAAGGTCGCCGGGACCGGCACCGGCATCTCGACGATCAGCGGCGTCGATGTCGTCACCAGCTATCGCGGGCAGGGCACCAAGTCGCAGGCGGTGTTCGGGCAGGGGACGCTGGAGATCCTGCCGGGCCTGAAACTGATCGGCGGCATCCGTTCGACCTGGGAACAGGTGAATGCGCGCAACATCGAACTGGTCTGCCCCGGCGACACGATCAATCGGCAGAACATAACCGCCACGACCTGTCCCGGCATCCCGTTCGTCTTCGCCCTGTCGAACGACACCAACCGGCCGGAAGCAAAGTTCGACAATATCAGCTGGAAGGTGGGCGCCAATTACGAGGTCAGCCCGACCACGCTGGTCTATGCCACGGTCAGCACCGGTTTCCGCGGCGGCGGGCTGGAGGCGAGCGGCAATGCGCCGCAATTCCGCCAGTATCGCCCGGAAACGGTCACCAATTACGAAGCGGGCATCCGCACCACGTTGATGGGCGGCAAGCTGTATCTGAGCGCCACCGGCTTCAACATGGAGTATAAGGACCTGCAGGTGTCCAGCATCGTGCTGAACCCGCTGACCAACCAGGTGTCGGCCGTGACCACCAACGCCGCTACCGCACGCCTGCGCGGGATCGAGCTGGAGGCGAGCCTGCGCCCGACGTCCAATGACCGGATCAGCGGATACCTGTCCTACCTCGACGCGCGGATCAAATCCTTTGCCACCGCATCGGACAACCTGAATTCGGCGAGCGGCAACTACAACGCGTTCGCCCCGGCGTTCGGCTTCCGCCCGCTGCCCGCCAATCTCAGCCTCGATGCGTCGGGCAACCGGCTGGCCAATGCGCCGGAGTGGAGCGGGCGGTTCAGCTATGCCCACACCTTTGACCTGAGCAGCGGCGGGCGGGTGATCCCCAGCGTCGATTTCTATGCCCAGTCGCACACCTATAGCGACGTGCAGAATTACGCGCAGAGCCGGCGCGACGCCTATACCAAAACCGACCTGAACCTGCGGTTCGAGGATGCCGACGACCGCTATTCGATCACTGCCTTCGTCAACAATGTCGAGGACAGCCGCGTGCCCAACACGCTGGTGACGGTGTGGAGTTCGACCACCGCCAATTACGATCCGCCGCGCACCTATGGCGTGCGGCTGGGCATGAATTTGCGTTGATGCGGAGGGCCGGGGCGGCGGGGAGCCGCCCCGGTCATTCGCTGTAATCGGCCCAGAAGGCTGAATCGCGCGCCTGCGTCGGATCGCGGCCGATGAAGCATTCGGCGACCAGCTTGCGCAGCCACGACACCGCCGGATCGGTGTGCGAGCGGCGGTGCCAGAATTGCCGCAGTTCGACGCCGGGCACGGCGAAGGGCAGCGGCAGCAGCTTCAGCCCGAGCAGTCGCGCATAGATGCGTCCCACCGCCTGCGGCACGACCGTTATCATGTCCGACCCCGCGACCAGCAGCGGCACGCTCATGAAATGCGGCGAATGCAGCGCGATGCGGCGGTCGAGGCCCAGTTCGCGCACCTGCCGTTCGAACCGTTCCTGGCTGCGCCCCTCCTGCGATACGACGATATGGTCGGCCGCGAGGAACTGGTCGAGCGACAGTGCCTCGCCGATCGTCGGATGACGCCCCCGCACCAGACAGACGAAATGCTGCACGAACAGCGTCTGTTCGAACAGGCTGGCCGAATTGGCGTCGGTCAGATGGCCGATGGCGAGGTCGATCGTACCGCGCGCCATGCCGTCGACCAGCTGGGCGGGTTCGGTCGCCACCGACCGCACCGTCACGCCCGGTGCGCGCTCGCGCAGGCGCGCCATCAGGTCGGGCAGGAACACGAGGTCGCCGAGGTCCGACAGGCTGATGGTGAAGCTGCGATCGGAGCGGGCGGGGTCGAACCGGCCGGCGGGCAGGATTTCGGATTGGATCGTCGCCAGCGTGCGCAACACCGGATCGCGCAACGCCTCCCCCAGCGCGGTCGGCACCATCGCGCCGCCCTGTCGCACGAACAGGTCGTCGCCGAAATGCTCGCGCAGCCGGCGCAGCGCGATGCTGACCCCCGGCTGGGTCAATCCCAGCGCCCGCGCCGCGCCCGATACGCTCGCTTGCGAAAACAGGGCGTCGAGCACGCGCAGCAGGTTGAGATCGAGCGGTATCATATCCATGGCTTATACTGCGTATAACGATGATGCGCGATGCTTATGACGTGGCCGGGTGATAGCATCGGCGCATGGATCGAGAGCCGCCACCAGCGGCCGCACAGGAGCAGGACATGACCACCGATACCCTCGTCGCCCCGCCCAAGCCGCGCGTTGCCACCGCCGACGCGCCGCGCACGCCATGGCCGCGCAACGCGTGGTATGTCGCCGCCACCGCCGCCGAAATTACCGAAAAGCCGCTGGCCCGCCAGATCACCGGGCGGCGCATGGTGTTCTTCCGTCCGCAAAGCGGCGGCGTCGTCGCGCTGGAGGATTTCTGTCCGCATCGCGGCGCGCCCTTGTCGCTGGGCTTCGTGCGCGGCGATACGATCGTCTGCGGCTATCACGGGCTGGCGCTGAACTGCAAAGGACGGCCCGACAACATGCCGGGGCAGCAGGTCGACCGGTTTCCCTCCGCCCACAATTTCCCGGTGATCGAACGCTATGGCTTTGTCTGGGTGTGGCCGGGCGATCCGGCGGAGGCGTCGGCGGACAAGCTGCACCCGCTCCCCTGGGCGGAAAGCGCCGACTGGGCCTATGGCGGGGGGCTGTTCCACATCGCGTGCGATTATCGGTTGATGATCGACAACCTGATGGACCTGACCCACGAAACCTATGTCCATGCCAGCAGCATCGGGCAGAAGGAGATCGACGAAGCGCCGGTCAGGACCGAGGTGACGCCCGAAGAGGTCGTGACCAGCCGGACGATGGACGGGGTGACCGCGCCGCCGTTCTGGCAGATGGCGCTGCGCGGCGCGGGGCTGCCCGAGGATGCGGTCGTCGACCGGTGGCAGAAATGCCGCTTCGCCCTGCCCAGCCATGTGATGATCGAGGTCGGCGTCGCGCTGGCCGGGGAGGGCGGCTACGACGCCCCGGCGGACAAGAAGGCGGCGAGCATCGTCGTCGACTTCATCACGCCGGAGACGGAGACGTCGCACTGGTATTTCTGGGGCATGGCGCGGCAGTTCGCCATCGACGATGCGGCGTTGACCGACACGATCCGCGAGGGGCAGGGAAAGATCTTCTCGGAGGATCTCGACATGCTGGAACAGCAGCAACGCAACCTGACCCAGTTCCCCGAACGCAAGCTGCTGAAGCTGAACATCGATGCCGGTGGCGTGCGGTCGCGGTTGATGATCGACCGGGCGATCGCGCGCGAGCAGGCCGACGCCGAATGAGCGAGCGCCGGTTCGACGTGCTGATCGTCGGCGCAGGGCATGGCGGCGCGCAGGCGGCGATTGCGCTCCGGCAAAAGGGGTTTGCCGGCACCGTCGCGATTGTCGGCGACGAAGCCGAGCTGCCCTATGAACGCCCGCCCCTGTCCAAGGAATATCTGGCCGGGGAGAAGGCGTTCGAGCGCATCCTGATCCGCCCCGCCGCCTTCTGGGCCGAACGGTCGGTCGAGATGTTGCTGGGCCGCCGTGTCGCCAGCGTCGATGCCGATGCCCACCGGGTCGTGACCGACGATGGCGCGACCTTCGGCTATGGCCGGTTGATCTGGGCCACCGGCGGCAGCCCCCGCCGGCTGACGTGCAGCGGCCACGACCTGCCCGGCATCCATCGCGTCCGGACGCGCGCCGATGTCGATGCGATCATGGCCGAGCTGGACGGGGTGCAGCGGGTCTGCATCATCGGCGGCGGCTATATCGGGCTGGAGGCGGCGGCGGTGCTGACCAAGGTCGGCAAACACGTCACGCTGCTGGAGGCGCAGGACCGGGTGCTGGCGCGCGTCGCGGGTGCGCCGCTATCCGCCTTCTACGCCGCCGAACATCGCGCGGCGGGCGTCGACCTGCGTACCGGTGTCACGGTCGATTGCGTCGAGCGCGGCGACGGCGGCGGGCTGTCGGTGCGCACCGCCGATGGCGGCGCTTTCCCCTGCGAGATGGTGATCGTCGGCATCGGCATCGTGCCCGCCGTCGCCCCGCTGCTGGCGGCGGGCGCGGCGGGCGGCAACGGCGTCGATGTCGATGCGTGGTGCCGCACCTCGCTGCCCGATATCTTTGCGATCGGCGATTGCGCGGCGCAGGCGAACCGTTTTGCCGGGGATGCGCGCCTGCGGGTCGAAAGCGTGCAGAACGCCAACGACCAGGCGGCGACCGTCGCGACGCTGATCGCCACCGGCAACGCCCCGGCGCACGCCGCGCTGCCATGGTTCTGGTCGAACCAGTATGATCTGCGCTTGCAGACCGTCGGGCTGTCGACCGGCTATGACGATGCGGTGGTGCGCGGCGACATGGCCGCGCGCGCCTTTTCGATCGTCTATCTGCGGCAGGGGCGCGTGATCGCGCTCGATTGCGTGAACGTCACCCGCGACTATGTGCAGGGGCGCAAGCTGGTCGAACATGGCTCATCGCCGCCGCGCGACCGGCTGGCCGATGCGGGGGTGCCGCTGAAGGAACTGCTGTAGCGCCGATCGCTAAGAGCGGTTTTCGACCAGGTTGAACCGCCGTCATCGCCCTTCGGGCGACCGCTACGCGGCGGGGCGCTTTCGGTCCGATGCAGCGTTGCTCGTCGGTCACGATGCTTGGCATCGCTCCCTCCTCGCGCCTCGCATCGAACCGAAATCACCTCCGTGCCGGTGATCCAACCTGGTCGAAAACCGCTTTAGTCGGTCGTCACCGCGCGCTGTTCGATCCGCTCCAGCAGGTCGAGCAGCGTCGCCTTTTCCGCATCGCTGAAGCCCGCCAGCAACCGGTCCTCATGCGCCTCGATCCGGGCGATGCATTCGGTCAGCAGCTGCGTGCCGGCCGTCGACATGGTGAGGGTGAAGGCACGGCGGTCGGTCGGGTCGGTTTCGCGGACGATCAACCCGCCTTCGATCAGTTCGTTGATGAGCGGCACCATGTTGGCGCGCTTGATGCCCAGCAGGCGGCCGACCGTCCCCTGATTGATCCCCGGATTGTCGGCGACCACCGCCAGGATGCCCATCGGGATCTGGCGGACGCCGGTCCCGTCGAGCGTCACGGCAAAGTCGCTGGCAAAGACGGCGGAGGCCCGGCGCAGGCGATAGCCGACCAGCCGGCCGAGCGTCCGGGTATGGGGATGCGGTTCGGTCATGTTGTTTGCGAAGCCATGTTCCACGAACCGCGTCAAACGCAAATCGCAACCGGGTCGGTCAATGCCGGGGCGGACGCAGTGTCAGCAGGGCGGGCGCGACCGCCAGCGCGACGACCGCGATCATCGCGCCTGGCACCATCACCCATCCGCTCCATTCCAGCAGCCAGTGCGAGACGAGCGGGGTCAGCCCGCCAAAGATCGCGGTAGCCGCCGTGGCGCCCAGCGCGAGGCCGCTCAGCCGTCCTTCGCCGGGCAGCTGTTCGGCGGTCGCGACCGCGCCGACCGCGCTCATCGCCCCGCCCAGCGCCGCCAGCACCAGCGCGCCGATCAGTGCGGCGGGGCCCGCGCCCGCCATCCACGCGAACATCGTCATCGGCAGGATCGCGGCGGCGATGCAGATGGCGATCAGCACCGGCTTGCGCCCGACATGATCGGACAACAGCCCGACCAGCGGCGTGACCGCGATCACCATGACGGCAGCGGCGGTCGCCAGCCACAGCGCCGCCCCTTCGCCCATCGCGCCGGTACTGGTCAGGAACGAGGGCACATAGACGATGCCGACATAATAGGTGATCGACCCCAGCGCAGAGATCGCGAAGCCGCGCGCGATGGCGGCGCGGTGATGGGTGAGGGCATGGCCGATCGGATTGGCGGGCACCGATCCGTCGCGCTGCTGGCGTTCGAACTCGGGCGATTCCTGCAGCGTCGATCGGGCGATGCCGATCGTCGCGGCCAGCGCTGCGCCGAGGAAGAAGGGCACGCGCCAGCCCCATGCCTCCAGCTGCGCCGTCGACAGCCACGACACGACCGCCGCCGAAATCCCCACCGCCAGCAGCCCGCCGACCTCGCTCGCCGCCGAGGCCGAGGAGGTGATGAACCCGCGGCGATCGGGCCGCGCGCCCTCATAAAGATAGGCGACGACCCCGGTATATTCGCCGCCGACCGAGAAGGCCATGACACAGCGCAAGGCCAGCAGCAGCCACCCTGCCGCCGGCCCGATCGCGGCGCGCGTCGGCAACAGCGCGATGCCGAGCATGGCGATGGTCATCAGCGCCATCGACAGCAACATCATCCGCCGCCGCCCGAACCGGTCGCCGACCTGCCCGAACACCAGCGCGCCCAAGGGCCGCATCAGGTACGACACGGCAAACCCGCCCAGCGTTACCGCCAGCGAGGTCGCCCCCCCGCCATAGAACACCCGCGACAACAGCGTCGCGAGGTAGAGATACAGCGTGAAGTCGTACCATTCGACGACCGTCGAAAAGGCGGCGATCGTCATCGACCTGCGCGAAATGCCGTGCCGCGTGCCGTGGTCGTCCATCGCGCGTCCCCTTCGCGGGTCGTGGTGGACGGTTATCCGGGGAGCGGCAAGGGGGTTCGGGGAGTACGGTCGCCGTCGTGCGTGGCTACTTGTCCGACACGATGCCTGCGCCCATCAAATCTTGACCCGCGCCCCCACCAGCAAGGTCCGCCCGAAATGGTTGTTCTCGTAATTGCGGCGGGCATCGACGTCGGTGATCCGGCGGCGATAGGCGTCGGTCAGGTTCGTTCCCTCCAGCGACAGTTCGAGGAAATCGGTCAGCTTGTAGCGGATCGAGGCATCGACGTTCGCGATCGAGTCATAGCCTTCGAAGATATTGCCGGTGCCCGACCCGCCATCGACATACGGCCCACGATAGGCGACCGAGCTGCGCGCGCTGAACTTGGCATCCTCGTAATAGAGCGTCGCGTTGAACTGGCGCTTCGATACATTGTACAGCGTTTCGGTGCGGGTGACGTTGGGCAGGGTGCCGCCGGGCACCGTCGCCGGCCCTTGCTGCGTATAGTCAGCGCTCGACCGCACGAACGTCGCGTTCACGATCCCGCCGAAATTGTGCAGGAAGCCCGGCAAGAACCGGAACGGCGCTTGCAACGCGATCTCGATCCCGTCGAGCTTGGCGCCCTTGCCGTTGCCGGTGGTCGAGATCGTCCAGATATCCTGTGCCTGGAGTGCGGGGTTCAGCGCGGCGGGCGAGGAGGATACCAGCACGTTCGGCGACAGGCCGGTTTCGGTGAAGGTACCGCTGCGTGAAATCGCTACGGGGAAGCTCGCGACGTCCTTGCGGAACAGCGCGACCGAGAAGGCCGATTGCGGTGCGAAATACCATTCGGCGGCAAGGTCGAAATTGGTCGCGCGGAACGGTTCGAGGAACGGATTGCCGCTGGTCACGCGGAAGTTGAACCCGTCGGCCGATCCGCCCGGCGTCAGGTTGCCGAGCGAGGGGCGGGTAATGACCTTGGCGATCGCGCCGCGCAGGATGATGTCGGGCGTGGGATAGAGCGCGACGTTCAGCGAGGGCAGCCAGTCCTCGTAATCGCGCTTCACCGTCACGTTGACGCCGCTGTTGATGCCATAGGACGACTGGTCGGTGCGGACATAGCGGATGCCGGCATTGGCGGCGTATTCGAGGCCGAACACGGTGCCCTTGGCATCGAATTGCAGATAGCCGCCCTTCGTCTCCTCGGTCACGCCGCGGTTGTTGCCGACGTCGAGTGCCAGCGGGCGATTATACAGCCCGGTGAACTGCGTCGTCGCGTCGAGGTTCGGGATCAGCCACTGGGTCGTCGTGCCCGATGGGGTCTTTGCCCCCTTCAGCGTGAACAGGTCGGCCAGCTGCGGCGTCACCTGGAAGCCATAGATCGCGGTCGGGCCGAACGCGGTGCTGGCCGAACAGGTGATCGTGCCGAGCACGAGGTCGCGTCCGCCATTGCCGCACACCGATGTGTCGCGGGTAAACGACGTGGTGTCGTAGTCATAGCGCCGCCACACCCCGCCGACGCGGACCTGGAACCCCTCTGCCACGTCCCATTCGGTGCGCAGCTGCGCGGTCTTGAACTGGTTCACCACATCGGACGGGCGGTCGCGAATTTCGGCCAGCTGGAAATTGGCCGGATCGGTGACGCTGGTCCCGAAGGCAAGCAGCGGCGAATTCTTGTCACTGTAATCGTAGCGATAGCCCTGCGCATCGCGATCATCGAACACGACCGTCGTTTCGAGCGGAATGCTGGCGTCCGATTTCGAAAAGCCGCCGAGCAGGGTGAAGCGGAACGTGTCGCTGACGTCCTGATCCCAGGTGCCGCCGATCTGGTAGAATTCGGTCTGCGACTGGCGCAGATAATGTTCGGTGCGGACCCATGCGTCGTTCAGCGTTGCCGACACCATGTTGTTGTTCGCGTCATAGGTCGGGTTCAGCACGTCGATCTGCCGCTCGTTCGAGCGCAGCAGCACCTCGCCCCATTTCTCGCGACGATCGGCACGGAAGCGCGAATAGAGACCGTCGATCGACACCTTGGTCGCGTCGGTCGGCGCCCATTGCACGCTGCCGGTGATGCCAAGGCGTTCGCGGCTGTGCGTCACCTCGCCATAGCGCGGGATGCGCGGGTGGAACGACAGCGCCGCCTTGTCGCACGCGGCGCTGGAGACATAGGTGCCGCCCCGGTTCGGCGCGGTCCAGCAGCGGGTGCCGTCGACCGAATCGAACCGCGCCTGTGCCCAGCGGACGGTGTTGTTGCCGATCTCCTTGGTCACCGTATCCTGGTACGCGACCGACACCGACGCGCCGAGCGTGCCGTCGGGCGACTTCCATCCAAGCAGCCCGGCAAAGCGCGGGCCGACCGTCTTCGACAGGTCGTTGTAATTGGCGACCGCCGAGGCGGCGACGGTCACGCCGGTCTTGCCCGCCAGCGGGTTGCCGGTGTTCAGGTCGACGACCGCGCCCAGCGACCCTTCGTCCAGATCGGCCGAGGCGGTCTTGTGCACCACGATCGAGCTGAACAGTTCGGAGGCGAAGACATTGAAATCGAACGACCGGTCGCGATTGGCCGACGCCCCGTCGCTGGAGGTCGTGACCGTTTCCAGCCCGTTGACGCGGACACGGGTGAACTGTGCGCCGAGGCCGCGGACCGTGATCGCGCGGCCCTCGCCGCCGTCGCGCTGGATCGCAATGCCGGGAATGCGCTGTAGCGATTCGGCGAGGTTCTGGTCGGGGAACTTGGCGATATCCTCCGCCACGATTGCGTCGACCGCGCCGACCGACTGGCGCTTCACGTTCAGCGCGGCGTTCAGCGACGCGCGAAAGCCGGTGACGATGATCTCCCCCTCGGCATCGTCGGCGCTCTGTGCCGGCTCGGCCGGGGCGGGTACTTCCTGCGCGTGCGCCGCGCCGGCAACGGCGATGAGCGACGTCGCGGCGAGCAGCGCGCGAATGAGCCGACGATCGGTGCGAACTTCCATGGCAATCCCTCTCCCTGCGCGATGACACCGGGGGCATTTTGCTGCCCCGCAGGTCATCCAGCCTGTCGGACGCACGGTGCCCGGTTCGGCCCGTACCTCCGTCGATCCTCCCCGCGACGGTGCAATCCGCCACGAGAATCCGGTCTTGTTGTTTTCGGCTTGAGAAACCGGTGTCAACGCGACATTGTGCCGTCACGACGAAGCTGTCAAGAAGCGCGCGGAGAGGAAAACGATATGACCCGACGGATCGCCTTGGCCCTGTACGGCCTGCTGCCGATCGCGATGATCGCGACCGCTGCGCCGGCGCGGGAGGCCGCGACGCCGGCCACCGCGCGCGCGTTTCCGGGGGCACAGGGCTGGGCGGCGGCGACACCGGGCGGACGCGGCGGGCGGATCATCCGCGTGACGACGCTGGCGCCCGATGGCCCCGGATCATTCAAGGCGGCGCTGGAGGCTAAGGGCGCGCGCATCGTCGTGTTCGAGGTGGGCGGGGTGATCGATCTTGGCCGCACGACGCTGACCATCACCGAACCGTATCTGACCATCGCGGGGCAGACCGCGCCGTCGCCGGGCATCACGATCATTCGCGGCGGCATCGACATTCGCGCGCATGACGTGATCGTCCGCCATCTGCGCGTGCGGCCGGGCCTCGACGGGCAGCCCAAGCGGTCGGGTTGGGAAGTCGATGCGATGAACACCGTGTCGGCGCACAACGTCATCGTCGACCATTGCACGGTGAGCTGGGCGCTGGACGAAAACCTGTCCGCCTCCGGCCCGCGCTTTGCCGGCACGACGCCCGACGACTGGCGGCGCGGGACCAGCCACGACATCACCTTCAGCTACAATCTGCTGTCCGAAGGGCTGGCCGATGCGAGCCATCCCAAGGGGGAACATAGCAAGGGATCGCTGGTCCACGACAATGCGACGGGCATCCTGATCTGGCGCAATATCTATGCCCATAATGTCGAGCGCAGCCCGTTGCTGAAGGGCGGCGTGCAGGCGGCGGTGGTCAACAACCTGATCTACGACCCCGGCACGCGCGCGGTGCATTACAACCTGATGGCGCTGGAATGGGCCGGGCATGAGTATCAGGAGGGCAAGCTGTCGGCGGTCGGCAACGTGCTGCGCGCCGGGCCGTCGACCGATGCGAACCTGCCGTTCCTGATGCTAGGCGGCGATGGCGACCTGCGCTATCACGGGCGCGATAACGTCGCGGTCGACAAGCATGGCGGGCCGCTGCCGATGTTCGGGCGCTATGGGGTTACGCGGGCGAAGCTGATCGAGGTGAAGACTTCGCCGGTGTGGCCGACCGGCCTGCCGGTACTGCCCGCACAGGATGTCGAGACGCATGTCCTGGCCAATGCCGGCGCGCGGCCATGGGACCGCGACGCCGACGACATTCGCGTGCTGTTTTTCGTGGCCGAGGGGCGCGGAAAGATCATCGACGACGAACGGCAAGTGAGCGAATATCCCCATCCGGTGCCGACCACGGCGCCGTTCGTCGAAGGGGAGTGGGATCTGGTGACGATGGAGCCGAAATCGGGACGCTATCCGGGGCAGAAGGGGCCGATCCAGGAATCGCTGTCGGCGCGCGACCGGGCGATGCGGCAATGATCGTTCGGCTGGTCGTCACGCTGCTGGCGTTGCTGTTCGCGGTGCCGGGCATGTCCGCGCCGCGCGTGCTGCTGTTCCACCGCGCGACCGGGTTCGTGCATGATTCGATTCCCGTGGCCGTCGTCGCGCTGACCAAAATGGTACGCGACAAGGGGATGGAGCCGATCGCCAGCGACGATCCGGCAGTGTTCGATCAGCCGCTGCGCTATGCCGCGATCGTGCTGGTATCGACCACCACCGATCCGAAGCGGCCGGAGAGCGAATGGTTCGTCGGCCCGCGCCGCGATGCGCTGCAACTCTATGTCGAGGGTGGCGGCGGCATCGTTGCGATCCATGCGGCGGCTGATTCGCATTACAACTGGCCGTGGTATGCGCGGATGATCGGCGGGCGCTTTGCCCAGCATCCACCGGGCACGCCCGAGGCGGAGGTGACCCGGACCCCGCACCGCCATCCCGCGACCGCCGGCCTTCCAGAACACTTCCGCATCGCTGACGAATGGTACGGCTTTCGCGACCTGTCGACCGACATCGACCATCTGCTGACCTTCGACCCGCAGTCGATCGGCGCCACCGACGTGAACCCGAAGCCGCTGGCGTGGGCGCATCGCGTGGGGAAGGGGCGGGTGATCTACACCGGGCTGGGGCATCGCAAGGAAAGCTGGAGCGATCCGCGCGTGCTCGCCCATGTCGGCGGGGCGCTGGACTGGGCGACCGGACGGCGGCAGTGACTTAACGGGGCGCAGGGAGGTCGATTTTGACCGCGTGCGACGGGATTGGAATGGTAAGCAGTACGGCTGCGCTGGCGAGGCCCGCGAGCGCCCAGCCATAGCGCCTGGCGCGCAGGTCAACGATGCCGCGCGCGAGGGAATAAAGGCCGGCCGCTGCCAGTGCGAGCATCCACAACGGCGATGTCATCTTGGTCAGGATAGCGTCCGTCCCGGTCGGCGGCAATGCGACCCGCCGCCCTCACGTCCCTGGCTGGATATACGGAAAGCGGGCGAACAGCTCGCGTTCCCAGCGGCGGGGATCGTCGACCACGCGGCTGGTCGTGTCGAACACCATCGTCGCGCGCCGGGGAAGGGTGTGGCGCGGCCAGTCGCGTGCCGGATGGCCGTTGCGAGCCAGCGATACGAACGCCGCCATCATCCGGGCCGACAACGCCCGGGCGGCGGGGCCGGTGCCGCTGACCGAACCGGCGGCGTCGAGCGTACCGAACACCAGCGGGATGTCGTCGGTATGCGCCGCGCCGCCGCCGGGGCGCACCGGCGAGCTGTAGTCGAGCTGATAGACCCAGGTGGGTGCCCCGGCGGCGGCACGGGCTTCCGCTTCGATCACCTGTCCCGGCCAGCTGCGCCCGGCGGTGGTCGCGCGGTAGAGGATGTCGTGCGGCGTCATCGCCGGGAATTGAGTGCGATACTGCGCCACGATCCATTCGGGCGGGGCATCGACACGCAGCTGCGGGGCGATTCGGCTCGCCAGATTGTCCCAGCTGAGGTCCGGCGGCGGGGCGATGAAGGCACGGGTTTCCTCCCGCGTGTTGCCCAGGATCAGCGGGATGGACCGGCCAAGCGGATGGGCGTCGGGCCAGAAGGGATGGCGGGTGAGCGAGCGCATGTCGAGCACCGGCCCCATATAGACCCCGCCGCCAAGGATCGGGTCCTCGGCCGACAGCGCGTCGATCAGCCGGGCGACCGGCAGGGTCACGGCTTCGGCAGGTGTGGCCTTCAGCCGGGCCAGGAACGCCTGCGCGCGGCGGGTGGCGTTGAGCGGGCCGGAGGCGGTGACCTGTTGCCCGCTCATCGTCGCGGCGGCGTGGAACAGGCCGTGGGCGTCGGGCATCGCCATCAGCGTCCCGATCTTTGCGCCGCCGCCCGACTGGCCGAACAGCATCACGCGCGACGGATCGCCGCCGAAGTGCGCGATGTTGGTGCGTATCCAGTGCAGCGCGAGCAGTTGATCGCGTTGTCCAACATTGCCGCTGTCGGGGAAGCGCGGGTTGAGCCGGGCGAGGTAGAGATAGCCGAGTGCGTTAAGGCGGTGATTGACCGTCACCACTACCACGTCGCCGTCGGCGGCGAGGCGGTGGCCGTGGACCAGCGGGTCGACCACGGTGCCGTTCATGTACGCGCCGCCGTGGAGATAGACCATGACCGGGCGGTTGCCGCCGCGCCGGGCGTCGGGGGTCCAGATGTTGAGGAACAGGCAATCCTCATTCTGGTTGTCGATGTTGGCACGTTGCGGGCAGGACGGGGCGAAATCGGTCGCGGCCAGCGTGTCGCGAACCGGCGCGGGTGCCGTAACGGCATGAAACCGAAAGCGGGTCGGGTCGATGCCATAGCGGATGCCGCGAAAGACCTGCACGCCAGCTTCGGTCGTGCCGCGCCAGCGTCCGGCTGGGGCTGTGACGACCGGATCGGCGGCGGCGCGGGCGGGGCGGACCAGCGCCAGTGCGGCAGCACCGGCGATCACGTCGCGGCGGGCGATTGGCAGGGTCATGCAGTCTCTCTCCCGTGCCAACGCTCCCGTTTGTCCTGAGTAGCCATTGAGCTTGTCGAAATGGCGTATCGAAGGACTGCCGAAGGTGCTTCGATACGGGTCTTCGACACGCTCAGCCCCTACTCAGCAGGAACGGGTGTGGGCGGATATATCCTTGTCAGTCGGCAGGGTAATCGGTGTCATCCGCCGCCGCAAGTCACGGCTGCGGCTTGGCGACCGAGGCGCGGCGGATCAGCGTCGAGACGAACAGCGTCGCCTCCGCTTCGGGCGCATCGGCATCGGGTTCGTCGTCGTCCTCGCCGATCAGCTTCAGCGCGGCGGCGCGGGCCATGGTGGCGATCGGCCAGCGGACGGTGGTGAGCGGCGGCCACAGGTGCGACGCGATCGAGGTATCGTCGAACCCAACGATCGACAGGTTTTCGGGCACGTCCAGCCCGCGCTGCCGGGCGATATGCAGTGCCCCCGCCGCCATTTCGTCGTTCGACGAAAAGATCGCGGTCGGGCGCGGCGACAGGTCGAGCAGCCGTTCGGCGGCGCGCATCCCCGATTCGAAGGTATAGTCGCCCTGCGCGATCCAGGTGCGTTGCACGCCGAGGCCCGCGGCCTCCATCGCCTCTTCATAGCCCTGTTGCCGCTCGAACGCCGAGCGGAAGCCGTGCGGGCCGGCGATCATGCAGATGCGGCGATGGCCGGCGGCGAACAGGTGATCGATCGCGCCGCGCACCGCCTCCCGATCGTTCGACGACACCATATGCGCGGGGTCGTCGAACGCGGCGGACCCCATGCGGACATAGCGGCAGCCGATCTGCGCACAGAGCGCGGCCAGCGCATCGTTTTCGGAAATGGGCGGCAGCAGCATCACGCCATAGGGCCGCTGCCGTTCGAGGAAGCGGCGGATTTCGTCGCGCATGTCGGGCGCGCCGCGATCGACCGGATGGACCAGCAGTTCGAATTCGGTGTCGCGCAGCACCTCCAGCAATCCCTGCTGCACGCGCAACACCATCTGCGCATTGGGATTGTCGTGGATCAGCGCGATCAGGAAGTTACGCCGCAGTGCCAGCGCGCGCGCCTGCGGATTGGGAATGTAACCAAGCTCGGCGATGACCGCCTGCACCTTGTCGCGCGTCTCTCCGTTCAGGAGCGGCGACTGGTTGATGACCCGGCTGACGGTCTTTTTGGAGACTCCGGCGAGGCGGGCGACGTCGTTGATGGTCGGCTGGCCGGTTTTCTTCATGGCGCAATCGATAGCGTGGGGCGCGCGATCCGCCAATGTCCCGGAGGGACGATTTCACCGCCTTGCGTGTGACACCGGTTTCCTATAGGCCCGTCGCAGTAACGGGAGAGGCTGTGGGCATGGGTAATCGCGATCGTATCGCGCAGGCGTTCGTGACGGCGCGGCAGCAGGCGGCCGGCCTGTCGCCTTATCCAGGCGAGCCGCCGATGACGCTGGCCGAAGCCTATGCCATCCAGGACCGGGCGATCGCGATCGACGGGCGCGTCGCTGCCGGGTGGAAGGTCGGGCGGATCAACGCGCCGCTGGATGCGACGCTGGGCGTCAACCGGCTGGCCGGGCCGATCTTTGCCGACCAGATATTCGGGGCGGAGACGGCGACGATGGCGGTCATCGCCGACGGCTTTGCCGCGGCGGAGGCGGAATATTGCGTGCGGATCGGCCGGGCACCCGAAGCGGGCCGCACCGCCCTGTCGCTGGACGAGGCGCTGGCGCTGGTCGATGCGGTGCATATCGGCGTGGAGATCGCCAGTTCGCCCTATGCCGGGATCAACGCCGACGGGCCGTTGGTGACGATCAGCGATTTCGGCAATAATTTCGGGCTGTTGATCGGGGCGGAAGTGCCCGGCTGGCGCGAATTGGGTTTTCTCGACTGGCCGGTGGAATCACGCATCGACGATGCGGTGGTGGGTAGTGCCACCGCGCGGGCGATGCTCGACGGGCCGATCGGCGCGGTCGCGTTCCTGGTCGATTGCCTTGCCGCGCGCGGGCAGGCGCTGATGCCAGGCACCTGGGTGTCGTCGGGCGCGGTGACCGGCGTGCACCAGATCCGGCCGGGCCAGCGCTTCGAGGCGGATTTCGGCGTGCAGCATGTGCGGTGCGGGATCGTGGCGGCGGCGGGTAACGCAGACACCGGCCGTACCCCCGCGCAGGCGGGGGGCCAGGGTTGATGATCGCGACGGCCTGATCCCGTGGCTCTGGACCCCCGCCTGCGCGGGGGTACGGTCGGTGGGCACCGGGACGGCGGCGGTGGGTGCGCGACGTGGTGCCATCGCCCAAAACGAACACCGCGGAATCACCCTCGTCAGAAGGGTCGATCCGCAGAGGATGCAAGCGGAGGCGTGGAATGACGGAGCAGGGTGACGGCATCGAACGCGCGGTCGCGCGCGCGGGGCGCTATCGCTGGGGGATCGTCGCGCTGTTGTTCATGGCGACGGTCATCAACTATGTCGACCGGCAGATGATCGGGGTGCTGAAACCCACGCTGTCGAAGGACCTTGGCTGGAGCGAAACCGACTTCGCCAACGTCATCTTCTTTTTCCAGATGGCCTATGCGATCGGCTATATCGGCTTTGGCCGGATCGTCGACGTGATCGGCGCGCGGATGGGCTATGCCGTCGCCTTCGTCATCTGGCAGGTGGCGCACATCGCCCATGGCGGCGCATATGGCGTGACGCAGTTCGCGATGGCGCGTTTCGGCCTGGGGCTGGGCGAGGCGGGGAATTTCCCGGCCGGGATCAAGGCGGTGACCGAGTGGTTCCCGGCCAAGGAACGCGCCTTCGCCATCGGCGTGTTCAATGCCGGGGCCAATGTCGGCGCGATCATCACCCCGCTGGCGGTGCCGGTACTGACGGTCGCCTATGGCTGGCGCATGGCGTTCGTGGTGACCGGCGTGGTCAGCCTCGTCTGGCTGGTCGCGTGGCTCGCCTTCTATCGCTCCCCACGCGATCACCGGAACCTGTCGGGTGGCGAGCTGGCGTGGATCGAACAGGACCCGGCCGATCCGGTGCAGCGGCTACCCTGGGCGAAGCTGGTGACGAAGCGCGAGACCTGGGCCTATGCGCTGGGCAAATTCTGCATCGATCCGATCTGGTGGTTCTTCCTGTTCTGGCTGCCGGGCTATCTGGGCACGCGCTACGACCTCGATCTTCTTAGCTTCGGGCCGCCGCTGGTCGCGATCTACCTGTTGTCCGATCTGGGCAGTGTCGCAGGCGGATGGATGTCGTCGCGGCTGATCGCGAGCGGGCGGAGCGTCAACTTCGCGCGCAAGGCGACGATGTTCGTCTGCGCGGTGGCGGTGCTGCCGGTGCTGTTCGCCCAGTCGATCGACAATCTGTGGGTCGCGGTGCTGGTGATCGGGATTGCCACGGCGGCGCATCAGGCGTTTTCGGCGAACCTCTATACGCTCCCCTCCGACCTGTTCCCGCGTGCGGCGGTGGGGTCGGTGGTCGGGATCGGGGGGACGGTCGGCGCGGTGGGGGGCATGTTGATGGCGAAATATGCCGGTTATGTGCTCGATGGGATCGGCAGCTATGCGCCGTTGTTCTTCGTTGCTGGGTCGGCGTACTTCGTGGCGCTGTTGCTGGTGCATCTGCTGTCGCCACGGCTGGCGCGGGTGGAGGGGGCGTAGGTCCACCCCGTCTCCCCCCGTTCTCGACGCACGCTTCTCGACTTCGCTCGAAGCTGCTCGAACCGAACGGGGGCGAAAGGGGGAGGGCTCAGCCCTTTGCCAACCCCATCACCACCGCCCATTCCGCCTCGCTGACCGGCGACACCGACAGCCGCGACTGGCGCAGCATCGCCATGTCCTTCAGCGCATCCTCGCCCTTCATTGCCGCGAGCGTCACGGCACGGGGCAGGGGGTGGTCGGGTTCGATTCGCACCGACACCCAGCCTTCGTCGCCATCGGCCTGCGCCGTCCGGGCGATGCGCGCCACGCCCACCGCCGCCTTGTCCTTGCCCGAATGATAGAAGAGCGCGTGGTCGCCGACCGCCATCGCGCGCAGGTGTTTTGCGGCGGCATGGTTGCGCACGCCGTCCCATTCGGTGCCGGT
This sequence comes from Sphingomonas sp. Leaf9, assembly GCF_001421355.1. GTDB lineage: Bacteria > Pseudomonadota > Alphaproteobacteria > Sphingomonadales > Sphingomonadaceae > Sphingomonas. Next base: position 828,428 of record NZ_LMKC01000001.1, on the reverse strand, counting down.
ATCGCGCACCAGATCGTCCCAGCCATAGCTGCCGGGTTCGGACTTCAGCAGCCAGTGCGCCATGGGGTATCCTTTTCCTAAACCGCCGGTGAATGTCCGGTTCCGCGTCCGTTCAGTCGCCCGGTCGTATCGAATCGATCATCGGCGCAGATGCGTCGACATGACAAGGGCGCGATGCCCCGGACATGTAGAGGAGATTGGCATGAAGACGTTGCTGACCAAGGCGGGTCTGGGGCTGTCGCTGGCCGCCACCGCGCTTACCGCCGCTGCCCCTGCCGATGCGCAGTGGCGCCGCGGGTATGATCGGGGCTACGACCGTGGCTGGCACCGCGATCGCGGCAATGGCGGTGCGGCGGTCGTCGCCGGGATCGCCGGCCTCGCGATCGGCGCCGCGCTGGTGTCGAGCGCCAATGACGGCCGCTATCGCGACCGTTATTACCGTGACCGTGGCTATGCCTATAATTACGACGATCGGTATTATCGTCAGCGCGGCTATTACCCGAACGACGGGTATTACGCCTATCGCTACAATAACTACCAGCGTTGCTGGGTCGAGCGCCGCTACGACCCCTATTATGACCAGACGGTGCGCGTGCGCGTCTGCAACTGATCGGGCGGGGCGGGGGAGCGATCCTCCGCCCTTTCCGCTTGGCGGGGGCGGCGTTTTGCGGCATGGGCCGCGCCCATGACTGATACGCCCCCCGATCGCCTCTCGATCAATCCGCGCAGCCCGCATTTCAACCAGCCCGTGCTGGAGCGTGGCATCGGCATCCGCTTCAAGGGCGCCGAGCGCAACGACGTCGAGGAATATTCGATCTCCGAAGGCTGGATCCGCGTCGCGCTCGGCAAGAAGGTCGACCGCAAGGGCCAGCCGCTGACCATCAAGCTGTCCGGCCCGGTCGAAGCCTATTACCAGACCCCCGCCGAGGGTGAGGAAGCGCCGGCCGAGGACGTGAAGGCGGACGAGGCGGAGTAAGCGCCGCTCAGGGCCATGGCGGATGGGCATAGCGTCCATCCGCCGGGTCATAATGCAGGATCGTGTAATCCGGCCGGTTCTCGTGGATCAGCGTCACTGGCCGGTGCAGCAGATCACCCAGCCAGCCCAACAGGTCGACGATCGCGGTATCGTGATCGGTGTCGGCTGGATTGACGGTAAAGTCTGCTTCCAATCCGCCGTAGATGCAAAACGTGACGGTCACCCCGCGCCATTCGAACAGCACCGTTCGGGACGGCTCGGGCGACAGGGCGAACACCGACTCGATCGTCGGTGGCATCCGCGTCGGATCTGCTCCGCAGAAATAGGACGGCTTAGGATCGTGCCGGCGTAACGCCGACCAAAGTCGTTGCCAGTCGTCGCCGTCCGGCTGCTCCACTATGATATGACGCACCGAGCCGTCGGGAATGAGCTGTTCCCGCAGCCACGGCCGGTCGATCACTGGCCGTCCTTATCCATCCGCGCGCCCACATGCTGCTCCCCGCGCTTCGCCGCCAGCGTCACCTGCCGATGCCGTTCCGCCTTCGCCGCCAGCGTCGCCGCGTCGCGCGTGCCTGCGCAGGCGGGGCATTGCACGCCATCCTCGAACAGCAGCGAGGCGCGGTCTTCCGGGCTGACCGGCATGCGGCAGCCGCGACACAGGCCATGGGTCCCTTGCGCCAACCCGTGCCCTACCGCGACGCGTTCGTCGAAGACGAAGCACTCGCCCTGCCACGCGCTGGCTTGCTCGGGCACTTCCTCCAGATATTTCAGGATGCCGCCATCGAGATGATAGACGTCCTCGACCCCTTCGCTTTTCAGGAAGGCGGTCGATTTTTCGCAGCGTATGCCGCCGGTGCAGAACATCGCGACCTTGCGCTTGCCCGCCAGCAGGTCGTCGCGATGGGCGCGGAACCAGTCGGGAAAATCGCGGAAGCTGTCGGTCTGCGGATCGATCGCACCGGCGAAGGTGCCGACCTTCACCTCATACGCATTGCGGGTGTCGATCACGACCGTTTCCGGATCGGCGATCAGCGCGTTCCAGTCGGCTGGCGCGACATAGGTGCCGACGATCGCGGTCGGATCGGTGCCGGGCACGCCCATCGTCACGATTTCGCGCTTCACCCGCACCTTCAGCCGGTGGAACGGCATCGTCGCCGCGTGGCTGAACTTGGGCGCCAGATCGGCGCAGCCCGGCAGGGCGCGGATCGCGGCAAGCGCGGTGGCGATGCCCTCCGCGCTGCCGGCGATGGTGCCGTTGACGCCCTCGCTCGCGACCAGCAGCGTGCCACGAACGTCCGCACCCGCCAGCACCGTTTCCAACGTGTCGCGGGTCCCCTGCGGGTCGGCAATGTCCGTGAAGCGGTACAGCGCCGCGACGGTAATCCCGCTCATCAGTGGACGAAGCGCGCCACCACGTCGCGATACGAGCGGCTGACCTTCACCTGCGACCCGGATTCGAGGATCAGGAAGCATTCGCCGTTGGTGTGCGGCTTCACCTGCTTCACCAGGTCGAGATTGACGATGGTCGAGCGGTGCACCCGCTGGAACCGGCGCGGGTCGAGCCGCTTTTCGAGGTCCTTCATCGTCTCGCGCAGCACCAGCGAATTGTCGCCGGTGTTGATGACCATGTAGTCGCCGGCCGCCTCGATCATCTCGATCGTGTCGACATCGACGCGGAAGATCTGGCCGCGATCCTTGATGTTGATGAGCTTTTCGAAGCGGTTCGCGCCGACCGCGTCGTCGCCCTCGGCCTCCATTTCGGCGGCCGTGTCGGGGGCGACCTCGGCCAGCACTTCCTTCAGCTTCTCGACCTCGGCCTGGCCGCGCTTTTCGGTCAGGCGCTGGCGCACGCGGTCGAGCGTGTCGGCGAGGCGCGATTCCTCGACCGGCTTCATCAGGTAATCGACGGCCTGCGCCTCGAACGCGCGGATCGCATGGTCGCTATAGGCGGTGACGAACACCACCAGCGGCGGTTCGACCTCCATCAGCCCCTGCACGACCGAAAAGCCGTCGAAGCCGGGCATCTGGATATCGAGGAACACGAGGTCGGGCTTGTGGGTCTTGATCGACCGGATCGCCTCGCGACCATTCTGGCACTTGTCGATGATCTCGACATCCTCATGCGCCTGCAACCGCAGTTCGAGGCCCTGGATGGCCAACGATTCATCGTCGACAAGGATGGTACGGATGGTCATGCAGCCTCTTTGGTAACGTCTTGCGTCTGGTACGGCAGTTCGATCTCGACCACGAAACCGCCGTCGTTTCCGCCGCGGGTTTCGAAACGATGGTCGGGGCCATACGCCTGTGCCAGCCGGTCCCGGATATTCTGTATGCCGACACCGGTGGACAGCGTCGGCCGCTTCGGCCCGTCGATCAAGCCGGGGCCGGTGTCGGACACGGCGATCTGCACCCGATCCCCGGCCAGTCGAGCGGTGATCGCGATATCGGCCCCGTCCTCCTGCGGCGTGACCGCATATTTGATCGCGTTTTCGACCAAAGGTTGCAGCAGCAGCGACGGCAGCCGCGCGTGTGCCACGCGGCCGTCGATGTCGAAACTGGTGCGCAGGCGATCTTCGAACCGCATCTTCTCGATATCGAGATAGAGTTTGAGGGTTTCAACCTCCTGCTCCAGCGTGACGTGCGCGGTCGGTTCGTTGGCCAGCGTGTAGCGCAGGAACGACGACAGCCGGCTGAGCATCACGTTCGCCTTCTCGGTCTGTTTCAGCAGGACCAGCGTCGAGATTGAATTGAGCGTGTTGAACAGGAAATGCGGGTTCAGCTGGTAGCGCAGCATGGCGAGCTGTGCCGACGAAGCCTGCATCTCAAGCATCCGCATCTCGTCGACCTGCTGTTCGACCACCAGGTAGAAATTGATCCCGAAATAGAGCGCCGACCAGCCGGACAGCACCATGAAGTTCAGGAACAGCGTGCCAAGCACCAGCGACAGGCTGACATCGGGGGAGGTGTTGCGGATGAAGGTAAAGACGAACGCGTCGATCAGCGAATAGGCGAAGGTCGCCGCCGACAGGGTGCACAGCGTCAGGAAGATCGCCGGCACGCGCGGCAGCGAGCGGTAATAGCCGTAGAGGACGCTCATCAACAGCGTCAGGCAATATCCGACGATCACCTCGACGATATTGCCCAGCACGATCTTCAGCGGCGCGGCGCTGGCCACCGCCGAGCTGGACCGCAGCAGCAGATAGCCGGTCCAGCCGGCCGCCTGCAGCAGCCAGAAGGCGCGGTTCTTCTGTTCGAAGAAGGGGCGCGAGAAAATGGCGGGCTTCGGCGTCATGCGCTCCGTCAGTCGTCTTGTGCCCCCCATGGGCGTCATAGCCGGGCGGGGGCGAGTTGGCAAAAGTGCCTCTAGCGCAAGCGAGCCACAAACGAAAACCGCCGCCCCGTTGCCGGGACGGCGGTTGCCGTTTGGTGGGTTCGGGTAAGGCTTAGAAGCCGAACTTGATCGAACCGATGACCGTGCGCGGATAGCCGACCGACAGGTTCGGATTGCCCGACGATGCGTCGACCTGCGTGCTGATGTTGCCGAAATACCGTTCGTTGAACAGGTTGCGGACGTTCAGCGACAGGTTGGTGCGCTTCAGGCCATAGTCTGCCAGGCTGAAGCGTGCGTCGAGATCGACCAGCGTGTAGGCGCCGACCACCACGTCGTTCAGGTCGGTCAGGAAGCGCTCGTCGACCCACTTGCCCTGCACGCCGACGTTGACCGGGCCGTAGTTCAGTTCCGCGCGGCCGCCGAACTGCCATTCGGGCATTTCCGGCACGGCCTTGCCCTTGGTCTGTGCGACCGTGGTGCCGGCAGTCTGCACGTTCGAGAGCAGTTCGGTGTGGGTGTACGACGCGATCGCCGTCAGGCCCAGCCAGGTGGTCGGACGCACGGTGGCGGTGGCATCGAAGCCGTAGCTGTCCACTGCGCCGATGTTGCGATCGAACGAGATGCCCTGATCGAAGTCGAACGACGACACGATGCGGTTCTGGTACTTGATGTACCAGCCGGTCAGCTGCGACTGCACGATGCGGCTGTTGTAGCGCAGGCCGAGATCGAACGAGTCGGTCTTTTCCGGCTGCACGCCGATGAACGGTGCACGATACAGGTTGTCGGTGCGCGGTGCCGAGAAGCCCTTCGCATAGCTACCGAACATGCTGATGTTGGTATCGACGAAGTTGTAGGTGAAGCCGGCGTTGGGCAGCAGCGCGTCATACTTATACGTCGTTGCGAACGGCGCATAATAGGGCGTCGCACCGGTGGTCGGGACGACTGCGTTCGGGGCGATGATGCGCAGCGATGCGATCGGTTCGCTGGTGCAATAGGCGAAGCCCGAACCGCGCGCCTCGATCGGGCAATAGGTTTCGAGATCGCGCTTGAAGAACGGCGCACGCAGACCGAGCTGCAGCGTGAAGGCGCGGTCGAAGAAACGACCGATATATTCACCCGAGACCTGGTTCAGCAGGGCGGTCGACTTGCGGTCGCGCTGCGAGATCACGAAACCGTCGGCGGCGAGGACAGGGCGGCCATTGCGGCCCGAGAAGATGTCCTCCGGCATGCCGTTCGAATAGAGGTAGCCCCATTCGCCGGTCTGGCGGTGGTTGGCGTTGTCATAGGTATAGGCGACGCGAACGCGCTGGTCTTCGGTGATGTCGTAGCGGAGCGACGCGATGCCGGTGTAGCGGTTGGTGTTGGTGATGTTCGGCGAGAAGAAGCGCACCGTGTCGCGGAAATCGCCGTCACCGTTGAAATCGACACCCTGCGAGGTGGTCAGGCTGCCCTTGGCGCGTGCCGAATTCTCGGCCAGCGTCGAGGTGCCGCCGCCATGGGCCAGCGTGTACTGGTAGGAACCGTCGAGGGTCAGCGTCAGCTTGTCGGACAGCGTGAAGCGCGAGTTGGCGCGGACGTTGCCGGTGTTCGACGGATTGACGCGGATGCCATAGTAGTTCGAGCAATTGTTGGCAGCCTGCGCGGTGCCGTTGACCGGCGTCGGCGTCGAGCAGAATTCGTCGTTTTCGAAATTGCTCGCAGCTTCGAACTGGCTCTTGTTCAGGTCGATGCGGATCGGGTTGGCGGGCGATGCCGATGCGTTCGCCGGGATCACGCCGGTGCCGAACAAGGTGCGCAGGTCACCCACCGAAACCGCGCGATAGAAGTTGTTGCGGTTCTCGTTGTAATGGCCCGAAATACGGATGAAGTCGCCATTGTCGCCCAGCGGCTGGTAGATGCCGGCGTTGAACTGCTGCTTGCGAATTTCACCCGGACCACGGAACTTGTCGTTCGAAGCCTTCGACGCCGACAGGAAGGCGCGGGTGCCGAACGAGGTCAGGTTGCCGGTTTCGATCAGGCCGAACACGCGGTGGAAATCGAAATCGCCATACGAGGCGACCAGCGTCGCCGACAGCGTCTCCGACGGGATCAGCGTGCGATAGTTGACGGTGCCGCCGGCGGCCGATGCGGTCGGGCTGTCGATGTCGGTCGCGCCAAGGTTGACGTTGATCTCGTCGACCAGCTCGGGGTCGAGCTGCTGGTTCGAATAGATCGCGTAGTTGCCCGAATCGTTCAGCGGGAAACCGTCAAAGGTCAGCGAGACGCGGTTGCCGTCGAAACCACGGATGCGGATGTTGCCGCCGGCCGAACCGAAGGGATCGCTCTGGGTGAAGTTGACGCCCGGAACGATGTTCAGCGCGTCGAGCACCGTGTTGCCGGGAGCCTGCTTCGCGATGAATTCCTGATCCAGTACGACGCGCGCCTTGGGGCTGTCGGGGATCTTGATGCCTTCGACGCCGTTGTTCGCGGCGCTGCCGGTGACGACGATTTCTTCCGATTCGAAATCGGTCGAACCGGTCGACTGTGCGAAGGCCGAGGCCGGGAGCAGGAGCGCGGCAAAGGCCACGCCGGCATAGAGCTTGGTGTTCATAAGTCCCCTTTGAATCGCAAGGTTCTGGCGCGACTCGAGTACGCTGGTTCAGGCGGTGGCATTCACCGTCCCGGCGCCAATGAACGCGCCATATTTCTATTTTGCGACAATCGAAAGCGGGGAACTCAGTCTGTTTGGGTGCGTTGCAAAAACGTCACGTTGTTGCAGCGGATACGATGTCCGCCCAGGCGGCTTCGTCGATCACGCGGATGCCCAATTCCTCCGCCTTGGCCCGTTTCGACCCGGCATCGGCACCGACCACCACCAGGTCGGTCTTCTTCGACACCGACCCAGATACCCGCGCGCCCAGCGCGTCCGCCTGCGCCTTTGCCTCGTCGCGGCTGAGCGTTTCGAGCTTGCCGGTGAACACGACGGTCTTGCCGGTCAGTTCGGAGGCGACCGCCTTGTGCTCGACCGGGGTGGGGGTGACTTCGCGGAGGAGGTCGTCGACCACCGCGCGGTTATGTTCCTCGGCGAAGAAGGCGAGCAGCGCGTCGGCGACCTCGGGGCCTATGCCCGCCGTCTCGACCGCGGCGACCAGCGCGCGGCCGCGGCGCAGGACGAACTTGCGATCGTTCTCGCCGATCGCGGGCACGGTCTCGGCGCGGACGACCAGCGCGCGTTCGATCATTTCCAGAAACGCTTCGATCGTGCCGTAGCGGCGGGCGAGGTCGCGGGCGGTCACTTCGCCGACATGGCGGATGCCGAGCGCGAAGAGGAACCGGTCAAGCCCGATGCTGCGCCGCGCGTCGATCGCCGCCAGCAGCTTGTCGACGACCAGCTCCGACATGCGCTCGCGCTGGACCAGCGCGTCGCGGTGGGTGTGGAGGCGAAAGATATCGGCGGGCGAGGCGATCAACCCGTCGCGAAAGAAATCCTCGACCCGGACCAACCCCAGACCGGCAATGTCATAGGCGTGGCGCGAGACGAAATGGATCAGCCGTTCGACGCGCTGCGCCGGGCAGACGAGGCCGCCGGTGCAGCGCACGACGACTTCGCCCTCGCCCCGTTCGGCGAGCGACCCGCATTCGGGACAGGTGGTGGGAAAGGCCCAGGGCTCGCGCGTTTCGTCGCGGGTCAGGTTCTCGACGATCTGCGGGATGACGTCGCCGGCGCGCTGCACGACCACGCGGTCTTGCGGACGCACGCCCAGCCGTTCGATCTCGTCGGCATTGTGCAGCGTCGCGTTGGTGACGACGACCCCGCCGACCGTCACCGGCTCCAGCCGCGCGACCGGGGTTAGCGCGCCGGTGCGGCCGACCTGAATGTCGATCGCCTTCAGCGTGGTCTGCGCGCGTTCGGCCGGGAATTTGTGCGCGATCGCCCAGCGCGGGGCGCGACCGACAAAGCCCAGCCGCTCCTGCCAGTCGAGCCGGTCGAGCTTATAGACCACACCGTCGATGTCATAGGGCAGGTCGGCGCGGGCGGCCTCGATCGCGCGATAGACGGCGAGCGCTTGCGCCGCGCCCTCGCAGCGCTGGAAGGCGTCGGCGATGGGTAAGCCCCAGTCCTTGAGCGCCTGCACCACGCCGGCCTGGCTGTCGGCGGGTAGCGCCCCGACCTCGCCCCAGCCATGCGCCAGGAACTTGAGCGGGCGCGACGCGGTGACGGCGGCATCCTTTTGCCGAAGCGATCCGGCGGCGGCGTTGCGCGGGTTGGCGAACTGCCGCGCCCTGGCCGGGTCGACGGCTTCGGCCAGCAGCCGGGCGTTCAGGCCGGCAAAGTCCTGCTTCGCCATATACACCTCGCCGCGCACCTCGAACACGTCGGGCGCGGCGGCGGGCAGGGTCTGCGGAATGTCGGCGATGGTCGCGACATTGGCGGTCACGTCCTCGCCCACCGCGCCGTCGCCCCGCGTCAGCGCGCGGACCAGCCGGCGATCCTCGTAGCGCAGCGAACAGGACAGGCCATCGATCTTCGGCTCGGCGGTCAGCGCGACAGCTTCGTCATCGGACAGGCGCAGGAAGCGGCGGATGCTGGCGACGAATTCCGCCACGTCTTCATCGGCAAAGGCGTTGTTGAGGCTGAGCATCGGCCGGGCATGGGCGACCTTCGCCAGATGGCCCGAGGGCGCACTGCCGACGCGCAGCGAGGGGGAGTCGGTGCGGACCAGATCGGGAAACGCCGCCTCGATCGCGCGATTGCGGCGGACCAGCGCGTCATACTCGGCGTCGCTGATCTCCGGCGCGTCGTCGCCATGATAGGCGGTGTCGGCCCGGGCGATGCGGTCGGCCAGGTCCGCCAGTTCAGCGCGGGCTTCGTCTTGCGTGGGCGGCAGGGGCTGCGTGGTCATGGGGGCAGCGCTACCGGGGGCGGCGCGCCCGATCAAGCGTCACTCCCCCGCGTCGCGTACCGTGCTGCGGCGGATGGTGACGCGGCGTTCGACGACGATGGGATGTTCGAAATGCAGCCCGGCGCGCCCGTCCTCGGCCCAGCGCAGCGTCGCCGCCGTCCACTGGCCGCCGCCGGTGTCGATGCGCAGCGTCTTGCCGATCGCCGATTCGTCGAAATCGACCAGATCGATCAGCGCGCCATTGGCCGACAGGTCACGGATGCGGGCCGAACGACGGGTGCCATCGACCTCCAGCGTGGTCGAGCGCAGCATCCGCGTGCGCGGCGAACGCGGCGCCTTGGGTCCCCGCGGGGTCAGCGCGCCACCCTCCGCCAGCAGCCGCGCGGCAGTGGCGGCATTGTCCAGCGGCTGGCCATAGACGAACCCTTGCACGTCGTTGCAGCCCAGTTCGCGCAGCGCGGTCAGTTCGTCGTGATATTCCACGCCCTTGGCCGTGATGTCGATGCCCAGCATCTCGGCCATCGTCGTGATCGCGCGGACGACGGCGGCGTTGCGCCCTTCGGGATCGCTGACGCCGCGGACGAACGACCGGTCGATCTTGACCCGGTCGAACGGCACGCGGCGCAGGCACGACATCGACCCCTGGCCCGCGCCGAAATCATTGAGCGCGATCCGTACGCCGATGCCGTGCAGTGCAGCGAAGGTGCCGATCGCGGCACGCATGTCGCGCAGCACGCTGTCTTCATCGAGGTCCAGCTCCAGCCGCTCGGGCGGCAGGCCCGAGCGGGCGACGGCGTTGGCGATGATCGCGGGCAGCGCCGGGTTGGTGAACTGGGTGCCCGACAGGTTGACCGACAGCCGCGCGGTGCCGGGCCAGGTGGCGGCGTCGTGGCAGGCGGTGCGCAACACCCATTCGCCGATCGATTCGATCAGCTTGCATTCCTCCGCCACGCCCAGGAATTCGGCGGGCAACAGCGTGCCGCGCGTCGGATGCTGCCAGCGCAGCAGCGCTTCGAACCCGGTGATCCGGCCATCGTCGAGCGCCACAACCGGCTGGTACACGATCCGCATCTGGTCGCGGGCCAGCGCGACGCGCAGGTCGTCTTCCATCTGGCGCCGCGACCGCGCACCGTCGAGCATCGCGTCGTTGAAGAAGCGCGCGACACCACGCCCGGCATCCTTGGCGGCATAGAGGGCAAGGTCAGCATGGCTGACCAGCGCGTCGGGGGTGGTGCCATGGTCGGGCGAGACGGCGATGCCGACCGAACAGCCGATCGATACCGCCGCGCCGTTCAGGAAATAGGGCTGCGACAGCGCGACGATGATCGCCTGTGCCAGCGTCGCCATTTCCGCGCGGTTGCCGATCCGGGGCAAGATGACCTTGAATTCGTCGCCGCCCAGCCGGCCGACCAGCCCGGCATCGCCGACGGTGCGCAGCAGCCGCTGCGCCACCTGTTTCAGCAGCGCGTCGCCGACCGGATGGCCCATCGTGTCGTTGACCGCCTTGAACCGGTCGAGGTCGAGCAGGAACAGCGCGATGCCGTCATAGCCCGGCTGGGCCAGCGTCTGTTCCAGCGACATCCGCATGCGTTGCCGGTTGGCAAGGCCGGTCAGGCTGTCGAACAGCGCGAGGCGGGTGATCGCCGCGTCCGACTGGCGAACGGCGGCCATGTCGGTGCCGGTGCCGACGAACCCCTCGAACCGGCCATAGGGGTCGGTGAACGGGCTGCCCGATACGGTCCAGCTGCCCGCGCCATGCCCCGCCGCCGCCGGGCTGACGGCATAGTTGGTGAAGGCGGTACGCGCAGACAGGTGGAAGGCGATGGTGCGTTCGGCATCGCCCTGCGCCAATTCGTCGCCGGCGATGCGCAGCACGTCGATCAGCGGCCGGCCGACCGGATCGATGCCGGCGGCGGCGAACACCGCGACGATCTTGTCACTCAGATACGCGATCCGGCCGTTGCGATCGGTCTGCCAGAACCAGTTGGGGCTGTGATCCTCCGCCTCGCGGATCAGGCGCAGCGTACGGTCGGACGGCGCGCGTACGCTATCGTCGGTCCCTTGGACCAACGACCGCAGTGCCGCCTTCAAACCACCGCTCGTCAATGCGCTTCCCCCGCGTGATCGGTTGGCAGGATAGCGTCACAGAAGTGAACGAATTCTTTGCGTGGGCGCACGATCACCCTGTAGGGCGGGAAAGATTTTCGACAGACATGGACCCCATGATGACCGTCACCATCACCGAAGCCGACCTGATCGACAGCGTGGCCGACGCGCTCCAGTTCATCAGCTACTATCACCCGATGGACTATATCCGCGCGCTGGGCGAAGCCTATGCCGCAGAGACCAGCCCGGCGGCCAAGGACGCGATCGCGCAGATCCTGACCAACAGCCGGATGTGTGCCGAGGGGCATCGCCCGATCTGCCAGGATACCGGCATCGTCACCGTGTTCGTGAAATGGGGCCAGAATTGCCGCCTCGACAGCGACCGGTCGCTGCAGGAGGTCGTCGATGAAGGCGTCCGCCGCGCGTACCTGCACCCCGAGAACAAGCTGCGCGCCTCGATCCTCGCCGATCCGGCGTTCACGCGCCGCAATACCAAGGACAATACGCCGTCGGTGCTGCACGTCGAAATGGTGCCGGGCGACACGGTATCGGTCGACGTCGCGGCCAAGGGTGGCGGTTCGGAAAACAAGTCCAAGTTCAAGATGATGAACCCCAGCGATTCGATCGTCGACTGGGTGCTGGAGATGATCCCGCAGATGGGCGCCGGCTGGTGCCCGCCGGGCATGATCGGCATTGGCATCGGCGGCACCGCCGAAAAGGCGATGCTGCTCGCCAAGGAATCACTGATGGCCCCGATCGACATGGGCCAGTTGAAGGCGCGTGGGGCGCAGAGCGATATCGAGGCGCTGCGCATCGAGCTGATGGACAAGGTGAATGCGCTCGGCATCGGGGCGCAGGGGCTGGGCGGGCTGTCGACCGTGCTCGACGTCAAGATCCTCGACTGGCCGACCCATGCCGCGTCGAAGCCCGTCGCGATGATCCCCAACTGCGCCGCGACCCGCCACGCGCATTTCACGCTGGACGGCAGTGGCCCGGCGTATCTGGAGCAGCCGAACCTCGCCGACTGGCCCGACGTCAACTGGACGCCGGACAAGGCGGCGATTCGCGTCGACCTCGACAATCTGACGCCCGAAGTGGTCGCGACGTGGAAGCATGGCGACCGGCTGTTGCTGAACGGCAAGATGCTGACCGGCCGTGACGCCGCGCACAAGCGGATCGCCGACATGCTGGCCAAGGGCGAGGAGCTGCCCGTCGATTTCCGCGGCCGCGTGATCTATTATGTCGGGCCGGTCGATCCGGTGGGTGAGGAAGTGGTCGGCCCCGCCGGTCCCACCACCGCCACTCGCATGGACAAGTTCACCCGCATGATGCTCGACCAGGGGCTGCTGGCGATGGTCGGCAAGGCGGAGCGCGGCGCGGACGCGACCAAGGCGATCGCCGAGCGGAAATCGGCGTATCTGATGGCGGTTGGCGGTGCGGCGTATCTTGTCGCACGGGCGATCAAGGGGTCGAAGGTCGTCGGGTTCGAGGACCTCGGCATGGAAGCGATCTACGAGTTCGAGGTGCAGGATTTTCCCGTCACGGTCGCGGTGGATAGCGAGGGGCAGAATGTCCACCACCTCGCGCCGCTGGTGTGGCGGGAGAAGATCGCGAAGGAGCGGTTGCTCGAAGGGGCGTGATACGCGCTTGAGGGGACGGGTGACGTTCCCTTTCGTCATTCCCGCGAAGGCGGGAATCCATTGACGCCGACGTTGCGGATAGAAGCGCGAGCGTTGCGTGTATGGGTTCCCGCCTGCGCGGGAACGACGACGGAGGTGGGGCGGCCGCTCCCCCTCACGTCACCCCGGACTTGATCCGGGGTCCCGCTGCTTCTCCCGGCGGCGGTGAGAAGCGGGACCCCGGGTCAGGCCCGGGGTGACGGGCAGGGCGGTTATTGCGTGTCCGCAGACAGCGCCTCGATAAACCGCTTGCGCCACCAGATCACATCTTCATCGACGATATTCTCGATCATCGCCTGCCACCGGTCGATCCGCTCGGCGCGCGGCATCCTGAGCGCCTTGTCGATACCGTCGGCGATATCCTCCGCGCTGTACGGGTTCACCATCAGCGCACCGACCGACAGCTGCTGCGCCGCGCCGGCAAAGCGCGACAGGATCAGGACGCCAGGATCGCGCGGGTCCTGTGCCGCGACATATTCCTTCGCCACCAGGTTCATGCCGTCGCGTAAGGGCGTCACCAGCCCGATGCGCGCCGCGCGATAGATGCCGGCCAGCACCTCGCGCGGATAGCCCTTGTTCACATAGCGGATCGGCACCCAGTCGGTATCGGCATAGGCACCGTTGATCCGCCCCGACATCTGTTCCAGCGTGTTGCGGATGTCGCGATACGTCTGCACCGCAGAGCGCGACGGCGGGGCGATCTGCAACAGATAGACCAAAGCCCGCCGGTCAGGGTGGTTCTGCAGGAAGCGTTCGTATCCCGAGAACCGCTCGGGCAGCCCCTTCGAATAATCCAGCCGGTCGACGCCGACGATCAGGCTGCGCCCGACCGCGCTTTCCAGCTGGTTCAATTGCGCCGCGCGCGCGACCGGCCCGGCGGCCCCGGCGATGAAGTCCTTCGCCTCGATCCCGATCGGGCAGCTGATCGCGCAGATGGTGCGCCCGCCGACGGTGACGTTGTTGCCGTCGACCGTGCCGTCCATCTCCTCCTTCACATAGTTGAAGAAGCTGTCGAGCCACTCCTCGTTCTGGAACCCCACCACGTCATAGGCGAACAGCGCCTCGACCAGACGACGATGGTCGGGCAGCGCGGTCAGCAGCCGGCGCGGCGGCCACGGGATGTGCAGGAAGAATCCCATGCGGTTGGTCACGCCCTGCTGACGGAGCACCCAACCCAGCGGGATCATGTGATAGTCATGGACCCATACCAGGTCGTCGGGTTCGATATGCGGGCCGATGCGTTCGCCGAACACGCGGTTGACCCGTTCATACCCGCCCTGGAAATCGCGTTCGAACTCGGTCAGGTCCAATCGGTAGTGGAACAGCGGCCACAGCGTCCGGTTGGCATAGCCGTCATAATATTCCTCGACGTCCTGCTCGGAGAGATCCATCACGGCGCTGGTAACGCCGCCATAGGTCTGGAACCGCAGCTCGCGATTGTCGCTGGTCTCGCCCGACCAGCCGAACCAGATACCGTCCTCTTCGGCCAATGCGGCGTTCAGCGCGACGGCCAGCCCGCCCTGCGCCCCGCCGCCGGTGCCAGGCTGGGGAGCCTGCACCCGGTTCGAGATGACGATCAATCGGCTCATCGTACTACATTCCATGACTTGCTGAGCAGGACGGCGGAATTGATCATGCCGACCAGCGAGTAGGTTTGGGGATAATTGCCCCACAATTCCCCGGTTTCGGGGTCTATATCCTCGGACAGTAGCCCGGCGGGCGTGCAGCGCGACAGCATCTCCTCCAGCAGCTCGCGCGCATCGTCGTCGCGGCCGGTCGCGTGCAGCGCCTCGATCAGCCAGAAGGTGCAGACGTTGAACGCCGTTTCGGGCAGGCCGAAATCGTCGGCGATCGCATAACGCAGCATGTGGCTGCCGCGGCGCAGCCCCTTTTCCACCGCCTCCAGCGTGCCGAGGAAGCGCGGGTCGCTGGGTTCGAGGAAGCGCAGGTCGAGCAACTGGATCAGGCTGGCGTCGAGGTCGTCACCGCCGAACGTCGCCGACATGCGGTTCGTCTCCGGCCGCCATGCCTCACGCTCGATCTTGGTGCGCATCGCGGTCGCCCGGTCGCGCCAGAAGGTTTCCCGCTCGGTCAGCCCCAGCGTGCCCGCGACATTGGCGAGCCGGTCGCACGCCGCCCAGCACATCGCCGCGCTATAGGTGTGGACATGGCTCTTGGTGCGCAGCTCCCACAGGCCCGCGTCGGGCTTGTCGTATGCTTCCCAGGCGCGCTCGCCGATCGGCTCCAGCGCCTCGAAATCGGCCTGCTTGCCGACGCGGAACAGGCGCTGGTCGAAAAAGCCCTGCGCGTTCGACAGGATGATCTGGCCATAGGCGTCGTGCTGGATTTGCTCATACGCCTGGTTGCCGACGCGCACCGGGCCCATGCCGCGATAGCCGTCCAGCCCCTCCGCCTCGCGCTCGACCAGCGTCGCTTCGCCACCGACGCCGTAGAGCGGCTGGATTTGCCCGTCGGCGGCATTGTCGACGATGTTGCGGAGATATTCGAGATACCCCTCCAGCACGTCGAGCGCACCCAGCCGGTTGAGCGCCTGCACCGTGTAATAGGCGTCGCGAATCCAGCAGTAGCGATAGTCCCAGTTGCGCCCCGAATTGGCGTGTTCGGGGATCGAGGTGGTGAGCGCCGCGACGATCGCGCCGGTTTCCTCGTGCTGGCACAGCTTCAGCGTGATCGCGCTGCGGATCACCGCCTGTTGCCATTCGACCGGCGTGGCGAGGCCGCGCACCCAGTGGCGCCATTCGTCGATCGTGTTCTTCAGCATCCGCTCGACCGAGGCGGGCAGCTCGTCGGAAAAGCTCTCGTCCGGCCCCAGGAAGAAATGCAGCGTGCGCTCGACGCGGAACAGGCGCTCGTCCTCGATCCAGCCGACCGGTGCGCTGGTCGACAGGCGGATCGCCTCCTGGTCGAGCAGATAGCGGATATGGTTCGACCCGCGCGTGCGCTCGGCCGGTGCGCTGCCCCAGTCGACCGACGGGCGCAGGCGGACGCGGATGCGGGGGCTGCCGGCCAGCGGGCGGACGATCCGGCAGAAGGCGACCGGACGATACATCCGGTCGTGCCGTTTGAAGCGCGGGCAGAAATCGATCACCTCGATCGCATTGCCCGCCGCATCGGTGTGGCGGGTGACCAGCACCGGCGTATTGCGGATATAGGTCTGCTCGGTCTCGACACAGCCGTCGAGGTCGATCTCCCAGAAGCCGAACGCCCCGTCCGATGCTCGCCGCCGATCGTCGAGCAGCGACGAAAAGGCGGGATCGCCATCGACGCGCGGCAGGCAGCCCCATACGAAGCGTCCGTTGCGGTCGACCAGCGCCGATACCTGGCAATTGCCGATCGGCCAGAGGTCCATCGTCGCGGTCATGCGTTTGTCTCCAGCCAGTCGAGAAATGCGGCCACATCGTCCAGCCGGTATGCAGCGGCAGTGTCGCGCATCGGGCCGATCAATATGCCCGCGCCGCCATGATGCGCGGCGACCACCATGCCCGGTTCGTCGGTCAGGTCGTCGCCGACGAAGATCGGATCGTGCCCGGCGAAGGGCGCGCTTTCGCACAGCGTCGCGATCGCGGTGCCCTTGTCATGGCCCGCCATGCGCAGCTCGATCATCATCTTGCCCGCCTGTGCCGTCAGACCGTCACGCTGGGCAAAGGCATCGACCAGCGCATGCGCCTCCTGTTCCACCTCCGGCGCGCCGCGATAATGGATCGCGACGCCCAAGGTCTTGATCTCGATCACGATCCGCGGATCGTCGCCGAACCGGTCGGTAAAGGCACGCTCGGCGGCGGTCAGGCTGGCGGGACGGTCGGGCAGGAGGGTGTCGCCGCCGGCGGGGCGGATTTCCGCGCCGTGGCTGCCGACGACGGCGAAGTCGCGGATCGTATCGCCGAGGAAGCCGTCGATCTGTTCGATCGACCGCCCGCTGACGATCGCGACCCGCCCGTCCAGCCGGGCGGGCAGGCGGGCAAGCAGCGCATGGAGCGCCGGGTCGACGCTCACCGCATCGGGCTTGTCGGCCAGCTCGACGAGCGTGCCGTCGAAATCGAGGAACAGGCCGGCATCATCGAGCAGGCCGGCGGGCGGAGGGGGGAGGTCCTGGTACGGCATCGTGCCGATGAACGCCGCGTACGGCGAAATCGTTTCGCAGGTGCGGTGTATTTTGACGAGGAGGCGCTTCGAAGCGCATCCTCGTCACCCCGGGCTTGACCCGGGGTCCCGCTTCTTCTTCTCTCGGACGATGGCGAAGGAAAGGCAAGGCGGCTGGATCTACATCATGGCCGACCGCTATCGCGGTGCGACCTATGTCGGCGTGACGACCGATCTCGCCGCCCGCATTTACCAGCACCGTACCGGCGGCGGATCAATCCACTGCGCTAAATACAACCTCGACCGCCTAGTCTGGGCCGAGAGCGGCGACGACATCCTCGCCTGCATCGCCCACGAAAAGCGCATGAAGCGCTGGCACCGCGACTGGAAGTTTGACCTGATCGAGCGCGCGAACCCGGATTGGCGTGACCTTTCCCCAACGATCGTCGGATGAAGAAGCGGGACCCCGGGTCAAGCCCGGGGTGACGGTGTGTTTGGGGTAACCGGGGGGTGGCGAACGCTGCCCACACCCTTTATGCACGCGGGCATGACAGCCCGGATCATCGACGGAAAAGCCTTCGCCGCGACCTTGCGCGCGCGTGTCGCCACCCATGCCGCGACCTTCGCGGCCGAAGCCGGCCGTCCCGCCGGCCTCGCCGTCGTGCTGGTCGGCGAGGATGCGGCATCGTCGGTCTATGTCCGCTCGAAGGGGAAGGCGACGCGCGAGGCGGGCATGGCCAGCTTTGAACACCGCCTGCCCGCCGACGTGTCGCAGGACGATCTGATCGCGCTGGTCGAGCAGTTGAACGCCGACCCGGCGGTCGATGGCATTCTCGTCCAGCTGCCGCTGCCGAAGCATCTCGACACCGATGCGGTGCTGTTGACGATCGATCCGGACAAGGATGTCGACGGCTTCCACCCGGTCAATGCCGGGCGGCTGGCGACTGGGCTGCCCGGCATGGTGCCGTGCACGCCCTATGGCTGTCTGCTGCTGCTGCGGGACGAACTGGGTGACCTGTCGGGCATGGATGCGGTCGTCGTCGGCCGCTCGAACATCGTCGGCAAGCCGATGGCGGCGCTGCTGACCGCCGAGAGCTGCACCGTCACCATCGCCCATTCGCGCACCCGCGACCTCGCCGATCATGTCCGCCGCGCCGATATCGTGGTGGCGGCGGTGGGGCGCGCGAACTTCGTCCCCGGCGACTGGATCAAGCCCGGTGCGACCGTAATCGATGTCGGCATCAACCGCACCGATGCCGGCCTGGTCGGCGATGTCGACTTTGCGTCGGCGTCGCAAGTCGCCGGCGCGATCACGCCGGTCCCCGGTGGCGTCGGGCCGATGACCATCGCCTGCCTGCTGCGCAACACGCTGGTCGCGGCGCACCGGCGTGTGGGGCTGGCGTTCGACGACAAGACGCTATGATCGAGCTGTTCGTCTCGTCGCTCATCACCTTCTTCGTGGTGATCGATCCGCCGGGCTGCGCGCCGATCTATGCCGGCCTGACCACCGGCGCGTCCAACCTGCAGCGCCGGGCGATGGCGATCCGCGCGGTCGGCATCGCCGCCGCGATCCTCATCGTCTTCGCCCTGTTCGGACAGGCGCTGCTGAAGGCACTGGGCATCAGCCTCGACAGCTTTCGCATCGCTGGCGGCATCATGCTGTTCCTGATCGCGCTGGAAATGGTGTTCGAAAAGCGCACCCAGCGCCGCGAGGACCGCGCGCAGAAGATCATCGAGACCCACACCGAGATGCATGAGGTGGAGGATGTCTCCACCTTCCCCATGGCGATGCCGATGATCGCCGGGCCGGGGTCGATCGCATCGGTCATGCTGCTGATGAGCCAGGTCGGCGACTGGACCGCGCGGGCGGTCGTGCTCGGCGCGCTGGCCACCATCCTCGCCCTGACGCTGGCGGCGCTGCTGGCGGCCGGGCCGCTGATGAAGCTGCTGGGCGCCCGGATCGAGGCGGTCATCACCCGCCTGCTGGGGGTTTTGCTGGCGGCACTGGCGGCGCAGTTTGTGATCGACGGGGTGCGGGCGAGCTTTCTGTAAGGCAGCTACGGGGCAGGGGCGTCCTGGTCCGATCCGGCCGGCTCGCTGCCGATCGGCGTGCCTTGGTCCACGCTTCGGGCAGGGAAATGTCTCTGATCTGTTGCCGATTAGTTACAGTCGTTATCAAAATTTCCTTATCCTTCTGCGCGTATTTACTTTTTCGGCGTCTGGGTACGTAATCGCCTTCGGAAACGATGCGCCGTAGCGGTGTGTCATTTGCTGTAAGTACTTGCAAAAGTGCAATAAAAGGGCGTTACCATATGATTTCGACGATGATGCGTGCGGTATTGCGGAACGGAGCGGCCGTTTCGGCCGTGGCGATCGGCATGATGGCCGTACCGGCGGCCGCCCAGGACACCGCCGTCCCCTCGACCACCACGACCACCGCCCAGAGCGACGACGAGACGATCGTCGTCACCGGTTCGCTGCTGCGTCGCGCCGATAAGGAAACGCCGTCGCCGGTGACCGTCGTGACGACCGAGAGCCTCGATCGCCGCGGTCTCGCCACGATCCAGGACGGCCTGCAGACGCTGTCGTCGAACAACGGTCCTGCGCTGACCAACTCGTTCACCGCGAACGGCGCGTTTGCCGGCGGTGCGTCGGCCGTGTCGCTGCGCGGCCTGTCGTCGAACTCGACGCTGGTGTTGTTCGACGGCCTGCGCGGTGCCTATTACCCGCTCGCCGATGACGGCACGCGCAACTTCGTCGATCTGAACACCATCCCCGACGACATCGTGCAGGAAGTCCAGGTTCTGCGCGACGGTGCATCGTCGCTCTACGGCGCGGACGCGGTTGCGGGCGTCGTCAACATCATCACCAAGAAGCAGTTCAAGGGCGTCGGCGGCCGTGCGGAAGCCGGCATTTCCGAACGTGGCGACGCCAGCCAGTATCGTCTCTCGCTGACCGCCGGCACCGGCGATATCGCGGAAAACGGCTTCAACATCTACGGCAGCGGCTTCTACTACCGCTCGGAAGCGCTGCGCGCCGCCAACCGTCGCTATCCGTACAACACCGACGATCTGCGTCAGGTGTGCTATGAGGGGAATTGCGGCGCGAACGGCGTCCTGAACGGCACCGAAGCCGACGGCAACACCGGCGGGTTTGAAATCACCACCCCGTTCGCGGTGCGTCCGCGCAACGCGCTGACCGGTGCTGCAGTCACGGGCCTGTCGAGCCGCTATCAGTATCTCAACGGCTGCCAGGGCCTGCCGACCGCCCAGCTGAGCGCTGCCGAACTGGCACTGCCGCAGAATGCCGCCGCTCCGGCGAACGGCGTCGTTTGCCAGGAAGACATCACGCAGCTGTACGGCAACATCGCCCCGCGTATCGAACGCTTCGGCGGTTCGGCCTGCGCCACCGCCCGCATCGGCGACAATGGCGAAGCGTACGGCGAATTCAACTTCCTGCAGACCAACACCTTCTACCAGGGTCTGCCCGCCACGATCCGCGGCAACGCGCCGGCCGGCTTCTACTTCCCGCGCTACAGCACGTCGGCGAACATCGCCGCCTATGGCAACAACACGATCCTGCAGCTCCCGGTCTACATCTGCGCATCGGGCGTCAACTGCGCGACGGCAGCCGATCGTCAGCTGAACCCGAACAACCCGTATGCGGCCCAGGGCAACACGGCGGCGATCATCGGGCGCATTCCGAACCTGCGCGAGCAGAACGAGACCCGCACCCGTGCCTATCGTGCGGCGATCGGCGTCACCGGCGACATCACCGACAAGGTGAGCTACAATGTCGGCGCGACGGCGATGCACATCGACCTGCAGACCCGCGCGAACGGCTATGTCCGCATTCAGAACCTGCTGAACGCGGTCAACACCGGCAGCTACAACTTCATCAACCCGCTGGCGAACAGCCAGACGGTGCTGGACCAGATCGCGCCGGAGAACGTCAACAACGCGACCTCGGACCTGTATCAGGCACAGGCCAGCGTCCAGACGTCGCTGTTCGACCTGCCCGGCGGCCCGCTCGCCATCGGTGTCGGCACCGCGATCCGCTACGAAGCGGTCGATGCGCCCAGCGCCAACAGCGACATCAACGGCCCGACCCAGCGGTATTTCCGCCTGAACGGCTTCGCGGCCAAGGGTAACCGCACCGTCTATTCGGCCTATGCCGAACTCGAAGCGCCGATCGTCGATCAGTTCCTGGTCAACGCATCGGGCCGGTACGACAAGTATTCGAGCGGCCAGGACAATTTCTCGCCGAAGATCGGTGCGAAGTTCACCCCGTTCCGTCAGCTCGTGATCCGCGGTACCTGGTCGAAGGGCTTCCGTATCCCGTCGTTCGGCGAGGCCAATGCGACCTTCCCGACCACCGGCTATGTCAGCGCGACCCAAGGCATCTACAACGACGCGTTCCTGTCGCAATATGGCTGCTCGCTGGCGACCTATACCCGTTGCCCGTCGTACATCTCGGCGGCGACCTATGGTCAGACCAGCATCTCGAACCCGGACCTGAAGGCAGAGAAGTCGCGCAGCTACACTGCCGGCATCCTGTTCGAACCGATCCGCAACGTGTCGTTCACGGTCGATTATTATAACATCAAGAAGACCGACGCGATCACGACCGCGAACAACGCTCCGGCCATTGCCGCCTATTATGCGGGCCAGGCGATCCCGGCCGGCTACACGGTCATCGCGGACGCGGTGGACATCAACAACCCGAACGCCCGTCCGCGTATCGCATTCGTGCAGTCGCCGTTCATCAACGCCAACACGATCAAGTCGGAAGGCATCGATTTCGGGATCAACGCCAACCATCGCTTCAACGACGACCTGAAGATTTCGAGCAACCTCGAAGCCAGCTACATCCTCGAGCTGAGCACGACGTTCCCGGATGGTTCGAAGGAGCGGTACGAAGGCACGCTCGGCAACTACAACCTGACCGCCGGTTCGGGCACCCCGCAGTGGCGCGGTACCTGGTTGAACACCGTCGAGTTCCGCGACGTGCTGGTCAGCGCGACCGTCAACTATTTCGACGGTTACGACCTGTCGGCCGAGGACCAGACCGGTCCGGGCACCGCGGGCGATTGCGGCCTGTCGGATGGCACCATCCCCTGCAAGGTGAAGGATTACATCACCGTCGACCTGAACACCTCGTTCAAGGTCAACGACCGCTTCACCTTCTACGTGAACGCCATCAACCTGTTCGACCGGCTGCCGCCGCTCGACAACGTGACCTACGGCGCGCACCTCTACAACCCGGTGCAGGGTGGCCTCGGCATCCTCGGCCGCTACTTCCGCGCGGGCGTGAAGGTCGGCCTCTAACCATCGGCCTTGCTGAAACGAAACTAGGGGCGGCTCCATCCGGAGCCGCCCCTTTTTTTGTGTCGTCAAACGGCAGGTCGATCGCGGGGAGGGTGCTGCAATGCATCCGACACCAGGCCGCCGATGATGCTTCACGACTATTGCCGGACGATTGACCGACTAGTTTCCGTTATACTGATATACATGAGTATGACTGTAATACAGGCTATCAGTACATATCGATAAACAAGTATATGGGCCGACTATTATCCCGTTATAATATAACTATATCGAAAAAAAACGAAATAACTCAATTGTTTGGTTTTAGTGGTAGTCATTTAGGTGTCTTGGTGGCGACTGTTACTAAAATGACACGCGCCTTTTGTTTTCGAAATCACGATACTTTAAGGGAATTGCTTCCAAATATTTGCCGCCCTTAGTTTCGTCATGTTGCACCGTCGTTACGGTGCAGCGGGGAAAACAAGGGGCCAATATGAAATTGAACGCACGCAGCGCTCTGCTGGCATCGACGTTGTTGTTCGGTATGGCGACGCCCGCAATGGCGCAGGTTGCGCAGGGCGCCGCTGATCCGTCGACCGACGACTCCGCGCAGGAAATCACCGTCACCGGTTCGCGCATCGCCCGTCCCGATCTCGACGCGCCCAGCCCGGTCACGACCGTCACTGCCGAACAGTTCAATCTGACCGGCACCGTCACCGTCGAAACGCTGCTGAACGAACTGCCCCAGCTGATTCCGGGCAATACCCGCGTGTCGAACAACCAGGGTGGTGAGAGCTTCTCGACCCTCGATCTCCGTGGTCTTGGACCGCAGCGCACCTTGATCCTGATCGACGGTGAACGCGTCCCCGCATCGTCGGCCACCGGCGTCGTTGACATCGGCACCATCCCGACCGGCCTGATCGAGCGCGTCGACGTCGTGACCGGCGGTGCATCGGCGGTATACGGTTCGGACGCGATCGCGGGCGTCGTCAATTTCGTTCTGAAGGACAAGTACGAAGGGGCCGAACTGTCGGCCCAGTACGGCATCAACGAACAGGGTGACGGCGCGACCTTCAACATCCAAGGGTTGCTGGGTGGCAATTTCAACGACGGTCGCGGTAACCTGACCGTTTCTGGCAGCTACTATACCCGTGAGGCGATCGGGCAGGGCGACCGCCGGATCACGTCGCCTGCATCGGTGCTGATCTACAACGACGCCGGCACAGATTCCGAAGATGATGATCGCATTCGTGTCGGGCGGCCATTGGAACTGATCTCGGGGGCCAACAACGATTCCCTGTACGCTGCGGGTGGCTCGGGCACGCCGCCCTGGGGTCAGGTGTCGAACAATGCCGCCAATCCGTTCCGCAACCTGGCGACCTTGTTGCCGGGCACCTTCGCCGCGGCGAACACCGATTGTAACCCGGCGACGGCCGGCGTTGCCGTCAACGGCGGTACGCTGTCGTTCAACAGCAACGGGCAGCTCAGCCCCTATTTCGGCAGCGGCCTGTGCGCCTATGCCGACCGGGCGTCGGGTTCCAGCCGGTACAATTTCAATCCGGCCAATCTTCTGCAGACGCCCTATGAGCGCCTGATCCTGACGTCGACGGCCCGTTATGAAATCACCGACAACATTCAGTTGAAGGTGTTGGCGAACTACGCCGATACCTCGCAGACGGTGAACCTCGCGCCGACGCCGGCGACCGGCATCTCGGTGCCGTATAACAGCTCGCTGCTGCCGGCAGATCTGCGCATCGCGTTGGCCAGCCGTGCCAACCCGACTGCGCCGTTCACCTATGCGCGCCGCTTCAGCGAAACCGGTCCCCGCGTCGGCATCTACGATTCGAAGACCTTCACGATCCGCAGCACGCTGTCGGGCAAGCTTAGCGAAGACTGGAACTGGGACGCGACGCTCAGCTACGGCAAGGTCGATGCGCTGGCGACTTCGCTCGGCAACATCAATCGTACGGCGGTGGCACAGGGCCTGAACGGTTGCCCGGTCGGATCGCTGCCGGGCTGCGTACCCGTCAACATTTTCGGGGCCAACACGCTGACCCCCGCGATGCTGTCGTTCGTGCGCATCGACACCAAAGAATCGCGCCAGTTTGAACAGGTGCGTGCGGCGGCCAACGTGTCGGGTTCGCTGTTCAAGCTGCCGTACGGCGACGTGCAGATCGCTCTCGGCGGCGAAGTCCGCACCGATCGCGGATCGATCAACGTCGACGATGCGCAGCGCACCGGCAACATCTACGGCTTCAACGCCGTGCAGAGCCAGGGCGGTTCGATCAATGTGAAGGAAGGATACGGCGAAATCCGTGTCCCGCTGCTCGCGGAAATCCCCTTCTTCCACGACCTGTCGGTGGAAGCGGGTGCGCGCTATTCGGACTATTCGACCATCGGCACGCTGTTCAACTGGAAGGCCGGCGCGCAGTGGGCGCCGATCAACTGGATGCGATTCCGCGGTATCTATAACAAGGCAGCGCGCGCTCCCTCGATCGTCGAACTGTTCCAGAACGGCGACCAGGGCTTTCCGAGCTATGTCGACCCCTGCAACGCCGGCGCGAGCCGCACCGCGCAGGCATTGGCAATCTGTTCGGCCCAGACCCCGGCATTCGCGGCGGCAGGCGGCTACACCGGCTTCCTGCAGAACAACAGCCAGGTCGAAGCGTTTGCGTTCGGCAACCCGAACATCTCGGAAGAAAAGGCCGAAACCTACACGGCGGGCGCGGTCCTGACGCCGAAGATCGGGTTCGGTACGCTGTCGCTGACCGTCGATTACTACAACATCAAGATCGAGAACCTGATTACCACGCTCGGTGCCGGGTTCTTCATCAACCAGTGCTATGTCCAGAACGTCTCGACGGCCTGCGACCGCATCCGCCGCAACACCGGCACCGGTCAGATCGACGCGATCAACACCGCCACCGGTAACCAGGGCACGCGCCGCACCAACGGTATCGACGCGGCCGCCAATCTGATCCTCCCGCTGGATCAGTTCGGCTTCGGCGGCAAGCTGCGCTTCCAGGAAGTCTTCACCTGGACCAACAGCTACAAGCTCGATGACACCGAATTCGCCGGCAAGTCGTCGGGTGGCAATGGTGGTGCTATCCCGGCGTACAAGTCGACGCTGACGGTAGGATACGACCTTGATCGCACCTCGATCCAGGGCCGCTGGAATTTCGTCTCGCGCGTCGAGGAAGACTTTGGCCTGCCGGTCAACCCGGTCACGCCGACGCTCAGCTACTACGACCTGACCGTGCGTCAGGGCGTGGGCGAGAAGTTCGACTTCACCTTCATCGTCAACAACCTGCTGAACGCGAAGGCAAAGCGCACGCCGAACGGCTATTTCGATCAGGGTGGCGTCGACACCACCTGGTACGGTCCGATCATCTTCGGTCGGTCGTACACCGTCCAGGCCCGCGCCCGCTTCTAAGCGACGCGGTACTACCGGACGAAATGGGCGGCGGGGGAGCGATCCCCCGCCGCCTTTTCGTTTACGCGACCGTCAGCTCCAGTCGCCCGTCGCCCTCATCGACCCGGACGGTCGAACCGTCGCGGACTTCGCCGCGCAGGATCAGGTCGGCGAGCGGGTCCTGCAGATAGCGCTGGACCGCGCGCTTCAGTGGCCGCGCGCCGTACACCGGGTCGTATCCGACGCGCCCCAGCCACGCCCGCGCGGCGTCGGTCATCTCGACCTTCACCTTGCGATCGGCCAGCAGGCGGCCGACGCGGCCGACCTGGATGTCGACGATCGGGGCCATTTGGTCCGCCGCCAGCCGGTGGAACAGGATGATCTCGTCCAGCCGGTTGAGGAATTCGGGCCGGAAATGCGCCCGCACCACGTCCATCACCTGCGGCTCGACCTCCTCGACGGGCTGTCCATCGGCAAGGTTGGTCAGATATTGCGACCCGAGGTTCGAGGTCAGGATGATGATCGTGTTCGAGAAATCGACCGTCCGCCCCTGTCCATCGGTCAGGCGGCCGTCGTCCAGCACTTGCAGCAGGATGTTGAACACATCGCCATGTGCCTTTTCGACCTCATCGAACAGCACGACCTGATAGGGGCGGCGGCGGACGGCTTCGGTCAGCACGCCGCCTTCCTCATACCCGACATAGCCCGGAGGGGCGCCGATCAGCCGGGCGACCGCGTGCTTTTCCATGAACTCGCTCATGTCGATCCGCACCATCGCGTTGGGATCGTCGAACAGGAACTCGGCCAGCGATTTGGTCAGCTCGGTCTTGCCGACGCCCGTCGGCCCCAGGAACAGGAAGCTGCCCAGCGGCCGGTTCGGGTCCTGCAGGCCGGCGCGCGAGCGGCGCACGGCGGTGGCGACGGCGCGCACGGCATCGGCCTGCCCGATCACCCGCTTGCCCAGCGCCTCCTCCATCGCCAGCAGCTTCTCGCGCTCGCCCTCCAGCATCCGGTCGACCGGGATGCCGGTCCAGCGGCTGACGACGCCGGCGATGTCGTCGGCGGTCACTTCCTCGCGCAGCATCGCGCCCGCCGATGCGCCCGCCGCCTCGGCCAGCTGCTTCTCCAGCGTCGGGATGGTGCCGTAGGTCAGCTCGGACATCTTGGCCAAGTCGCCAGAGCGCTGCGCCTGTTCCAGCGCGACGCGTGCGGTGTCGAGCTGTTCCTTCAGCTTCGCTTCCGATGAAATCTTGTCGCGCTCCGCCTGCCAGCGGGCGGTGAGGCCGGCCAGCTGCTCCTCGAGATTGGCCAGTTCCTCCTCCAGCGTATCGAGCCGGTCGAGGCTGGCGGCATCGCTTTCGCGCCGCAACGCCTCGCGCTCGATCTTCATGCGCAGGATGCGGCGGTCGAGGCTTTCGATCTCCTCGGGCTTGCTCTCCACTTCCATCCGGATGCGGCTGGCGGCCTCGTCCATCAGGTCGATCGCCTTGTCGGGCAGGAAGCGGTCGGTGATGTAGCGGTTGCTGAGCGTCGCCGCCGACACCAGCGCGCCATCGGTGATCCGCACGCCATGGTGCAGCTCGTATTTCTCCTTCAAGCCCCGCAGGATGCTGATCGTGTCCTCGACGGTCGGTTCGCCGACGAACACCGGCTGGAACCGCCGTTGGAGCGCGGGGTCCTTTTCGACATGCTTGCGATATTCGTCGAGCGTGGTCGCGCCGATGCAGTGCAGTTCGCCGCGGGCGAGGGCAGGCTTCAGCAAATTGCCGGCATCCATCGCCCCTTCGGATTTTCCGGCACCGATCAGCGTGTGCATCTCATCGATGAACAGGATGATCTGCCCGTCGGCACCCTTCACCTCGTCGAGCACGCCCTTCAGCCGCTCCTCGAACTCGCCGCGATATTTCGCGCCGGCGATCAGCGACCCCATGTCGAGCGACATCAGCGCGCGGTCCTTCAATCCCTCGGGCACGTCGCCATTGGCGATGCGCAGCGCGAGGCCTTCGGCGATCGCAGTCTTGCCGACGCCCGGTTCACCGATCAGCACCGGATTGTTCTTGGTCCGGCGCGCCAGAATCTGGATCGTGCGGCGGATCTCCTCGTCGCGGCCGATGACCGGATCAAGCTTGCCGTCACGCGCCGCCGCCGTCAGGTCGCGGGCGAATTTCTTCAGCGCATCATAGCGATCCTCCGCCCCGGCGGTGTCGGCGCTGCGCCCGCCACGCAGCTTGTCGATCGCGGCGTTCAGCCCCTGCGGCGTCACCCCGGCGGTGGTCAGCGCCTTGCCCGCCGCACCCGGCGACAGGGTGAGCGCGAGCAGCAGCCGCTCGACCGTGACGAAGCTGTCGCCCGCCTTCGTCGCGATCTGTTCTGCCTGGTCGAGCAGGCGGACGGTATCGTTGTCGAGGCCCGGCGAGGATTGCGCCCCCGATCCCGACACCGCCGGCACCTTGGCCAGCGCGGCATCGGTTTCGGCGTTGGCGCGGCGCGCATCGCCCCCAGCGGCGGCGATCAGGCCCGACGCCATGCCCTGGTCATCGTCGAGCAGGGCCTTCAGGATATGTTCGGGGCTGATCCGCTGGTGATTGTTGCGGATCGCCACCGTCTGCGCGGCCTGCAAAAAGCCTTTCGCGCGGTCGGTGAATTTCTCTAGGTTCATGGGATGCTCCCCTGTGATGTTGTCGGCGATATGGTGTGGTAAATGGGCAACACAAGAGTAGCCTCGCATCGAAAGCGGATGGAAATCGTTCGGGCGTGATGGGGCGTGTCATCAAGGGGCTGGTCTGGACCGGCGTGTGGATCGTCGCGATCCTGTGCCTGGCCGTCACGATCGTGCCCCGCTTCCTCGACCGCCTCTATTATCAGGGGGTGGCCGGCGACCATTTCGACGGCGCGCGCTTCTTCAACCCCGATGGCGAGGATACCACCGCCCCGCCGGGTGGCAGCCGCAGCGGCTATCTGTGGCGACAGGCGACCGGCAATGACGGACGCCCGGCATGGCCGGAGCAGGTGCCGGTCGTCGCCGCGAAACCCGCTGAACTCCTGCCCGTCACCACCCGGCCCGCGCGCGATCCTGCGGCCACGCCGATGCGCGTCACCTGGGTCGGCCACGCGTCGGTGCTGGTGCAGACGCGTGGCCTCAACATCCTGACCGACCCGGTATGGAGCGACCGCGCCGGCCCGTTCGGCTTCGGGCCGAAACGGGTGGCGGCACCCGGCATTGCGCTCGCCGACCTGCCGAAGATCGACCTGATCCTTATCAGCCACAACCATTACGACCATCTCGACCTGTCCACGCTCAAGATGCTGTACGACCGTGACCGCCCGGCAATCGTCACGTCGCTCGGCAATGACGCGATTCTGCGCAGCGCGGGAATGCAGGCGACCGCGCTCGACTGGCGACAGGCGGAGCGGGTCGGCGGGGCGACGGTCCATGTCGTGCGCAACCATCACTGGTCGAGCCGCTGGTTCGTCGATCGCAATCGCGCCTTGTGGTCGGCGTTCGTCGTCGAACTGCCCGGCGGGAACCTGTTCTTCGCCGGCGACACCGGCATGGGCGATGGCAAGTGGGTGCGCGAAGCCGCGGCGCTCGGCCCGATCCGCCTCGCGCTGATCCCCGTCGGCGCGTTCCGATTCCAGCCGGGACAGATGGCCAGCGGCGCGCATATTGGACCGGTCGATGCGCTCGACGTGTTCGGTCGGCTGGGCGCGTCGCGGGGGCTGGCGATCCATTGGGGTACGTTCCGCCTGTCCTATGAAGGCTGGGCCACGCCGCCCAGATTGCTGACCGCTGCCAAGCGTTGTATCGGGCAGAGCGACCGCCGCTTCGGCGCGGTCGCGATCGGTCGCCCGGTCGATATCGCGCCGATGACCGCGCCGCCCGCACCTAGGTTCGACCGCGCCGCGATCCTGCGCTGTCTGGAGACGGGGGAGGGCAACGCCTTGCGCTGACCGCCTGATCCGGCCTAATAGTAACGACAGATACGATCCGGCAGAGACCGGACCATTGGAGAGAGACATGCTCGATTTCGCGCTCGGCGAGATGGCCGATGCCATTCGCGAGACCACGCAGCGCTTCGCCGCCGACCGCATCGCGCCGATCGCGGCGGCGGTCGATGCGGAGGATCGCTTCCCCCTGGAGCTGTGGCCCGAAATGGGCGCGCTCGGCCTGCACGGGATCACCGTCGGCGAAGCGGATGGCGGCCTCGGCCTCGGCTATCTCGAACATGTCGTCGCGTGCGAGGAAGTGGCCCGCGCCTCGGCCTCGGTCGGCCTGTCCTATGGCGCGCATTCCAACCTGTGCATCAACCAGATCGCGCGGTGGGGAAACCCCGAGCAGAAGGCGAAATATCTGCCGAAGCTCATTAGTGGCGAGCATGTCGGGTCGCTCGCCATGTCCGAGGCCGGTGCCGGCTCCGACGTCGTGTCGATGAAGCTGCGCGCCGACAAGGTCGATGGCGGCTGGCGGCTGAACGGCACCAAGTTCTGGATCACCAACGCGCCCTATGCGGCGACGCTGGTCGTCTATGCCAAGACTGCGCCCGATGCGGGATCGAAGGGGATCACCGCCTTCCTGATCGAGCAGGATTTCGCCGGCTTCTCGATCGGCCAGAAGATCGACAAGATGGGCATGCGCGGGTCGCCGACCGCCGAGCTGGTCTTCAACGACTGTTTCGTGCCGGACGAGAACGTCATGGGGCCGTTGAACGGTGGCGTCGGCGTGCTGATGTCGGGCCTCGATTACGAACGCGTCGTGCTGTCGGGTATCCAGCTGGGCATCATGCAGGCGTGCCTCGACACCGTGCTGCCCTACGTTGCCGAGCGCAAGCAGTTCGGCAAGCCGATCGGCGCGTTCCAGCTGATGCAGGGCAAGATCGCCGACATGTCGGTCGCGCTCAATTCCGCCCGTGCGTATGTCTATGCGGTGGCGAAGGCGTGCGACGCCGGCCGCACCACCCGCCACGACGCGGCGGGCGCGATCCTGCTGGCGTCGGAAAATGCGGTGAAGGTCGCCAACGACGCGATCCAGGCGCTGGGCGGGGCGGGCTATACCAAGGACTGGCCGGTCGAACGCTATTTTCGCGATGCGAAGCTGCTCGACATCGGTGCCGGGACCAACGAAGTTCGCCGGATGCTGATCGGTCGTGAATTGCTGTGCGAGGGGACGCGCGCACAATGACGGTGCTGCCGACGCTGGTCGACCGGAACTCGGCCGCCTTCGCCGCCAATGCCGCGCAGAATGCGGCGCTGGCCGACGACCTGCGGCAACGGATCGCCACGACGGCGCTGGGCGGGCCGGAGCGCAGCCGCGAGCGCCATGTCGCGCGCGGCAAGCTGCTCCCGCGCGACCGCATCCACCGCGTCCTCGACGCCGGATCGCCGTTCCTCGAAGTCGGCGCGCTGGCTGCCAATGGCATGTACGGCGACGAGGCTCCGGCGGCGGGCGTCATCGCCGGCGTGGGACAGGTGCATGGCCGGCAGGTGATGATCGTCGCCAACGATCCGACGGTAAAGGGCGGCGCGTACTTCCCGATGACGGTAAAGAAGCATCTCCGCGCGCAGGAGATCGCGACCGAAAACCACCTGCCGTGCATCTACTTGGTCGACAGCGGCGGCGCGAACCTGCCGCATCAGGCGGAGGTGTTTCCCGACCGCGATCATTTCGGCCGCATCTTCTTCAATCAGGCGCAGATGTCGGCGAAGGGCATTCCGCAGATCGCCTGCGTGCTGGGCAGTTGCACCGCCGGCGGTGCCTATGTCCCCGCCATGTCCGACGAAACGGTGATCGTGCGCAACCAGGGCACGATCTTCCTCGCCGGCCCGCCGCTGGTGAAGGCGGCGACGGGCGAGGTCATCACCGCCGAGGAACTGGGCGGGGCCGACACCCATGGCCGCAAGTCGGGCGTGGTCGATCATGTCGCGGAGGACGACGAACAGGCGCTGCTGATCGTCCGCGATATCATTGCTACGCTCCCCCCGCCGCGCCGCGCCGAAATGGCGCTGGCCGAGCCCCGGCCGCCGCTGCACGATCCGGCGGACCTGGCGGGCATCATCCCCACCGATGTCCGCGCGCCGTATGATGTGCGCGAGGTCATCGCCCGGCTGGTCGACGGATCGGAACTGCACGAGTTCAAGCCGCTCTACGGCACGACCCTCGTTTGCGGTTTCGCCCGCATCTGGGGCATGCCGGTCGCGATCCTCGCGAACAACGGCGTGCTGTTTTCGGAGAGTGCGCAAAAGGGCGCGCATTTCATCGAACTCGCCTGCCAGCGCCGCACGCCGCTGTTGTTCCTCCAGAACATCTCGGGCTTCATGGTCGGCGGCAAGTACGAGGCGGAGGGGATCGCCAAGCACGGCGCGAAGCTGGTGACGGCGGTCGCGACGGCGCAGGTGCCCAAGCTGACCGTGCTGATCGGCGGCAGCTTCGGGGCCGGCAATTACGGCATGTGCGGCCGCGCCTATTCCCCGCGCTTCCTGTTCACCTGGCCTAACAGCCGGATTTCGGTGATGGGCGGCGAACAGGCGGCGAGCGTGCTGGCGACCGTCCACCGCGATGCCGACAGCTGGACGCCGGAGCAGGCCGAGGCATTCAAGGCCCCGGTGCGCGACCGCTATGAAGCGGAGGGCAGCCCCTATTACGCCACCGCGCGGCTGTGGGACGACGGCGTGATCCTGCCCGAACAGACCCGCGACGTGCTGGGCCTCGCGCTGTCGACGACGCTGAACGCGCCGATCGCCGACCGGGCGCAGTTCGGCATCTTCCGGATGTGATGGCGGCCCTCCGCATCTCCCTTCTGTATCCCCGCGAAGGCGGGGATCCAGAGCCACGAACGGCGACGTCGGTGACTGGCAACCCTGGACCCCCGCCTGCGCGGGGGTACGTCGGTGGTTGGGGATGGGCGAAATGACCACCATCTCCGGCTTGCCCCCGATCCGCCCGCCCGGCCCGCAGGACGTCGGCGTCACGCCGCCCAAGCCGCAGCCGCCGGCCGTGCCTGCCACCCCGACGTCCGCGCTCGGCATCGATACCGTTGCCTATGACGCGATCGTGGCGATGGTCACCCGCGCCATCGCCAGCCTGCCGCCGGGCATGGCGCTCTCCAGCTTCATCGCCACCGTCGCCCGCGTGACGGCGGAGGTCGAGGCGCAACTCGCCGCGCGTCCGCAGGGCGAGGGGCAGGGGGCATCGCCCACCGCCGCCACCCCTACGCAAACCCACGCCACGCCGCTCCCCGAAGCGGTCGCGCGAGCGCTGACCGCCGCCTTCGCCGCCGATCCCGCCGCCGCGCGCGCCGTTATCGCCGACCCGCTGCAACCCCTGCCGACCCATCCGACAGAGGTCAGCGCCCGCGACCTCGCGCTCGCCGCCGCCGCCCTGATGGGCGGCCGCGTCGATCCCGACCGTCCGACGCCGACCTCCCATCCCCTCGCGACCGATCCCGACCGCGATCCGACCCTCACGGAACAGCCCATGCGCGACCGCCTCTACCTGCTCGATCCGAGCTTCGCCGACCCGGCCTATCCGGATCGAACCTTCTATTGCCGCGACTGCATCACCATCGACGGGCTGCTCGCACGCTTTCCGGACAAGGTGACGATGCTGGACATCATCCGCGTCCCCTATCCCCGCCCGCGCGACGCGGTGATCGCGGTCGTCGGCGAAGCGCACCAGAACCTGCCGCTGCTGGTGCTCAGCGCCAACGCCGATCCGGCGCTGGCCGATGGTCGGCATGACGGCACTTATTTCGTCAGCGATCTGAAGGGCTTGCTTCACGCGCTGCACGTCCGTCACGGCTTTCCGGAGGCGCATCCATGACCCTTTCCTACAGCCCGCCCGCCGTGCCAGACCATCGTCAGGCGGCATTGCCCACCGGCCAGGGTCACGCACCGCACGAAACGCGCACTAGTGTGAACTTTGTGAACTTTGGAGCGGCGCGATGATCGAATCGCTGCTGATCGCCAATCGCGGCGAGATCGCCCGCCGCATCATCCGCACCGCCCGTCGGCTGGGCGTACGGACCATCGCCGTGCACAGCGACGTCGATGCCGGCCTGCCCTTCGTCCGCGAAGCCGACGAAGCCGTCTGTATCGGCCCGGCCCCGGCGCGCGAAAGCTATCTCGACCAGGCGAAGATCCTCGCCGCCGCCCGCGCGACGAACGCGGCGGCGATCCATCCGGGCTATGGCTTCCTGTCGGAGAATGCCGAATTCGCCGAGGCGGTGGTCGCCGCCGGCCTGGTCTGGGTCGGTGCGCCCGCATCGGCGATCCGCGCCATGGGCCTGAAGGATGCGGCCAAGGCGCGGATGATCGCCGCCGGCGTGCCCGTGACGCCGGGTTATCTGGGCGAGGACCAGTCGCCCGAACGGCTGCGCGCCGAGGCCGACGCGATCGGCTATCCGGTGCTGATCAAGGCCGTGGCCGGCGGCGGGGGCAAGGGGATGCGCCGCGTCGACGATGCGCACGCCTTCCCGCAAGCGCTCGACAGCTGCCGCCGCGAAGCCGCTGCGTCGTTCGGCGACGACCGCATGCTGATCGAGAAATACATCCTGTCGCCCCGCCATATCGAGGTGCAGGTCTTCGGCGACACTCATGGCAATGCGGTGCACCTGTTCGAGCGCGACTGCTCGCTGCAACGCCGCCACCAGAAGGTAATCGAGGAAGCACCCGCGCCCGGCATGGATGCCGAAACCCGTGCGTCGGTGTGCGACGCCGCCGTCCGTGCCGCCCGCGCGGTCGACTATGTCGGGGCGGGCACGATCGAGTTCATCGCCGATGCGTCGCAGGGCCTGCGGGCCGACCGCATCTGGTTCATGGAGATGAACACCCGGCTGCAGGTCGAACACCCGGTCACCGAAGCGATCACCGGCACCGATCTGGTCGAATGGCAGCTGCGCGTCGCGTCCGGCGAACCCCTGCCCAAGCGGCAGGACGATCTCACGATCACCGGCTGGGCGATGGAGGCGCGGCTCTATGCCGAGAACCCGGCGACCGGCTTCCTGCCCTCGACCGGCCCGCTCACCCATCTCCACCTGCCGACCGACATCCGCGTCGATGCCGGGGTGGAACAGGGCGATGCGGTCACCCCGCATTACGACCCGATGATCGCCAAGCTGATCGTCCACGCCCCCACCCGCACCGCCGCCGCCGCGAAGCTGGCTGCGGCCGCCGCGGCGGTTCAGGTCTGGCCGGTGCGCACCAACGCCGCCTTCCTCGCCCGCTGTGCCGGCGATCCGGACTTCGTGGCCGAGGCGATCGACACCGGCTTCATCGAACGCCATGCCGACCGGCTGGTGCCCGATGGTAGCGCTTCGGACGCCATCGCCGGCGCGGCGGCGGCGGCACTGGTCGAGCGCGATCCGACCGATCCATGGCGCGCGCTCCCCGGCTTCCGCCTGAACGCCGCGCCCGACGCACGGGTGGCGGTGGCGATCGGCGGCACCACCCGCCTCGCCACGCCCGCACCCGGCGGCAGCATTGCGCAGGTCGGCGTTGAGCGCGTCCTGTTCGCCGCTGGCGAAGCGTTCCCCTTCGCCGCGCCGGTCGCCGGGCAGGGCGGCGGTGCATCGGCCGGCGACGGCGCGATCCTGTCCCCCATGCCCGGCCGCATCGTTGCGGTGGAGGTCGCGGCGGGCGACCGCGTGACCGCCGGACAGCGGCTGGTCGTGCTGGAGGCGATGAAGATGGAACAGGCGTTGCTCAGCCCGTTCAACGGCATCGTCGCCGACCTGACCGCCACCCCCGGCGGGCAGGTGACCGAGGGCGTCGTCCTCGCCCGCATCGAAAAGGACGCAGCATGAGCGGCCGCTATTATGACGATTGGCAGGTCGGCGACCGGATCGACCACCCGATCCGCCGGACGGTGACCGAGACCGACAATCTCCTGTTCTCGGCGATGACCCACAATCCGCAGCCGCTGCATATCGATGCGGAGGCGGCGAAGGCGTCGGAATTCGGCCAGATCCTCGTCAACGGCACCTTCACCTTCGCGCTGATGGTCGGGCTGTCGGTGGGGGAGACGACGCTCGGCACGCTGGTCGCGAACTTGGGCTACGACCAGCTGGTGATGCCCAAGCCCGTGTTCCTCGGCGATACTATGCGCGCCACGACCGAGGTTACTGCGCTGAAGGACAGCCGCTCGCGCCCCGATGCAGGCATCGTTACCTTCGCGCACGAACTCCACAACCAGCGCGGCGAGGTCGTCTGCCGCTGCCTACGCACCGCGCTGTTGCAGCGCCGGCCATGAAGCTGCGCTCGCTCCTGTTCGTGCCCGGTGACCGGGCCGATCGCTTCGCCAAGGCGGCGGCGAGCGGTGCCGACGCGCTGATCCTCGACCTCGAGGATGCCGTGGCGGCATCCGCCAAGGACGCCGCTCGCGCCGCCGTCCGCGCATGGCTGGGCGAGGGGGCGTCGCTGCCACGCTTCGTACGGATCAATCCGGTCGATGGACCGCTGGCGCTGGCCGATCTCGACGCGCTGGCCGGCACCCGCCCCGACGGGATCATGGTGCCGAAGGCGGAAGGGGCGGCAACGATCGCGATGCTCGACCCGCTGCTGGCCGAACGCGGCCTCTCCGACATCCCCCTGCTGCCGATCGCGACCGAAACCCCGGCGGCGATCTTTCAGCTCGGCAGCTATGGCACGGTCGCGCATCGCCTTGCCGGCATCACCTGGGGCGCAGAGGATTTGCCCGCCGCGATCGGTGCCGCGACCTCGCGCGAGGCGGATGGTCGCTATACCGCGCCCTATGAAATAGCGCGGTCGCTGACGCTGTTCGGGGCGCACGCCGCCGGGGTCGCGGCGATCGATACCGTCTATCCCGCGATCCGCGACGAAGCGGGCCTCGCCGCCTATGCCGCGCGCGCCGCGCGCGACGGCTTTACCGGCATGATGGCGATCCACCCGGTGCAGGTCGCCGCGATCAACGCCGCCTTTACCCCCTCGGCCGAAGCGGTCGCACGGGCGCAGGCGATCGTCGATGCCTTTGCCGCGAACCCCGATGCCGGCGCGCTACAGGTCGACGGCAGGATGGTCGACGCCCCGCACCTGACCCAGGCCCGGCGGATACTGGCAGCACGCTAGCTCCTCCCCGTGCCGGGGAGGAGCTATTCCACCGGCACGCCCGGCGGCGGGGCGGCCAACTTACGCAGCGCGGCCGTCCGCTCGCGCTCCACCGCCGCGCGGTCGGCGGCCAGCCGCTTGCGCACCGCCAGATAGTGCAGCGCCGCGCGGCGATCCTCCTCGTCGGTCAGCGTCGCGGGGATTTGCTGCGCGGCTTCGTCCAGCGCGGCGGGTGTCGGGACCGGGGTGGCGGGGGGCAGGGCGGCATGGCCCTGCGACGCGATGTCGTACCAATGCGCCGCCGCCTGCGAAAAGCCGGGCAGGGTGGCGGCCACCGCGTCGAACTGCTCGACCGCCATGGCGTGGCGCACCAGTTCCGCCTCGATCGGGATCAGCGCGCGTTCGGCCAGCAGCATGCGCAGCATCGCCGCATCGCGATCGAACCGGCCCCATGCGGCATGGTTGAAGGCATGCTGGCTGCGTTGCAGGCTGAGCGCGCGCAGCACGTCGGCGCGGTCGGGCTGTCGCCAGACCCAGGCGATCCCCTGCACCGCGAACAATCCCCACGCGACCAGCGCAAAGCCCGCCAGCGCCAGCAGCAGGAGCCGCCAGCCGGGCTGGCCCGCCGCGCCTGCGGCGATGCCGACGACGATCCCGGCCAGCACCGCCGCCGCCAGCCCCAGTCGCGGGTCGCGATACCATGTCTCGCGCAAAGCAGCCTCTCCCGTTGCCTCGATAGCCGGCGACCCTAGCACCGATCGGCCAAGCGTCGACACCGGCAAGTTGCCCGCCGGCGTGCCGCGATGGGAAAGCGGATCAGGCCGCCAGCCGCAGCCGGTCGCGCCCGTCGGCCTTGGCACCGTAGAGCGCCATGTCGGCCGCGCGCAGCACCGCCGCCGCGCTGCCCGCGCCGTCGACCGGGGCGATCCCGGCGCTGACCGTCAGTCCGACGACCGACGATCCGTGGCGCAGCCGTGTCGCGGCCAGCGTGGTGCGCAGCCGTTCGCACAGAGCATGCGCCTGTTCGATGCGGGTGCCGGGGAACAGGATGCCGAATTCCTCGCCGCCCAGCCGCGCGACGACATCGCCGTCACGCATCACCCCGCGTGCGATCCGGGCGAAAGCCTGCAACACATGGTCGCCGGCGTCGTGGCCGTAGCGGTCGTTGACCGCCTTGAAATGGTCGAGGTCGAACACCGCGACGCAGCCGGCGATGCCGCCCTGTGCCGCGACGTCGACCCGCTGCGCCAGCGCGGCGTCGAACACCCGCCGGTTGGCCAGGCCGGTCAGCGGATCGGTCGACGCCGCACGCGACAGTTCGGCCTCCAGCGTCTTGCGATGCGATACGTCGCGGATCATCGATACCGTGCCGGTCACCGCGCCATGATCGTCCAGCACCGCGCGGGTATGCGATTCGAACCAGCGCAGCGCGCCATCGGCCACCCGCGCGCGATATTCGACGATCTGCGTACCTTCTACATCGGTCAGCGCGTCGCGATGCGCGACCAGCACCATGTCGCGGTCGACTGGATGCACCATCTCCAGCGCGCGGTTGCCGTGCAGTTGCGCGGGGCTCCGCCCGACGATCTGTTCGATCGAGGGGGAGAGATAGGTGATCCGCCCGCCGATATCGGTTCCGAGCACGATATCGGTCGAATGGTCGGCCAGCAGGCGATAGCGCGCCTCGCTCTCGCGCAGCCGCCGGTACAGCGCCTGCCGCCGGCTGAGGTCGGCGGCGACCGGGAAGGTCGTGAGCACGGTACACGCCATGTAGAACTGGAAGAACTCCATCCGCGACTGCAGGTCACCGGCGATGAAGGACGTCGGCCCCAACCCTTGCGACGTCGCATAGCCGCCGATCAGCGCGACGAGGATCGCCGACGCCGCCGCCCCCGGCAATCCCAGCCGGAACGTGGTCAGCATCACCGGCAGTGCGGGCAGGAACAGCAGCGGCCGGTCGCTTTGCAGGAAGATCGTGGCGGTGACCGCCGCCGTCGCCGTCAGCAGCACCGCCGCCTCGATCCGCAATTGTCGCCCAGCATCGCGCCACGCCCGCCCGATCGCGCCGCTCAGCAGGAGCGAGAGGACCGGCGTCATCGTAATCATGCTGAGGCTGTGGCCGACGAACCAGATGCGCCATTGCCGCTCAAACGGCAGGCCGTACCGGAACGCGACCACGCTGGCGGCGGCGGTGGCGCCCAGCGCCGGGGCGATGACCCCGACCGCCGCGACGAACCGCCCGATCCGGTCGAGCGAGCCGAAATATCCCCGCCGCACCCGCAGCTTGCGAAACAGCCACGCCGCCACCCCGACCTCGCCCACCTTGGCGATCGCCATCGGCACCGCCGCCGTCACGCCGAAACCGAACAGCGACGTCGCCGCCATGCTGCCGATCGCGGCACCGATCAGCATCGCGCGCCAGTCGCGTCGCGGCCGGGCGATCAGCAGGGACAGGACGAACGGCGTGGCCGGCGCGACGCTCGACAACCCGCCCTGATCGTTCGACAGGATCACCGCCGACGACAGCAGGAAATAGACCAGCGCGGTCACCATTCCGATCCGCTGCTGGGTGATGGCCTTCGTCATGGCGGTTGCATGGCAGCGCGACCGTTAACGGCGGGTATAGCCGCAGGTTAACTTGCTCCAAACTGATCGAATTTGTCGCGTTTTCGCTGGCCAAACAGCAATTTTCTTTCGAGATGATGCCGCAGGGCAGCATAATAGGCTTCGAGGAAGGCGAGGTCATAGCCCTCCTCGTGCCGGCCCAGCTTCCGGCGGATCGCGGTCGAAACGGCGTACAGGTCGGCGCGGTCGTTCCGGCGCAGCACCTCTTCAAGCCGCTGCAACTCGAACGCGCCATAGGCATCCAGCTCGGCGGGCGTGAACGGTGCGATCCGTGCCTGGTCGTGCGCATGTGCGGTCTGCACCAGCAGATCCTCGCCCAGCTTGCGCACCTCGCGCTCCACGACCCATGTGCCCGCGATCAGGTCCCCGGCGCGCAGCCGGTCGCGGTTGAACAGCGGGAGGAACAGCAGGATCGACGCCCACCCCAGCGCCAGCGTCGCGGTCCACGCCGTCGCCATCCCCTCGGCAAAGGCGAAGGCGAGGAAGAACAGTGGCAGGAACACCTCGATCTCGCGCAGCAGGTTGCGGGCCAGCACCGCCGATCCGGTCAGCCGGGCGCCGTCGCGCGACACGACGCGCAGCTTCATCAGCCGCTTGCCCGGCGTTGCCGCGCGCTTGCCCGCCTCGAACAGCACGAAATAGAAATTGCGCAGCAGGAAGAAGCCCAGCAGCCAGACGACCGCATAGAGCGAAGACGTGCCGCTCGGTCCCCCGACCGCCAGCGCAAGGATCAGCAGCGACGCGCCGACCAATACCGCCAGCATGATGATCGCATCGATCAGGAACGCCCCCGCGCGCGATCCCGCCGACCCGAGCCGGAGGTTCAGCGGCACCCCTTCGGGCGTGATGAGCTGCCGGTCGAGCGTGCGGGCCACGCGTGGGCGGCGGGCCTTGCGCTCACGCCGCGCCACGCCGGCCTCCGAACGTGAAATAGAGCGTCCACAGCGCCAACATCCCGCCACCGACCGCCAGCCGCGCGCTGTCGTCATTGACCAGTTGCCGGGCGAACCCTTCCAGCAGCCCGGCGATCAGCAGCATCAGGATGACGCCGATCATCACCACCGCGCCGCGCCGGCCGGCATCGGCGGCGGCGGCCATGCGGGTGCGTTCGCCGGGAAAGGCGACGGCGCGGCCGATATGCATCCCCGCCGCCGCCGCGATGGCGATCGCGCCGATCTCGGTCGTGCCGTGTATCATCAGCCACGCGAACAGGCCCCAGCCAAGGCCGTGCGGCACGAACGCGGCGAACATCGCGCCCGCCATCGCGCCGTTCTGCACCGACAGGATGATCGTCGGGATACCGAACAGGAACCCCAGCGCGAACGCCATGATCGCGACCTGCGAATTATGGGTGAACAGCGACGTGGCAAAGACGTGCAGCCCGCCCTGGTCCGGCGGGGAATAGAGCGAGGCGCGCAGCGTCGCCGCGCTGGCATTCATGTCGCGCCCGCTGGCCAGTTCGGGCGAGATCATCGCCGAATACCATGCCGGATCGGTGCGGCAGAGGTGATAGGCAGCGACTGCGCTCAGGATCAGCAGCGCGGTCGACAGCAGCAGTTCGGGGGCGATCGCCCGCACCGCGCGCGGCCAGCCGGTGGTGAAGAACGTCTTCACCTGCCGCCACCACGGTTCGCGCGCCGAATAGAGCGCGAAATAGGCCCGCGTCGACAGCGCCTCCAGATAGCCGACCAGCGACGCATCGAGCGACGTCGCCCGCGCGATCGACAGTGCCGACAGCGTGGCGCGGTACAGGCGCGGCAGGTCGATCAGATCGTCGTCCGACAACCGACGCGGCGATTTCTTCTCCAGCCGGTCGAGCAACGCCTCCAGCCGCGCCCAGTCGGCCTCGCGTTCGGCACGGAAATGGTGGGTGGCGAAGGTTATGGTCAACGGCCGCGCTCCCGGTGGTTCAGATAGCGTTCGACCAGCGCCAGCGGCATTGCGTCGGCGGTCGCCTCGATCACGTCGATCCCCATCCGCCGCAGCCGTTCGACGACGATCGCCCGGTCGCGCAGCAGCAGGTGGGCGACGTTCGCGCGCACCAGATCGTCGGCATGCGCCGGTTCGGCATCGCGCAACCCCTCCAGCTCGACATCGCGGAACAGCACGAACAGCACCCGGTGCCGCTTCAGCATCCGCTGCGCGGCGGCGAGCAGCAGTTCGGCGCTGGTCGTATCGGTGAATTCGGTGAACAGCACCACCAGCGCGCGCCGGTCGAGCTTCTGGTCGAGGGTGACCAGGCCGAGCGTATAATTGCTCTCCTCCGCGCCATAGTCGATATCGGCGGCGGCGTGGTGCAGCCGGGCGAAGCCGCGCGTGCCGCCGCCGATGCTGCCGCTGTCGACCTGCGGCCGCGCACCGAATGAATAGAGCCGCACCCGGTCGCCCGATTTGAGCGCGACGAACGCCGCCAGCAGGGCCGAGGATACCGCCCGGTCGACACGCGGAAGATCGCCGACCGGATCGGTCATCGCGCGCCCGGCATCGACCGCGAACACGACCATGTTGTCGCGCTCGGTATGGAATTCGCGCGCCAGCAGCGATGCGTGGCGGGCCGATGCCTTCCAGTCGATCGAGCGGCGTTCCATGCCCGCCTCGAAATCGGTCAGCACCTGGAAATCCTGCCCGTTGCCATGGTCGCGGCGCAGGCGGTTGCCGACGCTGACGCTGTTCAGATACTGGCGCATCCCCTGGTCACGCACCGGGCGGATATCGGGCAGCACGGGAATGTCGCGCTCCGCCTTCGCGCTCGCCTGTCGCCATGCCAGCCCCATCGGGCCGGACTGCCGCGCCCATAGCCGCCGCAGCCGCGCCTTGCCGCGCCGTTCCGCGCGAAAGCGGCCGGGGCCGATGCGCTCGACCGGGCCGTCGAACGCGGCGGCAACGTCGGCATTACCCAGCGAAAACGTCTCCCCCAGGTTCAGCGTCGCGGGCAGCCCGGCGGGCATCGCCAGCACTGGCTTCCGCGCCAGCACCGCGTCGGCGACGATCAGCACCAGCACACCCGC
Organism: Sphingomonas sp. Leaf9; assembly: GCF_001421355.1. Taxonomy (GTDB): domain Bacteria; phylum Pseudomonadota; class Alphaproteobacteria; order Sphingomonadales; family Sphingomonadaceae; genus Sphingomonas. The sequence continues at coordinate 785,943 of NZ_LMKC01000001.1, read as the reverse complement.
GATCCACAGCGGCGCGGCGATCCACGCCACCGGGGCCAGCACGCCCAGCGCCAGCCCGACCGGCGCGGCGAACGCGGTCAGTTGGATGGCGCGGGGCGTGGGTACGATCATCGCGGCGCTTCGACCGATGCGATCAGGCTGGCGACCACATCATCGACCCGCCGCCCATCGATCTCTGCGCTGGGCGATAGGATCAGGCGGTGGCGCAGCAGGGCGGGGGCCAGCGCCTTCACATCGTCGGGGATCACATAATCGCACCCGTCGAGTGCCGCCCCGGCCCGCGATGCGGCGGCCAGCGCCGATGCGGCACGCGGGCTGGCACCCGACGACAAATCGCCATGCTCACGCGTCGCGCGGATCAGCCGGACGATATAGTCGATCACCTCGTCGACCAGCCGCACCTGACCGACCGCATCGATCGCGGCGGCGATGGCACCGCCGTCCGCGACCTGCGCCACGCCCGAATCCTGCGGCGCGGGGGTGCCGGTGCGCGTGCCGTACTGCGCGACGATCGCGCGTTCGGCGTCGAGATCGGGCCAGCCGATCGCGATCTTGAACAGGAACCGGTCGAGCTGCGCCTCGGGCAGCGGGTACACCCCCTGCTGCTCGATCGGGTTCTGCGTCGCGACCACGGTGAAGCGGTCGGACAGATGCTCGGTACGCCCGTCGATGGTGATGCGGCGTTCCTGCATCGCCTCCAGCAGTGCCGCCTGCGTCTTGGGCGGGGTGCGGTTGATCTCGTCGGCCAGCAGCAATTCGCAAAAGACCGGCCCGCGGGTCAGCGCAAAGGTCGACGTCTGGAAATTGAACAGGTTGGACCCAATGATGTCGCCCGGCATCAGGTCCGGCGTGAACTGAATCCGCCCGAAATCGAGGCCGAGCGTGCGCGCGAAACTCTGCGCCAGCAGCGTCTTGGCGGTGCCCGGCGGTCCTTCGAGCAGGACGTGACCGGCCGAGAATAGCGCGATGGTCAGCAGGCGGACGGCACCCGCCTGTCCGACCACCGCCTTTGCGATCTCCCGGTCGATCGCCGATCCCAGCGACCGTACCTCGTCGAGCGTCATGCGCTTGTTTCCTTCTTCCATGCGGTAAGGTCCCGTGCCGCCGCCAGTGCCGCACCCTCGGTGTCGGCATCGCGCAGGCGACGGTCGATATCGGAATAGCCCGGATGCACCCGGTCGAGCCGCTCGGCCGAGGGCGCTTCGTCGCCCAGCAACCGCCGCGACAGCAGCTCCAGCATCATGTCGGCATAGCGTGTGCCGACCAGCGGCGTGCGCCCGGCCAGCCGGGTCAGCGCGACAATATTGTCGATCAGCGCGCGCTTGCCCGCCGCCACCGCGCGCTTTTCGGTCATCGGCGGCCCGAACCGCCCGGCCGCCGCGATGCCGGCCAGCACGGCGGCGGCGATCAGCGCGAGGGTGACTCCCAAAAACGGCGGCAGGAACAGCAGCTTCACCAGATTGCGGTCGCCGCGCGTGTAATGCAGCGACCGGTCGAACAGCGCGCGCCCACCATGTTCGGGATCGATCGCGCGCAGCATCGCCAGCGCGGCCTTCGCATTGCGCTCGTCGGCCAGCGCGCGGTTGTTCACCAGATCGGGATCGGCCAGCACGAACGTATCGCTCGTCCCCACCTGTCCCAGCACCGCCGCGCCGTCGCGCGCGCCGATCAGCGGCGTGATGCCGTCGCCCGCGATCGCGTTGAGTTCACGGTCGGGCAGGGCGAACGATCGCAGGCCGGGATATTCGTCGGCGACGATGCCGACATTGCCGCGATCCTCCCGGTGCCATTCGATTTCGGCCGGGACCAGCTTCGCCAGCTTGCTGAAGTCCGCTTCGCCGGTGCGCCGCACGCGGCCCCCCTGCAACGGCAGCTTTTCGACCTGCCATTTGGGCAGGATGATGAGCGTGGGGAAGCGGATCAGCGGATGGCCTTCCTTTGCGACGAAATCGTCGCCGCCGCTCATTGCCGATGCCACCGCGATGCGCTTGTCGACGATCGCCTTGATATCTTCCGGTCGGGTCGCCTCGGTCGGGGTCAGGATCAGGATCGATCCCGTAACCAGCGGTTCGGTCACCTCCTCAGGCGCCGGCTGCACTGCTTCCACCAGCCGCTGCAACGCGTGATAGCCCGCCCCGTCCTTGCGATCCGCCGCCGGCGCCTCGCCCGGCGCCTCGCCCGTCGCCCGCGCAATTTCGTCGCCGAAGCCCGACATCAGGATCGAGGCCAGCAGCAACAGCGCGCCGCCGACCACCAGGATGACGACCGTGCGGACGGCAAAGGGCGAGGACTGGCTCACCGCGCGCCCTTCAGCGCAAAGCCGGCATAGTCGGCCCGTGCCCGCTGCCAGTCGTCCTGCACCAGCGCCCGCCCGCCGAACAGGCTGCGCTCGACCGCGGCGACGATCCCGGCGAACACGCCGCGCGCGTTTTCGGGCAATGCGTCGGCCCGCGCGATATCGCGGCTGGTATCGGCCGGGCGCACCACGTCGCCGCGCCATGCGACGATATCGTCGATGCTGCGGAACAGCAGCAGGTGCACCGCCTCGTCATACCGCCCCACGGCGGCAAGCGCGTCGGCGTCCTCCAGCAAGGCGCGGGCGCGGGTTTCGGTCGGTGCCCACACCGGCGCCTCCTCGACCATGCGGTTCCGGCCCAGCTTCTCGGCGATCCACGCGCGCAGCGACGGGACCAGTGCGAACAGCAGCGCGACGATGATGACGATGGCGATGATCCACAGGATCACCCGCCAGCCGCCGCCGACCCATTGCACGAAATTGCCGATGGTGCGCAGCACCGGTTCCAGCCATTCGGGCGGCGGATCGCGCGGTTCGGCGACCTTTTGCGGCAGGTCGAACTGGATCGACGGGTCGGCGCGGATCGCCTTCCACGCGGCGTCGACTTGCGCGGAATCGACCGGTGGCACCGACGCGGCGGCATGGCCCAGTCCGTCCGCCCCTTCCGCCCCCGCCAAACCCGGTCCCCCTGCCGCCTGTGGTGGCGTGGGCACGCTTGGAGCAAATCGCCGATTTACATGCAACGCTTTTCCACCCTAGTTTTCGGGACAAGGGCCGGGGGCGGTCGTGAGGGGGAAGCATATCCATGGCGGCGTTCGCGATCCTGTTGCTGGCGTTGCCGGTCCTGCTGCTGGCGGTGGCGATCGGCGGCGCGTGGTTCGAAGGGCGACGATCGCCGTATCCGTTCGGCATGGGCCGGGTGATCTCCAACGCCTTTGCCGCGATCGGCGGTGCGCCGCTGGCGCTGTTCGCGGCCAGCGCGCTGCTGAACGCGCCGGTGACGCTGGCGACGTCGTTTGCGACGTTCGGGGTGAACGATCCCGAACGCGTGCTGCGGATGGCAACGATGGTGGGTCCGTTCGGCCTGCTCTGGCTGTTTCTCTACCCCTTCGTAAAGCTGTTCATGACCGGCATCGCGGTCGACACGTTGGAGAACCGCGCGGTCGACCTGCCGGCGACACTGCGCATGGCGCTGCGGCGGACGCTGCCGGCGCTGGGCATGTTGATCCTGTTCGGCATGGCGCTGATGCTCGGCATGGTGTTCCTGATCGTTCCCGCGCTGGTGCTGATGCTCACCTGGTTCGTCATCCTGCCGGTCATGGCGGCGGAGGGGGAGGGGCCGATCGAATGTTTCGGGCGCAGCAGCCAGTTGATGCGCGGGATGCGCTGGCGGCTGTTGCTGTTGCTGTTGCTGGTCATCGCCGGCGTGCTGTGGCTGATCGTCAGCGGCATGGTGCAGGGGCTGGCGGTGGCGCTGCTCGGCGCCAATGATCCGTGGCTGAGCGCCGCGATCCAGGCGATCTTTTCGACGCTGCTCGGCGTGTTTCCGGCCGTCGGTGCCGCCGCTGTCTATCACGAGGTGCGGACCGCCAAAGAGGGGGCGGGCACCGACGACTTCGACGCCGTTTTCGGCTGAACCATAGATACCAAAGGGGAGTTTCCGCGTGATCCGAACATTGACGCTTGCGGCGCTGGCCGCCGGGCTGGTCGCCTGTACCGGCGATGGAAAGCCGGTGCGCTCGGCGTCTGCCGACGCGGGGAAAGACAAGGCGCCAGGTGCTGGCAAGGGGTATGACCACGACCCGTTTCCCTCGACCTATCGCGCCTATCCGGGCCGGCCGACGCTGGTTACCAACGTCACCATCCTCGATGGTGAGGGCGGGCGGATCGATCGCGGATCGGTGCTGTTCCGCGACGGCAAGATCGTCGAGGTCGGGCAGACGATCGCCGCCGCCGATGGCGTGACCGTGATCGACGGGCAGGGCAAATGGGTGACGCCCGGCGTCATCGACGTCCACAGCCATCTGGGCGACTATCCCAGCCCCGGCGTCGAGGCGAACAGCGACGGCAACGAGATGACCGGCCCGGTCACCGCCGAAGTGTGGGCCGAACACAGCATCTGGCCGCAGGACCCGGGCTTTGCCCGTGCGCTGACCAATGGCGGGGTGACGACGCTGCAGATTTTGCCGGGTTCGGCGAACCTGATGGGCGGCCGTTCGGTGACGCTGAAGAACGTCTATGGCCGCACGATGCAGGCGATGAAGTTCCCCGGCGCGCCGTACGGCCTGAAGATGGCGTGCGGCGAGAATCCGAAGCGCGTCTATGGGTCGAAGGGGCGGATGCCCTCGACCCGCATGGGCAACATCGCCGTCGACCGCGCGACCTGGCTGAAGGCGCGCGAATATGACCGCAAATGGGACAAGTACGAGGCGGACGGCGGCGACGCCCCTAGCCGCGACCTCGCGATGGACACGCTGCGCGGCGTGCTCGACGGCGAGATCCTCGTTCACAACCACTGCTACCGTGCCGACGAAATGGCCATCGTCATGGATATGGCGCAGGAGATGGGGTACAAGGTCACCGCGTTCCACCACGCCGTCGAAAGCTACAAGATCGCCGACCTGTTGAAGGCGCGCGGCGTCTGTTCGGCGGTCTGGGCCGACTGGTACGGCTTCAAGATGGAAAGCTACGACGCGATCGGCGAGAACCTCGCGATCCTCGACCAGCAGGGTGCCTGCGCGATGATCCATTCGGACAGCGAGAACGGCATTCAGCGGCTGAACCAGGAAGTGGCGAAGGTCATCGCCTCTGCCCGTCGCGCCGGCATCACCGTGACGCCTGAACATGCGTGGACGTGGCTGGCGATCAATCCGGCGCGGGCGCTGGGCATCGACAAGGTGACCGGTTCGCTGAAGGCCGGCAAGATGGCCGATGTCGTGCTGTGGAACGGCGATCCGTTCAGCGTCTATACCCGCCCGCAGATGGTGTGGGTCGACGGCGCGCTGCTCTACGACGCGAACAATCCGAAATTGCGACCGGTGTCCGATTTCGAACTCGGCCAGCCCGGCGAAGGGGATGTGAAGTGAAGCGCCTGTTCCTCGCCGTTCTGCTCGCAAGCAGCACCCTTGCCGCCCCTGCCATCGCGCAGGACGTGACCATCACCAATGCAAAGCTGGTGCTGGGCGACGGATCGGCCCCGATCGAGGGCGGCACCGTCGTCGTGCGCGGCGGACGCGTCGTCAGTGCCGGGCGCGGCGGTGCGGCGGCGGGCGGTCGCACCATCGATGCCGGCGGACGCTATGTGACGCCGGGCCTCGTCGCGGGCTTCACCCGGCTGGGCATCATCGAGGTCGACGGCGTGTCGCAGACCAACGATGCATCGGCGCGCGAAAGCGTGTTCAATGCGGGCCTCGATATCGCCTCCGCCGTTAATCCGCGCGCGACGCCGATCGCGATCAACCGCACCGACGGCATCACCCGCGCGATCGTCGCGCCCGATACCGGCGGATCGATCTTCGGGGGCCAAGGCGCGGTCATCGACCTCGGCAACGACATGGATGCGGTGACAAGGCCCCAGGCGTTCCAGTTCATGGAATGGGGCGAAGCCGGCGCGCGCGCGGCTGGTGGCAGCCGTCCGGCGGCGATGGCGCTGTTCCGCAACGCGCTGTTCGAGGCGCAGGCCTATGCCCGCAACCCGGCCAGCTTCGCCGATCGCGGCAAGGAAGCGCCGCTGACCCGTGCCGATGCACAGGCGCTGCAAAAGGTGCTGACCGGACAGGTCCCGCTGCTGATCCATGTCGAACGCGCCTCCGACATACTCGGCGTGCTGGCGCTCAAGCGCGAGTTTGCGGGCCTGAAGCCGGTGCTGGTGGGAGCCAGCGAAGGCTGGACCGTCGCGGCACAGATCGCGGCGGCAAACGTGCCGGTGCTGGCCAGCGCGCTGTCCGACCTGCCCGCCAGCTTCGAACAGCTCGCCGCCACCCAGTCCAATATCGGCCGGATGAAGGCGGCCGGGGTGGTCGTCGGCATCGGCATGATCGGCGACGACGAAGCGCGGCAGGCGCGGCTGGTGCGGCAATATGCCGGCAACCTCGTCGCACTGTCGAAGGTGCCGGGCGCGTCCGGCCTCGACTGGAACGCCGCGTTCGCCACGATCAGCTCGCTGCCCGCGCGTACCATCGGCATGGAGGGGGAGATAGGTTCGCTTGTCGCCGGGCGGCGCGGCGACGTGGTGATCTGGGACGGTGATCCGCTGGAGATCGGATCGGCCCCGACCCAGCTGTTCATCGACGGCGTCGAACAGCCGCTAACCAACCGCCAGACCCGGCTGCGCGACCGCTATCTCAACCCCGCCGAACAGGGGCTGCCCAAGGCATATCAGCGGTAAGGATGAGGGAACCCGCAGGCGCGGCCGGGCTTTGTCCGAAGCGGACAGTCGCCGCGCCTGCGGCACATACGGGAGACAGGATATGCGTGCGTTGCTGGTGATGCTGGGTGGATCGCTGATGCTGGCGGCGTGTGGGCCGAGTGCGGAACAACAGGCCGCCGCCAATCAGGCCGCTGCCGCCAATGCGCAGGAAGCCGCGGAAACCGCGACCAAGGTCGACGCCCTGTCGCCCGGCCAGCGCGACGGCGTGTTCATCCGCGCGATCCGCGACGCGGGGCTGCCCTGCCAGGGCGTCACCAAGTCCGAAAAGGGCGAAAAGCCCGGCAGCTGGGTCGCCACCTGCCAGGAAGGATCGCGCCACATCATCACCTTCGGCGCGAACGGCATGGCGAACGTGACGAGCTTTACGCCGCAGCCGGCGGCGGCACGGTAACGCCCACCGCGCAACCGTATCCCCGCGTGGGCGGGGGGCCGGTGCGGCGGGGCAGTTCGAACCAGCTCCCATCCTCGTCACCCCGGACTTGATCCGGGGTCCCGCTTTTTCTGCTACGGCCGGTGAAAAGCGGGACCCCGGATCAAGTCCGGGGTGACGTAGCGTAGCTGGAGGACGGCCGCCCCAACCAACCGTCACCGCGGCTCGAACACCGACCACCCGGTGCGCTGCACCAGCCGCTCCAGCGCCAACGTGCCAAGCTGCGAATTGCCCCGCTCATTCAGCCCCGGCGACCACACCGCGATCGACGCGATCCCCGGCGCGATGGCGAGAATACCGCCGCCGACCCCGCTCTTGCCCGGAAGACCCACGCGAAACGCGAACTCACCCGACCCGTCATAATGGCCGCAGGTCAGCATCAGCGCATTGATCCGCCGTGCCCGCTGCGCCGACACGACATTGCGCCCGGTCGTCGGATTGACCCCGCCCGCCGCCAGATACCGCCCGGCCAGCGCCAGCTGCCGACAGCTCATCGCCAGCGCGCACTGGTGGAAATACACCCCCAGCGTGACGTGCGGATCATGGTGCAGGTTACCGAATGCCCGCATGTAGCTGGCCAGCGCCAGGTTGCGGAACCCGGTATCCTGCTCCGCCTGCGCCACGGCTTCATCGATGAAGATGCCGTCCTCGCCCGCCGCCGCGCGGACGAAGCGCAACAGCTCGCCCAGCGCCTCGCGCGGTTCGTAGCGGCCGAGCAATATGTCGGCGACCACGATCGCGCCGGCGTTGATGAACGGATTGCGCGGAATGCCGTGTTCGCTTTCCAGCTGCACGATCGAATTGAACGCGCTGCCCGACGGTTCGCGCCCGACCCGCTTCCACAACTGGTCGCCGACCGCCCCCAGCGCCAGCGTAAGCGCGAACACCTTCGACACCGACTGGATCGAGAAACTCTCCTCGGCATCGCCCGCCAGATGGCAGGTCCCGTCCGCCTCGATCACCGCCATGCCGAAGCGTTTAGGGTCCACGGCAGCGAGTGGCGGGATATAATCGGCCGGCGTCCCGCGATCGGGCGCGTCGGCCATTTCTGCGGCGATATCGGCCACGATCGCGGACAGGTCGGTCATGGCCGTTTCCTATCCGCTACGCGCGCCCCATGAAATCGAATGTTGATTTTTGTTATTCATCCGCCCAGCGTGCCGGGACGACAGGATGGGGAGGATCGCGATGCGGATCACGCGACGGCAGGGTTTGGGCGGACTGGCATCGATGGCGCTCGGCACGGCGATGCCGGCGGCGGCGGTCCTGGCACACCGGCTGAGCAACCCGCGTGCGTCGGCGGAGGCGCGGGCGCTCTATCGCTATTTCTGGAGCATCTATGGCAAGCGCACGCTGACCGGGCAGCAGGAATCGAGCTGGACGCCGCAGGGCCCGCGCGCCGAACTCGACTTTCTGGAGCGGACGACTGGCAAGCTGCCCGCGATCCTCGGCCTCGACTATATCGATCCGAAGGACAATGCCGCCGTCAACGCCCGCGCGACGCGCTGGTGGCGGGAGGAGGGCGGCATCCCCAGCATCTGCTGGCATTGGGGCGCACCCGACCGGGGTACGGGGTACGAAAACTCGAAACGGTCATTCGACGTACGCGCCGCGCTGACGCCCGGCACGCCGCAACACGCGGCGATGCACCGCGACATGGCGCAGATCGCCGACCTGCTGACCGAATTGCGCGATGCGCGCGTTCCCGTGCTGTGGCGGCCGTTCCACGAATTCACCGGCAGCTGGTTCTGGTGGGGGCAGTGGGGACCGGTCGGGTTCAAGCGGTTGTGGCGGACCATGTATCGCTATTTCGTCGACGAACGCCGGCTCGACAATCTGATCTGGGTATTGGGGTTCGCCGACGTGCCCGATGCCGACTATTATCCCGGCCGGGCCTATGTCGATGTGGCGGGGGCCGACACCTATGTCGATCACCACGGCAATCTGGCCGCGATGTTCGCAGGCGTAAAGGCGATCGTCGGCGACACCGTTCCGATCGCGCTGCACGAAAACGGCCCGATCCCCGACCCGACGCTATTGGGGCCACAGGCCGACTGGCTGTGGTTCATGACATGGCACACGCGCTGGTTGCAGGACGGGGTGCAGAACACTGCCGAAACGCTGAAGGCCGCCTATCATTCGCCGCGCTACATCACGAAGGACGAACTGCCACGATTCTAAATCCTCCCCGGCACGGGGAGGGGGACCGCTCGCGCAAGCGAGGGGTGGAGGGGGGTGTCCTCCACCAAGACGTCAGCGACTTGGACGCCCCCCCCCCCGGCCAAAAGGGCGGATGCGGCGCTACGCCAGCCCCTTCAACCGGTACAGCGCCTCCATCGCCTCGCGCGGCGACATCGCATCGACATCGAGCGCGCCCAGCGCCTCGCGCAGGCGATCGACCGGCGCTTCCTCGACCGGGGCCATCGCGGCGAACAGCGGCAGGTCGTCCAGCCCCGCCGCGATGCCGCCGGTCTTGGCCTTGCCCGCCTCCAGCTTCGCCAGCACCGCCTTTGCGCGTTGCAGAGTCGCAGGCGGCAGGCCGGCCAGCCGCGCGACGGCGATGCCGTAGCTGCGATCCGCCGGCCCCTCGGCCAGTTCGTGCAGCAGCACCAGGTCGCCCTTCCACTCGCGCGCACGGACATGGTGCAGCGACAGCGCGTCGCAGCGTTCGGCCAGCCGGGTCAGCTCGTGATAATGCGTCGCGAACAGGCAGCGGCAGCGATTATCCTCGTGGATCGCCTCGACCACCGCCCACGCGATCGCCAGGCCGTCATAGGTCGACGTGCCGCGCCCCACTTCGTCGAGGATCACGAACGAGCGCGCCGTCGCCTGCGCCAGAATGGCGGCGGTCTCGACCATCTCGACCATGAAGGTCGATCGGCCCCGCGCCAGATTGTCCGACGCGCCGACCCGGCTGAACAACCGGTCGACCAGCCCCAGCGTGGCCGAGGTCGCCGGCACAAAACTGCCCGCCTGCGCCAGCACGACGATCAGCGCGTTCTGCCGGAGGAAGGTCGACTTGCCGCCCATGTTCGGACCCGTGACCAGCCACAGCCGCGAGGATTCGGACAGGCGACAGTCGTTCGCCACGAACCGCCCGCCGCTCCTGGCCACCGCGCTTTCGACCACCGGATGCCGCCCGCCGACGATATCGAGGCAGGCGTGATCGACCAGCGTGGGGCATGCCCAGCCGCCCTCCGCCGCCCGTTCGGCCAGCGCCGCCGTCACGTCGATCCGCGCCAGCGCATCCGCCGTCGCGGCAATGGCCTCGCGCCTGGCCAGCGCGGCTTCGGTAAACGCTTCCAGATGCGCCGCTTCGGCGGCCAGCGCGTGTGCGCCCGCCTGCGTCACCTTCAGCGCCGCGTCGTGCAGGTCGGGCGCGTTGAAGCGGACGACCCCGGCCAGCGTCTGGCGATGGGTAAAGCCGCTTTCGGCCGCCATCAGCTTGTCGGCGACCCGCGCCGGCACCTCGACATGATAGCCGAGCACGCCGTTGTGGCGGATCTTCAGCGCCGAAATCCCGGTGCGCTCGCGATACTGCGCCTCCAGCGCGGCGATCGCCCGCCGCCCGCCGGCCCCGGTATCGCGCAGTGCGTCGAGCGCCGCATCATACCCCTCGGCAACGAACCCGCCCGCCGCCGCATCGATCGGCGGCATCGGCACGAGACCGCGCGTCAGCAGGTCGATCAGCTCACCATGCCCGCGCAACCGCGGCGCCAGTTCGGCGATCAGCACCGGCACGGCGGGCAGCTTGTCCAGCCGCTGGCCCAGCGTCCACGCCGCGCTCAATCCGTCGCGCAACTGGCCCAGATCGCGTGGGGACCCCCGACCCGCCGCGATCCGCCCCAGCGCCCGCCCGACATCCGGCAGCGCGCGCAGGGTGGTGCGCAGTTCGTCACGCAGACCGGGATCGTCATGCGCCCAGCCGACCGCCGCCAACCGGCCCTCGATCATCGCGCGGTCCATCAACGGTGCGGCGATATCGCTCGCCAGCAACCGCGCGCCGGCACCCGTCACCGTCCGATCGACCTCGGCCAGCAAACTACCCGCCCGCGCCCCGGCGGCGGTGCGGGTCAGCTCCAGGCTCTCGCGCGTCGCCGCATCGATCGCCATGCACTGCCCATCGGCGGCGCAGACCGGCGGCCGCAGGAAGGGAAGCTGCCCCCGCGCGGTATGGTTGAGATAGGCGATCAGCCCGCCCGCCGCCGCCAGCGCCGCGCGCGAAAACTGCCCGAACCCGTCGAGCGTCGCGACGCCGTGGAGCGCCTTCAACCGCGCCTCGCCCCCCGCACTGTCGAAATCGGCCTTCGACCGCAGCAGCGTCGCGACCTCGGCAAAGGCGGAGGTTTCCGCCGCGACGACCTCGACCGCCTGCAACCGGGCCAGCGCGGCGGTCAGGCCGGTGGCGTCGGTCTCGATCACCTCGAACCTGCCGGTGGACACATCGGCGGCGGCAATCGCCACGCCGCCCGCTGCCTCACCGATGCACGCGCACCAGTTGGCCGCACGGGCATCGAGCAACGCTTCCTCGGTCAGCGTGCCTGCCGTTACCACGCGGACGATGGCGCGCGCCACCAGCGCCTTCGACCCCCGCGCGCGCTTCGCCTCTTCCGGGCTTTCGACCTGTTCGGCGATGGCGACACGGTGCCCGGCCTTGATGAGCCGCGCCAGATAGCCCTCGGCCGCATGCACCGGCACGCCACACATCGGGATCTTTGCGCCCTCATGCTCGCCACGCGCGGTCAGCGCGATGTCTAGGGCGGCGGCGGCGATCTTCGCATCGTCATGGAACAGCTCGAAAAAATCGCCCATGCGATAAAACAGCAGGCAGTCGTCGGCCTCCGCCTTCAACGCCAGATATTGCTGCATCATCGGGGTGGGGGCGGGGGAGTCGGACCCCGGAGCCTTGGTTGCCATCGCCGGGCGATACTGTCGCGGGCGGGCCGGACGCAAGCATATCAAACCGCCGCTGGCCCGACCAACACCCTTGCCCGACCCGCCTTCCGCTGCGTAAAGCCCATGGAAACGGGAGAAGCGCCAGTGTCCGAAACCACCGACCAGTTTTCCGAGCGCGAGGCGCTGCTGTTCCACTCCGAAGGGCGTCCGGGCAAGATCGAGATCATCGCATCGAAGCCGATGGCGACCCAGCGCGACCTGGCGCTCGCCTATTCGCCCGGCGTCGCGGTACCGGTGAAGGCGATCTACGACGATCCCGCCACCGCGTACGACTATACCGCCAAGGGCAATCTGGTCGCGGTCATCTCCAACGGCACCGCCATCCTCGGTCTCGGCAACCTCGGCGCGCTGGCATCGAAGCCGGTGATGGAGGGCAAGGCCGTCCTGTTCAAGCGCTTCGCCGACGTCGATTCGATCGATATCGAGCTGAAGACCGAGGATGTCGACCGCTTCATCGATGCGGTCGAGTTGATGGAGCCGAGCTTCGGCGGCATCAACCTCGAAGACATCAAGTCGCCCGAATGCTTCATCATCGAGCAGACGCTGCGCGAACGCATGAACATTCCCGTCTTCCACGACGACCAGCACGGCACCGCGATCATCTGCGCCGCCGGCCTCATCAACGCCTGCCTGCTGACCAAGCGCAAGCTGTCCGAGGTCAAGGTCGTGGTGAACGGCGCGGGTGCCGCCGCCATCGCCTGCACCGAATTGATGAAGGCGATGGGCGTCGCCCACGACAACGTCATCATGTGCGACCGCACCGGCGTGATCTATCAGGGGCGCGAGGACGTGAACCAGTGGCAGTCGGCCCATGCCGCCGCCACCGACCGCCGTACGCTGACCGAAGCGCTGCACGGTGCCGACGTGTTCCTGGGCCTGTCGGCCGCGGGCGCGCTGAAGCCCGAAATGGTCAAGGACATGGCCCCGTCGCCGATCATCTTCGCGATGGCCAATCCCGAACCCGAAATCCGCCCCGAACTGGCCAAGGCCGCGCGCCCCGACGCGATCGTTGCGACCGGCCGTTCGGACTATCCGAACCAGGTCAACAACGTCATCGGCTTCCCCTTCATCTTCCGCGGCGCGCTCGACGTGCGCGCCACCGGCATCAACGACGAGATGAAGATCGCCGCCGCCAACGCCATCGCCGAACTGGCGCGGCAGCGCGTGCCGGAAGAAGTCGCGCTGGCATATGGTACGCAGCACAGCTTCGGCCCCGAATATATCATCCCCGCACCGTTCGACCCACGCCTGATGGAACTGGTGCCGTCGGCCGTGGCGAAGGCAGCGATGGATTCGGGCGTCGCGACGCGCCCGATCCTCGACATGGACGCCTATCGCCAGCAGCTGCGCGCGCGGCTCAACCCGACCACCTCGGTCCTCACCATGGCCTATGAAGGTGCCCGCGCGCATCCCAAGCGCGTGCTGTTCGCCGAAGGCGAAGAGGAAGTCGTCCTGCGCGCCGCGATCGCGTTCAAGGAAGGCGGCTACGGCATCCCCGTGCTGGTCGGCCGCGACGACGTGCACGACCGGCTGCGGGCGCTGGGCGTCGCCAATCCGGAGGATTACGAAGTCCACAACAGCCGCACCAGCGAGATGGTGCCGCAGATGGTCGACTTTCTCTACGAACGGCTCCAGCGGCGTGGCTACCTCAAGCGCGACGCCGAACGCCTCATCAACCAGGACCGCAACACCTTCGGCGCGGTGCTGCTGCAGCTGGGCGTCGCGGATGCGATGATTACCGGCATCACCCGCACCTATGCGCAGACGTTCCGCGACGTCCGCCGCGTGATCGATCCGGTCGATGGCAAGGTGCCGTTCGGTATCCACCTGCTGGTCGGGCAGAGCCATACCGTGTTCATGTCCGACACCACGATCAACGAACGCCCCTCGGGCGAGGAACTGGCTGACATCGCCGAGCGCACCGCCGCCGTCGCCCGTCGCATGGGCCACGAACCGCGCGTCGCGTTCCTCAGCTACTCGACCTTCGGCAATCCGTCGGGCCAGTGGATCGACAACGTCCGCGACGGCGTGGCCGCGCTCGACAAGCGGCAGGTCGGCTTCGAATATGAAGGCGAAATGGCCCCCGACGTCGCGCTCAACCCGCGCCAGATGGCGAACTTCCCCTTCGCCCGCCTGTCGGGTCCGGCCAACGTCCTCATCATGCCGGGGCTGCAATCGGCCAACATCTCGGCCAAGCTGCTGCGCGAACTGGGCGGCGACGACGTGATCGGCCCGATGCTGATCGGCATGGAAAAGCCGGTGCAGATCGCCCCGATGACCAGCACCGCCAACGAACTGGTGACGCTGGCGGTACTCGCCGCCGGCGGCATGGTGGGGTGATGCGGCAGGGGGCGCTCGCGGTGCGGGCGCTCCCTGCTGCACCGCTCGCACCATCATGCTATTTGGAATGAGTTAGTCCGACAGGTCTCGCGCGCATCTTGTCGAAATCGACCGATTGATTCGTTGACATGATTGGCCCGAACGAACCGTTGCCGTCGGCGCATTCATACTCAAAAACCTCCCATGACATCGCTTCCTCGCCAGAGGGTAGATTATAGAGAACATAGACCAGCGCCCGTAAATGATAGCGGGGTTGCATTTTAATGCTCTGCGGCGCACGCATCGTCATCGTCTTTCTGGGAAGCAATGTCCTTGATTCCCGGGCAGCCCTTGCACGTATAGATATAAGTTTCGTTGCGACTTTTGCCTTCGTCTCTTCCAATGTCTTCAGGTCGGTTCCGAGATACGGTTCCACCCATGTTGTTACCATGTGCGCAGGCATACTGCCGATATTTTCTATGTGAACATCGATCTTGAAGCAGGTCTCGTCCTTGTCATTCTTGCTCAAGTTGCCGACAATGGAAACGGCAAGTGATAACCATGGCCGATCTACGTGAGAGGATCTTGCTTTTTCGAAGTCCAGTGCATCACTCGCCGACGTAGAGGCGCGGCGTGCGTAGAGTGCTGCTGCTACGGCAGCGACTAGCGTAATGAACGCGGCTAATGCCTGTACAAAGCTCAACCATAGGCCTTGTGCGGCAAGGCTTGTTTGGGCAACAGCTGCATCAGCTGCTCTAGTCTGCTGGATTAGGTCGTTTGTCGAAAGGCGTTGCTCTTCTTTTTCCTTCGAGCACTCGACAGCCTTACGGCGCGCGGCTTCTGTTGGCATTTTCTGTATTATCTTAGCTTGGCAGCTGATGTCCTGCTTCAACTCGGATGCTGTACGAGCATCTTCGAACCGTCGATTTTCAAGTATCGGTGTAGTGGGTGCCAACCACAGAATTCCGATCATACCGGCCACAGTAAAAAGTCCGAGCGATGCGTATTCGGATTTTAGGGTTTTCATTTCACTCCTTCTCAGACTCTATTGTCCGACGCCCGCGTCGAACGGGCTCGCCATCGGCTCTGACAAAGAGCGATAAAGGATTGGTTATGGGCATTATCATCATCGGTGCGAACGGAGGCATCGGCGCGGCGCTGGTCGCGGCGCTGGCATCAAGCGGCCGATACACCCGCGTCATCGCCGCCGCGCGCCGCGCGCCTGACACACTGCCACCCGGTGTCGACTACCTGCCCGTCGACCTCGCCGACCCCGCTTCGATCGAGGCTGCCGCCGCCCGCATCGACGCGCCGCTCACCCGCGTCATCGTCGCGACCGGTGTCCTGCATGACGCCACCGGCGGTCCCGAACGGCGCTTGGCCGATCTCGACGCCGAACGGCTCGCGCATCTGTTCGCGATCAACACCATCGGCCCGGCGCTGGCGCTGAAGCATTTCGCGCCGTTGCTGGCAAAGGATGCGCCGTCCGCCATCGCCTGCATCTCGGCGCGGGTCGGCAGCATTTCCGACAACCGGCTGGGCGGCTGGTACGGCTATCGCGCGTCGAAAGCGGCCCTCAACCAGATCGTCCGCACCGCCGCGATCGAACTCGCGCGCAGCCACCGCCAGGCGGTGTGCGTCGCGCTCCATCCCGGCACGGTCGACACGGGGTTGAGCAAGCCGTTCCAGCGCGGCGTGCCGGCGGAAAAGCTGTTCACCCCGGCCTATAGCGCCGAACGGATGCTGGCGGTGCTCGACGGCCTGACCCCGGAGCAGAGCGGCCGCATCTTCGCCTGGGACGGGGCGGAGATCGCCCCCTGACTTTCCTACACGGGTCGGGGCTGGCAGGGTCGATGTTGCTCTTTCGCATTGTCCGCCAACCCCGCCCCTTGCGCGGTTTTTCCTGCTACGCCGGTTGCGCGCGAGTGTGAACTTCGTGAACTTTGGCGACGGTTCAGGGCGCGATGTTCCACCGCCCACCACCGTCACACCGGATCAAGTCCGGTGTGACGCAGCCGTCTGCGCAAAACGCGCACGAGTGTGAACTTTGTGAACTTTGACGGCTCAACCGTCGATCGATCCGCCCAGCGACGCGTTGACCAGCCCGCCATCGACGGTGATCGTTTCCCCTACCACATAGTCCCCGGCGCGCGCGGCGAGATAGATCGCCGCTGCCGCCATGTCCTCGTCCACGCCGATCCGCCCGGCCGGAATCCGCTTCGCCACGCCGTCGCCATGGTCGCGCGCGGCCTTGTTCATCTCGCTGGCAAAGGCGCCGGGCGCGATCGAGGTGACGTGGATCGCGTCCGTCACCAGCCGCGCCGCCATCCGCCGCGTCAGGTGGATCAGCGCCGCCTTCGACGCCTGATAGCTGTAGGTTTCCCACGGATTGACACGCTGTCCGTCGATCGAGGTGATGTTGATGACCTTTGCCGGCCGTGCGCGCGATGCCGCCGCCTTCAGCATCGGGTGTAGCGCCTGCGTCAGGAAGAATGGCGACTTCACGTTCAGGTCCATCACCTTGTCCCATCCGCTTTCGGGGAACTCCTCGAACGCCTGTCCCCATGCCGCGCCGGCATTGTTGACGAGGATGTCGAGCCGGTCGGTATGGCTGGCCAGCCGATCCGCCAGCGCGCGGCATCCCTCCACACTCGACACGTCCTGCGGCAGCGCGGTCGCGCCGATCTCTTCGGCCGTGGCGATGCAGGCATCGGCCTTGCGCGCCGACACAAACACTCGCGCCCCCTGTGCGACGAAGCCGGCGGCGATCATCCGCCCGATCCCGCGCGATCCGCCGGTAATCAGCGCGGTGCGCCCGTCGAGCCGGAACAGGCTGTTGGTGTCCATTGCATCGTCTCCTGCAAACCCGATGTTCGAAACGGCATCGTTGCGGGATGGATATCCGATACCGGACCTGCAAAAAAGGGTCATTCCGCCGACCTTGTCCTGATCGCCCGTTTCTGTAATCTCTTTACAATCGAAACGGCGGGGCAGTACCTGTGGAAAGCAAGATGTTCGCCGGCCACACCGTCCGCCGCCTGCGCCGGGGGCAGGCGCTGACCCAGGCGGCGATGGCCGAGGCGCTGGGCATCTCCGCCAGCTATCTGAACCTCATCGAACGCAACCAGCGACCGCTGACCGCGACGTTGCTGGTGGCGCTGGCCGAACGCTACGGCTTCGACCCGCGCACGCTGGCGGCAAGCGAACCGGGCGGCGGTGCGGAGGCGCTGCGCCGCCGGCTGGCCGACCCGATGTTCGCCGACCTGAGCCTCGACCGCGCCGATATCGCCGAGTGGCTGTCCGCCGCGCCGGGCGGGGCGGAGGCCTTCGCCCGTGCCTTCGACCGGCTGGGCAGTGGCGGGGCGGGGGCGCCGATCACCGCCGATCCCGCAGCCGAGGCGCGCGCCACCATCGAACGCTGGCGCAACCATTTCCCCGACCTCGATGCACAGGCGGAGGCGCTGGCCGACGAGCTGCGCCTTGCCGGCGGCGATCCGGCGGCGGCGATGGCCGACCGGCTGCGGGTGCGGCATCACCTGTCGGTGCGGCTGCTGCCGGTGGAGGTGATGCCCGACCGGCTGCACCGTACTGACCTGCATGCGCGCCAGCTGCAGCTGTCCGAACGGCTCGACCCCGCCTCGCGCAGCTTCGCGCTCGCCCGGGCATTGGGCCATGCGGAGGCGCGGGCGGAGGTCGATGCGGTGGTGCGCGGCGCGGGCCTGTCCGACCGGACCGCCGAACAATGGCTGCGCCGCCACCTGCACGGCTATTTCGCCGCCGCGGTGATGATGCCCTATGCCCGGTTCCTGCGCGCATGCGAGGCGACGGGCTATGACCTGGCGCTGCTCGGCCGCCGGTTCGGCGCGGGGTTCGAACATGTCGCCCATCGGCTTACCACGCTGCACCGCGTCGGCGCGCGCGGGCTGTCCTTCTGCCTGCTCCGGCTCGACCGCGCGGGGCAGGTGTCGAAGCGCTTTGCCGGGGCCAGCCAGTCGCCGCTGGTCGAGGGGGCACCCTGTCCGCTGCTAGGCGCATTCGACGCGTTTGCGCGTGGCGGGGAGACGGTGCTGCAACTGGTCGAGCCGGAGGAGGGCGGGCGCTGGCTCACGTTGTCGCGTACCGTCACCCCGCCCGGCGCGCTGGCCGGGGAGGTGCGGGCGCGCTTCGTCGTGATGCTGGGCATCGCCGCCGATCAGGCCGGCGGGCTGGCGGCGGCCCGCGGGCTGGACCTGTCGGCGCGCGGGATGCCGGTGGGGCCGGGGTGCCGCGCCTGCACCCGCGGCGACTGTCCGCAGCGTTCGGCCCCGCCGCATGCCCGCGCCATGCGGCTGGACGACCGCGACGGCGGGCTGACCCCCTTCGCCTTTGCCGGCGATTGAGCCCACGCTATGCTGGCGTTACGTCTCCCTTAACCCTGTCGTGGCAGGACGTTGGCATGCGAGTCCTTCATATCCTCGACCACGGCCTGCCGCTCCACAGCGGCTACACGTTCCGTACGCGGGCGATCCTCACCGCGCAGATGGCGCGCGGGTGGCAGGTCGCGGCGGTCACCGGGGCCAGGCAGGGGGTGACGCAGGCCGCGCGGGAAACCGTCGACGGCATCGATTTCCACCGCACCGTGCCGCCCCGCGCCCTGCCGGCACCCTTGGGGGAACTGGCGGAAATCCAGGCATTTTCTGCCACGATCGACCGGGTGGTGGACGAATTCCGGCCCGACATCCTGCATGCCCATTCGCCGGTGCTGGACGCGCTCGCTGCGCTGCGCGTCGCCCGGCGGCGTGGGCTGCCGCTGGTCTATGAAATCCGCGCCTTCTGGGAAGACGCGGCGGTCGGTAACGGGACCGGCACCGAAGGCTCGGTCCGCTACCGCGCGACTCGCGCGCTGGAGACCTGGGCGGTGCGCCGCGCCGATGGCGTCGCCGTCATCTGTGAAGGGTTGCGCCGCGACCTGGTGGCGCGCGGGATCGATCCGGCGAAGATCATGGTATCGCCCAACGGCGTCGACCTGACCCTGTTCGGCGATCCGCCGCCGCCCGACACCGCGCTCGCCGCCGAACTGGGGCTGGCGGGCAGGGAAGTGCTGGGCTTCATCGGCAGCTTCTATGATTATGAGGGCCTCGACACGCTGATCGCCGCCATGCCCGCGCTGGTCGCGGCACGGCCGAACGTCCGGCTGCTGCTGGTCGGTGGCGGCCCGATGGAAGGCGCGCTGCGCGCCCAGGCGGCGGCGTCCAGCGTCGCCCACGCAATCCACTTCATCGGCCGCGTGCCGCATCACGAAGTCGAGCGCTATTATGGACTGGTCGACCTGCTGGTCTATCCGCGCAAGGCGATGCGGCTGACCGATCTGGTCACGCCGCTGAAACCCCTGGAGGCGATGGCGCAGCGGCGGCTGGTCGCAGCATCCGATGTCGGTGGTCACCGCGAACTGATCCGCGACGGCGATACCGGCACGCTGTTCCCGCCCGACGACCCCGCCGCACTCGCCACCCGCGTCGCCGCATTGCTGGCCGACCGGTCGGGCTGGGAAGCGATGCGCGACCGGGGCCGCGCCTTTGTCGAGGCGGAGCGCAACTGGGCATCGAACGTCGCGCGCTATCAGCCGGTCTATCAGCGGTTGATCGGCGCCGCACGGCCCGGCGCGGTGATGGGTGACGCGACGATGGTGGACGCATGAACCGCTCGCTACCCTCGCTGGTCGCCGGGACCTCCGGGCTGCTCGTGGCCATCGCCATCGCCGTCGTGCCGATGTGGCGGATCGAGACGGTCGTGTCGGACACCGGCCTGCCCGCGCTGCTGCCGATCGCCGCGCCGCCGCTCGGCTGGACCGCGCGCGCAGCGTTGATGCTGGTCGCGGCGCTGGCGGTCGCGGTGCCGGTATGGATTGCGCTGACCCTGCTCGCCGTCCGTCGTCCGGTCGCGCTGCCCGCCGCCGACGAGGTGGTCGAGGAAGCGCCGCCCAGCGTCCGCCGCGCCGATGCCCATCCTGACGCCCCGCCGCGCCCACCGGTTCGTGCCGCGCGCGACCTCGGCATGCCGTTCCTCGATCCGGTCGCGGCCACCGAAGCGGAGCTGGAACTGCCCCGCGACCTGAATACGCCCATGGCGATGTTCGATCCGGAGGCGCTGCCGATGGTTCCGGCAGCGCCGCCCCCTGCGGTACGCCCGCTCTTCCGTCCGCCGCCGGTTGACGCCGAACCCGAAGCTGAACCCGAGCCCGTCCCGTCGTCGCCCCCGGTCGAGCCGTCGCCGACGCCGACGCCGGAGCTGTCCGACCTGATCGACCGGCTCGACCGGGGGTTGCAGCGTCGGCGCGGTGATCGCCCGGTTTCGGCCGGGCCGGAAACGGGCAATGCCGGCCTCGCCTCCGCACTTGGCGCGCTGCGCCGCATGGCCGGGGGCGAATAAGGCGTCAGCGTTCCTCGACTGTCAGCACCTCGATCGTCGCGTCATGGCGATCGGGCAGCGTCGCCCCGCCCGTGAAGATCAGGTCGGCGACCAGATGCCCGCGCAGCGGCAGGTCGGCCTCGGGCAATTCGGCCAGCCACGCGGCGAACCCGGCATCGCCGCTGCTGAGCGTCAGCCGGTGCCGCGCGCCGTTGAACGTCGCGCTGGCCCAGCCGGTCCAGTCCGATGCGGTGATCGCGATCGACACCCCCGCCGCCTCGGCCGCAATGCGCAGGCGCCGTTCCAGCAGGGTGGCGGCGTCCGGCCCCCGGCTCATTCCGATCGTTCCTGGCCGGCGATATAGGCCTCGATCCGGGCGATCAGCGGTGCGCGCGGTTGCCGCCCGTTGCGCAGGTCGCCCACCAGGCGCGGGTCGCCCGCCGCCCGCCGACCGAACAGCGTTTCGGGCGTCCCCGTTTCCTGCAGATGCCGACTGATCCGCTGCAAAATGCTGTGCATCCATACCCTCCCGCCTACTCCTTCGACTCAAGAATGTTCTTGATCTGTTCCTTGAAATCCAACATGTCTAGGAAAATTCCTAAAGGGAGGACGGCGATGGAACTGGACGATGTGCGCGTGGTGATCGCTCGTCTGGCGGCGGAGCGGGGGGCGAGTCTGTCGGAACTGTCGCGTCTGCTGGGGCGCAACCCGGCCTATATGCAGCAATATATCGAACGCGGTTCCCCCCGGCGGCTGTCGGAAGGCGACCGGGCGACGCTGGCGCGCTACCTGGGCGTGACGGAGGCGGCACTGGGCGGGCCGGTCGCGCGCGAGCTGGTCGCGGTACCGCGGATCGACGCGCGGGCATCGGCCGGGCCGGGCGGGCTGGTCGACGACGATCGCGGCGACGGCGCGATGCGGATCGACGGCGCGCTGCTGCGCCAGCTGCGGGTACGGCCGGGGCAGGCATCGGTGATCGCGGTCGCGGGCGACTCGATGCTGCCGACGCTGGCTGATGGCGACACTATCCTGGTCGATGGCGGGGACCGGCGCGGGGTGTCGGGCGCGATCCATGTCGTGCGCCATGACGGGGTATTGCTGGTAAAGCGGCTGGCGCGGGTGCCAGGCGGGGGCGAACTGGTCAGCGACAATCCGGCCTATCCGCCGATCGCCATCGACGGCACGCCCGATATCGTCGGCCGCGTCGTCTGGCTGTCGCGCGCGCTATAGCGCGGTCAGCGGCGCGGCTGGTCCGTGCGCCAGATCAGGACGGCGATGCCGATGCCCAGCGCCAGCCCGATCAGCAGGCCCATCGTGGCCTCGCCGAATACCGCGCCGACGATCGCGCCGCCCATCACGCCCAACGCGATCGGCATCCCGCCGGCTTTCGGCGTATGGGGTGGTCTGTTCATTGATGTCGCTTGCCATAGTCGGCGGCGGTGCGCCACTGTCGTCCCGCCTGTGTCGCATCGGGACGGCGGGATGTGTCGATGCGGGATTGCGTCGCAGGCGTTAACGATCGAAGGCCGCGCGAGAGGCGGTCGGTTCGGTTCCGGCACGATCCATGAACCACGGAATGCCATGCTCGATACCGCCATGCTGTCGCCTTACATCGCCGACCTCTCCGATCTGGCGCGGGCGCATTATCTGATGGCGGAGTATGGCCCGGTAGCGGCCGAGGAAGCGACCGCGCGCGCGAACCTGGCGCGCGACCGTGACAATGTGGTGCAGTTCTGCCGCTGGCGTCAGGTCGCACGGCTTGTCACGCTGCTGGAGCAGCCGGGCGCCTGGGGTACGATTCACTGACGATTCCGGCGGGTTTGCGCTTGGCGTCCGTGGCCGTGCCGCGCTAGGACGATCCCATGTCGAGCTGCCGGTTTGCCGTGCTGTTGAGCGCCGGATGGCTTGCTTTCGCGGGTCCGATGGCGCGCGCGCAGACGCCGCCGGCCGCGCAGGAAACGCCGCTCGATCCCACCGCGCCGCTGGCCGACCTGCCCGACATCGGCGTCGCGTGGCCCGACCTTGCGACCGCGCCGACCGATCCGACGCTGACCACCGGGCCGCAGCGTGCCGGCGGGGAATTCCGCTACAATTACCGGATCACCGGCATCGACGGGATCAACAACGACCTGTTTCGACAGCGGTTCAACGAATTGTCGACCCTGCGCGCCAAGGAAGGCGAACCGTCGAACGCCGCGCAGATCGACCGTCGCGCGCGTGAGGATGCCCGCCTGCTCGACGACCTGCTGCGCAACGAAGGCTATTTCGACGCGCGCATCACCACCAGCGTCCGCCCGGAGGGCGATCGGCTGATCGTCTATCTGGAAGTGGAGCCGGGCCAGCTCTATCGCTTCGCCCAGGTCCGCACGCCAGGCATCGCCGCAGCAGGGGACAAGGCAACCGACCTCAGCACGGCATTCGGCCTGAAGCCCGAGGCGCCGGTACAGGGCGACACGGTGGTCGCGGCACAGGGCAAGCTGGAAACGACGATCGGGCGCGAGGGCTTTCCCTTTGCCAAGGTCGGCGAGCCGCAGATCACCGTCGACCACGCCACCCGCACCGCGACGATCGAGGTCGATGTGCAGCCGGGCGGCGAGCGGCGCTTCGGCCGGATCGTGGCACGTCCCAACCGGGTGTTCGACGGCGACCATGCGCAGGATATCGCCCGGTTCAAGCCGGGCGAGACCTATGATTCCGCCATGGTCGACGACCTGCGCCGCGCGATCGTGCAAACCAGCCTGGTATCGCAGGTCCGCCTGACCCCGGTCGAGGGACAGGCGCCCGGCACCGTCGACCTCGACCTTGCGATGGAGCCGGCGCCGCCGCGCACCATCGCCGGCGAAATCGGGTACGGCACCGGTGAAGGCGCGCGGGTCGAGGCGAGCTGGACCCACCGCAACCTGTTCCCGCCCGAAGGCGCACTCACCCTGCGGGGCGTTCTCGGTACCTTGGAACAGGTGGCGGCGGTCACCTTCCGTCGCAACAATTTCCATGGCCGCGACCGGGTGCTGACCGCACAGGTCGCCGCGACCCACCTCGTCCGCAACGCGTTCGAGGCGAACACCGTCTCGCTGTCCGCCGGGCTGGAGCGGCAGACCAACATCTTCTTTCAAAAGACGTGGACCTGGGCGCTGGGCGGCGAACTGGTCGCGACCGACGAACGCGACGTGATCGTCGCCACGGGGGAGCCGCGCCGCCGCACCTATTTCATCGGCGCGCTGCCCAGCAGCCTGAACTATGACGGGTCGGACGACCTGCTGAACCCGACCAAGGGGTTCCGGCTGGGCGGACGGATCAGCCCCGAATTGTCGCTGCGCGGCGACCTGTTCGGCTATACCCGCGCACAGGTCGATGCGAGCGTCTACCGCCCGGTCACGTCGCAGGTCGTGCTGGCGGCGCGGACCCGCATCGGATCGATCCTCGGCGCGCCGCGCGATGCAGTGGCGCCGTCGCGGCGCTTCTATGCCGGCGGCGGCGCGTCGGTGCGCGGCTACGGATTCCAGGATATCGGCCCGCGCGACCCGAACAACGATCCGATCGGCGGGCGCAGCCTAGCCGAATTTTCGCTGGAGGCGCGGGTCAAGGCGTTCGGCAATTTCGGCGTCGTGCCGTTCCTCGATGCCGGCAACATCTATACCTCGACGATGCCGAAATTTTCGGGGCTGCGCTACGGCGCGGGGATCGGCGTGCGCTATTACAGCAATTTCGGGCCGATCCGGGTCGATGTCGGTACGCCGATCAACCCGCAAAAGGGCGATCCCCGCATCGCCGTCTATGTCTCGCTGGGGCAGGCGTTTTGAACGACGAACCGGTCGAAACGCCGCCGGTGGTGGTGAAGCGCCGCATCGGCTGGGGCCGGCGGCTGGCGCAACTGGTTCTCGCCATCATCGTTCTGATCGTCGGTGCGCTGGTGGTGATCGATACCGGGCCGGGCCACCGGCTGATCGCCAACCGTATCGCGACGATGAAGCCCGCCAACGGCATGCGCTATCGCATCGGGCGGATCGACGGGTCGATCTACACCCGTGCGCGGCTGATCGACGTGCGTATCTATGACGCGAAGGGGCTGGTGCTGCGCGCACCGCTCGCCGAACTCGACTGGCGGCCATGGGAATTCGTGTCGAACCGGCTGTCGATCAACAGCCTGACCATCCCGCGCGCGATCCTTGCCAAGCTGCCGCAACCGACGCCGACCGGGCGCAAGACCCCGATCCTGCCGAGCTTCGACATTCGTATCGGCCGGCTGAGCGTCGAGCGGCTGGAGCTGGCCAAGGGTGTGACCGGCACCGCGCGCACGGGCAAGCTGTCCGGACAGGCGGATGTCCGATCCGGCCGGGCGCTGGTCGACCTCGCGCTCGATATCGCCGCCAGCGACCGGCTGCGGCTGCGCATCGATGCCGAACCGGATCGCGACCGCTTCGATATCGACCTGCGGGCGCGGGGGGCGGGCGACGGTCTGCTCGCCACCGCCAGCGGTATTCGCCGGCCTTTGTCGGTGGAGGTGTCAGGCGACGGGCGCTGGTCGGCATGGGACGGGCGCGCGGTTGCCGACGCCGGTCGTGCGCGGATCATCGACCTGACGCTGGGCGTGCGCGCGGGGCGCTATACGCTGGGCGGTACGCTTGCGCCGTCGACGCTGCTGCAGGGCAAGCTCCAGCGGCTGACCGCCCCCCAGGTTCGCGTGCGCGGCAGCGCGACCTTCGCCGATCGCCGGATCGACGGCGTGCTTGCGCTGCGCAGTGCCGCGCTTGCGCTGGAGGCGGACGGCATCGTCGACCTTGGCACCAGTGCGTTTCGCGACCTGCGCCTGCGCGCACGGCTGCTGCGCCCGGCGGCGATGTTCCCCAACATGACCGGGCGCGATATCGAACTCCGCACGATCCTCGACGGGGAGTTTTCGACCGCACGCTTCGATTACCGCCTGCGCGCCAATCGGCTGGCGTTCGACCAGACCGGGTTCGAACAGGTGGTCGCCGCCGGACAGGGGCGGTTTTCGAAGGCGCCGGTGATCGTGCCGATCCGGCTGGCGGCGGCGCGGGTCACCGGCGTCGGCGATGTGGCGGGCGGCATCCTGCGCAACCTGTCGGTGACCGGCAAGCTGGCGGTCGGTGCGAAGACGCTGGTCGGCAACGACTTGATCGTACGGTCGGACAAACTCAACGGCCGGATCATGCTGACGCTCGACCTGACCACTGGCCGCTATGAGGTCGGGATCAGCGGCGCACTGCAACGCTATCTGATCCCCGGCCTCGGGCTGGTCGATGTCCAGACGAAGCTGACCGCCGTTCCCATTCCGGGCGGCGGCACGCGGATCGTCGGACGGGGCATGGCGCAGGTCCGCCGGCTCGACAACGGCTTCTTCCGCTCGCTGACGCAGGGACTGCCCCGCATCGAAACCGGGCTGGAACGCGGCAAGGACGGCATCCTGTACCTGCGCGGACTGCGGCTCACCTCGCCCGGCCTGACGCTCAGCGGCAACGGCTATCGCCGCCGCGACGGCACCTTCCATTTCGAAGGAAGCGGGCGACAGGCGACCTATGGCCCGGTGCAGCTGGTGCTCGACGGCAATATCTCCAAGCCGACGCTCGACCTGCGCTTCGCATCGCCGAACGCCACGCTGGGCCTTGCCAACGTGGTCGCGCATCTCGACCCGACGGCGGAGGGGTTCGCCTATCGCGCGCAGGGCGGTTCGCGTCTCGGGCCGTTCACCGCCAATGGCCGCATCCTGTTGCCGACCGGCGGCACGGCGCGGATCGCGGTCGACGAACTGGAGGTCAGCGGGACCCGTGCGACCGGCGGGATCGATATTGTCGAGAATGGCTTTTTCGGTCGGCTGAACGTCGATGGCGGCGGGTTTGCCGGGACGATCGACTTCCGCCCGCAGGGTAGCGACCAGCGGATCGATATCGCGCTGGATGCCACGCGGGCGAAACTGGGCACGGCGGGATCGGTGCGGCGTGCCCGGCTGGAGGCCGGAATCGTGCTGGCGGGCGGTGGCACGACCCTCGACGCGACGATGACCGCGCAGGGGTTCCGCCGGGGCAAGCTGTCGATCGCGCGGCTGGCGGGCAGTGCGAAGCTGGTCGACGGCGTCGGCGAAGTGCGCGCCGCGATCGCTGGATCGCGCGGCCGCGCCTTTTCGATCCAGAGCGTGACGCAGGTCACCGCCGACGAATATCGCATCAGCGCGGAGGGTACGCTCGACCGCCGGCCGCTGAAGCTCGAAACCCCGGCGGTGATCCGGCGCGAGGGCGATGGCTGGCGACTGGCACCAACGCAGTTCAGCTTTGCCGGCGGCACCGCGACGGTCGGCGGCGCGGTGGGGGCGGACACTACGGAACTGGCGCTCGATGTCACGCGGATGCCGCTTGCCGTGCTCGACATCGGCTATCCGGGGCTGGGCCTGAGCGGCAGCGCGTCGGGTAAGATCGCCTATGCCACGCGGGGGAATACTCCCAGCGGGCGGGTCGACTTGACCATTCGCGGTCTCAGCCGTTCCGGGCTGGTGGTGTCGTCGACCCCGATCGATGTCGGCGTGGCGGCGGTGCTGGATGCGAACCGCGCCGGGGTGCGCGCGGTGATGGCGAGCGGCGGCAAGACGATCGGCCGGGCGCAGGCGCGTCTCTCTCCGCTGGGGGAAGGCGATCTTGCCACCCGGCTGAACAACGCGCCCTTGTTTGCGCAGCTGCGCTATGGCGGCCCGGCCGATACGCTGTGGCGGCTGACCGGGATCGAGCTGTTCGACCTGTCCGGCCCGGTCTCGGTCGGCGCCGACGTCACGGGCCGTCTTGCCGACCCGCGCATCCGCGGTGTCGTGCGCTCCAGCGGTGCGCGCATCGAAAGCGCGATCACCGGCACCGTGCTGACCGGCGTGGAGGCGCAGGGGCGTTTCGACGGGTCGCGGCTGGTGATCGATCGGTTCGCGGCGAACGACGGTCGGCAGGGGCGGGTGACCGGCACCGGCGCGTTCGAATTCGCCGCCGTGCGCGGCTTCGGCATCGACCTGTCGCTCAACGCCGACCGCGCGCGGCTCATCAACACCGACTCGATCGGCGCAACTGTCACCGGCCCGATCCGCGTGCGCAGCGACGGGGCGGGGGGCACCATTTCCGGCGAGGTGCGGATGGATGGCAGCCGCTATCGCCTTGGCCGTGCGACCGCCACCGCCCCGATCCCGCGCCTCAACATCCGCGAGATCAACCGCCCCGACGGCGACGACGAAGCCAGCGCGGCGGTGGTGCCGTGGAAGCTCGACCTGCGCGCCCGCGCGCCCGGCGGGCTGATCGTCACCGGCCTCGGCCTCAACAGCGAATGGTCCGCCGACCTCGCCATCACCGGGGAGCCGACCAGCCCGATCATCAACGGCCGCGCCGATCTGGTGCGCGGCGATTATGAATTTGCCGGGCGCGAGTTCCGCGTCGATCGCGGCGCGCTGCGCTTCAACGGCGAAAGCCCGGCCGACCCCGCGCTCGATATCGCCGCCAATGCCGATACGCAGGGGCTGAACGCGACTATCCGCGTCGCCGGCACCGCGACCCGGCCCGAAATCAGTTTCCAGAGCGTGCCGGCACTGCCCGAGGACGAACTGCTGTCCCGCCTGTTGTTCGGCACGTCGATCACCAACCTGTCCGCGCCCGAAGCATTGCAGCTGGCCGCCGCCGTCGCCGCGCTGCAGAATGGCGAGGGCGTGCTGAACCCGATCAATGCCGTCCGCCGTGCCGCCGGGCTCGACCGGCTGCGCATCCTGCCCGCCGATCCGCAGACGGGGCAGGGCACCTCGGTTGCCGCCGGCAAATATCTGACGCGGCGATTCTATGCGGAGATCGTGACCGACGGACAGGGCTATAGCGCCACCCGGATCGAGTTCCAGGTTACGCGCTGGCTGTCGCTGCTCGCGTCGATCTCCACCATCGGTCGCCAGAGCACCAACGTCCGCATCTCGCGCGATTACTGAACCGCAAGCCGAACGACCGGAGACGCCAATGCCCGCTGTCGCCCCCGCCGCTGATGGACGCCTTGCCCGCATCGCGCTGCGCTTCACCGACTGGGCCGAACGCTGGTTCCCCGATGCCTTCGTCTTCGTGGCGCTGGCCGTCGTGGTCGTCGCGGTCGCGGTGCTCGCCAACGGCGCGCCGGTTGCGGCGGTGACGAAGAGCTTCGGCGACGGTTTCTGGACACTGATCCCGTTCACGATGCAAATGGCGTTCGTGACCATCGGCGGCTACGTCGTCGCGACCTCGGCGCCGATGCAGCGGCTGATCGACCGGCTGGCACTGATCCCCAAGAGCGGGCGCGGCGCGATCGGCCTGATCGCCATCGCGACGATGCTGTCCTCGCTGCTCAGCTGGGGATTGAGCCTGATCTTTGGCGGGCTGCTGACCCGTGCGCTGGCGCGGCGCACTGAACTCAGGATGGACTACCGGGCGGGCGGGGCGGCGGCGTATCTCGGCCTTGGCGCGACCTGGGCGATGGGGCTGTCCTCTTCGTCGGCGCAGCTACAGGCAAACCCGGCCAGCCTGCCGCCCGGCCTGCTGCCGATAACCGGCGTCATCCCGTTCAGCCAGACGATCTTCCTGTGGCAATCGATGCTAATCGCCGCGATCCTGATTATGGTATCGACGGTGATCGCCATCGCATCGGCCCCCGGCCGCGACAGCGCGGTGACGGCGCAGGACATGGGTATCGACCCGGCGCGCGAGGACGACGCGCTGCCGCCCCGCACCCAGCCCGGCGAGTGGCTGGAACATGCGCCGTTGCTCACCGTGCTGATCGGACTACTGGCGGCGGGCTGGCTGGTGCAGGAGTTTGCGCGCCAGCCGTGGATGGTCGCGATCTCCAACCTCAACACCTACAACTTCCTGTTCCTGATGGCGGGGCTGGTGCTGCACTGGCGGCCCAAGCGCTTCCTGAATGCGCTCGCCCGGTCGGTCCCCGCGACCGCCGGCATCCTGATCCAATATCCGTTCTACGCCGCCATCGCCGCTATGATGACCACCGCGAAGAGCGCCGATGGATCGACCCTCTCCGACGTCATCGCCCATGCCTTCGTCTCGCTGAACACCACCGAGACGTTTCCGCTGACCATGGGGGTCTAATCGGCGATCCTCGGCTTCTTCATACCCTCGGGCGGGGGCAAATGGCTGCTGGAGGCACCGTATGTGATGCAGGCGGCGAACGACCTGCACGTCCATCTCGGCTGGGCGGTACAGATCTACAACGCGTCCGAAGCGCTGCCGAACCTCATCAACCCTTTTTGGATGCTGCCGCTCCTCGGCATCCTCGGGCTGAAGGCGCGCGATATCGTCGGGTTCAGCTTCCTCCAGCTGATCGTCCACCTGCCGCTGGTGCTGCTCCTGCTGTGGGCGCTGGCGTTTACGCTGCCCTATATCCCGCCGGTCATGCCGTGACGCGCACCGGCACCGACGCGTTGTAAAGGCTGGCCCCGCGTTCGTCGCGCAGGTCGAACGACAACAGGTCGCCGGCGATCCTGACCATGCCGAACCCGGCGGCAGCGCGGCAGAAGCGGGTGCCCTCGACCGGCTTGACCGGCCGTGCCTCCATGCCTCCGCCGCACTGGATCATGTCGATGCGATCACGGCGGATATGCTGCAGGTCGTGGTCGTGGCCCGCGATATAGGCCTGGACGCCATGCCGGTTCAGGATCGGCAGGACCTGCGCGATGATCTCCGGCTGGTCGCCATGGCCGCTGCCGCCCGAGCGGATCGGGTGATGGCCGGTGACCAGCTTCCACTTGGCGCGCGACTGCGACAGCGCATGGTCGAGCCACGCCAGCTGTTGCTTCGTATCCTGCGACCGGGTGTTGCTGCCGATCATGCCGTCATTCTCGCGATATCGCTCCACAAAGGGCGAGGTATCGATCGCGAACAGCTCGGTATCCGCCCGCGCCAGCGACGCATCGGCGACCTGATAATAGCGTGCCGGCATCCGCCAGCGCTTGCTGCGCGCGCTATAGTCGAGCTGCGCCTGCGGATTGCCACGATAGTCGTGATTGCCGAGCAGCGCGTACCACGGCACCTGCAACGCGGGGTGGGTGTACACGCCCTCGAACACCGACTGCCATAGCGGGTCGTCGGTGGAGGTCACGCCGTCGCTGTAGAAATTGTCGCCGATTGCCAGCACGAAATCGCTGCCCGCTTCCGCCGCCGCGCGGCCCATCGCGGCGGCGACATGATGCTGTTCGGGCGTGTCGCGGCCCCAGTCGCCCAGCACGGCAAAGGTGCAGCCCCTGGTCGTGCGGGCCTCGGCCGGGGCGACGGTCAGGCTGGCGGCACCGATGGCGAAACCGCTGAGCAGCGTGCGGCGGTCGAGGCGGACGGTCATGGGCGGCGATTCCTGTGGCGGGTGGTCGGGTGCGTTGACCATGGGGATGTGACGTTTGTGTGGCGGGGGTGCGGGGAGGGTAGGTTATCCTCGCTCGCACCGTCACCCCGGACTTGATCCGGGGTCCCGCTTCTTCTTCGGCCGGTAGGAAACGGGACGGCTGAGTGTTCGAAAAAGAAAAGGCGCCGGGATCTGCGCCCGACGCCTTTCTCTCAACTCAAGCGCGACGTGGCGAAGCCACGTCGTCGGTCCTCGCCGGTTGGCAAGGCCGGCCGACAGCGCGGATGCGTCCGCTGGACGCACCGGCGCGGTCGTCGCCGCGTCTTACGCGCTGTAGTACATATCATACTCGACCGGGCTCGGGGTCATTTCCCACCGCGCCACTTCGCCACGCTTGATCTCGACATAGGCCTCGATCTGGTCCTTCGAGAACACGTCGCCCTTCAGCAGATAGTCGTGATCGGCTTCGAGGCTGTCGAGCGCTTCGCGGAGCGAACCGCAGACGGTCGGGACCTGGGCAAGCTCTGCCGGCGGCAGGTCGTACAGGTTCTTGTCCATCGCTTCGCCCGGATGGATCTTGTTCTGGATGCCGTCGAGGCCGGCCATCATCAGCGCCGCATAGGCGAGATAGGGATTGGCCATCGCGTCGGGGAAGCGGACTTCGACGCGCTTCGACTTCGGACCCGTGCCGTACGGGATGCGGCACGATGCCGAGCGGTTGCGCGCCGAATAGGCGAGCAGCACCGGCGCTTCATAGCCCGGAACCAGCCGCTTGTAGCTGTTGGTCGTCGGGTTGGTGAAGGCGTTCACCGACTTGGCATGCTTGATGATGCCGCCGATGAAATACAGGCACATGTCCGACAGGCCGGCATAGCCGTCGCCGGCGAACAGCGGGTTGCCGCCGTTCCAGATCGAGAAGTGGGTGTGCATGCCCGAGCCGTTATCTTCCTTGATCGGCTTCGGCATGAACGTAGCGGTCTTGCCATATGCATGCGCGACCTGGTGCACGACATACTTGTAGATCTGCATGCGATCGGCGGTCGTGGTCAGCGTGCCGAACGTCAGGCCCAGCTCGTGCTGTGCGGCGGCGACTTCGTGGTGATGCTTGTCGCAGGGCAGGCCCATTTCGAGCATCGTGGTGACCATTTCGCCACGGATGTCGACGGCGCTGTCGACCGGCGCGACGGGGAAGTAGCCGCCCTTGGCACGCGGGCGGTGGCCCATGTTGCCGGCTTCATATTCGCGACCCGAATTGCCCGGCAGTTCGATGTCGTCGATCTTGTAGTAGCTGGTCGAATAGCTGTTTTCGAACCGCACGTCGTCGAACATGAAGAATTCGGCTTCCGGGCCGACATACACGGTGTCGCCGATGCCGGTGGTCTTCAGATACGCCTCGGCGCGCTTCGCGGTCGAACGCGGATCGCGGGCATAGAGTTCGCCGGTCGACGGTTCCACAACGTCGCAGAAGATGACCAGCATCGGGGTGGCCGAGAACGGGTCGGTGTACACCGCATCCAGATCGGGCTTCAGCACCATGTCGGACTCGTTGATCGCCTTCCAGCCTTCGATCGACGAACCGTCGAACATCAGGCCGTCGGTCAGCTCGTCATCGGTCAGGATCGACGCGACCATGGTCAGGTGCTGCCACTTGCCCTTGGGATCGGTGAAGCGCAGATCGATCCACTCGATCTCTTCTTCCTTGATCCGCTTCAGGATGGTGCTGGCGGTAGTAGCCATCGGAAACTGCCCTTTCTGGATTAAACCCCGCGATCCGGCGCAATCAATCGCCCCGGAACGCCCCGTGATTCGAAATAATGCTGCGCTGCGTCAGATCGCGTCGTCGTTGCGCTCACCCGTGCGGATGCGCAAGGCGGTCTCGACCGGAATGACGAAAATCTTTCCGTCACCGATGCGGCCGGTCTGCGCCGCCGCCGCGATCGCTTCCACGACGCGTTCGGCAAGGCCATCCTCGACCACCACTTCCAGCTTCACCTTCGGCAGGAAGTCGACGACATATTCCGCGCCGCGATACAGTTCGGTATGGCCCTTCTGCCGGCCGAAGCCCTTGGCTTCGGTCACGGTGATGCCGCTCACGCCGACTTCGTGCAGCGCTTCCTTGACCTCATCCAGCTTGAACGGCTTGATGATGGCTTCGATCTTCTTCATGCGCCCTGCCGATCCCCTCGGACGTGACGACCCGGACGGGCCGTTTGCATCCTATTAAACAATTACCGTGCCAATTGGCGATTCGCCTGTGGCGGGATCATCGGGGATTTGGGCAGGGGTGTCGATATTGCCCGCGGAAGGGGCAGGGTGCCGGTTTTTTGGGCAGTGTATTCCTCCCCGTGCCGGGGAGGGGGACCGCCGCGAAGCGGTGGTGGAGGGGGGTGTCCTCCATCGCTACCTCAGCGTTTGCCGAAAGCCCCCTCCACCAGCCTTCGGCTGGTCCCCCTCCCCGTATCGGGGAGGAGCTTAAACGTACGGCGGCCGGGTGAACCCCTTCGGGCTCAGCGTGAAAATCTCGCAGCCGTCCTCGGTGATCCCGATCGAATGTTCGAACTGCGCCGACAGCGACCGGTCGCGCGTCACCGCCGTCCAGCCATCGTCGAGCATCTTTACGTCCGGCCGACCGATGTTGATCATCGGTTCGATGGTGAAGAACATGCCGGGGCGCAGTTCCGGCCCGGTGCCCGGCCGTCCGGCATGGATCACTTCGGGTGCATCGTGGAACAGCTGGCCCAGGCCATGGCCACAGAAATCGCGGACCACGCCGTAGCGATGTGCCTCGGCATGGCGCTGGATCGCGTGCGCCACGTCGCCCATCCGGTTGCCCGGCTTCGCCTGCTCGATGCCGAGCATCAGGCATTCATAGGTCACGTCGACCAGCTTGCGCGCCTTGATCGGGACATTGCCGACCAGATAGGTGCGGCTGCTGTCGCCGTGCCAGCCATCCAGCAGCGGGGTCACGTCGATATTGGCGATGTCGCCGTCCTTCAGCGTCCGGTCGGACGGGATGCCGTGGCATACGACATGGTTGATCGAGATGCAGGTCGAGTGGGCATAGCCGCGATAGCCGAGCGTCGCGGGCACCGCGCCGCCTTCGCGCATCAGGCGATAGATGATCGTGTCGAGTTCGGCGGTGGTAACGCCGGGCACGACATGCGGCGTGATCGCGTCGAGGATATGCGCGGCGAGGCGGCCGGCACGGCGCATCCCTTCGAACCCGGCGGCATCGTGCAGCTTGATCGCGCCGGTACGGGCGAGCGGCATATCGGCGGTGACGGTCTGATAGTCGGTCATGTCGCCCATATAGGCAAGGATCGGGCGCTAGGCGAGGGCGCGTGCCCGCGCTATGCGAAGGCATGACCGACCGCATCTGGACCGCCGCCCTGCTCGTCATCGGGGATGAAATCCTCTCCGGCCGGACGCAGGACAAGAATATCGCGCAGCTCGCTACGTGGCTGAACGTCCAGGGCATCCGCCTGGCCGAAGTGCGCGTCGTGGCGGATAGCGAGGACGCGATCGTCGAGGCGGTGAATATCCTGCGTGCGCGCAACAACTATCTGTTCACCACCGGCGGTATTGGTCCGACCCATGACGATATCACCGTCGATTCGATCGCGGCGGCGCTGGGCGTTCCCGTCATCGTCCATCCGCGGGCACGGCAGATCCTGGAGGACTATTACGCGACGCGCGGCGGGCTGACCGACGCGCGGCTGCGCATGGCGCGGGTGCCCGACGGTGGCGAGCTGATCGAAAACCGCATGTCGGGCGCGCCGGGCATCCACATCGGGAACGTGTTCATCATGGCCGGCGTGCCGCATATCGCAGCGGCGATGCTCGACAGCCTGACCGGCACGCTGGAGGGCGGGTTGCCGGTCGTCTCCGGCACGATCGGCTGCTGGGTCGGCGAGAGCGAGGTCGCGGGGCTGCTGCGCGATGTCGAGCGCGCGCATGACGGGGTGGCGATCGGCAGCTACCCGTTCTTCCGCGAAGGGCGCACCGGCGCGAATTTCGTCGTCCGCGCCACCGATCCGGCGCTGGTTGACGCCTGCCTTGCCGACCTGACCGCACAGCTGCACGCCACCGGGCGCGAGGTTGTTGCCGACGGAATCTGACGCGGCGCTTGCGGGGGCGGGGCCGGCTTGATAAGTCGGACAAATAATCGTCAGGAGAGAATGACGTTGGCTTCCCCGACCCGCATCGCGCTTGCCGGCATCGGCAAGATCGCGCGTGACCAGCATATCCCGCACATCACCACCAGCCCGGATTTCGAGCTTGTCGCCGCCGTCACCGGCCACACGCCGCCCGACGGCGTGCCGGGCTTCAAAACGATCGACGAGATGATGGCGGCGATGCCGGACGTGCAGGCGATTTCGATCTGCACCCCGCCGCGCGGTCGGCTGCCGCTGATCCAACAGGCGCTCGACCACGGCCTCGACGTGATGATCGAAAAGCCGCCGGCGGCTACCCTGTCTGAAGCGCAGGCGTTCGCGCGCGCTGCCGAGCGCGCCCGCCGGGTGCTGTTCGCGACATGGCATTCGCGGGAGGCCGCGGCGGTCGAGCCGGCGCGCCAATGGCTGACCCAGCGCAACATCCGTCGTGTCGCGGTCAACTGGAAGGAAGACGTCCGCGTCTGGCATCCGGGGCAGGACTGGATCTGGGAGCCGGGCATCGGCGTGTTCGATCCGGGCATCAACGCGTTGTCGGTCATCACCCGCATCCTGCCACGCCCGCTGCTGCTGGACACGGCCGAGCTGCGGTTTCCGTCGAACCGCGACGCCCCGATTGCCGCCGATCTCGACTTCACCGATACGGCCGGGGTGCCGGTGCGCGTCGAATTCGACTTCGACCAGACCGGGCCGCAGACCTGGGACATCGACGTCGAAACCGATGACGGCGACCTGAAGCTGTCGATGGGCGCTTCGCAGATGGCGGTGAACGGCGTAGCGGTCGATGTCGGCGACGAACCCGAATATGCCCGGCTCTACCGCCGCTTCGCCGAATGCCTGCGCGACCGGCAGAGCGACGTCGACCTGTCGCCGTTCGTCCATGTCAACGATGCGTTCCTGCTCGGACGGCGGACGACGGTGGGGGAATTCAGCGAGTAGGGTTGGCAGCGTGAGGTCGGCATGACACACTTTGTGTCGATGGCTGACACATGGTCTTCATTCGCGGCATCGGGGGCATTGCGCCGGGTGGCAGGCTTGTCCCTTGCCCTGCTGGTCAATTGGCTTGTCTACGCGCTGACGTTCGACTGGCGCTATCATTACGTTTGCAAATGCATGGAAGATGTGGAGCTGTTCGACGTGCCGCTTTCCAGCACGCCGATACCTCCCCGCATCGCGTGGCGCGGCGATCGTGACGTTACCCCGCCACGGGCTCTACCGTCGAGCGAGGTAGCGGAGCAGGCGCTGCGGTCGACGCTATCCGTAGCACCGCCGCACCGCGTCCGCTTCATCGTGAACGCCGATGGGCGCGTTGGCACTTGCACGGTAAACGGCCAGGTACCGTCGGTCGTCAGTGCCGACGCGATCTGCGATCGTCTTCGATCTTTACGATTTCATCCCGCGACCGGCCGGGATGGACTGCCAATCGCCTACGTTCTTCCCTGAGCCATCGCCGCCGCGATCGCATCCCGCGCCCGGTTCGCCACGGCTTTCCGCCCCATTCCGGCCGGATCGAACGGTTCGAGGAAGTGGATCGTCAGCCCGATCCGGCCGGCACGCGCCAGTACGCGCGCGGCGTTGGTCGTGCCCGGTTCGTCGCCCAGCCACGCGACCTCGTGCGCATCGCCATAGTCGCAATACACCGGCTGCACCCGCAATCCGGGCGGGGGCGGGTCGATCGCGCCCAGCAGCGCGGCCTTGAACGGCAGCAGCTCGCCCGGCGCGGAGGTGGTTCCTTCGGGGAACACCGTCACCGGATGATCGGCCAGCAGCGCCTGTCGCAGGGTATCGATCTGCCGCGCGACGCCCAGCCGGTCGCCGCGATCGACGAACAGGGTGTGGTTGAGCGTACAGAGCCACCCGACCAGCGGCGCATCGCGCAGCTCGCCCTTGGCGACGAACGCGCTCCCGCTGGCCCCGGCGATGGCGAGGATATCGATCCAGCTCTGGTGGTTGGCGAGATACAGGACGTCGCGGGGCACCGGCGATCCGACGACAGTCGTCCGAACGCCCACGACCCGTGCGATCCGGCCCAGAAAGCGCGGCGGCCACGGCGATCGCAAGCGCAGCAACCGCCAGCTACCATGCAGGACCAGATAGGCGAGTAGCGCCGCCAGCATCCCGCCCGCGCGCGCGATCAATCGCCATCGCGCGGGCAGCGTCATGTCGCTCAATCCTTGCGGTCGAGGCTGACGCCGTAGAGTTCCATGCGGTGGTCGACCAGGCGGAAGCCCAGGCGTTCGGCAATTTGTTTCTGGAGCAGTTCCAGCTCGGGATCGACGAATTCGATCACCCGGCCGCTTTCAACGTCGATCAGGTGATCGTGATGCGCCTCGGGCGAGGGTTCGTAGCGGGCGCGGCCGTCGCCGAAATCATGGCGGTCGAGGATGCCGGCCTCTTCGAACAGGCGCACGGTGCGATAGACGGTCGCAATCGAAATGCCCGGATCGATCGTGGAGGCGCGCTCATACACTTTTTCGACATCGGGATGGTCGTCGGCTTCGGACAGGACGCGCGCGATGACGCGGCGCTGTTCGGTGATCCGCAGCCCCTTTTGGTGACACAGCGCTTCGAGGTCGATCTTGCGGGGCATGAATTCCTGTACGTCCAGACTTGGTGAAATGCCCCGACGTTCTAGCGTGCCGGGCGCGCCAGCGAAAGCCGGTAAACGCGCCCCGCCCGGCTCATGCCGTACGGCGCTGCGTCCCCAGGCCGATCTGCTTGGCCAGCGTCCGGCGCTGTTCGGCATAGTTGGGCGCGACCATCGGATAATCGGCCGGCAGGTTCCACTTGGCGCGATACTGCTCTGGCGTCAGGTTGTAATGGGTCATCAGATGCCGTTTCAGCATCTTCAGCTTCCGCCCATCCTCCAGACAGACGATATAGTCCGGCTTGATCGAGGCGCGAACCGATACGGCCGGTTCGGCACGCGGCGCGGGCGCCTCGGCCGTGCTGGCCAGCCCTGCCAGCGCGCCATGGACGCTGCGGATCAGCGTCGGGATTTCCGCCAGTTCGATCGTGTTGTTGCCGACATGTGCCGCGACGATATCCGCGGTCAAGGCGATCAGCGTGCCGTCACGCTCCGCGTCCAGTTCCATAGTATTCCTCGTTACGCCGCCGCTACCAATGACGATTGTCGCTATCGTCTGCCTTGGCGGTCACCGCAACAATATAAGCAACATCTTTTCTTTATTGGAGCGGGATGGGCCGTACGTACGTGTGCGCATCGAAGCGTTCGCCGCTGCGCCCGGAATAGTACGCGCGCCGCTCGCCACATTTGGCGAAGCCTTCGCTGACATAGAGGCGGGTGGCATCGTTGCCCGCCCGCATTTCGAGGCAGAGCCGCACCGCGCCGCGCGTGGCGGCATCGTCGATCGCGCGGCGCAGCAGGGCGCGCCCGACCCCGCGGCCGCGCTGGTCAGGCAGGACCGCGATCAGCAGCAGTTCGGCATCGTCGGCGACCGCACGGGTTAGCGCGAAGCCGACCAGCGCATCGCCGCACCGCGCCAGCGTCAGCCACACGCCGGGCAGCGACAGCATCCCCAGGCACTGGGCGGGCGTCCACGCTTCCCCGAACCGCGGATCGAACGCCGCCTGCATCACCCGGTCGACCGCGCCGACATCGGCAGCAGTGCCGTCGGCCAGCGCGATCTCGACGCGGGTGTCGGTCATGCGCGCACGCTCGGCACCGCATCGGGCGCGCGGCCATAGAGCGGGGCGGGGGGCAGGCTGGCCTGCGCGGTTGGCAGCAGCACGGCGTCGGCGGCATCGGGCAGGCGGTCGCAGGCGGGCAGGTGGTCGTCCACCGTCCTTAGCCGTGCCAGCCCCTGTCCGACGACCCGCCGTCCGGCCAGCGCCGCGACCGCATCCGCGGGCTTGCGCGACACCGCCGGGCCATCGGCGATCAGCGCGCCGTCGAACCCCTGCTGGAAGACTTCACCATGGCCGCCGTCCAGCACCGCGACGATCGCGTCGCCGGCTTGTTCGGCCAGCGCGGCGGCAGCGATCAGCGCCAGCGAGGAATAGCCATGGACCGGCACGCCCCAGCCAATGCCGAGGCCGCGTGCGGCGGCCAGCCCAACGCGGACACCGGTAAAGCTGCCCGGCCCGCAATCAACGAGGATCGCGTCGGCGCGGCCCCCACCGGGCAGCGCGGCGATCATCGGCACCAGCCGTTCGGCATGGCCGCGTCCGACGACCACATGGTTGCGGGCGATCACCAAGCCGTCCTCGATCAGCGCGACCGAGCAGGCGGCAGTGGCGGTTTCGATGACCAGCGTCCGCACGGGCGGGTCAGGCGATACGGTTGAACTTGGCGAAATCGGGCCGGGGCGAGCGCGGGTGCAGGCTTGTCCGATCGCCATAGCCCAGCGTCGTGATGAAGTTGGTATGGACCGACGGCGTGTCGGCAAAGAACGCCTTGTCCACCGCCCCGGCATCGAAGCCTGACATCGGCCCGGTATCGAGGCCCAGCGCACGTGCGGCAAGGATCAGATACGCACCCTGCAACGACGAATTGCGGAACGCCGATGCCTGGCGCAGATCGGCATTGCCGTCGAACCATGATTTCGCATCGGTATGCGGGAACAGTTCGGGCAGGTGTTCGTGGAATTCGGTGTCCATGCCGATGATCGCGGTCACCGGCGCGGCGCGGATTTTGTCGGGGTTGGTCCCGCTGGCACAGGCAGCCAGCTTTTCCTTGGCCTCCGTCGAGGTGCACCACACGATGCGCGCGGGCAGCTGGTTGGCGCTGGTCGGCCCCCATTTCAGCAAATCCCAGATCGCGTGCAGCGTGGCATCGTCGACCGGCTGGTCGGTATAGCCGTTGAAGGTGCGCGCGGTGCGAAACAGCGTATCCAGCGCCTGGTCGTCAAGCTTGGCCATCAGACTGCACGAACCTCCGTGACTTCGGGGACATAATATTTGAGCAGCTGCTCGATACCGTTCTTCAGCGTCGCGCTGGACGACGGACAGCCCGAGCACGCGCCCTGCAGCTGCAGGTACACCTTGCCCTGGTCGAACCCGCGATAGACAATATCGCCGCCGTCGTTCGCCACCGCCGGGCGCACGCGCGTCTCGATCAGTTCCTTGATCTGTTCGACGATATCGGCGTCCTCGGGATTGTCGACGAAGCTGGTGTTCTCGGCCGGGACCGAGAAGCCGGCGGTGCCCGCCGCATGGAACAGCGGCATCCGCCCGCCGAAATGGTCGAGCAGCAGCGCCAGCACGTCGGGCTTCAGATCGGCCCATTCGCTGCCCGGTGCCTTGGTCACCGACACGAAGTCGCGGCCGAAGAACACGCCGACCACATCGCCCAGCGCGAACAGCTGTGTGGCGAGTGGCGAGGCTTCGGCCTCCTCGGGCGATGCGAAGTCGCGGGTGCCCGCGTCCATCACGACCTGTCCGGGCAGGAATTTCAGCGTCGCCGGGTTGGGCGTGGATTCGGTTTCGATCAACATGTCGCCCATGTGGCGGCATGCGCACGGGGGATCAAGGGTGCCGGCGGAAACGCTGCGTTCCCGTTGGGGCAGGCCGCGTTGCCTCTGCGGCGGCGCTACGCTACCACCGTAACGATCTGGCAAGAGGGGCTATCACCGGTGATCGAGACGCATCTGTCGAAACTGCGCGCGCGCGACACGATTTCGGCGGAGGAAGAGCAGGTCATCCGGGCGTCGCTGGGCGAGGTGCGCGTGCTGCCGGCGCACGACACCTGCATCCGCGCCGGAGAGCGGCTGCACAACAGCACGCTGCTGCTCGAAGGATTGATGTGCCGGTACAAGGACCTGCCGGGGGGCGAGCGGCAGATCACCGAACTGCACGTCGCGGGCGATTTCCTCGACCTGCACAGCTTTTCGCTGAAACAGCTCGACCATAATGTGATGACGTTGACGCCGTGTCGCGTCGTGCTGGTCCCCCACACGAAGCTGACCGAGATTACCGAACAGCAGCCGCATCTGGCGCGGGTCTACTGGTTTCTCACCGCGCTCGACGCCGCGATCCACCGCGAATGGGAATTGTCGCTGGGTAGGCGCACCGCGATCCAGCGGATCGCCCATCTGATCTGCGAACTGCGCGTCCGCCTCGGCCTGATCGGCGAGGCCGACGACAGCGGCTTCGCGCTGCCGCTGACTCAGGCAGATTTGTCGGATTGCACCGGGCTGACCCCGGTCCATGTCAACCGCACGCTGCGCGACCTGCGCGAGCGCGGGCTGATGGACCTGCGCGGGCGGCGGGTGACGATCCACGACATGCCGGGCCTGAAGGCGCTGGCCGAATTCGATGAATCCTACCTGTACCTGCGGCGCGAGGAGCGTTGAGCCGAAGCTGAGCCGGGGCTGAACGAAACGCGCGTTCCACCTTTATATTTGCGGCGCGCTGTCGATACTGGTCGGGGCGTTGCAACGACGCTACACCTTCGGCCATGGCATCCCTGTTCCGACCGGCCATGGGCGCGTTCTCCGCCCTCGCCCTGATCGCCGCGCCGCTTGCCGCGCAGACCCCGCCCGCATCGCCCGCGCCCGCATCGCCGGCCCCGGCGCGCCAGCTCCCGCCGCTGGAACCGGTGGCGCAGGGGCCGGATACGCCATGGCTGTTCAAGGGCAGCGACATTCCGCCCGACCGCAGCTGGACGTACGGCGTGCTGTCCAATGGCCTGAAATATGCGGTGCGCAAGAACGGCGTGCCGCCGGGGCAGGTCGCGATCCGCGTCGCGATCGGCACCGGATCGCTGATGGAAACCGATAGCGAGCGCGGCTTCGCCCACCTGATCGAGCATCTGACCTTTCGCGGGTCGGTCCATGTGCCCGATGGCGAATCGAAGCGGGTGTGGCAGCGCCTCGGCGTCACCTTCGGCTCCGACAGCAACGCGTCGACCAGCTTTACCCAGACGGTCTACAAGCTCGACCTGCCCTCCGCGACGCCGACCGGGTTGGATGAGAGCATGAAGATCCTGTCGGGGATGATGGCCGAACCGACGCTGACGCAAGGCGCATTGGACGCCGAACGCCCGGTTGTCCTGTCCGAACAGCGCGAACAGCCCGGGCCCCAGGTCCGCTTCGGCGATGCGGTGCGTGCGTTGTTCTTCGCCGGACAGCCGCTCGCCGATCGGTCGCCGA
Source organism: Sphingomonas sp. Leaf9 (assembly GCF_001421355.1). Taxonomy (GTDB): domain Bacteria; phylum Pseudomonadota; class Alphaproteobacteria; order Sphingomonadales; family Sphingomonadaceae; genus Sphingomonas. The sequence goes on along the minus strand of NZ_LMKC01000001.1, from coordinate 743,501 downwards.
TCGGCAATGTCGATACGTTGCAGGCAGCGACGGCGGCGAGCGTGAAGGCGTTCCACGACCGCTGGTATCGCCCCGACCGCGCGATCATCGTGATCGCGGGCGACGCCGATCCCGCCATCCTCGAAGCGATGGTGAAGAAGCATTTCTCCGGCTGGCAGGGCAATGGCCCGTCGCCCGCCGAGCCGAAGTTCGGCGCTCCAAAAGCGAACGAGCCGGTCGCGGCCGCCGTCAGCGAACCGACCATGCCGACGCTGGTGCAGATGGCGGTGCTGCGGCCGTGGACCGTCGGTGACGACACGATTATCTTCAATCAGGAACGGATGGTCGACCAGATCGCGCTGCGCATCCTGAACCGCCGGCTGGAAAGCCGCGCGCGGGCGGGGGGCAGCTATATCTCGGCCGGGGCCAATCTCGACGACGTGTCGCGATCGGCGAACATCACCCAGCTGTCCGTCCTGCCGCTGGGCGACGACTGGGCGGCGGCGCTGCGCGACGTGCGTCAGTCGATCGCCGATGCGATGCGCACCGCCCCGACCCAGGCCGAGATCGACCGCGAAGTCGCCGAAATCCGCGCCGGCATGGAGAACGAGGTCCGCACCGCGCCGGTGACGGCGGGCGCGCTGCTCGCCGACAATCTGATTTCCGCGACCGACATCCGCGAGACCGTCGCCGGTCCCGAAACCTCGCTGCGGATTTTCGAAGGGGCGGTGACGAAGAAGTTCTTCACGCCCGCCCGCGTGCAGGCGGCAACGAAGAAGGTGTTCGACGGCACCGCCACCCGCGCCATCGTCAACACCCGCACCCCCGATCCGACCGCACAGGCCAAGCTGACCGCAGCCCTGTCCGAAAAGATCGCCGGCAGCGCGAGCCGGCGTAGCGGGCAGGGGGCGATCGGCTTCGATCGGCTGGCCCCGCTCGGCAAACCCGGCGCGATCACTGCCCGCAGCATGGCGCTCACCGATCCGCCGGTCGAGCGGGTCGACTTCGCCAACGGGTCGTCGCTGCTGCTGTTCCCCAATGAATCGGAGACGGGCAAGGTCTATGTCCGCGTCCGCTTCGGCCGGGGGCTGAACGCGCTGCCGGCCGACCGCCGCACCCCGGCCTTTGCCGCCGACCTTGCGCTGGTCGCCTCGGGTATCCAGACTCCGAAGGGCGTGCTGGGGCAGGAGGAGCTCGACCGGCTGACCGGCGGGCGGCAGATCGGGTTGTCGTTCGGGATCGATGACGACGCCTTCTCCCTGTCGGGCATCACCACCGCCGCCGACCTGTCCGATCAGCTGAAGCTGATCGCGGCCAAACTGCAATCGCCGGCATGGGACCCGGCGCCGGTCGCCCGTGCGCGCGCGGTGATGCTGGCGAGCTATGATGCTTTGGGTGCCTCGCCCGATGGCGTCATGTCGCGCGATCTCGACGCGTTGCTGCATGACAATGATCCGCGCTGGGGCACGCCCGATCGCAAGGAGATCGCGGCGCTGACCCCGGCAGCGTTCAAGGCACTGTGGGCGCCGCTGCTCGCCTCCGGCCCGATCGAGGTGCAGGTGTTCGGCGATGTGCAGCAGCAGCCGGCGATCGATGCCGTCGCCGCGACCATCGGGGCGATGACCCCACGCCCCGCCGCGACGACTCCGCCGCCGCCAGTACGCTTCCCGGCGCATGTCGCGACACCGGTCACCCGTACCCATGGCGGCCAGCCCAACCAGGCCGCCGCCGCCATTGCGTGGCCGACGGCTGCCGGGAGCGCGGGGCTGACCGAAAGCCGCAAGCTGGAGGTGCTGGCCGCCGTGTTCCGCGACCGGCTGCTCGATCGCCTGCGCAGCCAGGCCGGGGTCAGCTATTCGCCGAACGTCGACAATGGCTGGCCGGTCGGCCTGCCGGGTGGCGGGCGGATCATGGCGATCGGCATGGTCCCGCCGGACAAGACCGGCTTCTTCTTCGACCTGGCGCGCGAACTGGCTGCCGATCTGGTCAAGACGCCGGTGCCCGAGGACGAACTCGACCGCGCCAAGCTGCCGGTAATCCAGATGGTCGCCCGTATGTCGAGCGGCAACATGTTCTGGATGAACCAGACGCAGGGCGGCACGCGCGACCCCGCCCGGCTGGCGGCGATCCCCGGCATCATCAACGATATCCGAAACACCACCCCGGCCGAGTTGCAGGCGCTGGCCGCGAAATATCTGGTCCCGGCGAAGGACTGGTCGATGCAGGTAGTGCCCGAAAAGAAGTAAAATCCTCCCCGGCACGGGGAGGGGGACCGCCGCGAAGCGGTGGTGGAGGGGGGCGTCCGCACACGAAGCGGTGGTGGGACAGGGCACCCCCCTACCACCGCTTCTATCGGGGAGGGCCTTCAGGCCGCGACCGACCGCCGCACTGGCGCCCCGGCCAACACTGCCAGCCCCCAGATCATAAATCCGCCCAGCGCCAGCCCGGCCCCGACCACCCCGGTCGAGGTCCAGCCATAGCCCGCCGCGATCGCCATCCCGCCGGCCCATGGCCCGATCGCGTTGGCGGTATTGAACGCCGAATGGTTCAGCGACGCCGCCAGGCTCTGCCCATGCTGGGCGATATCCATCAACCGCGTCTGGAGCACGGTGCCCAGCGCGCCGCCGATGCCGATCAGGAACACGATTGCCAGCATCGACCACAGCTGCCCCGCCGCCAGCGGATAGAGCGCCAGCGTGGCGGCACTCCACAGCAGCAGCGCGCCCGCCGTCGGCATCAGCGCCCGGTCGGCAAAGCGCGGCACGACCAGGTTGCCGACCGTCATGCCGGTGCCGAACACCGCCAGCACCACCGGCACCATCGCCGGGGCGGCCCCGGTCACCTCGATCAGCGTCGAGGCGAGGTACGTGTACACCGCGAACATGCCGCCAAAGCCGATCGCACCGATGCCGAGCGTCAGCCACAATTGTCCCGACTTCAGCACGCTGAGTTCAGCCAGCGGGCTGGCTTGCGCGTCCGGCCGGTCGCGCGGCGCGACCCATGCGACCATCGCCATCGTCGCTGCGGCCAGCACCGCGACCACGCCGAACCCCCAGCGCCAGCCAAGCGCCTGCCCCAGTGCGTTGGCCAGCGGCACGCCGACGATGGTGGCGACGGTCAGCCCCAGCATGACCCGGCCGATCGCCTGAGTCCGCTTTTCCGCAGGGACAAGCGATGCGGCGACCAGCGCGGCGATCCCGAAATAGGCGCCATGCGGCAACCCGCTGAAGAACCGCGCGACCAGCATCGCTTCATAGGTCGGCGCCAGCGCGCTAGCCGCATTGGCGATCCCGAAACACGCCATCAGCGCGATCAGCACCGTCCGCCGCGCCATCCGCGCGGTCATCACCGCCAGCAACGGCGCACCGACCACGACGCCCAGCGCATAGGCGCTGATGACGTGCCCGGCCGTCGGCTCGTCGATGCCGAGGCCGGGTGCGAAGAACGGCACGAGGCTCATCGTCGCGAACTCGGTCGTCCCGATCGCAAACCCACCAAGCGCGAGCGCGAGGTGGACGAGGGCAGGGCTACGGGTCGGGTTCACAGGCACGCTCCTTGCTGCGTTGCAGCATTCGAAGCGGGCCATATGGGAAGGGGTAGCGGTCGATCAACCCGCCAGTATCAGAAGTGGGAAAAGGCAAATCCGCCGTAGATGCGGCCCTTCAGGTGACCTAATGTCGGATTCTTGAGGCCTTTGTTCTCGCTGCCCCAACTGACGGTGTAGAGGCTGGTGTCCCAATCATCCATGTCCGATGCAGTATCAGGCCCCACGGCGCGATACGCGTCGGCGAGCGGAACGACCTGGCCGTTCTGCCCTGCGCGGATCAGTGGGCGACGGTGGGGGTTGACCACCACCCAGTGTCGATTGGCGAAGGTGTTGGTCGCGCCGGCTTGGATCAAGCTGCTATCAATCTGCAGGACGATCCAGCTGTTCGCCCAGTGCCGCATCAAGCCGATGGTCGCGGTCGGGGATGTTTTCATCAACCCGACCCCCATCGTATCGGCGCGCAACTGCGCGCCCACTGCCGAGAACCATCCCTTGACGACGCCCGGATAGCTGATCGATCCAACCTGGTCGTCGGGTTCGGGCGAACCCAATATTTTTGTCCATCCCGGCCGGGTCGACGCACTCAGCGGCGCCATCGTCATCCAGTCGAGATCGGATATGAACGAACGATTGGGCTGCGCTGCACGTGCCGTCGGCAAGGCTTTGCGCGTATTGGCATTGCTGTCGATTTCCACGATTTGCGCCCCGCTGCGGAAATCATATTCGCCATGCAGCCACATCGATATCGCATAGGCACAATACAGGTCGGGCCGGTCCTCCAATACGCAGTATAGGAAGGCGGCGGGACCGCAATAGGATGTGCCCATCTGTTTCGGCAGATCCTTGCCTGACATGCGTCGTCGCAATGCCTGTACCAAAGCGTCGCGCGAGAACGGCCATCCGACCGGGCTGGCTTGCAGGGCTGCTGTCCGCTTCGCGGTTTCGGCCGGGTTCCTGCCTGCAGCGGGACGGCCAGCCGCAGCAAAGCGGGCGATCAGTGCCTCTGCCGCGCGGAGCCGGGGGCCAGCGGTGATGCTCATCGTGCCTGCTCCCGATAAGCCTGCTCCAGCGCATCGGGCGTCGCATTGCTCTCGTTCTCGTGTTCGGCTATCGTCTGCGCGCGTTCACGGTGCTGGGCCAGTGCCGCCAGCCAGAGATTGGCGCCAAGACCGATTGCCGCGCCGCTGATGACGAGCAAGACCGCCAAGATGACACCGCCGCGGCCGCCGCGCGCCGACCCGAAGCTGGGGGCGAGAAGGTCGGGTGCGGTGCCATGCGCATTGGCATGGGCAACGCCGGGGCGAAGCAGCAGGCCGCACCATGCGACCACGAACAGGGCCAACGCAATATAGTGGGGCAGGTCATTACCGGGGCCCAGCGCATAGACCATGGTGCCTGCGATCCCGACGACGCCGACAGCCAAGGCGGATAATGGCCCCGCTATCGTCGCATCCATGTCGCGCCGTCGCCTTCCGGCTTCGACGACCAGTTTCGCGATCGTGGCGCCGGCAACGGCCCCTACCAGAACGGTGGCGATGCCATTCGTCTCTCGCAGAATCAGAATGCCGAGCCATCCGATCGACAGGCCGACCACGATTCCGGTCAGCAGCCGCAGCCGACCGATGCGAGCGTCGAAAGAAAAGAAGCGGCCCATGGTGTCACACCGACAATTGCCCTGCCGACCTTATACTGATGATCAACGCCGCGGTTCCCTCGCAACGCTATGCCTCACCCCCGGTACAACGCATCCATCCGCTCGCCATAGACCTCCTTCAGCACATGCCGCCGGATCTTCAGGCTGGGCGTCAGCTGCTGGTTTTCGATGGTGAAGGGTTCGTCGGCGATGATGAAGCGGCGGATGCGTTCGGTGACCGACAGGTCCTTGTTCACCCGCTCGACCGCCGCGCCCAGTGCCGCGCGGTAGTCGCTGTCCTCGCGCAGCCGGGCGAAGTCGCAGCGTGCGCCGCCCTTTGCGCAGAATTTCTGGGTCCATTCGGCATCGGGCACGATCACCGCAACCATGTAGGGCCGGCGGTCGCCCGCGATCATCGCCTGCGCGATCTCGTTCTGGAGGGTCAGCATCCCCTCCACCTTCTGCGGGGCTACATTATCGCCCTTGTCGTTGACGATGATATCCTTCTTGCGATCGGTAATGCGGATGCGGCCCTTGGCATCGATCTCGCCGATGTCGCCGGTGTGCAGCCATCCGTCGCGCAGCACGCGGGCGGTTTCCGCCTCGTTGCGCCAGTATCCGTGCATCACCAGTTCGCCGCGCACCAGGATTTCGCCATCCTCGGCAATGCGCACCTCGGTCTCGGCCAGCGGCGGGCCGACCGTATCCATCTTGATGCCCGCCGCCGGGCGGTTGCAGGAGATGACCGGCGCGGCCTCGGTCTGGCCATAGCCCTGCAGGAAACACAGGCCGAGCGACTGGAAGAAGCCGCCGATCTCGGGGTTGAGCGGCGCGCCGCCCGACACCATCGCCTTCAACCGCCCGCCGAAGCGTTTGCCGACCTTGGGCTTCAGCAGCGTATCGACCAGCAATTTGGCCGGGCGGTCGAGCAGGGCGGGGCCATCCTCCTTGCTGCCGATCGCGACCGCGCGGTCGAGCAGCCAGCTTGATACGCGGCCCTGTTTCTGCACCGCCTTGGTAATGCGGGTCCTGAGCACTTCGAACAGGCGGGGGACGACGACCATGATCGTCGGGCGCACCTCCTCGATATTGCTCGCCAGCTTGTCGAGGCCCTCGCTGTAATAGATCTGCCCGCCCAGCCCGATCGGGAAATGCTGCCCGCCGGTATGTTCGTACGCATGGCTCAACGGCAGGAACGACAGGAACACCTCGTCCTCCCAGCCGAAATCCTCCGAGATCACGGTGCAGCAGCCATTGACGTTGTGCAGGATCGCCCCGTGATGTTGCATCACCCCGCGCGGGGACCCCCCTGTGCCGGAGGTGTAGATGATGCAGGCAAGGTCTTCGCGGCTGAAATCCGCCTCGGCCGCGACCTTTGCCGGATCGGCGGGATGCTTCGCGATCAGCTCGCGCCAGTCGTGGAATTCCAGGCTCCCCTGCTGCGCGGTGCGCATCCGCTCGATCGTGATGATCTTTTCCGACGATTGCGTGGTGCGCAGTGCAGCGGGCAGGACGGTGCGGGCCAGCTTCTCGGTCGATACGATAATCGCGCAGGCACCGGAATTCTCGATGATATGGCCATGGTCGCGCACGGTGTTGGTGACATAGGTCGGCACCGTCACGCACCCTGCCGCCATGATGGCGAGGTCGGAGATGCACCATTCCGGCCGGTTCTCGCTGACCAGCATCACCCGGTCGCCGCGCTTCAGCCCGATTGCCTTCAGCGCCGTGGCAAGGCTCGCGACCTGTCGTGCGGCCTCGGCCCAGCTGATCGACTGCCAGCTGCCACCCTGTTTGCTCCACAGGAACGGTGCGTCGCCGCGCTCGGTCGCGCGGGCAAAGAACATCGCGACGAGATTGGGAAATCGTTCGAGTTGCCGGGCCATTACGTATCCTTCTCCTGTGGCCGGGTGTAGGCAGGCATAACCGGTACGGCAACGCCCGAGAGCGGGTGACGGGGGCGAGCCCGTGGGATAGACAGGCGGGCATGAGAATGTTCGCCACCACCATCGCCGCGCTCGCCACCGTCACCCTCGGGGGCTGCAACGTCCTGCCGTTCGGCAAGAAGGAGGTCGCCAGCGCCGCGACGCAGGCCCCGCCCGCCGCCACGGCGGCACCGGCGCAGAAGTTCGTGATCGCTGCCAATCCGATCGCCAGCGAGGCGGGGATGGCGGTGCTGCGCAAGGGCGGCAGCGCGGTCGACGCGGCGATCGCGGTGCAGGCGATGCTGTCGCTGGTCGAACCGCAAAGCTCCGGCCTCGGCGGCGGGGCGTTCATGACCTATTTCAACGCAAAGACCGGCAAGGTCGAAATCTATGACGGGCGCGAGGTTGCGCCCGCCGGGGCGACACCGACTATGCTGCTCGGCACCGATGGCCAGCCGCTGCCGTTCGCGCAGGCGGTGATGAGCGGCCGCGCAACCGGCGTACCCGGCGCGGTCAGGATGCTGGGACAGGCGCATGCCGACCATGGCACGCTTGCCTGGAACCAGCTGTTCGACGATGCCGAGCAGGTCGCGCGCAAGGGCTTCGTGATCTCAGCGCGCCTCGGCCGCTTCCTCGGCGGGCAGTCGCCGCAGCTGCAGGCGGAGGACGTCCGCCGCTATTTCAAGGGCAAGGGCGGCGCGCTCGCGACCACCGGCGACCGGATCAAGAATGGCGACTATGCCGATTTCCTGCGCCGGCTGGCGAAGCAGGGACCGGACGCGCTCTATACTGGCAAGACCGCGCAGCGCATCGTCGAGCGGACCACCAGCGGCAGCCTGCCCGGCACGATGACGCTCGCCGACCTTGCCGCCTATCGCGCGGTGAAGCGTGATCCGCTGTGCGGCAATTGGCGCGCCTATATCGTCTGCACGCCGCCGCCGCCGTCGAGCGGGGTCGGGCTGCTCGAACTGCTCGCCATTCTCGGGCGGACCGATATCGACAAGCGCGGGCCGAACGATCCGCAGAGCTGGTATCTCTTCGCCGAAGCCAGCCGGCTGATGTATGCCGATCGCGACCTGTATGTCGGCGATCCGAAGTTCGTGAACGTGCCGGTCGCCGGCCTGCTCGCCCCGGCCTATATAGCCGAGCGCGCGAAGCTGATCGGTGCGACCGCAGGGCCGGCCCCGGTGGCGGGCGTGCCGGCGGGTGTCGTCACGGCGGCGGCGGACACGACGCGCGAGCCGGCGGGGACGTCGCACTTCATCGTCGGCGATGCGCAGGGCAATGTCGTGTCGATGACGACGACCGTCGAGAGCTTCTTTGGCACCGGGCGGATGGTCGACGGATTTTTCCTCAACAACCAGATGACCGACTTCGCCTTCTCGCCACGCGATGCGCAGGGGCGGGTGTCGGCCAATGCGGTGGCACCGGGCAAGCGCCCGCGTTCGTCGATGACGCCGCTGGTGATGATCGACCGGCAGGGCAGGTTCGCCGGGGCGCTGGGGTCGGCCGGCGGCAACGCGATCCTCGCCTATGTCGGCAAGTCGCTGGTCGGCGCGGTCGAATGGAAGCTGCCGATGCAGCAGGCGCTGGCGCTCCCCAACCTCGTCGCGCGCGGCAACAGTTTCCAAGGGGAGGTGACGAAGTTCTCGCCCGAAATCCTGAGCGCGCTGGCGGCCAAGGGCATCCGGTTGCAGCCGGGGCAGGGCGAGGATTCGGGCCTCCACGGCGTCATCATCCGCGACGGCAAGGTCGATGGCGGCGTCGATCCCCGGCGCGAGGGCAAGGTGATCGTGGAGTAGGAGGAAACTGTCGTTGTTTCCGTTCGTCCTGAGTAGCTGCTGAGCTTGTCGAAGCAGCGTATCGAAGGACCGTTGGTAGCGGGTGCTTCGATACGGGTCTTCGACTTCGCTCAGCCCCTACTCAGCACGAACGCCTCGGGAGTTACGAAGTCCGCCGCACCTTGGCGAAATGCTCGGCACGTTCGAGCAGCAGCGCCAGATCGTCGCGCGCGATGTCGAACGCGTCAGGCGTCTCGGCCAGCGCCGCGTCGATATCCTCGGGTCGAACCCCGCCCGGCTCCACCGCCGCATGAACCGCGGCGGGCGTCGCGGGTCGGTGCGGATAGCTGAGCGCGGTCATCCGGTGGTAGAAGATGCCGATTGACACCAGCGCGATCGAATTGATCCCGACCGGCGCGAACGCAAAGGCATAGCCCGCGTCGTGAATCCCCGCGCTGCCGATCACCGCGGTCAGCGCCGCCGCGCCGCCCGGCGGATGCAGGCAACGGCACAGCGACATGACGAGGATGGCGAGACCGACCGCCACCCCGGCAGCGATGGTCGGGTTCGGGATCGCCTGAAACACGGCCACGCCGACCAACGTCGACAGGATGTTGCCGCCAATCACTGGCCATGGCTGGGCGAGCGGACTGGCCGGCACCGCGAACACCAGCACGGCGGACGCACCCAGCGGGGCGACGATAATCGGCAGGTCGCTGCCCATCCCCGGAAATTGCGCACAGACCGCCATGGTCAGCGCGATGCCGATCCAGGCCCCGAGGCATGCGATCACCCGCCGTCGGAACCCGGCATTGGCCAGCAGTGGCCGGAACAGCCGGGTCACAGCCCCGCGACGATCCGCTGCGCAAGGCCCGGCCCTTCATAGACCATTGCGCTGTAGAGCTGGACGAGGCTGGCTCCGGCATCCAGCCGCCGTCGCGCCTCGTCCGCCGACCCGATGCCGCCCGCTGAGATCAGCGGAAGCGCGCCGCCGGCAATTTCGCGCGCCTCGATCAGCTTGGCGAGGGCGAGGGGGGCGAGCGGCGCTCCCGACAGCCCGCCGGTCTCCTTCGCATGCGCCGACCGCAGCGTGGTCGGCCGCGAAATGGTCGTGTTCGACACGATCAGTGCATCGACCCCGCCATCGACCGCCGCGCGCACCGCGACCTCAAGTCCCTCGCGCGACAGGTCGGGCGCGACCTTCAGGAATAGCGGCACGCGCTTGGCGCCCACATGCCGCGCGGCATCGCTGGCGGCGATCAGCTGGCCCAGTTCGGGCTGCGATTGCAGGTCGCGCAGGCCCGGCGTGTTCGGGCTGGAAATGTTGATCGTGACGTAGTCGGCGAGCGGCGCGGCCTTGGCGACCGCCGTCCCGTAATCGGCGATGCGGTCGACCGAATCCTTGTTGGCGCCAACATTGATGCCGATGATGCCGGGGCGGGGGGTGAGCGCTGCCACCCGCGCCAGCGCCGCGTCGATCCCGCCATTGTTGAACCCCAGCCGGTTCACCACGCCCTTGTCCTCGGGCAGGCGAAAGATGCGGGGTTTCGGATTGCCCGGCTGCGGCTTGGGCGTCAGCGTGCCGACCTCGACGAAGCCGAAGCCCAGCCCCAGGAAACCCGCGACCGCGCGCGCATCCTTGTCCACGCCCGCCGCCAGCCCGACCGGGTTGAGAAAGCGGATGCCGGCCACGGTCACCGCATGGCGGTCTTCGGTCTTCGGCGCGAGCGGTGAGCCGGCCTTCCCCCACGCCTCCAGCATGGCGATGGTCAGCGAATGCGCGCGTTCGGCGTCGAGGGCGAAGAGGAGCGGGTGATACCAGGCCATGTCGGGCGCTGTATCGCCGGAGCGCGGCCGAACCAATCCCCGACCCGACAATCGATCACAGCAATCGAAACAAAGCCGGTTGACCTCTGCCCCTCGCACGACCACATGCCAATCCGACCGGAACGATCCGATTAAGGAAGCGATGCGTCTTTCCAGCCTTGCCGACTATGCCGTCGTCCTGCTCGCCGCCACCGCGCGGCGGGGGGGAGAGGCGCGTGTCACGGCGACCGCGCTGGCGGAGGAAACCGGCCTGCCGTTGCCGACGGTGCAGAAGCTGGTCAGCCGCCTGTCGGCCGCCGCGCTGATCGAAACCGGGCGCGGCAGCGGCGGCGGCTTCCGCCTTGCCCGCGCGCCCCAATCGATCGACCTGGCGCAGATCATCGAGGCGATCGAGGGGCCGATCGCGCTCACCACCTGCGTCGATGCCGCGCGGCATGACTGCGCGGTGGAGACGAACTGCATGATCCGCCCCCATGCCGGCACGGTCAACGCCGTGGTCCGGGGCGCTCTGGCAGGCGTCAGCCTTGCCCAACTCGCGAACACCGGGGCGATCCCCCAAGAGGTAGTGTGATGGCCACGAAGAATGCCGAGGCGCTCGCCGCCGCGAACAAGAAGTATGAGTGGGGTTTCTCCTCGGACATCGAACAGGACTTCGCGCCGAAGGGGCTGAGCGAAGACACGGTTCGCTATATCAGCGCCAAGAAGAACGAGCCGGAATGGATGCTCGACTGGCGGCTGAAGGCATTCCGCCTGTGGCAGACGATGGAAGCGCCCGACTGGGCCAAGCTGAACCTCGACCCGATCGATTATCAGGACGCCTATTATTACGCGGAGCCCAAGGCCAAGCCGAAGCTCGGTTCGCTGGATGAGGTCGATCCCGAAATCCTGCGCGTCTATGAAAAGCTCGGCATCCCGATCGAGGAGCAGAAGGTCCTCGCCGGGGTCGAGGGATCGCGCAAGGTCGCGGTCGACGCGGTGTTCGACAGCGTGTCGGTGGCGACGACTTTCCGCAAGGAACTGGAAGCCGCCGGTGTCATCTTCCGCTCGATTTCCGAAGCGATCCGCGAATATCCGGAGCTTGTCCGCAAGTGGCTGGGCAAGGTCGTGCCGCAGCGGGATAATTTCTTCGCGACGCTCAACTGCGCAGTCTTTTCCGACGGCACCTTCGTCTACATTCCGGAGGGCGTCCGCTGCCCGATGGAGCTGTCGACCTATTTCCGGATCAATGCCGAAAATACCGGCCAGTTCGAACGCACGCTGATCGTCGCCGACAAGGGCTCTTACGTCAGCTATCTCGAAGGCTGCACCGCGCCGATGCGCGACGAGAACCAGCTGCACGCGGCGGTGGTCGAGCTGGTTGCGCTCGACGATGCCGAGATCAAATATTCGACCGTCCAGAACTGGTATCCCGGTGACGAGAACGGGAAGGGCGGCATCTACAACTTCGTGACCAAGCGCGCGCTGTGTCAGGGTAAGAACAGCAAGGTGTCGTGGACGCAGGTCGAAACTGGCTCGGCGATCACCTGGAAATATCCGTCCTGCGTGCTGGCGGGCGAAAACTCGGTCGGCGAATTCTATTCGGTCGCCGTCACCAACAACATGCAGCAGGCCGATACCGGGACCAAGATGATCCATCTGGGCAAGGGATCGCGTTCGACGATCGTGTCGAAGGGGATCAGCGCCGGGCGCAGCGACAATACCTATCGCGGGCTGGTGCGCGTCGGACCGTCGGCGGAAGGGGTGCGCAACTTTACCCAGTGCGACAGCCTGTTGCTCGGCGACCAGTGCGGGGCGCACACCGTGCCGTATATCGAGGTGAAGAACCCCTCGGCGCAGATCGAGCATGAGGCGACGACCAGCAAGATTTCCGAGGACCAGATGTTCTATGCGATGCAGCGCGGGCTGGATTCGGAATCGGCGGTCGCGCTGATCGTCAATGGCTTCGCCCGCGAAGTGCTGCAGCAGTTGCCGATGGAATTCGCGGTCGAGGCGCAGAAGCTGCTCGGCATCAGCCTTGAAGGGTCGGTGGGGTGATCCTGCTCGCACTGGCGCTACAGGCGGTCGCGCCGACCGCGCCCTATGCCGATTGCCTGTCGGAGCGGATCAACACCGACGCCCGCATGGAAAAGCCACCGGCCGAAACCGCCGCGCGCGTCGCGATCTTCGACGATGCAGCCAAGGCGTGCGCACCGGTGCGGGCGAAGGTGGCCAAGGCGCACGCAGCGATGCTCGACAAGATCGATGCGTCGATGAAGGCGGTGCTGACCAACCCGCAAGCCGCCGAGGCCGAGTTCGGCACCGAACCGGTCGCGGGCGAGACGCCGTAATACGAGATTTGCGGCCAAGGTCGCACGAACAGGACGGAACATGCTGAACATCGAAAACCTCCACGCCGAAATCGACGGCAAGGAAATCCTCAAGGGCCTCTCGCTCACCGTGAACGCGGGCGAAGTCCATGCGATCATGGGGCCGAATGGTGCCGGCAAATCGACGCTCGGCTATGTGCTGGGCGGGCGTCCCGGCTACGAGGTGACCGAAGGCAGCGTGACCTTCGCCGGCGAGGACCTGCTGGAACAAGAGGCCGACGCCCGCGCCGCCGCCGGCCTGTTCCTCGGCTTCCAGTATCCGGTCGAAATCCCCGGCGTGTCGAACGTCCAGTTCCTGCGTGAAAGCTTGAACAGCCAGCGCCGCGCCCGCGACGAAAAGCCGCTGTCGGGTGCCGAGTTCCTGAAGCTCGCCCGCGCGCAGGCCGATGGCCTTGGCATGGACATGGACATGATGAAGCGGCCGGTGAATGTCGGTTTTTCGGGCGGTGAGAAGAAGCGCAACGAGATGGTGCAGATGGGCATCCTCGACCCGAAACTCGCGATCCTCGACGAGACCGACAGCGGCCTCGACATCGACGCGCTGCGCATCGTCGGTGACGGTATCAACCGCATCATGCGCGCGCCCGACAAGGCGGTGATCCTCATCACCCATTATCAGCGCCTGCTCGACTATGTGCAGCCGGACTTCGTGCACGTCCTCGCCGACGGCCGCATCGTGCGGTCGGGCGGTGCGGAACTGGCGCATGAGCTGGAACGCGAAGGCTATGGAGCGGTAGCGGCATGAGGACCTTGCAGATCCTCCCCGGCACGGGGAGGGGGACCATGCGCAGCATGGTGGAGGGGGCCATCCTCGTCCACAGCGGTTGCGTTGCGCGGCGCTTCCCCTCCACCACTCGCGTGCGCGAGCGGTCCCCCTCCCCGCAGGCGGGGAGGATCTGATGGCGACCCTTCCCACCAACGCGCAGGAGGCGTTTCGCTGGACCGACTTGGCCGCGCTGTCCTCTGCCGCGGCCTCGACCCGTGGTGCGGCGGCGGACGCGGCGGGCTATTGGCTCGACATCGCCGGCCCGCGCATCCTGTTCGTCGATGGCGTCTATGCCGCCGACCGCAGCACGCCGGGCCATGTCGCGCTGTCGCCGCTGACACTCGACACCGCGCACCCGCTGGGCGCGCAGGCATCGGGCGCGGCGGGCTGGTCGATCGACCTGTCGGCCACCGAGGTCGTGGAGACGGTGCAGATCGTCCACCTGTCGACCGGTGCCGAGAACCACGTGCCCGCCCGACTGACGCTGGACGAGGATGCGGTCGCGTCGGTGGTCGAAACCTATGTCGGGAGCGGCTGGACCAACCGCCTGACCCAGATCGACCTCGAACGCGGTGCGCGGCTGATGCGCAGCGTGCGGCTGCTGCAGGCGGACGGCTTCGTGTCGATCCGCGATGAAGCGGTGGTGGGCGAGGGCGCGAGCCTCGTATCGCAGTTCCTCGGCGCCGGCGGCATGGGTAGCCGGATCGACGCGCAACTGACGCTCGATGGTGACAGCGCGTTCGTCGATTATGGCGGCGCGCTGCTGACCCGCGAGGGCCAGCGGCAGGAATGCGCCGTCGCCGTCCGCCACGCCGCGCTGAACGGGTCGAGCCGCCAGACGTGGCGCGCGGTCGCCGCCGATCGTAGCCAGGCGAGCCTCGCCGCCCGCGTCGAAGTGGCGCGCGGTGCGCAGAAGACCGACGGCGAACAGTCGCTGCGCGGCCTGTTGTTGCAGCGGACGGCGACCGTGAACCTGAAGCCCGAACTCGAAATCTTTGCCGACGACGTGAAGTGCGCGCACGGCGCGACGGTCGGCGAACTCGACGCGAAGGCGCTGTTCTACCTGCGCAGCCGCGGCGTCAACGAGGCGCGGGCCAAGGCGCTGCTGACCAAGGCGTTCGTGTCCGACGCGCTCGACCGGATCGGTGACGAAACGGTGCGCGAAGCCTTCGCGGCGGATGCCGATGCGTGGCTGGAGGCGACGCTGTGACAGCAACCACCCCCCTCGACCGCGTGCGCGATTTCCCCGCCATTCCAGAGGGCTGGGCCTATCTCGACACCGCCGCGACCGCGCAGAAACCGCAGGGTGTGATCGACGCGATCACCCGCGCCTATGACACGACCTATGCCACGGTGCATCGCGGCGTGTATCAGCGCTCGGCCGACATGACGCTCGCCTATGAAGCCGCGCGCCGTCGTGTCGCGTCGTTCATTGGCGCGGGCGCTCCGGAAGAATGCGTGTTCGTGCGCGGCGCGACCGAGGGGATCAACCTGGTCGCGCAAGGCTGGGCCGAACGGTACCTGAAGGCCGGCGACCGCATCCTGCTGTCGATGCTGGAGCATCACAGCAACATCGTGCCGTGGCAGCTGGTCGCCGAACGGATCGGGGCGGCGATCGACGTCGTGCCGCTGACCGACGATGGCCGCATCGACCTCGACGCGATGGCGGCGATGATCCGGCCGGAACACAAGCTGGTCGCGCTGGCGCATGTCTCGAACGTGCTGGGATCGGTCCTCGACGGCCGCCGCGCCGCCGACATCGCCCATTCTGTCAGGGCAAAGCTGCTGCTCGACGGGTGCCAGGCGGTGCCGCGCATGGCCGTCGACATGGCCGCGCTCGACTGCGATTTCTACGTCTTTTCCGGGCACAAGCTCTACGGCCCGACCGGGATCGGCGTGCTGTGGGGCCGGCCCGAGCTGCTCGACGCGATGCACCCGGTGCAGGGCGGCGGCGCGATGATCGACCGGGTGACGTTCGAACGTACCACCTATGCCCCGCCGCCCGCCCGGTTCGAAGCCGGCACGCCACATATCGTCGGTGCGCTGGGACTCCATGCCGCGATCGACTATGTGGCGGGCATCGGCCTCGACGCGATCCATGCGCATGAAACCGCGCTGGTCACCGCCACCCGCGCAGCGCTCGGCCGGATCAACTCGGTCCGGCTGCTCGGGCCGGAGGATTCCGCCGGAATCGTCAGTTTCGTGGTGGAGGGGGTGCATCCGCACGATGTCGGCACCATCTTGGACGAGGAACGCGTCGCGATCCGCGCCGGCCATCATTGCGCGCAGCCGCTGATGGACGTGCTGGGCGTCCCCGCCACCGCGCGGGCGAGCTTCGGCGTCTATAACGGCGCGGCCGACGTGGAGGCGCTGGTGCGCGGACTGGAACGGGTAAGCAGGATTTTCGGATGAACGACGAACGCAGCTTTCAGGTCGAGGAAGTCGACGCCGTGGCGCCGCCGCCGCGCGCACGGGTGACCGATGCCGACGCACCGCGCCAGCGTGACTATCTGGGCGATTTCCTGGCGAAGAAGCCGGTGCCGGTCGCCGATGGCGAGCCGGGCGGCGACGTCTACGAAGCGGTGATCGCCGCGCTGAAGGATATCTTCGACCCCGAAATCCCGGTCAACATCTATGACCTGGGGCTGATCTACGGCGTCGACGTGGCCGACAACGGCCATGTCGCGGTGACGATGACGCTGACTACGCCGCATTGCCCGGTCGCGGAATCGATGCCGGCCGAAGTGGAATTGCGCGTGTCGGCGGTGCCCGGCGTCTCCACCGCCGATGTCAATCTCGTCTGGGACCCGCCATGGGACCCGCAAAAGATGTCGGACGACGCCAAGCTCGAACTGGGAATGCTGTGATGGCCACACGCGTTCGCCCCGCTGCGATCAACCTGACCGCCAACGCCGAACGCCGGGTCGCCGACCTGATGGCGAAGGCCCCGGCGGACGCGATCGGCGTGAAGCTGTCTACGCCGCGGCGCGGCTGTTCGGGCCTTGCCTATTCGGTCGATTACGTCACCACCGCCAATGCGATGGACGAACGGATCGAAACGCCGGGCGGGACCTTCTTCGTTGATGGCGGATCGATCCTGTACCTGATCGGTTCGACGATGGACTGGGTCGAGGATGATTTCACCGCGGGCTTCGTCTTCGCCAATCCGAATGCCAAGGGCGCGTGCGGATGCGGGGAGAGCTTCACGGTCTGATCGCGCCCATCGGGGGGTAAGGGTGCAGCGTTTCCTATGGTTGCTGGCCGCCGCATGGCCGGGCATGGCGATGGCGCAGGACGTGCCGGAGATCGTCGTCACCGGGCGCGGCCTTGCCGATGCGCCGGGCGACCGCGTGTACGACAGCGTCACGCTGGACCGTGACCGTCTTCTCCAATCCGCCAGCGGCCGGGTCGAGGACGTGCTGCGCGATGTCGCCGGGCTGCAGCAATTCCGCCGCTCCGATTCCCGCAGCGCCAATCCGACATCGCAGGGGATCACCCTGCGCGGGCTGGGTGGCAATGCCTCCAGCCGGGCGCTGCTGTTGCTCGACGGCGTGCCGCAGGCCGATCCGTTCGGCGGCTGGGTCGCCTTTCCCGCCTATGCCACCGATCGGCTGGGCCGCATCCGGGTGACGCGGGGCGGGGGCAGCGGCGTCGCCGGGCCGGGGGCGCTCGCCGGGACGATCGAACTCGACAGCGGCGAACCGGGTGAGCTTGCTCCCTTTGCCGCGTCGATCGCCGGGGGCAGCCGCGCCTCGCTGGACGCGCGGGGATCGGCGGCGTTGGTGCGTGGCGGCGGGTTCGCCACCCTGTCCGGCGCCTATGCCCGTGGCGACGGATTCGTGCCGATCGTGCGCGAGGATCGCGGCCCCGCCGACAGGCCGGCACCCTATGAACAGGGCAGCGCCGCCGCCCGCGCCGTGGTGCAGGTCGCGGCGACCACCGAATTGCAGGCCAATGTGTCGGGCTTCACCGACCGTCGCGACCGGGGCCTCGCCTTTACCGACAATCGCAGCGAAGGCGCCGATGCCAGCATCCGGCTGGTCGGGCGCGGATCGCTCGGCTGGTCGCTGCTCGGCTATCTTCAGACCCGCGCCTTCGCGAGCCGCTTCGCCAGCGTCGGGGCGGGGCGGGCATCGACCACGCCGACGCTCGCCCAGTATAACGTGCCGGCGACCGGCATCGGCGGTCGCGCGGAAATCGCGCCGGTCGTGGGCGCGCTGGCGCTGCGGCTGGGCGGTGATGTGCGCAGCGTGACCGGTGAGACGCAGGAGCTTTACACCTATGTCGCGGGCAGTCCGACGCGGCGGCGGGTCGCGGGCGGGCGCAATGTAACGGCCGGCCTGTTTGCCGATGCCAGCGTTACGACCGGCGCTGTCGTGCTGAGCGCGAGTGGCCGCATTGACCGTTGGGCCATCGCCGATGGCCGGTTGGAGGAGGCGGCATTGTCCGGCGCGACCCTGACCGATCAGCGCTTCGCCGATCGACGGGGGTGGGAACCGACCGGTCGTGTCGGCATGGCCTGGACGCCCGCCGATATTATGACGCTGCGACTGGCGGGCTATCGCGGCTGGCGCCTGCCGACCCTCAACGAACTTTACCGTCCGTTCCGGGTGGGTGCCGATGCGACCGCGGCCAACGCCGCCTTGGCGCCGGAGACGCTGTGGGGCGGGGAGGCGGGTGTCGAGTTGCGCCCGACGACTGCAATCCGCCTTGCCGCGACCGCCTTTAGCAACGACCTGCGCGATGCCATCGCCAATGCGACGATTTCGAATGGGCCGGGCAATTTTCCGGGAGTCGGCTTTGTCTCGGCCGCCGGCGTGTTTCGCCGACGGGCAAATCTCGACCATGTTCGCGTGCGTGGGGTCGAGCTCGACGCATCGGGGCGGTTGGGGCCGGTCGAGGCGCAGCTGTCCTATGCCTATACCGATGCGCGGGTCCGCGACGGTGGCGTACTGGATGGCCTGCGTCCGGCGCAGACCCCGGCGCATAGTGGGTCGGCCACGCTCGGCTGGCGCCGCGACCGGTGGCAGGCAGCGGCAACGCTCCGCCATGTCGCCGGCCAGTATGAGGATGATGCCAATTTGCGCCGATTGTCTGCCGCGACGACGCTCGATCTGGTCGCGGCGATGCCGGCAACACGCTGGCTGACGCTAGAGGCGCGGGCGGAAAACGTCACGGACGCCCGGATCGAAACCGCCATCGGCGGCGACGGCGTGGTGGAGCGGGCGACCCCGCGCACATTGTGGCTGGCGGTGCGGCTGGGCGGCTGACCGGGCGTGCGGCCAACCGCCCCGTTGGTGTCAGGCGCCGGTTTGCGACGCCATGCTGCCACGCGGTTCGACGATCGAGGGCGCCGGGCCGGTGGCGGGGCGCAGCGATTCGCGCTCGGCGGCGGTTACCGGGGCAGTCGGGTCGGGGCGGAACGCTGGCGGAGCGCGATCGGCCGGGCCGGGGCGATCCTTGCCCAATGCCAGGTCGGGGGCGGCATGGCCTTCGGACGGCTTGCGCCGTGCTAGCAGCACGCCGACCACGCCGACGACGATACCCGCTGCGGCAAGCGCAACCGTGCGCAGGGTCGAAACCCCGGCAGTGCGCGATTTCGGCTTGTGTTTCTTGTGCTTGGCCATGGTCGATCCTTTTGCTGTCGCCGGTCCAACGACCGGCGCGCAGACAGGTTCAACCGACGGCTTCGCTCCGCCGTACGGTGGCGGCTTCGCGGATCAGCCGCTGTTCGGTGGTGCGCTCGGCCCGGTCGGCCATCTCGGTCCACGCCTGTTCGGCGCGGCGGCAGCGGTCGCGGACATTGTCCAGCGTCGCGGCTTCGGCATTGGCGCGCTCCACGGCGGCGCGGGCGCGATAGGCTTCGGCGGTGTCGGCCAAGAAAACCTCTCCTGCAAGCAAAAGGGGCGGGTGGAGGTCGCTCCACCCGCCCCATAGAAATCAGTCGGCGGCGGTCAGGTTGACCGCGCTGACCCGGCCGCGCCGGTCTTCTTCCAGCTCATAGCCGAGGCGCTGGTTCTGGTTCAGCGTGACCATCCCTGCGCGCTCGACCGCCGAAATGTGGACGAAGGCGTCGGTTCCGCCATTATCGGGGGCGATGAAGCCATAGCCCTTGTCGATGTTGAAGAATTTTACGGTGCCGAGTGTGGCCATGATCGTTCCTTCCGAATGTTGCAGGCGTCGGAAACACCCGACCCCCGTGCCTTAGGCAGCAGGGAAAGAAGGAACTTGCCGCAAAGCAGGACACCATCGATTTGCGACTGTAGCCCATGACAAATGGGTATCGACCTGCCCCCATGCAAGGGGCAGGTCGACGAAAGCCATTAGTAGGTGGGTAGTATTTTTAGCGGCAGCGCACGTTGTTGCGATCGATCGCCTGACCACCCGCCGCACCGGCTGCCCCGCCCAGGATCGCGCCCAGCAGGCCCGAGCCGCCCGGACGCAGTGCCGTGCCGAGCACGCCACCGGCAATCCCGCCGACGATCAGGCCGGTGGTGCCATCGTCACGACGGCAGTAATAGCGACCATCATTGCCGACATAGACGCGATCATTCTGCGACAAGCGGCGCTCACGATAGCGGCGGTCGTCGCGATAATAGCGCGCGGCGTCATAGCCGTTATACGCCGGATCGGGGCGGTCATAGTCATAGCGGCTATAGCCGGCATCGGCATAGCGCGGGCCGCCCATGCCATAATCGGTGCATCCGGAAACCAGGGTGGCAGCGGCGACGAGGCCGAGGGTGAGCGCACGCATGACGACATGTCCTTCGCTTGATATCGATCAAACCGGAATGCCGGGGATGGGCGGATGTTCCGAAATTATACGGAAAACAATAGTTTCGCAGGCGTAATTACCAGCGCCCACCGGCATGCTCGATCGCCGCCAGCAGCGCGCGCTTGCTATCCGTCCGGTTAGCGCCGGCGTTGCGCGGGAGCTCCGGATTGCCCAGCGCCGCGCGACGACGCGTTAGATCGCGCCCGAAATCTTCAAGCGACATGACCTCCGGGGCCGGAGCGTAAGGTTGCGATGCCATGTTCGTTCGACGTTTCTTCGCGTATCCGTCTTTCAAGATAATCCATATCCAGTTCGGGCGAAAGCTCGAACAAGATTTGGGCCTGTCCCAGCATTTCCTGCGCAGTGCCCGAGCCGTATTGGCCCATCCGATCCGCGATCAAGTCTTCCACCGAAATGATTTCAAAAGCGTCATCGGCGGACACCGAAAGCATTCGCACGCGATTCCTGTCGGCAGCACCGTCGAGCAGCACCGTGTCGACAATCTCGAACCCGAGGCGCAAGTCGCGATAGACCCACCCTCTGGTCGCGACGCCTGCGCCATGCGGGCGTTCGAACCCCGTCTCGACAAAAATCTGTACCAGCACATCGTCCCGCGCGACCACGATGTCGAAATCCCCGGTCGCGACGATACCGCCAGAATAGATTTCGACCGCAGCCCCGCCGACCAGAACGGGCCGGCCAAAGCCCCGTCGCGCCATCTCGGAACTGATCCGCGCGAACAGCTCAAGGCCGGCCACGAACTCCGGACGCCACGGGCTCACTCCGCCGCCTGTGCCCTCGGGGTCAGCAACGGCTTCAGATAGCGTCCGGTGAAGCTACCCTCGACCGAAGCGACCTTCTCCGGCGTGCCCTCGGCGACCAGCTTGCCGCCCTTCACGCCGCCCTCCGGCCCCATGTCCAAAATCCAATCGGCGGTCTTGATGACGTCGAGGTTATGCTCGATCACCACCACGGTATTGCCCTGTTCGACCAACTGGTGGAGCACCTCCAGCAGCTTGCGCACATCCTCGAAATGCAGGCCCGTGGTCGGTTCGTCGAGGATGTAGAGCGTGTTGCCAGTCGCGCGCCGCGCCAGTTCCTTCGCCAGCTTCACCCGCTGCGCCTCACCGCCCGACAGCGTGGTCGCCTGCTGCCCTACCTTGACATAGCCCAGGCCCACTTCGGCCAGCATCGCCATCTTGTCGCGGATCGGCGGCACTGCCTTGAAGAACTCCACCGCATCCTCGACGGTCATGTCGAGCACGTCGGCGATGCTCATCCCCTTGAACTTCACCTCCAGCGTCTCGCGATTGTAGCGTGCGCCATGGCACACGTCGCATTCGACATAGACGTCGGGCAGGAAGTGCATCTCGATCTTCAGCACGCCGTCGCCCTGACACGCCTCGCACCGGCCACCCTTGACGTTGAAGCTGAACCGGCCGGGCTTGTAGCCGCGCGCCTGCGCCTCGGGCAGCCCCGCGAACCAGTCGCGGATCTGCGTGAAGGCCCCGGTATAGGTCGCCGGGTTCGACCGCGGCGTGCGGCCGATCGGCGACTGGTCGATATCGATCACCTTGTCTAGGTGCTGCAACCCGGTGATCTTGTCATGCTTGCCCTGCACGATGCGTGCGCCGTTCAGCGTGCGCGCGGCGGCGGCGTAAAGCGTGTCGATGGTGAAGCTCGACTTGCCCGATCCCGACACGCCGGTGATGCAGGTGAAGGTGCCGAGCGGAATGCTGGCAGTGACGCCGGTCAGGTTGTTGGCGGTGGCATTGTGCACCGTCAGCTTCTTGCCATTGCCCTTGCGCCGCACCTCCGGCAGCGGCACCGATCGGGTGCCGTTCAGGTAATCGGCGGTGACTGATCCCTTCGATTTCAGTATCTGCTTCAGCGTTCCCTTGGCGACGATCTCGCCACCATGGACGCCCGCGCCCGGTCCCATGTCGATGACATAATCGGCGGTGCGGATCGCATCCTCGTCATGCTCGACGACCAGCACGGTATTGCCGAGGTCGCGCAAGCGGCGCAGCGTGGCAAGCAGCATGTCGTTGTCGCGCTGGTGCAGCCCGATCGACGGTTCGTCGAGGACATAGAGCACGCCCGACAGCCCGCTGCCGATCTGCGACGCTAGGCGGATGCGCTGGCTCTCGCCCCCCGACAACGTGCCGCTGGTCCGGTCGAGGTTCAGATAATCGAGGCCGACATTGTTGAGGAAGCCCAGCCGCTCGACGATCTCCTTCAGGATCGACTGTGCGATCGCCTTTTGCTGGTCGTTGAAATGCTCGGGCAGCCCTTCGAAGAAGCGTAGCGCGTCGACCACCGACAGATGCGTGGCATAGGCGATGTCCTGCATCGCCACCTTTACCGCCAGCGCCTCGGGCTTCAACCGCGCGCCATGGCAAGTCTCGCACGGCTGCGACGCTTGGTACTTCGCCAGTTCCTCGCGCATCCATGCGCTCTCGGTCGACAGCATCCGCCGGTTGAGATTGCCCAGCACCCCCTCGAACGGCTTCTTGACGTCGTACGACTTCTTGCCGTCAATGAAGGTGAGCGTGACCGGCTTGCCCGCGGTGCCGTGCAGGATCACGCGCTGCGCTTCGGCGGGCAGCTCCTTCCACGCAGCGTCGAGCGAGAAGCTGTACGCCTTTGCCAGCGATCCCAGCACCTGCATGTAATAGGGGGAGGGCGGGTTGGACTTCGCCCACGGCACCACCGCGCCCTTCTTGATCGACAGTTCGTGGTTCGGGACGATCAGGTCCTCGTCGAACTCCAACCGTTCGCCCAGGCCATCGCACGCGGGACAGGCCCCCTGCGGCGCGTTGAAGCTGAACAGGCGCGGCTCGATCTCGCTGATCGTGAAGCCGCTGACCGGACAGGCGAACTTTTCCGAAAAGACGATGCGGTTGTCGGGGATGCCCGCACCCTTCAGCTTGCCGGTCTGCGGCGCGGCCTCGGTCGCGCGGTCGCCCTGTTCGCTAGGGATCGGCGGGTTGCTCGACTGCGCCTCGGCAACGGTCGTATCGAGCAGGTCGACATAGGCGAGCCCGTCGGCCAGTTTCAGCGCGGTTTCGAAACTCTCCGCCAGCCGGGTGGCAACCTCCGGGTTCACCACCAGGCGATCGACCACGACCTCGATGTCATGCTTGAACTTCTTATCGAGCGTCGGCGCGTCCTCGATCAGATGGACCTCGCCATTGACCCGCACCCGCTGGAACCCGGCCTTCTGCCATTCGGCCAGTTCCTTGCGATACTCGCCCTTGCGCCCACGCACGACCGGCGCGAGTAGCAGCAGCCGCGTGCCCTCGGGCAGCGCCAGTACCCGGTCGACCATCTGGCTGACCGTCTGCGCGCTGATCGGCAGGCCGGTGGCGGGCGAGAAGGGCACGCCGACCCGCGCCCACAACAGCCGCATGTAATCGTATATTTCGGTGACCGTCGCGACCGTCGATCGCGGATTGCGGCTGGTCGTCTTCTGTTCGATCGAGATCGCCGGCGACAGCCCCTCGATATGCTCGACATTGGGCTTCTGCATCAACTCGAGGAACTGGCGCGCATAGGCCGACAGCGATTCGACGTAGCGGCGCTGCCCCTCGGCATAGATGGTGTCGAAGGCGAGGGAGGATTTGCCCGAACCCGACAGGCCGGTGATGACCGTCAGCGTGTCGCGCGGGATGTCGATGTCGACACCCTTGAGGTTATGCTCCCGCGCACCGCGGACGGAGATATGGGTCAGGCTCATGCGATCCGTTCTATCTTCGTTCTACTGAAATGGCTAGTCGGTGACATGGGGGCGCGCCTTCCCGGTTTCGAGGGGGCCTTGCCGCGCCATGCCAGCGATTGACGGTTGAGGGCGGCCAGATCGGCCCCGCCCGCGAGCGCAGCCTCGCCCAGCGCCACCGCTCGTTCGAGCGCCGGCCCATCGGCATGGGCATAGGCCGGGCGACCCGCGACATGATCGTACCACACCCCGCCAAAGGCATGGTCGAGCAGGATGCGCTGAAAACAATGGTCGCCCACCACCGGCCAGCCGCGCTCGCGCGCGACGCCCGGCAGCACGCGCCGCGTCAGGTCGAGCCACCGTGCCTCCAGCGCCGCCCGCGCGGTCATGCCGGCAGCCGGACGTGCAGCCGCCGCCAGCGTGCCTCGACGAAGCTGAACGCACCGAACGCGACAAAGCCGATGCCGATCGCGGTCAACAGCAACTGCCCGCCCGCCTGCCGCTGCAACAGCGCGAAGCCGCTCGCCATGCCGCCGGCTTCATCGGCATCCGCCGCCCACGCCGCGCCGACGAACAGCACCGCGATCGCCGCGAACACGGCGGCGCGTGCGCCATAGCCGATGCGGCCCATGGTGCAGACATAATCGGGCACCGGCGTGTCGCCCGACAGGGTACGGGCGAACTCGCCGCTCCAGGCCTTCTTTGCCTGTTGCGCCGCCGCCGCGAGCAGCCCGACCGCGACCAGCGCCACCAGGACGCGTCCGCCCGGCTGGTCGAGCAGCCACGCGGTCCAGTCATGCGCGCTGTCCTCTCCGCCGACCCGCCCGGTCGCTCGCGCGCTGTGGACCGCAAGGCGCGCGGCGGTCCATGCCAGCACGACATGGGCGATGCCGCTCACCGCATGTCCCGCGCGGCGGAACGCGCCGCTGGCGTCGTTCGCCTGCGCCTCGGGATCGAACAGCGCCTCGGTCAGCCGCCACAGCGCATAGCCGGCCAGCCCCGCCGCCATCGCCGCCAGCAGCCATTCGCCGAACGGTTCGTCCGCCAGGCTGGCGATCGCCCCCTGATTGTCGCCTGCCTTCCCGCCCCGGAGCGCCGCGTCGATCGCGAACCAGCCGACGATGCAATACACGACCCCGCGCGCAGCAAACCCCAGACGGGCGAGAAGCGTGGCGCCGGAACGGGTGGTCATCGCACGCAAGCCTTTCGAATCGTTTCGCCGCGCCAACCATCTGGCGGCGACAGCGGTTCCGTCCGGCATCGCTGCTTGCAGGCCCGTCCCGTCGGATGCAGTCTCGCTTCGGGGATCGGGGGGAGGAAAAGATGAGAATGCTGGTATCGACATTGTTGCTGGTGGGGCAGGCCAGCGCCCCCGCCGCGCCACCGATGACGCCGGTCAGCCGGTGGCACGTCGAATATGCCGAGAAGATGTGCGTCGTCAGCCGCGGCTATGGCGATCCCGCTGCCCCGGTCACCATCGGATTCAAGCCGACCCCGTTCGGCGAAACCATGCAGGCCGTCATCCTGGGCAAGCGAGACAGGCTGGGCAAGGAAGGCCGGTTCGAACTGACGCTGGAGGCGCCGGGACGCGATCTTCCGCTCGACGGCAAGCCGATGGGCACGCGGGTATATTTCCCCAAGAGCGACGATGCCGTGCTGACCTATTATATTTCGCGCGCGACATTCGATGCGATGGTCGATGCCCCGGTGTTTACCGTCCGGCCGAAAACGGGACCGGCGGTTTCCGTCGCGCTGGGCATGGGGAAGCCCCTCGTCGCGGCGTTGCGCAAGTGCGAGGTCAGTCTGCTCGAACATCTCGGCTACGACCCGGCAAAGATCGCCGCCGTCGTGACGCGTGCGGAAGGGGAAAAGCCGGCCGAATGGATCAGCTACACCGATTATCCGAGCAGTGCCCTGAACAGGGGCGCGCAGGGTGCCGCAACGATCGCCTGGATCATCTCTACGACGGGACGTGTTTCCGACTGCAAGATCGTCGAGACGTCGGGATCGGCCGACCTCGACAAGGCGTCCTGCGATGCCATCCTGAGACGGGGCCGCTATCTACGTCCCGCGCTCGATGCGGCGGGGAAGCCGGTCGAATCCTATTCGACCCGGCGCGTGATGTGGAGCATGCCGCGCTGATCGGTCGGCCTCACCCCCGCGCGAACGGCAGCAGCGCCTCATACACCGCCAGCGGTGGCTTGCCCTCCACCGCCACCCCCTGCCGCAGCAGGAACGCGTGGCGGACGATCTCCGCCTGCTGCTCGATGCCGTATGCCTCGAACGGTTTGCCCGGCACGACGTCGTACGCATAGGTGCAGAACGGATGCCGCATCAGCGGCAGCCAGTAGCGCCCGCGATGCTGCGTCTGGTGGACATGCATCATCTCATGCAGGAACAGCGCGGCCAGATCGCGCCCGGCGTGCGCGAAATCGTCACGGTACAGCGTGCCTTGCGGATGGAAATGGATGCAGCCGGTCGGCGCCATCGCGACCTGTTTCGGCTGGAAGAACGCCCATTTCGCATTCGCCACCCGCGCCCGGGCATAATCGATCGTGTCGCCGAACATGGTGCGGGCGAGGTCGGTTTCGGCCGGGGTGAGCGTACGCTTCACTTCGGCGCCGGATCGCCTGCGCCGACCAGCTTTGCGTCGACGGTAACGTCTTCCCACCCGTCGAACCGGAACGTCAGCGGGATCGTCGCGCCCGGGCGCAGGCCGGGCTTCACGTCGAACAGCATCACATGCGCGCCACCGGGCCGCAGCAGGACCTGCTTGTCCTGCGCGAACGACAATTCCTTCAGCGGGCGCATCGCCGCCATGCCGCCATGGCCGGTCATGCTTTCATGCAACTCGCTGCGGGCCGCGGCCGATGTGGTGACGCCGATCAGCGCCGTGGTCGATGACCCGCCCGACACCGTGGCATAGCCCGCGGCCGGGCGCCCGGGAACCGCGGGCAGGCGGACCCAGGCATCCTCGACCCGGGGCGGGTTCTGGCATCCGGTCAGCGCGATCGCTGCTCCCATCAACGCCATCCACCGTGTCTTCATGCGCACGCTCCTGTCCCGATACGGTTCCCTATGCCGCGCATAATCTTGCGGCAAGCCGAACCCTGCCTATATCCGCCCTCGGAACGATCCGGACGGCACCTCCCCGTGCCGCCTGGGTCCAGGCAGTATTTCAACCCGGGGGCCAATGAGGGACCATGGCTAAAGTAATCGGTATCGATCTGGGCACGACCAACAGCTGCGTCGCGGTGATGGAGGGCGGTAGCCCCAAGGTCATCGAAAATGCGGAAGGCGCGCGCACCACGCCGTCGATCGTCGCGTTTGCCAAGGATGGCGAGCGGCTGATCGGCCAGCCGGCCAAGCGTCAGGCGGTCACCAACGGCGACAACACGATCTTCGCGGTGAAGCGCCTGATCGGCCGCCGCTTCGACGATCCGGTCACCAAGAAGGATACCGAGCTGGTTCCCTACACCATCGCGCGGGGCCCTAATGGCGATGCGTGGGTGAAGGCGGGCGGCGAGGAATATTCGCCGTCGCAGATCAGCGCGTTCATCCTGCAGAAGATGAAGGAAACGGCGGAATCGTATCTCGGCGAAACCGTGACGCAGGCGGTCATCACCGTGCCCGCATACTTCAACGATGCCCAGCGTCAGGCGACCAAGGACGCCGGCAAGATCGCCGGCCTCGAAGTGCTGCGCATCATCAACGAACCGACGGCGGCGGCGCTGGCGTACGGGCTCGACAAGGACAATAACAAGACCATCGCGGTCTATGACCTTGGCGGCGGTACCTTCGACATTTCCGTGCTGGAAATCGGCGACGGCGTGTTCGAGGTGAAGGCGACCAACGGCGACACCTTCCTCGGAGGCGAAGACTTCGACGCGAAGATCGTGCAGTTCCTGGCCGACGAGTTCAAGAAGATCGAAGGTATCGATCTGACCAAGGACAAACTGGCGCTCCAGCGGCTGAAGGAAGCCGCTGAAAAGGCGAAGATCGAGCTGTCGTCGGCGCAGACGACCGAAGTCAACCTGCCGTTCATCACGGCGGATGCGACCGGTCCGAAGCACCTGGTCAAGTCGATCACCCGTGCCGACCTCGAACGTCTGGTCGAGGATCTGGTCAAGCGGACGCTCGAGCCGTGCAAGAAGGCGCTGGCCGATGCCGGCGTGCAGGCGAGCGCGATCGACGAAGTGGTGCTGGTCGGCGGCATGACCCGCATGCCGCGCGTGCGCGAAGTCGTGAAGCAGTTCTTCGGCAAGGAACCGCACACCGGCGTGAATCCCGACGAAGTCGTGGCGATCGGTGCCGCGATCCAGGCCGGTGTGCTGCAGGGTGACGTGAAGGACGTGCTGCTGCTCGACGTGACCCCGCTGTCGCTGGGTATCGAGACGCTGGGCGGCATCATGACCCGCATGATCGACCGCAACACCACCATCCCGACCAAGAAGTCGCAGGTCTATTCGACCGCCGACGACAATCAGGGTGCGGTGACGATCCGCGTGTTCCAGGGCGAGCGCGAAATGGCCGCCGACAACAAGATGCTGGGCCAGTTCGATCTGGTCGGCATCCCGCCCGCGCCGCGCGGCGTGCCGCAGATCGAGGTCACGTTCGACATCGACGCCAACGGCATCGTCAACGTCAGCGCCAAGGACAAGGGCACCGGCAAGGAACAGCAGATTCGCATCCAGGCCTCGGGCGGCCTGTCGGACAACGACATCGACCAGATGGTCCGCGATGCCGAGCAGTTTGCCGAAGAGGACAAGAAGCGTCGTGCAGGTGCCGAGGCGAAGAACAACGCCGAATCGCTGATCCACACGACCGAGCGTCAGCTGGCCGACAATGGCGACAAGGTGGACGCGTCGCTGAAGTCCGAGATCGAAGCCGCCGTCGCCGAAACCAAGGCAGCGGTCGAGAGCGGCGATGCCGAGCGCATGACCGAGAGGAGCACCGCGCTCGCCCAGGTTGCGATGAAGCTCGGCCAGGCGATCTACGAAAAGCAGCAGCAGGCCGAAGCCGCGCCTGCGGCCGACGCCCAGGCGGAGACCAAGGCCGACGACGTGGTCGATGCCGAGTTCTCGGAAGTCGACGACAGCCACAAGGCGTAATGACTGCTCCCTCTCCCCGCTTGCGGGGAGAGGGCCGGGGAGAGGGGCCGTTGCGTGACTTCCCCTCTCCCAACCCTCTCCCCTGAAGGGGAGAGGGCTTTTGGGGTTTTCGAATGACCACCGAAGTCGATTTCTACGAGCTGCTCGAATGCGAGCGCACCGCGGATGCGGGGACGATCAAGTCGGCCTATCGCAAGCTCGCGATCAAATATCACCCCGACAAGAATGCCGGGTGCAAGGATTCCGAGGCGAAGTTCAAGGCGATCAACGAAGCCTATGACTGCCTGAAAGACCCGCAGAAGCGCGCGGCCTACGACCGCTACGGCCATGCCGCCTTTCGTCAGGGCGCGGGCGGTGCCGGTGCCGGCGCGCAGGATTTTGGCGGCTTTTCCGACATTTTCGAAAGCGTCTTCGGCGAATTCATGGGTGGCGGCCGCCAGGGTGGGCGTGCCGGGCCGCGTCGCGGCGCTGACCTGCGCTACGACATGGAGGTTTCGCTGGACGAGGCCTATCATGGCCACCAGACCGAGATCACCGTCGACGTGTCCACGTCCTGCGGGCCATGCGGCGGCAGCGGCGCATCGCCGGGGACCAAGGCGCGGACCTGCCACACCTGCAACGGCCACGGTAAGGTGCGCGCGCAGCAGGGGTTCTTCGTCGTCGAACGCGCCTGCCCGACCTGCCATGGCGCAGGCCAGGTCATCAGCGACCCGTGCCCGGTGTGCAACGGCGAAGGCCGCGTCGACCAGACGAAGACGTTGCAGGTCAACATCCCGCCCGGCGTAGACGAAGGCACCCGCATCCGGCTGACCGGCGAGGGCGAGGCGGGCGCACGCGGCGCGCCGTCGGGCGATCTCTACATCTTCCTGCATGTAAAGCGCCACGCGCTGTTCGAACGCGAAGGAACCGCGCTCCACGCGCGCGCGCCGATCAGCTTTACGACCGCGGCACTGGGCGGCACGATCGAAATTCCCGGCCTCGACGGGCAGAAGCACAGCATCCGCGTGCCGGCCGGCATCCAGTCGGGCAAGGAACTGCGCCAGCGCGGGGCCGGCATGCCGGTGCTGCAGGGGCGCGGGCATGGCGACATGGTGATCCATATCGAGGTCGAGACCCCGACCCGGCTGTCGGCGCGGCAGAAGGAATTGCTGGAGGCGTTCCGCGAAACCGAAACCGGTGAGGAATGCCCCGAATCGATGGGCTTCTTCAGCCGGCTGAAGACTGCGCTCGGCGGGTAGGTCTAGCCGGCCAAATCTTCGTCATCCCGGCTTGCGCCGGGATGACAAGGACGTGTTATGGCACGGCCACCCAAACCGAGGAACAGGACGACCATGACCGCTGTGTGGCGTCCCGCCACCGTCTCCGACGCACCGGCCATCGCCACGCTCGCAAAGGCCGAACTGGGCGACTACGGCGAGGCGGCGGACCTCTATGCCGAACGCATCGCGCTCAGCCCCGATGGCTGCTGGGTGTTGGCGGACGGGGATGCGGTCATCGGCCATTGCATCAGCCATCCGTGGCACCGGCTGGCCCCGCCGGCGATGCACGCGCTGCTCGGCGACCTGCCGCCCAGCGCCGATTGCTGGTATCTTCACGATGTCGTCGTCGCCCCACCGGCGCGGGGAACCCGCGCGGTCGAGCGCCTGTTGCCGATCCTGTGCGACATTGCCGCGCACCGCGACATTCCCGTGCTGGCACTGATCGCGGTCGGCGGGGCCGATGCCTATTGGGCGCGACAGGGCTTCATCGCGGCCCCCGGCGGTGCGGCCGGGTTTGGCGAGGATGCGGTGTATATGGAGCGGCCGGTCGCCTGACCGCCGCGCTAGAGCGGTTTTCGACCAGGTTGAGCCACCGTCATCACCCTTCGGGCGACCGCTCCGCGGCGGGGCGCTTTCGGTCCGATGCAGCGTTGCTCGTCGCTCACGATGCTTGGCATCGCTCCCTCCTCGCGCCTCGCATCGAACCGAAATCACCTCCGTGCCGGTGATCCAATCTGGTCGGAAACCGCTCTAGCGCCGGCCGCCTGCGACCATGCGCAGCGGCGCGACATGTGCCCCGCGCGCATCGCCATGCCCCACGCGGAAGGTCGATACCGCATCGTTCAGCCGCGCGGCCTCCTCGGCCAGATTGCGGGCGGCGGCGGTGGTTTGTTCGACCATCGCGGCATTATGCTGCGTGATGCTGTCCATCTCACCGACCGCGATGTTGATCTGGCCCAGCGTTTCGGCCTGTTGATGCGAGGCGGTCGCGATATTGCCGATCAGCGCGCGGATGCGGTCCATCTGTTCGGTAATCCGCTTCAGCGCGATGCCGGTGCTCGATACCAGCTCGACGCCGCGATCGACCTGCGCGGTCGATGCGGTCACCCGCGCCTTCACATCCTTGGCGGCGTCGGCCGAACGCTGCGCAAGTGCGCGCACTTCGGATGCGACGACGGCAAAGCCCTTGCCCGCATCACCCGCGCGTGCCGCCTCGACCCCGGCGTTCAGCGCCAGCAAGTTCGTTTGGAACGCGATCCCGTCGATGACGGAGATGATCTCGCCGATTTCCTTCGACGCGCTTTCGATGCCGGCCATCGCGCGGGTCGTATCCTCGACGATACCGGCCGAGCTTTGCGCGTCGCGGTGCGTGTCGGCGATGATCGCCTCGGTCGTGTCGACCAGCGTCGCGGCCTCGCGCACATTCTGGGTAATTTCCTGAATCGCTGCCGCTGATTCCTCCAGGCTGGCGGCCTGGCGCTCGGTGCGGCCGGACAGGTCGTCCGATGCCTGGCGGATATCGCTGCAGCCGTTATGCAGCGCGGCGGCGACCGACGTCACTTCGGCCATTGATTCCGCCATCCGGTCGGCAGCGGTGTTGAAGCTGTCGCGCAGCGGTTCGAATTCCTCGCTGAAGCGGGTGTCGATCCGGACATTCAGGTCGCCGCCGGCCAGCGCGGCCAGCCCGTGCTTCAGCGTATCGACCACGGTACCGGTCGCGGCCATGTCCTGGCACATTACCAGCACCGCGTCGGGACCTTCCTGCGGGACCGGGATCACAGTCACCAACATTCGCACCTCTTCGGTGCCGCGCATGTTGAACCATTCGAACCGGGCAAAGCCGTCGCGAACCGCCTGCTGCACCCGTTCGCCAACATGTTCGGCCGTCGGGCGTCCGTCGGCCTGTGTCGCACGCGAAAAGACGACCGGGTTCTGCCCAATGATTTCGGCGCGCGTCCGGCCGTAAATGGCCTCGGCGCCCGGATTGCATTCGACGAATGCACCCTCCTTCAGCAGAAGGATGGCATCGGGGGACTGGCGATACCCGGCCAGTGCGGTGCGGGTTTCGAGATCGGGCGAGGAGCGGCGGAAAATCATCCCATCCGCGTAGGGTGAGATCGTTAAGATTATACTGTCCCCGCCGGACGGTCAGGTCCGGCGGGGCCGGGGCGTCACGCCTTGCCGAACACCCGCGCAAAGATCGTGTCGACATGCTTGTAGTGATAGCCAAGGTCGAACCGGCTCTCGATCTCTTCCGCCGACAGCGCGGCGGCGACGTCCGGGTCGGCCTTCAGCAGTTCGAGCAGCGACAGTTCGCCGTCCGATTCCCACACCTTCATCGCGTTACGCTGGACCCAGCGATACGAATCCTCGCGGCTGACGCCGGCCTGGGTCAGCGCCAGCAACACGCGCTGCGAATGGACGAGGCCGCCCATCTTGTTGAGGTTCTTTTCCATCCGCGCCGGATAGACGACCAGCTTGTCGATGACGCCGGTCAGGCGGGCGAGCGCGAAGTCGAGCGTGATCGTCGCGTCGGGGCCAATATAGCGCTCGACCGACGAGTGCGAGATGTCGCGCTCATGCCACAGCGCGACATTCTCCAGCGCCGGGGTAACATAGCCGCGCACCATGCGGGCAAGGCCGGTCAGGTTTTCGGTCAGCACCGGGTTGCGCTTGTGCGGCATCGCCGACGAACCCTTCTGCCCCGGCGAGAAATACTCCTCGGCCTCCAGCACTTCGGTGCGCTGCAGATGGCGGATTTCGGTGGCGAGGCGCTCGATCGACCCGGCGATCACGCCCAGCGTCGCGAAATACATCGCATGGCGGTCGCGCGGGATGACCTGCGTCGATACCGGCTCGATGGTCAGGCCCATCTTCTCGGCGACATGCT
This sequence comes from Sphingomonas sp. Leaf9, assembly GCF_001421355.1. Lineage (GTDB taxonomy): Bacteria > Pseudomonadota > Alphaproteobacteria > Sphingomonadales > Sphingomonadaceae > Sphingomonas. Next base: position 709,924 of record NZ_LMKC01000001.1, on the reverse strand, counting down.
CTTCGACGCGCGGGTCGATGTTCGCAAAGGTGCCGACCGCGCCCGAAATCGCGCAAGTCGCCACTTCGGCGCGGGCATTCTTCAGGCGCGTGCGGCAACGGTCGAACTCGGCATAGGCCTGCGCCAGCTTCAGCCCGAAGGTCACCGGCTCGGCATGGATGCCATGGCTGCGCCCGATGGTCGGGGTCAGCTTGTGTTCGCGCGCGCGGCGTTCGATGACGCCCAGCAGCTTGTCGAGATCGGCGAGCAGGATGTCCGACGCCCGCGCCAGCTGTACCGCCAGACAGGTGTCGAGCACGTCCGAGCTCGTCATGCCCTGGTGCAGGAAGCGCGCTTCCGGCCCGGTGCGCTCCGACACATGGGTCAGGAACGCGATGACGTCGTGCTTCGTCTCCGCCTCGATCGCGTCGATCCGCTCCACGTCGAACTCGGCATCGTTCATCGCCCAGATCTTTTCGGCGGCGTCGCGCGGCACCACGCCCAGCTCGGCCAGCGCGTCGGTCGCGTGCGCCTCGATCTCGAACCAGATGCGGAATCGGGCTTGGGGCTGCCACAGGGCGGTCATTTCCGGGCGGGAGTAACGGGGAATCATGGCAGGCCTTTCGAAAACGGGCGAACGGTTTGCCGCGCCCTAGCAACAAGTCGCGGACGAATCGAGCCTGTCTTGCGATAGAAGAAACGCGAAAAGGGCTCCAATCGAAACCGAAATGACCTAAGTTGGTTGGGTCATCGCAGCGCCGCTACGGAGTTCTTTCATAGCGGCGGCATGAAGTCCCGAACCAATCCGAAAGGAGAAATTCGATGATGAAGCGTATTCTTCTCGCCAGTGCCATGATGGTTTCTGCCCCCGCATTTGCGCAGGACACGGCCCCAGCACAGACGACTGCCCCGGCAACGCAGGCCGCGCCGCAAACCTCGCCAACGGCTCCCGCTGATGCATCGATCGCCGCGACGCAGCCGGCACCCGCGACGCAGGCCGACCCGGCAACGCAGACCGCGCAGACCACCGCCGAGGCCGGTCAGCCCGCCAGCGGCACGCAGATCGCGCAGATCGTCGAGGCCGAATTCCCGAAATATGACAAGGACGGGAAGGGCCAGCTGACCGAAAAGCAGTTCGGCGAATGGATGGTCGCGCTGCGATCGGCGAGCGAGCCGGGCGTGACCGCCGACAAGCCCGAGGTGAAGAGCTGGGTCAAGCAGGCCTTCGCCCAGGCGGACAAGGACAAGTCGAAGGCGGTGACGAAGGCGGAACTGACCAGCTTCCTGAGCAAGAGCGCCTGAGCCAAAGGCCTGAGCTGATATCGATGCGACCGCCGGGAGCGATCCCGGCGGTCGTTTTTTATCGGACCCGCGCCGGATTACCGACCACCGTCGCGCCGGCGGGTACGTCGCGCGTCACGACCGATCCCGCGCCGATGATCGCATCGTCGCCCACCGTGACGCCGGGCAGGATCATTGCCCCGCCACCGATCCACACATTGCGCCCGATCGTTACCGGACGCCCGAATTCCAGCATCTGTGCGCGCACCGCCGGGTCGCGCGGATGGTCGGCGGCAAGGATCTGCACGCCCGGCCCGATCTGCGTCTTGTCGCCGATGGTCACGGCACACACGTCGAGGATGACGCAGCCATAGTTCATGAACACTTCGTCGCCGAGGGTGATGTTATAGCCATAGTCGATATGGAACGGCGGACGGATCACGACGTCCCTGCCGACCCCGGCCATGATCTCGCGCAGCAGACCGCGCTGTTCGTCGCGGTCGAGCGCGATGCGGGCATTGTAGCGGTCCATCCACGCCGCCGCCCGTGCGACATCGGCGACCAGTTCGGCATCGCCGGCATGGTACAGCTCGCCAGCGATCATCTTCTGCTTTTCGGTAAGCATTCAGAACATTCCCTGGGCACGCAGGCTCGTATGCCCCTTCGCGCCGATGATGAGGTGGTCATGGACGGTGATGCCCAGCGGTTTGGCGGCGGCGGCGATGGTGCGGGTCAGGTCGATATCGGCCCGGCTGGGGCTGTGATCGCCGCTCGGATGATTATGGACCAGAATCAGCGCGGCGGAGCCGAGGTCGAGCGCACGGCGGATCACCTCGCGGGTATAGATCGGTGCTTCGTCGATCGTCCCCTCCGCCACCAGTTCGTCGCGGATCAGCAGGTTGCGGCTGTTGAGGTGCAACACCCGAATCCGCTCGACCGCCTGATGCGCCATGTCGGCATGGAGATAGTCGAGCAGCGCCTGCCAGTTCGACAGCACCGGCCGCTCGGTCACCTGCGCCTGCAGCATCCGCGTCGCGGCGGCCTGCGCGATGCGGATCGCCGCCACCGCGCTGTCGCCCATGCCCGACACCTTGCCCAGCGCCAGAGGATCGGCCGACAGCAGCCCGCCGATCCCGCCGAATTCGTGGAGCAGCGTCTTGGCCAGCGGCTTCGTATCACGGCGCGGAATTGCCAGCGTCAGGAGATATTCGACCAGCTCATGGTCGAGCAGCGCCGCGCCGCCATGCTCCAGCAACCGCCCGCGCAGGCGGGCACGGTGGCCGGTGCCATCGGTCTCGGGCGTGGTCATGGCCACCCGCCTAGCGGATCGCGCGCGGCGGGGCGAGGGGGCGGCTCAATCCTCGCCCCCCGGCTTCAGGTCGTCGTCGGACGGGGTGTAGTCGAGAATGTCGCCCGGCGTGCAGTCGAGATAGCGGCAGATCGCAGCCAGCGTGGCGAAGCGGACCCCCTTCACCTTGCCCGATTTCAGCAGCGACAGGTTCGATTCGGTGATGCCGATCGCCTCGGCCAGCTCCTTCGACCGCACTTTCCGCCGCGCCAGCATCACGTCGAGATTGACGATTACCGGCATCAGACGAAATCGGCCAGCTCGCGCTCCGCCCGGATGCCAGCCTCCAATGCCCAGATCGTGGCATAGGCGGCGAAGGCCAGCAGCAGGAGCAGGAACGCGGTATCCACCTGGATCGGGTTGGACAATGCGGTGGAACCACCCACCCCATTGTAGAGCAGTCCGGCCTGCAAGACGGGACACACGATCCGCGCGACCGCCAGGGTGATCGCAGCGCGGGAGGCGCGGCGTAGCCACGGCAGCGCCTCGGCCAGTGCATGGTGCCGCTGCTGCCCAAGGCGGCGCAGCGCCATCCCGACGGCAAGGAACAGGACCGCCATCGGCCCCGATTCCAGCAGCACGATCGCTGCCAAGCCGACGCGGACGCCCGGCTCCGCTACCCATCTGTCGAATTGGCCGCGTGACTTGGTGTCGCGCTTCAATCGGGCAAGCGTTTCGTCGGGCAGCAGGTTCGCCGCATCCGCACCGCTGCGACACCGCTGTTCCCCACCGCAGTTCAGATAGGGTCCCGGTGCCGCCGCTGCGACGATCGTCATCACCCCCAGCAATGCTGCGATGACGAGGAACAGCATACCGACCCTGCGGCTGGTCCGCGCTTTTTTCGGCGGCAACGAATATCCGTCAGACACAACATACTTTCTGTTTTACAGCAATTATTGTCGATGATACGACATTGGTCACGGCGAAGCGACTGCCGTTTGTGGGAAGGGTTTCACATGATTCGGTTGGAAAAGGGCGTCCTGGGCGCAGTGTTGGCGCTCGCCTCCACAACGGCGATGGCACAGGAGCGGATGGCACCGCCGCGCGAGGCAGCGGAGGTCGCCATCGGCGTGCTGCATCACGGCACCGATTTCCATCCGCTCGGCGGCAAGCTGATTTTCGACCTGCCCAAGCTGCCGGACGGCCAAATCTATGAGGGGTTCGAAGAGAACGGCACGGTCGACGTGCAGATCGCCTATCGCACCGCACCCCTGCGCATCCTGCTCAAGCCCCGCCTGACCGCCAAGGCGCAGATCAATACCGCCGGGCGCACCAGTTTCTTCAGCATCGGCGCGGAATGGCGCCAGCATATCCTGCGCGGCCGGGTCTATGGGCAGGTCGGGATCGGCGCGACGGTCATCGACGGCTACAGCTTTACGCCCGATCCGTTCCAGCCGGGGATTTCCAACGACGAGGCATGGCGGCGCTACGACATCTATCGCCGGCGGACCTCGTTCGGGTCGAAAATCCTGTTCAATCCCAATGCCTCGATCGGCGTGCGGGTCGACCGGCGCTGGGCGGTCGAACTGGCATGGGAGCATTTCAGCCATCGCCAGATCTTTTCCGACACCAATCCGGGCATCGATAATGTCGGCATCCGTGTCGTCCGGCGGCTGGGGCGGTGATGCTGGCGCTCCTCGTCGCCGCGTTGCTAGCACAGGCCGCGCCGGTCCCGCCACCACCAAGCGACGAGATCGTCGTGGCGGGCGAACGCCAGCGCAATTTCCGGATCGTGACGAAGCGGGCGTGGCTGGTCGGGCCCACCCGCTGCGCGCTGAAACCGTCCAGCGGCGACCCGCTGTTCGATGCCGCGGTCTGTCGGGCCTATCTCGCCTGCGTGCCGACGATCCGCACCGCGGCGGAGCTGGAGGCCTGTATTCGGCCGCCGATGGCCGACGCGGCCCAGGGTTGGCAGGACCGGCGCAAGGCGGCGATGGTGCCGCGGCGACCCGCTGGCTGAGACAAGTTCCGTTGCGCTGCCGGAACCGTTTGCCGCCTCTCGCGCTTGACCCCGGCGGCGTGAGGCGCGACGAACGGGACTGAACAGCGGAGTGAGTGGTCTGGGCGGTGACGACGAGCAGGCGGTGGAGACCGTGGCGTCGCCGCGTCGCCGGGGCCGCAAGCGCCGGCGGTTCGCGCAGGTGCTGCTGGTCGTCAGCGGCATCGTGCTGCTGCTTGCCGGGCTGGTTTGGACGCAGCGCAAGCCGATCGCCGACAATCTGGTCCGTCGCGAACTGGAAAAGCGCGGGATCGCCGCGCGGTATCGCATCGCACAGATCGGGCTGGGCCGACAGCGGCTGGTCGGTGTGGTGCTGGGCGATCCGAAGGCGCCCGACCTGATCGCCGACTGGATCGAGATCGATACCGATGTGTCGCTGAACGGGGCGAAGGTCACCGGCGCGCGCGTCGGACAGGCGCGGCTGCGCGCCACCCTGCGGCCGGACGGGACGGTTTCGTTCGGGCAGATCGACAAGCTGCTGCCGCCGCCCTCCGGCAAGCCGTTTGCACTGCCCGATTTCGATGTGGGCGTCGACGATGGCCGCATCCGCCTGACCACGCCGTACGGCGTCATCGGTGCGAAGCTCGCCGGGCGCGGCAATCTGGCGGACGGGTTTACCGGGCAACTGGCGGCGGTATCCGAACGGCTGGCGCTGAACGGCTGCGGCATCGATCGGCTGGCGGCGAACCTGTCGCTGCGCACCGCACGCACCGGCCCGTCATTCACCGGCCCGATCCGCGCCCAGGCGGCGGCGTGCGGCGATGTGCGGCTGGCCGGGCCGGCGATGCGGGCGGAAGCGACGCTCTCACCCGGCTTCGACCGGTGGCGCGGGCGGGCAGAGGTTGCGGCCGATCGAATCGTCGCTCCCCGCACGCAGGTCGCCGCGCTGTCGGGCACGATCGGGTTCGATGGAGGAGCCAAGGGAACGACCGGTGCGATCGACCTGGCATCGGGCGATTTCGTGCTGCCGCAGCTGGCCGGGCAGGGGCTGTCGATCGCCGGACGCTATGCGGTGGACGGCGTGCCCGCGTTCGACGGGCGGATCGGCGCGCGTGGCGCACGCCTTGCCCCCGCGATGGTGGCCCGCATCGCGGGCGGCGCGCAGGCCGCCGCCGGAACCCCGGTCGCACCGCTGGCGATCGCGGCGACCCGCGCGGCGGGCCGGGCGCTGCAACGCTTCGATGTGTCGGCGGACGTCGCCGCCCGCCCGCTCGCCGCGCGGATCGACCGGCTGGCGTTCGTCGCGGCCAGCGGTGCGCGCGCGACGCTGCGCGATGGGCCGGTACGTTGGGTCTCGGGCAAGGGCGTGGCGCTGAACGGTACGCTGGCGATGGGCGGCGGCGGGCTGCCGGTCGCCAGCGTGCGCCTGTCGCAGGCAGCACCCGGTGCCCCGGTCAATGGCACCGCGACGATCGCCCCCTATGCGGCGGGCGATGCCCGGCTGGCGCTGTCCCCGGTACGCTTCCGCACCGCCGCCGATGGCGCGACCCGCATCGAAACCCGCGTCGAACTGTCGGGACCGTTCAGCGGCGGCCGGATCGACCGCTTTGCACTTCCGATCGATGCGCGCTGGGACGGCGGCGGACGGCTCGTGGTGAATACCGGCTGCGTGCCCGTCGCCTTCGACCGGCTGCGCGTATCGGCGCTGACGCTCGATCCGGCACGGCTGCGGCTGTGCGCGGCGGACGGTGGCATGGTCCGGCTGGCGGGTGGGCGAATTGGCGGCGGGGTGTCGACCGGCGCGACCCGGCTGACCGGCACGCTGGGCGGCACCCCGGTCACGCTGGCGGCTGGCGGCGGACGCTTCGGCCTTGGCGACCTCGGCTTCGCGCTTACCGATGTGAAGACCCGGCTGGGCAGCCCCGACCGCATCAGCGTCCTCGACCTCGGCACGCTGACCGGCCGCGTCGCGAACGGCGTGGTCGCGGGGAAATTTGAACGGGGCGAGGGGCAGATCGGCAACGTCCCGCTGCTGATTCGCGACGCCGCTGGCGACTGGAAACTGGCCGGTGGCGTCCTTTCGCTCGACGGCGATGTCGGGGTGCGCGACGCCGATCCGCAGCCACGATTCGAACCGCTGCGCAGCGACGATTTCAAGCTGACCCTGAGCGGCAACGACATTCGCGCCGGCGGTACGCTGAAACACCCGGCCAAGGGGGCGAAGGTGACCGACGTCACCATCGTCCACGACCTTGCCACCGGACGCGGCAATGCGGTGCTGGCGGTGCCCGGCATCACCTTTGGCGATTCGTTCCAGCCGAACGAGCTGACTCGCCTGACCTTCGGTGTCGTCGCCGATGTGAAGGGCACCGTTTCGGGCCGCGGCGATATCGCGTGGAGCCCCGATGGCGTCACCTCGACCGGCACCTTCCGCACCGCCGACACCGATCTTGCCGCCGCGTTCGGTCCGGTGAACGGGCTGGCGGGCGAGATCCGCTTCACTGACCTGCTCGGCCTCGTCACGGCACCTGGACAGGTCGCGACGATCGCGGAGGTCAATCCGGGCATCGCGGTGACCGACGGCGTGGTCCGTTATCGCCTGATCGAAGGGATGCGCGTCCAGATCGAAGGCGGGCGCTGGCCGCTGGGCGGCGGCGAAATGGTGCTGGAGCCGACGATTCTTGATTTCGCCGAGGATGTCGAACGGCGCATGACCTTCCGCGTGACCGGGGTCGATGGCGGGCTGTTCCTGCAGCAGTTCGAATTCGACAATCTGAACGCGTCGGGCGTGTTCGACGGCGTGCTGCCGATGATCTTCGACGCCAATGGCGGCCGCATCGAGGGCGGCAAGCTGCAATCGCGCGGTGGCGGCAACCTGTCCTATGTGGGGGAGGTGTCGAAGGAGGATGTCGGCTTCTGGGGCAATCTGGCGTTCCAGGCGCTGAAATCGATGAACTATCGCCGCCTGACGATCGAGCTGGACGGCCCGCTGGCCGGTGAGATGCTGACCGCGATCCGTTTTGCCGGGGTCAGCCAGGGCAAGGGGACGTACAGTAATTTCCTGATCCGTCGCCTTGCCAGCCTGCCGCTGGTCTTCAACGTGCGGATCAAGGCACCCTTCCGCCAGCTGATCGATTCGGTACAGAATTACTACGACCCCAAACGGCTGATCGAACGCAACCTGCCCGCGCTCCAGGCCGAACAGCGTCGCCGCGAACAGGGCTTGCCACCGGCGCCGCTCGACACCACCATTCAGCCCTCCGAAAGCGAGACTGTGCCATGAACGACAGCGTGACGATGTTCAGAGCCTTGATGATCGGTGGCACCGCGTGCCTCGCCGGCGGCTGCGTCAACGTGGCCGCGCCGGACAAGCCGATCGTCATCAACCTGAACATCAACATCACGCAGGAAGTGGTGTATCGCCTCGATGGGGAGGCGAAGACGCTCATCCAGGATAACCCAGGGATTTTCTGACCATGCACGCATATGTCAAATACGGTCTCGCCGCAGCCGCCTTCGTCGCGGTCGCCGGGATTGCCGGCACCGCATGGGCGCAACGCGACCCGGCCTATCAGGCCGCCCGCGCGGCGGGGCAGGTGGGCGAACAGCCCGACGGCTATCTGGGCGTCGTCGGCGGCGGCACGCCCGAGCTTCGGTCGCTGGTCGCCAACATCAACATCCAGCGCAAGGCCGCCTACACCCGCGGTGCACAGTCGGGCGCGACGGTCGAGCAGTTCGCGTTCGTATCGGGCTGCAACCTGATCGCGCAAACCAAGCCGGGCGAGAAGTACAAGACGCCGGGCGGCGGCTGGGAAACCCGCGGCAATGGCCCGCCGGAGCGTGACCCGCGCTGCGTGTGAGAGTTGAAAAATTAGCGTATCATGCGCTATATCTATCAGGCGGTATCAGGGTTCAGTGATACACCTCCAGACCCCGGTCGTGCCAGCGGCCGGGGTCTTTAACTTTCGCTGACGGCTTGTGGGCGCCAGTTTTGCCAGTTCGATCAGTCGGACGATCCACAAAATGGTGTCTGACAACGCCAGCATTGCCCAGCCAGCTTCGATAGCAATGTGGACGATTTGGAATAGCATAGTGGTTTCTCCAGCAAGGCCTGCAAGGGGCTCTGCTGGGATCCACTGATCCGGGTTCGCCGGGAAGTATGCCGCATTCGTAGAGTGGGTCTCTACGATTGCGGACCTCCCGCCACACCCCGTTCATCCTCCGGAAAGGTTTCCACGCGAACGCCAAGGTTGACTCGAAACCGTCACCTTCCTAAAGCGCGCCTGCCTTGGCGGGCTCGCCATCCGGCGCATATCCGGCCCGACCGACTGGTCGTGGGAGGGGATGATGGCGGAGAACGAGCCCGGACTAGACCCCTTGCCCGAAGATGCCCGGATCACCTCGCTCGATGAGCGATTGCGACGGGCAAAGGCGGACGAGGCGATCCGATCCGGTCAGGCGCGCGACGAAGCGGGGGAGAAAAACTACCGCCTCGGCAATCGCGTGCTGGCTGAACTGGTCGGCGGGATGGTCGGGGGGGCGGTGATCGGGGGAACCCTCGACTATCTGCTCGGCACCTCGCCATGGCTTCTGCTCGTGCTGCTGTTCCTTGGAATTGCCAGTGCGTTCAGGAATATCATCAGGATTTCGAACCGGCGTCCGGACTGACAGTCCTCGGGCGCCTTGGCATATCGGGGCGAAGCGACGTGGCGCAGGCAGGCAAGATCGATCCGATGCACCAGTTCGAGGTGCAGACGATCTTCAACATTCCCCTGGGCGATCACGTCCTGCCGTTCACCAATTCGGCGCTGTGGATGATCGTCGCGGCGGTCGCGCTGTTCGTGTTCATGATCGGCGGCATGAAGCAGCAGCAGGTGCCCGGTCGCTGGCAGATGGCGGTCGAGGGCTTCACCGGCTTCATCGACAAGCTGCTCGCCGCGAACATCGGGCATGAAGGGCGCAAGTACCTGCCCTACGTCTTCTCGCTGTTCATGTTCATCCTGTTCGCGAACGTCGTCGGCCTGCTGCCCTTCGGCCTGGTCGGGCTGCACCCGTTCACCGTCACCAGCCACTTCACGGTGACCGGTGTCCTCGCCATCGCCAGCTTCTCGATCGTGCTGGTCGTCGGCCTGTTCAAGCATGGCCTGCGCTTCTTCAGCCTGTTCGCGCCGAAGGGCACGCCGATCCCGGTGCTGCTGCTGGTCGCGCCGATCGAGTTCGTGTCGTTCATGGTCCGCCCGTTCAGCCTCGCGCTGCGACTGTTCGTGGCGATGACCGCCGGGCACATCTTGCTGAAGGTGCTGGCGGGCTTCATCATCAATTCAACCGCGACCGGTGCCGGCATCGGCGTGCTGGTCAGCGTGCCCAGCTTCGCGCTGATGGTCGGCGTGTCGGCCCTCGAAATGCTGGTCGCCGGCGTGCAGGCCTATGTCTTCGCGCTGCTGACCTCGCTCTACATCAACGATGCCGTGCACCTGCACGACCATCACTGATCCAACCAACATACAAGATTTTTCCAAGGGAGTTTTCGACATGGAAGCAGACGCCATCAAGTTCCTCGGCGCCGGTCTCGCAGCTATCGGTGCCGGCCTCGCCGCACTCGGCGTGGGCAACGTCTTCGCCGCCTTCCTGCAGGGCGCACTGCGCAACCCGTCGGCAGCGGCCGGCCAGCAGGGCAACATGTTCATCGGCTTCGCCGCCGCCGAACTTCTCGGCCTGCTGGCGTTCGTCGTCGCCGTGCTGCTGATCTTCGTCGCGTAACATGCGTGACGCCCGGCGCGGGGGTTAGCCCTGCGCCGGACTCCCGGTCCGGATGACGGACCGGTTTCGACCGGGCGATGGCGCCCGGTCGACCAGACCAATACGGGACGTTTCATGCCGCAAATCGAGCAGCTCGCCGCGACCTGGGGGTCGCAGGTCTTCTGGCTGGTGCTGACCTTCGGCATCGTGTTCCTCGTCGTGGGCCTCGGCATGGTGCCCAAGGTGCAGGGCACGGTCGACCAGCGTGACCAGGGCATCGCCGCCGACCTCGCCGCCGCCGAACAGGCGCGCGGTGCGGCGGATGCGACCGAAGCGGCATGGCGTGCCCGCGAAAATGCCAGCCGCGAGGCTGCGCAGAAGCTGTTGGCCGAAGCCCGTGCAAAGGGTGCGGCGGCGGCCGCCGAACGGCTGGCCGCGGCCAATGCCGACATGCAGGCCCGCGTCGCGCAGGCCGAAGCCGATATCGCTGCCCAGCGTGGCGCGGCAATGGCGCAGGTCGAACACGTCGCCGCCGAGGCGGCACAGGCGATCGTCGAGCGCGTGTCAGGCGTGCGGGTCAGCGAACAGGACGCGCAGGGCGCGGTGAAGGCGGTGCTCCATGGCTAATCCGAACGTCGCGCACAGCAGCCCCACGCTGAACGAAGCGATCCACGAAGAGGGCCTGGCCAAGACCGGGACCGAAGCCGTCGAGGGTTCGCACGGCAGCACCACCGGAACGGCGCACGCCGATCCCACCGCGCTGGGCCTGAACGCCACGGCATGGGTCAGCGCGGCGATGCTGCTGTTCTTGCTGGTGCTGGTCGTGAAGGGCGTGCCCGCCGTGATCGGCCGCCTGCTCGACGGTCAGATCGCTGCGATCCGCACCCGCCTCGACGAAGCGCGCACCCTGCGCGCCGAAGCCGAAGCGCTGCGCGACGAATATACGTCGAAGATCGCCGGGATCGAGGCGCAGGCCGCCGAGATGGTCGCCCATGCCGAAGCCGAGGCGCAGGCGCTGCTGGTGAAGGCCGAGGCCGACGCCGCCGAACTGACCCAGCGTCGTGCCAAGATGGCGACCGACAAGATCGCCGCCGCCGAACGCGCCGCCATTGCCGAGGTCCGCGCGACCGCCGCCGATGCCGCTGCGAAGGCTGCGAGCGCGCTGATCTCGACGCACCTGTCGGGTGAAGCCGACCGCGCGCTGGTCGACCGGACCATTGCCGGTCTGGGTGGTAGCCGCCTGAACTGATGCCACCGCACCGGACCCCGTGGTTTCAGCTCCAGCGGCTGACGCGGTGGTCCGGTCGCGAGCCGCGCGGGTTGTTTTGGCCGTGGGTCGCCTGCGTCATGGTCGCCAACATGATCGCCGGGATGATCGTCGGTATTCCGATGTTCCTTGGCATCGCCCGCAACATGGCGGCTTTTGCGGAAGCAAATCCGGATCGGACCACGGTGACCGCCGGCCCCGGCTATTATTCAATGCAGATCGATGGACCGGTCCCGCCGACGTTGATGCTGGAGCCGATGCGCTGGTTCATCCCCGGCGTCGCCATCGTTACCCTGTTCTCGTTGCTGCTGCTGGCGGCATCGGTCGTCCGCAGGCTGCATGATTCCGGGCGGCCCGGCTGGGTCGGGCTGTTGCCGGTGCCGTTTCTCGGCATCGGGTTGATCGCGTTCTGGCTGGTCTTCGATCAGTTCGGGCAGCGGGACATGGTGCCGGATACCGGCGCGTTCCTGCTGCTGTTCGGCAACAACGTCGTCTATCTGACGACATTGGCCGTGCTGGTCGTGCAACTGTGCCGACCGAGCGATCCCGGACCCAATCGCTTTGGTCCACCGCTGGACTGAACCCTTTCGCACGGCCTCTTTCGGGTTTCCGGCCGTGCCCGTTTCCTTTCCGAGCCCGCAAATGGAGTAAGCGATATGGCATGGGCCATTCTCGCGGTTGCGGTCGTGTGTGAGATTATCTGGGCGCTGAGCCTGAAATGGGCGGCGGGGCAGGGGACGCTGGCCGCGTCCGCCGTGCCGATCACCTTGTCGTTCGTAAATATGGGGCTGCTGGCGCTGGCGATGCGCGGCATTCCGGCCGGCACCGCCTATGCGGTGTGGACCGGCCTCGGCGCGGTCGGGGTCATCATCGGCGGCGCGATGCTGTTCGGGGAAAAAATCGCGCCGGTGCAGGCGGGCTTCATGGTGCTGATCGTCGTCGGCGTGGTCGGCACCAAGCTGTTCGCGCAGGGGTAAGTTTCTTGAAACCGTGTCCCCGCCTGTGCGGGGATACGCGTCTCCATGATAACCGTTACCGCTAACAAGAATCGTTGGACAACGCCCCGAGCCGTGAGGATACTCGCCCGATAATAACAGGGAGAGGGTTTATGCGAGCATTTCACGGGCGGCGTACGCTTGGCTGGGCGATCGGCGCGGCACTGGTATCGATTGCCACGCCGGCACTGGCGCAGAGCGACAGGATGGAGCCGATGGCAGCCCCGGCCCAGCCCAATGCCATCCCGCTGAACACCGGGACGCTGCCCGGCGCGACCGCGAAGGAATCGTGGCACCGGCAATATGGCAGCAGCTTCACCCGCAACGTGACCGATGCGACGCTGACCCCGTTCCTGCCCGATCCGGCCAAGGCCACCGGCACGGCGGTGATCGTCGCGCCCGGCGGGGGCTTTCGTACGCTGTCGATGTCGAACGAAGGCTGGGACGTGGCCAAGGCGCTGGCCGAGCGCGGCGTCGCCGCCTTCGTGCTGAAATATCGCCTGAACCAGACGCCGGCTGACATGGCCGGGTTCGAAACGTCGATGCGCGAGATGTTTTCCGGCACCGCACCCCGCCCGCGTCCAGCGCCGGGGGCTGCCGGCAACATGCTCGCCCCGCAGATCGCCGATGCCAATGCCGCCTTCGCGCTGATCCGGTCGCGCTCGGGCGAATGGAAGGTCGATCCGAACCGCATCGGCATGATCGGCTTTTCGGCCGGCGCGATGCTGACCATGGCGACCACCCTGTCGAACGGCCCCGCGAAGCCCGCGTTCATCGGCGACGTGTACGGCCCGCTCGCCGCGATGGGGCCGGTGCCCACCGACGCGCCGCCGCTGTTCGTCGCGATCGCGGCCGACGATCCGTTCTTTGCGAATAGCGGGTTCGGCCTGATCGAATCGTGGAAGACGGCGAAGCGTCCGGTCGAATTCCACCTGTACGAACAGGGCGGGCACGGGTTCGGCATGTATCCGAAGCCGACGACCAGCACCGGGTGGTTCGACGCGTTCGTCCGCTGGATGGACATGCATGGCTGGACGAAGCGAGCGGGTTGACCCCCGCGCCCCGCTTGGCGGCGGCCGGGCGGGGCGCTAAGTCCTTGTGCGGGCGACCAAGCCCATGGAGGGATTGCCATGAAGTTCCTGTTCACCGCCGCCGCGTTGCTGGCGACGCCGCTGGCCGCCTCGGCCCAGACCGCGCCGGCCCCGGCGTCGGCCACCGCCAAGCTGACCATCGACAGCAGCATCGAAGCCATCGCTGCCAATCCGAAGGGGAAGGCGATCCTCGACGCGCAGTTTCCGGGCATGCTGGCACACGAATCCTACCCGATGTTCAAGGGGATGAGCCTGAAGCAGGTCCAGCCCTATGCCCAGGGCAAGGTCACCGATGAACAGGTCGCGAAGGTCGCTGCCGAACTCGCGAAGCTAAACTGACATGGTGCGCGTCGGCTTGATCGGGTTCGGCCTTGCCGGCGCGTCGTTCCACGCGCCGCTGATTGCGACCGTCGAGGGGATGGAGCTGGCGGCGATCGCCACCTCGCGCCCGACCGATCGCTTTCCCGGTGCCGTGCGCCACGCCGATCCGATGGCGCTGATCGACGACGACAGCCTCGACCTGATCGTCGTCGCCACGCCCAACGACAGCCACGCCCCGCTGGCGCAGGCGGCGCTGGCCGCCGGGCGGCATGTCGTGGTCGACAAGCCGCTGGCCACCGACGACGCCGATGCCGTCGCGCTGGTGCAGTTGGCGCGCGGGGCGGGGCGGTTGCTCAGTGTGTTCCACAATCGTCGCTGGGACAGCGATTTCTTGACCGTCGAACGGTTGCTGCGCGAGGATGCGCTGGGCGAGGTGCAGCTGGCCGAGCTGCGCTGGGACCGGTTCCGCCCCGCGATCAAGCCAGGCTGGCGCGAGGAGGGCGGGCCGGGCAGCGGACTGCTGAGCGACCTCAGCCCCCATATGATCGATCAGGCGATCCGCCTGTTCGGCATGCCCGATGCGGTCGCGGGCGACGTGACGACGCAGCGCGACGGCGCCGGCGTCGACGATTATTTCGAGGTGGTGCTGCGCTATGGCGCGCGCCGCGTCACCATCGGTTCCGCCTCGCTGGTCGCCGCCCCCCGCCCGCGCTTCGCCCTGCACGGGACCAGGGGCAGCTTCGTCAAACATGGCATCGATCCGCAGGAGGCGGTGCTGCGTGCCGGCGGAATGCCGACCGACAGCGGCTATGGCATCGAACCCGATCATCAGTGGGGCCTGCTGACCGATGCCGAGGGTGCTGCGCGTCCGGTGCGGTCGGAAACGGGCGACTGGCGCGGGTTCTACCGGGCGATGCGCGATGCGATCCGGGGCGAAGGCGAGGTACCGGTCGATCCGGTCGACGCAGTACGTGGCCTGCGCATCATCGAAGCGGCACGGGCGGGGTAGATTTCGTCGCGTTACAAGCCGTTAACGCTCGACCGGTAAGCTCGCCCGGAATGTTCGACCTGCCCGACCTTTCCACGCTGCGCCTGTGCAGTTTGCTCGCCAGCACCGCGTTCGCGCTGGTGTTCGCGGCGGCCGGGTGGCGGCAACGGACGCCGTATATGTGGTGGTGGGCGGCCGCGACCGGCAGCTACAGCGCGGTTCTGCTCGGCTATGAAGCGGCCGGGGAGCCGCTGTCGCCCTGGGCGGCGGGGCCGCTCAACGGCCTGCTGGCGTTGTCGATCGCGTTCATCCTCGCCGGTATTCGTGCCTTCGATGGACAGGTGCCGCTGAAGCGCTGGATGCTCGGCGTCGTTGCCGGCGTGGCGATCGTGCCGGCAATCGCGATGGGGCTTCCCGGTGCAGCGGGGGCGATGACGGCGCGGATATTGCTGTCGCTCGGGCTGGGGTTTGCCAGTTTCCTGTTCTGCTGGCCGTTGCTGGTCAGCCGCGCCGATGACGGCACGCGGACGATGCGCCGGTTCGCCGGGGTCGCGCTGCTGGTCTATGTGCCCTGCTATGTGGCGGCGGCGATCGGCGAGTTCCTGTCGGCCCGGGCGGTGCATTACATCGCGCTGGTCCCGATGCTGGCCGATCAGATGCTGATGGGCATCGCCAACCTGTCGCTGCTGTCGATCCCCGGGCTGCGATCGCAACAGCAATTGCGCCAGATGGCGCTGCGCGATCCGCTGACCGGCGTGGGGAACCGTGCCGCGCTGGCGGCGGGCGCGGCCGAACTGCTGGTGCCGGGGCGGGTGGCGCTGCTGATCGATGTCGACCGGTTCAAGGCGATCAACGACCGCCACGGCCATGCGGTGGGTGACCGGGTGCTGGTGGCGATCGCGACGGCTCTGCAACGCAGCGTCGGCGGCGATTTCGTCGCGCGGCTGGGCGGCGACGAATTCCTTGTCATCACCCGTGCCGACGATCCGGCACAGGCCGCCGAACGGTTGCGCCGCTGCGCCGGTCGCGGGGAGGCGGGGCTGCCGGCATGGACGCTCAGCATCGGCGCGGCGCCGATCGAACCCGGCGACCGCTCGATCGACGATGTGATCCAGCGGGCCGACCTGCTGATGTACCGCGCCAAGAGCCGGGGTCGTACCGCGGCGGCGGCATGACGCTGGCGCTCGCGGGCCGCGCTCCCTAAATCGGCGGGAATGTCGGAAACCCCCAACGCCCCCAATCGCTTCCACGAGGACAAGGCCAGCTTCACCGTGCGCGGGTCGGACGCGCCGGACATCGACGCCGGTGTTGCCGCGATCCGCAACGTGCTGGCGACGCTGCCCGCGCGGCCGGGCGTGTACCGGATGCAGGATGCGCGCGGCGAAGTGCTGTATGTCGGCAAGGCGCGCGCGCTGAAAAACCGCGTGGCGAACTATACGCAGGTGTCGCGCCTGACCAAGCGGTTGCAGCGCATGGTCGCGCAGACCCGCAGCATGACCATCGTCACGACCAATAACGAGGCGGAGGCGCTGCTGCTCGAAGCGCAGCTCATCAAGCGCTATCGCCCGCCCTACAACGTGCTGCTGCGCGACGATAAGTCGTTTCCGTTCATCCTGCTGCGCGCCGACCACGACTTTCCGCGCATCCAGAAGCATCGCGGAGCAAGGCGGGCGAAGGGCAATTATTACGGCCCCTTCGCCAGCGCCGGATCGGTGACGCAGACGCTGAACGCGCTGCAGAAGCTGTTCCTGCTGCGCTCGTGCACCGACAATTTCTTCAAGACGCGCGACCGGCCGTGCCTGCTGTACCAGATCAAGCGCTGCTCGGCCCCCTGTGTCGGGCGGATCGACCAGGCGGCCTATGCCGAGCTGATCGCCGATGCGAAGGATTTCCTTGGCGGCAAATCGACCAAGGTGCAGGCGAAGCTGGGCGTGCAGATGCAGGCGGCGGCGGAGAATATGGACTTCGAACTGGCCGCCGTCCTGCGCGACCGGCTGAAGGCGCTGACCTTCATTCAGGGGTCTCAGGCGATCAATGCGGATGGCGTCGGCGATGCCGATATCTTCGCCATGGCCGCCCGCGAGGGGACGATCGGCATCCAGGCATTCTTCATCCGTGGTGGCCAGAATTGGGGCCATCGCAGCTTCTTCCCGGCGCATACCAACGACGTGCCGGAGGAGGAGGTGATGTCCGCCTTCCTGATGCAATTCTACGAAGAGGTGCCGCCACCGCGCAACGTCTTCGTCGACCGCGATCTGGCGGAAAGCGAGGTGCTGGCCGAGGCGATGGCCGAGCGCGCCGGGTTCAAGGTCGCGCTGTCGGTGCCACAGCGCGGCGTCCGCCGCCGCCTGCTCGACCAGGCGAAGCGCAATGCCGAGGAGGCGCTGGAACGCCGCAACGCGGAGTCCACGACCCAGGCCAAGCTGCTGCGCGAGGTCGCCGATCTGTTCGAACTCGAGGGGCCGCCCGACCGGATCGAGGTGTACGACAACAGCCATATCCAGGGGACCAACGCCCTGGGCGCGATGGTCGTCGCCGGGCCGGAGGGGTTCCGCAAGGGCCAGTATCGCAAGTTCAACATCAAGCAGGCGCAGACCAACGACGACTTCGCGATGATGAAGGAGGTGCTGACCCGCCGCTTCGCCCGCGCGCAGGAGGAGAATCCGGATCGCGAAACCGATCGCGACGGCAATGGCTGGCCCGACCTCGTGCTGATCGACGGCGGCAAGGGGCAGCTGAACGCGGCGAAGGCGGTGCTGGAGGATCTGGGCATCGAGGATGTCTGCATGGTCGGCGTCGCGAAGGGGCCGCATCACGGCCGCGACGGGCGCGAGGTGTTCCACCTGATGGACGGGCGCGAACTGATGCTGCCGGTCAATTCGCCGGTGCTGTTCTATCTCCAGCGGCTGCGCGACGAGGTGCACCGCTTCGTCATCGGTGCCCACCGCGACAAACGGTCGAAGGCGATCGGGGCCAGCCCATTGGACGACGTGCCCGGCATCGGCCCGGCGCGGAAGAAGGCGCTATTGATGCACTTCGGCACCGCCCGCGCGGTGCGCAACGCCAGCCTCGAGGATCTGCAAAAGGCACCCGGCGTGAGCAAGGCGATGGCACAGGGGGTCTATGACTTCTTCCACGCCCGTTGAGGTCGCGCTCGACCCGGCGCTGGTGGCGCGGGCGCAGGCGGCGGGGATCGATGTTGCCGCGACCTGCCACGCGGCGCTGTTGCGGGCGGTCGAGGAAGCGGCGTTGGCCGGACTGCGCGCCGAGACGGCGGCGGCGATCGCCGAATGGAACGACTGGGCCGGGTCGCCCGAATAAGGCCGGTGTCTCAACCGGCTCCCGTTCGCAGTGCTTACCGGATACCCCGCTGGATAAAGTTGCGGATCGCCTGCCAGCGCCGGGCCTCGCCGGTGTCGCCCCGGTTGCAGGCGCGGGTACTGCGCGATCCGGCCACGTCCGGTGCCGCGCGGCCGTGGCGGGCGACCAGGAAAATGGCGTCGGTGCGATCGATGTCGTCGTCGATCATCTTGCCCTCCGGAGATAAAGTTACCGCGCCCAACGACGCCTTCGCGGCTCCTGTTCCCCGTGTCGACCCCCGAATTCCCGCAATTTACAGGCAATTTTCGGTACGCAGCGGTAACAATACGCACTGCATCTGCGAGACAGTGGTTAACGGAAGAACGGTACACCACGTACAAAATATGCGATGCAGCGGGCGCGGCTTTATGGGATGTTTACGCGACCCCGTGCAGGACACGCCCATGGCAACGCCGGTATTCCTGACGATCGACACTGAATTGATGTGGCGGCACCATGCGGCGGACCTGCCCGCAACGGCCGTCGTCGCCCGCTCGCTCGAACCCGCCGGGGTCGGGGTGAGGTGGCAGCTGGAGCGGCTGCGCGCGTACGGGCTGAAGGCATGCTTCTTCGTCGATCCACTGCCCGCGCGCCTCTATGGCATGGGCGCGATCGCCCCGACCGTGGCGGCGATCCTGTCGGCGGGCCAAGAGGTGCAGTTGCACCTGCATCCTAACTGGGACGGGGCGGCGGTGGGCGACCGGGGGCGGGCGCATGGCAGCTTCGAACTGGTCGACCTGTCGCGCGACCAACAACAGGACATGCTGGGCGAGGCACGCGACCTGCTGCGCGCGTGCGGCGCGCCCGATCCGGTGGCGTTCCGCGCCGGCAGCTACAGCGCCAACGACACGACGATCGACGCGCTGGCCGCGCTCGGCTTCGCCTATGACAGCAGCCACAACGGCGCGCATCATCCGTGGCCCAGCGCCATGTCGCTGTCGCCCGACCTGATCGCGCCGGTCGCGCATCGCGGCCTGATCGAGCTGCCGGTGACGACCATCGCCATGCCCGGCGGCGGTCGGCGCCATTTCCAGATCTGCGCGCTGTCGGCGGCCGAGATGCGCGCCGCGCTGGCCCATGCCGCCGCGCAGGCCCATGCGGCGGTCACGGTCGTCAGCCACGGCTTCGAACTCGCCAACCGGCAGGGGACGCGCGCCAACGGCGTCCATGTCCGCCGGTTCGAGGCACTGTGCCGCACGCTGGCCGACCGGGCCGGGGCGCTGCCCACCACCCATTTCCGCGACCGTCCGCCGCTGCGGCTGGGGCAGGACGACCGCCCGCTGCCCGCCAGCGCATGGCGCACGCGGCGGCGGCAGGTCGAACAGCTGTGGTCCAACTGGGTCGAGGAACGCGCGGCATGAGCGTTGCCGTCCCCTGGCCGCTGAAGTTCCAGATCGGCGCACGGACCCTCTTTTCGATCCGCCGCCGGCTGGTGCGCGTGCCGCTCGAACTGCGCGACGTGCTGTCGGGGGAGTCACCCATCCTGCCGCCGTTGCCACCGGGGGCCGATGGCTGGTCGGTAACCTCGCTGCCCGAACCGTTGCTCGACGCGGTACGCCCCGACAGTGGCTTCGCGTTCGTCCGGCAACGCTACACCCGTTACCATGCCGACCTGACCATCGGCTTCGACACGTGGTTCGCCGGCCTGTCGGGCAATGCGCGCTCGGGCCTGAAGCGCAAGGCGAAGAAGCTGGCCGAGGCGAATGACGGCACGCTCGACGTCCGCACCTATCGCACACCCGCCGAACTGGCCGAATTCCACGGCATCGCCCGCCGGGTCGCGCAGCATACCTATCAGGAAAAGCTGCTCGGCGCCGGCCTGCCCGACACCATGGCGTTCCGCGCCGAAATGCAGGGCAAGGGTGCGGCGGGTGAGGCATTCGGCTGGCTGCTGTTCGTCGGCGGCAGCCCGATCGCCTACCTCTATTGCCCGATGGCGCAGGGCGATGTCCGCTACGATTATGTCGGCCACGACCCCAGCTGGAGCGAATGGTCGCCCGGCAGCGTCCTGCATCTGGAGGCGTTCCGCACCCTCTTCGCCGACCCGGCCGCGCTGCGCTTCGACTTCACCGAAGGGGAAGGCCAGCACAAGCGCCAATTCGCGACCGGCGGCACGCCCTGTGTCGACCTGCTGCTATTACGCGGAACGCTCGGCAACCGCGCGACGGTGAAGGCACTGCGGGCGTTCGACGGCGGCGTGGCGCAAGTGAAGCGGGCGCGGGAATGGCCGGTGATCGGGCCGCTGGTGGCGCGGGTGCGGCGGGGGTAGAATATGCCCGCGTCGACCCGCGCCTAACCACCGATGCAAGGAACTCGCGCGATTCCGATATGGCCATGGCGCTGTAGGAACGGGAAACTCGCCCGAACCCAAGCGCCGATAAGGCCGGTTATCAGCGCTTGTCGCAGAGGAAGTTGATGCGCAGCGGCATCAGCCGCAGCTTGGCGCTGTCCTGCAGCGTGGCGACGGCGACATATGGCGTGTCCGGCTTGCCTCGCAGCGTCAGCGAGGAGTCATCGCCCTGTGTCTCGATGCCGCTGGTCGTCCAACCCGCGTAGCTTTTGATCGCATCCGTTCGAAACGCTGCTACCTGCGCCGGCTTTCCGGAAACGCTGACGACGACATCCTGATGTCCGGAAATACATTGTTCGATGGCCGGGGGTACTTCCAAGGGGCGTCCTTTCTGCTGTGGACGACGGTATCATCACCGTACCGCATCGACCAGATCCTGCGCTGAGCCGGCGGATACCGCAATACGCTGCATTCGGACGGTGACACTGCTAAACCCACCTCATGCACCTGACCGCCCCCGCGATCCTCCTGTCCGTCCGCGCGCACGGCGAACATGGCGCGGTCGTGCGGGCGCTGACCGAACATGCCGGCGTCCAGCCCGGTTACGTCCGGGGCGGGCGGAGCAGGGCGATCCGACCGATCCTGCAACCCGGCAACCTGATCCGCGGCGACTGGCGCGCGCGGACCGATACGCAGCTGGCGGCGCTGACCGTCGAGCTGATCGAGAGCCGTGCGCCGCTGTTCGCCGAACCGCTCGCCGCCGCCGCGATCGACTGGATGTGTGCGCTGACCGCCTATGCGCTGCCCGAGGCGCAGCCCTATCCCCGCATCCATGCCGCCTTGGACGGGCTGTTCTCGGCAATCGCCGTCGCGCCGGGGGCCAGCGACTGGGTGGGGGCGCTGGTGCGCACCGAGCTGCTGATCCTGTCCGAACTGGGGTTTGGCCTGTCGCTCGACGAATGTGTCGCGACCGGCGTCACCGATGACCTGACCCATGTCAGCCCGAGGAGCGGCGGCGCGGTGACGCGCGCGGCGGCGGTCGGTCTCGAACATCGGCTGCTGCCGCTGCCCGCCTTCCTGGTCGAAGGGGGACGGGCCGACTGGGCGGCGGCGTTCGATGGCCTCACGCTGTCGGGCCATTTCCTGTCGCGCGACCTGCTGGGGGTGAAGGGACAGGATATCCTCGCCGCGCGCACGCGGCTGGTCGAGCGATTGAAAAGGACGGTTGCGTGAGGGCGGGCGCTTGGGGCAGAGGCTCCCCCACGCAATCTTCGTGCGTGAACGATGGATGATATGATGGCTTTGATCGCGATACTGCCCGGCGACGGGATCGGACCGGAAGTGGTGGCAGCGGCGCGGCAGGTGCTGGATGCGCTGGGTCTCGACCTGACGTTCGAGGAAGCGCCGGTCGGCGGCGCGGCCTATCGCGCGCACGGTCATCCGCTGCCGCCCGCGACCTTGGACCTCGCCAAGCGCGCCGATGCCGTCCTGTTCGGCGCGGTCGGCGATCCCGAGTTCGACAATGTCGCGCGCGAACACCGCCCGGAACAGGCGATCCTGGGCCTGCGCAAGGCGCTGGGCCTGTTCGCCAACCTGCGTCCCGCAAAACTGTTCGCCGGCCTTGAGGACGCGTCGGCGCTCCGTCCCGAAGTTGCCGCCGCGATCGACATGGTGATCGTGCGCGAGCTGACCGGCGACGTGTATTTCGGCGAAAAGGGCCGGGGCACGACGCCCGATGGCCTGCGCGAAGGCCATGACCTGATGCGCTATGACGAGGCGGAGGTCGCCCGCATCGCCCGCGTCGCCTTCGACACGGCGCGCACCCGCAACCACCGGCTGTGCTCGGTCGACAAGGCGAACGTGCTCGAGACGTCGCAGCTGTGGCGCGATGTCGTGATCGAGGTGTCGGCCGACTATCCCGACGTCCAACTCACCCATATGTATGTCGACAATGCCGCGATGCAGCTGGTGCGCAATCCGGGCCAGTTCGACGTGATCGTCACCGGCAACCTGTTCGGCGATATCCTGTCGGATCAGGCAAGCATGTGTGCCGGGTCGATCGGCATGCTGCCCTCCGCCGCGATCAATCAGGACAAGAAGGGCCTGTACGAACCGATCCACGGCTCCGCCCCCGATATCGCGGGGCAGGGGAAGGCGAACCCGCTGGCGACGATCCTGTCGGCGGCGATGATGCTGCGCCATTCGCTGGAGCAAGCCGACGCCGCCGACCGGATCGAGGCGGCGGTGACGGCGGCGCTGGTCGCCGGGCATCGCACCCCCGACCTGGGCGGGACCGCGACCACGCAGGACATGACGAACGCGGTGCTGGCCGCGTTGTGATCCCCTCGCGTTGCCGTATCCCCGCGCAGGCGGGGATACGGAGCCACGAGCGACACCCTTTTCGGCGCTGGACCCCCGCCTGCGCGGCGGTACGGTAGGGTTGTGACCATCGCCCCGCTCGCCCTCGCCATCGTCGTCCCCGTGTTCAACGAGCGCGGCAACGTGCCGCTGCTGGTCGCGGCGCTCGATGCGGCGCTGACGGGTATCGCGTGGGAAGCGATCTTCGTCGACGACGATAGCCCCGACAGCACCGCCGACGTCGCGCGCGCCATCGCCCGCGAGGACCCGCGCATTCGCGTGATCCAGCGGATCGGCCGGCGCGGCCTGTCGAGCGCCTGTATCGAGGGGATGTGCGCCACCGCCGCGCCGCTGGTCGCGGTGATCGACGGCGATCTGCAGCATGACGAGACGCTGTTGCCGCGCATGGCGGCGGCGCTCATCGCCGACCCGGCGCTCGACCTGGTGATCGGGTCGCGCTTCGTCGCCGGCGGCGGGACCGGCGCGTGGGATGCCGATCGCGTTGCCAAGTCGGCGCTCGCCACCCGCCTGTCGCGCCGCGTGTTGCAGGCCGATCTGTCCGATCCGATGAGCGGCTTCTTCATGGTTCGGGGGGAGGTCGTCCGCCGCATCGTCCCGCGCCTGTCGGGGATCGGGTTCAAGATCCTGCTCGACATCCTGACCGCCGCACCGCAGCCGCTGCACTTCACCGAATTGCCCTATGTGTTCCGCACCCGCGCGGTGGGGGAGAGCAAGCTCGACCATGTCGTCGCGCTCGAATATCTGATCGCGCTGTACGACCGGATGTTCGGGCGGGTGGTGCCGGTGCGCTTCGTCATGTTCTCCGCGATCGGTGCGGCAGGCGCGATCGTGCATCTGGCGGCGCTGGCGCTATGGCTGGAACTGGGCGCAGGGTTCATCGCGGCGACGATCGTCGCGACGGTCGCCGCGATGACGTTCAACTTCTTCCTGAACAACCTGCTGACCTATCGCGACCGGCGGCTGCGGGGGGCACGCGCGCTGCTCGACGGCTGGGTGTCGTTCTGCGCGGTATGTTCGGTGGGCGCGGTCGCCAATGTCGGCGTCGCGGCGTTCCTGTACGATGTGCGCGGGCATGCATGGGCGCTGCCGGCACTGGCCGGAATCGCGGTCGGCGCGGTGTGGAATTTCGCGCTGTCGTCGCGCTTTACCTGGGGGCGGTACGGGCGGAAGCGGGCGGCCTAACGCCAGCTATTGAACCACATCCACCGGTTGAACGCCTGCGGCCCGCTGAGCGGCGCGGCGGAAATGATCGGGTAGAAATAGACGAACAGCATCAGCACCAGCAGCGCGAACCATTCGTGCGCCCGCGCGAACCGCCCCCTGGCACAGCCATGGAATCCTGCCGCCAGCGCGAGGCACAGCCAGATGCTCGACAGGTGGTAATAATAATAGAAGCCGAGCGACTTCGGGATCACCGCCCACACCGCCAACGACCCGACCCACAGCAGCCCGACGCCCAGCAGCGCACGCGACCGCTGCCGCAGCCCGGCCCACAGGCACGCCGCCACCGCGACCAGCCCGCCCCACATGATCGCCGGATTGCCCAGCAGCAAGACACCCCGCTGCACGCCGTTATCGGGTTCGTAGAAATACCAGATCGGCCGGATCAGCAGCGGCCAGCTCCACCAGCTCGACTGATAGGGGTGGGGGGCCAGGATCTGCGTCTGCCGCTGGTACATTTCCAGCTGGAACGGGATCAGCCGTGCCAGCGTCAGCGGGTCTTGCGTATAGAAGAAGGCCGGCGCAAAGGTCGCGAAATAGGTGCCGATGCTGACCGTCCCGAACAGCGCCAGCGCCGGAAACAGCGGCAGCCCCGGCCAGTAATCGCGCCCGTCGCTCTTGCCCCACACCAGCAACAGCCCGGCGCCGGCGACATAGGGGACCGCCGCCCATTTCACGCCCACCGCCAGCCCGAACAGCGCCGCCGATAGCGCAAGGCGCCACGTCGGTCGCCCGCGCATCGACCACAACAGCGCCGCGATGGCGAGCGTGGTGAACGCGCCCAGATACACCTCCAGCATTGCCGTCCGCGCCTCGACCAGCAGCGTCTGGTTCAGCATCGCCAGCCCCGCGCCGAACGCCGCCACCGGCACCCGCCGAAACAACAGTTGCAGGCAGGCAAAGACCCCCAGCACGGTCGCGGTTCCGGCCAGCGTGCCGAATATCCGCCAGCCCCACGGCGTATCGCCGAACAGCGCGATGCCGGCGGCGATGAACATCTTTGCCACCAGCGGATGTTCGGTATTGGCGGGATAGGCCAACGCCAGCAGCGTACGCGCGGCGGGCACATAATGCACCTCGTCGAACGACAGCTTCCCCGGTCGCCCAAGGCCCCACATGAACAGCAACTGCGCCACGACGGCGATCAGCAGGGCGGTGGTCCACGGGCGATCGCGCAGGCGGGAGAGCATGGGCCGGGGGTGTAGCGGAACGTAGCGCAGGCGCAATCCTCCCCGTGCCGGGGAGGATTTGCTGCATCGCCCATCACTTGCCACAATCCGCGCATATTGGTTTCGGGACATGGCACTGATCGACACGTTCCTCGCCCGTACCGTCCGCCGCGGTACGCTCTCGCTCACCCACGCCGATGGCCGCACCGTCACCTTCGGCACTGCCGACCCGGCCTTTCCCGATGTCGCGATCCGCTTCACCCATCCCGGCGTTGCCGGCCGCATCGTCCGTCATCCGGCACTGGGCGCGGCCGAGGCGTTCATGGACGGCGAACTGGTCATCGACCGCGGCGATATCCGCGATCTGGTCGAGCTGCTGACTGGCAACACCCCATGGGGCCGGGGCAGCTCGCTCGCGCCGTCGCTGCCGATCCGGATGTTCGACGCGGTGCGCCACCGGCTCGACCGGGTGAACATGGCCCGCCGGTCGAAACGCAACGTCGCGCACCACTACGACCTGTCCGACCGGCTCTACGCGCTCTTCCTCGACACCGACCTGCAATATAGCTGCGCCTATTTCACCGACCCCGCCAACAGCCTCGAACAGGCGCAGTCGGACAAGAAGGCGCATATCGCCGCCAAGCTCGCCCTGAAGCCCGGCATGCGCGTGCTCGACATCGGCTGCGGCTGGGGCGGGATGGCGCTGTACCTGCATGAAAAGACCGGCGCGGAGGTGCTGGGCGTCACCCTGTCTGAAGAGCAGATCAAGGTCGCCCGCCGCCGCGCCGAGGAAGCGGGCGTCGCCGACAAGGTGAAGTTCGAACTGATCGACTATCGCCACGTCACCGGCCGGTTCGACCGGATCGTGTCGGTCGGCATGTTCGAGCATGTCGGCCCGCCGCAATACGCCACCTTCTTCCGCAAGTGCCGCGAACTGCTCACCGACGATGGCGTGATGCTGGTCCACACCATCGGGCGGATGGGTGTGCCGGGCGTCACCGACACCTTCACGACGAAATACATCTTCCCCGGCGGCTACAACCCGGCGCTGTCCGAGATCGTGCGCGGCTATGAAGGGACCAAGCTGATCACGACCGATATCGAGGTGCTGCGCGTCCATTACGCGCTGACCATCGATCACTGGTACGACCGCACCGTCGCCGCGAAGGACGCCATCGTCGAGCTATACGACGAAAAATTCTATCGCATGTGGACCTTCTACCTCGCCGGCGCGGCGGCGGCGTTCCGCCATGGCGGCATGGTCAACTACCAGGTGCAACTCACCCGCAACCGCCTCGCGCTGCCGCTGACCCGCGATTATATGCTGGAGGAGGAGCGGCGGCTGCGGGGGTAGGACTTGCGCATATTCGACTGGCTGTTCGGGCGTACCCCACCCTCGCTCGACCCCGATGGGTTCGGGCAGAGCCTGCGCGACGAACTGCGCTTCGAGCGATACTTCCGCCGTGCGCGCCTTCGCGACGTTCATTGGCGTGTGCCGGCCGCAGCGGAGGTCGCCGCGATCGCGGGGCATCCGATCCTCGGCCGGTTCGGTGACCACGTGTTCGTAGTGGCGGAGGTCGACGACGAACGCTGGATCGTCCGCGACCGCGACTGGTTCGGCTGGCCCGATCCGCCCGAATATGCCTTCTTCGCGCTGGCCGGCGACACGATCCGCGCGGCGACCGATTTCGATGACTGGCCGCTGCGCTGGACCCTGCCGGACGATCTGCCCGACTATTCGATCGTCACTCCGACAACCTTCCAGTCGCCGCCTTCCTGATCGAGCGTCACCGTCTCGATCTTCTCGCCGCCGATGGCAAAGCGGGTGCGGAATTTCAGCATTTCGACGCCGGCCGGTGGCACCGGGATCGTCTCCTGCCCGATAAGCGAGCGCGACACGACCGCGCCCAGCGGCGGGCGCACGCGCTGCGACACCTCGCTCCACACCGCTTCGCTGTTCAGCTTGCGGAACGCCGCACCGAACCGGGCATAGCTGTCACGCCAGCGCTGCTGGTCGACCAGTTCGAGGAACTGGCGGGCGGCATCGGCGGCGGGCACGCTCGGCACCGTCGTGGACGGCGGCGGTGCCTGGGTCGTACCGGGCAGCAGGGTCAGGGCCAGCAGGCCAAGGGCTAGGGTCATCAGCATCACTCCGATCAGAACCGGCAGCCGGCGACGTGCCGCTGCCGCGCCGTCGTCCGGCGCCGGTTCCACATCGTTCGCCGCGCCCCGCGCGTCGTCCCCGGTTCTTGTGTCCCCCAGATTTTCGGGGGTGGCTTCCGCCGCCAGCAGCATCCGCGCCGCCTCGCGGCTGCTCGACACCGCCAGCTTGCGCCGCGCATCGCGCAGCCGTTCGTTGATGGTATGGACCGACAGCCCCAGCGTGACCGCAACCGACTTCGCATCATGCCCGCGCACGATCAGGCGCAGCGTCTGCTTTTCCTTTTCGGTCAGGGTGTCGATGCCCTGTCTGGCCGGCATGGTCATGGGGTTCGGCCTATGGCCGGGCCGGGGGAGCGGCTACCCCTAAAAATTTGTGGGACGTAATCCCACCCCGCCGGCCAGAGATCGTCATTCCCGCGAAGGCGGGAATCCATAGACGCCGCGGTCGAGGCAAGATCGCAATCGTCAGCGGCAATGGATTGCCGCCTACGCGGGAATGACGGCGTGCAATGTCAAGCGACCGCCCGCCCCGGTCAATCCTCGCCGAACCGATCTTCGACCAGCTGGCACAATTGCCCCACCACGGCCTCCGCGCCGTCACCGGCCGCGCTGATCGTGATATGGTCGCCCTTGGCTGCGCCCAGCATCATCAGGCCCATGATCGACGTGCCGGTGACGCGCGATCCGTCCTTTTCGACGCTCACTTCGATCGGCTGCGCGGCGGCCATCGTCACGAATTTCGCGCTGGCCCGCGCGTGCAGGCCGCGGCGGTTGGTGATCTGGACGGTGCGGGTGACGCTCACGCCGCCGCCTCGCCCAGCACTTCGCTGGCGACCGATATATACTTGCGCCCCGCCTCGCGCGCGGCGGCGACGGCTTCGGCGACCTTCATTGCTTTGCGCGCACCGCCCAGCCGGATCAGCATCGGCAGGTTGATGCCCGCGATCACCTCGATCCGCCCGGTTTCCATCAGCGAGATGGCAAGGTTGCTGGGCGTGCCGCCGAACAGGTCGGTCAGCACGATCACGCCCTGTCCCGCATCGACATCGGCAATCGCCTTCGCAATGTCGGCGCGGCGCTCCTCCATATCGTCCTCGGGACCGATGCACACCGTGCCGATCCGCTCCTGCGGACCCACGACATGTTCCATCGCCACGACGAACTCCTCGGCAAGACGTCCGTGCGTCACCAAAACCAGGCCGATCATGTTCGTCGTCGTTCCTACATCCGTCATGGCGCCTGTCGTGCGCCTTCCAGCGAATCCTGCGGCGCGGTGCCAAGGTCGCGATGGTGTATCGTGGGCGAAAATCCCTGGGTACGCAACCATGCGCCCATCCGTTCGGCGACATGGACCGAGCGGTGCCGCCCGCCGGTACAGCCGAATGCGATGGTGACATAGGATTTCCCCTCCGCGCGGTAACGGGGGAGGAGCGTCAGCAGCATCGTTTCGAACGACGCGATCGCCGCGTCATAGGCCGGGTCGGCCTGCACATAGGCGGCGACATCGGCGTCGAGGCCGGTGCCCGGCCGCAGCACCGGGTCCCAATGCGGATTGCGCAGGAACCGCATGTCCAGCACGATATCGGCGTTGCGCGGCACCCCGCGCGAAAAGCCGAACGACAGCACCGACAGCACCGGCGCGCTGCTGTCCGGTTCGGCAAAGGTCTCGCGCGTCCATTGCGCCAGGTCGTTGCGGCTGAAATTGGTGGTGTCGAGCAGCCGGTTGGCAAACGCCCGCAGCGGCTCGAGCACCTCGCGCTCGCTCTCGATCCCGTCGGCGGCGGTGCGGTCTAGCGCCAGCGGGTGCCGTCGCCGCGTCTCGTTATACCGCCGCTCCAGCTCGGCCTGGCTGCTGTCGAGGAACAGCACGCTGACCCCGAAATCGGGATGGTTGCGGATCGCGGTGACGATCTGTTCGGCATCGAAGCCACGCGTGCGCGTACCGATGCCGATGGCCAGCGGCCGGTCGGCATTGGCGGGGGTCGCGGCAATCAACTGGCCGAGCAGCCGCAGCGGCAGGTTGTCGACGATATCCCAGCCGCTATCCTCCAGCGTCTTGAGCACCGTCGATTTCCCCGCGCCGGACATGCCGGTGACGAGCAGGATGGAGGCATGCTGCATTATCGGGCGATCCTGTCGAGCATCAGATGGATACGGGCCGGGGCGGATGCCTCCAGCAAGGATAGGGTATAGGCGGGCAGGGCGATGCCCGCGACGACACGGGTCATGGCCTCGGGCATGCGCTCGGGCGTGCCGGCCTCCACCCACAGCGCGACGGCCACGTCGGCGACGAAGGGGCGCTCGACGATGCCGATACCACGCACCTCGATCCGCCCGGCGATGGTCGCGGGCGGCGCGGCGTACAGCACGCCGTCCCGCGCCGACAGCAGCGTATAATCATCGCTGACCAGCACCGCGCCGCCATCGATCAGCCGCAGCGTCAGGTCGGATTTTCCCGCACCCGGCGGTCCCGCGATCAGCACCGCCCGGCCGTCGATCGCCACGCAACAGGCGTGGACCGGCGGCGGGTCGTCGCTCATGCGCCGGCCACCGGCAGCTGCACGATGAAGCGTGCGCCCTCGCGCTGGTCCCTGCGTGATTCGGCGGCGATCATACCGCCATGGCCTTCGACGATGGTCCGCGCGATGGCAAGGCCAAGGCCCGAATGTCGTCCGAAAGCCTCATCGCCTGGTCGCACCGAATGGAACCGGCGGAACACCGCCTCGCGCTGTTCGGGCGGCACGCCGGGGCCGTCGTCGACCACCTCGATCTCCACCAGGTCGCCGTCGTTGGTTCCGGCGATCCGCACCGTGCCGCCGGGCGGCGAAAAGGAAATGGCATTATCGATCAAATTGGCGAACACCCGCTCCAGCCGTGCGCCTTCGCCGTGCACGACCAGCGGTTCGTCCGGTTCGAACCGCAGCACTACGCCCCGCTCCAGCCCCCGGTCGGTGCGATAGGCGACCAGCGCATCAATCAATGCGCCCAGGTCGACGGCCTCGAACTTCGCACGGGCCAGCTGCGCATCCAGCCGCGACGCATCGGAAATATCGGTAATCAGCCGGTCGAGCCGATGCACATCGTCCTGCACGATCGCCAGCAGCTGCGCGCGCAGCTCCGGGTCCTTGACCGCGCCCAACCCGTCGACGGCGGAGCGGAGCGAGGCGAGCGGGTTCTTAAGCTCGTGCGTGACGTCGGCGGCGAACGCTTCGGTCGCGTCGATCCGGCTGCGCAGCGTACTGGTCATGTCGGACAGCGCGCGGGCGAGCATCCCGATCTCGTCCCGGCGGCTGGGCAGGCGCGGCACCACCACCTCGCGCGCACGGCCCAGCCGCACCCGGATCGCGGCACGCGCCAGCATCCGCATCGGCCGGACGATGGTGCGCGCAAGGAACAGCGACAGCAGCACCGACAGCAGAAAGGCGACGGCCAGCACCAGGCTCAACCGTGCACGCTCGGTCCGAACGGTCGAGGTGATGTCGCGGGCGTTGACCGTCGCCATCAGCACCCGGTCCTCGGGCAGCGGCGCGGCGGCGGTGACCACCGGCGTCCGATCGGGCGCGCGCCACACGCTCGCCGCGGTCGCCCCGGTCGTACGCACCGTCACCACATCGGGCCAGCGCAGGCCCCGACCCGGCGCGCGTTCGCGGTACAGCGGATCGCGTTCGTTGCCGACCACGGTATCGATCCCGGCATCCAGCGCGCGGGCGGCATCCTGTTGCCAGCCATCCTTGTCCGGATCGACCAGCTGGAAATTGCGCACGCCCAGCGCCCGGCTGTCGGCGACCAGCCGCCCGCGCCGGTCGTAGATGCGCAGCCGCAAGCCCGACTTGCGCGCGAAATTGGCCATTTCGTCGGTGCGGTCGTCGGGCGGCATCAGCGACAGCGCCTCGGCGATCAGCCGTACCTCACGCTCGGCCTGCGCCACCCGCCCGTCGACGATCCGCGCGCGATAGCTGTCGAGGTAGAAGAACCCGCCTGCCAGCAGTGCCAGCGCAAAGATGTTCACGAACAGGATGCGCGGGGTCAGCGACACCCGCCCCGACCAGCGCAGCGACAGCGCGCCTTCGTCGGGGAGCAGGTCCTCGGGGGGATCAGCGGGGGGCATGATACCTCACCGCTTTCCATGGCCGTGCCCCCGCGCAGGCGGGGGTCCAGAGCCCGGCAGGACTGGCGTATGTGATCGTGGCCCTGGGCCCCCGCCTGCGCGGGGGCACGGCGGTGAAGCAGGCCACGGCTGGACCGCCACCGCTATCCACCGCCACCCTATTCGTCCGCGAAGCGATACCCCGCGCCGTACAGCGTCTCGATCGCGTCGAACTCCTTGTCGACCTGCCGGAACTTGCGGCGCAACCGCTTGATGTGGCTGTCGATCGTGCGGTCGTCGACATAGATGTCGTCCTGATAGGCGGCGTCCATCAACTGGTTGCGCGTCTTGACGATGCCGGGGCGGCTGGCCAGCGTTTCGAGGATCAGGAACTCGGTCACGGTCAGCGTGACGTTCTCGCCGTTCCACGTCACCTTGTGCCGCGCCGGGTCCATCGCCAGGCGCCCGCGCTCCAGCACCGCCTGTGGCGCGCCCTCCGGGCTACCCGGCTCGCCGGCCAGCGCCGGTTCGGCGCGGCGCAGGATGGCGCGGATGCGCGCGATCAGCAGCCGCTGCGAAAACGGCTTGGCGATATAGTCGTCCGCGCCCATCGCCAGGCCCAGCGCCTCGTCCAGCTCGTCGTCCTTGCTGGTCAGGAAGATCACCGGCAGCCGGCTCTTCTCGCGCAACCGCCGCAGCAGTTCGAGGCCGTCCATCCGCGGCATCTTGATGTCGAGCACTGCCAGGTCGGGCGGATTCTCGGCAAAGGCCTTCAGCGCGACCTCGCCATCCGAATAGACCCGCGTGACGAACCCCTCGGTCTGCAGCGCGATCGACACCGACGTCAGGATGTTACGGTCGTCATCGACCAGCGCGATCGTCGCGGTCATGCCACAAGGTCCATCTGCATCACGGCCAAGGAGTACGGGAAAGGGGCGTCCCGCTCAATGCCCTGCGCTCGCGCGACGCGACATTCGATCCCTTGTCGGAACACCCGCCCAGGCGCGAACCGGGATGGCGTTCGCGCGGAGGACAGGGATATATCATATAATTCACCCGCTAACCCATTGGCCGCGATCGCAAAACATGTCGGCGATAATGTTGTTTAACGTGTTTGACGGCACCGTTTCCGGCCCCTACAGCAGCGGGAAATCGCGAGGCGGGGACACCGTCCGCGAGTCGGGATACGAGGGAGAATTACCATGGCGATCGTCACGCCCGAACACGACCTGTCGGCAATGGGCATCGAAACCGGTGCCGAGGTGCACTGGAATCTGCAGACCCCGCAGCTGGTCGAACTGGCGGTCGCACGCGGCGAAGGACGGCTGGCCAAGGACGGCCCGCTGGTCGTGACCACCGGTCGCCACACCGGTCGCAGCCCGCAGGACAAATTCATGGTCCGCGACGCGATCACCGAAGATACGGTGTGGTGGGGCAAGACCAACCGCGCGATGGACCCGGCGCATTTCGCCACGCTGAAGGCCGACTTCCTCGCCGAACTGGTCAACGAACCGAACCTGTTCGTGCAGGACCTGTTCGGCGGGTCGCAGCCCGAGCACCGGGTGAAGGTCCGCGTCATCAACACGCTGGCATGGCATAACCTGTTCATCCGCACGATGCTGGTCCGCCCCGAGAACGCCGATCTGGCGGGCTTCGTCCCCGACTTCACCATCATCGACCTGCCCAATTTCCGCGCCGATCCGACGCGCCACGGCTGCCGCAGCGAGACGGTGATCGCGGTCAGCATGACCGAGAAGCTGATCCTGATCGGTGGCACGCAATATGCCGGCGAAATGAAAAAGTCGGTGTTCGGCCTGCTTAATTTCCTGCTGCCCGAAACCGGCACCATGCCGATGCACTGCTCGGCCAATATCGGTCCCAAGGGGGATACGGCGGTGTTCTTCGGCCTGTCGGGCACCGGCAAGACCACCCTGTCGGCCGATGCCAGCCGCACGCTGATCGGCGATGACGAACATGGTTGGTCGGACACGGCGGTCTTCAATTTCGAAGGCGGCTGCTATGCAAAGATGATCCGCCTGTCGGCCGAGGCGGAGCCGGAAATCTTTGCAACGACCAAGCGGTTCGGCACCGTCCTTGAAAACGTCGTGATGGACCCGGATACGCGGGCGCTCGACCTCGACGATCCCAGCCTCGCCGAAAATTCGCGCGCGGCCTATCCGATCGACTGCATCCCCAATGCGTCGGCCGACAATATGGGACCGGTGCCCAGCAACGTCGTGATGCTGACCGCCGACGCCTTCGGCATCCTGCCGCCGATCGCCAAGCTGACGCCCGACCAGGCGATGTACCATTTCCTGTCGGGCTATACGTCGAAGGTGGCGGGGACCGAAATCGGCGTGACCGAACCCGAACCGGTCTTCTCGACCTGCTTCGGCGCGCCGTTCATGCCGCGCCACCCTTCCGTCTATGGCAATCTGCTGAAGGAACGCATCGCCAAGGGCAATGTCGCCTGCTGGCTGGTCAACACCGGCTGGACCGGCGGGCAATATGGCGAAGGGCGCCGGATGCCGATCAAGGCGACGCGCGCGCTCCTGAACGCCGCGCTCGACGGATCGCTGAACGACGCTGAATTCCGCACCGATCCGCATTTCGGGTTCGAGGTGCCGGTGTCGGTGCCGGGCGTCGACGCCGCGATCCTCGACCCGCGCAGCACCTGGGCCGACGGCGATGCCTATGACCGCACCGCCGCCAAGCTGGTCGACCTGTTCACCGCCAATTTCGCGCAGTTCGCCGATGCGGTCGATGCCGGGGTGCGCGACGCCGCCCCGCGCGTCGCCGAACCGGCCTGACAAGGTAGGAAAGGAGCGCCCCCGCCACGTAGCGGGGGCGCCCGTTCCTGTCCGTGGATAGCAACGCCGCGCCTCGCGTTGTCCCATCCATGCCCAAGCCGTTCCACGAACCGCAATCCGCCCGCCTGACGCTGCATGCCGGGCGCAAGCTGCGCTTAAGGGCAGGGGTATCGGTCACGCCTGCCGGGTTGCTGTCGATCGGCGCTCTGGTATCGTCGATCCTGTTGTCCAGCGCGGCGATCGTCGTTGCCGCGCGGTTCCCCCTGCGGGATCGGGAGAAGCGCGATGTTCTATGATTCGAACGCCTGGCCCCCGCCGCCCGACGGCTATGAACCGCCACGCCCGCCCGCGCGCCTGACCCGGCCGCAGGAGCGGGTGATGCTCGGCAGCATCGGCGTATTCCTGCTGGTGATGTTCGTCGGCCCGCTCGCAGGATCGTCGGTGGTCGCCGGGATCATCGCGGTGTTTTCTTAAAGCTGCCCCCGGACGAACATCCACCGATCCCCCTCGGCCCCCGCAAACCGATAGCCGTCGCTGTCGAACCCCTGCATCGCCGCGACGTCGGTCACGCGGTGCTCGCACATCCACCGCGCCATCATGCCGCGCGCGCGCTTCGCATGAAAGCTGACGAAGCGCGGCCCCTCCGGCCCATCCTCGCGGAAATCGACCTCGATCACGCGGACATCGCCCGGCAGCTTGCCCGCCACCGCATGCCAATATTCCTGGCTGGCAAGGTTCAGCACCACGTCCGACCCGCTCGAGCGCACATCCTGCGCCAGCAGGTCGGCGATCCGGTCGCCCCAGAACGCATACAGGTCCTTCGCCCGCCCCGGCGCCCAGCGCGTGCCCATCTCCAGCCGATAGGGCCGGATCGCATCCAGCGGCCTGAGCAGCCCGTACAGCCCCGACAGGATGCGGACATGATCCTGCGCAAAGTCGAACTGCGCCGCCTCCAGCGACTTGGCATCGAAGCCGGTATAGACGTCGCCCGCGAACGCTAGCAGCGCGGGCCGTTCCGCGGCATCCGCAAAGTCGCGATACCGCGCGGCGTTCAACTCGGCCAGTTTTGGCGAAATCCGCATCAGGCTGGCGAGCTTTGCCGCGCCCAGCCGCGCCGCGCCGCGCGCGATTTGCCCGATCTCATTGGGAAAGCGCGGCGCGCTCCAGGTCAGTTCGGGCAGCGTGCTCGTGTAATCGAGCGTCTTGGCGGGGGACAGGATCGCGATCATTGCCTGGCCGCCTATCGGCCCGGCGCGGACACGTCAAAGGGGGGTGGCGTTTGGTCCGCTCACGCGGACGCGGCATCCAATCAGGATACGCTGTGGGTGGCCGGGTGGGGGAGCGGGCCGGTGCAGCCCTGATTCGAAACCGACGGACCCGAACCGTTCAACGCGCGTTCAGCGCAGGTCCGGCAACGCATCATTACGTGCGTGTGCTTGTGCGGACGCATGGTTCGACCTAGATGGGCCGCGCCTGCCGGGCGCTCACGTCCAGCATCAGTTTTCGGGAGAAATCACGGCATGACGTTCGTTTCCAAGGCTGCCCTGGCTGCCCTGCTCGGCATGGGTGCGACCCTGGCCGTCGCCGCGCCGGCCGATGCCCAGCGCAAGAAGAAGGACGAAGCGCCCGCCGCGCCGCAGATTCAGGTCAGCGAAGCGTTCCGCACCGCCGCCCTTGCCGCCGACGCCGCGATCAAGGCCAAGAATTTCGCCGCCGCCGATCAGCAGATCGCCGCGATGCAGGCCGCCGCCACCCCCGGCAACCAGGACGAGGCCTATTTCCTCGCCCAGCTGAAGGTGCAGTCGGCACAGGCCAAGAACGACCGCCCGGCGCTCGCCGCCGCGATCGACGAACTGCTCGCCAGCCCGAAGCTGAAGCCGGAAGAGCGCGGCAGCCTCTATTACAACCGCGGCGTGCTCGCGCTCGACACCAAGCAGACCGATGTCGCGGTGCAGAATTTCGAACGCGCCAAGCAGGCCGGCTATAACGAGCCCGACCTCGAACTGCGCCTTGCCAGCATCGCGATCCAGAAGGGTCAGGTCGATCAGGGCCTCGCCAGCCTCGAAAAGGTGATGGCCGCACGCAAGGCCGCCGGACAGCCGGTGCCGCCGGGCTGGTACGACCTCGCCATTTCGCAGCTCTATCGCTCGAACCGTCCGGTCGAGGCCGGTCAGTGGGCGCGCCGCAAGCTGGCCGAATATCCGACCCAGGCCAACTGGCGCACCGTGCTGGCGCTGTTCCGCGACCGTGCGGACAACAAGGGCGCGACGCTCGGCAACCAGGCCCGCGTCGACATCCTGCGCCTGATGCGCGACACCAAGTCGCTGGCCGGACAGGACGATTATCGCGACTATGTGCAGACGACGCAGGACATCGGCCTGCCGTATGAAAGCGTCGCGGTGATCGACGAAGGGCGCGCGTCGGGCAAGATCCCGGCCTCGGCCAGCGTCTTCAATTCGCTGAAGACCACGGCGCAGGCACAGATCAAGGCCGACGGTTCGGCCGCCGCGCTCGAAACCCGTGCAAAGGCCGGTTCGAACGGTCGTGCGGCAATGGCGGCGGGCAACGTCTATCTGGCGACCGGCAACAACGCCAAGGCGGTCGAGCTGTACAATCTCGCGCTGCAAAAGGGCGGGGTCGACGCCGACGAGGCCAACACCCGCATCGGCATCGCCCATGCCCGTGCCGGTCAGGCTGCCGAAGCCAAGGCGGCACTGGCAAAGGTGACGACCACCGGCCCGCGTGCCGAAATCGCCAGCTTCTGGACCTTCTACGTCGACAATCCCCGCATCGTCGCCTCGACCCCGGCGGTCGGCAACAACTGATCGGGTGATCGCAACACGAAACGGCCCGGACCAGCGATGGTCCGGGCCGTTTTCGTTTGGGGGCGGTTTGGTTCGGAACCTCCGTC
Organism: Sphingomonas sp. Leaf9; assembly: GCF_001421355.1. Classification (GTDB taxonomy): domain Bacteria; phylum Pseudomonadota; class Alphaproteobacteria; order Sphingomonadales; family Sphingomonadaceae; genus Sphingomonas. The sequence continues at coordinate 672,586 of NZ_LMKC01000001.1, read as the reverse complement.
AACCAACGTCACCCCGGGTTCGACCCGGGGTCCCGCTTCTTCTTCTTCTTCGCAACGGCAACAGGAAAGCGGGACCCCGGATCAAGTCCGGGGTGACGAAGGGAGCGGGCGGACCGTCCACCCCAACCACCCCGTTCGGTTCGAGCAGCTTCGAGCTTGTCGAGAAGCGTCTGTCGAGAACTCCCCGTTCGGGGCATCCCCTTCTCGACAGGCTCGAACCTGCGTCCAAAGCAAACGGGGGTGGGAGCTGTAAGGTATTACTCCCCCGCGGAAACCGGAATCCCCGGCAACGCCTTCGACGTCCTGACCGTCGGCGACGTCTTCACGCTCGCGACATTCGGCGCGGTAATCAGCTGCGTCGTCAGCATCGACTGGAACGTTTCCAGGTCCGCCGCGACGATCTTCAGGATGAAATCGATCTCGCCGTTCAGCATATGGCATTCGCGGACCTCGGGGATCGTCGCGATATGCGCCTCGAACGCGGCCAGGTCGCTGCCCGCCTGGCTCTTCAGGCTGACCAGCGCGAACACCGTGATGGTAAAGCCCAGCAGCCGGGGATCGAGCGCGGCGTGATAGCCGCGGATCGCGCCGGCTTCTTCCAATGCACGCACCCGGCGCAGGCAGGGCGGCGCGGTCAGCCCGACGCGTTCGGCCAATTCGACGTTCGTCATCCGCCCGTCCTCCTGCAACAGGGCAAGGATTTGCCGGTCGATACGATCGAAAGCCATGATAGAGTTCCGTGATAGGGTTCGAATGATTGCCCTGCGTACAGCATTATAAAATTACGCGGAAGCGCAATTGTCCCACATTGCGACGTACCGAAAATGGGCAGTTCCGTATTAACGGTGTCGGGGTTAAGGGTCATGGGCACCCGGCAGTTACGCAGGTGCGAGTAACGGGAATCCGGTGCGCTTCGACGATACCCTTGAAACGGTTTTGGCCTCCGACCTGACGGGGGAGGGCGCGCGCGCCTCGGCATGGCGGCAGCTGGTCGACCTGATCGGGCGCGGCCGTGCGGCCCCCGATCCGCGGGCGATCGCGCTGCTCCACGACCTGCGCGCCGGCGTGCCGCGCACCGTCCGCATCGCCAGCGCCCGCGACCTCGAATATGCCCGCCCGCCCGCCATGCTGGTCGACCTGCTGGCGACCGACGTGATCGAGGCAGCGGTGCCGGTACTGCGCAGCGCCACCCTGTCGGTCGACGAATGGCTGGCGCTGCTCCCGCGCCTCGGTTCGACGGCGCGCGGCATCGTCCGCAACCGCCGCGACCTTGACCCCGCGGTACAGCGCGCGCTCGACAGCTTCGGCAGCACCGACCTGGTGCTGGGCGATGACAGTGTGCCGGACGCCAAAGACGAGGCTCTCCCGCCGCAGCCGGACGATGCCCATCCCGCAGCGGCCGCCGTGGTAACGCCGGAGACGGAGGCGCTGGCGTTGTCGCCAACTCCCGATCGTCATTCCAGCGAAGACGAGGGCATCCCGCCGCAACCGGACGACGCCAGCCCCGCAGAGATGCCTGCCCCCGCCGGGGTAGTGCCGGAAGCAGAGGCGGCAGAAACCTTCACCCCGCCGCCCGTCGCCGATCAGGCGGACCTGTTCGCCACCGACCCCGCCGGCCCGTTCCGCATCGTCGACGTGATGGCCCGGATCGAAGCGTTCGAGCGCATACAGGACGTTGCGCCCCCGCCGCCCGTCACCGGCCGGCAGGACAGCTTCCGCTTCGAAACCGACGCCGCCGGGCTGATCCGCTGGGTCGATGGCGTCAGCCGCGCGCCGCTTGTAGGCCTGTCCCTTGATTTCGGCGCCGCGCCCGGCACCGCGCGCTTCGACGGCGTGGCCGCTGGCGCACTGCGTCAGCGCAGCCCGTTCCGCGACGCCCGCCTCGTGATCGGTGGCGATAGCGACGCGGCGGGCGAATGGAGCGTGTCGGGCGTGCCCGCCTTCGACCATGCCACCGGCCGCTTCACCGGCTATCGCGGCACCGCGCGTCGTCCGCGCCGCGACGAACGCGCCGAACCGGTCGCCACCCGCGACGCGGGCGTGGCGCAGCTGCGCCAGCTCGTCCACGAACTGCGCACCCCCGCCGGGGCGATCGCCGGCTTTGCCGAGATGATCGAGGCGCAGCTGCTCGGCCCCGTGCCGCCGGTCTATCGCGACCGCGCCGGGGCGATCCTCAACCATTCGCGCGATCTGGTCGCGGTGATCGACGATCTCGACCTTGCCGCACGGATCGATGGCGACGCGCTCGACCTGCGCGCCGACAGCGTGGCGCTGCGCCCGGTGCTCGACATGATCGCCGCCGATCTCACGTCGCTGTGCGACCTGCGCGGCACCCTGCTGGAAATCGAGCCGACCGACCTGTCGGTCACCGGCGACCGGCGCGCCGTCGAACGCCTCCTCGCCCGCCTGCTCGCGACGCTGGTGTCGGCGGGCGAGCCGGAGGAATCGATCTATGTCCGCATGGGGCTGGAGGGCGATGGCCATGTCGCGATCGTGCTCGATCGGCCGGCGGCGCTCGACGCATGGCCCGGCGACAGCGTGTTCGACGTGGACGATGACGAGGGCGACCAGTCGCTGCTCGGCACCGGTTTTGCGCTCCGCCTCGCCCGCAACCTCGCCACCGAACTGGGCGGCACGCTCGTCTTCGGCACCGCCACGCTGACGCTGCGCCTGCCGGCGGCGGACGCGGTGGAGGTCGGGCAGGCGCAGCAGCGGTGAGCCCGCCGTTTCGGCCCGCCGATGGCCGACCGGTCGTCTGGCGCGACGGCTTCGGCACGCGCTTCACCGTGCTGGTCGATACCGAAGAGGAATTCGACTGGCGCGCGCCCTTCCGCCACGACGGCTGGAGCGTGGCGACCACCGCCGCCTTGCCCGATGCCCATGCCCGGATGGCCGGCATGGGCGCGCGCAGCGGCTATCTCGTCGATTACCCCGTCGCGACCGATCCCGCCGCGATCGATGCGCTCCGCGCGGTACTGGCGCAGGGTAACGCCACGATCGGCGCGCAGCTCCACCCCTGGGTCAACCCGCCGTTCGACGAAGCGCTGTCGGCGCATAGCAGCTTCGCCGGCAACCTGCCGAAAGCGCTGGAGGCGGCGAAGCTCGACCGGCTGACCGAAGCGCTGACCATCCTCGCCGGCACCCGCCCGACCGTCTACCGCGCCGGCCGCTACGGCCTTGGCCCCAACACGCTCAGCCTCCTGGCGGCGCGCGGCTACCGCCTCGATAGCTCGATGCGCGCCCGCTATGATTATGGCGCGCAGGGTGGGCCGGATTATCGCGCCATCGCCAACCACGCCTTCCACACCGGCCCCGATGGCGGCATCGTCGAACTGCCGCTGACCACCGTCTTCACCGGGCGGCTGCGGCGCGGCGGCGCGGCGCTCTACCGCGCGGCCGGCCGCATCCCCCGCGGGCGCGGCATCCTCGCCCGCACCGGCCTGCTCCACCGCGTCGCGCTGACGCCCGAGGACATGCCGCTCCCCAATGTGCTGGAGGCGATCCGGGTGGCGGTGGGGGAGGGAGTGCGCGTCCTCAACTTCGCCTATCACTCGCCCAGCCTGGTCCCCGGCCACACCCCGTACGTCCGCGACGCTGCCGACCTCGCGACCTTCTGGCGCTGGTGGGACGCGGTGCTGGGCCTGCTCGCCCGCCTCGACGTGGGTGCCGCGTCCAGCGACGACCTCCTCGCCGCCGTCACCTGATCCTTTCGCCGCGCCGAAGCGTTGGGCCAAGCAGAAGGGAACACCTGCCATGCTCACCCCCCAGGACGAACACTGGATGCGACAGGCGATCGCCATCGCCCGGACCAAGGGCGACGACCCGTCCTGCTCGCCGCTCGGATCGATCATCGTGCGGGACGGCCGCGTCCTCTCCGCCGAACCCAACCAGACGCAGGAACTGCCCGACGCCACTGCGCACGCCGAGATGATGGCGATCCGCCGCGCCTGCGAAAGTGAGCGCGACATGGAGCTGCGCGGCGCGACGCTCTATTCCACGCTGCAACCCTGCGGCATGTGCACCATGGCCTCGATCTGGTCGAAGGTCGCCCGCGTCGTCTACGGCGCCGGTCGCGACGACGTGCACAAGATGTACTTCGAGGACCGCCATATCGACACGCTGGCGTTCATCGCCGACGCCTATCGCGACGACATCGTGATCGAGGGCGGATGCCTGCGCGACGACTGCGCCGCGCTGTACTACGGCCCGGACGACGACGTGCCGGAGGACGAACAGGGGAATATCTGACGGGGAGGGCGCAACGCTAACCCCAACCGTCACCCCGGGCCTGACCCGGGGTCCCGCTTCTTCTCGCCGCCAAAGAAAAAGGGGCCGGAAGCGCGAAGCCTCCGACCCCTGTTTCTTGTGGCGGCCGACGCGGGAGTAAATCCCGCGTCGTCGGTCGGGGGCTTATGCCCCCGCCGGCCGGTCGACAGCCGTCTCCGTTTTAGCTCGCGCTAAAACGGTGCGGCCCGGAGCTTATGCTCCGGCCACTTCCGTGGTGTCGACCTTGATCCCCGGGCCCATCGACGAGCTGACCGCAACCTTGCGGACATACTTGCCCTTGGCGCCCGACGGCTTGGCCTTCACCACCGCGTCGACCAGTGCGTCGAAGTTCTCGCGCAGGTCTTCGGCCGAGAACGATGCCTTGCCGATGCCCGAATGGATGATGCCGGCCTTTTCGACGCGGTATTCCACCTGGCCGCCCTTGGCCGCTTCGACCGCAGCCGCAACGTTCATGGTGACCGTGCCCAGCTTCGGGTTCGGCATCAGGCCCTTCGGACCCAGGATCTTGCCGAGACGACCGACCAGGCCCATCATGTCCGGGGTCGCAATGCAGCGATCGAAATCGATCTTGCCGCCCTGGATCGCGTCCATCAGGTCCTCGGCACCCACCACATCGGCACCCGCCGCGGTGGCTTCCTCGGCCTTCGCGCCGCGGGCGAACACGCCGACGCGCACGGTCTTGCCGGTGCCCTTGGGCAGGGTGACGACGCCACGGACCATCTGGTCGGCGTGACGCGGATCGACGCCCAGGTTCAGCGCGACTTCGATCGTCTCGTCGAACTTGGCGGTCGCATGGGTGCGGGCAAGCGCGATGGCTTCATCCACACCGTACAGCTTTTCGCGGTCGATCGCGGTGGCGAGGGTCTTCGCCTTCTTGGTCAGCTTGGCCACAGTCTTAACCCTCCACCACTTCGAGGCCCATCGCGCGGGCCGAACCTTCGATGATCTTCGTCGCCGCGTCGATGTCGTTGGCGTTCAGATCCTTCATCTTCATCGTGGCGATCTCGCTCAGCTGCGACCGCTTGATTTGGCCGGCCTTCACCTTGCCCGGTTCCTTCGAACCCGACTTCAGGTTGATCGCCTGCTTGATGAGATACGTCGCCGGCGGCGTCTTCGTCTCGAAGCTGAACGAACGGTCGGCATAGACGGTGATGATCGTGGGCAGCGGGGTGCCCTTCGAAATGTCACCGCTGGAGGTCTGCGCGTTGAACGCCTTGCAGAATTCCATGATGTTCACGCCGCGCTGACCCAGCGCCGGGCCGATCGGCGGCGACGGCTTGGCTTCGCCCGCCGGCACCTGCAGCTTGATATAGCCGGTAATCTTCTTGGCCATGTTCACTCTCTTTCAAGTTTAGCGGTACGTGCGGTGGTCCGTTGCCGAGCCACCTCCCGCCATGGTTTCCAAAACTGTCGTTTGGGAAGGCGCGCGCTTAGCGCAAACGCACGGCGCTTGCAATGTAGGATTCCGCCTGATCGAGTGGCCACCATGCCCGATCGCAAACCCCGCCCGTACAGCCGCAAGCAGGCGCTGCAGAACGCCGCGTTCCTGGAGCAACTCGAACGCACCGGCAATGCCCGCGACGCCGCCCGCGTGACCGGCCTCAACCGCTCGATGCTCACCAAGCGGCGGAATGCCGACCCCGACTTCGCCCAGCGTTGGGAAGCCGCCCTGACCCTCGCCGCCGCCCGCCTCGCCAGGCCCGACCAGACGGAGGGGCCAGCACGCGTCGTCCGTTCGAAAGGGCGCCTGCAACTGCGCGTCGGCAAGACCCGCACCATCGACCGCGACGCCGAACAACGCTTCCTCGCCGCCTTGAGCGCCACCGCCAACGTCCGCCTCTCGGCAGCCGCCGCCGGCTTCGCCCATTCCAGCTTCTACGCCCGCGCGCGCAACCACCCCGGCTTCGCCCGCGAAATGCGCGTCGCGCTGGCGGTGGGGTCCGAACGGCTGGAGGCGGCGCTGCTGGAAAGTTCGCTGCCGGAGTCGAGCGTCCACGACCACTGGCAGCACAACGATCCCCCGCCGATCCCGGCGATGACGGCGGCGCAGGCCATGCAGATGATCGCGTGGAACGACCGCCGCGCCAAGGGACTGGCCGAACCCGACCTCGCGCCGAAGCGCGGCGAGAGCAACGCGGCGTATCTCGAGCGCAAGGCGAAGGACTATCGCGCCGGGTTGCTGCTGGCCGAGGAGGAGATGCGGATGGTGGAGTATGCGCAGTTGGAGTGGCGGCGGGGTGGGCGCAGGACGCAGTGGGAGCCCGGCGGGTGGGAGGTGGCGTTGGAGATTGCGTTGCGGGGGAAGGGGTAAGATAACATCATGTTATGGCAGCTAATTATCGAAATTAGAAATGAAGGCGATAGTTAGAACATGGCCGCAATATCTGAGGGTGGGGATGACAATCAAAATTCCAGAAAACATTGCTAGCGAATTTGTTCTGAAGCTAGCAGAAGGTTTTCAATCAAACTGTATAAAATATGATTTTATCATATTGAGTGATCTGAGGTGGTCAGAGGAACTAGAGGCTATACTGCCCGAAGATGCTCGGGAAAAGCTTGAACGATTCGTAGGCGAGGGCGGACTGCCGAAGCTAATTTTGAGTGAAATAGACAATGATAGGGATAGGCTTGAGGATTATGAAGAATTAGAAGCTGGGCAAAGGTTATCTGATATATCTTTTATCAATAACACTATTTCTTATGCTAAGAATATAGTTGAAGTAATACGTTCTCTACCAAGAAGATATTCTATTACTGCAAAAATGCCCACAACATTGAGTGGTCCTGTCTTTGATATTTTACCTGATAAAGTTAATTTGCCAGAGGGTATAAAAATTCGAAAAGGGTCATCTATTAGTAAAAATATTCCAATAAATTCTAGTCATGATCTAATTGATATTAGTCTCTTTAGAAATTGGTCAAAAGAAGATAAAATAGACCGCAAAATATGTGATGATGCTTTATATTTTTCTATGCCGCTTATCGGATATGCTGCGGTATCTTCATCAAGTGTTTTGGGCAGAGAATTTGAAGACAATCTGCGGGCATTTTATGGCGTAGGAATGGCTATCGGATTATTTTCATATAGTTATTCAACAGAAGGCCAAAAAATGCCTTACATGATGGGGCATAGTATAGACGAAAAGGAAATACTATTTACAGAAGAATTAGAGGATGACCTATTAGATAGACATTCGTTATTGGCGACTAGCGATTTTATAAAAAGAACAGAAAACAATCAAAAAAAGTTTCTTCTCGATAATCTATCTCAAATGGGAACGGTTTTTCTAAATAATAAGGATTGTCGAAAATTATTTTTAGCATGCGTCTGGTACTACAAGTCTATGGTTAATAGGCGGCTACTTGATTCAGTTCTTCAAGCGACGATTGCAATTGAGGTAATGCTAGGAGATCGAAAAGCCGCTGAAGGTGTAGGGCTCACGAATATGCTTGCGAGTAGATGTGCCTATCTTCTTGGAACGTCTTCCGAGCATCGGAGAGAGATAGAAGAGAAATTCAAGAAAGTTTATGATTTTAGGTCTCAAATAGTTCACGAAGGCCGACATACGCTTAAGATTGCAGACAGAAAAACGATTAGTATTGCAAAAGGACTTTGTGCGGCCATTATACGCAAAGAACTTCGTATACGAGCAGTTGCTAAAAATGACTAATCTACAAAAATCTATAAGCTTTTAAGTTGAGTATATGAAAAAAAGCGGCGCAGGGCCTTCGCCCTACGCCGCTAACGTTGGTCGGGTTTACACCCGCCGGCCGGTCGGTCGCCGTCTCGAAATTAGCTCACGCTAATTTCGTGCGGCCAGCAAGTAAGGCGTGGCCTTACTTGCTTCTCTCGACCTGCTCGAAATCCAGTTCCACCGGCGTTGCACGCCCGAAGATCGATACCGAAACCTTCACCTTCGACTTGTCGAAGTCCAGTTCCTCGACCACGCCGTTGAAGCTCGCGAACGGGCCGTCCAGCACCTTGACCGAATCGCCGATCTCGAAATCGACCTTGATCTTCTGCTTGGTGGGCGAGGCGGCGGCCTCTTCCTTGCTGTTCAGCATCCGCGTGGCTTCCGCCTCGCTGATCGCCTGCGGCTTGCCCGACGATCCCAGGAAGCCGGTGACCTTGGGCGTGTTCTTGACCAAATGGTATACCTGATCGCTCAGGTCCAGCTTCGCCAGCACGTAACCGGGCATGAACTTGCGCTCGGACTGCACCTTCTTGCCGCGACGGACTTCGGTCACGTTCTCGGTCGGGACTTCGATCGCCTCGACCGCATGGTCAAGGCCGAGGCGCGTCGCTTCGGACAGGATCGAATCGCGAACCTTGCCCTCGAACCCGGAATAGGCGTGAATGATGTACCAGCGCGACATGGGTGTCCTTAAAGCTATTACGGGAAGGCGTGGTTACTGGGCGAGCTTCAGCAGGCCCTTGACGATCGCGTCGAACGCCGAATCCACGCCGAGGAAGAAGACGGCGAGCAGCGAGGTCATGATGACCACCATCACCGCGGTCATCACCGTTTCCTTGCGCGTCGGCCATGCCACCTTGGCGGTTTCGGCCCGGACCTGCCGCATGAATTCGACGGGGGTAACTTTCGCCACGTGCATGACCTTCATTATCGGTTCGACCGACCGGCGGACACAAGGCCCCGTCCGGTCCCTGTTGGGAACCGGCGCGGCCCATCCACGCTGTCGGATTGGGCATGTTATCTAGCGACTGCGCGAGCGGGAAGCAAGCGTGCGGGGGCAGGGGGCGTCGCGTCGACCTGCGGCCCTTCCAGGCCCGCCATCGCCCGACCCCGGCGCGCCTCCGCTGCCCCACCCGTCACCCCGGGCTCGACCCGGGGTCCCGCTTCTTCTTCTCGATCTAACGACGACGGAAAAAGCGTTGCCCCGGATCACGCCCAAGGCGACGAAGACCTCAGAACCGATATCCCAACCCCGCCACCGCGTGCGTCCGATCGAAATTATACCCCTCATAGATCTTGTCGCGGGTGCGGAAATTCGTCGCGATCAACTCGGCCTTGGCAAAGGCGTGCGGCCCCAGCCCGACTTCGCCCCCGAATCCGAAATGCACGCCGGCATAGGTTTCGGTCGTCCGGTCGCTGCCGATCGTGAATTCCAGCGGCATCGACGCATAGCCGACCTTCCCATACAGCTGCGCCCGCTCGACGACCCTCAGGCCCATCCGGACCCCGCCCGACCATTCGCCCTTCGCCCGCTGGCACAGCTCGACGACGGTGCCCACCTCATCGCACCGCCTGGTCGACGCCCCGGCATAGCCGGCATAGGCCCCCAGCAGCACCTTGCCACCGATCGCGACATCATACCCGATCTCCCCGCCATAGCGGACGCCGTCGACCCCATCATAATATTTGGTGTCGCCGTCGACGGTGTTGATCTCCAACCGGTCATAGCCGCCCTGCACCTCGACCCGGAAGCCGGTCATCGGGTCGCGGTACGTGACTTCCCCGCCAGTTCCGTACGGATCGAACGGCATGTCCTGCGCCAATGCCGGCGTCGCGCCCAGCAGTGCCGCGATTGCTCCGGCCATCGTCAACTTCATGTCGTTTCCCCCTTGCGCGCGAGTTTCGCGCCGAGGGGGCTAGTGGCCGGGCAGTCGTTTCGCCGAAGTTACGATTCCGGCAACCACATCCGAAACGGTTACAACAGGCTGACCGCCGCGAACCCGCCGACGATCGCCACGACGACCAGGATACCGATCAGCGTCAGGCGCTTTTCGATGAAGTCCTGCACCGGCTGACCATATTTCTTCAGCAGGAATGCGATCAGGAAAAAGCGGAAGGCGCGGGTGATCGCCGCGGTGATGACGAACAGCGCGAAGTTGAACTTGGCCAGCCCCGACGCGATCGTGACCAGCTTGAACGGGATCGGCGTCAACCCTTTCAGCAGGATGATCGCCGCGCCATATTTCGCGAACGACGCCTGGAACGCGGCGGCCTTGTCCTGCAACCCGTACAGGTTGATGACCCACGCGCCGACCGTATCCCACAGGAAATATCCGATGGCATAGCCGACCATCCCGCCAATGACCGACGCGATCGTGCAGATCGCCGCGATCTGGTACGCGCGGCTACGGTGCTGCAGGATGACGGGCACCAGCACGACGTCGGGCGGGATCGGAAAGAACGAGCTTTCGCAGAACGACACGACCGCCAGGCTGCGCACCGCATGGCGATGATTGGCAAGGCGAAGCGTCCAGTCGTACAGCGCGCGAAACATCGTCGTCGAATCCAGTCCATCAGTTGCGGGGATCGGCGCGGCGGCGCGCTGGCACGAGTGGAGGGATTCGAACCCCCGGCCCTCGGTTTTGGAGACCGATGCTCTACCAGCTGAGCTACACTCGTGTGCGGACGCGGCCTCTATCCCGGTAGAACCGGAAGGGCAAGGCCAAATCCGGGATAGGGAAGCGCGGGGCTGTAGGAAAGTGAAAAATCAGGCGGCGATGGCGTAGGGCTTGATCTCGCCCTCGAGGTACAGCTTGCGTGCCTTGGCCCGGCTGAGCTTGCCCGATGACGTGCGCGGCAGGGTGCGCGGCGGGACCAGTTCGATGACGCAGTTCATGCCGGTAACCGACCGTACCCGCTCGCGAATTTCCTCGCGCAGCCGCTGGCGCTCGCCCTCATCCGACGCGCGGCACTGGACCAGCACGGCGGGCGTTTCCTCGCCACCCGGCGTCGTGATAGCAAAGGCGGCGATGTCGCCGGCCTTGAACCCGGGCAGCTGCTCCACCGCCCATTCGATGTCCTGCGGCCAGTGATTCTTGCCGTTGACGATGATCATGTCCTTGGCCCGGCCGACGATATAGACATATCCGTCAGACAGATAGCCCATGTCCCCGGTGTCCAGCCAGCCGTCGACCATGCACGCCGCAGTCGCCTCTTCATCGCGGAAATAGCCGCTCATCAGCGACGGGCCCTTGCACCACAGCTTGCCGATCGCACGCTCGGGCAGGGGGCTGCCGTCCTCTTCGCGGATTTCGATCGCCATGTCCTTCACCGGCTTCCCGCAATTCACGATCGCACGGTACCGCTGCGGCCGGTCGGCGCGGCCGGTGCCGCCGGAAAGTTCGGTCTCTTCAACCAGTTCGACGATGATCCCTTCGCCCGGCGGCATGATCGCCACCGCCAGCGTCGCTTCGGCCAGGCCATAGGACGGCAGGAAGGCGGATGCCTTGAACCCCGCATCGGCGAAGGCGTCGACGAACGACTGCATCACGTCGGGCCGGATCATGTCCGCGCCGTTGCCCGCCAACCGCCAGCGCGACAGGTCGAACCGGTCGGCCGCCTTCGTCTGGCTCGACATCCGCCGCGCGCAAATGTCGTAGCCAAAGGTCGGTGAGTAGGAAATCGAATTGCCGCTGTTGCGGGTGATGAGGTCGAGCCACGCCAGCGGACGGCGGGCAAAATCCTCGGTCTTCAGATAGTCGGTCGACACCTGGTTCGCGACGACCGACAGGAAACAGCCGACCAGCCCCATGTCGTGATACCACGGCAGCCACGAGATGCAGCGATCGTCCTCGACCAGTTCCATCCCATGGCTGTGCGCCGACAGGTTGTTCAGCAGCGCGGCATGGGTGATCTCGGTCCCGTGCGGAAAACGGGTCGATCCGCTGGAATATTGCAGGTAGCAGATGTCGTCGGTCGACGCCTTGGGCAGCTCGACCGCCGGGGCCTCGGCCGCCGAAAAGCTCTCCCAATCAACGCCTTCGACACCGGCGATCCGCGCGGCTTCACCGGCCATCGCTTCCAGTTCGGCGGGGTAGAACAGCGTCTTGGGATCGCAGCTGGCCAGCTGCACCCGCAGCTGTTCGACATAGGCCTCGCGCCCACCGAACGAGGTGGGCAGCGGCAGCGGCACCGGCCACGCGCCGGCGTAAACGACGCCAAAGAACAGCGCGGCGAATTCCGGCCCGGTCTCGGCGATCAGCGCGATGCGGTCGTTCGGGCGCACGCCCTTGGCGATCAGGCGATAGGCCTGTTGCAGCGCATCCTCGCGCATCTCGCGGAAGGGATAGGGGCGTTTCAGCGTGCCGCGCGCGTCATGGAAATTCAGCCCGCGCGTCCCCTGCGCGGCATAATCCATCGCGTCGCCCAGCGTCGCGAAGTCCGCGAACCGGCGCAGCAACGCGTCCACGGTCGGGGTGGCTTCCGGCGAAACTGCAACACTTCCTTCAAGATTCGTCGTCATTCTTGTCCAACTCTCAGGCCCGTTCGCGCGATACGCGGCGTCCGAAGCGTGTCGCCATAGCGGCAAAGGACCGCGCGGCACAGTTGATTTCAAAATCGCCGCCCAGTGTGGCACAAACATGGCGCATGTCCCGAGACCCTCGCCGTCCGCTTCCGCCGCTCGACCAGCCCGCTCTGGAGCGTGCAGCCTTACGCTATGTTGAACGCTATGCGACCACGCGGGCGAAACTCGTGACCTATCTCAACCGCAAGCTGCGCGAGCGCGGCAGCGAGGGGCCGGTCGATATCGACACGCTGGCCGACCGGATGGCGGAGCTGCGCTATGTCGACGACCGCGCCTTTGCCGAGGCGCGGGTAGCGTCGATGACCCGGCGGGGTCTGGGCGCGCGGCGGGTGCAGGACGCTCTGCGCCAGGCGGGCGTCGGCGCGGATGACGCCGGGGCGTTTCGCGACACGCTGGAGGAGGGGGCGGAAGCCGCCGCGCTCGCCTTTGCCCGGCGTAAGCGGATCGGCCCGTTCGCGACCGCCCCGGTCGAGCGCGACCGTCGTGAGAAACAGATCGCGGCTATGGTGCGCGCCGGGCACGCCCCGGCACTCGCCCGGCGGATCGTGGGGCTGGAGGCGTCCGGCGACGATACGGATTGGGAGGGATGATATCGTAAAGAAATCGTCGCGTTCGTGAAACATCGTGTTAGAATGCGCCCCAGGGGGAGCAAGCGACGATGCGTCTGGAAGCGCGAACGATTGCCGATGATTGCGTGACGGCACATGCGGTACCGGCCATGATGGCGGCCGCGCACGAGGACGTGATCCCGGCGGTGCGCGGCGCGATCAAATGGTTCGACGTGACGCGCGGCTTCGGGTTCGCGGTGGCCGACGATTCGACGATCGGCGACGTTCTGGTCCATTTTTCGGTGCTGGAGGCGCATGGCCGCCGGACGCTGCCCGAAGGGGCAGTCATCACCTGCAACGCGGTACGGCGGTCGCGCGGCATGCAGGCGGTGGAAATCATCGACATCGACCTGTCCAGCGCGATCGAACCGGTGCGGCGCGTTGCCGACCGCCCCGACCGCGTGGCGCTGGCCGATCAGGCCGGGCCGTTCGAACCGGTCACAGTCAAATGGTTCAACCGCCTGAAAGGCTATGGCTTCCTGGTCCGCGACGGCAAGCCCGGCGACGTCTTCGTTCATATGGAAACGCTGCGGCGCGGCGGGATCGAGGAGGTCGATCCCGAACAGCGGCTTGTCGCCCGCATCGTGGAGGGGCAGAAGGGGCCATTGGCCGTTCTGGTCGAAACGGGCGAGTAACAGCGTGAGAGCATTGGGAGTTTCCGGGCTGGCGGCGGTCGCGCTGCTGGCGTCGTTGGGCGGATGCAAGGACAAGGCGGGCGACGAACCGGCGGCGCTGGCAAAGACCGCGCTGACCATCACCGCCGCCGACGGCACCGCGCACCGCTTCACCGTGGAGGTAGCGGCAACCGAGCCGCAGCAGCAGCAGGGGTTGATGTACCGTCCGCCATTGGCGCCCGATGCGGGCATGTTGTTCGCGCCCTATCCCCCCGATGGCGGGCCGCCCAGAACGGCCAATTTCTGGATGAAGAACACGCCCAGTCCGCTCGACATCCTGTTCATCCGCCCCGACCGCACGATCGCGACCGTGGCCGAGAATACCGTGCCCTTTTCCGAAGCGCCGGTCCCGTCGGGCGAACCGGTGTCGGCGGTGCTGGAGCTGGGCGGCGGGCGTGCCGCCGAACTGGGTATTGCGGCGGGCGACAAGGTGGCGTGGAAATGATCCACCCCATTGTCGTGCGCGTGGGGCTACGCTAAGCGGTCGCGCATGGGAATCCTCGCGAACGTCTTCACCTGGTGGAACGGTGCCACCTTCGGCACCTGGATCGGTCTGCGCGGCAAGACGCAGGTCGGCACCGACGACCTCGGCAACGCCTATTACGAGGGCGGTCGCGACACGGCGGGCAACCCGCGCCGCTGGGTGATCTATTCGGGATCGAATGATTCGAGCCGCGTGCCACCCGAATGGTTCAGCTGGCTGCACCATCAGATCGAGGGCACGCCCGACCAGTCGCTGCCGCCGGTGCGCCAGTGGCAGAAGCCGGCGATCCCGAACCAGACCGGCACCGCGCTCGCCTATCGTCCGCCGGGCGTGCTGGACAAGGGCGGCGCCCGCGTGCGCGCCACCGGCGATTACGAGGCGTGGAGCCCCGACGCGTGAATTTGCGCCGCTGGCTGGTCGGGCTGGCGATTGCGGCCCTGCTGGCGGTCGGCGGCTGGTTCGGCTGGCAGCGCTGGCAATCGCGACAGGCGGCACCCGAAGGGCCGCGTGCGGAAGTCGCCGTTCCCGAATCGGCCCGTCCGCGCCCCGGTTCCGCCGAAGTGGTCAGCGTCGATACCGGCCTCGACAGTCGCCTGCTGGCCGGCGCCACGCCGATGGCGGAGCGGGTTGCGGTCGTCGGGCTGCTGAACAAGCGCAACGGCGAAACCCGTGACCTGACGCTGAAGCCCGGACAGGCGGTACGCGTCGGCGACGTGATCGTGCGGCTGCGCGCCTGCGAACGCACCGCGCCATGGGAGCAGGAGCAATATACCGGCGCGTTCGTCCAGATGGACGTGCGCGGTACCGACGCGAAGTGGCGGCGCGCCTTTTCGGGCTGGCTGTTCAAGGAGCGTCCGGCGCTGAACGTCGTGCTCCACCCGATCTATGACGTGTGGCCCAAGAGCTGCACGATGTCCTTCCCCGACACCGGTCCCGACACCGTATCGGCCGGGGCAGGGGCGGCGGCACCGGCGGCCAATGCCCCGCGCCGGTCGAGCGCGTCGAATGCGCCCGACACCAGCCCGGTACCCGCCGAATCGATTCCCAGCGCATCGGACAACAGCGCCGAATAGGCTTTGCGCGGGATCTCCACCGCGCCCATCGTCGCCAGATGATCGGTCTGGAACTGGCAGTCCAGCAGCCGAAATCCGCCAAATTTCAATCGCGCGACCAGCCATGCCAGCGCGACCTTCGACGCGCTGGGCGCGCGGCTGACCATCGATTCGCCGAAGAATGCCTGTCCCAGCGCGAGGCCGTACAGCCCACCGGCAAGCCGGTCGCCGTCCCATATCTCGACCGAATGGGCGAAGCCCATTTCGTGCAGCCGCAGGAAGGCGCGCTCGATCGTGCCGTTGATCCATGTCTCGGGCCGGTCGGACGCGCTTTCGGCGCAAAGCTCGATGATCTCCTCGAACGCGACATCGGCGGTGACGCGGTAGCGATCCGACGCGACCAGCTTGCGCAGCGACCGCGACAGGTGGAACCCGTCGAGCGGCAGCACGCCGCGCAGCTTCGGCTCGACCCAATAAATGCCGTGCGCATCGCGGTCGTCGGCCATCGGAAAGATGCCGCTGGCATAGGCGCGCAGGACCGTCTGCGGGTCGAGGTCGAAATCGGGAGCCATCGGACGCATGCTAGAGCGGTTTCCGGTCGGACTGAACCATTGTCAACGCGTTGCCCGCCGTTCCGAGACCGATAGCCGACCTCGTCACCCCGGGCTTGACCCGGGGTCCCGCTTGTTCTGCTACCGTCGGAAAGGAGCGGGACCCCGGGTCAAGCCCGGGGTGACGTTGTAGACGTGAACACCGGTCCGCCCCGACAATCGCCGCTCACTCCCCGGCCAGATAGCGGGCAACCGGTTCGATCATGTCCTCCGGAATGCGCCGCGCGATGACCGGCATTGTCGCCTGATCCTTGCGCGCGTCGACCACTTCCTTTTCGCCGCGCCAATGGCGCAGCCGCCCGGCGATATAGACCGATCGCTGGCCATCGATCACCGGGAAGCGCTTGACCCCGGCGGCGTCGTGGCAGCTGCGGCAGGCGGGGAGCTGCTTGTCGGGCAACCCACGCTCGACGATCTGTCGTGCCGCTGCATCGCCATTGCCGCCACGGCCCGGCGCGATGCCCGGCATCGCAGCGAAGCGCTGCGCCAGCGCCACGCGCTCTTCGGGCGTCAGCTGTGCGGCGGCATTGCCCATGACCGCGCTCTGGCGGTGGCCGGCGGCATAGGCTTCGAGCGCGGCGGCGAGATAGGCGGGGTTCTGCCCGGCCAGGATCGGAATGTCGCGCTGACCACGACCCAGGCCGTCAGTGCCATGGCAACCGGCACAGCTGTCGAACCGACCGTTCGCCGATCCGAACCCCTGTGCATTGCTGCCCGCCAGCACGCGATATTCGGCCGGGGTCATCGTCGGCAGGCGCCGGACAAAGGCAACCATGCGCTTCACCTCGTCCGGGCGGTCCTTCGCGGCCCAGGCAGGCATGCCGCTGAACTTCACGCCGTGTTCCAGGATCCAGAACAGCTGGCGGTCGGTCCATTCCTTTGCGTTTTTCGACAGGTCGGGGGCAGGGGGCGTCGCTGCCTGCATCAGCGGCAGCGGCCGGACGCCCGGCGCGCCGTGACACGATGCGCAGGACGACGCGTAATAGCCCGCCGCGCTGACCAGCCCGCTATCGTCCTTGGCGTCCTTCGGCGTTGAGAAGGCGGCATGGGTCTGCACCGAATTGCGCATGACCCAGTGCAGGAACCAGTCGCTGATCGCCCAGTGGCCCGACGATGCCGCGACGTTGAACAGCCCCGACCAGGCAAAGGCCATGCCGAACGCAAAGATGCCGAGCAGCGTCACGATCACGCGCTTCCAGGTGAGGCGGATGGTCATGGCGTCGGCTCCGGGTGGCGTAACAGGGTGGCGAGCAGGGCAAGGCCGCCGAGGAAATAGCTGGCCGCGCCGATCATCAGCATGACGACCCCGCCCAGTTGCTGGTCGGCCAGCGCGTCGTGCATCCCATGCGCCATCGCCGGATAGAGCGGACGCGGCGCAAGGCCGATCAGCGCGCCGAGCAGGGTCATGTGCATCGAGGTCAGCAGCAGCGCGCCGACCCCCGCCGCGCGCCGATCCGGTCCGGTGCCGAGCACGGCGGCCCACAGCAGCCACCCGGCCAAAAGGAACATCGCCTGTTCGACGATCATCGCCGCCAGATGCGTGTCGGCCAGCATCCTGAGCGCGGGCAGATGCCAGCCCCACACCGTTGCCAGCTCGACCAGCGACATGGCAAGCGGCGTGACCGCCTGCGGCCAGCGGCGCGCGGGATCGAAGCGGGTGTCCGCCAGCCCGAACGCCAGCAGCGGCGCAGCGATGGCGACGGCGATCATGTGCCCGGCCATATGCCCAACCATCCCCGCCTGCGCCGCCGCCAGCCACCCGGCGGGCAGCAGCACCAGCCCCACGATCAGGCTCGTCCGCCTCATCGGCAATCCGTTAGGAACAGCACCGGCGCGGCGGTGAAGATCACGCCGACGAAACTGAGCGCCGCCAGCAGCACGGTGGAGAAGGCGAGGAAGCGGATGCGGTCGCTGTCGGTGCCTTCCTCATGCGGGGGCACGTCGCCGGGCACGCGCGACTGGAGGTGGGCGACGATTCCCGCCGCCAGGATCAGCGCGAGCGCAATCACCGTCCCGACCGTGTAGAGGATCGGAAAGCGCGGAAACCCGCCGACCTTCGCACAGTGGATTGCGGCCCACAGGTAGGAGAACAGGAAATGCACCGCCCATACCGTCGGGGGCACGATCAGCGACCAGAGCGTGACCTTCAGCTTGGCCACCATGCCGTGCAGCCCGCGCTTCATGCGACCCCCGGAAACAGGCCGATCGTCGTATAGGTGACGATGGCGGTGAGCGCCATGAAGTGCTGATAGACCGTGATGTTGCGCAGGTCGGCGTCATGCGTCGGCGTCATCCGCCCGGCCATGCTGCGTGCCAGCGTATAGGCCTGCATGATCGCACCGACGCCGGCATGGGCGGTGGTCCAGATCACCAGCACCCACACGATCGCGGGATAGCTGTGCAGTTCAGGATCGAGCCCGGTGGTCAGCGGCCCCTGCAACCCGGCCCAGATGCCGGCAAGGCTGGCAAGGATGCCGAGCGCCAGCAACCCGCGCGCTGCACCGACGCCGCCCCGCTTGTTGCTCTCCCGCGCCGCCACGGTCGCGATCCAGCTGACCGCCGCGACGGCCAGCGCCACCATCGGCCAGAAGGTGCCGGGGCCATCCATGCCGGGGCCCGAAGGCGGGAATTCGGGATGCACCGTCCAGAAGAAATAATAGCCGAAGACGAGGCCCGAAAAGGCGGTCGCGTCGGCCATCATCGTGATGAACATCGCCCACCATCCGGGCGCTGCCGATCCGGAGACATAGAGCGGCAGTTCGATGCCGTGCCCGATCGGCTTGGACGGCTTTTCCGGAATTTCGGCGGTGCCGGTCCACAGCCAGTAGAGGACGAAACCCAGCGTCGCGATCGCACCGGCCAGCGACCACCAGTACAGGTGATAGGTGGTCAGGATGAACACGCTGCCCAGTGCAATCGCGGTCAGCATCGGCACCCAGCTGGGCGTGCCGAGGCGCACGACATAGAGCGGGCGCGCGTCGAGGACGGTGGTCACGATCGTCTCGCGCCGGCCTTCCTCCGCATCGGGCAGGAAGAAGCGGCCTTCGTCGACCTTCTTCACGAAATCCTTCTGGTCCCAGATTGGGTAGCGGCTCTCGATCAGCGGGACCGAACGGATGCCCCAATCCTCGTCATCGGGATGCGCCAGCCATTCGAGCGTGCCGGCATGCCAAGGATTGCGCGCCGCCTTGGGCCGCCAGGGCGACCGGGCGAGGTCGATGCAGACGACCAGTGTGCCCAGCGCAAACAGATAGGCACCCATGGTCGAGGCAAGGTTGAGGTAATCGATGCCCAGTTCGCTGGGGTAGGTGAACACCCGGCGCGGCATGCCGTACAACCCGCTGAAATGCATCGGGAAGAAGGTCAGGTTCGCGCCAACGAACAGCATCCAGAACGCGGTGCGGCCCATCTTGTCCGACAGTTTCTTGCCGGTAATCAGCGGCCAGTAATAATAGAGGCCACCGAACAGCGGCAGCAGCGTGCCGCCGATCAGCACGTAATGCAGATGGGCGACGACGAAGTAGGTGTCGTGCGCCTGCCAGTCGAACGGCGCGATCGCGACCATCACGCCGGTCAGCCCGCCGATGACGAACACCGCGAGCGAGCCGCTGGCAAAGAGCAGCGGCGTCGACCATTTGACCTTGCCCGCCCACAATGTCGCGATGAACGCGAAAATCTGGATGCCGGTCGGGATCGCCACCGCCTCGGAGGCCGCTGAGAAGAAGGCGAGGCTGATCTTGGGTAACCCCGTGGCGAACATGTGGTGGACCCAGAGGCCAAACGACAGGAACGCGGTGCCGACCGCCGCCAGCACGATCCATGGATAGCCGAGCAGATGCCGCTGGGCAAAGGTCGGGATCATCATCGCGAACAGCGCGATCGACGGCAGGAAGACGATATAGACTTCCGGGTGGCCGAAAATCCAGAACAGGTGCTGCCACAGCAGTGGATCACCGCCGCGCGCCGCATCGAAGAACGGCCAGTTCAGCAACCGCTCCATTTCGAACAGCACGTCACCCGCGATCAGCGGCGGGAAGGCGAACAGGATCATCACTGCGACGACCAGGATGTACCACGCATAGAGCGGCATCAGGTTGAGCCGCATCCCCGGCGGCCGGCACTTCAGCACGCCGACAATCAGCTCGACCGCCGCCGCCACCGAAGACACTTCGATGAAGCTCAGGCCCAGCATCCAGATGTCGGCACCCAGCCCCGACAGGTCGGTGCGGGTGGTGAGCGGCGGATACATGAACCACCCGCCATCGGGCGCGGCATTGAAGAAGATCGACCCGCTGACAAACACGCCGCCCAGCAGGAACGACCAATATCCGAACGCCGACAGCCGCGGAAACGGCAGGTCGCGCGCGCCCAGCAGCTGCGGCAACAGGATGATCGACACCGCTTCAAACATCGGCACGGCGAACAGGAACATCATCATCGAACCGTGCAGCGTGAACAGCTGGTTGAAGCTGTTCGCCGAGACGAGATCGTTTTCCGGCACCGCCAGCTGGGTGCGCATGATGAGCGCCAGCACGCCCGCGAACAGCATGAAGCCGAACGCGGTCAGCGTGTACCACGCCCCGACGCGGTTGTTGTTGCAGTCGGTCCAGCGCAGGAAAATGCCCTGCGGCGCTTTCCACACGGCACGAAGGCGTTCCTCCTGCGCGGCGCGGAGCGCGGGATCGTCTTGCGCGTGTAGGCTCATTTCAGGCTTTCCAGATAGGCGGCGATTGCCCGTGCGTCTTGACGCGGCATTTGCGGATAGGCGGGCATCCGCGCGCCGGGCTTTACCGCCGGCGCATCGACGATGAAGCGGACCAGCGCGTCGCGGGTCATCGGCATCGTGCCCGCGCCCAGCGACGTGCGGCTGCCGATATGGGTCAGGTCCGGGCCGATCTGCCCGGCGGCGGGCGTGCCGGCGATGGCGTGGCAACCGGTGCAGCCATTGGCGGCAAAGGCGCGCGCACCGGCGGCGGTGTCGGCGGCCGGGGCGGCGGGGCGGCGCTCGTTGGCCAGCCACGCGTCGAACGCGGCCGGCTCCATCGCCACCACGTCGAACGCCATCAGCGCGTGGCTGAGGCCGCAGAATTCGGTGCAAACGCCGCGGAACTTGCCGGCTTTTGTCGCGCGAACGACCAGTGTGTTGGTGCGGCCGGGGATCATGTCCATCTTGCCGGCCAGCCCCGGAATCCAGAAGCTGTGGATCACGTCGCCGGCGGTCAGGTCGAATTGCACGACGCGGCCGACGGGCACGCGGATTTCGTTGGCGGTGACGACCGGCGCGGCACCCGGCGGTTGATAGCGGACGCGCCACCAGAATTGTTCGCCCTGCACCGCGATGCGCAGGTCGTTCTTCGCCACCGGCAGCGGGCGCATGGCGGGCAGGCTGTAGAGCAGCAGGCCCAGCAGCACGACGACCGGCAGCACGCCGCCCAGCCACCCGACAAGCCGCATACCGCTCCGCAGGGTCAGCTTGCCCTCCGGCGCGCGCACGGCGGTAATCATCAACGCCGCGACACCGGCGGCGATGATGATCGCGCCGATCAGCATGATGACGGTGAGATGGCGGACGGTCGCGGCTTCGTCGCCGAACACGTCGAGCGCCGATTGATGCCGGTTACATGCCCCCAACAACAGCAGCGCGGCTGCACCCAAACTGGCTTTCAAGCCGCGCATATTCCCCTTTCGCCCCGCGCCGATGTATACGGCACGGTAACGAAACGAGATTTCAGCGCGGGCGTTCCATCCGCACTGCAATTGGTCCGCTGCGCGCCGGAATGTGCAGGCCGTCCTTGGCGATCCTGACGACCTTGCCATCGATCGTCGCGCGTCCGGCCTCGCCCGCCAACGGCCATGGCAGCACGAACCCGCCGGGTGGCATCGCCCCGCCGTCGATGGTCGCGACGACGACATCCCCGTCCGCCCGGATGGCCAGATCGACCGTGCCGTACGGCGTGCGCAGCCCGCGCACGTCCGATCCCGTGCCCGCCAGCCAATCGCCGTCCAGGCCACCCGCCAGCACGATCGCTTGGCTTTCCGGTTCGACATAGGCAAACAGGTCGAGTGCGGCGCGAATATAGTCCGACGCGACCCATGCGTGCGGCACGTCGCCCAGGAAGCGGATTTCGCGCGGGTCGCGCCCGACGACCTCGGCCCAGCCATTCCACCCGCCCGGCCGCCGGTCGCCCATATAGAAATCGAGCATCCGGTTCGCCCGGTCGCGCCAGCCCAGCCGAACCATCGCCGACACATTGCGCAGCTCATAGGGGGTATAGTCCGCCCAGTCGCTGCTGACCGGCCGCGCCATCACCCGCCGCCATTGCTTGTCAAAGGTATTGGCCAACAGCGTCGGGTCCAACCGCGCCTGTTCCCCCGCCGGGTCGAGGCCCATGGTGGTCGAGGTCGCGTCGAAATCGCCCATGCTGGTCGCACCGGGGAGATAGTCGATCTTCCAGAATTTGACTGCAGCGCCGATGGCGGCGTGCAGATCGCGCTGGAACCGGTCGCGCTGCGCCTCGATCTCCGCCGCCTCCGGCTTGCCCAGCACGCGCGCGGCGAAGGCGGCGTCCTTGTATCCGGTCAGCGCCCAGAAATCGTCCCACAGGCTATACTGTGCCTTGGCCGAATAGCCCTCGTGGCTGATCGATGGCGGCATCAGCCCGAACAGCATCCGCCGCTCGGGGGTCTGGTTGGCCGCCGTCCGTTCGGATTGGGCAAGGGTTTCCATATAACGCCGTGCTGCGTCCAGTTTCGGCCAGTCGCGCGCCAGTGCCGCCTTGTCCCCGGTATAGCGATACAGGTCGGTGACGAGGTGGATATACTGGCCGTGGCTGTCGTTCTCCGGCACCGGATCGGGTCCGCGGGCATCGACGCAGCACGGCACCTTTCCGTTCGCAAACAGGTTCGGCCCATACCAGTCGGCAAAGGCGCGGCCGGGGGCGACGACGCCCATCCGCAGCATCGTTTCCGTCATCATCGCGCCATCGCGAATCCAGCTCCGGTCGTAGGAGCGGGTGCCGGGCTTCAGCGCGGGGCCGTCGCGGCTCATCAACACCTGCGCCAGCGCCGACTTGACCGTATCCGCCAGCGACTGCTTCATCGCCGGCACGGTCATCGTCACTGCGCCCAGCGTCCGCTGCCAGCTGGCACGGGTCGCGGCATGGGCGGCGTCGAGTGTCGCCTGCGTTACGGGCGCATCGCCGCCCAGCGCCATCGCCGTCGTCCAGCTTGCGCCCGGTGCCAGCGTAACGTCATACGCCAACCCGCCCGAGGCGAGCTGCGTCGGGTCCTCGACCCGTACTGCCGTGCCCGGCGTTGCAGGATCGGTCAGCGCCCCTCGATCGAATGGCGTCGCCCATGCCTGTGCCGGGGCAGCGAGCGGGAACAGCCGCCGGGTGACCGCCGCATCGCCGGTGATCGCACCGGGCGTCGTCACCGCCATCGCGCCACCGTCCCACGCCAGCGTCGAAATCGGGCTGACCCCGCCGCGCTGGCTGAGAAACTGCGCAGGCGGGTTCACCTGAAACGGCCGCACCGCCAGCACGAGGCGGAGCGTGCGTGGGCTGTCGCCGGTGTTCTTCAGCGTCCAGCGCGCCATTAGCCGCTTGCTGTCAGCATCGGCGAACAGGCTGGTGTTGAGCGTCCATCCGCTCGCAGTCCACGTCGCATGCGGGATCGGCAGATAGCCGTCTTCAAGGGCATGGCCGGTGGCAACATCGCTCCATGCGATCGTCCGGCCATTGTCGACCACGAACGGTTCGACCGAGAAGCCACCCTTGGCGATCTCGACCGCGCCATCCTCGCCGATCAGCCCGCTGACCGCGCCGCCGTCGCTGGCGACCAATGTCCAATAGCTTTGCTCGGTGAAGCTGCGCGGAAAGCGGCCGCGCGGGGCGTTACGCGCCAGGCCGGCGATAAACGCATTGGGTGTTTCCGCCCAGGCGCGGTCCTTTACCTCGACCTCGGCCAACCCCGTCGCACCGCTGATCCGCAGATAGCGGGTTTCGGTATCGGGCAGCGCGATCGGATCGCTGCCGCCATCGCCTTGGCGAACGCTGCGCAGCGTGCGCCAGCGGCGACGGTCGTCGCTAGCTTCGATGGCGTAAGCGGGCGCGGCACCGGCCCAGTGCAGTACCACCCCGCCCAGTTCGCGCTGGCCGCCGAAATCGATCGTCACCGGCCCCTTGGCCACCGTCGTCCCGTCGCCATCGATGGCTTTGCGGTCGCTCGCCACCGGGGCGGGCAGCGGGCGGGGCGGGGGCAGGGCTTCGAAGGTCCAGTCGTCGATCTCGATCGTACCCGCACCGCCGTCACGCCCGCGCACGACGACGATCTCCACCGCCTGCGTCAATTTTAGCGTCTTGTCGGGCGTCGGCCCCCACGCGAACTGCACGTCGCGCGGACGGATGCGCAGTTCCTGCCAATCCGAAGAGGGACGAAAATTGGGCTTGGTCACCCACCAGACATTGGTGCCGTCGGCGTCGGTGAACTTGATCTGCAGGTCGTTGACCCCGCCCGAGCCGCGGATTTTCACCCGCATTTCCCAGTTTGGCGGAAAGGTGATCGGCAGCGTCCGCCGGACGAAGGCGTAGCCCGACACCTTCGCGAAATCATAGAGCAGTTGCAGCGCCTTGTCGGTTGCGCCTGGCACGGCGGTCGCGGTGGCGCTCACGCCGTCCGACGATGCCGCGCGCCATGCCGCCACACCGTCGAACCGGTCGAGCGGCTGTGCCTGTGCCGCCGCCGCCAGCAGGACGAACGGGATCACGCCAGCCAGCCCCCCTTGAACCCGGCGCGTTCCAGCCCGCGCCGGATATGCGGGTTCCGGCGCATCACCTCCCAGATCATGCCGGATCGGCGGTTTTCGATCATCAGCACGATCGGCCCCTGATCGATCCCCAGATAATCGCCATCGACCCAGCCCACGCCCGGCACCAGCTTGCCATGCTTCAGCGGTTCGTCGGTGCGGGTCAGCGTCGGGTTGAAGCTGTCGAGAAAGCCATATTTATCATAGATGCCCGCGCCATAGCGGGCGTGCATCGTCTTCACCATCGGCTCGACGATTTCCGGTGCGAAGGCGATCGATCCGAGCGCGGCAGTCGGCGCCAGCGTTCCATCGTCACGCTCGCCGGGGCCGCGCGCGGAATAGCTGTAGAATTCGCGCGGCTTGCCATCAATCGTGACGGTGAAGTCGCCCGGCCCGTCGCAGGCGGTCAGCCCCCAGCAGTCATTGCCATAGGCGACCTTGCCGCCCGGATTTTCATTGGCATAGGCGCGCTGGGCATAGGTCGCACGGCGGCTGTTCTCGAAATAATCGATGCCCTTGGAAGCGATATACGGGTCGCGGATGCCGCGGAAATCGATCCAGACATGGCTGTACTGGTGACCGAACATCGGCGCGAATTGCAGGTGCGGCTCACCCCAGCGATTGCCCCAGCTCTTGTCGAACTGCTGCGTCAGCGCGCCCCAGGTCGCAGGCGGCAGTGGATGCGTCGGGCTGGCCAGCGCCAGCACGTACAGGATCATGCCCTCGTTGTAGATATTCCAGTCGGAGCGGATGAAGCCGCTCTCCGGGTGCCAGCCCATCGACACGAACGGCGGGCGCGGCATGATCCAGTCCCATTCGACCGCGCGGTACAGCTGCTCGGCCAGCGCGCGGATGCGGACCTCGTTCGGATCGGCGCGGTCGAACCAGCTCTGCGCGAACAGCACCCCGCCCAGCAGCAGCGCGGTATCGATCGTCGACAGCTCGCAGCGGGCAAAGCGCTGCCCTTTGGTCACGCCGAGGAAGTGGTAGAAGAAGCCCTTGTAGCCGCTGAAACCCGTCGCGCCGTCGCCCTGCGGCGCGTCTGCGAGGAATTGCAGCGTGGTCAGCGTGCGTTCGGCGTGTTGCTGGCGGGTGATCCAGCCATGCTTTTCGCCAACGCCATAGGCGGTCAGCGCAAAGCCGATCGCGGCGATCGAGGCGAAGCTGGGCGTCGGCCACCGATCGGGCGCAAGGCCGGTCGCGGCATCGGTCGTGTCCCAGAAGAAGCGGAATGCGCGTTCCTGAATATCGGAAAAAAGGTCGGGATTGCGGGCAGGCGTGGGTGCGATCCCGGTCCGTGGCGTGCAGGCCCCGACAAGCGCGGCGGTGCTGGCGGCAAGGAAGAAACGGCGATCGATCACAAGCAGGCCCCTTTATTGGACACAAAAAAAGCCGGGACAGGCGGGGGAGCCTGTCCCGGCAGGGGAGGGAAGGGGTTAGAAGTTGAAGCCCGCCGACAGCTTGATCGTGCGCGGCTGGTTGCCGCCGATGCTGAACGACGACCGTTCGCCATAGACCGACTGCGTGCCGTCGGAGCGGCTGTTGTCGAGCGGCGAGTTGTTGAAGTCGATGTAGTTGCGATCGTTCATCAGGTTGATGATGTCGACGCGGAAGCGAATCCGCGCGGTATCGTTGACGAAGCGGATCGGAATGTACTTCGTGGCAGCGACGTCGAGCTGACGACGACCCCACTGGTCACCCAGGCTGTCGCGGAACCGGCCGACGAAGTTGCGCTGATACGGGTTCGAACTGTCGAACGAGTTCACCATGAACATCGGCGATTCGATCGAGAACTTGCTCGACAGCGTCAGCCCGATCGGCGTGTCGACGCTACCCGCCATGACGAAGCGGTGGCGCGGCACGCCGACCGACCGCAGCGTCGGGTAATCGTCGATCGACGGGAAATCGAGGCTGAAGGTTTCGCCGAACTGACGGTTTTCCGACGCTTCGGTGAAGGTGTAGGTCGCGTCGAGGCTCCATGGCGACGTCGGCGAATACGGCTTGGTCAGCTTGACATAGGCCGAGTCCGCGTCGGTCTTGAGACCATTGTCGCCGATGATGATCGAACCGAAGCCCGGCGGCGTGAAGCCGAACGGCGACTGCGGCGTCGGGTTCTGCGCCGTGGGGGCCGGGGCGAAGAACGACCCATCGGGGCGGCGGTTACCCAGCAGATACACAAAGCCATCGCGGCTCGAGATATGCTGATAGCCGACTTCAAGTTCGATCGGGTTGAACCGCGACCGGAAGCCCAGCGAGAACTGGTCCGAATACGGCATCTTCAGATCGTTCTTGATGAAGCGCAGTTCGCGCCCGCCGCCGGTGCTGCTCTGTGCCAGCTGCGCGCGGCCTTCCGCGGTCAGGTAGATCGGGTTCCACGCAATACAGGTCGCCGACGGGGTGCACGGGTTCAGCTGGTCCGCACCCTGGAACAGGAAGGTGCGCTGCTGGAAGGCACCGACCGACAATTCCTGCTGAAGGAAGTCGAACTGGTTGCGGTCGTACGACCGGCCGAAGCCGCCGAAGACGGTGAAGCGGCCATCCTCGTCGATGCGATACGTAAAGCCGACGCGCGGCTGGATGGCGCCCATGAACGCCTTCCGGTTGTTGCCGGTCGAGATATAGTCGTTGATGTTGTAATCGGCGTTCTGCAGGTTCGGATACTGCGCGGCCGAGATCGCGGTCAGGTTCGACTGCGGCGTCACGAAGTCGAGGAACGCGGGAGTGCGTTCGTAATCCCACCGCACGCCGAGGTTCAGCGTCAGGCGGTCGGTAACGTCCCAGTCGTCCTGCAGATAGATGCCGAACTGGAAGTTCTTCGACTCGATCGTCGAGCTGCCGAAGCCGCTGGGGGCACCGAAGACGAGGCGGTAGGGGACGCTGGTCTGGAAGCCGGTTGGGCTGTTGAGGTTCACATCATAGGTATAGGAACCGTTGATGTTGTTCTGTTCGAGCGTGGTGAGGTTGACCCACTTCGCCTTCACGCCGGCCTTGAAGGTGTGCCCTTCGAGGCCGGTGAAGGTGAAGTCGTTCTGGACGGTCCAGCCCTTCTGGCCCTTTTCCTGGAAATTGGTGCCGCCGCCGATACGCAGCAGGTCGATGCGGCGCGAACCGGTGCCGGTGATTTCGGTGCGCTGGAAGAACTGGTTGATATCCTGTTCGACCGGGCGCGGCGACCACAGCACGTCCTCGTAGGACACGCGGAAATCGTTGATCCAGTTGTCGGCGGTGTGCTGCCAGCGAGCGAGGCCGCGCACGTCCTTGACCGAATTGTTGGTCCGGGTGGAGAACGCATTAATGCCGCTGCCAAGGTCGTCACCGCTTTCCTTGCGGTACTTGCCCGACAGTTCGATCAGGTCTTCCCCGGTCGGGGAAATATCGATCTTGCCGAAGATCAGGTCTTCGTTGAACGTGTTGGTGAAGTTGCCGAAGCGCGAGCGCAGTTCGGCCGGGATCACGTTGATGTCGACGCCATTGCCCGGCAGCACGTCGACCGGGCGTTCCTGCCGCTTGCCTTCATAGCTGACGAAGAAGTGCGCGATGTCCTTGACGATGGGGCCACCCAGCGCGACGCCGTACTGCATGTCCTTCGTGTCGACCTTTGCGACGCGGGTCGGGAACAGTTCGGTCGGACGGCGATCGCGCAGGTCCTGATTGGTGTAGTCGACGAACCCTTCACCATGGAACTCGTTCGTGCCCGACTTGGTACCGGCCACGATCGCGACCGAACTGACCTGGTCAAACTCCGCCTTATAGTTCGACGACAGCACCTGATATTCGCCGATGGCGAGCTGCGGGAACGGGTTACCCGGAGACGAATCCTGACCCGTCACGCCGTTCTTGAGGACATAATCCTTCTGGCTGACGCCATCGATGAACACGTTGACCGAGTTGGAACGCTGCGCGCCACCCTGCAGGCGGGCCTGCCCGTTGGCGCCTTCCTCGACGAAGCGCACGCCCGGCGCCAAGTCGGCGAAGGCGAGGAAGTTGCGGTTGTTCTGCGGCAGCTGCTCGATCAGGCGCTGGGTGATGTTGATGCCGACCTGGCCGCCCGACAGGGTGCGGATGCGGCTGCCGGTGACGATGATTTCCTCGTCGTTCGACGCAACGCTGCCCGGATCGGTCTCGGTGGTTTCCCCGGCCGGCGCTGCGGCGGCGGTCGTCAGGTCGAGATCGAGGCCCGCATTCTGGCCGACACGCAGCGTGAATTCGTCCGAGTTGCGCGTGCCGTTGGCCAGCTGGATTTCCAGCCGATAGGTGCCGGCGCGCAGCGAGGCGAAGTTGTACGTCCCGTCAGCCCCGATGGTGGCGGTGCGACGGATACCGGTCGCGACCTCGACCGCGGTGACCTGCGTCGCCTTGTTATCGGCCGGCGACGTGATCGTGCCGCGCAGCGATGCCTGTCCGACCTGGGCATAGGCGGCGACCGGCGCGAGCACCGCCCCCGTCGCCAGCGTCGTGGCCGCGGCGAGTGCCGCGCGGAACATCGTATTCCTCATGCGTGTATTCCCCTTGTTTCCCGGTTTTCCGGGTCTTCCCTTGGTGAAGTGGTTTCGCGCACGACCAGCAGGGGTGCGCGCAGTTCGACGCTGCAATCGTCCCCGCCGTCGATCTGTTCGATCAGGCGGGCGACCGCACGTTCGCCGAATTCGGCGATGTCGATGCGCAGCGTGGTGAGCGAGGGCGAGATGAGCCGGGCGAGCGGGATGTCGTCGAACCCGGCAACGGCGATCCGGTCGGGTACGGCGACACCGGCGCGGCGCAATGCCATCAGGGCGCCGATCGCCATCATGTCGTTGGCGGCGAATACCGCATCGACGTCCGCCCCCTCCCGAACCCATCGTTCCGCTACCGAAACGCCCGAATCCTCGAGAAAGGTTCCGCGTTCGACGACCGGTTCGAGGCCTGCGTTGGCCATCGCTTCGCGGTATCCGGCAAGTCGTTCTTCGGCATCGATATTTCCCGCAGGCCCGGCGAGATGGAAAATGCGCCGCCGTCCGGTCGCGACCAGATGGTCGACCATGGCCCGCGCGCCGGCGGCATTGGCGATGCGCAATTCGGGACGCGGCTGATGATGCGGCGCACAGCTGAGCAGGACCGCGGGCACCCCCGGCGGCAGGTGGCCGAAAAGCTGGTCGGGGTCGATATGCGGTGCCATCACCACCAGCCCGTCGACCCGGCCGCGCATGGTGTGCAGCGCCTCCACGCCGCGCGCCGGATCGGCATGCATGTTCGACAGCAGCAGCTGCAATCCGCGCTCCGACGCCTCGCGGTCCATCCCGCGCAGCAGTTCGGAAAAGAATTCGCCGTGCAGGTCGGGCAGCACGACGCCGATCGCGTTCGACCGGGCAAGGCTGAGCGAGCGCGCGCCGGCATGGGGGACATAGCCCAGCGCCCGCGCGGCGGCCTCCACCTTTTCGCGGAGCGCCGGGCGCACATTGTCATGGCGATTGAGCACGCGCGACACCGATGCGACGGATACTTCCGCCGCACGCGCCACGTCGCGGATGGTGGCATTCGCCATGCGCTTGTCCGTCCACTCCCTGCGTCACCGCGCCCATCGCGGCGAATCCGACGGCCGCCTGCCGTTCGCTCTTGATGTAACCGGTTACAAGAATCTACAACGCGCTTCAACCACAGATTCGAACGACCGGATTTGAAACACAGGCGCGACAGGATCGTTGCGCAAACGACACAGAGGGGATCGCATGGAAGATATCCGCATTTCGCGCCGCGCATGGTTGATGGGCGCGGGCGCCGTGGCCGCGTGGAGCGCGTCGCCGGCACGGGCATTGCTGGCCCAGGCGGGCGATCGCCTGCCGGCATCGGTCGAGGCGATGATCGGCCAGATGACGGTCGAGGAGAAGGCCGGGCAGCTGACGCTGATGGCCGCCGCATGGGCCGGGGGTGCCGCCAATGCGTTGAACCCGATCAGCGCGACCGCGACCTTCGACGAACAGCTGGCACAGGTGCGCAGCGGCAAGCTGACCGGCGTGTTCAACGGCAATGGCGCGGAAATGGCGCGGCGGATGCAGACGGTGGCGATGCGCGAACAGCGGTTGAAGGTGCCGTTGCTGTTCGCCGCCGACATCATCCATGGATTTCGCACGGTGTTCCCGATGCCGCTGGCCGAGGCGGGCAGCTTCGACGCCGACCTGGCCGAGCGCACCGCGCGCGCAGCGGCAGTCGAAGCATCGGCGGCGGGTATCGACTGGACCTTCGCGCCGATGGTCGACATCGCCCGCGACCAGCGCTGGGGCCGCGGGATCGAAGGGGCGGGCGAGGACCTGCTGCTCGGCAAGGTCATGGCCGATGCGCGCGTGCGCGGGTTCCAGGGGCGTCGCGGGTTGACCGCCGACGATGCGGTCGCCGCCTGTGCCAAGCACTTCGCGGCCTATGGCGCAGCGGAGGCGGGTCTCGACTATAACACCGTCGACATTTCCGAACGCACCCTGCGCGAAACCTATTTCCCGCCGTTCCAGACCGCCTTTGCCGCCGGCGCGCCGACGACGATGGCGTCGTTCAACGAATTGTCGGGCGTGCCGGCCACCGCCAATCCGTGGCTGCTCGACACCGTGCTGCGCAAGGAATGGGGGTTCGGCGGGCTGGTCGTGTCCGACTATACCGGCGACGAGGAATTGATCGCGCACGGCTTTGCCGCCGATGCGCGCGACGCGACGAAGCTCGCCTTCCTGGCGGGCGTCGACATGTCGATGCAGTCGGGCTTCTACCTCAAGCATCTCCCCGATCTGGTGGCGAAGGGCGAGGTGCCGATGGCGCGGCTCGACCAGGCGGTGCGCCGCGTGCTGGCGCTGAAGGCGCAACTGGGCCTGTTCGACGATCCGTTCCGCCGCATCGATCCGCGCCGCGAAAAGCAGCGAGTGCGCACGCCCGCCCATCTGAAACTCTCGCGCGAGGCGGGTGCGCGGTCGATCGTGATGCTGAAGAACGATGGCGACCTGCTGCCGCTGCCCAAGTCCGGCAAGAAGATCACGCTGATCGGTCCGTTCGTGCAGGGACAGCGCGAACTGGTCGGTACCTGGAACGTGTATGGTTCGGATGCCGAGGCGGTCGACCTGCTGACGGGCGTACGCGCCGCCGTCACCGACCCGTCGAGCGTTACGGCAGTCGACGGGTCCGGCATCACCGACGCCATTCCCGGCGGGATCGAGGCGGCGGTGATCGCCGCGTCGCAGGCCGATGTGGTGCTGCTGGCGATCGGGGAGTCGCAAAAGATGTCGGGCGAGGCGCAGTCGCGCGTCGATATCGGCATCCCGCAGGCGCAGCTCGATCTTGCCGAAGCGGTGCTGGCCACCGGCAAGCCGACCGTCATCCTGCTGCGCAACGGGCGGGCGATGGTGCTGGACAAGCCGGTGCTGGACGCGCGCGCGATCCTCGTCACCTGGTTCCTGGGGTCGCAAAGCGGCCCGGCGACCGCCGACATCCTGTTCGGCGACATGTCGCCATCGGCGCGGCTGCCGGTCAGCTTCCCCTATTCGACCGGGCAGCAGCCTTATTATTATGCGCACAAGACGACCGGGCGTCCGAACCCGTCGGGGCCGCTGGTGCCGTACAAGGCGCATTATCAGGAGGGGGCGAACGCCGCGCGCTTCCCATTCGGGCATGGCCTGACCTATGGCCGCATCGCCTATAGCGACCTCGATCTGGGCGGCGGACGGCTCAACACCGACGGCGCGCTGAAGGTCCGCGCGCGCGTCACCAACAGCGGCACCCGCGCCGCGACCGAGGTCGTGCAGCTCTATATCCACGACGTCGCCGCCAGCATCACCCGCCCGGTGCGCGAACTGAAGGCGTTTCAGCGCGTGGCGCTCGCCGCCGGCGAATCGAAGATCGTGGAATTTACCCTGCCCGCCGACGACCTGCGCTTCATCGGCACGCAGAACCGCCCGACCGTGGAACCGGGCACGTTCCGCATCTGGGTCGCCCCCTCGGCCGAGGCGGAGGGCGTCAACGGCAGCTTCGTGCTGGCCTGACCCCACGCACCCGGTATCGGTTGTCGCACGTTAACCCATTCAACCCGAAGGAGAAGCGCGCAATGATCGATGACGGAAAGCAACCTAATCAGGCGGTGGGCGGCACGTCCGACGCTGCCAGCCCCGACGGCGTCAACACCGCCGGCGGCGGCGGTGAATCGGCGGGTGGGGCTTACCCCAACCCCCACGACGATAGCGACGCCGGTCGCTTTGACGGCGGGCAGAGCGAGAAGGACTATCATGGCGGTTCGGGCGGCGCGCACAACGACGCCACCGGAGCCGACCAGTCCGACGCGGAGTGATCCTGCAAGTCAAGCGGTGGCGAGCACGCCCTCTGCCATGACCAGCGTGCCGAGCGGGCCGGCTTCGTCGCCCAAACCCGCCGGCACGATCCGTTCGCCGATCGAGTGTTCGTCGACGAAACCCAGATAGCCGGCCAGCGCGGCGACGGTGCGGTCGCGCACCATCGGCAGGACGTGCGGCTGGCCCAGCCCGACTCCACCGCCGACGATGATGCGGGCAGGGGAGAGGGTGAGGAACAGCATCGCGAACGCCTCACCCAGTGCATCGGCAACGTCGCGCCACGCCGGATCGTCGGCGTTCAGCAGATGCGCCGGTTTGCCCGCCCGCGCAGCGATCGCCGGGCCGCTGACCAGCCCTTCCAGACAGTCGTCGTGGAACGGGCATGCCCCGGCGAAATCGTCCCCGGCACGACGCCGCACGCGCAGATGCCCGGCCTCGGGATGCATCATGCCGGTGACCGGCTGGCCGTTGACGATGATCCCCATGCCGACACCGGTGCCGACCGTGACGTACAGGAAATCGGACAGGCCGATGCCCGCGCCGTATCTGCCCTCGCCCAGCGCCGCGCCGGTCACGTCGGTATGGAACGCCACCCGGTCGAACCCGGCGGAAAGCGGCCCGACGATATCGGCGCCGGCCCACTGCGGCTTGGGCGTGGGCAGCATCCGCCCGTCCGCGACCGCGATCGGGCCGAAGCTGGCAATGCCGATCGCTGCCGGGCGATGCACCTGCTGCCATTCGGCCAGTTTCGCCGACAGCGCACCCAGCGTCTCGTCCGGGGTCGTGGTCGGTACGCGAAACCGGTCGACGATCGTGTCGCTCTGTCCGATCACCGCGATCGACTTGGTTCCGCCCAGTTCGACACCGGCAACCATCCTGTCCGCAACCATCGCTAGCCCTCTCCGCTGAAGCCCGATCCTGCCGCAACGACGATCGTCGCCGCAAGCCGGGGTATTGCGACCAGCCATTAACCACCTTCGCAATCGTTTGCAATTGCGCGCCCCGACCCGCACATTCTGCTGGCAGACCGATGGAATATGTTCGTACAAGCAGCGACATGGACGAAACAACTCCCTCCCGCGTACGGACGATCGCCGATCTTGCCCGGCTGGCCGGGGTGTCGCCCGGCACGGTGTCGCGCGCGCTGGCCGGAAAATCGCTGGTCAATGCGGAGACGCGCGACCGCATCCAGGCGCTGGCCGCCGAGCACAGCTTTCGCCCGAACCAGATGGCCAGCCGGCTGCGGACGCAGCGGACGGGGGTGATCGGCGTGGTCGTGCCGCTGGGCCATGAACGCCGCCAGCACCTGTCGGACCCGTTCTTCATGACGATGCTCGGCTTCCTCGCCGATCGGCTGACCGAAGACGGTTATGACCTGATGCTGTCGCGGGTCATTCCCGATGCGACCGACTGGCTGGAGCGGATCGTCGATTCGGGCATGCTCGACGGCGTGCTGCTGATCGGTCAGTCGGACCAGTTCCACACGATCGAACGCGTTGCCCGCCGCTATCGCCCGCTGGTGGCGTGGGGCAGCAGCAACCTGCCCGGGCAGGTCCATTGCGCGGTCGGTACCGACAATATCGCGGGCGGGCGGCTGGCCGGTGAACGGCTGATTGAACGCGGCGCGCGGCGTATCGCCTTTCTGGGCGAACTGCGCGCGCCCGAAATCCGCCAACGTTGCGAAGGGGTGGCGCAGGCGCTGGCCTTTGCCGGCATCGCCGACCCGCCGGTCCAGTTGGACACCCACCTCGCCTCCGACATCATGGAGCAGGAGATTGCCGCGCATCTCGACCGGGTGGGAGGGCAGATCGACGGGATCGCCGCCGCGTCTGACGTCATTGCGCTGACGGCGCTGCGCGTGCTTGCCGACCGGGGCATCCGGGTGCCGGCGGACATGCCGGTGGTCGGCTATGACGACCTGCCGCTGGCGATTAGCGCCGTGCCGCGCATCACGACCGTGCGGCAGGACATTGCACAGGGCGCGAACGAGATGGTGTCCGCGCTGTTCCGCCGGATCGCGGGGGAGGATGCGCCATCGGTGGTGATGTCGCCGATCCTGGTCGAACGCGACTCCGCCTGATCGCCGCGACGGGGCAGGGGCATCATCCCACTTGCGCCGCCCCCGCGCCCGACGCTATCGCAGCGCCTGCACAAGCGTGGGGCCTGTAGCTCAATGGTTAGAGCTGGCCGCTCATAACGGCTAGGTTGCGGGTTCGAGTCCTGCCGGGCCCACCAACGCTTGTGCTACGCGGCGTTTGCGACTAGGGCCGCGCTTCGCGTCGGGGAGTGGCGCAGTCTGGTAGCGCGCCTGCTTTGGGAGCAGGATGTCGCAGGTTCGAATCCTGTCTCCCCGACCATCCTTCTTCAGCGCTATCCACCGACCAGGCTCGGCCGGTCGATCTCGGCGATTGACCGTTCGCCGGTCAGCGTATGGATGAAGGCGCGGCCGATCATGATGGCATCCGCGCCCAGCGCCAGCATCTGCACCACGTCCAGCCCCGAGCGAATGCCGGAATCGGCAAGAGTCTTGATCTGGCCGTTCACCGCATCGGCGATCGGGAGCAGCGCTCGGGCGGTCGAGAGTACGCCGTCGAGTTGTCGCGTGCAGTGGTTCGACATGTCGATCCCGTCCGTGCCGAAACGTACCGCGCCGCGGGTGTCATCGTCAAAACGATCATCCTGACGACCATCGGAAGCCCAATCCTGACGTAGCTTCCGCTCCAGGTCGATGAAGCGCGCGGCAGGCGTTGGATAGAGTGGCGGGGCGAGGTGCGTGAGAAGCCATCTGAACCGGAACGACGGCTGGCGAGGCCGTCTGGGGCAGAAATCTAACAACTTCATACCGCGCCGCAGCGCGCAACATTCGATCACTGACCGGTCGCAATCGCGCCTTAATCACGCCATCGTGCTTCTGGTCGCGTAACGACCCGCTTCTGGCCATAAAAAAGGGGCGCCACCGTTGCCGGGGCGCCCCTTTTCGAACTCCGGTTTCCCGCGTCGCGGTGACGCGGGAACAGGAATTACATGCCGTTGTGCTCGGCTGCGTTCTCGATCGCGTCCGAAGCGTCTTCGGCGTTTTCCGAAGCGTTCATCAGGTCGGCCGCAACGGCTTCGTTCGAGGTGTTCTCAGCCTGGGCTTCCAGGTTGTCGGCCAGCATTTCCAGGTTGTCCGAAGCTGCGTCGGCAGCGTTGTCGGTCGGGGTGTTCTTGCAGGCTGCGACCGAGAGGAGGCCGGCGGCGGCGGCGACGAGCATGATCTTCTTCATTCGGGTTACTCCCTGAAAATTCCATTTCGCGAATATCCCGGCGTCACCGCCGTCGCGAGATAGCCGCAATAGCGCCTTCCCCGCCGCCGTCAATGTCCGATTGTGGCAGGAATGCGGCTTTGCGACCAATGGTGGACCGTGGCAGGGGCGCGACGAACCGCGAAACCCTCCCCAAATAGGGCAGAAACGCCCGGTTTCCGCAGCGTCATGCTGCGTCTGCGAATGGTGATCGCCCATCGCGCGCCCGTGCCGTGTATCGCAGCGTATACCGCATCGTAACGCCTGCCCGGCACAGGATAGCGGCTGGCCGAATCGGGCGGGGCCGCCTGCGTTCGGTCCATGGTGGCCGCGTTGCCAATTCGCCGGCCCAGCGCTACATCGCGGCAGAACCTGTCATACCACCCCCGATATTCGAAACGGAGCCTTCGGCAATGGCCGTGCAGTACAGCTATGTAATGAAGGGTCTGACCAAGACCTTCCCCGGCGCCAACAAGCCGGTGCTCAACAACATCCACCTGCAGTTCCTGCCCGATGCGAAGATCGCGATCATCGGTCCGAACGGCGCGGGCAAGTCGACGCTGATGAAGGTCATGGCCGGCATCGACACCGAATTCACCGGCGAGGCATGGGCCGCCGAGGGGATCAAGGTCGGCTATCTGCCGCAGGAGCCGAAGCTCGACCCGACCAAGACGGTGATGGAGAACGTCAAGGACGGCGTGCGCCCGGTCGCCGACCTGGTAGACCGCTTCAACGCCATCTCCGCCGAAATGGGCGATCCCCAGGACGATACCGATTTCGACAAGCTGCTCGAGGAAATGGGCGAGCTGCAGGCGAAGATCGATGCGGTCGATGGCTGGAGCCTCGACAACCAGCTCGAAATCGCGATGGAGGCCCTGCGCTGCCCGCCGGGCGATGCGTCGGTCGAAAACCTGTCGGGCGGTGAAAAGCGCCGCGTCGCGCTGTGCAAGCTGCTGCTCGAAAAGCCGCAGATCCTGCTGCTCGACGAACCGACCAACCACCTCGACGCCGAGAGCGTGGGCTGGCTTGAGAATTACCTCAAGGAATATACCGGCAACGTGATCCTCGTGACCCACGACCGGTACTTCCTCGACAATGTGGTCAACTGGGTGCTCGAGCTCGATCGCGGGCGCTACTACACCTACGAATCGAACTATTCGGGCTATCTGGAAAAGAAGGCCAAGCGCCTCGAGCAGGAAGAGCGCGACGAAGCCGGCAAGGCCAAGGCGATCCAGGACGAGCTGGCCTGGATGCGGCAGACGCCCAAGGCGCGCCAGACCAAGTCCAAGGCCCGCATCCGCGCGTTCGACGAACTGGTCAAGAACCAGGAGAACCGCGTCGTCGGCAAGGCGCAGATCCTGATCCAGATCCCCGACCGCCTGGGCGGCAAGGTGATCGAGGCGCAGGGCCTGACCAAGGCCTATGGCGACAAGCTGCTGTTCGAGAATCTCGACTTCAACCTGCCGCCCGGCGGCATCGTCGGCGTGATCGGGCCGAACGGCGCGGGCAAGTCGACGCTGTTCAAGCTGATCACCGGCCAGGAACAGCCCGATGGCGGCACGATCGAGGTCGGGCAGACGGTGAAGCTCGGCTATGTCGACCAGAGCCGCGACGATCTCGACCCCAACAAGAATGTCTGGGAGGAAGTGTCGGACGGCCTCGACGTGTTCCGCTTCGGCAAGCAGGAACTGGGCACGCGCGCCTATGTCGGCGCGTTCAACTTCAAGGGGCAGGACCAGCAGAAGAAGGTCGGCCAGCTGTCGGGCGGTGAACGCAACCGCGTCCATATCGCCAAGATGCTGAAGGAGGGCGGCAACGTCCTGCTGCTCGACGAACCGACCAACGACCTCGACGTCGAGACGCTGCGTGCGTTGGAAGAGGCGCTGGAGTCGTTCGCGGGCTGCGCCGTGGTCATCAGCCACGATCGCTTCTTCCTCGATCGCCTGTGCACCCACATCCTGGCGTTCGAAGGCGACAGCCATGTCGAATGGTTCGAGGGTAACTTCGAAGCCTATGAGGAAGACAAGCGCCGCCGCATGGGCGACGCGGCGGATCGCCCGACGCGCCTTGCCTACAAGAAGCTGACGCGCTGAGCTGATGCCGGTGGTCGAGGAAAACGGGGCGGGGTCGGATGATCCCGCCGATGCGATCCGCTATCGCCTCGACCAGCAGCGCATCCTGGCCGAGTTCGGCGGCATCGCGCTGCGCAGCCGCGACATCGACGAGATCGTGCGGGCGGCGGTCGAGCTGGCCGCGCGCGGCATGCGGACGCGGCTTGCCAAGTTCCTGCATCACGACGACCAGGGCGGCACGCTGATCGTCCGTGCCGGCATCGGCTGGGATGACGGCGTGGTGGGCCAGGCGGAGATGGGCGACGACCTCGCCTCGCCCGCCGGCTTCGCCTTCCGCACCGGCGAGGCGGTGATCTCCAACCATCTGGGCGACGAGAAGCGCTTCCGCACGCCGGGCTTCATGGCCGACCACGGCGTCAAGCGCGCGATCAACGTGCTGGTCGAGGCGAACGGCCGCCGCTTCGGCGTGCTGGAGGTCGACAGCCGCAAGGACGGCCGGTTCGAGGAGGACGACCTTGCCTTCATGCAGGGCTTCGCCAACCTGATCGGCGTCGCGATCGAGCGGCTGGAGGCCGAAGCCTCGCTGCGCGCCGCGATTGAGCATCAGGAATTGCTGACGCGCGAGGCATCGCACCGGGTCAAGAACAGCCTGGCGATGGTGTCCGCCATGCTCAACCTGCAGATGCGCGAGGATGACGACCCGCGCGTGCAGCGGATGCTGGGCGATGCCCAGGCGCGGATCGTCGCCATCGGCCAGGCGCACGACCAATTGTGGCAGGGCGACCGGGTCGGCGTCGTCGCGCTCGACCGGCTGCTGTGCGGCATCGTCGAGCAGTTGAAGGAACAGGCCCCCGACCACGCCATCGATTGCGAGATCGAACCGCTGGTCGTCAGCGGCGACACCGCGATCCCGCTGGGGCTGTTGCTGACCGAACTGGTCACCAACGCGATCAAATATGCCTATGGCGAAGGCGGTGGCGCGGTCAGGATCGAAACCCGCTGCGCAGATGGGCAGCTGTCGCTGGAGGTCGTCGACCGGGGACAGGGGCTACCGGCGGGCTTCGATCCGGCGGCAGCGCGCCCGACCAGCCTGGGGATGCGGATGGTATCCAGTCTGGCGCGGCAGTTGGGCGGCACGCTCAATTTCGAGGATGCCGGGCCGGGGACGCATGTGTCGTTCGTGATGCCGTTGCCCGAGGCGGTGTAGGCAGCAGCCCCACGCGCCATCCCCGTTTGCTTCGAGCAGGTTCGAGCCTGTCGAGAACCGACCGTCGAGAAGGCATCTCCTCGCTCCCCACCGTTCGTCCTGAGTAGCCATTGAGCGAAGTCGAAAGGGCGTATCGAAGGACCGCTTGGGGTAGATGCTTCGATACGGGTCTTCGACTTCGCTCAGCCCCTACTCAGCACGAACGGTTTCTTGGGGGAGAGCTGGATCACACCAGCTTGACGAACACCCCGGTATCGCGCCGTTCCACCTCGAACGCCTTCACCTTTTCGATCAGGTCCGACAGCCGCTTGAACCCATAGTTCCGCGTGTCGAAGCTCGACCGGTTGGCCGCGCGCTGGCCGACTTCGGACAGGCTGGCAAAGCCGCGCTTGTCGACCTTCGATGCGTCATAGGCATCCGACAGCAGCTTCACGAGCGCGGCGTCGACCTTCTGGCTCTTGCGTGCCGGGGTGGGGTCGGGCCTGGTCGCCGGGGTCGTGGCGGGGGTAGGGGTGCCACTGATCGCCGGGGGCAGCGGCATGTTCGCCACATCCTCGACGTCCAGCGACGCGACATCGATGAACCGGGTGCAGCTCTCGCGGAACCCCTCTGGCGTGCGGTCGGTGCCGAAGCCGTAGACCGGTACCCCTTCCTGCCGGATGCGCTGCGCCAGCGGCATGAAGTCGCTGTCTGACGACATGATGCCAAAGCCGGTGATGCGTCCGCGCAGAAGCAGGTCCATCGCGTCGATGGTCATGCGCATGTCGGTCGCGTTCTTGCCCTTGGTGATGTCGAACTGCTGGAACGGTTCGATGCCGTGGCGCATCAGCAGCGCCTTCCAGCTCTTCAGCCCCGGCTTTTCCCAATTGCCATAGGCGCGGCGGACGTTGACCGTGCCGAATTCGGCCAGCACCGTCAGTACGGAATCGAGATAGGCGGCGCCGGCATTGTCGGCATCGATCAGCAACGCGACGTTGCCGGTGGGAGCATTATGGGTGGCCATGGCGCCGGTCTATCGCACGCGATCCCGGCTGGCGACCGAAACCGTCCGCCGCGAAGCCCGATCGTTATTCGATCGCGTCGTCATAGCCCGCCAGCGCGGCGATCACCGCCGGGTCGCCGGCATGGCGCTGGCGCAGCGCGCGGAGGGCGGCGTCGGTGCCGGTGCAGGTCCGCTCCATGCCATAGCGCAGCGCCGCGGCGCGCGCCGGGCCGGTGGGCTCTTCGCCGCGCAGCTGGTCGCATTCGTCCCGCTTCAGGCGAAAGGCGATCACATCGACGGGAAGGCCGGGCGTCGGGGTGGGGGACGGTGCCTCCGGCGGATGGATCGTGCGGACCTCGATCCGAATCGACGGCTCGTCCGCCGGTGCATCGCCGCACCCCGACAGCAGCATCATGCCCAGCATCGCAGCGTTCAACCGCATGGCCTTCCCCCGAACCGTCACGGATAGGTGATCGCCATCACCTCATATTCCTTCGCCCCCGCCGGTAGCACGACGGTACGCACATCGCCGACCGCGCTCCCGCGGAGCGCGCGGGCCATCGGCGAGTTCCAGCCGATGCGACCCGCGCCGGCATCCGCCTCGTCATCGCCGACCAGTTCGAGGATGCGGGGGTTATCGTCTTCGTCGGCGATGGTGACGGTCGCGCCGAACCATGCCCGGCCACGCTCGGTCTGGGTGGTGGGGTCGACCACCCGCGCCGCCTTCATCCGCTTGGCAAGGAAGCCCAGCCGCCGGTCGATCTCGCGCAGGCGCTTGCGA
This sequence comes from Sphingomonas sp. Leaf9, assembly GCF_001421355.1. Lineage (GTDB taxonomy): Bacteria > Pseudomonadota > Alphaproteobacteria > Sphingomonadales > Sphingomonadaceae > Sphingomonas. The sequence goes on along the minus strand of NZ_LMKC01000001.1, from coordinate 631,164 downwards.
CCATAGATATAGTCGCCATTTTCCGACCGGTCGCCATTGCCGGCGGCCCAGGCGATGACATCGACCAGCTTCGGGCGCTCGCTCCCCAGCAGCTGGTCATATTCGGCCTTCAACACGGCATAGCCCGCGGGCGTGATGTAGTTCGGACGCGGCTCGGTCATCCCGGTCGGTTCTTCCCCAGATACCAGCTAAGGTTGTTGGGCCCGCGCGACCGCGCCTTGTCGGTGTGGATCAGGTCATAGACGACCGCGTTTTCCAGCACGCGCTGCACATAGCCGCGCGTTTCGCTGTACGGGATCTTCTCGACCCAATCGACCACGTCGACGCCCGGCGTACGCGGGTCGCCATTGGCGCGCAGCCATTTGTTCACATTACCCGGCCCCGCATTATACGCCGCGACCGCCAGCGGGTAGCTGCCGCCGTAATAGTCGAGCATTCGCTGGATGAAGCTCGACCCCAGCGCCATGTTGTACGACGGGTCGTTGAGCGAGGTCGGGCTGTACGACAGCCCCAGCTTGGTGGCGGTTTCCTTCGCCGTGCCGGGCATCAGCTGCATCAGCCCGCGCGCGCCGGTGCGGCTGACGGCGGTGCGGTCGAACTGGCTCTCCTGCCGTGCGATGGCGTGGATCAGCGTGAACTGGTCGCGCTGCGCCCCGCTGACCGGGACCGAGGGATAGCCCGCCAGCGTATAGTCGCTATGCCCGTTCACCAGCGCGCTGCGCCCGACCATGACGCTCAGGTCGGGGCGGTCGATCGCCTGCGCCAGCTCGACCGCCAGCGCATGGTCGGTGTCGCTGCGTGCATCCTCGGCGATCTTGCGGACGAACAGCCCCTGATCGGCGTACTGGCCGGTACGGCCGAGATAACGCGTCGCCTTTACCACGTCGCTGTTCATGTACGCCGCGCGCACCGCTGGCGGGATCGCGGCCGGATCGGCGGTGTTGCTCGGTGCGCGCAGCGGCCGGCCGATCCGCTCGCTGGCCAGCTGCCCGTAATAGAGGTCGCCCAGATCGGCGGCCTGCGCATACCAGCGATCGGCGGTCGGCCGGTCGCCCGCCACCTCCGCTGCGCGACCGGCCCAGTAATAGCCCTTGGTCCTGACCGTCGGCGTGCGCGATCCGCTGGCATAGCGGGCGAACATGCCCGTCGCGTCAGACGGCCGGTTCAGCTTTTGCAGCGCCAAGGTACCCGCCAGCCAGGCGAGGCTGGTATATTCGTCGCGCTCGCCATAGCTGGCATCGGCGATGACCGTTCCGGCGGGGAAGGCGTCGTCGATCTGCGATGCGATGCGATAGGCTAGGTCGAACTGGCTGTCCGCCTGCGCGCCTTTCGCATTGGTCAGCAGCACCTCCAGCCATTCCTCGACATCGCCCGGTGTCCGCGACAGCCGACGCGGTTGGGCAAGGTAGGATCGCGCCGCCACCGACTGCCCGGTCGCGCGCAACCAGCTGGCGCGGTCGGCGATATAGCCCGGATCGGCACGATCGACGCCGGGCTGCTCGCCGCGCACGCTGGCATCGGCCGCGCTGGTGCGAAAGGCGATGCGCGCGTCGAAGGTCGGACGCATCGCTGCCGAGACATAGCCGGCCTGCCGGCTGGCGGCGCTGGTCGCGCCCTGCCACAACAGCCGGTCCATCCGCGCGTCGTGATCCTGTGGCGTTAGCGCAGAGGCGAACCGGCCGAGCAGCTTCGCTTCGTCATTGGTCCTGAGCGCACCCCGGCGCCATGCCGCGCGTGCCGCCTCCTGCGCCTCGGCCATCCGCCCGGTTGCTGCCAGTGCTTCGGCCATGCGCAGCCGTCCGGCGGCGGTCATCGGTGGATATCGGTCGAAGAATCGCAAGGTTGTCGGCGGGTCCTGCGCGCCATCGGCCAGCACCGTCTCCGCCGCCGCGCGCCGACTGGTTTCCCCCGGAAAACCCGGATGCGCCAGCAGGAACCGGGCATAGTCGGTGAACGGGTAATTGTCGGATTGCTGCAACCGTTTCCAGTCGGCCAGCACCGGCTGGATCGGGTCATAGGCAGGGGCGGTCACCGCCGGCCTTGGTCCGTCAAGGACGAAGGGGCGGGGCGGGGTTGCCGCCTGAACGACCGGAGCGGGCTGGGCAGCGGTCTGGACCGGCGCGGCGGGGTGGAACATCCCGGCGGCCATGGCGGCGCTCGCGACGCCGGTGAGCAGGAACGCGCTCTTGAACACGGTGGTCAGCATACTGGACATGATATGGAAGGCCGCCCTATCTGTCGCCACCTTTTCGGCTCAAATCCCTGTCTGTGGAGCGCGTTTTCCATGTTTTCCGGCTCGATTCCCGCGCTCGTCACCCCGTTTGCCGACGGTCGGTTCGACGAAGCATCGTTCCGCGCCCTGGTCGACTGGCAGATCGAGAGCGGGTCGAGCGCGCTCGTCCCCTGCGGCACCACCGGCGAAGCCGCGACGATGACGATCGAGGAGCATGATCATGTCGTGCGCGTCTGCGTCGATCAGGCGAAGGGCCGGGTGCCGGTGATCGCAGGCTGCGGATCGAACGACACCGCCGTCGCGCTGCACCACATCCATGCGGCGAAAGCAGCGGGCGCCGCCGCCGCGCTGCTGGTGCCGCCCTATTATAACCGCCCCAACCAGGAGGGCGTGTTCCGCCATTTCGAGGTGCTGGCCCGTGACGGCGGGCTGCCGATCATGCTCTATAACGTGCCCGGCCGCACCATCACCGACATCAACGTCGAAACGGTCGAGCGCATCGTGAATGGGTTCCCGCAAGTCGTCGTCGGAATCAAGGACGCGACCGGACAGATGGCGCGTGTCGCCGAACATCGCCTGCGGTGCGGCACCCGCTTTGCCCAGTTGTCGGGCAATGACGACATGGCGCTGGCGTTCAACGCGATGGGCGGGGTCGGCGCGATCTCGGTCACCGCCAATGTCGCGCCGGCGCTGTGCGCGGAATTCCAGGACGCATGCACCGCCGGCGACTTCGCGCGGGCGCTCACGATCCAGGACCGGCTGTACCCGCTCCACGCCGCGCTGTTCAGCGATGCGTCGCCGGGACCGGTCAAATATGCGCTGGGCCGCGTCCGTCCGGGCTTCCCGACCGACCTGCGCCTGCCGATGACCCCCGCGTCCGACGCATCGCGCGCGGCGGTCGATGCCGCGCTTGCCCATGCCGGGTTGGTGCGCTGATCCGGGGCCATCCCATTGCCGCGGCGGCGGCACCCGCGTAACACGTGATGCATATGCCAAACGGACATCTCTCGATCCAGACCATTACGGGGGCGGAGATTGCCGCACATGACTGGGCGGCGCATCCGCTGGGGCCGATCGAAGGCTGGCCGGTATCGTTGCGGTCGCTGCTGGCGATGATGCTGTCCTGCCCCACGCCGATGTTCCTGGCGTGGGGACCGGAGCTCCACTGCTTCTACAACGACGCCTATCGCCCGCTGCTGGGCGTGCGGCTGCCGGGGTCGCTGGGCGAGCGGTTCGATATCGTGTGGTCGAACATCTGGGACGAACTGGTGCCGCTGGTCGACAAGACCATTGCCGGCGGCAATATCGTGGCGACCGACATGAAGCTCGACCTTGCGCGCACCGGCGAACCGGAGGACAGCTGGTGGAGCTTCACCTATTCCCCCGCCTTCGATGATGCCGGAAAGATCGCCGGGCTGCTGTGCGTGACCGGCGAGACGACCGCGCGGGTCGTCGCGGAGCGGGAGCGGGCGGCGGCGGACGAACGGCTGCAACTGGCGCTGTCGGCCGGGCGCAACATCGGCGCGTGGGACTGGGACGTGCAGGCCGATATCGTGCGCGCCGATACCCGCTTCGCGCTGCTGTACGGCGTCGATCCGCAGACGGCGGAGGAGGGGGCACCGATCGGTCGCTTCTTCGAGGGTATCCATCCCGACGATCTGGTCGAGGCCCAGCGTGCGGTCGAACGCGCGATGGACCCGGATGGCAACGGCACCTTCATCGCCGAATATCGGGTGGTCGGCCATGACGGCGGGTTCCGCTGGGTATCGGCGCAGGGCCGATGCACTTTTGACGACGCCGGTCGCCCGCTGCGCTTTCCCGGCGTCAGCTACGACATCGACGATCGCAAGCGGGCCGAGCTGGCGGCGCTGTCGGCCAAGGCCGAGCGGGAGTTCGTGCTGTCGCTGAGCGCGCGGCAACGCGCCGCGACCGACCCGGATGCGATCATGCGCTTCACTGCCCGGTCGCTTGGCGAATGGCTGCGGGTGTCGCGCGTGGCGTTCGCCCGGATCGCCGCCAATCGCGTGCGCTACATGGGCGGATGGAACGACGGGGTGCTTCCGCCGCTGATCGGCGAACATTCGCTGGACCGCTTCGGGCGGGACAATACGGCGCTGCTGCGTGCCGGGCGCACGGTCGTGTCCGACGATTTCGCGATCGATCCGGCCTTTGCCGAGAGCGACGCGTCCTCCTATTCCGCCCTGTCCGGCCTGTGCGTGCCGCTGCGCCATGACGGGCGGCTGGAGGGGTTGCTGATCGTCGGCCATTGCAGTTCGCGCCACTGGCTGCCGGGCGAGATCGCGTTGCTGCAGGAAGTGGCGGAGATCAGCTGGGTCACCGTCCAGCGCGCTGACGCGCTGCTCCGGCTGGAGGCGAAGGTCGGGCGGCAGGATGCGCAGCTCGAACGCGTCGCCACCGAACTGCACAACGCCGCCAGCGCCCGCGCCGCTGCCGAAACGCAGGTGCGCCAGTTGCAGAAGATGGAGGCGGTCGGGCAGCTGACCGGCGGCATCGCGCATGATTTCAACAACATGTTGGCGGTGGTCATCGGCGGGCTCGACATGATCGAGCGTCGCATCGCCGCCGGGCGCGGCGATGTCGGCCGCTATGTCGAGGCGGCGAAGGACGGCGCGACCCGTGCCGCCGCGCTGACGCAGCGGCTGCTCGCCTTTTCGCGCCAGTCACCGCTGTCGCCCGAACCGGTCGAGGGCAATCGCCTGATCGCCGACCTGACCGAGCTGCTGACCCGGACCTTGGGCGAACCCATCGCGGTCGAAACGGTGCTGAGCGCCGGGCTGTGGCGCGCCGAGGCCGACCGGGGGCAGCTGGAAAACGCGATCGTCAACCTCGCGGTCAACGCCCGCGACGCGATGGCCGATGGCGGCAAGCTGACCATCGAGACCGCCAACGCCCATGTCGGTGACGATTATGCGCGGGAGGCCGACATGGCCGCCGGGCAATATGTGATGATCGCCGTCACCGACACCGGCACCGGCATGGCGCCCGAGGTGTTGGCCAAGGCGTTCGAACCGTTCTTCACCACCAAACCGGTCGGGCGCGGCACCGGGCTGGGGCTGAGCCAGGTGTTCGGCTTCGTCCGCCAGTCGCGCGGCCATGTCCGCATCTATTCCGAACCCGGCGTCGGCACGACCGTGCGCCTGTACCTGCCACGCTTCTACGGCGAGCAGCCGACGCCTACGCCGCGGGCGACGATGCTGCCGGTGCGGCGTGGCGATCCGGGTGAGACGGTACTGGTGGTCGAGGACGAATCGCGCGTCCGCAGCTTCTCGGTCGAGGTGCTGCGCGACCTCGGCTACGCGGTCCTCCACGCGTCGAACGGGCCGGAGGCGCTGGCGCTGCTCGAACAAGGGGTGCGGGTGACGCTGTTGTTCACCGACGTCGTGATGCCCGGCATGACCGGGCGCGAGCTGGCCGACCGGGCGCTGGCGATGCGGCCGGGCCTCCGGGTGCTCTACACGACCGGCTATACCCGCAACGCGGTGGTGCATAACGGCGTGCTCGATCCGGGCACGCGGCTGTTGCCGAAACCGTTCGGCGTGGACGAACTGGCAAGGAAGGTCCGCGAGGCGCTCGACGCGTAATGAAGGTCCTCCCCGCTGCGCGGGGAGGGGGACCGCCGCGAAGCGGTGGTGGAGGGGGGCTTCCCCAATCGGAACGACAGCGTTTGCGGACCGCCCCCTCCACCAGCTGCGCTGGTCCCCCTCCCCGTGCCGGGGAGGATTTCGCGCGCCCGCTTCCCCTTGGCCGCCCGACACCCTATGTCCCGCGCATGAGCCGTCCGCGCCCCCAATTGTTCGACAAGAAGAAAACCGTCGCCGAAAACCGCCGTGCGCGGTTCGATTATGAAATCGACACGGTGTACGAGGCTGGCATCGCGCTGACCGGGACCGAGGTGAAGGCGCTGCGCTTCGGCGAAGGGTCGATCGCCGAAAGCTATGCCGACGTCCGCGACGGGCAGGTGTGGCTGATCAATTCGAACGTCCCCGAATTCAGCCACGGCAACCGGTTCAACCACGAACCGCGCCGCCCGCGTAAACTGCTGCTTCACGAACGTGAGATAAACAAGATGCACGGTGCGGTGGCGCGCGACGGCATGACGCTGATCGCGCTCTCCGTGTATTTCAACGGCAAGGGGCGGGCGAAGGTCGAACTGGCATTGGCCAAGGGACGCAAGACCCACGACAAGCGCGAGCATATCAAGGAACGGGACTGGAAGCGTGAACAGGGAAGGTTGCTCCGCGACCGTGGCTGACCCGCGAGGCGACGACGACCGGCGGCTGGGCGCGCGCGCGCTGCGCTGGATTCGCGCCAATCTGCCGACGCGCGAATCGATGGAGGCGAACCGCTTCCTCCGCCCCGTCGCGCACCGCGTTCTTGCGCCTGAATTGTGGCGCTTCACCCGCCGCTCGGTCCCGCGTGGCGTGGCGCTGGGCATGTTTACCGGCATCCTGATCCCGCTCGGCCAGATTCCGGCGTCCGCCGTCCTCGCGCTGCCGCTGCGCGCGAACGTCCCGGCGGCGGCGCTCACCACCTTCTTCACCAACCCGATCACGACGCCGTTGCTGTTCATCCTGTACTACAAGGTCGGGGCATGGCTGCTCCACATCGACCGCGTGGTGCCGGGCGATCCGATCGGCGACGCGGTCGCCACGCCGCCGGGCTGGCTCGAATGGCTGGTGGCGGAGGTCGGGCCGGCGACGGCGCTCGGCATGGTCGTGTGTTCGGTGATCGGCGCGGTGCTGGGCTATGCCATTGCGGCGCTCGGCTGGCGGTGGTGGATCGGCGCCAAGTGGAAGCGGCGCGGGCACGGCAAATTCAACGCAGGTTCGACAGATTCCGTTCGTCCTGAGTAGCCGCTGAGCCTGTCGATACGGGTCTTCGACTGCGCTTAGGCCCTACTCAGCACGAACGGTTTTTCTTCTGACCATCTCCCCGCCGTTTGCTTCGAGCGGAAGTTCGAGCCTGTCGAGAAGGGGGCGCCCCAAGCGCCCCGTTCTCGACGGACGCTTCTCGACAGGCTCGAACCTGCTCGAACCGAACGGGAGAGGACGTGCAGCAAACCAGATATTGACGATCGATAAGCCGGGGTGCAGCATTGCGGTATCACCCGATACGAAGAGGCTTATTCGATGCGGCGTAGTTTCGTCCTCACCACCCTGCTTGCGGCGTCGGCCCTGTCGGCCTGCACCACCGCGCCGACCGGCCCGGTCGAAACCGCCGCCACCACGCCGGCGCCGACACCCGAGGCAGCAGCGCCCAAGCCCGAGATCGGCGATTTCGGCTTCGATGTCGCGGGCATGGACCGTAGCGTGAAGCCGGGCGATAATTTCTACAAATACGCCAACGGCAACTGGGAAAAGATCACGCCGATCCCGGCCGACAAGTCGAACTATGGCATGTTCACCGCGCTCGACGACCTGTCGAAGACGCGCACCCGCGAACTGCTCGACGCGGCGAAGGGCGATCCCAATTCGAAGATCGGCGTCGCCTATGCGACCTATCTCGACCAGGCGGCGATCGAGTCGAAGGGTCTGGCCCCGATCCAGCCGTGGCTGACCGAGATCAAGGGCCTGTCGTCGAAGGCGGGCTATGCCGCGCTGGCGGCCAAGGCGGCGCAGTCGGGCGTCGGCGGGCCGTTCGGAGCCTATGTCGGCCCGGATGACAAGCAGCCGACCGTCTATGCACTGCAGACGTCGCAAGGTGGCCTGGGCATGCCCGACCGCGACTATTATCTGTCGACCGACGCGAAGCTGGTCGAACAGCGCAAGGCGTATGAGGCGCATCTCGCCAAGATGCTGACGCTGGCCGGCGAACCCAATGCCGCCGCCCGCGCCGCCGCGATCGTCGCGTTCGAAACCCAGATCGCCAAGGCGCACTGGACGCGGATCGAAAGCCGCGATGCGAACAAGACCTATAACAAGATGGCCGTCGCCGAGCTGCAGCGCCGTGCGCCGGGTTTCGACTTCGCGACCTATTTCCGGGGTTTGGGCGCCAACACCACCGACGTGATCGTCGCGCAGCCGACCGCGTTCACCGGCATGGCCAAGGTTATCGGCGCCGCGCCGCTCGGCGTGCTGAAGGATCAGATGCTGGTACGCTCGCTCGACAATTTCTCCAGCGTGCTGCCCAAGGCGTTCGATGCCGAGAATTTCGCCTTCTACGGCACCGTCCTGTCGGGCACGCCGCAGCAGGAGGAACGCTGGAAGCGCGCGGTCGATTTCACCTCGGACGCGGTCGCCGATGACGTCAGCAAGGCCTATGTCGCCAAATATTTCCCGCCCGCGACCAAGGCGGCGGCGGACGAACTGGTCCGCAACGTAACGCAAGCGATGGGCCGCCGGATCGACAATCTCGACTGGATGGCACCGGAGACCAAGGCGAAGGCACGCGCCAAGCTCGCCGCGTTCACGCCCAAGATCGGCTATCCGGATCAGTGGCGCGACATGAGCGACCTGACCATCACGCCGGGCGATGCGTACGGCAACATGGTCCGCGCGAACCAGTGGCAGCAGCGCTACAACGTGCAGCATCTGGGCAAGCCGATCCAGAAGTGGGAATGGTTCATGACCCCCATGACCGTGAACGCGTATGCGAACCCGGTGATGAACGAGATCGTGTTCCCCGCCGCGATCCTGCAGCCGCCCTTCTTCGACCCGAACGCCGATCCGGCGGTCAATTACGGCGCGATCGGCGCGGTGATCGGGCACGAGATCAGCCACCATTTCGACGATCAGGGCCGCAAGTACGACGTCAACGGCAGCCTTACCGACTGGTGGACGGCCGAGGACGTGAAGCGCTTCGAGGAACGCACCGCCGCCCTCGTCAAGCAGTATGACGCCTATGAGCCGCTGCCCGGCCTGCACGTGAAGGGCGAACTGACGCTCGGCGAAAACATCGCCGATCTGGCGGGTCTGACCGCCGCATGGGACGCCTACACCCATGCCTATCCGAACGATCAGAAGGTGATCGACGGCTTCGGCCCCGAACAGCGCTTCTATCTCGGCTGGGCGCAGGTGTGGCGGCGCAGCTACCGCGAGGCGAATCTGCGCCAGCGGCTGCTGACCGACCCGCACAGCCCGTCCGAACAGCGTGCCTGGGTCGTGCGCAACCTCGACCCGTGGTATTCGGGCTACAAGCCGGCGATGGGCGAATATCTGTTCCTGCCGCCCGAAAAGCGCGTGCGCATCTGGTAAGGGGGTTTCGGTTTTTCCCTTCACATCGTGTTTCGGCATCGGCCGGGGTACGGTGTGTGGGAAGCGAACTGCCCTAAACCAAACCCGTGCCCCCGCGCAGGCGGGGGCCCAGGGCCAAGAACGCCAACGTCAGCCCGCTTGACCCTGGGCCCCCGCCTGCGCGGGGGCACGGAGTTAAAAGAGCATGACGCCAATAGCATCGTCGACTCGTCCCCGCCTGCGTGGGGCACGTCGGCGATGGAACGGCGGACGTGCGCCACCCGCAAAACCCCACACGCCCCGCGTGCGCGACGGATCACCCGACGCCCCGCTTGACGCCACCCCCCGAACCACCCCAACAGCCTTGTCATGCTGTCGAAATCTCCGTCCGCCGCTTCACCGGTCCTGCCGCTCGCCATCGCGCTGGTTGCAGGGGGATTGGCGGCGGCGCTGATCCTGTGGACCATCGGCAGCGTGCCCGTCGCGATCGGCTTCGTCGCCGCGGCGATTATCCTTGCCGGCATCGCGCTCGGCCTGCGCCGCTGGACCAGCGATAGCGTGGCGGCAGAACCCGTGGTCGACTGGTCGCTGGCGCAGACGCTGGCATCGGTCAGCCCGCATGCGCTGGCGGTCACCGACCGCGCCGGGCGGCTGGTTTGCGCCAATGATCGCTATGCCGCGCTGTTCGGCGGCTATCCGACGCCGCCGGGCGTGCTGGGCGATGGCGTCGATGCCAGCGCGCTGGCTGGCGCCGCGCGGGCGGCATGGCGCGATGGCGATGCGAAGGTGACCGTGCGACAGGGCGACGCGTCCATCGTGGCGACGCTCGCCCGTGCCGGCGAATCGATGCTCGTCTGGCGCTTCGAAGGGGGGCAGGTGATTGCCGAGGCGGTGACGATGCGCGCGATGATCGCGGGTGACGCCGGCGAGCGGCTGGGCACGGCCGGGGTCATGGTCGCGCTGCTGAGCGCTGATGGCCGCATCCGCGCCGCCAACCGCGTGTTCCGCGCCCGCGCCGTCGGGAACGAGGATGCCACGATCGAGGGGCGCGACTTCGCCCGCTTCCTCGTCACCGACAACCGCGGGCGGGTCCGCTTCGAACGCGAAGGGCTGGGCGGCGACCCGTTGCGCATCGTGCAGGTGCCGTTCGTCGACGATCCCGCCGGGCCGATGCTGGTGGCGATGCTGGACGAAGAGGAAGCGCCGGTCGGCCTGATGCCGATCGCGGCGCCGGGATCGGCTGCGCAGGTCCGCGCGCTCGTCTCGCTGCTGCCGGTCGGCATGGCGCTGGTCGATCGCGACGGGCGCTTCCTGCACATGAACGACGCCTTCATCCGCGCGACCGGCGTGAACCCGGTCGCGCCGCCGCTCTATCCCGGCGACCTGGTGGTGCGCGAGGACAAGGCCGCGCTCGCCGATGCCGTCCGCCGCTTTGCCGGGGGCGCGCAGCATAGCGCCGACATGGCGGTGCGCCTGAACGATCGCACCGACGAACCGGTGGCGCTGTCGATCGCCGGTGCGCGCGGGTTGGGCGAGGCCGCCGTCGTCCTGTCGCTGCGGGACACGGGCGAGGAGGGCAAGCTCAAGCGCCAGGTCGCACAGGCGACCAAGATGCAGGCGGTCGGCCAGCTGGCGGGCGGCGTCGCGCATGATTTCAACAACATCCTGACCGCGATCATCGGCCATTGCGACCTGATGCTGATGCGCCATGCGCCCGGCGACAGCGATTATGACGACATCCAGCAGATTCGCGCCAATTCGAACCGTGCCGCGAGTCTCACCCGCCAGCTGCTCGCCTTCTCCCGCCAGCAGACGCTGCGCCCGCAGGTGCTGCAGCTGCCCGACGTGATTTCGGAGGTGTCGAACCTGCTGAAGCGTCTGCTCGGCGAAACGGTCCAGCTCGTCGTCAACCATGGTCGCGGGCTGGGGTCGGTGCGTGCCGATCCGGGGCAGCTCGAACAGGTCGTCGTCAACCTCGCGGTCAATGCCCGCGACGCGATGCTCTCGCAGGGCGGCAACCGCAACGTGCTGACGATCGAGACGCTGGCGACCAGCGCGCAGGAAGTCCGCGCGATGGACGACGACGTGCTGCCGGTCGGCGATTATGTGACGCTGAAGGTGTCCGACACCGGCACCGGCATCCCCGCCGACGTGCTGCCCAAGATCTTCGAGCCGTTCTTCACGACCAAGGAAGTGGGCAAGGGCACCGGCCTCGGCCTTTCCACCGTCTATGGCATCATCAAGCAGTCGGGCGGCTATATCTTTGCCGAATCGCGTGCCGGGCAGGGGTCGACCTTCACCATCCACCTGCCGGTCCATGCCGCCGCCGCCGAACCGCCGCGGCTGGGCACGAACCCCAAGCTGAAGGCAGAACCGGCCGAGCCTGCTTGGGGCACCGGCACGATCCTGCTGGTCGAGGACGAGGACATGGTCCGCGCGATCGCCGAACGCGCGCTGACGCGGCAGGGCTATACCGTGATGACCGCCGAACATGGCGAGGCGGCGCTGGAACTGCTCGCCGACCGGCCGCATATCGACCTGTTGATATCCGACGTGGTGATGCCGACGATGGATGGTCCGACGATGGTCGGCCATGTCCGCAAAGTCTATCCGACGCTACCGATCCTGTTCATGTCGGGCTATGCCGAGGAACAGTTGCGCCGTTCGATTGATCTGGATCAAGTATCGTTCCTGCCAAAGCCGTTTTCGGTGCAACAATTAGCCACCGCCGCGCGCGATGCGCTGGCAAAGTCCTGAACAGCCCGCGAATTCGGTTGCAGTGTTCCTGCTTTGACCGCTAAAGGGCGGCCGTTATGACCTCGCCTGCGCGTATCCTCCTGGTTGAGGACGAACCCCTGATCGCCATGATGCTCGAGGATTTCCTCGACATGCTCGGCCGCACCGTCGCCGGCACCGCCGACAGCGTGGCGGCCGCCGTGTCGGCGATCGACAAGGGCGGCATCGACGGCGCGATCCTCGACGTGCACCTGCGCGGCGGGGAAAAGAGCTGGCCGGTTGCGGATCGCCTGGCGGCGGCGGGTATCCCGTTCGTGCTGGCGACCGGTGGATCGGGCGACACTATCGAACCCGCCCACCGCGACCGCCCGGTCCTGTCGAAGCCGTTCACGATGGACGCCGTGGAAAAGGCGCTGAACGACCTGGCTTGACCTTTCTGCCGATCCGGCACGGGATTGATTGACAGGGCAGGCCGTCCGGGCGAGCATGATCCATGCTGTCCACGATCCTGCTTGCGGTCGCACAGACGACCGCCCCGCCGCCCGCCGCCTTGGCCGAGGAGATCGTGGTCGTCGGCCACCGTGCGACGGACGCGCTTGCCGCCTGCCTCGCACGCAAATGCCCGCCCGCCGAGGATGTCGAGGCATCGCTTCAGGCGTCGGTCGAGCAATTCTCGGCCGGGCGCTATGCGCAGGCTCGGCATGTGTTGCTCCGGTCGATCGCGCGGAACCGCCGCCATGCCGCTGACCTGCCCGGACCGGTCTCCAGCCTATATGCGACGCTTGCCACCGTGGCCGAGCATGATGGGTATCCGCGCGAGTGGATGTATGCGTCGCGCGGCAACGTCCAGATCCTTCGCAAATATCTGGGCCCGTCCAATCCGGCGACCTTGCTGGAGGAAATGACCTTGGCCCGCAATCTGCTCGAAAACGGCAATATTTCCTCGGCAACCGGTGTCCTCACCAAGGTACAGCGCCTCGCGCTCGACAGCGGAAAGACAGACCTCGCGGCAGGGGCCACGTTCCGCCTGGCGTGGCTGGAAATGGGATTGGGCAACCAGAAGCGCGCGATGCGGCTGATGGACGAGGCCATGGCCATTGCCGGCCCGGCGAATCGCGCGATGAACGACCTGCACGCGATATTCCTGGCGCGCATCGCCCTGCACAAGGACAAGGGCGATGCCGGTGGGATCGATGCGGTGGCCGCACGGCTCCGCCAGTCGGCGGTCGCCCGTCCGACGCTATTGTCGTCGCAACCGGTGGAGGACGTCCAGGCGCCCGCCGGTATGATGTCGAACGGTGCCGCGACCGGCGATATCCGACTGGCCGATGTGGGATACTGGATCCGACCGGACGGGCGAACCGCGGATGCCGAAATATTGACTACGTCCGGACTGGGGCAGTGGGAACGCGCCGTGCTGCAACAGGTCCGCGCACGACGATATATTCCGCTGGAGGTTCCGGCTGGGCATCCCGGCATCTATCGGATTGACCGTTTCACGATCCGGTCGGCCTTTGACTTCGTGACCGGTTCGCGGATTGCGCAGCGTGCTGGCCGGGCCACCACCCATATCGTCGACCTGACCGAAACCGAAGCGATGAGCGCGGCACAGAAGCGGCGCGTGGCGGAGGCTGTCGACACCACCAGCAGCTGACGGCAGATGCCGAACGTCGGCGTGCCCTCGTTCCTCCGTTTCGCAAGCTCGGGACGCGCAATGAGACTCGCCCGGATCGCCGCGCTGGCGCTCGTTCTTGGCGCTTGCCGCGTGGGCGATGCCGGTACCCTGGTGCCGATCGATGGCGGCAGGATATCCGGTGACGGCATGTCCGTCCGGGAAGGGCGGGTCGTCGCGGTCATCCAAGGGCAATGGGCGGCGGAGGCGTCACAGGCGCTGCAGTTGCGATATACCAATGGCGGCATCCAACCGGTTCGGGTCGAACTTGCGCCGCTTCGTCTGCGCCGGGGCGGGGAAGAGGCTGCCTTGTGGTCGGTCTCCGACATGGCGGGGGTGAACCGGTCTGACGGGCGTACCGACAATGATGTCCCGCCGGTGCTCTACGATGCGGGTAGTGCCACTACTGCACCGACCCTGACCGTGCCGGCAAAGGACGAGCGCTCCCTTGCGATCGGCTTTGCCAATTTTACAGGCAAGGAACGCATCCGTGCGGGCGATATTGTCCGTCTCGACCTTCCCATGCCTGGTCGGACCCATCACATCCGCTTTCGAGCGGAATAGTGGGGCCAACTCAATGCTCCACGAACTCGCCCTCCGGCAGCAGGTCGCGTACCTCCGCCGCGATCGGCTGTATCGACGTGCAACGCCGGGTGGACAGGACCTTGGCGCCACGGCGGACGACCAGCCCGGAGTCTTCCCTGGGATAGTTCAGCCCGTCCGCGCCGAATCCGGTTCGCACGATCCGGTCGAACAGCGTGTAGCTATGGCCGGCATTGCGCGCCGTGACCTGCAACTCGCCGCCGCCCGAATAGCCGGTACTGGCCCAACGCAGGTCGGATGCGGTCAGTTCGACCCGCCCGGGTCGGCCATAGCGATATGTGGCGGTCGATCCCCGCGCGCAGATCGACACCTGCCGCGTCCCGATCGCGCAATGGGCTATCACGGTTTCCCGGGGTTCGCAAAGCGATGCGTTCGCGCGCGAGGCGGCTACCGGTCGCTGCCGCACCGGTTCCGATCCCGCCACCGCTGCGGTTGCCATCCCGGCCGCCACGCCAACCCAGATCCATGCTGCCATGTCGGTTGCCCCTTTATCCCCGTCGCCCGATCGTTGCGCCACCAAGCCACCGCGTCAACAGCCGCTCTTGCGGAGCGGGAACAAAACGAATACATGCAAATCCAACAAGGCGCGTTGAACCCTCGGCGCGGTTGCTCTACGCGAAAGGCTGGACATGGCGGCAAATCTGAAGGCGGTCGATAGCAAGATGGCGGCAGCGAACGACAAGGCGGCGGGCGAACGGCAAAAGGCGCTCGACGCCGCGCTGGCGCAGATCGACCGGGCATTCGGCAAGGGTTCGGCGATGAAGCTGGGCCAGAAGGAAGCGATGCAGGTCGAGGCGATCTCGACTGGCTCGCTCGGCCTGGACATCGCGCTCGGCGTCGGCGGCCTGCCGCGCGGCCGCGTGATCGAAGTGTACGGGCCGGAAAGCTCGGGCAAGACCACGCTGGCACTGCACGTGCTGGCCGAGGCGCAGAAGGGCGGCGGCACCGTCGCCTTCGTCGACGCAGAACACGCGCTCGATCCGGTCTATGCGAAGAAGCTGGGCGTCAACATCGACGAACTGATCGTGTCGCAGCCCGATACCGGCGAACAGGCGCTGGAAATCGTCGACACGCTGGTCCGGTCGAACGCGATCGACGTGCTGGTGGTCGATTCGGTCGCCGCGCTGGTGCCGCGTGCCGAAATCGAGGGCGAGATGGGCGACAGCCATGTCGGCCTGCAGGCGCGGCTGATGTCGCAGTCATTGCGCAAGCTGACCGGTTCGATCAGCCGTTCGCGCTGCATGGTGATCTTCATCAACCAGCTGCGCATGAAGATCGGCGTGATGTACGGCAACCCGGAGACGACGACCGGCGGCAACGCGCTGAAGTTCTACGCCTCGGTTCGCCTCGACATCCGCCGCACCGGGCAGATCAAGGACCGCGACGAGATCATCGGTAACACGACCCGCGTGAAGGTCGTGAAGAACAAGGTCGCCCCGCCGTTCAAGCAGGTCGAATTCGACATCATGTATGGGCAGGGCATCTCGAAGATCGGCGAGATCCTCGACCTGGGCGTGAAGGCCGGGCTGGTCGAGAAGTCGGGCGCGTGGTTCAGCTATGACAGCGTGCGGATCGGACAGGGCCGTGAAAATGCCAAGAACTTCCTGACCGAACATCCCGAACTCCGCGACAAGCTGGAGGCGGCGATCCGCCAGCGCACCGAAAAGGTCGCCGAGGAAATGATGACCGGCCCCGATGCCGAGGATGGCGACGACGATATGTAACGGGCAGGGCGGCGATCCGATGGGTCGCCGTCCGCTTGTCGTCACGGCCGGTCGCCTTTGTCGTGCAGGCGACGGATCGTTTGGCGAGTGTGAACTTTGTGAACTTTGCCATTCGCACCGCGCGCAACCGGGGGTTCCATGATCGTCGTCCATCACCTTGAAAATTCCCGTTCGCAGCGGGTGCTCTGGCTGCTGGAAGAGCTGGGCCTGCCCTATGCGGTGAAGCGCTATGAACGGAACAAGGCGACGATGCTGGCCCCGCCCGAATTGCGCCGTGTCCATCCCTTGGGCAAATCGCCGGTAATCGAGGACAGCGATGCCGGGGCGGCGGGCGGGGCGCTGGTCGTCGCTGAAACCGGCGCGATCGTCGAATATCTGGTGGAAAAGGCCGACGGCCGACTGGGCATGCCCGCGCATCGCCGCAACGCACTGCACTACCGCCATTTCCTGCACTATGCCGAAGGCTCGCTGATGCCGCCGCTGCTGGTCAAGCTGGTGCTGGGCCGCGTGCCGCTGCTGGGCAAGGCCGCGCAGAAGAAGGTGCAGCCGATGATCGACGTCCATCTCGATTATGTCGAACAGCATCTGGCCAGCCATGACTGGTTCGCCGGCGATGCGATGACCGCCGCCGACATCATGATGAGCTTTCCGCTGGAGGCGGCGCGCAACCGTGCCGGTCTCGATGCTTCGCGTCCGCACGTCATCGCTTGGCTCGACCGCATCCACGCCCGCCCGGCCTATCGCGCCGCGCTCGCCGCCGGTGGGGCCTATGCCTATGCCTGAGCGATCCGCCGCAGAGGGTCGGCGATCAACGCTGCCGGGCGGTCGGGCTGCTCCAGCGGGATGAGGTGCGCGGCATCCGCCACCACTTCCACCCGCCCGGCCGGGTACTGCGGCAGGTTCAGCCGCCGCTGTGCCACCTCGCCCAGATCGCCGTTCTCCGCACCGGCAACGATCAGTGCGGGTATCGGCAGCGATCCGACTTGGCGGCTCCAATCCTCCCGGCTGCCACGTTCCAGCCAGCCGGTCCACTTTGCCGGACGGCTCTGCCGCACCGCCTCTATCGCCTGATCGCGTAGCGGCCTGGGCAATTGGCGTCGACGAATGTCGCAGCATCTTCGGCGGTGATGGTCCCGTCGGCAAACCAGTCGATCATTCGCACCCGCCGCGCCTCGTCGATCGGTTCGGGCCACGGGGGCGATGCCGCGACCAGCACGACGCTGGCCACCGTCGTCCCGGCGGTTTCGGCGAGCGACGATCGTGGCGATCTTGCCGCCCATGCTCTGGCCGACCAGCACGCACGATCCGGCCCGCGCGACGATCGGCCGCACCGCATCGATCATCCCGGCGACGTCGCCTGATCCCGCGTCGACGGCTGTGCCGAAGCCGGGCAGGTCGATCGCGATCGACGGTATGCCACCCAACCGCGCGCAAACTGGGTGCCATGTCGCAGCGCTTATCCCGAGCGCGTGGACGACGATCAGGGCCGGAACGGGCTTGACCGGTCGCTGGCAGCAAACGGGATGGGACGGCAAACTGCCCCGCCCCGCCGGGTTCCCTCATGCCGCCAACTCGGTCACCGTCATCGATCTGACACTCCGGCGTCACCAATTCGTGACGCAACCGTCACCAATATAACCGCAATGATGCGTACCGGACGCGCAGCACCACCGCCGTTGCCGTTTCCGGGAAAAATGAAGATGATCCATCCGTCCGTGTCGCTGCTCGCCCTCACGCTCGCGGCCGTCATGCCCGCCACGGTGTCGGCGCAGCAGGCCGACGCATCCACCAGCGCGCGTGAGGCCGAGGGTGCCGAGCCGTCGACGATCGTCGTTACCGGCGGGCGGACGCGTACCGCGGTCGAGTTGCCGGGCGTCGAGATGCAGAAGATCCTGCCCGGCGTCAGCCCGCTCAAGGCGATCCAGACGCTGCCCGGCGTCCTCTACATCACCGCCGATCCGTGGGGGAACAACGAACAGAACGCGCAGCTCTTCATCCACGGTTTTGCTGCCAATCAGCTCGGCTATACGATGGACGGCATCCCGCTCGGCGATCAGAGCTATGGCAACTATAATGGCCTGTCGCCGCAGCGCGCGGTGATTTCGGAGAATGTCGGTCGCGTGGTCGTCGCGACCGGCGCGGGCGATCTCGCCACGCCGTCGAACAGCAATCTGGGCGGTACGGTCGAGACCTATTCGGCCAACCCGCTGGCCACGCCGGGGATCGCGGCGGCGCAGACGGTCGGCAGCTACGATACGTCGCGCACCTTCGTCCGGCTCGACACCGGCACCTTCGGCGGCACGAACAGCGCCTACGTCTCGGGCGTGCGGCAGCGTGCGCGGGCGTGGGACTTCAACGGTATCCAGGGCGGGTGGCAGGCGAATGCCAAGTTCGTGCATGACGACCGGATCGGGAAGCTGACACTGTATTTCGACTATAACGACATGACCCAGCCGAACGAGGACGCGACGGTGTTCTTCAAGCCGTCGGCCGGCGGCACCGCTACGTCGACGCAGCTCTACACGCCCTATACCAAGCCGTTCTTCTACCCCGATTTCAACGGCTATCGCACCGGGTATCTCAGCACGCTCGGCAATTCGCCAGCAGCGCAGGGCGGCAATTACCGCAACTATTATTCGGATGCGCAGCGCACCGACTACCTCGCCTATGGCCGTTACGAGGCGCGGCTGGCGCCCAACGCCACGCTGTCGCACACCGCCTATTACCACCATAATGACGGCGCCGGCGTGGTGGCCGGGCCGCTCGGCCAGTCGATCACGACCGCGCAGGCCTATCTCGACCCGGCCTATGCCACGCTGCCGTCCAACTGCCGCTTTTCCGCCAACAACAACGGTGTGCGCCCGTCGAGCTGCACCGCGCTGACCGCGCAACAGGCCGCCGCCGCCGGTGCCGCCCTGGTCGCGGCGACCGGCGGATCGGGCCTCATCACCCGCACCACCGAATATCGCATCGATCGCTGGGGCGTGATTTCGGCGCTCGACGTCGATCTGGGCGCGCACAAGATCGAGCTGGGCGGCTGGTTCGAACATAACAGCACGACCCAGTGGCGTCGCTGGTATGCGGTCGATGCGAATAATCCGGGCAACAGCACCCCCTATATCCGCCCGCTGGAGGTCGCACAGCCGCTGTTCACCCAATATCAGGGCGAGGCGAAGATCGAGCAGCTGCAGCTCCACCTGCAGGACAGCTGGCAGGTGTTCGACCGGCTGCTGGTGCAGGCCGGGTTCAAGACGAGTGCGCAATGGGCGTCGGGGCGCTATCCGGTGCAGCCGCGCGTCGGATCGCTGTCGGGCCTGACCAGCACGCTGCCGGAAGGGCGGATCAACACGCTGCGCTGGTTCCTGCCGGCGGTCGGTGCGAAGTTCGACCTGAACGGCAGCGAGGAACTCTATGCCAACGCGCAGAAGAACCTGCGCCAGTATCAGGCCTATCTGGCGGGCGGCGGCGGCCCGTGGTTCACCGGCAGCCAGACCGCGTTCAACGCCTTTGCCCAGAATGGCCGTCCCGAAAGCAGCTGGACCTATGAAGCGGGACTGCGCTCCAACCGTAATCTGGGCGGCGGACTGTCGCTCAGCGCGCAGGTCAATTACTATCATGTCGATTTCCGCGATCGATTGCTTGCCATCTCGACCAATCCGGGCGGGATCGCGGGCGGTGCGATCACCGGCGGGACGTCGATCCTGGTCAATGTCGGCAATGTGAAGACCGACGGCATCGACGCCGCATTCACCCTGCGCGCCGGGCAGCTTTTCTCGCTGTACAACGCGACGTCGTACAACCTGTCGAAATACCAGAGCGACTATACCTCGACCGCCAGCGGGATCGGCGCCGCGACCGACACCTGCATCGGCGGCTTCCTCGTGACCAATGGCGTCGTGCCGA
This sequence comes from Sphingomonas sp. Leaf9, assembly GCF_001421355.1. Lineage (GTDB taxonomy): Bacteria > Pseudomonadota > Alphaproteobacteria > Sphingomonadales > Sphingomonadaceae > Sphingomonas. Next base: position 611,100 of record NZ_LMKC01000001.1, on the reverse strand, counting down.
CCTGCGGCAAGCAGCTGCCCGGCATTCCGAAATGGATGAACAAGACGGTCGCGAACCTGACGCTGGGCCCGATCGATACGCAGGTGATCGGCGATTATGTCGGCGCGCGCTATGCGACGTTCAGCAACGATGCGCGCGTGTCGTCCTATTTCCTGACCTCGCTGCGGGTCGCCGCGCGCGTGCCGGACGCCATCCTGCCGCTGCGCAAGGCGGAGCTGGCGCTGAACGTCACCAACCTCACTGATGCGCGGGGCAAATCCACGCTGTCGGTCGGATCGGCGACCAACAGCTTTTCCGCCTATCCCATCCCGCCGCGCCAGTGGTTCCTGACGTTCTCGGCGGCGTACTGAACCGCCCATCCGGCACTCGTCCGAAGCGCCTGGGGTCGATCCGGCCCCCACGCGCTTCGGACAGGGCCGATCCGCCGAGCTGTCGATCGGGCTGTCGCGCGCCGGGGAAAGCCGGTAACGTGGCAACCGAATGAGTGACATGGCGGACGAACCGGGCGGCGGATTGCGCGCGCTGTACCAGCTGCACGCCGCATCGCTGCGCCGGTTCCTGCACGCCCGTACCGGCAGCGCCGATATGGCCGGCGACCTGATGCAGGAATTGTGGCTGCGGATCGACACGGTGGCGAGCGGGCCGGTGGTCGACGGTCGCGCCTATCTGTTCCGCATTGCCCAGAATCTGGTGCTCGACCAGCTGCGCGAACGCCGCCGGCGCGAAGGTCGCGAACGGGCATGGGCGGACGAGACGCTGGGCCAGCGCGCCGACGCCCCCGAACCGGTCGAGCCGACGACCGCGCTGGACATCGCGATCCGGCAGGAGGAGGCGCGGCGGCTGGCCGGGGCCATCGCCCGCCTGCCGTTCGGGGCGCAGCGCGCGTTCCGGCTGCACAAGCTGGAAGGATTGAGTCATGCCGAAACCGCCGAGCGGCTGGGCATCAGCCGCAAGGGGGTGGAAAAGCATATGGCGACGGCGATGCAGCATCTGCGCCGGCTGCTCGACGAGCGGGAGGTAGGGTGATGGGCGCAGCGCGGCGTCTTTTCGGATATGACAGGCCCGTGCGACGGGGATCGCGGTGGCCTGCGCGTGCAAGGATGGGAACGGCATGAGCGAGACGATCGACGCGGCGGCGGCGCGCTGGTTCGCCGTGCAGGATGCCGACGACATGGACTGGGACGGCTTCACTGCGTGGCTGGAGGCGGACCCGCGCCACGGCGCGGCGTTCGACCGGCTGGCGTTGCTCGACGACGATATCGCGGCACAGGCCCCCGCGATCCGCGCGCTGCTGCCCGCGAACGACATGGCGGCGGACGTCGATGTCGCGCCGCCTGTACCTGCCCGGCGGCGCTGGCCGGTGATCGGTGGCACCCTGGCGGTGGCGGCGGCCGCGCTTGCGCTGACGATCGGCCTGCCGACCCGCACGCCCGACGGCCGCATGTGGCAGACCGGCGCGACCGCGCAGGCGGTGGATGTGGGCGAGGGGGTGCGCGTGACGATCGCGCCACACAGCCGCCTGACCGCGCGCGGCGGGTCGCAGCAGCTGGCGCTGCAGGGCGCGGCCTATTTCGACGTCGCGCACCGCGAGGACCGCGCCCTCGCCATCGCTGCCGGCCCGGTCGAGATTCGCGATATCGGCACGCGGTTCGACGTGTCGACCGACGGGCGCGGCGTCGCGCAGGTGGCGGTGGCCGAGGGGCAGGTGGCGGTTGCGGCCGGGGCGCTCGCCACCCCCCGCACCGTCGCCGCCGGGCAGCGCCTGTCGCTGATCGACGGACGCGTGGCACAGGGGCGCGCCGACCCGGCCGACATCGGCGGCTGGCGCGGCGGCACGCTCAGCTACAGCGACACGCCACTGGCGCTGGTCGCGGTCGATCTGTCCCGATATGCGGGTGCGGGTATCCGCGTCGCGCCTTCCATAGCCGACCGGCGTTTTTCGGGGGCGTTGACGGTCGGTGACGGATCGAAGCTGGTGGAACAGGTGGCGGCGATCCTCGACCTGCGTGTCGTGCGCGATCCCGATGGCGTGCGGCTGGAGCCTGCCCGCTGAGGCACAGGCTCCGGCAGTCGCTATCGACCTGCCCGCCGGGCCGATCGCCACGTCGCTGACCCTGCTCGCGCGGCAGGCGGGGGTGTCGATCGGGTCGGCGACCGGGCCGGTGCCGGGCGTCGCCCCCACCGTTCGCGGGCGGATGCCGGTCGCGCGCGCGCTGGCACGGTTGCTGGCGCATAGCGGGTGGCGGGCCCGGCGGGTCGGCCCTGCGATCTGGCGGAGCGAACGGGACGCCACGCCCCCGCCGCCCCCGCGCCGGCCCGCGCGGGTCGCGCCGCCTTCGCCCCCCATACCGGCCGATGACGGGACGGCCGAGATCGTCGTGACCGCCGTCAAGGTGCCGCAGCGGCTGGCCGACGCGCCGGTGTCGGTCGAGATTGCGGGGCGCGAGCGGCTGGGGCTGCTGGGGTCGGCACCCGATACCGGCGCGCTGGCGACGACGGTCAACGGCTTATTCACGACCAATCTGGGCGCGGGGCGCGACCGGCTGTTCGTGCGCGGTGTCGCCGACGGGCCGTTCGACGGTTTCGCCCAGTCGAGCGTGTCGGTGTATCTGGGCGATGTACGCGCGACCTATGACGCGCCCGATCCCGACCTGCGGCTGGTCGACATGCAACAGGTCGAGGTGCTGAAGGGGCCGCAGGGGCCGCTCTACGGTACCGGCGCGCTGGGCGGGGTGTACCGCATGGTGCCCGCCGCGCCCGATGCGACCGCCGCCGGCTGGGTCGACGTGCAGGGCAGCCTGACCGCCGGGATACGCGCAGCGGGTGCGGTGCAGGCGGTGGCGAACGTGCCGCTGGTTGCCGACCGGCTGGCGGTGCGCGCGGTCGCCTATGATATCGGGCAGGCGGGCTGGATCGACCAGGGCGGCCGGCGCGGGATCAATCACGGGCGCACCACCGGCGGGCGGCTGGCGGTGCGCGGCACGGCGGCCGGATGGTCGCTGGAGGTCGACGGCACGTTGCAATATGCGTTCGTGCGCGACAGCCAATATGTCGAGGGTGGCGCGACGCTGCGCCGCGCGGTGCGTTTGTCCGAACCGCAGGATACCGATTTCGCGGCGATCGGCGCGACCGCGATCGGTCCGGTCGGCGCGGCGACGCTCACGCTGACGGCCGGCGCGACGTGGCAGCAATTGCAGGCGACCTATGACGCATCGGCCAAGGCGGCGGTGCTGGGTGCGGTGGGGCCGGTCCAATATGGCGATGCGCGGCGCTATGGCGTCCGGTCGACCGAGGCGCGGCTGGCGGGGACGATGGCGGGGCTGGACTGGGTGGCCGGGGTCTCGTTGCTCGATGCCGGGACCCGGGCGACGGGAACGCTGATCCCCGGCGATCCGGCTGCCGCGACGATCCCGATCCTGCGGTTTGAACGGCAGGTCGACGAACAGGCGGTCTTTGGCGAGGTGACCGGCCATGCGTCGGCCACGCTGTCGGGCACGCTCGGCCTGCGGGTCTTTCGCTCGGCGATCGACGACCGGCGGCGCGACGACGACCGGCAGGCGGGCGAGGGGAGCTATGCCGACCGGATCATGCGGGCCAGTCCCAGCGCGTCGCGGTCGTGGAAGCCGACGCCAGCGACGCTGGTCTATGCCCGCTATGCCTCCGCGCTGCGTCCCGGCGGTGTGCAGGCGCCCGACGGGCAGGTCGCGGTGGCACCATACCGCGCCGATACGTTGCGCGAGGCCGATCTGGGCCTGCGCTGGCGCGGGCACGGTGGCTGGACGCTGGACGGGGTGCTGTTCGCCTCGCGCTGGTCGGACGTGCAGGCGGACATGCTGGCGGCGGACGGGCTGGTATCCACCCGCAACATCGGCGAGGCGCGCAATGTCGGGGCGGATGTCAGTATCGGGTGGACGCCGTGGCGCGGCATCGTGCTGACCGCCGGGATGCTGGCGCAGCATGCGCGGATCGTCGCCGGGACCGGCGGCGTCGATCCGGTCGACCGCCGCCTGCCGGTCGTCCCCGACCTTGCCGGCCATGCCGAGCTGACGGTGACGCGGGAGCGGGCCGGATGGCACTGGTCGGGCGTGCTGCGGGCACGCTTCGTCGGCGATGCGCGGCTGAACCCCGATCCGCTGGTCGTTCGCGAGACCGAGGGCAATCTGCTGCTGGGCGCGGCGTTCGGCGCGCGCCGGGGGAACTGGGCATGGCGGTGGGACCTCGACAATTTGACCGACAGTCGTGCCGACAGCTTCGCCTTTGGCAACCCCTTTACCGCCGCCGCCAGCGATCAGCGCACGCCGCTCAGGCCGCGAACCCTCTCGCTGTCGCTCAGGCGAAATTTTTGACGGGGGGCAGGTAGGGTAGCGCCGCCCGCCCGGCGTCTTGGGTGCATTCGGGAGGACCGGAATGTACCAAAGCGCGTTACGCTCGTTGATCGAGCGCCGATATTTCGAATGCCATGGCGCGGCCCCGTCGGCCGATTATCCCCGTTACCTGACCATGGGCGCGCCCGACGTGCCGCTCGCCGCGATCGGGATGCGGTCGGCGGCGGATGGGCCGCTGTTCCTCGAACGCTATCTGGCCGAACCGGTCGAAACCCTGCTGACCCGTGCGTTCGGGCGGCCGGTGCCGCGGTGCCGGGTGGTGGAGCTGGGCGATCATGCCTCTTCGCGGGCGGCGGCGACGATCGGGCTGTGGCGCGAGGCGGCGGCGGCGCTCGACGGGCAGCTGGACGTCGCGGTCGCGGTGCTGACCGCGCCGCTGCGGGCGATGTTCGCGCGGCTGTCGCTGCCGATCGTGACGATCGCACCGGCCCATGCCGCAGCGCTCGGCGCGGCGGCGGATAGCTGGGGGCGTTATTACGATGCCGACCCGATGGTCTGCGCCGGGGAGATCGCCGCCTGTCGCCGGGTGCTGTTCGGGGAGACGGGCGCATGACGCCGCTGCTGCGGGCGATCGACGCCCATGCCGCCGCGATGCCCGACGCAATCGCGATCGATGGTGACACCCGCTACAGCTGGGCCGATCTGGCGCGGTTGATCCCGGTGCTGGCCGCGACGCTCGCCGCGCGCTTTCCCGGCGGGCGTCCGGTCGCGACGCGGATCGACCATGGTGCCGACGCGTGCCTGCTCGACCTGGCGCTGATCGAGGCGGGCTGCGTTTCGCTGCCGCTGCCGCCGTTCTTCACGACCGCGCAGGAGGACCATGCGCTGGAGAGCGCGGGCGCGCAGGCGTTGTTGAGCGGGCCGGTGACGCTGTGGGGTAGCGAACTGCGGGTCGCGACCCGCGACCTGACCGGGCCGGCGGTCGCGTTGCCCGAGGGTACGGCGCGGATCACCTTCACCTCCGGTTCGACCGGCGCGCCCAAGGGCGTCTGCCTGTCGCGTGAGCATCTGTGCGGCGTCGCAGGCGCGGTGGTCGAGCATCTCGGCACGCATCACGCCGGCCGCCACCTGCCGGTACTGCCGCCGGGTATCCTGCTGGAGAATGTCGCCGGCTTCTATGCGACGATCCTTGCCGGCGGGACCTATGTCGCGCAGCCGCAGGCGGCGATCGGCATGGGCGATCCGTTCCGCCCGGACGGGGCCGCGCTGGTGCGCGCGATCGTCGGGCGGGGGATTACTTCGTTGATCCTCGTGCCCGAGCTGCTCGGCCTGCTGGTCAAGACACTGTTCGCGACCGGGGAACGGCTCCCCGCGCTGACATTGGTCGCGGTCGGCGGCGCGCGGGTGCCCGATGCACTGCTCGCCGCCGCGACCGCCATCGGCCTGCCGGTTCGGCAGGGATACGGCCTGACCGAATGCGGATCGGTCGTCTCGCTGGACGACGGCACGGCGCCCGGCAGCGTCGGGCGCAGTATCGGGTCGAACACTATCCGCCTCGCCGACGATGGCGAGGTCCTGATCGACGGGCCGCTCTTCCTTGGCACGGTCGGCGCACCGCGCGCCGCCGGGCCGCTGGCGACCGGCGATATCGGCCGGATCGACGATGCCGGACGGCTGTGGATCGAAGGGCGCAAATCCGCGCTGATCGTTACCAGCCATGGCCGCAACATCGCGCCGGAATGGGTCGAGGGCGTGTTGCTGATGCAGCCCGCGATCCGGCAGGTGCTGGTCCGGGGGGAGGGGCGTGCCGAACTCGACGCGCTGATCGTACCGGCCAGCCCCGATGCGGAAGTCGCCGCCGCCGTTGCCGCCGCCAACGGTGCGCTGCCCGCCTATGCCCGGATCGGCGCCTTCCGCGTCGTGCCGCCCTTCACCCCGGCCAGCGGCCTGCTGACCAGCAATGGCCGGCTGCGCCGTGCCGCGATCCATGCCGCCTATCCCGATGAGGAGCCTTTGATGACCCAGCCTTTCTTCCACCGCCTGGTCGCCGAAACTCGCGAGGCGCAGGCACGGTTCGCGATGACGCCGCAATTGCAGGCGGGCCTGACCGGCCGGATCAGCCGCGCCGACTACATCGCCTATCTGACGCAGGCCTATCATCATGTCAGCCACACCGTGCTGTTGATGCAGGAAGCGCGCGCGCGCCTGGTCGACCGGCCGATGCTGGTCGAGGCGCTGGACGAGTATATCGAGGAGGAAACCGGCCACGAACACTGGATCCTCGACGATATCGCCGCCGCCGGTGGCGACCGCGCGGCGGCGGCGGCAAGCGAGCCGGCCCCGGCCACCCGCGCCATGGTCGAGCACGCCTATCGCACCATCCGCGAGGGTAATCCGGCGGCGTTCTTCGGCATGGTGTTCGTGCTGGAGGGGACCAGCATCGCGCTGGCGACGCACGGCGCGAGTGCCGTGCAGTCGACGCTGGGCCTGCCGGACAACGCGTTCCGCTATCTGACGTCGCACGGCGCGCTCGACCAGGATCACATGGTCTTTTTCGAAAAGCTGATGAACCGCATCGACGACCCGGCCGATCAGGCGGCGATCATCGCGATGGCGCGCGACATGTTCGGCCTGTTCGGGGGGGTGTTCGCCGGGATCGAGCTGGAGGACACCCGTGCAGCGACTTGACGGCGCACGGGTCGCGCTGACCGGGGCGGCCGGGGGGCTGGGCGGACTGCTCGCCGACCGGTTCCGCGCGAAGGGTGCGCAGGTGCTGGGCATCGACCGTGCCATATCGCCCGCGTGCGATGAGAGTGCGACGGTCGACCTGTCGGACATGGCCGCGCTAGACAGCTTTGCGGCGGCGCTGGCCGGGCGGCGGATCGATATCCTCGTCAACGCCGCCGGGCTGCAATATTTCGGGGCGATCGACGAACAGGGCGTGACCCGGATCGCCACCGGCTTTGCGGTCAACCTCGTCGCGCCCGCCATCCTTTCCGCCGCGCTGGTGCCGCAGATGCGGGCGCGGGGCGCGGGCGGCATCGTCAATATCGGGTCGATGATGGGGGCGGTGCCCTATCCGTTCTTCACCGCCTATTCGAGTGCGAAGGCGGGGTTGAAGGCGTTCAGCCAGGCGCTGCGCCGCGAGGTTGCGGGTAGCGGCATCACCGTCACCCATGTCGCGCCGCGCGCGGTCAACACCCCGCTCAACACGCCGCAGATCCGCGCGTTCATGGACGCCACGCGGATGCGCGCCGACCGGCCCGAAGCGATCGCCGACCGCATCGTCGCCGCGATCGAACGCGGCGCGGGCGATGTTGCGATCGGCGGGATGGAGCGGGTCTTTTCCCACCTGAACGCACTCGCCCCGCGCCTGATCGACCATGGGCTGCGCGGCCAGATCGCCGCCGCCCGTGCCCTGCTGTCCCCCGTTACCGAAGGAGTATCCCGATGATCCGTCCTCTGCTTGCCGCCGTCGTCGCCTCCGTCGTCGCGGTTCCCGCCTTGGCCAGCACCGACCCGGTGATGGATGCCGCCGTGAAGCGGATCAACGACCAATGGGCGCATATCCGCTACGAAGTGCCCAACCGTGACGACCAGTATCGCCAGCTCGCCGCGCTGGAGACCCGCGCCGCGCAGGTCGTCGCGCGCTATCCCGGCCATGCCGAACCGTTATTGTGGGAAGGGATCGTGGTCAGCGAAGAGGCGGCACGCGCCAGCGTGTTCAAGCAGCTGGGCCTCGCCACCCGCGCGCGCGATATCCTGGGCAAGGCCTATGCGATCGATCCGAACGTCGCCGATGGCGGTGCGGCAATGAGCCTGGGCGTACTCTATTACCGCGTGCCCGGCTTCCCGATAGGTTTCGGCAATGCCAAGCGTGCCAAGACGTTCTTCCAGCAGGCGCTGGTGCAGGACCCCAAGGGGATGGACAACAACTTCTTCTATGGCGACTTCCTTAATTCGATAGGGGAAAAGGCCAGGGCAAAGGATTTCCTGCACCGCGCACTGAACGCGCCGGTCGACCGGAGCCGCCCGGTATGGGACGCGGGCCGTCGCGCCGAAATCCGCGACCTGCTGGCCAAGATCGATCACGGTGGCTGATCCGACCGGGCTGGCGCGGCAACTGGCCGCGCCCAGCGGCCTGACCGGGCGGCTGGTCGGTGGCCTGATGGATATCGCCAACCGCAAGCCGCTTCGCCACAGCATCGCCGCACTGGCGCCGCGTGTGGGCGAGCATGTCCTCGACCTTGGTGCAGGCACCGGGGCGGGGACCGCGCGATTGCTGCGTGCGGGCGCGCGGGTGACCGCGATCGATCATGCGCCGCTGATGGTCGCGACGATCCGGCGTCGCTTCCGCCCCGACATCGACGCCGGGCGGGTGGTCGCGCATCAGGGCGATTTCGCCGCCCTGCCGATCATCGGCGGCAGCGTCGATGCGGTGCTGGCGGTCAACACGCTGTATTTCTGGCATCGGCCCAGGGAGATCATCGGCGAGGTGCGCCGGGTGCTGCGCCCCGGTGGCCGCTTCGTCGCCTACGTCACCGATGCGGCGACGATGACCCGCTGGGGCATGGATAAGGCGGCGACGCACCGGCTGTACGATGCGGCGGCGCTGCTCGCGCTCGCCACCGCCATCGCACCCGACGGGCCGCCCCCGCGGCTGGAACCGATCACGACGCTGGGCGCCGGCGGGTTCGTCCTGTCGGTCACCCTGGCAAAGACAGCGACCGCCTCTCCGTAAGCAACCGGAGCCACGGCACCGCCAAGCGGCCAGCCATCATATCGCCGTCCCGAACACATGGCCGATCGCGCCGGTCACGCCCATCGCGATCGCGCCCCAGAAGGTGACGCGGACAACGGCCGGCAGCACGCGCGCACCGCCCGCCTTCGCGCCCAGCACGCCCAGTACGGCGAGCAGCACGAACGCCGCCACCGACACCGCGACACTGACGATATCGCGCGGGACGATCGCGGCGATCAGTACGGGCACGACGGCGCCGACCGTGAACGCCGCCGCCGAGGACAACGCCGCCTGCACCGGGCGTGCCGCCAGATCGTCGCTGAGGCCGAGTTCGTCGCGGGCATGGGCGCCGAGCGCGTCATGCGCCATCATCTGTTCCGCGACCTGCCGTGCCACCTCCGGCGTTACGCCCCGAGAAATGTAGATCGCCGCCAGTTCCGCCGTTTCCTGTTCGGGTGCGCGGGCCAGTTCGTTCCGCTCGCGCGCCAGGTCGGCGCGTTCGGTGTCCGACTGCGAGCTGACCGACACATATTCGCCGGCCGCCATCGACAGCGCCCCGCCGACCAGCGCCGCCGTGCCGGCCAGCAGCACGCTGCCATGCGTCGCGCCGCTCGCCGACGCGACGCCGACCAGCAGGCTGGAGACCGAGATGATGCCGTCGTTCGCGCCAAGGACGGCGGCGCGCAGCCACCCGGTGCGATGGACGAGGTGGTGTTCGGTGAACACCGGGTCCGCGGGAGGTGCGGTATCGTGACCGCCGGTTGCCTGATTGACCGTCATGGACGTTCCCCCGATTCTCTCTGCCACGCGATCCGGGCCGATACGGCATTTGGCCATGATCGGCACGGTTCGTCTGCAAAGATTCCGATGCCCGCCGGGATTTGCGATTTGCGGGAAGGAAGGTCATGTCCTGAAGCGAATATCGCGACCGGTACACCGCCGATCGTCATTCCAAAGGATTTCCGTGAAACACGAACAGGCCACGCCGTCCGCATCCATCGACCGGGTTGCGACGCGCCTGTTCCGCCTGTCGCTCGGCGTGTTCTTCATCGGCGGGTTCGTCGCGTCGTCGATCAGCCTGCTGGTGCCGCGCCTTCGGCTGACGCTGGGGCTCGATTACCTGATGGCGACCAGCGTGCAGCTGGCGTCCTTCTCAAGCTATCTGCTGTTCGCGGTACCGGTGGCCGCGATCGTCGCCGCAAGCGGGTTCATGCGCGCCCATGCCATCGGCCTGTCGATCATGGCGCTGGGTTGCATCGGGCTGGCCGCCGGGCTGACGATGCAGCAATATCCGGTCATCCTCGTCGCGCTGCTCGCGGTGTCGACCGGCGCGACGTTCCTCCAGATCGCAAGCAATACCGCCGCGACAATCGTCGGCGATCCGCGGCGTGCGGCCATTCGCCTGAACGTTCTGCAGGGTTTCAATTCGGTCGGGACGGTCGCCGGGCCGGCGCTGGGCGCGACGACGATCCTGTCGGCGAAGGTCGCGACCGATCCGACCGGCCCGGTCCTGCCGTTCGCCCTGGCGGCGATCGTGCTGGCCCTGCTGGCCGCCGCGTTCTTTCGCCGCCGGGACCTGCTTGCCGGACTGCCCGCCGGCAGCCTGCACATCACGCGGTCGGCATGGATCGCGACGCTGGGCGATCGGCGGCTGCTGGCGGGGGCGGGGGCGATCTTTCTGTATGTCGGTGCGGAGGTGACGATCGGGGCGCTGCTCACCGATTTCCTGATGACGCGTCATGCGCTGGCATGGCCCGCCGAAGCGGCCGCCGGGCTGGTCGCGCTATATTGGGCCGGGGCGATGGCGGGGCGTTTCGCCGGTGCCGCTGTTATGCGGACGGTTGCGCCGGCACGGGTGCTGGGTATCGCCGCGGCGCTGGCCACGTTACTGGTCGTGGCCTCGGTCATGACCAGCGGTGTCGTGGCGGCTGGGGCGTTGCTGGCGGTCGGGGTCGTCAATTCGATCATGTACCCGACCATCTACGTCCTCGCGCTGCCGGTTCGGCCGGAACAGACCGCGCCGGGGGCGATGACCCTGTGTATCGCCGTGATCGGCGGGGCGATCGTGCCGATGCTGACCGGGGCGCTGGCCGATCGGATCGGGCTGGTTCACGCGCTGCTGCTGCCCGCCGCCTGCTATCTGCCCATCCTCGCCTTTGCGCGACGCTATCCGATGCCCCGCACCCCCGCATAATTGGCGATTGCACGGCGGAAACTTTGTGTTACACAATTGGAAGCGCTTCCAATCACTGTCTCGGTGATCCTATGGCGGCGATTAACCGGCCACAGACCGGGTTGATGGGGGAGGATTGTCATGGATTGCCTACGCATGCGCCGCGCGACGACGCTGATCTCGCTGCTGCTGGGTTCGACCGCGCTGGTGCCCGGCGCGCTGGCGCAGGAAGCGGCAGCCCCGGTGCCGGGCACGGCCGGGCCGGTGGAGCCGTTAGCAGACGATCCCGCCGCTCCTGTCGACGATGCCATCGTGGTCACCGGCATCCGCCGCGGCGTTGCCGACGCGATCAGCCTGAAGCGCAACAACACCTCGATCGTAGAGGCGGTGTCGGCCGAGGATATCGGCAAGCTGCCCGACGTGTCGATCGCCGAATCGATCGCCCGTCTGCCGGGCCTTGCCGCCCAGCGCGTTGCCGGCCGGGCACAGGTCATCTCGATCCGCGGCCTTGCGCCCGACTTCACGACCACGCTGCTCAACGGACGCCAGCAGGCGAGTTCGGGCGACAATCGCGCGGTCGAATTCGACCAATATCCTTCCGAACTGCTCTCCAGCGTCGTCGTCTACAAGACGCCCGATGCGCAGATTGCGGGCATGGGTCTGTCGGGTACCGCCGACCTGCGCACCGTTCGCCCGCTCACGTTCGGCAAGCAGGCGTTCGCGGTCAATATCCGGGGTGAGAAGACCGAGGGGCGCAAGCTCAACGACGATGTGCGCAATGTCGGCTACCGCGTCAGCGCCAGCTATATCGACCAGTTCGCGAACGGCACGATCGGCATCGCGCTGGGCTATGCCCGGATCGATTCCCCATCGGGCAACCGCCATTACAAGGCCTATGGCTACGAAGCGTTCGGCGATCAGACCGATGCGAACGGTGCGCCGATCAACATCGTCCGCCCCGACAGCGCCGATGGCGCGCTGCTGGTCAACGGGCAGGAGGTGTTCGTCACCTCGCGCAGCAACGTGCGCGACGCGTTCATCGGCATCCTCGAATGGCAGCCGAGCGACAGCGTGCATTCGACGCTCGACGTCTATTATTCCAAATTCCGCCAGAACGAGGTGACGCGCGGCGCGCAGTGGTTTTCCAACCCGTTCGCCGACGGGCTGACCTATACCGGCGTCACGACCGCGGATCTGGGCGGTACGAAAATCGCGACCGGCGGGACGCAGGTCGGCGCGGTGCCGATCATCCGCAACGACAATAACCGCCGCAACGACCAGCTGTTCTCCGCCGGGCTGAACAACGAATTCCGCCTCGACGACCGGACGCAGTTCGTCGCCGACCTGTCCTATTCGCAGAACAAGCGCAACGAACAGATCCTCGAAACCTATGCCGGCTATGGCCGCGGCACCGGCGGGGTCACGCCGGCCACGCCGAACGTCGGCCGCACGCCCGACAATATCGGCTTCACCACGCCCGAGGACGGCTTTGCCAGCTATGATCCGGGGCTAAACTATGCCGATGCGAACCGGGTGACGCTGGGCGACCGCGCGCCGTGGGGCGGGTGGGGCCATGACGGCGCGATCCGCTTCCCGAAGGTCGATGAGAAGGTCTATGCCCTCGACCTGCGGTTGAGCCACGAGGTCGAGGGGTTCTTCAGCGGCTTCGACATCGGCGTCAACTGGACCCATCGCAGCAAGTCGAAGGCGGTCGACGACAACGACCTGTTCCTGAAGAACGGGCGGCAGCAGGTGCTGGTCGATGCCGGGCTGCTGCAAAAGCCGACGGACCTGGGCTTTGCCGGGTTCGGACAGGTATTGGCCTTCAACCCGACCGACCTGCTGGCGCGTTATTACGACATCACTCCGATCCGCGACGCCAATTTCTATGACAAGAACTGGTCGATCCTCGAGGACGTCATCACTTGGCACGCCAAGGCGAATATCGACTGGGGCCGGCTGAAGGGTAATGTCGGGGTACAGGTCGTCAACCAGGACCAGTCCTCGACCGGCGTGGTCATCAACGGCCTCGAACCCGGACAGCCGATCGTGCCGCAGCGTATCCGCGACGGGGCGAGCTATACCGATGTGTTGCCCAGCCTGAACCTGATCTACGATCTGGGCGGCGGGCACCGGTTGCGCTTTGCGGCGTCCAAGACGATGGCGCGGCCGCGGATGGACGACATGCGCGCGAACGTCGCACCGGGGTTCAACTCGCTGGTGTGTTCGGGCCAGCCCTGCGCGCCCGGCACCACGGTCAATCCATGGTCGGCATCGGGCGGCAATGCGAAGCTGAAACCGTGGCGCGCCGACGCGCTCGACCTGGCGTACGAATGGTACATCAACCCGACGACGTACCTGTCGGTCGCCGGCTTCTACAAGGACATCAAGACCTATATCTACCAGCAGTCGGGCACGTTCGATTTCAGCGGCATCCCGTTGCCGACGACCGCCAACGCCATCCCGGCGGGCGTCGTCATCAGCAACATCGGGCAGATCACGCTGCCGGCCAATGGCAAGGGCGGATCGGTCAAGGGGCTGGAATTCAGCGGCGCGTTCAACTTCGGCACGCTGACCTCGGTCCTCGACGGGCTGGGCGTGCAGGGCAGCCTGTCGCTGACCGAATCCAACCTCAACCCGACCAGCAACCCCGATCCGACGCAGGCGGTGCGCATTCCGGGGCTGTCGGGCACGGTCTACAACCTCACCGGCTATTACGAGCGCGACGGGTTCCAGGCGCGGATCAGCCAGCGTTATCGGTCGGGCTTCAAGGGCGAGGTCGTGCAGCTGTTCGCCACGCGCGGCTTTACCGAGATCCTCGCCGACAAGCAGGTCGATGCGCAGGTCGGCTACACGGTCCAGGGCGGCGCGCTGGAAGGATTGGGCGTGTTGTTCCAGGTGAACAACCTGACCAACTCGCCCTACCGCACCCGCCTCGGCCTCGACGGCGGCGGGACCAAGACGTCGGACGGCGGGTCGCTGCTCGAAACCTATGAAACCTATGGGCGGCAGTTCCTTCTGGGGTTCAACTACCGCTTCTGACTTCCCCCCAGCCTCGCGGCGGGCAATGCCCGCCGCGACTTTTTTCGGGGCGACGGGGCATGGCCGATGCCATCGCGATCGAGGAACGATAGAACCACCGCATGACCCCGCTCAAACGCATCCTGATCGCCGGTGGCGGATCGGCCGGGTGGATGACCGCCGCAATGTTCGCGCGGCTGTTCAAGGGTCGCTATGCCATCACCCTGATCGAATCCGACGCGATCGGCACGGTGGGGGTGGGCGAGGCGACGATCCCCGCGATCAAGAAATTCAATGACCTGCTGGGGCTGGACGAGGACGATTTCCTCCGCCGGACACAGGGCAGCTTCAAGCTGGGCATCCGCTTCGACGACTGGTCGCGGATCGGCAGCAGCTATGTCCACGGCTTCGGCGTCATCGGCCGCGATCTCGAATGGCTGCGCTGCCACCAATATTGGACGAAGCTGCATCGTGCCGGGGCAGGCGGGCCGCTCGACGATTATTCGATCAACACCGTCGCAGCGACCGCCAACCGCTTCCTGCGCCCGCGCGCCGACATGCCCGACAGTCCGATCGGGCAGATCGCCTATGCCTTTCACTTCGACGCCGGCCTCTATGCTGCCTACCTCGCCGATTACGCCCGCGCGCGCGGCGTCGAACGGCGCGAGGGGGAGATCGTCGCGGTCGGGCAGCATCCCGATACCGGCTTCCTCTCCTCGGTCACGCTGGCCGATGGCGCGGTGATCCAGGCCGATTTGTTCATCGACTGCTCGGGCTTTCGTGGGCTGCTGATCGAACAGACGCTATCCACGGGATATGAATCGTGGAGCCACTGGCTGCCATGCGACCGGGCGGTGGCGGTCGCGTCGGAACGATCGGCGGATTTCCCGCCCTATACCTGCTCGACCGCGCGGCCCGCCGGATGGCAATGGCGCATCCCGCTGCAACATCGCACCGGCAACGGCCATGTCTATGCCAGCCGCCACATGGACGATGCCACTGCAGAGGCGCTGCTGCTCGACCATCTGGAGGAGCCGGCGGTCGGCACCCCCCGGCGGCTGTCGTTCGTGCCGGGCAAACGGCGCAAGGGCTGGGTGCGCAACTGCGTCGCGATCGGCCTGTCGGCGGGGTTCCTCGAACCGCTGGAATCGACAGGGTTGCACCTGATCCAGTCGGCGATCCTGCGGCTGGTCCGGTTGATGCCTGATGCCGGTTTCGACCCCGCGACCATCGCCGAATATAACCGCCAGACCGATTTCGAGATGGAGCGCATCCGCGACTTCATCATCCTGCATTACAAGGCGACGACACGTGACGACACGCCGTTCTGGCGTCACGTCCGCACAATGGACGTGCCGGAAACGCTGGCGCGCAAGATGGCGCTGTTCGCCGCCAACGGCCGCATCTTTCGCGAGGATGACGAACTGTTCGCCGAGGAGAGCTGGATCCAGGTCCTGATCGGGCAGGGGATCGTGCCCGCCGCGCCCGACCCGCTGGTCGACGTGACCCCGGCTGCGGAGATCGAACGCTATCTGGCCGATGTGCGCGGGGTCATTGCCAAATGCGTCGCGCGGATGCCGGCGCACGACGCCTTCGTCGCGCATCATTGCGCCGCGCCATCGCCGACCGGCACCGCATGACCCCGCCCCACCGGATCGGCGCGTCGCTTGCGCGTCGTGCGCGCCGCTGCCACACGGCTGGGGCGCGATAATCCGGGGAGCGGGGCGGGAAGTGACGGCACGCAAGCCAACGATCGATGACGTCGCCCGCCTGTCGGGGGTCGCCCGCGCTACCGTGTCGCGGGTGCTGAACGACGGCCCCAATGTCAGCGCGCGGTCGCGTACCCGCGTGCTGGAGGCGGTGGCGACGCTTGGCTACCAGGTCAATCTGCAGGCGCGCTATCTGGCGGGGGGCGGCAACCGGTCGGTGCTGCTGATCCTGGCATCGGATACCGAGAGCGAGCCGAATTCCTATTACCAGTCGGCGCTGGAGATCGGCGCGCTGCGCGTCTGCATGCAGACGGGCATGGAACTGGTGACCCATAGCCTGCAACAGACCCGCGACGACGTCGAGGCGCGCCTGATCGAACTCGTCGAGGACAGCCGCTGTTCGGGCGTCATCCTGACCCCGCCCTTTTCCGACCGGATGACCTTGATTGCGGGGCTGCGCCGCATCGGCGCGTTCGTGGTACGCATTTCGCCCGCCACCGCCGAGGATGGCGGCGTGCCGGGGATCGGCATGGACGACGAAGCGGCCGGCTTCGCGATGGCCCGCCACCTGATTGCGCTCGGGCATCGGCGCTTCGGCTTCATCCAGGGGCGGGCCGAGCATCTGTCGGCGGAGCAACGCTATCGCGGGGCATTGCGCGCGCTGGACGAAGCGGGACTGGCACCGTCTGCCATGCGGGCCGAACGGGGCAATTTCACGTTCAAATCGGGCGTCGACCTGTTGCCGAAGATGGTCGCGCTTGCCGATCGGCCGACGGCGATCATCTGCGCCAACGACGATACCGCCGTCGGCGCGCTGTTCGCCGCGCACCGCGCCGGCATCGACGTGCCCGGCGACCTGTCGATCGCCAGTTTCGACGATACCCCGGTGTCGGCACTGGTATGGCCCCCACTGACCACGGTGCACCAGCCGATCCAGGAGATGAGCGCGCGGGCGGTGCAGATCATCGCCGAGGCGCTGTCGGGCGCCGCGCCGGTCGCGGCAGGGGCCGAACGGCTGCCCTTTTCCATCGTCGAGCGCGGATCGGTCGCGGCACCCGCCAGCGTTTGACTTTTCCCGGCGGCGCGTCGATGAGTGCGATTGGAAGCGCTTCCAATTGCGCCGATAGGAGAGGTTATGACGTCGATCCACCGTGCGACGCAGTGGGGCGTCGCGACCACGCTGCCCCTGCTGCTGCTCGCGACCGCAGCGGATGCCCGGCAGACGCAGACGCCGACGCCAGTGCCCGCCGACGCCGCCGAAGGCCGCGCCGATACGCTGGTCCGTCGGATGACGCGCGAAGAGCAGCTGCGCTACGTGTTCGGTTACTTCCCGCCGATGAGCAAGGACCGCCCCGCCGACATGATCCCGTCGGCCGGCTATGTGCCGGGCGTCCCACGCCTGAACATCCCGACGCTCAGGGAAAGCGATGCCTCGCTCGGCGTCGCGAACCAGATCGAACAGCGTAAAGGCGACGTCGCGACCGCGCTGCCCGCCAGCCTTGCGCTCGCCGCCAGCTTCGACCCCGACCTCGCCTATCGTTCCGGCGCGATGATCGGTGCGGAGGCACGGGCCAAGACGTTCAACGTGCTGCTGGCCGGCGGCGTCAACCTGACCCGCGATCCGTGGGGCGGGCGCACCTTCGAATATCTGGGGGAGGACCCGCTGCTCGCCGGGATCATGGCCGGGGAATCGATCCGCGGCGTCCAGTCGAACCATATCGTCTCGACGGTCAAGCACCTGGCGCTGAACCCGCAGGAGACGCTGCGCACCACGATGGATGCCCGCATCGGCGAGGCCGATCTGCGCGAAAGCGATCTGCTCGCCTTCCAGATCGCGATCGAGCGCGGGCGGCCGGGGTCGGTGATGTGTTCGTACAACAAGCTCGACGGCGACTGGGCGTGCGAGAACGACTTCCTGCTGAACCAGGTGCTGAAGCGTGACTGGGGCTATCGCGGGTGGGTGATGAGCGACTGGGGCGCGGTGCATTCGACCGTCAAAGCCGCCAATGCCGGGCTGGACCAGCAATCGGGCCGCGAACTCGACAAGGCGATGTTCTTTGGCAAGCCGCTGGCCGATGCGATCGCCGCCGGCACGGTTTCGCCCGCGCGCCTTGCCGACATGAACCGCCGCATATTGTGGGGCGTGGTGTCGACCGGGCTGATCGACCATCCGGTGTCGACCACCGCGCAGACGATCGATTACGCCGCAAACGCCCGCGTCGCGCAGGAGGCGGCGGAAAAGGGCGCGGTACTGCTGAAGAACGATCGCGGCGTCCTGCCGCTGGCGCGCACCGCCAGACGCATCGTGGTGATCGGGGCACACGCCGATGTCGGCGTGCTATCGGGTGGCGGATCGTCGCAGGTGCGATCGGTCGGCGGCGCGCCGGTCGAAATCCCGCTGACCGAAGGAGCGGCATCGTCCTTTGCGCGAATTACGTGGCACGCCTCCTCGCCGCTCGCCGCGATCCGGGCGATGGCGCCCGGTGCGACCGTTACCTATCTCGACGGCCTCGACCCCGCTGCCGCGGCCGCCGCCGCGCGCAAGGCCGACCTCGCCATCGTCTTCGCATGGCAGTGGCGAACCGAGGCGCAAGACGTCGAAAGCCTCGCGCTGCCGGGCCTTCAGGACACGCTGATCGATGCGGTCGCGGGTGCCAATCGCAACACCGCCGTCGTGCTGGAAACCGGCGGGCCGGTGCTGATGCCGTGGCTGAACAAGGTGCCGGCGGTGTTGCAGGCATGGTATCCGGGACAGCGTGGGGGGCAGGCGATCGCCAACCTGCTGTTCGGTGCGGTCAATCCGTCGGGCAAGCTGCCGATGACCTTCCCCGCCAGCATCGAACAGGCGCCGCGCCCGGTGATCGCCGGCCTGGCCGAGATGAAGGCCGCCGATTCCGCACGCAAATCCGGCGGCACGTACGGCATGGTTGATCGCGAACTGTCACCGGTCGTCCCGTATGAAGAGGGCGCGGCGGTCGGCTATCGCGGCTATCTGAAGCAGGGCAAGCGGCCGCTCTTCCCGTTCGGTCATGGCCTGTCCTACACCAGCTTCCGCTATGACGGGCTGAAGGTCGAGGACGGGGCGGAGCTGCGTGTCAGCTTCACCGTCACCAACACCGGCCGCGTCGCCGGGGCCGACGTGCCGCAAATTTACGCCACTGCCGGCCGCCGTGCGGGGCCGACCACCCGGCTGATCGGCTTCGAACGGGTGGCGCTGGCACCGGGGGAGCGTCGCCGCGTCAGCGTCACGGTCGATCCGCGCCTGATCGCCGATTACGACGTGACCGGGCGGCGCTGGCACGTCGCCGCCGGGCGCTATCCGGTCACGGTCGGGCATTTTGCGGGCGACGCCGCATTGTCGGGCACCGCGACCCTGACCGAACGGAGCGTGAAGCCATGATCCGCCGCCCGCTTCTCGCCATGGTCGCGTTGCTGGCCATCGGCGCAGCACCCGCGCCGCCCGCCGGCATCCGCGCGTGGCAGACCAATGCCGATGGCAGCCAGCGCTTGGAGCCCGTCGCGCTGTCCGCCGGGCAGGCGGGGGAGGGGGCGACGATCGTTATCGATCCCACGCGCCGCTATCAGACGATGGTCGGCTTCGGCGCGTCGATTACGGACGCCTCGGCGATCCTGATCCAGCAACTGCCCGCGTTGCAGCGACAGGCGCTGCTGCGCGACCTGTTCGGCAGCGGCCCCGACGCCCTCCGCCTGGGGTTCACCCGGTTGACCATCGGGGCATCGGACTTTTCGCCGACGCACTACAGCTTCGACGACATGCCCGCCGGACAGCGCGACCCGGCGCTGGCCCGCTTCTCGATCGCGCCCAACCGCACGACCGTGCTGCCGACTGTGAAGGCGGCGCTGGCGATTAACCCGCGGCTGGTCGTGATGGCCAGCCCGTGGAGCCCGCCGGGCTGGATGAAGACCGGCGATTCGATGATCGGCGGCACGCTGCGCGACGATGCCTATCCCGTCTATGCCCGGTATTTCGTCCGCTATCTGCAGGCCTATGCCGCAGCGGGCGTGAAGATGGCCTATGTCACCATCCAGAACGAACCCGATTTCTCGCCCCGCGATTATCCGGGCATGAAATGGGCGGCGGTCGATCGGGCACGCTTCGTCGGGCGCGATCTGGGGCCCGCGCTGGTGCAGGCGAAGCTTGCGACCCGCGTGCTCGAATGGGACCATAATTGGGATCAGCCGCAGCAGCCCGAAACCGTGCTGCGCGATCCCGTTGCCCGCCGCTATGTCGCCGGGGTTGCCTGGCACTGCTATGGCGGTGACGTGTCGGCCCAGTCGCGCGTGCACGCCGCCTTTCCGCAGACCGACACCTTCTTCACCGAATGTTCGGGCGGGAACTGGCGACCGGGATGGAAGACCGGTTTCGGCGACGCCGTGCAGAATCTGATGATCGGATCGACCCGGAACTGGGCGCGGGGCGTACTGCTCTGGAACCTGGCGCTTGATCCGAAGGGCGGCCCGAACAAGGGCGGCTGTCGCGATTGTCGCGGCGTCGTCACCATCGACCCGGCCCGACATACCGTGCAGCGCGAGCTGGAATATTATGCGCTCGGCCATCTCAGCCGCTTCGTCGATCCGGGTGCCGTGCGGATCGACAGTGGCGAACCGGCCGACCTTCCCAACGTCGCGTTCCGCAATCCCGACGGCAGCGTCGTCCTGCTGGCCTATAACCGGGCGGCCACCCCGAAAGCGTTCAGCGTGCGCAGCGGCACGCGAACGGTGCACCACCTGCTCCCGCCCGGTGCCGCCGTCACCCTCCGCTGGGATGCGACCGGCCGCTGACATGGCGCTGCGCATCGGGGAGGGTGTCCCCGATGCGCAGCGTTCGTGCAGGCAGGATCAGAAGCTGAACTTGGCGCCCGCGCTGAAGCTGCGGCCGACCAGCCCGGCATAATGCCAGCTGCTGAGATAGTTCGGGTTGCTGGTATAGGCGCCCGACGCCAGCGGGGCGCGGGCGTTGGTCACGTTCTGGACGTTCACGAAGAAGCGGAACTGGTCGTTCACCTCCACAGCGGCGTTCAGGTCGGCATAGATGAACGGCCGGATGTAGCATTGCGCGGTCAGCGCCTTGCTGCACGACAGGTCGATCACCCCGTTGACCGGCGTGATGTTGTCCGCCGCGACCTGCTTGATCCGGCCGACATAATAGGTCGTCGCGGTCACGGCGAGGTTGCCGACTTCGATCGAGTTCTGCCAGTTGCCGCGCGTGCGCGGCGTGCCGCCACCCGACGACAGCTGGTACGGCCCAAGCGTACCGGCATATTTCTGCACGACGCCATCCGGGGTCACCAGGTCGAGATTGATGACCTGCGTGACGTCGAGCCGGCTGATGAGGCGCAGCTGGTCGTTCACGGGGACGTTCAGGTTCGCCTGCATGTCGACGCCCGAGCTGACCTGATAGTTCGCGTTGACATAGGGCACGTCGAACACGAGCAGACGGGGCAGGGCATTGGGGTTGTCAGGATCGGGCGCGTCGATGACGTTGCAGCGATAGCCTTCGCCGACCGCGGCAAGCGCGGCGCACCCGGCGGCCGAGTTGGCCTGTCCGTAATAGGCGGCGATCGCATCGGCGCGGCGCGGACCGGTGACGATCAGGTTCGACTTCTTGATGTTGTAATAGTCGACGGTGAGGTTGAACCAGCGCACCGGCTTGAAGATCGCGCCGGCCGAGAAGCTGCGCGAGACTTCGGGCAGGATGTCGGCATTGCCGGTCGCGCCGCTGCCGATGTTGTAGGTGTTGGTATAGGCGGCGTTGCCCGGATGCGCCGCGACGAAGCTGGCCGGCGGGGTGAACGACGAGAAGCCCGAATAGCTGCTGGCCGGATTGTTTTCGGCAAAGGTCGGTGCGCGGAACCCCTTCGAATAGGTGGCGCGCAGCGAGAACTGGTCGATCGGCATGAACTTCATGCCAACCTTCGGCGAGAAGCGGCTGTAGCCCTGCGAATAATTGTCGTAGCGGCCAGAGACGTTCAGATCGAATTCGCGCACGAACGGCGCGTCGATTTCGAAGAAGCCCGCGGTCACCGTCTGCGCGCCGCGCGCCGACGACGTGTTCAGCCCGTAATAGCTGAGGTCGCGGTTCTGGTTGCGGTTCATCAGTGTTTCGCGACGGACCTGGAACCCGGCCCCGACATTCAGGTCACCGCCGCCGAGCGGCAGCAGCGCCTTCAGCACCGAGCCGCCGATCGTTGCGACCGTCGAATAGGACGGGGTGGTCCGATCGGGCGAGATCTGCGCGCGCACCGCCGCGCTGTTCTGCTCCGGATTGACGAAATTGTAAGCACCGGTGTTGATCGCGCCCAGCAGCCCCTGGATATTCAGGAAGCCGCGCTGCGTGACGGCAAAGTTGTCGCGGGCATAGACGCCGTTCAGGCGGAACTTGAACCCGCTGCCCAGGTCGCCCGAAATGCCCGCCGTGGTGCGGAACACGTCGACATAGCGGTGGCTGTTCGCCGGAATGTCGCCGAACGAATAATAGATGCGCGCCGCACCCTGGCCCGGATTGGCGGCAAAGGCCGCGGCATAGGGGTTGTTCGGGTTCAGTCGCCGATCCGCCGCCGTCGCGCAGTTGGTGCCGGCCGCACAGATATAGACCGGCAGCACGATGCCTGGGCTGCTGGATGCCAGCGCCGCCGACCCGCCAAAGGGCTGGGTCTGGCGGATGCCGGTCGGGGCACCCTTGATGTCGACTTCGGAATGCGAATAGCTGCCGCTGGCGAACATCTCGAGGTTGTCGCTCAGCCGGATGCTCAGGCGACCGGTGGTCGAATACCGCTGCTGCTGCGGCTGGATGATCGAATATTCACCGGGGATGTTGTGCGCGCATGCCGTTCCGCGTGCGGTCGTCGTATTCACCGTATAGGTGCCGAACGGGCACGAACCGGGATTGAGCAGCTGATACTGGGTCGTCAGCGGCGAACCGATCTTGCCCGACAGCGGGTTGTTCAGGTCGCTCTGGCTGACGCGGACGACGACGGCCTGGGGGTTCTGCGCGGTCAGCGATTCGTCGTTCAGGTTGCGGTCGCTCAGGCCGCTCGGCCGCAGGTCCAGCGTGTTGAACGGGTAACCGCGCGAATTGTTGGTGATGTAGGCGTCGTAGGTATATTCACCGTTCAGGTAGAAGTTGAACCCCTGTTCCTTGTAGTCGCCATAGCCGGCGGTCAGCGTGGCGCGGTAGCGCGAGCCATCGGCCTTTTCGGTGGTGCCGCCCTGCACCGACCCTTCGACGCCCTGGAAATTCTTCTTGCTGATCAGGTTCACGACGCCGCCGATCGCGTCCGCGCCATAGGTCGACGAGGCGCCGTCCTTCAGCACTTCGATCCGGTCTACGATGCTGAACGGGATCGAGTTCAGGTCGACATAGGCGTTATGGCCGTCGTCGTTCAGCGGGAAGTTCGCCGAGCGCAGCCCGTCAATCAGCACGACGGTCGACGATACGCCCAGACCGCGCAGCGACACCGCGGCACCACCGGCCGAAAAGCCGTTGCGGAACCCGGTCGAGATCGACCCGGCGCTGTCGGCCGAGACCGAGCGGATCGCGTCCTGCGCGGTGGTGATGTTCGCGCGTTCGAGCGTTTCGGCGCTGAGCACGGTTACCGGCGAGATCGAGCTGGCGTTCGAATCGCGGAACAGCGTGCCGGTGACGATGATGGTCGCGGGCAGACCGGCATCGGGGGCCGGTGCTGCCGGCACCTGCGCGACGGGTGCCGCCGCCGCATCCTCGACCACCGGTTCGGCAGTGGCTGCGGCCGGTGCCGGTACCGTGTCCTGGGCCAGCGCCGGAAACGCGGTCGCGGCCAGCAACGCCGCCGTCGAGATGCCGAGGCGCAGCGCGCCACGAGCCGAATGAATCACAACCACCTGGAATTTTCCCCCAAAATTACACGGCGACATGCATCGCCCATCCCCCGTGCGCCGTGCAGGACGGAGCGAGGCCGCTGTATGGCGGGGGGCGTTACCGGGGTGTTAAGGACGCGGTTGGAACGGCGGGAAATATATCCGCTGCAGCGGTGGGGTAGCCCTACGTGCCTCTCGCCCTCCGTGCTGGCGCTCGCAGGCTGACCTGATGCGGCCTCGTCGCTGGACGCAATCGATGGGTGCGAGAGGTGTCGCTGCGTCGGCAGAAGGGATGGGCCCCCCGCATGAACGCTAATTGCCATTCAATGCAGTGCGTTTGCGTGAGAGGCGAATCGGGTGGTTCCGACCCGAAATGGTGATTGCCAGCCATCTGCGGCCCGGCTCTCATCAGCGCTAGTGGCTGATGTCTCTGGTCGGGGCGACAGGATTCGAACCTGCGACCCCCACACCCCCAGTGTGATGCGCTACCAGGCTGCGCTACGCCCCGATCAGAGAGGGCGTGCCTTTAGGCCCGGTTTCGTCGGCATGCAAGCCCGAAGCGTCGACAAGGGCAAATGTTGCGTGGGACCTGCGCAGATGATAGCTGCCCGCAGTTGACAGGATGCCGTGTTCGCGGCGTCCGCTTTTTCGGACATTCAGGCCAGCAATGCTCGTACCTTCCGCTTTCGCCCAGACCGCTGCCGCCCCTGCGGCTTCGGGTGGTTTCCTCGGCACGCTCATCGGCATCGCGCCGCTGCTGCTGATCTTCGTCGCCTTCTACTTCCTGCTGATCCGTCCGCAGTCGAAGCGGATGAAGACGCTGCAGGCGTCGATCGCCGCCGTGAAGCGTGGCGATCAGGTCGTCACCGCCGGCGGCATCATCGGCCGGGTCATCAAGGTCGAGGACACGTTCGTCGAGGTGGAGATCGCCGCCAACACCCGCGTCCGCGTGGTGAAGGCGACCATCGCCGAAGTCACGCCGCCCGCCGGCGCCAAGCCCGCGAACGACTGATGCTCGACTTTCCCCGCTGGAAACGGATCGCCATCTGGGCATCCGTGATCCTGTTGTCGCTGTTCGCGGTGCCGAGCCTGTTGCCCGAGGCGATGCGTGCGAAGCTGCCGAACTGGTACGCGTCGCAGACGATCAATCTCGGCCTCGACCTTGCCGGCGGCAGCTACATACTGCTCGAAGCGCAGACGCAGGACGTCGCGGCGACGCGGGTCGAAGCGATGCGCGAGATGATCGCAACCGAGATGCGCCGCAATCCGCGCGTCGCGGTCGGCGATATCTCGACGCGCGGCGGGCAGATCAGCTTCATGGTCCGCGATGCCGCACAGGTCGACGCCGCGCGCGAAAAGTTGCTGAGCCTCACCGGCGGCGGGGCGGGGATGACCGGCCAGCGCGAATGGGACATCGAGGTGCGCGACACCACGCGCTTCGTCCTGACCCCGACGCAGGCCGGCCTCAAGCTTGCGGTCGAAAATGCGATGAAGGACGCGACCGAGGTCGTGCGCCGCCGCATCGACGAACTGGGCACGCGCGAACCGACGATCATCCAGCAGGGCAGCAACCGCATCGTCGTGCAGGTGCCGGGGCTTTCCGATCCCAAGGCGCTGAAGGAACTGCTCGGCAAGACCGCGCGGCTCGAATTCAAGCTCGTCGACCTGACCGCCGATCCCGCCGCCGTCGCGCGCGGACAGGCCCCGGCCGGCAGCCAGATCCTGCCCTATCCGGCGCAGGGCGGCGGCATCGCGGTCAAGCGCACCACGATTATCTCGGGCGACCAGCTGGCCGATGCGCGCCAGACCTATGACCAGAACAGCCAGCCCAACGTCACGATCAACTTCAATGCCGAGGGCGGTCGCCGCTTCGCGAAGGTGACGCAGGAAAACACCGGCAAGCCGTTCGCGATCATCGTCGACAATTCGGTCATCTCCGCGCCGAACATCAACGAACCGATCCTCGGCGGCAGCGCCACGATCAGCGGCGGCTTCACCGTCGACTCGGCCAACCAGCTCTCGATCGCGCTGCGTTCGGGCAAGCTGCCGGTCGACCTGACCGTCGTGCAGGAAAGCACGGTCAGCCCCGAACTGGGCGCCGATTCGATCAAGGCAGGCGTCACCGCCGCGATCATCGCGACCATCGCCGTCATCGCCTTCATGGTGATGACCTATGGCCGGTTCGGTATCTATTCGACCATCGCGGTCGTGCTGAACATCCTGATGATCCTCGCGGTCATGGCGTTCCTGAAGGCGACGCTGACGCTGCCCGGTATCGCCGGCTTCGTGCTGACCATCGGCACCGCGGTCGACGCCAACGTGCTCATCAACGAACGTATCCGTGAAGAGCGCAGGCGGGGGCGCAGCGTGTTGCAGTCGCTGGAGCTGGGCTACAAGGAAGCGAGCCGCACGATCTTCGAGGCGAACGTGACCCACGCCATTGCCGGGCTCATCATGCTGATCCTCGGCTCCGGCCCGATCCGAGGCTTCGCGGTCGTGCTGCTGCTCGGCATCGCCAGCTCGGTGTTCACCGCCGTTACCTTCACGCGGATGCTGGTTGCCGGATGGATGCGCCGCCATCGTCCGACCGACATCACCATTTAAGGCCCCAGCGTCATGCGTCTCATCAAGCTGGTTCCCGACAACACCAACATCCGCTTCGTCGCGGTGCGCAAGCTCGCGTTCACCGTAACGCTGATCCTCAGCATCCTGGCGGTCGGGCTGGTGTTCGTGCGGGGCCTCAATTTCGGCGTCGACTTCATGGGCGGCGTCGCGATCGAGGAAAAATTCGCCTCGCCGCCCGCGATCGACAAGGTGCGCGCCACCATCGAACGGCTGGGGGTGGGCGAGCCTGCGATCCAGCAGTTCGGCGATCCGACCCTCGTGTCGATCCGCCTGCCGGTACCCGAAGGTGATTCGGGTGCGACCGACCGGCTGGTCGAACGGGTGAAGTCGGCGCTGTCGACCGAATTTCCCGGTGCGACCTTCAGCAACTATTCCACCGTGTCGGGCAAGGTGTCCGACGAACTGGTGACGAACGGCGTGCTGGCGGTCCTACTGGCGATCGTCGGCATCGCGGTCTTTTCGTGGTTCCGCTACGAATGGCAGTTCGGTATCTCGACCGCCGTCGCGATCATCCACGACGTGCTGATGACGCTCGGCTTCTTCGCGCTGACGCAGATGCCGTTCGACCTGACCATCGTCGCCGCCGTGCTGACGATCATCGGCTATTCGATCAACGACAAGATGGTGATCGACGACCGTATCCGCGAAAACATGCGCAAGTTCCGCAAGATGGAGATGCGCGAGCTGATCGATCTGTCGGTCAACGAAACGCTGCCGCGTACCGTCATGACCTCGCTGACCATCCTGCTGGCGCTCACCGCACTGATCGTGTTCGGCGGCCATGTGCTGCGTGGCTTCACCGCCGCGATGATCCTGGGCGTGATCGTCGGCACCTATTCGTCGATCTACGTCTCGTCGTCGCTGCTCATCACGCTGGGGCTGAAGCCCGGTGCGCCGGTGGGCGAGGGCACGGTCAAGGACCCGGCGCCGGGCAAGGCGTCGCGGTGAAGATCGACCGGGTCCGCAAGGGCGATGGCCCGGTCGTCTCCGGCCTGACGACGGCGGGGTTTCGCGTCGATGACGGCATCTATCCCGCGCTGCTGATGACCCCGCAGCGCGCGGATTTGTGGGTGCCGCCGGCGTTCGACGCGCTCGATGCCGATGCGCTGGCGTCGGTACTGGCGATGCAGCCTGAATTCCTGCTGCTCGGCACCGGCGCGACGCTGCGCCAGCCGCCGCGCGCGCTGGTCCGTCAGCTCGACGCGCTTGGGCTGGGGATCGAGGCGATGGACAGCCGCGCGGCGGCCCGCGCCTGGGGCGTGCTGCGCGACGAAGGGCGACAGATCGCGGCGGCGTTCTACCCGCTCTGACGGGGAGTAGGCCCCATGCCGCTATTGCCCCCGGATCGGTCGAAAGCGATCCTCAGGGCAAGTCCGGCGTGACAGGCGCGGCGAGCGACCGCCCCGCGACCAACCCCGCCAGATGTTCGCGCAACTCCGCCGCATTGCGCTCCCAACTGAACGCGTCGACCACCGCCCGCGTCGCTTGTCCGTCGGCCGGCTGCGACAGGACTGCCGCGATCCCCTGCGCGAAGGCGCTCGATTCGCGTGCCACGATCCGTCCTGCCGCCGGCACCGTCACCACCTCGCGCGCGCCCCCGGCATCGGGAATCACGATTGGCGTCCCGCTCGCCAGTGCCTCGACCCAGGCATTGGCCAGCCCCTCCGATGACGATGCCAGCGCCATGACGTCGGCCGCCGCCAGCAGGTCGGGCAGATCGCGATGCGGCATCGGCCCGGTCAGCTTCACCCGGTCGCCGATGCCCAATTCCGCGATCCGCGCCGCCAGCGCCGCCTGATCCGGTCCGCCGCCGACGATCCACAGCCTGACACCCGGCAACGCCGCCACCGCATCCAGCACGATCCGGTGTCCCTTGCGCGGGATCAATGCCCCCAGCGACACGACCAGCGGGCCGGTGACCCCCAGCCGCTGCCGGGCGGTCGCGCGATCGATCGTACCGAATCGGGTGCGGTCGATGCCGGTGCAATGCACGCGAACCGGGCGGTCGATCCCGGCGGCGGCGATATCGTCGGCCATCGACTGCGACACCGCCAGCAGCCCGTCGGCGGCCTGGCCTGCGCCACGAACCTGCCCGGCGGTGGCGGGGGCGTGGCCCCAATGGTGAATGTCGGCCCCGCGTGCCTTGATCGACACCGGCACGCCGAAATGCCTGCCCAGCGCGACCGCCGCCGGGCCATCGGGAAAGAAGAATTCCGCGTCGATCACGTCGAACGCAAAAGTCTCGCGCAGCCGGGTCAGCATCGGCAGCAACCGTCGCACCAGCGCCGCGACATGGAATCGCCCTTGCGTCGCAGGAAGGTTCAGGAAGCGCGGGCGCTCAACGCTCAGGCCCTTCCACACCTCGCGCTGCGGCAGGGCCGACAGGGCGCGATAGGCGGGATGCAGCGACAGCGGAAAGGGCGGCAGCCCGATTGGTGCGATTACCCGCACCTCGACCTCTTCCAGCGCGGCCAGCCCCAGCGTCTGGCGTTCGACGAACACCCCGAAATTGGGCCGCACGGCATCGGGGAACAGGGTGGCAAGGGTCAGGACACGCAGCATCGCCGGCTGGTGTAGCGCGAAAAGGGTGAAGGCTTCGCGAAAACGGCGGGCCGACGTCCGATAGAGAAGCGGTACGATCAGATATGCGTCACCCCGGATCAAGTCCGGGGTGACGGGGGGGACGGGCAAGCCTGCCACCCCCGACCGATGCATTACGCCGTCAGCGTGTGTTCCAGCGTGATTTCCGCATTCAGCAGCTTCGAAATCGGGCAACCGGCCTTGGCGCCGGCCGCGATTTCCTCGAATTTCGCTTGGTCGATGCCGGGGACGTTGGCGTTGAGCGTCAGTGCCGACTTCGTGACCTTGAACCCGTCGCCATCCTTGTCCAGCGTCACCTTCGCGGTGGTTTCCAGCGTGCCGTCGCTAAACCCGGCGCCGGCGAGCGCAAAGCTCAACGCCATGGTGAAGCAGCTGGCATGAGCCGCGGCGATCAGCTCCTCGGGATTGGTGCCCTTGCCGTCCTCGAACCGGGTGTTGAAGCCATATTGCTGGTCGGACAGCACGCCCGACTGGGTGGATATGTGGCCTTTGCCGTCCTTGCCGAGACCTTCATACCGGGCGGATGCACTGCGGATCATGGCGAAACCTTTGCGAATGAAAAAGGGGAGGGCCCGTCGCCGGACCCGCCCCTCAGAATTCGCCAGACCGGTTAAGGTTCAACGGCAACGGTTACGGCTGCCGCTCTTCTCGATCTCGCGACCGGCCAGCGCGCCCGCGCCGGCGCCCAGCAGCGTGCCGAGCGTACGGTCGCCACGCGAATCGATCGTGCGACCGACCAGCGCGCCGGCAACGCCGCCTACGACCAGACCGGTGGTGCCGTTTTCCTTGCGGCAGTAGCGGCGGCCGTCACGACCGCGCCATTCGCGATACCGGTGGCGGCGCTGTGCTTCAGCATCGGTCTTGCCGACCGAAATGCCGTGCTTCGAGAAGGTCGGGCCGACCGGGGCCAGCAGCGAGGCGGCGGCAAGTGCCATCATCAAATTGCGCATGGGGTTTTTCCTTTCGTCCGTAATCCTGATGTGGCCCCTTAACGCATCCTCGCGCTGACGGTTTCATGAACGAAACGAAAGGCTCTCGTTCAGGTTTGGGGACAAGTCAGCCCAGCGGCACCCGGACGACCGGTTCATACCAGGCGCCGTCCTGCCCCAGATGGCTTTCATACAGGGTCATGTGGTCGAACCGCATCGCCGGCGATGTCAGGCCGGCGTTGGCGGCGAGGAAGCCGTCAACCGGTCCCGACGCGCGGTTCAGCCGGGCGAGCGTGACATGCGGCAGGAACGCGCGCCCCTCCGGCGGCAGCCCGACGCGGACCAGCGTATGGTCGACCTTGCGATGCAGCGCGGCGACCGCATCGTGCGGCGCGATGCCGGCCCAGATCGCCCGACCGCGCGATCCCCCGCGCGATCCGGTATCGAACCGCCCGACGCCCGACAGCGCCAGTGTCGGGGCAGGGGCGTGGATCGCCTGCAACGCGACCGCGATATCCTCGGCGACGGGGCGCTCAACCTCCCCGATATAGCGCAGCGTGATGTGCAGCTGCGCCTCGTCCTGCCACCGCGCGCCCTCCACGCCATCCATGATGTCCAGCAGGATCCGGCGCAGCGCGGCCGGCGGGCGAAGGGCGACGAACAGGCGGTGCACGCGTGAATCCTCCCAGCGGCGTAACAAAGTGTTGCTACCCGCGTTTGTCTTGAAATCGCCCGTTGCCCGGACGATATTTCCATCATCCGGCATGTGTGCCGGGAAGAGGAGTTTACAATGGCGAACTGGTCCGATCCCCGGACGACGGCCGCACCGATCACCCGTAACCGCACCACCGACATGGCGCGCGACGCGGGGCTGCGGTCCTACATGCTCTCGGTGTACAACTACATGGCTTCGGGCGTGCTGTTGACCGGCATCGTCGCGCTGTTGTTCTCATGGGGTGGCGACACGTCGCCAGCCGCGCAGGTCTTTTACCAGCCCGGCGCGCTGAAGTACCTCATCATGTTCTCGCCGCTGATCTTCGTGATGGTCATGAGCTTCGGCATCAACCGCCTGTCGACCGGCGCGGCACAGGGGCTGTTCTGGGCGTTTGCGGCGGTGATGGGTCTGTCGATGTCGACGATCTTCCTGCGCTATACCGGCCCGTCGATCGCGCTGACCTTCTTCTCGACCGCGACCGCGTTCCTGGCGCTCAGCCTGTATGGCTACACGACCAAGCGTGACCTGACCGGGTTCGGCACCTTCCTCATCATGGGGCTGGTCGGCCTGATCGTCGCGTCGCTGCTGAACCTGTTCTTCCAGTCGGGCGTGTTCAGCCTGGTCATCAGCGCGGTCGGCGTGCTGCTGTTCGCCGGTCTGACGGCCTATGATACGCAGCGGATCAAGGCGATGTATTTCCAGGTCGCCGGCACCGATTTCGCGGGCAAGGCCGTAATCCTCGGCGCGCTGTCGCTCTATCTCGATTTCGTGAACATGTTCCAGTTCCTGTTGTCGTTCATGGGCAACCGCGACTGATCCCACGCTTTACGACGTCACTATGGAAGGCCCGGCAGGCAACTGCCGGGCCTTTTCGCATGGGCGGAACGCCCGGCGTCCTCGCTTGTTGGGGCGGGGAAGGAGTGAGGGATATGACCAACGAAACCAACGGTATCGACGACAAGGCCATGGCGTCGCTCTCGGTCGCGCCGGATGGGCGGGAGAGCGAGGCGAACCCGGCGCGTGGCGATGCCGGTACCGGCGGCACGGATCGCGACGAATCGGACAGCGATGCGAAGCTCGACCAGGGGCTCGACGAATCGATGGACGCCTCCGACACGCCCAGCGCGCTCCAGCCGGGCAGCGACGGCCCGGCACCATCGTCGGGCTATGACGCCGAGCAGGAAGCGAAGCTGGCCGGACACAACGACCGCGACTGATCGCCAGCACATGGTACGGTTCGGGCGGCGCATCGGGGTTTCCCGGCGCGCCGCGCTCGGTAAGAAGGCAGCTATGACGACCAACCGGCTGTTCCGCCCGATCCTGCGCATCGCTGCCTTGCTGTCGCTCTTGCTGGCCGCGATCGTGCCGGCACAGGCGGCGGTGACGATCACCTTCTGGTCGCAGGAATTCGGGCAGAATTTTCCGCATGCCTTCTTCACCTTCGCGGGTACGCCCGATGCCGGTGGTCCGGCGGTGAACGAAAGCTACGGCTTCACCGCAAAGGCGATTACGCCCGCCCTGCTGATGGGGTCGGTCGGCGGCATGATCGATCGGCCGAAGCCATCCTATATCGCCAAGAGCAACGCCCATTTCTCGGTCGTGCTGAGCGATGCGCAATATGCGTCGGTGCGTTCGCTGATCGACGAATGGGGCGAAAAGGGCGATTCGCACTATAATCTCAACCGCCGCAACTGCGTGCATTTCGTGGCGGAGGCGGCGCGGCGGTCGGGCCTGACCGTGGTCGAGGACAAGAAGCTGATGAAGAAGCCGCGCTCCTTCATCCAGTCGATCGAACAGGCCAATGCCGGGCGGGTGACGGTCGTCGAACTGCCGGCCAAGGCGTATTTCGCGACGCAGCCGCCGTCCGCCGCCAACGACAACACGCCCTTGCGCGACGCGGCGACCACGCCGCACTGACCGGCGCGTTGCCCCTTTCCGTGCGCGGCCGATTGCGGCAGTCCTGCGAGGGGACAAAAGCGGAGAAAGCGAATGCGGCGTTGGACGATCGGGCTGCTGGCGATGCTGGCCGGATGCGGGCAGGCGGATGAGGCACCCGCGCCGGCCAATCTGAGCGAGGACGTGCCGGTCCTGCCGTCGCCGACGCCGACCCCTGAAGCGCTGGTGACGATCCCGACCCGCTTCGTCGGCAGCTGGGACGTCAGCGGTGCCGCCTGCGCTGCCAACCCGGCGGCAGCGAGCCGCGTCGTCATCGCCGCGAATGCGGTGCGGATGGGCGACACCGACCTGCCGACCCGCGCGATCACCGCCGCCGATGCCGGCGCGGTCGATGTCGACGTGATCGGCGATCGCAGCGGAATTACCGAACAGCGGCGTTATCGCCTCGCGCTCGGCAGCGGCGGCAGCCTCGAACTGACCGGTGTCGATGGGCTGACCCGACTCTTGCGCTGCGATGCGCCGGCGGGGGCGGAGGCCGCCGCGCGCAACGCGGTCGCGCTCAACCTTGCGCCCGACGGGTTGCAGACGGTGGCCGGCGCGAGCAGCCGGTCGCTGCCCTTCGGCACCCCGGCGGAGGTCGTGCTGCGCGTGGTCGAGGCCGCGACCCAGGCATTGCCGCAACGCTCGCGCAACGCCGATTGCGGCGAAGGGCCGCTCGACGTCGCCACCTATCCGCGCATCGCCGTCTATTTCCAGGAGGGGCGCTTCGTCGGCTGGTCGGCACGCGGCCGCGGGCTGACCACGATGGGCGGCGTCGGGATCGGATCGAAGCGCGCCGATGTCGACGCGGTGATCGTGGCCCCGGTCGAGGAAACCAGCCTCGGCCGTGAATTCGGCAGCAGCGGCCTGTCGGGGCTGTACGATGCCAAGGACACTGTCAGCGCGCTGTGGGCGGGCAGCACCTGCATCGCCCGGTGATCGACACCGCGACGCCTGCCGATGCGGCGGCGATCATCGCCCTGTGGCAGGAGGTTCGACTGACCCGGCCGTGGAACGACCCGGCCGCCGATTTCGCCCGCGCGGTGGACGGCGCGACCTCGACCATCCTCGTCGCGCGACGGGATGGCGTGCCGATCGGCAGCGTCATGGTCGGCTATGACGGGCATCGCCGTTGGCTCTACTACCTCGCTGTGCGACCCGATGCGCAGGGGCAGGGGATCGGCACCGCGCTGTTCGATTCGGCGGAACAGTGGCTGCGCGCACGATCGGTGCCGAAGCTGCAGCTGATGGTCCGCGCCGATAACCATGCCGTCATGGCATTCTACCGCCGCATCGGATTGGAGGAGCAGGGGGTAACGGTCTTTGGCCGTTTCATCGATATTGCGACGTAGATGCAGCCGGTCGACTAATGATAGTCACTTGCAAAAGCGATAGCGAAGCCGTAGCGGACGCGAAACATCACAGGGATCGTTTCGCATGTCCTCCATCGCCGTCTTCCTTGCCGCCACCGCGCTGACCCCGGCTCCTATCGCTGCGGATGATCCGCAACAGCGTGGCGAGGAGATCGTGGTCACCGGGCAGCGTACCGAAGGCAGCGATGATTATGCGGTGAAGGCGCAGAGCACCGCGACCCGCCTGCCGCTGTCGCTGCGAGAGACGCCGCAATCGGTCAGCGTCGTGACCCGCGCGCAGATCGAGGATTTCCAACTCAACGACATCAACGCGCTGCTGGCGACGGTGCCAGGCGTCAATGTGCAGGCGCAGGAAACCGACCGCTTCTATTATTCCGCCCGCGGCTTCGACATTCAGACGTTCCAGATCGATGGCGTCGGCCTGCCGTTCCCGTTCCAGATCCAGAACGGATCGGTCGATACCGCGATGTACGACCGGATCGAGGTGGTGCGCGGCGCGCCGGGGCTGCTCTCGTCGACCGGCAACCCGTCGGCGGTCATCAACTTCATCCGCAAGCGCCCGACCCGCGACCTCGCCGCCTCCGCCAGCGTTCAATATGGATCGTACGACAATCTGCGCCTCGACGGCGACGTCAGCGTGCCGCTGACCAAGGGCGGCGGCATCCGCGCCCGCGCGGTCGGCTCCTATCTCGACGGCGACAGCTATCTCGACCGCTACGGCCTGACCCGCTGGACCGGCTATGGCATTGTCGAGGCGGACCTTGGCCCCGATACGGTGGTCAGCGCCGGCTATGGCTATCAGAACCACAAGAGCCGCGCGGCGATGTGGGGCGCGATCCCGCTTTATTATTCCGACGGCACCCGCATCGACCTTGCCCGATCGACCAACACCGCGCCCGACTGGTCCAGCTTCGATGTGACCGACCGCCAGATGTTCGGCGACGTGACACACCGGTTCGGCGACTGGACGGCCAAGCTGTCGGTGCAGCGCCGCGCGATCGACGAGGATGACCGGCTATTCTATGTCTTCGGCCCGAACGGCGCGCCCGACCGGGCCACCGGCCTCGGCATCGCCAGCTATCCCGGCGCGTTCCGGTCGTTCGCGCGCAACCTGACGATCGATGCGAATATCACCGGCACCGTGTCGCTGTTCGGCCGCAGCCATGACGTGATGTTCGGCGCGAACCGTTCGGCGCAGCGCTACACCCAGGATTCGGCCTATGACAACGCGCTGATCGGCGTGTCGCTGCCGCTGGCGACCGCGTTCGACGGCACGTTCCCCGAACCGAACTTCCCCGCCTTCAGCCGCAGCCTCGACACGCACAGCCGGCGCGAGACGGTGTACGGCCTGCTGCGCCTGAACCCCGCCGACCCGCTGAAGGTGATGATCGGCGCCAACGCCACCCGCGCGTTCAGCGAGGGTGTGTCCTACGGCGCGCCGACCAACTACGACCGTGCGCGCTTCCTGCCGTTCGTCGGCGCCACCTATGACCTGACCGGCAACATCAGCGCCTATGCAAGCTTCGCGACGATCTTCAATCCGCAGGACCAGCTGGAGCGGGTGGGCGGCACGCTGCGCCTGATCGACCCGATCGAAGGCGACAATCTGGAGGCGGGCCTGAAGGGCGAATGGCTGGGCGGCCGGCTGAACGCCAGCGTCGCGCTGTTCCAGGCGCGGCAAAAGAATACGGCGGAAACGGCCGGCTACGACACCACGATCAGGCAGACCCTTTATCGCGGCGTCGACGCGACCTCGCGCGGGATCGAGCTGGAGGTCAGCGGGCAGCTGGCACCCGGCGTGCAGGCGACCGGCGGCTTCACCGCGATGCGTATCCGCGGCGAACAGGATCAGGCGGTGCGCACCTTCGTGCCGCGCAACACCGGGCGGTTGAACATCGTCTGGGCGCCGGTCACGCTGCCTGCGCTGAAGCTCGGCATGTCGGGCCAGTACCAGAGCCGCATGTACCTCGAACCGTCGGGCGTCGTGTCGTCGACCACCGGACAGCAGGTGCGGATCACGCAAGGTGGCTATGCGACGCTCGACGTGATGGCGCGCTATGACCTGACCCCGCGCGTGTCGCTCAGCGCCAATGTCCGCAACGTCGCCAATGCGAAGGCGCTGAGCGCGCTGAACTTCGACCAGGGCTATTATAACGCGCCGCGCACGGTGCTGGGTACGGTGCGGGTCAGCTACTGACGCGAAAAGGGGGCGGTGGTACCGCCCCCTTTTCTCATCCGTCCAGCGCGCCCCTTTCGTGCTGAGTAGGGGCTGAGCAAAGTCGAAGACCCGTATCGAAGCACCGGTGACGGTCCTTCGATACGCCCCTTCGACTTCGCTCAGTGGCTACTCAGGACGAACGGCGTGGGTGCGTCGGCCAGCCTTACCCTACGAACGCCCGCTCGATCACATAATCACCAGGCTTCGCATTCGACCCTTCCTCAAACCCGATCCCTTCGAGATATTCCGAAAAGTCGCGGATCATCTCGGTCGAACCGCACAGCATGATGCGGTCGGTCGCCGGGTCGAACGCCTGCGCCCCGCCGATGCGGGCCGAAAACAGCGTGCCGTTGTCGACCAGCGCGTCGATGCGGCCGGTGGTGTGGAATTCCTCACGCGTCACGGTCGGCACATAGGTGAACTGCGCCGCCGCCTGATCCTCGACCAGCGGATCACCCGACAGGTGCGATTCCAGCGTGGTGCGGAACGCGAGGTCGGATACGCGGCGCACCGAATGGACGACCACGATCGACGAATACATCTCATACACGTCCGGATCGCGGATCAGCGACAGGAACGGCGCGAGCCCAGTACCGGTCGACAGCATGAACAGCCGCTCGCCCGGCTTCAGCGCATCGGTGACCAGCGTGCCGGTCGGCTTCTTGCCAAGGAAGATTTCGTCGCCGGGCACGATCTGCTGCAGCTTCGACGTCAGCGGGCCGTCCGGCACCTTGATTGACAGGAACTCCAGCTCCTCGGCATAGGCCGGGCTGGCGATCGAATAGGCGCGCAGCAGCGGCTTGCCGTTGTCGCCGGGCAGGCCGATCATCACGAACTCGCCCGAGCGGAAGCGGAAGCTCGGCGGGCGGGTGATGGTGAAGCTGAAGAGATGCTCGTTCCAGTGGCGCACCGAACGCACGCGCTCGACGCTCAGCGCGTTGGTGGGTTCGAGGCCGTGGACGACGGCGGTGCGGTCGGTCATCGATAATCCTTACGTCCTGACGTTGGTCCCCGGCGGCAGCCCGACCTGTCCGAGCATTGCCGCCGTCCGGGCCAGCGCGCAAAAAGTGGGGGCGATCGCCTCTTCGGCGACCAGCAGCGAAAGCGTGGTCCGCGCCTTCGCATCGCGTCC
This sequence comes from Sphingomonas sp. Leaf9, assembly GCF_001421355.1. Lineage (GTDB taxonomy): Bacteria > Pseudomonadota > Alphaproteobacteria > Sphingomonadales > Sphingomonadaceae > Sphingomonas. Next base: position 573,746 of record NZ_LMKC01000001.1, on the reverse strand, counting down.
CGTTACGAGATCACGCGCCAAGGTCAAGAGAACCGATTCATCGTCGGTCACAAGCCCGCATTTACAATTGATCTGGATCGGCACCCGCGCATGGGTCGACAGCTGTGTCATCCACGCGTCGAAGTCGCCCAGCGCATCGAGCGCGCCCGACTGGGCAAAGCGCGCCGCCAGCAGCGCGGCGGGACATTGGCAGGCACTGCGCGCCGCAACCCACAGCCGGATCGCATCGATCAGGAAACGGTCGCCGGGGGACAGGACCGTTACCGGCCGGTCGATCAGATCGTACATAGAGCCTCGCTATTGATACTCATTCGCATTGGCTATCGTGGATCGAACGGGGCGTCAATGGGCTGGGCGGCGACGTGCGACGGGCATCGACGATCGCACGATGATCCGCGCATCGCCCGATTCTTAAACGTGATGTTCAGTATTTTGCGACAGACCCGACGGGAAATGGTGGGGATGGCACGCATGCAATTGAAGGTTCGTGGTCGCATCAATCTGATCGGGGCGGTCGCCGCCCTCGGACTGGTCGCGCTGCTGTGCATCAGCCTGTTCCACCTGTCGTCGATCATGCACCGCGACATCGAACGCAACACCCGCCAGGCGGTCGAGGCCGCCCGCTCGGTCGTCGCGCATTTCCACGACGAAGAGGTGGCGGGCCGCATGACCCGTGCGCAGGCGCAGCAGGCCGCGCTCAGCGCGGTGAAGGCCATGCGCTATGACGGCACCGAATATTTCTGGATCAACGACACGCATCCCACGATGCTGATGCACCCGATCAAGCCCGAACTGGTCGGAACCGACCTGACCAACAACCGCGATACCAACGGCAAGGCCCATTTCGTCGAAATGGCGCAGATCGTGAAGACCAAGGGGGCCGGGTTCCTGACCTATTACTGGTCGAAGCCGGGCCAGAAGGAACCGCTGCCCAAGCTGTCCTACGTCACCGGCTATGCGCCATGGGGCTGGGTGATCGGATCGGGCGTATATATCGATCGGGTCAACGGCGCGATCTTCGATGCGGCGCTGTATCTCAGCGCGCTGGCACTGGCGGTGATGCTGCTGGTCGCCTTCTGCGCGCACCGCATCGGCCGCTCGATCTCGCTGCCGGTCGAGGCGGTGGCGAACCGGATGCGCGCATTGGCGGCGGGGGATACCGCCTCGGCCATTCCGGGGCGCGCGCGACACGACGAGGTCGGCGAAATGGCCGCCGCGCTCGAAACCTTCCGCGACACCGCGATCGTCGCGGCGGAGCGTGAGGCGGAGCAGCAGCGCGTGGTCGAAACCATCGGCAACGGGCTGTCGGCGCTGGCCCGCGGGCATCTCGACACCCGGCTGGGCGACACGATGACCGGATCGTTCCGCAAGCTCGGCACCGATTTCGATTCGGCGATGGGCGCGCTGAACGACGCGATGCGTGCGGTGGTCCATTCGACCGGCGGCATCCGCAACGGCGCCTCGGACATCAGCAGCGCGTCGGACGACCTGTCGCGCCGCACCGAACAACAGGCCGCCAGCCTAGAGGAGACGGCGGCGGCGCTCGATCAGATCACCGCGACCGTCCGCCGCACCGCGACCGGCGCGGCACAGGCCAACACGACGATGGCGGCGACGCGCGGCGATGCGGAGGAGGGCGTACGGATCGTCCGCCAGGCGGTCGATGCGATGGGCGGGATCAAGCGCGCGTCGGACGAGATTTCCGAAATCATCTCGGTCATCGACGGCATCGCGTTCCAGACGAACCTGCTGGCGCTCAACGCCGGCGTCGAAGCGGCGCGTGCCGGTGACGCGGGCAAGGGCTTCGCGGTCGTCGCCTCCGAAGTCCGTGCGCTGGCCCAGCGTTCAGCCAACGCCGCCAGCGACGTGAAGAGCCGCATCATGGCCAGCGGCAGTCAGGTCGAGATCGGTGTGAACCTGGTCGGCGAAACCGGCGGCGCGCTGGAGCGGATCGTCGGCCGCATCGCCGAACTGGCCGATCTGGTCGCGACCATCGCCAAGGGCGCCGACGAACAGTCGTCGGGGCTGCATCAGGTGAACATCGCGGTCAGCGAAATGGATTCGGTCACGCAGCAGAACGCGGCAATGGTCGAACAAAGCACCGCCGCCGCCCGCGGCCTCGCCGACCAGGCCGCCGCACTCGCCGATCACGTCGACCGCTTCCACCTGTCGGCTGAGGCCCGCAAACCGCTCCCCTATCGCGCGGCGGCGTGAAGGGGGAGAGGGCGGTGGCCTGACCGCAATCGTGGCAACAGGCGTCATCCCAGCGCAGCCTGGGATTTTCCGGTTGTGACGCGGAGCAATAGCCAATTACGACTGCGCTCTGCCATTGAATACTGCCGATTCGAGCCGGTTCCATCGGCAGCAATAGCCTGACCCTGTTTTCCGGCATCGACGCGTTATCGGCGGTGCAGCCCAATAACTGCCAGCAATCGATCACCTCGACCCATTACGGAAACGCCAATCGTGAGCAATCTGTCAGAAGCGTAGTCGGATGATGAAGCTGGCCGACTTCGATCATGACTGCTGCCGCAGCGATCGCGCGCGTCGGAAACAATATATGATGACGGGAATTGGCGATAGCGCCACCGCACCAAACCCCACCTTGCCGCCGATATCGCTCAGATTCCAGTTAAAGCCAAAGAACGCAAAGGTGAACCAAATCATCCATCCGATTGATGCGGCATAAAGTATCGCTGCAATGATCGGTAATGTGGCGAACAGTTTTGCCATGTCCTCGATCCTATGTTGGATCGGGCGAATGGCAATAGCCAGCGACGCGGGCCATTCGAATTTTTGTCGTTCAAGATCAAGGAGCAGCTATGCCTATAACTCTCTACGGCATCCTCAACTGCGACCATGTTGTCACGCCTGTATGCAAAAAAGCGGACGTGCCCTTTAGGCTGACTTTGGGTGGTTAGCTGCCGTCTGTGGCGTCGGGTATGCAGCCCCGATGCTTGGCGTCCGGCTCAATAGTATCCGGTTGGCAGTCACTCCATCGAAGCAAACTCGCGTCCACAACGTCACCGCCCATGTTCTTTATAAAAGACGCGAGAAGCGCAGCCTTATGGAACTCATACTTCGATAGGTTCGGGTTGACGTCGTCCGCTAATAGTAGCCACTCCACGAACTGCCCGGCATACACCGGTCCTTCGGACGGTATTAGCTGCGTGACGTGGAGCGGCTCACCGGCCTTCATACACCCGCAAAAACCCCATACTACGCAGGCCTCGTGCATCAGGGCATCGAAACCTGTTTCGCTCATTAAGCGACATTACCGCGATCTGCCGTCGTCCGCTATGGGGTCGGTTGCTGACGGGCCGCTTTTTGCACGCTAACGCTATGTTGGCCCGGTAGCTATGACGAGGTGATGATGACGTTAACCATATATGGCATCCCCAACTGCGACACGATGAAGAAAGCGCGCACCTGGCTCGACGCGCACGGCATCGCCTATAGGTTCCACGACTATAAGAAGGCCGGGATCGACCGGGCGACGCTGACCGGCTGGGTCGATGCGCTCGGCTGGGAAACGCTCCTCAACCGCAGCGGGACGACGTTCCGCAAGCTGCCCGACGCGGACAAGGCCGATCTGGACGCCGCCAGGGCGATCGACCTGATGCTGGCGCAGCCATCGATGATCCGCCGCCCGGTGCTGGTCGGGCCGGGCTGGATCGAAACCGGGTTCAAACCCGACGCCTATGCCGGGCGATTCGCCATCGCGGAATAAGTGCGTTAACCACTCGGGACAGAGCATCATTACGATGCCGTATCGAATCAGGGGTGGGGAGTGATATGGCACCGACGTTCGTCCGAACCCCGCCGCCATGGTTCCGCATCGTCGCCATCCTGTTTCTGCTGTGGGGCGCTATCGGCGTCTTCGCCTTCTATAGCCAGGTGACGATGGGCCCGGCCGCGCTGGCGGCGATGAACGAGCAGGACCGCCGTTTCTACACATCGCTGCCGGGCTGGTTCGACTGGATCTACGGCATCGCCACCTGGGGCGGGCTGCTGGGCAGCGTCGCGCTGCTGCTCGGGCGGCGTTGGGCGGCGGGGCTGTTCGCGGCGTCGCTGCTGGCGGTCGCGATCCAGTTCGGCTGGGTCTTCACCGCGACCGACCTGATCGCGCGGAAAGGTGCGGCGGCGACCGTTCCGTTCCCGCTGGTGATCTTTGCGATCGCGCTGTGGCAGCTGGCGGTGGCGCGTCACGGCATCGTGCGCGGGTGGCTTCGCTGATCCCGCTCGGCTAGAGCGGCACCCATGTCCACGACCTTTACCATCGACACCGCCACCAGCCGCGCGACGCCCACCCCGGCGCCGATGAAGCGGTTGACTATCCCCGCGATCCGCGCCGCCAAGGGCAAGACCCCGCTGGTGATGCTCACCGCCTATACCGTGCGCATGGCGCAGCTGATGGATGCGCAGTGCGACATGCTGCTGGTCGGCGACAGCCTGGGGCAGGTGATCTACGGTCTGCCCTCCACGGTCCCGGTCACGCTCGACATGATGGCGGCGCATGGCGCGGCGGTGGTGCGCGGGTCGTATCACGCGCTGGTCGTCATCGACCTGCCCTTCGGCAGCTACGAGGTAAGTCCGCAACAGGCGTTCGAAAGCGCGGCAATGCTGCTGAAGGCGACCGGCGCGGCGGCGGTGAAGCTGGAGGGCGGCACGGCGATGGCCGAAACCGTCGCCTTCCTGTCGCAGCGGGGCATCCCGGTGATGGGCCATGTCGGCCTGACGCCGCAGGCGGTGAACCAGCTGGGCGGCTATGGCGCGCGCGGGCGGAGCGCGGCGGAGGCGGAAAAGATCGTCGCCGATGCGGTGGCAGTGGCCGACGCCGGCGCCTTCGCGGTCGTGATCGAGGGCGTGGTCGAGCCGATCGCGGTGGAGATCACCCGTCGCATTGCGTGTCCCACGATCGGCATCGGCGCATCGGCGCAGTGCGACGGGCAGGTGCTGGTCGCGGAGGATATGCTCGGCCTGTTCGAACGCACGCCGCGTTTCGTGAAGACCTATGGCGACTTGGCCGGACAGATCGCCGGCTCGGTCGCGACCTACGCCGAAGAGGTCCGCGACCGGACCTTTCCCGGCCCGGCGCAACTCTACGCGCCGAAGAATTGAGCGGAACCGCGCAACCCACACGTCACCCCGGATCAAGTCCGGGGTGACGTGTAGCCGGGCAGTCCGTTCACCCCCCGCACAGCTTCGCCAACCCATGGTCCCACCCCGGCACCGACGCCTACGACCATTCGCTTTCGTTTCGCATGGGTGTCGGCTAAAGGAGCGCGCTTGATCTATCCCCCGGAGCTGTTCCCTTGGCGTTGACCCCGCAAAACAACGAAGCCTTCATCCGCGAAGTCGATGAAGAGCTGCGCCGCGAGCAGATGTCGAACATCGGCAAGCGCTACGGCCTGTGGATCATCGTCGCGGTCCTGGTCGTACTCGCCGCGTTCGGCGGGTGGACGTGGTGGAACCATCACCAGAACACGCTGGCCGGCGAACAGGGTGAACAGCTCGCCATCGCGCTCGACGATATCCAGCAGGGCCGCGTCGCGCAGGCGAGCGATATCGTCGGCAAGCTGACCAGCTCGGACAAGGACGCGGTGCGCGCCACCGCGCTGCTGACGCAGGCCGACATGCTGCTGTCGAAGAACGATACCAAGGGTGCCGCCGCCGCCTTTGCCAAGGTCGCTGCCGACGAAACCCTGGCCCAGCCGTTCCGCGACATGGCCCTCGTCCGCCAGACCGCGGTCGAGTACGACTCGCTGCAACCCCAGCAGGTCATCGACCGGCTGCGCGGCCTTGCCGACAAGGGCAGCCCGTGGCTGGGCAGCGCGGGCGAGATGGTGGCGGTCGCCTATCTGCGCCAGAACAAGCTGCAACAGGCCGGACAGACCTTTGGCCTGATCGCGCAGAGCGACGGCGTGCCCGACAGCATCCGTGCCCGCGCCGTGCAGATGGCCGGCTCGCTCGGCGTCGATGCCGCGCCCGCCGCGCCGACCGTCGCCGCGCAATAACTTCCTTTCGATACCGGAACCCCTTCCCATGAAGACGCATCTGAAACTCTCGGCAGCGGTCGCGGCGTTGGCGCTGCTGGGCGGTTGCAGCGCCCTGAAGGGCAAGGGCGGGCCGCGCACGCCCGTCGTCGGACAGCGCGTGCCGATCCTCGCCTCCGAAAATCTGGCGGAGGTCGATCCGGCGCTGGCAAACCTTCAGGTCGTCCTGCCGATCGCCGAGACCAACGCCGACTGGTCGCAGCCTGGCGGCAACGCGTCGAAATCGATGAGCCATGTGGCACTCGGCGATACACTGACCCAGGCGTGGAGCACGCGGATCGAGGGTGGCAACACCCGCACCCGCCTTGCCGCCGCGCCGGTCGTGGTCGGCGGCCGGCTGTACGTCATCGACGTCAACGGCATGGTCACCGCGATGAACGCCGCGACCGGTGCCACTGTGTGGACCGCGCAGACCGTCAAGGGCGACGGCAACACCCGCGCGCGCTTTGGCGGCGGCGTGTCGGTCGAGGGCAATCGCGCCTTCGCCACCGATGGTCTGGGCGATGTCGTCGCGTTCGACGTGGCCGACGGCAAGGAAGTGTGGCGCGCCAAGCCCGGCGGCCCCCTGCGCGGTGCGCCCTCGCTCGCCAACGGGCAGGTCTATGTCGTCAGCCAGGACAACCAGCTGTTCGCGCTCGACCAGAGCGACGGCAAGGTCGTGTGGACACAGTCGGGCAGCATCGAATCGCAGGGTGTGTTCGGCGTCGCCGCGCCTGCCTCGGCACAGGGGACGGTCGTCGCTGGCTTCTCGTCGGGCGAACTGAACGCCTATCGCTATGAAAACGGCCGTTCGGTGTGGGGCGACAGCCTGTCGCGCACCTCGGCCTCGACCTCGGTGTCGGCGCTGGCCGATATCGATGCCGAACCGGTGATCGACAATGGCCGCGTCTATGCGGTCGGGCAGGGCGGTCGCATGGTCGCGCTCGAACTCGTGTCGGGCCAGCGTTTGTGGGAACAGAATCTCGCCGGCATCTCGACGCCGTGGGTCGCGGGCGAATGGATCTTCGTCGTGACCGACGACGCCCGCCTGCTGTGCATCTCGCGCGGCAGCGGCAAGCTGCGCTGGGTCCAGCAGCTGCCCGGCTTCCGCAACGTCAAGAAGCGCAAGAACCCGATCAGCTGGGTCGGCCCGATCCTCGCCGGCAACCGCCTGATCCTCGCCAATACCGAAGGGCAGCTGGTCTCGGCCTCGACCGCCGATGGCAGCATCACGACGACGCAGGACACCCGGTCGAAGGCGGGCTACAATCTGTCGCCGGTCGTCGCCAACGGGATGCTGTACCTGCTGGACGACGCCGGGCAGCTGACCGCCTGGAAGTAACGCGCTCTCGTCACCCCATCCGTCATTCCGGCGCAGGCCGGAATCCATGGATGGGGTGACGTTGCGATTTGATCGCCAGCACCCGACACAATGGATTCCGGCCTGCGCCGGAATGACGATGGCGGCGGGCTGAGCGCACACCCTCGACCCCCCGACCCCATTCCCCTACACTCGGCGGCAACCCGTCACCCCAGGAATCCCCATGCCCTTACCCGTCGTCGCCATTATCGGCCGTCCCAATGTCGGCAAGTCGACGCTGTTCAACCGCCTTGTGGGCAAGCGGTTGGCGCTGGTCGATGACCAGCCGGGCGTGACCCGCGACCGGCGCGAGGGGCAGGCGAACCTGCTCGGCCTCGACTTCACCATCGTCGACACGGCGGGATTCGAGGATGAGGACGCCGCGACCCTGCCGGGGCGGATGCGGATGCAGACGCAGGCGGCGGTCGAAATGGCCGATGTCGCGCTGTTCATGATCGACGCCCGCGCCGGCATCACGCCGCTGGATGAGGAAATCGCCCGCTGGCTGCGCTCGGCCGACGGCACCGTGATCCTGGTCGCGAACAAGGCCGAAGGGCGCGCGGGCGAAAACGGTGTCCTCGAATCGCTGGCGCTGGGCTTTGGCGATCCGGTGCAGATGTCCGCCGAACATGGCGAGGGCGTTGCCGACCTGTTCGACGCGCTGCGCCCGTTCGTCGAGCGCGAGGACGAGCCGGAGCCGGAGGACGAAGGCGAGTTCGACCCCGACACCGCCGTCTTGAAGCTCGCCATCGTCGGCCGCCCCAATGCGGGCAAATCGACGCTCATCAACCGCTTCCTCGGCGAAGACCGCCTCATCACCGGCCCCGAAGCCGGCATCACCCGCGATTCGATCGCGGTCGACTGGAACTGGACCGCCCCCGATGGCCGTGTCCGGCCCGTCCGCCTGATCGACACCGCCGGCATGCGGAAAAAGGCGCGGGTGCAGGAGAAGCTCGAAAAGCTCTCCGTCGCCGACGCGCTCCACGCGATCGACTTTGCCGAGGTCGTCGTGCTGCTGCTCGACGGTACGCGCGGGCTGGAGCTGCAGGACATCAAGATCGCCGACCGCGTGCTGCAAGAGGGCCGCGCGCTGGTGATCGCGCTCAACAAATGGGACATCGCCGAACACGCATCGTCGCTGTTCAACGGCGTGAAGGGCGCGCTCGACGAAGGCCTGGCGCAGGCACGCGGCGTGCCGCTGCTCACCGTATCGGCGGCGACCGGCAAGGGGCTGGACGTGCTGATGCAGGCCGCGTTCGAAACCCGCGAGGCATGGGGCCGCCGCGTGTCGACCGGACAGCTCAACCGCTGGTTCGACCGCGCGCTGGAGGCAAACCCGCCGCCCGCGCCCGGCGGCAAGCGGATCAAGATGCGCTACATCACGCAGAACAACATCCGCCCGCCCAGCTTCGTGCTGTTCGGCACGCGCGTCGATGACCTGCCCGAAAGCTACAAACGCTATCTCATCAACGGCATCCGCAAGGAATTCGGCTTCGGCGCGGTCCCGGTTCGCCTCAACCTGCGCGCGCCGAAGAACCCGTTCGACCATTCGAAGTGACCCGCATCGACGCCCGCGGCATGCGCTGCCCCTGGCCCGCCATCCGGCTGGCGCGGGCGCTGCGTGACGGGGCGTCGGTGGTGGAGATCGCAGCGGACGACCCCCGCGCGGCGGGCGAACTGGCGAGCGCGGCCACGGCGGTTGGTGCGCGGCTGAACGTGGTGGGTGAGGGGGTGTTCCGAGTGGAGCGGGATACGGCCGCCTGACGATGACCGCCGCTTTCGTCGATCGAATGCGCACGCTCGATTCGTTCGCGGCACAGTGTCGGGACAGCGCGCTGTTCGCGACGGCGGTCGTGCGCGATACGTCCAACCGCACCGGCCGCGACTGGCCATGGTGGGGACTGCGGCTTGAACGCACCGATCTGGTCGATCTGGAATATCGTCGCGTGTCCGCCGAAATCCGGCTGGACGCTCCTGCACCCGGTACGGCCTCGATGTTCAAGGGGCGCTGGTCCGCGCGCATCTGGCGAGAGGCGAGTACCGACAGCTTCCGTGCCGATGGCGACCGCATGTTACCATGGGAATGGCCGTCCGCCCCGGAACTGCTCGTGGCGTTCGGGGCGCTGTTGGGCGATGCGGAACGGGCAATACGGGAGGTTCGCCCGGCAGACTGACGCTCTGCTGAAGCCCAATGCCATCGAACCTGCCCGTTCGTGCTGAGTAGGGGCTGAGCGAAGTCGAAGACCCGTATCGAAGCATCTGGTCGCGGTCCTTCGATACGCCCCTTCGACAAGCTCAGTGGCTACTCAGGACGAACGGGTACGCCCTACATCGTGGCTTTCCTACAGCGTGATCGCCGTGCCATCCTCCGCCCGGCGCCTGAAACTCCAACCGGCAACACCGCCAAACGTCACGACCGCTACGAAATGCGCACGAGTGTGAACATCATGAACTTTGAACCGACTTACGGCTTCGCTTCCCAGGGTTTATCCCGCAAATTCAAATGGGTAATCCCCCGAGCCTTCAACCGCGGCCCGAGGAAGCGGTAGAAGAACCAGTCCTTCGCCGCGAATGGCGTCGCGTGGTACAGAATCCGCTCGCCCAGCGTCCAGCGGACCCGCCGCCGGTCCGACCGGCGCGGCGAGGGTTTGGCCCAGAAATCATAGGGATAGACGATGCGGCCGAGCTTCGCGACGCGCTGCATGATTTCGTGGTCGAGCAGGACGTAGGGCCACAGCTGTTCCGAAAAACCGCCCGCCTTGACCAGCGCCGAAGTTCGAAACGCCTGTCCATATCCACCGGTATGCGTCTGTTTCGACAGCAATTTCGTCACGAAGCCCGAATAGAGCGCGCGGCGCAGCTTCTGCCTCGACGCATCGACGCCCAGCGCCATCACCGCCACCGTGCGCGGATCGGCATCGAACGCCCGCTCCGCCTCGGCCAGATAGTGCGGCGGATACCAGGTATCGGCATCGCCGAATGCGCAGAACTCGGTAGTCAGCTGCCCCATCGCCAATTCCAGCGCATGGATCTTGCCCGGCCGGGCTTCGGACAGGTGCACCACCTCGACCCCCGGCGCGGTAAAGGCACGAGCGATCACGTCCGATCCGTCGGTCGATCCGTTATCGACCAGCACCAGCCGGAACGGCACCGTCTGTCCGGCCAGCGCCGCCAGCGTCGCGGGCAGGAAATCGGCCTCGTTGTAATAGGCGATGACGAACGTCCAGCGGGTCACGCGGCCAGCTCCATCAACCGGCGACAGGCGGCCTCCGACGACCGCGCGCCATGGGTAGCAACCGCATGGGCGCGCGCCGCCGCGCCCATCGCCGCCACCGCCGCTGGATCGGCGAGCAGCGCGGCCACCTTGTCGCGATAGTCGTTGTCCTTGACCAGCAGCCCGCAGGCCGGCGGGATCACGTCCGGCCCGATCCGGTCGTCGAACGCGATGACCGGCAGGCCGCACGCCATCGCTTCGGGGATCGCGCGCGGGAAATAATCGCGCCGCCCGGCATGGAAGAACAGCCGCGACTGCGCCAGCACCGACGGCACCTGCGCATTGGGCACATGCCCCAGCCACGCAACCTTGCGAAAGCGGCGGCGCAGGTCGTCGCCTTGCGGCCCATCACCGATCACCGCGACCCGGTGGGTTTCGCCCAGCGCCGCGATCTCGTCGAACTTCTTGTACCGGGTCAGCCGGCTGGTCGCGATCACGTCGAACCGCTTGTCCGCCGGCTGCGGCGCGAAGCGGTCGGTATCGATCGTCTTGGGCAGCCGCTGCATCCGCGCCTCTGGAATGGCTCGCCGCCAGAAGCGCCAGCCCGGCCGGGTCAGCTTCGCCTCCTGCACCGCCGATTCAGGGAATACGAAGGCGGCGTGCGGCACGATCCGGCTCCACCAGTCGCCACCGATGATAACCGCGAAGCGCCGCTGGTCCGGCCGAAGCACCCGGTCGAACAGGTCGAACCCCGCGCCGCCATTGCTGCCGATCAGCACGAACAACGTTGCCGGATCGATCCGCGCGGCGGCGACCATCGCGTCGCTTTTCTGTTCGCGGGTCTTGGCCTGCGGATTGGACGGCGCGAACAGGCGGATGGGGTAGGGCGCGATGCCGGGCAGGTCGGACATCGTGTCGAGCGGCTCGCGCGCCAGCCCCCACAGCTCGACCTCGACGCCCTGCTCGGTCAGGATGCCGGGCATCCGCCGGTCGCGATTGTCCCAGCGCAACCACTCGCGCACATCGGCGACCCCGTGATGGGTGGGATAGGTCAGGACGAAGACGATCCGCATCACCGATCCGGCTACCAGCGACCGGAGCGTTACGCCACTAGCGATTGTGGTGCGGCACCGGCCCGGCGCCGCACGACGAAAGGCGTCTCGACGCCTTTCCAAACCGGGTCTAAGGCGCTGGCGATGAACTGGTCCGATGACGGCGCGCGGGTAAGCTGCGTGATGGTGACCGCGAACCGTGCCGGGCTGGCGCGGCGGGCGGTCGACTGTTTTCTGCGGCAACGCTGGGCGAACCGCGAACTGGTGGTCGTCGATGACGGCGATCAGAACTACACCCCGCTCTTCGCCGATATCCCCGCCGACCGGCTGATCTACGACCGGGTGGCGAAAACGCCGGAAACGACGCTGGGGCGTCTGCGCAACCGCACGCTCGACCTGGCGCGCGGGGCCATCGTCGCGCAGTGGGACGACGATGACTGGTATCATCCCGACCGGCTGGCGCGGCAGGTCGCGGTGCTCGATGGCGGCAGGGACGCCTGTGTCCTGCGCGGCACGCTGATGCACCTCGATGCGCCCGACTGGTTCGACCACCCCTATGTCGGCACGCTGGAGCCGGGTGTGCCGGGCAGCATCGTCCACCGCGCCGATCCGTCCGCGCGCTATCCCGAGAAGCGGCGGGGCGAGGATACCGATTTCCTCGGCCACTGGCCGCTCGAGCGGATCGGCGTGCTCGACGCGCCGGGGCTGTTCGTCCGCGCGTTCCACGGGGCCAATACGTGGGAGCGGACCCATTTCGAACGGCGGGTGCGCAACACGCCGCTGGCCGCGATCGAATATGCCGTGCGCCGGTTCCTGCCGGGCGGGGTGTGGGGCCATTCGCGCTTCCGCCTCGACCCCGCTACGCGCGCCGCGTTCGACGCGTTCGTCGCTGATTCGCGTAGCGCCGGGGTGTTCGCGTGACCCTCTCCGACCGCGCCAAACGGCTGCACGAATGGTCGCAGACGCCGGCCGCCGCGCGGGCGGGCACGGTGTTTCGCGCGCTGTTCTTCGTCGGCGTCCTGCTGTGGCTGGTGTTGAAGGTCCGCGCGATCGGCTGGACCAACGTCGCCGCCGCCCTGCCGCGCACGCCGTGGTTCTATATCCTGTTCGTCGTGATGTTCATGGCGCTGCCGGTGTCGGAGGTGTGGATCTTCCGCCTGCTGCTCGGCCGCCCCTTGCCCGGCAGTCTGCCGGTGTTCGTGCGCAAGCGCGTCTTCAATTCGGCGTTCGTCGGCTATTCGGGGGAGGTCTATCTGTTCGTCTGGGCGCGCCAGCGGCTGGGCATCGCCTCGAAAACGCTGCTGCTGGCGATCAAGGACAATGCGATCCTCTCCGCGCTGGCGTCGGCGGCGATCACCTCGGTCCTGCTGGTCATCTTCATGGGGACGGGCCGGGCGAAATGGATCGCCGACTGGCTGCATTCGGCGGGCGGGATGCTGCTTGCCGGGCTGCTGGTCGCCGCGTTCCTGACGCCGCTGCTGCTGCGGCTGCGCAAGCAGATATTGTCGGTCAGCTGGCGGATCGCCGGCGCGGTGCTCGGCATCCATGTCGCGCGCATCCTGATCGTCGTGCTGTTGCAGGCGACGCAATGGGCGGTGGTGCTGCCCGCCGAACCGCTGGGCGTGTGGGTCACGTTCCTGACGGTGCAGATGGTCATCAGTCGCCTGCCGATCGTGCCCAACCGCGACCTGCTGTTCCTGTCGGCCGCGCTGGAGATGAGCCATATCGTCGATGGCCCCCGCGCCGCGATGGCCGGGCTGCTGCTGGCCGGCGGCGCGCTGACGCAGGGGTCCAACCTGCTGTTCTTCCTGCTGACCAGCTTCCAACGGCGACGCGGCACGCTGCCGGTCGCCGAAGTCGATCCCGATTTCGAGGCGGAGGTCGCCACGCCGGCCGTTCCGCCGGCGGGCGAATAGCCTCAGGCCGACGCCCGCGCGCAGATGAAGCGTGACAGTTCCTGGCGCAGCGGCATGCCGTCGGTCGACCGCAGCGGCCCGTCATGCGCGACGTTGGTTTCCACCTTCGCCCGCGTATCGGCGACCCCGACGACGTGGAACAGCTTGCGCTCGCAATCCAGTTCGGTGCGGGCATAGACGAAGCGGTCGCCGCGCTGCTGGCGCAGGATCGCGATGATCGTGCCGGCCGCCGTCCGCCGCTGGCGCAGGACCTCATAGCGCGACTGACCGTCGGACGGGGTGGGGATTTCCACGCCCTCCAGCGGATAGCGTTCGATGCCGTTCCCGGCGACCTCGGTTTCGACCAGATGGCGCAGGTCGACGGTCTCGTTCGCCGTCGCCTCCGGTGCGGGGGACGTCGAGGTGCCGCAGGCGGCGAGCAGCGCCCCGGCCAGCAGGACCGCAGTCGAACGGATCATACGCAAAACCCTTGTTCCTTGGAGTAAACCCGTTCCAGGAAATGTTGCCGCGCAGCAATATAGGACGCCGGCGGCTCAACGCGCACGAATGGCACCCACCGCCGTCATGAACGCGACGGCCCCCATGGCAAGGACGACCCCGCCAATATCCTCCCAGCCGATCGCCAGCAGGCGGTCGAACCGGTCGGAGTGCGGGAGGATCGCGCGGAAAGTGTCGAACATCATAGTCATGGCGCGATGCAACATAATCACTGGAAGCTTCAGGAAAACAGCCAATCGACCGGATCGCTCCGGCGACATCATATGTTACAGACGCGCAAGGCGTCGGCGCGATTTGGGCAATGGAACCGGCTTGCGCGTGTCCCGCGCACGCCATACACCTGCATTCCGTTTATCGATAATGGGTGGGGTTCCATGTTTCGTACCGTCGCTGCCGTATTGCTCGCTTCCACTGCGCTTGCCGGAACCGCCGCCCATGCGCAGGCGCCCGCGCCCGCCGCGCCGCCGGTAAAGGCCGCGCCGCTGTCCGCGCTGGTCGCGCCGGTCGACATTCCCTACGAGAAGTTCACGCTGCCCAACGGCCTGACCGTCATCACCCATACCGATCGCAAGGCGCCGATCGTCGCGGTGTCGGTATGGTACGACGTGGGGTCGAAGCATGAGCCGGAGGGGAAGACCGGGTTTGCGCATCTGTTCGAACATCTGATGTTCAATGGGTCGGAAAATGCGCCGGGCGATTTCTTCGATCCGCTGCGCTCGATCGGGGCGACCGACCTGAACGGCACCACCAGCTACGACCGCACGAACTATTTCGAAACGGTGCCGAAGCCCGCGCTCGACCGGGCGCTGTTCCTAGAATCCGACCGCATGGGCTATCTGCTCGGCGCGGTGACGCAGGGCGTGCTGGATGAACAGCGCGGCGTCGTGCAGAATGAAAAGCGGCAGGGCGACAACCAGCCTTACGGCCTCGTCCGCTACAAGATGACCGAGGGCATCTTTCCGCAGGGGCACCCGTATCGCCATTCGGTGATCGGTTCGATGGCCGACCTCGACGCCGCCAGCCTGGAGGACGTGAAGAACTGGTTCCGCGGCCATTATGGCCCGAACAATGCGGTGCTGGTGCTCGCCGGCGATATCGACGCGAAGGAAGCGCGCCCGCTGGTCGAGAAATATTTCGGCAAGATCGCCAAGGGGCCGGAATCGGTCCTGCCGAAGATCACCGTGCCGACGCTGGCCGCCCCGGTGCGCGAGGTGATGAAGGATAATGTCGCCGCGACGATGATCATGAAGGTCTGGCCGGTGCCGGGCCTGAACGATCCCGATTCGCCGGCGCTGGACGTCGCGATGAGCGCGTTTGGCGGCCTCGCCTCGTCGCGGCTCGACAATGAACTGGTCAAGAAGGACAAGCTGGCGGTGCAGGTCTCGGCCGGCGTTCAGTCGCTGTCGCAGGCCGGCATGCTGATCGTCCGCGCGATCGTCCGTCCGGGCGTCAAGACCGAGGTCGTCGAGGCGAAGCTGGACCAGATGATCGCCGATTATCTGCGCACCGGCCCCACCGCCGACGAAGTGGCGCGCGTCGCCACGACGCAGGTATCGGGCACCATCGGCGGGCTGGAATCGGTCGGCGGGTTCGGCGGCAAGGCGGTGACGCTGGCGTCGGGGCAGCTGTATTCGAACGATCCAGGCTTCTACAAGAAGGAGCTGAACGCGCTGGCGACGATGACGCCGGATCGCGCGCGCGCCGCCGCGCAGAAGTGGATGTCGCGCCCGGCCTATACGCTGATCGTCGAGAACGGGCAGCGCGAGGGCTATGAGGAAGCGAAGGCGGTTGCCGCCGCACCCGCCGCTCCGGCCGCCGAGGTACCGTTCAAGGGCACGCGCGGCGCCATGCCGGGCGTCGCCGACAGCGGTGCCGCGCTGCAATTCCCGAAGGTCACGCACAGCCGCTTGTCGAACGGCATGGAGCTGGTCTATGCCCAGCGTATCGCCGTCCCGGTGACGCAGGTGTCGATGGTGTTCGACGCCGGTACCGCCGCCGACGTGGCGGGGAAGCTCGGCACCGCCGGCATGACGCTGGCGCTGATCGACGAAGGCACCACCACCCGCAATTCGATCGCGATGGCGGAGGCCAAGGAAAAGCTCGGCATGAGCATGTCGGGCGGCAATTCGCCCGACCAGACGACGATCGGCTTCGAAGTGCCCAGCGCCAATCTGACCAGCGCGACCGGGCTGTTCGCCGACGTGCTGCGCAACCCGGCGTTCGACGCGAACGAACTGGAGCGAGTGCGCGGGCAGGTGCTGGCGCAGATCGGGCAGCAGCGGACCAATCCGCAGGGCCTTGCCGACATGACGCTGCCGCCGCTGCTATATGGCACGGACAGCCCGTATGCGAAGCTGGCGGCGGGCGTGGGTGATCCCGCGGCGGTCATGGCGATGAAGCGCGACGATCTGGTCGCATGGCGCGGCGCGTGGCTGCGCCCGGACAAGGCGAAGGTGTTCGTCGTGTCCGACCGCCCGCTGGCCGAGGTGCAGGCAGCGCTCAACGCCTCGCTCGGCAACTGGCAGGCGACCGGTGCGGCCGGCACCAAGCGCTTCCCGGCACAGCGCGCGACGACGGCGCCGAAGATCGTCCTGGTCGACCGGCCCAATTCACCGCAGTCGCTGATCGTCGCGGGGCAGATGACGCCGGTGCAGGCAAAGTCGGACACGCTGGCGGCGACCACCGCCAACACCGTGCTCGGCTCGGGCTTCCTCAGCCGGATCAACATGGACCTGCGCGAAGCCAAGCACTGGTCGTACGGTGCGGGCGGGGGGTATCGCCTGATGGAAAATGCGGTGCCCTACGTCATCTCCGCACCGGTGCAGGCGGACAAGACCGGGGCGTCGATTGCGTCGCTGCGCGAACAGATCAACGGCTTCCTGGGCAAGAACGGCGTCACGCCGGTCGAATTCCGCCGCACGATCGATGGCGAGACGCGGCAGCTGGCCGGGACCTATGAAACGTCGGGCGCGGTGCTGGCGGCGATGCGGAACAACGACTTCCTCGGCCGTCCGGACGATTACCAGGCGACCCTGCCGCAAAAATATCGCGCGCTGACCACGGCCCAGCTTGACGCTGCGGCACGCGCGACAATCGACCCCAACCGCTTCGTCTATGTGGTGGTCGGCGATGCGAAGGTCGTCCGTCCGCAGCTTGACGGGCTGGGCCTGCCGGTGGAGGTGGTATCGGCAACGCCGGCAACCGCCCCCACCCCGGCGAAGTAAGGAGAGCGAACATGGCCAATGTCGATGGCAGCTGGAACACGATCACCAAGTCGCCGATGGGCGACCAGCAGGCGACGTTGAACGTCAAGAGCGACGGCAGCAGCTTCACCGGGACCTATTCCGGGGCGATGGGATCGACCGAGATCACCGACGGCAAGGTCGATGGCGACAAGCTGAGCTGGAAGGTCGCGATCGTCGTGCCGATGCCGATGACGCTCGATTGCGAAGCGACCGTCGATGGCGACACCATCTCCGGCACGGTCGGCGCGGGTGCGTTCGGCAGCTTCCCGATGGCGGGCAACCGCGTCGGCTGATCTGCGGTGACGTGAACGGAACGGCCCGTCCGCACCTGTTGCGGGCGGGCCGTTCTGTGTTTTGGACCTTGATGACATGAAACCTGCCCGTTCGTGCTGAGTAGGGGCTGAGCGAAGTCGAAGACCCGTATCGAAGCACCTGTGGTGGTCCTTCGATACGCCCCTTCGACAAGCTCAGTGGCTACTCAGGACAAACGGGCAGGCCTGACATCATAATACTCCAGGGGCACACCGAACCCTATTCCGCCGCCCGAACCTCCGCCTCGATCTCCGGCAGTCCCGCCGTACGTGGCTTGTCCCCCGGCTCGGGCGCATAGCCGGTCAGCAACCGCGCGCCCCGGCCATAGGTAAACCACGACCACGCCCAATGGACGTACACCGACACACGGCTGCGGAAATCGACCAGCAGCATCAGGTGCACCAGCGACCAGGCGAGCCATGCGACGAAGCCCTTCAGCTTCCACCCGCCCAGTTCCGCCACCGCGCGCGACCGCCCGATGACCGCCATCGTGCCATAGTCGCGATAGCGGAACCGGTCGGGCACGGGCTTCCCCGCGATCCGCGCAGCCAGCAATTGGCCGACGAAACGCCCCTGCTGCTTAGCGACCGGGGCCAGGCCGGGCAGGGGGCCGTCGCCGCCATCGAAGCTCGCCACGTCGCCGATCGCGAAGATGTCCGGATGGCCCGGCACCGAACAATCGGGCGCGACCTTCACCGCGCCATTGCGCGCCGCGTCCGCCGCCAGCCACGTTGCCACCGGCCGCGCCTCGGTTCCCGCCGCCCACAGCACCGCCGCCGCATCGATCCGCTGATCGCCGACGGTCAGCCCGCGCGCGTCGATCTCGCGCACCTTCTCCCCCGTCCGGACCTCGACGCCCAGCGATTCCAGCATTGCGCGCGCCGCCTGCGGCAAGGGCGGGTCGAACGCGGTCAGGATGCGGTCGCCCATCTCGCACAGCACCACCCGTGCCCGGCGCGGATCGATCGCGGCAAAGTCGCGCGCCAGCGTCGTGCGCGCCAGTTCGGCGATGGTACCGGCCAGCTCGACCCCGGTCGGCCCGCCGCCAACCACCGCAAAGGTCAGCAGCCGCTGCCGTTCCGCCGGGTCGTCGCACTGCTCGGCCCGCTCGAACGCACTCAGCAGCGCGGCGCGGATCGCCAGGGCATCGTCGATCGATTTCAGCACATAGGCATGCTCGCGCCACGCATCGTTGCCGAAGAAGCTATAGGCCGCGCCGGTCGCCAGGATCAGGTGATCGAACGGCAGGCGCCGGCCATCGGCAAGGCACACCGCGCGCCGATCCGCGTCGACCCCGGCGACTTCGGCCATCAATATCCGGGTATTCTTATTGCGGCGCAGCAGCTCGCGATTGGCCGTCGCGATGTCGGCGGGGGACAGCGCGGCACCCGCGACCTGATACAGCAAGGGCTGGAATAGATGGTGGTTGGTGCGGTCGATCAGGGTGATTTCGGCATCCGTCCGCCGCAGTGCCTGCGCCGCCGCGATGCCGCCGAAACCGGCACCGACGATGATGATCCGGGGTCGCATAGGCTGTTTGCCCTCCGATTCGCGTCTGGGTATACCGTTCCCAACCCATCGGCACGGCGATCGTTGCAGGCACCGTGCCCCGCCGCCGTGCCGCTGTTGCCACATTGTAACCATGGTCCGGGCACCCCGGCCACGGTTCGTTCATCTCGGTGACAGATACCGTTGCCCGGAAGCAACAGTATCCGATTTGATGACGCGCATGTTGCAATGCGATGCAACACTTTGCCGGTTTTCGGGTTCAGAGGAGCCACGGATAAACCGGCGCACCATTCGACGTCGGGACCGTAAACGCTGATGAGGTTTTGTATGCGTAAGCTTTTCACCATCGCCGCTGCCGCCGTCGCCTTCACGGCCGCTCCCGCCTTCGCGCAGGACGCCACCGTGGTGCAGGACGCTCCGACGACCGAACCCGCCCCCGCCGTGACCGCGCCCGATGGCACCAGCGGCATCGGTTTCGAACCGTATGTCGCCGTGATGGGCGGCTGGGAGCAGTTCGACTCCGAGCGTACCAAGGCCGGCATCCCGCTCGTCGCGCGTAACGACAAGCTGAACGGCGCCCTGGTCGAAGGCATCGTCGGTTTCAACGTGCCGCTGGGCCCGGTGTTCGTCGGTGCCGAAGGCAGCGTCTCGAAGGGCGTGTCGGGCGACATCGATTGGGATTACGGCGCAGCTGGTCGTTTCGGCGTCCGTGCCGGTGACTCGGGCCTGATCTACGGCAAGGTCGGCTATCGCTGGGTCAACTTCGCGCGCTTCGGCAACGACAGCCGCGACTATAACGAAATGACCTATGGCGCCGGTTTCGAAGTCGGACCGAAGGACATTGGCCTGGGCGGCATCACCGGCAACTCGGGCGTCCGCCTGCGCGGTGAAGTGTCGACCTTCGG
The DNA here is from genome assembly GCF_001421355.1 of Sphingomonas sp. Leaf9. Lineage (GTDB taxonomy): Bacteria > Pseudomonadota > Alphaproteobacteria > Sphingomonadales > Sphingomonadaceae > Sphingomonas. Next base: position 553,700 of record NZ_LMKC01000001.1, on the reverse strand, counting down.
TTCGGCCCACAGCTTCCGTCCGATGCTGGGTCTGACGACCCACTTCTAAGCATCGTGCCAGTTTCGGGCGGGTCCGGCGTATCGGGACCCGCCCCGGTAATTGCGTATCGCGAAAGGCTCCGGACGGGTTCGTCCGGGGCCTTTTGTTCGTCGGTTGCATGCGTGGCGGTTCCGTGGAAGGCTGTCGCTTCGCCACGAGGATGAGACGATGGTGTGGACGGGGTTACTCGCGCTGGCGCAGGCAACGTCGACGCCGCTATATTTCCCGCCCTTCTACGAACGGCTGGAAACCTATTGCCCGAACTTCCAACGGACGTTCGCACGGTTTTCCGATCATCGCCGCGAATGGTATTCCAAGCATCTGCGTGCCGCGCAGGAACCCTCGCTATTCCAGCAGGCTAGAGCCGGTCGGGGCGATACACTGCGATTTCTGTGGCTGCGAACAAACCACGCGCCTGTCATCGTGCGGATCGAAAATATGCAGGCTGCGCGGGGTCGTTTGATCGCCACCGAATTGACCGGGCAGGGCGGGTACGCGCCCGGCACGATAAAGCGGCGTCTCGATCGACAGTTGACGGCGGAGGAGACGGCGGATTTGCGACGGCGGCTGGTCGCCAACAACCCGCTCGGCATGGCCTCCGGTACCGATGAATGCACCAACGGGATGGACGGATCGCAATGGATCGTCGAACGCGCCGTTGGCCAGCGCTACAAGATGGTCGATCGCTTCTATCCGGAACAAGGACCGATCCGATCCACCGGCATGGCGATGCTCCGTCTGACCGGTTGGCAGTTCGACAGGATATATTGAAAAGGCCGCCGGGCGCGAACCCGACGGCCTTCTCCCGTAGGACCGCTGTGCCGCGGTTACTCTTCGACCGTCACCCGCCCGTTGCGGACGATCATGCCGCGTTCGGCCATCTCCTTGCGGAAATCATGGCGGGCATCGGCCACTTCCCGATGATATTCCGCCCACGCGTCCTTGCGGCTGGCGGCATCGTCGGCACGGGCCAAATCCTTGCGCAGCTCGCGCTTCGCTTCGGAGATGTCGGTCTTATAATCCAGATAATAGGGATTATAGTCCGAATACACCGGTACCGTCCGACGGTCCTTGGCCAGCGCTGGCGTCGCGATCACCGCGCTTGTGGCGGCGGCGATCAACAAAGTCGTGCGGTTCATGGGGGTTCTCCCTTTTCCTGAACTTGCCGGGCTGTAACCCGTGTCGCACAGTAGCGGTTCCTTCATCTGGCGTTCATCTTCGGAGCGACCAGTCGAAACACTTGCCAATTGCGGCGATGCGCCCGATCTCTTCGTGCATGGCCGGACGGGTAAAGCGCAAGGCAGGATTGATGGCGGCGGAGGCACTGGCGGCCCGCACCGAAGCGCCGCTCGCCTGCGCGCTGTGCGACCGCCCGATCGGCGCGCAGGTCGAATGGCACCACCGCGTGCCCAGGAGCGAAGGCGGGCGCGAGACGGTGCCGCTCCACCCCATCTGCCACCGCACCATCCACGCCAGCGCCACCAACGCCGAACTCGCCGGCCCGCTCGCCGATCTCGACGCGCTGCGGGCGGTGCCGGCGGTGGCCAGGTTCGTGCGCTGGGTGGCTGACAAACCCGCCGACTTCCGCGCGCCGGTGCGGCGGGGGCGGTAGCGTGGCCCGCACGTCACCCCGGGCTTGACCCGCGGTCCCGCTTCTTCCTCGCTACCGCTACGAGGTAGCGGGGGCCGGGGGGACGGAAGGGCGTTTCCCGCTGTCCTACACGACCGACCCTTGGCATCGTGTCGCCGGGACGCCACGCCCCGCGCTCTTTGAACGGTTCGAACGCATCACGCACAAACCGCGTGGCGAGTGTGAACTTAGTGAACTTTGGAGCGCGGGCATGGGCAAAGCCCATGCCGTCGGTCGGTGCTTCGGGCACCGCCGGCCGGCCGCGCCTTGAGGCTCGGGGCAGCTTGCGCTGCCGCTTGCCCGGCGCGGCGACAGCGCACGAGTGTGAACTTAGTGAACTTTGGGCGGCCGACATGGGCAAAGCCCATGCCGTCGGACGGTGCTGCAGGCACCGCCGGCCGGCCGCGCCTTGTGCGGCTTGGGGTAGCTTTCACTACCCCTTGCCCGGCGCTTATTCCGCCGCAACGCCCCCAAACATATCCCCCATGCCGGCAGCTTCCTCGTTCGCCGGCGCGGTGACCTTGGCCTTCTGGCGCTTGTCGAAGCCGTCCCAGACCTCGTTCCAGTTGCCGCGCGTCGCTGCCTTCGAATATTCGGTCGCGCGCTGTTCGAAGAAGTTGGCGTGCTCGACGCCGTTCAGCAGCGGCGCCAGCCACGGCAGGGGGTGTTCGTCGATCAGGTAGATCGGCTTCATGCCCAGCTGCCCCAGCCGCCAGTCGGCGATGTAGCGGATATACTTCTTGATTTCCTTCGCGGTCATCCCGTGGACCGGGCCCATTTCGAAGGCGAGATCGATGAAGTTGTCCTCCAGCCGCACCGTCGTCTGGCACATATCGGCAATGTCGTCGCGGACACTGCGCGTCATGCAGTCGCGTTCCTTGCAGAAGGCGTGGAACAGCTTGATGATGCCTTCGCAGTGCAGGCTCTCGTCGCGGACCGACCACGACACGATCTGCCCCATGCCCTTCATCTTGTTGAAGCGCGGGAAGTTCATCAGCATCGCGAACGACGCGAACAGCTGCAACCCTTCGGTAAAGCCGCCGAACATCGCCAGCGTCTTGGCAATGTCTTCGTCGGTATCGACGCCGAAATTCTGCAGATAGTCGTGCTTGTCCTTCATCTCGCTATATTCGAGGAAGGCGCCATATTCGCTCTCGGGCATGCCGATCGTGTCGAGCAGGTGGCTGTACGCCGCGATATGCACCGTCTCCATGTTGGAGAAGGCGGCCAGCATCATCTTGACCTCGGTCGGCTTGAAGATGCGGCCATATTTCTCGTGGTAGCAGTCCTGCACCTCGACGTCCGCCTGGGTGAAGAAGCGGAAGATCTGCGTCAGCAGATTGCGCTCGTGCGGCGTCAGTTTCTGCGCCCAGTCGCGGCAATCCTCGCCCAACGGCACCTCTTCGGGCATCCAGTGGATCTGCTGCTGGCGCTTCCAGAAATCGAACGCCCAGGGGTATTCGAACGGCTTGTACTGCTTGCGGGCTTCGGTGAGCGACATGGGTTACTCCGGGGAAACTGGGTTGTTCTGGAAATCTATGGTGCTCCCGCGCAGGCGGGAGCCTAGGGTTGCGAACGTCGTCGCTCGTGGCTCTGGACCCCCGCCTTTGCGGGGATAGGGTCGGATCGGTTCATGGCGTGCTGCCCCACGACCATTGCGCAATGCCAAAGATTGTCAGGATAATCCCCAGCGCCATTGCCATGACCCCGACCATGCCATGGGCGTAGCGGCTCTGCGCCGTCGCGCGTGAGCGCAGGCGCAGCAGCAGCCACAGCCCGACCGCGCCAGATACCAGCGCGACCGACAACATGATGAGGACATTCGCGGTCATGCGACCAAGTGCGCGGACGTGCGTTTCACCGCCGCCCCCAACGGAGAAGAAACATGGCCGATCTCAGCAACATCAACGAACATGCCGACGTCATCGGTGCCGATGGCGTCCATGTCGGTACCGTCGATCGCGTCGAAGGCGACCGCATCAAGCTGACCAAGAAGGACAGCGGTGCCGATGTCGAAGGGGCGCAGGGCGCACATACCGGGCATCACCATTATATCGACGGCGGCCTCGTCGCCGAGGTCGAGGGCAACACCGTCCGCCTGAGCGCCAACGCCGATGTGGCGGTGACGTTCGAAACCGAAGAGGACGGTTCGGCCATCTGACGTCTTTCCCTCTCCCGACGGGAGAGGGAGGGAGCCGCGCAGCGGCGGAAGGGTGAGGGCGAGCGGCATCATGCCGACTCGCCTTCACGCACGTCAGCAACCAGCGCAGCCACCCGCTGCAATACCCCGTCGAGATTGGTCAGCACGTCGTCGTTCCAGAAGCGTTCCACACGGAACCCCTGCTGGTTCAGCACCACCGTCCGACGCGCGTCATAGGCCGCATCGGCATCATGCTGCCCGCCGTCCACTTCGATGACCAAACCAGCTCGCACGCTCAGGAAATCCACGAAATAAGGTCCGACCGGCACCTGCCGCCGGAATCGCAGTTCAGGGAAGGCGCGGCGCAGACCTGCCCAGAGCTTCTTCTCGGCATCGGTTGCATTACGACGCAGGTCGCGGGCGCGGTCGACCGTTCCGGACGGTTGCTGCTGATACATGCGCATCGCCCTCACCCTTCCGCCGCTGAAGCGGCTCCCTCCCTCTCCCAACGGGAGAGGGATCAGCGTCCCGCGACCACGTCGTCAGACGCCCGCCGTGGTCTGTCCCTGTCTTGCTTGGGCAAGGCAGGGCGACCCGCTTACTGACAGGCCAGAGTGTCGAGCACATGGCCGATGATCCGGGGGATCATTGGCATGCGAGACACTCGTCATAATCGGTCGTCTCGCCCAGATCGAACTTGGCCAGTTCCGACGTATTGTCCGCCTCGACGCCGCCTGCGAACCCAGCGCGCTGCACCGACTTCGACCGCAGGTAATAGAGCGATTTGATGCCCAGCTCCCACGCGCGATAGTGGAGCATCAGCAGGTCCCACTTCTCGACATCGGCCGGGATGAAGAGGTTCAGCGACTGCGCCTGGTCGATGAACGGCGCACGGTCACCCGCCAGTTCGAGCAGCCAGCGCTGGTCGATCTCGAAGCTGGTCTTGTAGGTGTCCTTTTCCTCTTGGCTGAGGAAATCGAGATGTTGGACCGATCCACCGCGCTCGAGGATCGAATTCCACACCGCGTCGCTGTTCTTCGCCTTCGCGATGAGCAGCTTTTCGAGATACGGGTTCTTGACCGACCACGAGCCGCTGAGCGTCTTGTGGGTGTAGATGTTCGCCGGGATCGGTTCGATGCACGCGCTGGTGCCGCCGCAGATGATGCTGATCGACGCGGTCGGCGCGATCGCCATCTTGCAGCTGAACCGCTCCATCACGCCCATGTCGGCGGCGTCGGGGCAGGGGCCGCGCTCGTTGGCGAGGTGCATCGACGCCTCGTTCACCTGCGCGGCGACATGGCGGAAGATTTTGAGGTTCCACGCCTTTGCCATCGCGCCTTCGAACGGAAGGCCGCGCGCCTGCAGGAACGAGTGGAAGCCCATGACGCCGAGGCCGACCGAGCGCTCGCGCTCCGCCGAATAGCGGGCACGCGCCATCTCGTCGGGCGCACGCTCGATATAGTCGGTCAGCACGTTGTCGAGGAAACGCATCACGTCCTCGATGAACCGCTTGTCGCCGTTCCATTCGTCCCAGGTTTCGAGGTTCAACGACGACAGGCAGCACACGGCGGTGCGGTCGTTGCCCAGGTGATCGCGGCCGGTCGGCAGCGTGATCTCGCTGCACAGGTTCGACGTCGATACCTTGAGGCCCAAGTCGCGGTGATGCTTGGGCATCGTGTTGTTCACGTGATCGCTGAACACGATGTAGGGCTCACCGGTCGCGAGGCGGGTCTCGACCAGTTTCTGGAACAGCGAACGCGCGTCGACCGTCGTGCGAACCGATCCGTCCTTGGGGCTCTTCAACTCCCATTCGGTGCCGTCGCGCACCGCTTCCATGAACGCGTCGGGGATCAGCACGCCATGGTGCAGGTTCAGCGCCTTGCGGTTGAAGTCGCCGCTGGGCTTGCGGATTTCGAGGAACTCCTCGATCTCCGGGTGGCTGACGTCGAGATAGCAGGCGGCCGACCCACGGCGCAGCGACCCCTGCGAAATGGCGAGCGTCAGCGAATCCATCACGCGGACGAACGGGATGATGCCGCTGGTCTTGCCGTTCAGCCCGACCGGCTCGCCGATGCCGCGCACGCTGCCCCAATAGGTGCCGATGCCGCCGCCGCGCGAGGCCAGCCACACATTCTCGTTCCATGTCTCGACGATGCCTTCCAGGCTGTCGGGGACCGAGTTCAGATAGCAGCTGATCGGCAGGCCGCGACCGGTGCCGCCGTTCGACAGGACCGGTGTGGCGGGCATGAACCACAGCTTCGAGATATAGTCGTACAGCCGCTGGGCATGATCGGCATCGTCGGCATAGGCCGACGCCACGCGCACGAACAGGTCCTGGTACGATTCGCCGGGCAGGAGATAGCGGTCCTTCAGCGTATCCTTGCCGAAATCGGTCAGCAGCGCGTCGCGCGAATGATCGACCTCGACCGCGTGGAGCAGCGCGTCGACCGTGCGGCTGTTGCGCTCGGGGGCCGGGGCGGCGGGGGCCGGATCGGCGAATTGCAGTTCGTTCATCTGGGCGTCCTGACTATCCTGAAAGGTCATCGTCCCGTTTCCTGTGTTCGGCGGGGAATGGATGCCCCTGCGTACAAAAATCGGCGTGTCGCCGGCCCGAACGAGACCCGGCGACGCAAAGGGCGCGTCACCGGTTTCGGTCGGCGTTATACTATGTCTAGCGGGTGCGCCGCCATCGGCACCACTAATTGTAGGAAATCGGCCCCGGCGCAAGCGGCTAAATTTTGCGCGCGACGGGGAACGGATCGGGTCCGCGGTGGCGGCCCTGCCGCGACGCGCGGACCTCTGCCGCCTTCGGGAAAAGCAAGTGGCTAAATGGGCAGTGCCACTATTTTTTCGGCCCGGCGGGGTTGCGTCATGGTGCCGGTCGGGGTGATCATGCCGGCAATCCATGTTCGCCGTACAACGGAGAAACGATATGGCTGCTCGCGGCTTGCTGAGCGCACCGGTGGGAACGGGACGTCGCGCGGCGAATCGTCCGGCCGACGTGCGTACCGTCCAGCATTTGTTCAACGTCATCGACGCCCGCGCCACCCTGCCCGAAAACGGGCGGTCCGACCCGGCGCTGGTCAACCGCATCAACCGGTTCCAGCGGGAGATACTGCGCTATCCCCATCCCGACGGGCGGGTCGATCCCGAAGGGCGCACGCTGCAGATGCTGCTGGCACGCGCGGGCGAGCGGATGCGCGCGCGTCGCGTCACCCCGCCGGCCGATGCCGACCAGTCGTGGACGAGCTGGGCGCAGGGGCAGCTGGCCGATCTGCAACGCGCGATGGCCGGTGCGTGGAGCACGCTGTTCGCCGATCGCAGCCGTGAACGCCGGGTCAGCGCGCCGTCGCCCGCCGGGCGCACCGCCGGCAAGGGCGCGGCGCCGGCCAACCCCGCGCCTGCGGGGGGCAGCGGCGGTGCGGCGCGCAAGCTGACCGATCGCGACTATATCGATGCGGCGGCACGGCTGGGCCGCGATATCGACCCGTTGCTGGTCCGGGCGCTCGCCACCGTCGAATCGGGCGGTCGATCCGGTTTCGGCGCCGACGGCCTGCCCAAGATCGCGTTCGAAGGGCACTGGTTCCGCAAGCTGACCAAGAAGAAATATGACGAGACGCACCCGCTGCTCTCCTACCCCTACAAGACGAAGGCCGGGTGGCAGTGGCAAAAGAACAACAAAGACCACGCCACCGCGTGGCGGACGCTGCGCGAGGCGATGGCGCTCGACGCCGATGCCGCGCTGCAATCGACGTCGTGGGGCATGTGCCAGGTGCTCGGCGCAAATTACTGGAAATGCGGATACAAGGACGTCTTCGCCTTTGTCGAGGCGATGAAGGCGGGCGAACGCGGGCAACTGGACGCGTTCGTCGGCTATTGCATCAAGACACCGGGCATGGTGTCGGCGCTGCGCCGCAAGGATTTCGTCGGCATGGCGCGCGCCTATAACGGCGACGACTATGGCACCTATGACAAGCAGTTCGCCCGCGAATACAAGGCATTGGGAGGCAAGGTTTGAAGACTTTATCTTTGGTTGCCGTCGGGTTGTTGCTGATAGCCGGTTGTGCCGAGGCCCGCCCACCCGCCGCATCGACCCTGCGTTCCGGCCTGTATGAAGGGCTGTCGCTGGCGGTGGCACCCGATGGGCGGGTCGTCGGGCATTTCCTGATGGAAGGGGAGCGGGACCGGCGCTGCGATTTCGTCGTGACCGGTCGGGTGGACGCGCGCGGCGCGACGATCCGCGCGCTGGCCACCCCCTATGGCGCGACGCGCCCGCCGGTCGGGCGGATCGATCCGACGGGCGACGGCGTGCGGCTGACCCTGCCGGGCAGCGGTAACCTGTCGGGCTGTGCGCAGGTGGCGGGACCGTTCCTCGACGATCCCAAGGGGCTGGAGCTGTCGCGCACCGGCGCTGGCGGATGGAGCGACCTTGCGCGGGTCCGGCTGGCCAAGGTGCCGCTGCGCGCGCGGCCGGATGCCCCTGCCGGCAAGGCCTATGTGGTCAAGGGCGATGTGGTCGGCATCGCCGCGCGGTCGGGCGCGAATGTCCGGGTGATCTATCCCTCCGACCGGCAGGCGCGATCCGAAGGCTGGGTAGCGGCCAGCGCGCTGGAGCCGGTCGCGCGCTGACGGGCGTTCGGGGTGCCGGTCAGGTGCGGCAGCGGCGGGCGACGCGCGTCTGCCATGCCAGCACCAGCGGCACGACGCCCAGCTCGATACCCAGCCCGACCAGATGCCCGGTCGACGGCACGCCGACCGTTACCAGCGACAGCAGCCGCGCCAGTCCGCCGATCACGACCATCGTCCCCAACAGGCGGAAGCGGCCGCCCTTGCGCTCGATGTCGGGAATGCAGCTGGCAAAGGCGATGCCCATCCCCAGGAACAGTCCCGACAGATAGCGGAAATGGCTGTCCATGTCGGTCGCCGGATCGCCTTGCAGCCATGCCGCGCCGTGCAGGATGCCGACGATCGACGCGCCGAACGGGACGATGCACACCAGCGCGACCACCGCCTGCAACAAGGTCCGTTCGTGCCGTGGCGTCATGCGCGTTCACGCTCCAGCAGTTCGGCGCGCACCCGGATCGCATGGACCGACAGCCGCACTTCGAACAGGAACCACACCAGCCCGCCGATCAGCAGCAGCATGGACAGGACGAAGCTGATCGCCACCGCCTTGCCCAGCCCCAGGTCGAGCAGTTCGGCGATGAACAGCATCGCGACGACGCTGCAATTGGCGACCGCCGACAGCACGACCAGGAACACCGCATTGTTGATGATGCGGATGCGCCGGTCGAGCAGCCGCAGTTCGAAGACGTGCCGGGCATGTTCCGGGCCGGTCGAACTGGGATGGAGTTTTTCCAGGTCGCGCGCCCGGTCGACGATCCGGGCCAGCCGGCCCACCATCACGTTCAGGATCGCCCCGATCCCGGCCAGCAGGAAGACCGGCGCGATGGCGGTCTGGATCGTCTTTGCGACGGTCGACAGGACAGGTTCGAATTCCACCGGATCGATATGCCTTGCCCACCGAGCAGGGGCAAGGCTGCGCAATCGGGCTGATGTTCTGCGCAATGACGGCGCTACCAGATCGTAACAGGTTCGTGGCAAAGCACTTTCATGCTGTCTCCGCCCGCTGCCGCCCAGCCTGTCGCCCGCGTCGTCGACGGACTCGCCGATTCGATCGACATGGTTGCCGCACAGGCGCCGGAGACGCACCGCTTCCTGCGCCGGCAATGGTATGCGGCGGCGGTCGAAAGCTATGGCGGGAGCACGCGGACGCTGCTGGTCGAACGGGGCGAGCGACCGGTGATCGCGCTGCCGCTGATCGGCCTCGGGCCGGCATGGTTGCGGCTTGGCCAGGTGCCGGGATGTTACTGGCCCTTTCGCAGCGGCCCGGTCGCGGCGGATGCCACCGCCGCCGATTTCGCCGCGCTGCTGGGCGGTGCACGCCGCACGACGCGCGGGTTCCGGCTGGGGCCGATTTATGACGGCGATCCACTGCTCGAGGGGGTGCAGGCTGCGGCCACTGCGGGGGGCTGGCGGGCGTTGCCGCGCTTCGTCGCCGACAGCTATCTGCTCGACATGCGGGCGCAGCAGGCCGAGGGGGCGTGGCCGCGTAATTCGACGCTGCGCAAGAACCGGTTCCACGAAAAGCATCTGGCCGACACGGGCGTGCCCGACTGGTCGTTCGTGTCCGGGCGCGACTGGACGCCGGGGGCATTCGATGCGCTGGCGACGGTCGAGGATGCCAGCTGGATCGCGACGCGAACCGATGGCAGCGACGCCAAGTTCACGGCCGGTGGCCATGGCCGCTTCTGGCGCGCGGCTGCGCAGGACCCGGTGATCGCGGACATGATGTGGGCCGCGCTGCTGCGGGTCGACGGACAACCGGCGGCATTCTCGTTCGATCTGAATGCCGGCGCGCTGAAATATGCGATCGCCAACAGCTATGATGCGCGCTTCGCCAAGCATTCGCCCGGCCGGCTGCTCTATTACCGCAACCTCGTCCGGGCGCTGGACGACGGCATCGCCTGCGTCGATTGGGGTGCGGGCGACAGCGGGTACAAGCGGGCGATCGGCGCCGATCGGGGACCCGCGATCCGCGACTGGCTGTTCCTGCCGCCGGGCCTGCCGGCATGGATCGGGCGGATGTTCGCCGGGCGTTGGGCGCATAGCGGCCACGCTGCGGTGCCGGAGGGCGATCCGGCCGCGGCGACGTGACGGATCGTCGGTTGGCGCGATCCTTGATACCATGGCGCGTGATCGGCGAATCGGGAATTTCGGATGGAGTGGCATCCCGGCAACCGGCCTGGGCGGCGTCGCCTGCCCGGCCGCTGTCGATGCCGCGCACCGCGCTGCTCGCCATCGCCTATGGCCTGCTGATCTACGGCCTTGCCGCGCTCATGCTGTGTGCCAGCCAGTGGCTCGATGGTGCCGAGCTGTTGTGGCTGGCCAATCCGATCGCCACGGCGACGCTGATCCGGCGTCCCCGGTCGCAATCGGCGCCGCTGCTGTGCATCACCGGCATCGCGCTCGTGCTGGCGAACGAATGGCGCTATGACAATTGGCGGTTGATGGTCGGCTATGGGCTGATCGACCTCATCAGCATCACCTTCGTCGCCTCGATGATCCGGCTGGTCCGTCCCGATCCGCGGATGTTGCGCGGTTATGTGACGATCGTCGTGATCGCGCTTGCCGGGGCGGGGCTGCTCACCGCGTTGTTCATGCAGTTCCGCCTGCTGATGTTCGGCGCTGTCACCTCGCTTGTCGCGACCCAGTGGTTTGCGGCCAACGCCATGGGACTGATCGTGCTGCTGCCGGCGCTGAAGGCGACGCGGCGGGCGGTGTCGGAGGAACTAGAGGTCCTCTCCCCCTCCATCATCGTCGTCGTCGCGCTGACCGCCGCGCTGACCGGCATCGTGTTCACGATGAGCAGCTATCCCGTGCTGTTCCTGCTGCTGCCCTGCGGGGTGTTCGCCGCTTTGCTGTACCGCTTCGCCGGGGCGGCGGCAGCGACGATCACCGTCAGTATCGTCGCGACGATCTGCACGGTGCGGGGCATCGGCCCCATCGCCGACCTGATGATGACGCCGGCGGATCGTGTCCTCTACCTTCAGCTGTTCATCGGGGCCTTCACGCTGACGGCCTTTCCCGTCGCGGCGCTGGTGTACGAACAGTGGCTGGGATTGCGGGAAATCCGCGACAATGAACGGCACCTGCGGCTGCTCGCCGATCATTCGACCGACCTGATCGTCCGGCTCGGTGCGGACGGGCTGCGCCGGTATGCGTCGTCGGGATCGGAACGGCTGCTCGGCTATCCGCCGGAGCAGTTGGTGGGGCAGAGTCCGTTCCAGCTGATCCATCCCGACGATCGCGACCGGGTGCAGCGTTGTCTCGCGGCATTGACCCCGACCGGCGAGAGCCTGGTGGTGCGGTACCGGATGCGCCACCGCGAGGGGCATTATCTGTGGCTGGAAGGGGCGTTCCGGCTGGTGGGGAATGATCCCGCTTCGGCGGAGGTGATCGGATCGATCCGCGACATCGCCGATCGCCATGCGGCCGAACGCGGCGCCGTCACGTCCTTCGACGAACTCGAGGAACAGCAGCGATTGTTGGCGATGGCGGAAAGCGCCGCCGGCATGGGCCATTGGCGGCTGAACCTCGCCGACTGGCGGCTGTTCTGGTCGCCCGAGGTCTTTCGCATCCATGGTGTCGAGGGGAATTGCGAACCCGGCATCGCCACCGCCATCCGATTCTATCACCCCGACGACCGGGATATGGTGCGCGATCGGATCGGCGTGGCGATCGCCAATGGCGGGTCGTTCGAATTCGACGCCCGCGTCGTGCGCGCGGATGGCGAGATGCGCTGGGTCCGGTCGCGCGGACAGGCGGAAACCGCGCCGGGGGCGGGCATCGTCGGCCTGTTCGGCGTGTTCCAGGACGTGACCGAACATGTCGCGGCGATGACCGATCTGCGCGCCGCACGCGAAGAGGCGGAACGCGCACTGGCGGCCAAGGCGACCTTTACCGCGACGATCAGCCATGAAATCCGCACCCCGCTGACGTCGATCCTCGCGGCGGTACAGCTGTTGCGCGACACGCCCGATCGCGTCGAGCGGATGCGGCATCTCGACTCGCTGGAGGCCGCCGGACGTACCCTGTCCGATATCGTCGACGACGTGCTGACCTTCTCCAAGCTGGAGGGCGGGCATGCCAGTCCGGAGGCGATCGCCTTCGAACCGCGGGCGTTGTTGCAGACGGCGGCCGGACTGTTCGCGGCGGAGGCGCGCAAGCACGCACTGTCGATCATGTTCGATGCACCGGCCGGTCAGGTCATCGGCGATCCGGCACGGCTGCAGCGGGTGCTGACCAATCTGGTCGGCAATGCCGTGAAGTTCACCCGCACCGGGTCGGTCCGCATCAGCGCCGCGCGCGAGGATGGCGACCTGTGGCGGTTCCAGGTCACCGACACCGGCGTCGGCATCCGCGACGACCGGCTGGAGGCGATCTTCGAACCCTTTGTCCAGGCGGATGCGTCGACCACGCGCAGCTATGGCGGCACCGGGCTTGGCCTCAGCATCAGCCGGATGCTGGTCGAATCGATGGGCGGCAGGATTCAGGTCGCCAGCCGTCCGGGTGCCGGATCGCGCTTCTGGTTCGACATCCCGCTCCCGTCCGCTGCGACCGTCGCCGACGCGGCCGACGACGCGCTGGCGATACCGCGTGCGACGCGGGAACCCGACCGCAGCCCGCCGATGACGGTGCTGGTGGCGGAGGATAACGACACCAACCGCTATCTGCTGGCGGAAATCGTCCGCCGGCTGGGGCATCAGGTCGTGGCGGTCGAAAACGGGGCGCGGGCGGTCGAATATGTCACGGCGACTGCGGGGAATCCCGTCGATCTGGTGCTGATGGACGTCCAGATGCCGGTGATGGACGGACTGGCCGCGACGCGCGCCATCCGGGCGTGGAGCGGGGCGGGGGCTGCGGTTCCGATCCACGCGATCACTGCCGACCTGTCGAACGAACGCCGTGCCGACATCACCCGGGCGGGGATGAACGGGGTGCTGACCAAGCCGATCGACATGGCGCAACTGAGCATGTTGCTCGACCGGAACGCGACCGCGCCGCGCCATACGCCGGCTTCGTCGCAGGCTTCCGGCGTCATCGATCCGCTGCGCATCCGCGCGTTGACCGATGCACTGGGCGCCGAGCAGCGCAACACCCTGCTCGCCCTGTTGATCGAGGATGCACGGCGGGTGCCCGCGCGGCTGCGGACGCTGCTGGCCCATGGCCGCAACAATCTGGCCCGGCGCGAGGCCCATGCCTTTCACGGTGCGGCGGCAAGCATGGGGGCCGCGCATCTGATCGCGGCGCTGACGGAGATCGAGGGGCTGGCGGATGACGCGACGGCCGACCCGGCGATGATCGACCGGCTGGACCATTGCGCGCAGGAAGTGATAGCCGCCGCGCAGGGGGCGATGCAGCCGGCGGCCTGATCGCGGTCAGTTCTCCGCGTCGAACGCCTGTAGTGCCAGCACCGCCTGCGTCCGGTTGCTGACGCCCAGCTTGCGGAAGATCGCCGACAGATGCGACTTCACGGTCGGCTCGGCGAGCTGCAGGTCATAGGCGATCTGCTTGTTCTGATGGCCGTTCACGATGGCGCGCAGCACGCGGAGCTGCGCGATCGACAAGGTGCCCATGCGTTCGGCCAGGTCGACCCGGCGATCCGCGTGGCTGGCAGCTGCGATATCGGCCGGCAGCCAGTCGTGCCCGTCGAGCAGTGCCCGGATCGCCGCGATCATCTGATCGATCGTCGAGGATTTGGGAATGAACCCCTTGGCGCCCAGCGCATGCGCCTGCGCGATCACCGCCGGTTCCTCCCGACCCGAAACGATCGCGACGGTCGCGGACGGGCGGATCGCCCGCAGCATCGCCAGCCCCGCAAATCCCTGTACGTCGGGCAGCATCAGGTCGAGCAGGATCAGATCATAGGCAGTGCTGCGGACCAGATCTTCCGCTTCGGCCAGCGTCGTCGCACAGTCTTTGGTAATGCCGGGGTCGACCGCCCGTGCCGCCATCCCCAGTGCGGTCGCGCACATCGGATGATCGTCGGCGACGAGAATGTGCGGCATTAACAATCCCTTGTTGGGGCGTCGGCCCTTATCACAAGGCGTCTATCACAATAATTCGCGCGACACACTAACAACGAATTCGCCCAACCAGAGCGTTCGCGGGGGATCAGGTCGAAACGGGACGGTCTGCAAAATCCTCGCGAAGGACCTGTTCGATCGGACGATCGATCCCACGAGTCAGATCGGCGGGCACGACCACCGAAAATCCGCGCGCGACGAGTCCGTCGATCGCCCAGCGCACGCAATAATCGGCGGCGACGCCGACCACGATCGCCCGGTCGATCCCTTGCCGCCGCAAATCGAGGAAGAAGGCGTCGCGTGCCATCGGCGGCTGCGCACCGTGCGGGTCGACGACCAGCAGCCCGTCTTCGGCCCACATGTCGAAAACGCCCTTCTCCAGCGTCCGGCAGGGGATGCCGGGCGCGATCGACAGCGGATCGAGCAGGTTGCGCCAGCCCGGCGTTCCCCTGACGCAGTGGATCGGGAACAGTGCCGCTTCGGCGCTGGCGGGATAGGTGTCGGCGAAATGGGTGTCGAAGGTGAACACCATCGCCGCCGTGTCGGCCGCGGTGCGCCGTGCCAGCCACTCGGCCAGCGGGCCGACGATCGCATCCGCGCCGGGCACCGGCAGCGCGCCGTCCGGCAGCATGAAATCGGCCTGGGTATCTACGACGACGATCAGGTCACGCATGATGGTTCTCCTTGATCCGCTTTACATATATTCTTATCGAATATATGTAAAGCGGATGAAAGGCGGTTTCCCTCGAACCTGCTGGAACCGGGCGGATTGCGCGGTACGGGGGAAGATGCGCCGGGGCGGTGGCTGTGCTTCGCTGCACGTCCCGTCCGGCTTTGGAAAGGCTGACCGATGGTGATGACCGATATTGCGACCCGCGTGTGGAACCATGGCTGGCGGCTCGACCCGGTGGTGCGCAGCCTGCTCGACACCGATTTCTACAAGCTGCTGATGGTGCAGATGATCCGGGAGGTGCACCCCGACGTTCATGCGACCTTCGCCGTCATCAACCGCAGCAAGTCGGTGCGGCTGGCCGAGGTGATCGACGAGGGCGAGTTGCGCGCCCAGTTGGACCATGCCCGCACCGTCGGCTTTTCCAAGCAGGAGCTCATCTGGCTGGCGGGTAACAGCTTCTACGGGGTGCAGCGCATGTTCGCCCCGGGCTTCATCGACTGGCTCGGCCGGTTTCGGCTGCCCCCCTATGAGCTGTCGGTTCGCGACGGGCAGTATGAGCTGCATTTCGACGGGCCATGGGCAGAGACGTCGCTGTGGGAAATCCCGGCGCTCACCATCGTCAACGAACTGCGCGCGCGGACGGCCCTGCGCGAGCATGGCCGCTTTGCGCTGGACGTGACCTATGCGCGGGCCAAGGCGCGGCTGTGGGACAAGGTGGAGCGGTTGCGCGACCTGCCCGATCTGGTCCTGTCAGACTTCGGCACCCGCCGGCGGCACGGCTTCCTGTGGCAGCGCTGGTGCGTCGAGGCGCTGCAGGAGGGGCTGGGCGACCGGTTCGTCGGCACCTCCAACGTCCTGCTGGCGATGCAGGCGGGCGTCGAGGCGATCGGCACCAACGCGCACGAACTGCCGATGGTCGAGGCGGCGTTGGCCGAGGACGATGCCGGCATCGCCGCTGCGCCGTACCGCGTGCTGGAGGAGTGGCGGCGGCATTATGGCGGCAACCTGCTGATCGCGTTGCCCGATGCGTTCGGCACCACCGCCTTCCTGCGCAATGCGCCGCACTGGCTGGCCGACTGGACCGGCTTTCGCCCTGACAGCATGCCGCCGATCGAGGGGGGCGAGCAAATCCTGCGCTGGTGGCAGGAACAGGGTGTTGACCCGCGTACCAAGCTGCTGATCTTTTCCGACGGGATGGACGTCGACAGCATCATGGCGACCTATCGCCATTTCCATGGGCGGGTACGGATGAGCTTTGGCTGGGGCACCAACCTGACCAATGATTTCCGCGGCTGTGACCCGCTGGGCGGCGAGGGGCTGGAGCCGATCTCGCTGGTGTGCAAGGTCATCAGCGCCAATGGGCGCCCGGCGGTCAAGCTGTCCGACAATCCGGCCAAGGCGACCGGCCAGCCGGAGGATGTCGCCCGGTACCTGCGCATCTTCGGCGAAGGCGGCCGGGTCGCCAGCCCGGTCGCGGTGTGATGCTCAGACCCGCACGTAGCGGAAATACCACATTTTAGGTATCGTTTGGGCTGTGAGGCTCGGAAATGCTGGGTTTTTCCTCCGATGGGGAGGGGGATTGTCGAGGCTGGCAATCACCGGGTAAGCACCATTTGGTTTTTGGAACTCTACAAGCTGCCGAAGAATGGCGCGGGGCTTGCCGCCAAGCAGATGCGCCGCCTACCATTGCCCCCAATGGACGACAACGATGAAGCGCCAACCGAGTCGGCCGATAATTCGGCCCCGCAAGATGCGCTTCCCGCTGCCGCTGTGCAGTATGGCGTCGTCCTTGAGGGTGCTGAGCCGTTCAAGTTCAACGAGAATGTGAACCCGACGTGGCGTGGTCAGGTGCTGCTGAACGACGGTTCGATCGCGCGCGCCTTCATTAAGGACATACCTCTTCGGGAACTGGCCAATGAGGTTCTGGCTGCCGCCATCGGGCTTCGTCTCGGGCTACCGATACCTACGCCGATAGTCGCACGGGCGGCGAAAGCCGATCTTCCCGCAACGAACATCCGTTTGCAGGACACTGAAGATCACATTGTGTTCGCATCGACGGCGATGCCGGCTGGTCCGGTTTTGCAAATGATACGAGACGCATCCGATAGCCTTCTTCCCGAAATTATGTCGCGAGTGACTAAATGGGACGGGCTAGGGACGCTCTACGGCTTCGATACATGGATTGCGAATATCGACCGGCACCGAGGCAACTTCCTCTTCGGAAGCGCTGATGAAGTATGGTTGATTGACCACGGATACAGTTTCACAGGGCCTGGGTGGACACCGTCCGATCTAAGGCCGGAAGTCTCTTACACGAATAGGCTGGCGGATTGGGTGACCCCGTATTTGACCCAAGCGCGAAAATCGGAATTAGTGGTCCAAGCCGCTGGGGCTCCGGCTACAATAAGTCAGCCGACGCTAGGCGGCATCGTGCGGGCAAATAGCGTTGATCGTCTCCTCGGAAACGACCTGCCGGCCCTCATTTCGTTTCTTCGTGAGCGGGTACCCTATGTCCCCAAGCAGTCGACAGACGCCCTTGGGCTGCTAATATGACCGACATGTTCTCGCTGACCGACTTTCCCAGCAAGCGCGCCCTGCGTCGGGGAGTGTGGGCCCCCGTCATTTTTACGCCGAATCCTGATAGTGTCGAGCGTCTGGTACTTGCGGTAGTAGCGGTATCGGGAATGGAATTTCACATCGCTACGGCGAACGCTGGTAAGCGCCTCAACTGTCTGTTCGGGCCTGCTGCGGCAACGGCGCTGATGGCACAGGAAGCGGCTGTTGCAGCGTTGCGTGCGGCGCTTGTGACAAAAGGGCAGGACGCGCTCAGCGAGGCGCGCTTCCCCTTCTCAGGCATCTCACTCGGTCCCGTCAGGAGCGGTGAAGCTCCTTCTATGCAACGGCTGGCCGATCTATGGTTGGAGGCGACGTCCTCGCTTCACCTCGCACAGAAGCCGGTCGCGACGGCAAGTGAGGAGGACGTCGCGTCTGCGGCCGATGCGATTGAGGCGCAGGCCGACAATGATCGGCTTCCGCTACTTGTCTACCGGCAGGTAGAACAAGCAGATCCTGATATTGCTAGCTTCTTCAGTTCGGACATTCGCAATCGTAGTCGTCAAAGGCGACCAGCACCTCAAAAGGTGTTCATAGGCTTTGCGGGGCAAAAGGTGGTCGCAAATTTCGCGACATTAAAGCCCACCCGCCCGAGGCCGATGATTGACCATATCAAGCGGCTGATGTTGGATCTGGCACAGCACCAAGAGGACGAGGCAACACGTATTGATCATCAGCGCGTTCACGAGATGATCGTTTATCACCGGGACGAATCTGACCCAGAGTATGACGAACGGCATCATACGCTTTTAACTGATATGATGGATGACCTTTGGGCGCAGGGGTCAAAGTTCGATGTGAAGGTGCAGCCGCGTACGTCGGTGGCCGCAATCGCGAAGCATGTCCAAAACGCAGAACGGGTTGCTGCGTACCATTAACTCAGTATGCTTCTCAACTGACAAACATCGCTTCGACGATAGCCTGCATCAACACCCCACGAGGCACCGGCACGCTGACCGATGTGTAGCCGGCATTGCGGGCGCGACGCTGGCCGTACAGGCCAATCCACTGCCGGCCATGTTGCCGCCAAGCGCGCTGTAGCGAGGGGACCGGAAGCAGGACGCAGGTAGCGGCTGGCGCGTGGGCATAGGCGATGAAGTCCGCCGCCAACGGCTTCTGCACCCACCCTGGCGACCGTGCCGCTTCATCCGACCAGCGTTCCAGCAGGACGTCCGGCCAGTCTTCGGTGCGGATCTTTTCGTCGACGGTATAGGTCCGACCGCACGCCAGCGTCAGCAGTCGATCGATGCCACCACGCTGCGCCCAGCCGTCGTTCCTGACCGCCACCGCAGACCGGAGCGACGGGAACGCGCGCCGGTAGATCGGCAACCACCATTCGTCGCCGAAGCGCTCGGACAACGCCAAGCTTTCGCGGAAGTGGTGGGTACGGCCGACACCCGCTGACCGGTTATCGATCAGCGGGAAGGGCTGGCGGGGAACTGGGGCCATATGGCCCGCGAGGCTAGTCGTCGGTCTTCTCCTGATCGTGGGTATCTTCACCGTCGGCGTCCGGTTCGAGGTCCGGGTCGCCATCCATGTCGTCGAGGCGGTCGATCATGCGTGCCACCAGCCGGTTGAGGGCAGGGCGGGGGAGTTGAGGTATCGCCGACAGGACGGCTTCTATCGGCAGTACGGCGGCGCGGCCGGGATAGATCAGCAGGGCGGTCATTTGCCACTCCCTACCCTAGTATGGCGGGCATAAAGCCTGCCTCGGGCTGTGAGGGGCCGTATGCAGCGGCGAACATCGTCGTAACTCACGCTCATGGCGTAAGCGATGTAACGCGACGATTGGCCGATGCGGGCGCGGCGGCGGAACTCTGCAAGCAATGTGGGTGGAAGGTAGGTCACGCCCGACCTGCCATGGCGGAATACACCGTGCCGCCGAACGAAAGGACCGGGCCAGCCGCCGCCAATGCGTCACGATAATCCCGGTGCGCCATCCGCAAACCAGATAGAATTACCGCGCATTCCAGCCCGCAACGGGTGCAGCGCTCGACGCAAGCCGGGTCGCGCAGCGTTAAGCCGTCCCGTTCTTCGGCGCGGGCGCGGTCATAGGCTGCCCATGCGATCCCCAACAGCTCGCGCGCCTCCTGAACAGGGATAGAGCGAGCCGGATGATCCAGTTTCGTAGCATTCAGGCTGTCGGGAGGCGTTCGGCTGGGATCGAACAGAGGGGCTTTTGCAGCGGCCATGTCACCGCTCCCCCGTCGCCATGCGGTCGATAAACGACGCGGTGCGCAGGATGCCGACGACCCGGCCTATCAGCTTCTCGCCCAACTTCACGGGATCGGCGTAGGGTCCATCGCTCGCGACGAAGGCCCCACGCTGTCCAGCGCGGATGCCGCCAGCGAACCAGCCGTGTTCCGTCTCTCGCGTCTGGATGATCCGGCAATGCCGTTTCTCGTAATCGAACTGCGTGGCCGGGGCGGATACGTACTCGATCAAGAACAGCCCGCCGTCGACCGGAACCCAACGCCCGCGCTCGGCAACGACGACTTCCCCTGACTGAATCAATGGGGCGTTGTGATCATTGTCGGCGGCGCAAACGGTCGCCCATGCCGGTACGCTGTCGAACATTTCCAGCGCGATCGGCTGGGGCTGCTTGGCCTCGTGCTGCTCCATGGGCGACAGCAGATTGCGTCCAGCGAACAGGGTCATAAGCTTGGTCTTGGGATCGGTTGCCATGTCAGAAGCCCTCCGCATGGAGGCGACGCGCATCGGCTGCGATGGCGGCGGTCCATTCAGGGTGAAAGGGAATGTCGCGGGAAGCGGCCAACTCGACCTTGATTGCGAGGGCCTTCCCATTGGGGGCCGGCACGTCCTCAATCAGGCGGTCCATTGCTTCGACCCACACGTCACAAGCCGCGTCCTCGTCGGGCGTGCTAATCGGCAACGCCTCGAAGTGGGCGCGAGCTTCGGTGTAGGCGGTGTGGGCGGCTTCCCATGCGGCTCGACGCTGTGTCCGCTCTGACTGCCGCTGCGCCGCCTCGGCGCGATACCGGGCGCGGTTGGCAATCTGCCCAGCCGTCGCATTCGCGGGGGTTCGCCCGATCTGGAACGACAGGTGGAGGCCGAACCATTGCAGGTCGAAGAACGACACGTCGCCTTCGTTGCCATGGTCCTCGCTAACCGCGTCCAGCCGCTCAACCGTCACCGAACCCCAGTTGTACCAAGGTTCGATCACGGACAGGGCGCGCTTGATGATGTCGGCCATCAGTGCGACTCCCCGTTCTGCTGTGCTTCGATGAAGCAACGGATCGCCTCGGCACGATCGGGCTTGCCCACGATTTGGGCCATAACCGGCGTCAGGTCGTCCGCCGGGCAGTCCTGCACAACCAGCCAAAGCTTCCGGCCTGACGCCAGAGCGTAGCCGCCGCCGATCCCGACGAAGGCCGATAGCCATGCGCGTGGGTCGAACGAGGTGGTGGCGCTGCGAAGCGCAGGTTGGGTGGCGTAGGCCATGGGTCAGGCCTCCCACACAATGAACGGGCCTTGCGACTGGCCGTACTCACGGACCAGCGTCGCGACCGCGCGCGGGTCTGCTGCCTTGGCGGACAGGAACGCGCGCCCGATCCCGCGCCGCCGCTCGCTCTCGGCGTCAGGCAGGCTGAGAGAATAGACGCTCTCAACGTCCAGCATCGCGCCCAACGCATTGTCGGGGCCGATCCAGACGCGCCCGCCGATGGCAAGGAACGCTCTGGCAGTGTCGGTGATGCTCGCCATTGTCATGCCTCCCCGCCGGCCGTGTTGGGCTGAAGGTCGAACCGACGCGACATGGACCGCAGCGCCCGCTGTTCCTGCGAGGTCAATGCCGGGCTGGGAGTGAAACAGAACAGAGCGATGTTGGCGGCGGCGCGCTCGACCAGCTTTGTGAGGTCGTGCAGCTTGCTTTCGGCTGGCGCTTCGCAGGCCAAGTCCATGAGGAGGTCTGTTGCCTCGGTGATCGCGATCAGGAGCGAGAGCGCGTCCGCAAGGGACGCCGGCTTCTGCCCCAGCATCAGGCGAGTGATTGCCTCGTCGTTCTGGCAGGCGTTGTCCAGCGAGGTTTGCGCCCAAACGGCGTCGGGGTTGTTGCGGTCGTTCGCTGCGGCGTCGGCAGCGGCAATGTCGCCCGCCACGGCGTTGCGAAGCTGCGCCAGCATGGCGACACGGGAAGGGTTCGACATGATCACGCCTCCATGCCAGCGAGGCGGCGAATGTCGGCAACCAGTACCTTCGCATCGTCGCCGTCGATCAGGTCACCAAACCGCGCTGTGATCACGTCCGCCTTTTCCGCAAGCGCGGGAAGGGACGCGACGGGGTATTCGATCAGCGCCCGCAACGCCTCGTTGCAGGCCGCATCGGCTGCCTCCCAGCGCGTCTCGGTATCGCCGATGAACGCGGCATAGCCGGCATCGTCTCGCGCCTTCCATGCCTTGTGTTCGGCCTCGCGGGCTTCCCAGCTCGCCAACCACTCAGGTCCGACAGCAGCCGTCAGTGCCTCTTGGAGAGGCAGAGACGTGTCGAACTCTGGGGACTCGATCGGCTTAGGTTCCGGTTCTTGCTCGGCTTTGCCCGCGTCCCATTCAGCCTCCCGCTCAGCGAACACGCTGTAGAGCGCGCGCTGGTTCGCGTCGGCCAATTGGAACGTCGTGTAAATCCGATCCCACGCGGGGTCCGGTTCGGTCGGGATCGTTGCGGAGGTCGCGGTTGCAGCGGGTGCCGTTGCCGGACATGCTGCGATCGGCAGGAAAGCAACGGCTGCCATCAGGTTGCGTCGGGTAGCGAGCATGGGTCAACCCTCCCGTGCAACGAGGCAGCCGTTGACGGCATTCCGGGCGAACAGGCGCTGGCACGCATCGGCGGCGATCACCGCTTCGATCGCTTCCTGCTGGCGCGCCGAGGATGCCCGATGATGGCCGGCAAGCAGGCGAGCATAGGCACCGGGGTTGCCGGTGCGCAGGTGCTGACGCGCCATATCGACGGTCTTCGTTGCGACGACGGTCAGGGCGGGAATTGCACGCACGGTCTTGGCCGGACGCACGTGGGGCGTTAGGGTCTTTACAGCCATAATCGTTCTCCTGGAACGGTGGTGGTCAGGCCGGACACGGAGGGCTCAAGCTCCTTGTTCGGCCGTTCTGACCTAATCGGTATCAGTGATTATACTGGCGCGCAAGCGTTTCCTGATGCTAAATAGATCATGATGGTATCGCCGGATCAGTGTCGTGCAGCCCGAGCGCTGCTGGGTTGGTCAGTCGCCGAGCTGGCAGCAGCGTCGTCGCTGGGAACGGCTACCATCAAACGCTTTGAGGCAGGGCAGGTCGTCAATGCCGCGTCGGTAACAGCGGTCGAACGCGCGATAGCTGGTGCCGGATTGATCCTTCTCGACGCTGGCGAGCCCGGTCCTGTGGGCGGCGAGGGGGTCCGGCGCGCTTAGCGCAATTTCCTGCCCTATTTTCCTTCCGCCCATAGCCTTCGCCACTTCACAAAACCGCTAATAGGCATAGCGAATTCGAGTAGCGTGCTGAGACGTCTTACCCGGCTTCCACGATGCGTGTTAACACGCGGAAATATATTTCAAGGGGGGTCTTACGGAGCCGCTAGCAACCGTTGACACTATACCCATCGCAAGGAGGATGTGATGGGTGATCTGTTCAGCGTTGCTGCTTTCAATGATCGTGGGCCGATCAAGTCTTGGTCGCAGATGGAGGGCGTAAACTCTCATAACTGCCGGCTTGTCCCTGAGCCGCACTGTGATCCGGCGATGCCGAAGCCGATTCACCTGCACGGGTCCGGCGACTTGGTCGCGGATGTGAGGGCGCTGCTCGTCCGTCACGGTGTTGATCCCGATCGCCTGCGCAAGAACGCGGCAATCGCTTATGAAGCGATCCTCACCGCATCCCACGACTTCTTCGATTGGACGCGCAACGGTACGGTCGGACCGTGGATTGCAAGGGCGTTCGAGTTTGCAAAGCGCATGTGGGGTGCCCATCGCGTTGCGTCGATTGTGCTGCACATCGACGAATACACGCCGCACATGCACGTTGTCGTCGTCCCGCTGGTGCAGCGGATCTTCAAGCGCCGACCGGCGCAAGGCATGACGTGGACGTTGAACGGACGATCGGTGGCAGGCCCCGGTGAGTTCCAGAAAGTTCATGACGAGTATGCTGAGGCTATGGCTTCCCTCGGATTGAAGCGGGGTCTGTCGGGGTCCAAGGCGAAGTATCGTCCCTACGCATCCGAACTCGCCGATCTCAATCAACAAAAGGCAGCAGCAGCGGCAGCCGAGGCAGAGGCGTATCGGGTTGCAGAGCAGCACCGGGAAGCTGACCGGCAGCGCCAAGCAGAATCAGCAGAAAAGGCTGCTGAACTGGACCGGCTGAAGGCGGCCTACGAAATTGAACGGCGGCAGATGTCTGAGGATCGGGATCGGGTCCGAAGGCAAGCTGCGTGGCTCAAGCGGGAGAAGGAGCGGATCGACGAGAAGCGGAAACTAACCGACGTGGCGCTGGAAGAGGCATCGGCCGAACGGTTGGCGATGGAGGAAGCACTGGATGCGCTGATGCCCACGATCAAAGCTGCGATCGCGTTCCGTACCGGCCTGCAGGGGCTGCCGGTCGCGAGGCTGCCAGCCGAAACAGCCGACGTGCTGCGGAATGTCGATCGGTTCGATCGCGCCGCCCGGCAGATCATGATCCCGGACAACGACCGCCTCTCGGAATACCATCGACAGCAGATGCTGCGCGTCCGCGAAGGCCGTTGATGGAGGAACCCTAACCGCCGCGCCGTGACCGGGCTTGGACGGCTACCCTGGCAGCCATGGTAGCCGCTACGAGTGAATGAATGGGCGCGCTTCGGCATTCCCGTTCGACCTCGGCAACGATTCCGTTCAAGTCTGACGCGGCGGCGAGGGGGGCGGCCTTGTCAATGCGCGCCATGTCCCACGCCGCCCAGTAGCCCGCGATCCAGTT
Organism: Sphingomonas sp. Leaf9; assembly: GCF_001421355.1. Taxonomy (GTDB): domain Bacteria; phylum Pseudomonadota; class Alphaproteobacteria; order Sphingomonadales; family Sphingomonadaceae; genus Sphingomonas. The sequence continues at coordinate 529,005 of NZ_LMKC01000001.1, read as the reverse complement.
TTCGGAAGCCACGCGGTTCTCAGCCTGTAGGGCGGTAACACACGTCACTGCGCCGACGCCGCGCATGTTCACCGTTGCCCCTGGGCCTTGCATCGCCATCGTCAGCAGCAGCACCGTCGCTATCATAACCACCACCTTCGCAATCTGCCCTCACGCTCCCCACTTAGCAGCTTTTTAGGGGGACGGCAGTGACGACAGGTATGCTGGCGATGGCGATAGGAAGCGCGGTCGGAACCGCGCTCGCTATGTGGCGGTGGCCCAACTTGTTCGACCCTGACAAGCGGACGTAGAACCGTTCAGTCGGCCAGAAAGGTCGTTCCAACCGGCAGGCCGAACCCGCGCCCGAACATACCCAGCAGGCGGTTCGTGCGCCGACTGTACGTATTGTAGGCATCGCTGGCCTGGACCAACGCATCCAGTTCGGCACGGGCCTGTACCGGATCCGGTGCCAGCAGGCGGGGAGCTATAGCTGCCGCCTTCTTCTGCCCCATAGTGACGTTGAACCGCTCGCCTAACCCGCGCCGGACTGCACCAGCCATGGCCCCGATCGGCGGAACGCCTGTCGCCATGCTAAGCCCGGTTTCGGCCAGCGCCTGCACGCCGAACGCAGGATCCAGCAACCGATCCGCCTGGGCGCGGCCTGCGGTCGGGGACCCCCCAATCGTCTCGTACTTGGTCAGCCCCATTTGCCTCTCCAGTTCACCCTGTCGGAGAAAGTTTGGGGTGCCTTCCGGGAATAGAGCCGACAGCTTGGCCTGGTCGTCGCTGCTGCCAGCAATCGCGGTGTACGGGTTGCCGGTGAACGACTGCTTTTCGATCCGCTCGGTAAGGCCGGTACTGTAGCCTTGGCCGAAACGCGATTGTTCTTCTGGCCCCAGCCGCGCCGTCATCGTGTTGAGGTCGTCGACCCCGACGCTAGGCCGCGTGGCGCTGTAGCCCGAAGTCAGAGCGTCCGCCTGCCGCGCGTAGCCCTGATAGGTCGAGCGGGCATCGCGATAGAACGGGTTGTACCGGTCCATTTCGGCCAGCAACTGGCTACGCACTCCGCTCTGCGCCCGGCCGGCTTCGTCGAGACTAAGCCGACCTGTGATCGGGTCGCGCTGGCTCTCCAGAATGTCGTCCATGCCGCGCTTGGCATAATCGAGCGTCTGCGTCGTGTAGCCTCGCTGCGTGGCGGCAGTGCCGGCGGCTGGGGCTGATCCTAGCGCGCGGTCGGCAATCTGCATCGCCTCGCGGGCCGCAACCAGCGTCTGCCGGGTCGCGTTCGTGTCGGCTCCCTTCATGCGCAGTGCAACCCGATGCGCTTCCTGTGCGGCGTCGAACGCCGAACGGGCTTCCGCCTGTCGCTGATACAGGTTGATCGGGATCGGGTTCAGGACCGGCTTGCCATCGGCGTCCAGGCTGAACCCCGCGCCGGTCGGGTCGCGGCGTTCGTTCGCGGCAATGGTGCGCGCCCGGCTGATCGCCTGCTGCCCGAAGGGGGTGTTCAGCACGGCATCGAGTTCGGGGGTCGACACAATCGGCGCGCCATAGCTCTGATCGTACAGCGGCGCGGATGCTGCCCGGCCGGCCCCCAGGATGCTGTCGCGTTCATCCCGCATGTTCACGGCTGGTCCGAAGTCGCGGCGGATGGCCTGAATTGCCCGGCCGCCTTCTCCCAGCGACCGGGGCGTCAATGCCTGTTCAGCGAAGGCGCGTGCATCTGGCGAACGGCGCACGGCACTGCCGGCCAGCGTGCGAAGCTGGGGCGAGGTGTCGGCAAGCGACATCGGAAGTCCCAATCGCTCCGCATCGTCCAGCGTCGAACGGATCAAATCAATGTTCGCGTTGGCGCTGCCGGCGATCGTACGGTCAACCGCAGCCGGTCGGACAGGCGGCGGGACAAACGGACGGTCGAACGCTGCAGCGACGCCTCGCCCGAACCGCTGACCGAACTGCCACCCCGCAACGCCCCGGAAAGCGGGGGCCAGAACACGCTGTCCGAACTGATTACCTGCCAGGGCGGCAGCACCGCCGACAGCCGCGCCGGTCAGGCGGTCCTTGTCGTTCGACGCGCCCCCGTAGAACGCGCCAAGGCCGGTGTCCGCAATGCCCGCCCCGAGCATCGGGCGCGACGGCAGAGCCGCCGCCCCAAGGCGTGATGCGCCCATGAAGGGCAGGATACTTCCGGCAACCTGCCCCGTCATGCGAAGACCCGGATTGACCCGCTCGTCAGCAGCACTCACGCCACGTTGGCGAATGAGATTGTCGGCGAACGTACCGCCGCCGGTCAGGGTGTTCATTGCTGCCGCGAACGGGTCGGCGAGGCCTACGCTGAATGTATCGGCGATGCCGCGCCCTACGGCATCCACACCGCCACCGAACGTGTCGCGCTGACGGTCCAGCGCCGACTGCGCGCCTGGCGTGACCTGCCCGGCTTCAATATCAACGGTCAGCGGCGGATACTCGCCGAACTGCGCGCGGTATGCCTCACGGTATGGCTCGCTGTTCGCGATCGTCTCCGACACCGGCACTTCCTTGCCGTTGTACGTCAGCCCGCCGCCCTTGATGAACGCGTACTTCCCGCCGTTTAGGCCGGCCGCGAAGTCGATCACGTTGTTGGGAGCGAACGACGTTGCCTGCGGGCCGATCGGAGCGGCACCGCTGCCCACGGTGTTCGTCATCCCCACAGGTGCCGGTCCCAGCGAACCGTCGAGGTTACGATATTGCCGCTTGGTGAAGTCCGCTTCGGCCTGCTGGTACGGAATGGCGGGGTGGCGACCGATCACATCCTGCGGCGCAAAACCGTTCCGTTCGGCAAGGTCAGTGTAATCTTGCCGCGTCTGGTTGTAGGCCCGCGAGAACTCAACACCGCGCCGCCGCATCGCTTCGGCGAGGTTGTGCCGTACTTCCGGGGGCAGCTTCTCGCCGCTGCGCAGCTTCTCGACAGCCGCTTCAAGGTTCTGCGCAAAGCTGCCGGTGTTCGACGCCAGCGCTAGCTCGCCCTCGCGAACAACCGAGCCGGGGTCCATGACCTTGCCGAAGGTGTAGATAAGGTCGAGGTCGTTCGCGCCCGTCGCCTTGGGGTTGTCAGCGATCCGCATCGCCCCGGCGATCATCGGCAACACCGTCTTGAAGTTCTGGACCTCCTTGCGGTCATCGAACTCCTTGCGCAGCACCGTCAGGTTGTCGAACCGGGTGTTACCCAGTTTCTGGGTTTCAATCTCGTTTGTGCGCCGCTGCTGGTCGATTTGCCGGTCTTCCCGGCGCCCAGCTCGATCCTCATTGGCGTTCGCCCGAGCGTCCTGCGCCTGCGCCCGCTGTTCGCGGCTGACCTCGAAAGGGTCGCGTTGCGTCGTGATCGTAGCCGGGGAGGGGGCACGACGCGCGCGTTGCGCTAGCCGGATCGCCTCACCGTTGCTGTCGACCTCCCACAGGTTGCCGGCTTCGTCCTCCATCAACCGCTGCTGCATCATCGTCTCCCCGCCGACCCGCGCCGGCCAAAGTATGGAACTCGCCCGTATCCGGGCAACGTGGTGTGGATGTGATCCCCTTCGTCGAGGAATCGGGCGTTGGGGCCGTAGTAAGTGCGGAGGGCGGCGATCGTTGTCCCGACGTGATCGACGCCATCGCCGCGCAGGTGGCTGCTGTTAGGGACACCACCGACCGCCCGGTTACCATCGACCGTCCTGCGCCCACTAGTTACCCGCCCCGGTGCGCCGAAGGGATCAGCGAAACGAAGCGCCCCCTTGCGAGGGCGCACCTCCCCGTGGCGGACGCAACTTGCCGACTGGCCGCGTAGGTGCTGGGTCGAGGTCGGGGCCAGCGCCGCCGCCCGGCATCATGCCCCCGCCAAGCGACCCACGCGGCACGAAGGTTTTCGTCGGGTTGCCCTGTGCGTCGAACCCATCGACCGCCGTGATCGGTCCAGCCGCGAAATTGCGCAGGTACTGGTCGGCGACCTCCGGTCCCAGTCGCTGTTTCAGGAACTCATAGTCGGCTGCCGTATCGTTGTTGATCGGCTTAGGGTGCTCGCGTTCCCAAATCTGCCGTTCCAGCCACTGCTGATTCTCCAACTGCCGTTCGCGTTCGCGGTCCTGCACCTGCCACTGGCGGGCCTGCGCCTGCGACTGCGCCTGTCGACGTGCGCCCACCAGTTCGGCTGCACCAGGCATGCCGCTCAGCATCATTAGGCTATCGCCGATGCTCGACAGGACGTCCCAGCCAGCACCACCCTTGCCGAAGAACTTCGGCCGCTGCTGACCAGCCGTTGGCTCGACATAGCCCCCTGGCGCGCCAGCCGCCCCGTTCTGGGCCGACGTCGGGTTGAAGCTGCCTATGAGCGGCGCGGGCGTGTCCGGCCCGACAGGTGCGCCGGGGCTGTAGGGCGGCGTCGTGAACGGCTGGCGGTTAAAGCCGAACGCCGCCGACGCCTGTTGCATGGGCTTTTGGCCGCCGAAGCCGCGAAACATCATGCCCATGGGGCTCTGCGGCACCACCGCCTGTTCGTTGGGATTGTAGAGTGCCGTGGCGCGCGGGCCGACAGCGAAGGAGGATAGGGGCAGGGTTCCGAACGGCATGTGGCTACCTCAGTGGACAGTCGGTGCGTAGGGGAGCGGCGGGAATGGTGATCCAATCTGGAGGTATTCGCTCAGCTTCGCCCAACCATCGGCGGTGTAGAGCATGTCCAACAGCTCAGCCGGCAGACGCTGCATGGCCTCCCACATCTCGTCTGCCGGGACCCGCCCGCCTAGATAAGCAGCAAGATCGAGAACCAGTTGCGTGGCGCAAAGGCGTTGGCATTCCCAATCCCACCGTGCGGCCGCGACGCTCTCCGCGCTCTGCTGAGTCCGAACAATCGGGGGTGGTGTTTCCTCACAATCGGGAATGACCATATCAATCATCATGCCGCCTGATCCTTGACCGCATCGCGAACCGCCGCCCGGCAGAACTCCGCAAAGGTCATGTTCGCACGGCGTGCGCGCTCATGGGCGGCTGCGAACAGGATCCCGTTCCCTCGGAAAGAGAATGTCTTGTCGTTCAGGATTTTCTGCATAGCATCCTCGCGCGTGAAAAGACGACGCACGGCGCTACCATGTGGCATGCCGTGGTTCAGGTCGTCGTTGTGCTGTTCGAGATACATGCGCCGCTCCGTTCCATTCTGAGGAAACGTGCTTTCACTGCTCTGCCAGCGAATGGGCGCGTGCCGATACTATGCCTAAATGTGTGACGATGGTCAACAAATCATGGTTCGGAACAGCGGAAAATGATCGTTCGCAGCGACACCGTTTCGGCACGGTTAGCGTCGACGCCGATTGATCCGTACCCCTTGTCGAGATCGGCTAGCTGCCTACCCTAGGTGACATGTGCAACCGCGCTCGATTCGCCGGCGAACCCGCCGATCTGTTCGGATCAGCCGCGAAGCTGTTCCCCGAACGCCCCCGCGACAACCGGTTCAATCCGCAAGAACTGCGTCCCAAGGGTCGCGCCTATGTCATCCGCGAGAAGGACGGCGAACGCGGCTGGGACATCATGTCGTGGGACGTGCTGGGCGGACAGGCACCATGGCCGATGACGAACGTCCGCAACCTGAAGCTGCCGCAGTGGCGCAAGCTGGCGGCTGACCCGGCGAACCGTTGCCTCGTGCCCCTCACCGAGTTCTGCGAATGGACTCCGGACAAGCACGACCTTGGCGACGGGAAGCCGGCGCTGAAAGGGGAGATGTGGTTCAGCGTGACCGACCAGCCGACGTTCGCCGCGGCTGGGTTCTGGCAGCAAACCGCTGACGGCGCGGGCTTCACGATGGTGACCTGCGATCCGAACGAGCTGGTCGCGCCGATTCACCCCAAGGCTATGATAACGATCCTGCGGCCGGAGGATTGCGATACGTGGCTGCGCGGCAGTTATGACGATGTAGTCGCGTTGCAGCAGCCCTATGATGCGGCAGCGATGACGGTGCGGGGGCCGGTATTTCCGACCCGATAGCGAGTATCTTATCCTTTCGGTGCTTAACAGGGGGTAGTGACTGGGAATGTCTATAGTTCAAAAGAATCTCGCAGCGTTCGATAACGATGATATCGTTGAAGCTCACCTTTCGAGGTCGATGTATACCGAAGCAAATGACTTTCTTCTTCGATCGTGTTTGCATGAAGTCGAAAATGAGATGGGGCAGGCTGTCGGTCTTGAGAAGTTGTCAAACTACGCGCCAGTTATGTGTGCTTTTGCAATCTTGGATCAAATGGGTTCGACTTACTCGGATAGTAGCAAACAGCCTTACCCCGATGTAAATGCGTCTGGCATCAAAAAAGCGCTTTACTATTGGGCAGGTTATCAGCCCAATGGCGCCGAAACTAAGGCGCTATACTCATTCAGAAACGGAATCTATCATGATGGGTCACTGACCAACAGAGACAATTCCGGACAGTGGTACATCTTCCGCTATAAGCCGGGGATGGGAAGTCCAGTAGCGCTTGCTAGCAAGCCATGGGACGGGACCGCTGCCGGATTGGGGCCAAGTACCCAGACGCTGATTGATGTCAGAGAACTTGTTGCACTCGCACGATCGGTGATTGACAGCGTGAGAGGCTGCTTTCTTAACCGGAGAGGGGATTTTTCGATCTCGAAAAGTAAAGAAGAGATACTCCACAAATACATATTCTGGGCGCCCCGAAAATAGAGTAAATTTCGGACTGTTAAGGTTCGTTGAGGATGCCAGCACTAAGCGCGGCCGCAATCTCGCGGACCCAGCGCGTCCTATCGTTCAATTCTTTGGACCGGGCGCCGTGTTTCAGGGCGTTGCTATTCCCGGGCTGCCCGCCGCTGCCGGGTGCGCCGCCGTGCATTCGACACCGGCGCTTGTCCCGCACCGCCGGGGATTGGCACTCCGTTCCCCGACGCGTCTTCGCCAAGCAGCGCGGGGCCTGATGCGCCTTGTGCATGGGGCCGTCCGTCGAATCGTGCATGGCCCATCCCTCCGTTGTAGTTCTCAATGAAAACGGCCTGGCCATCAGGACCGACATGCACATGCCGGACAGTCTGCTCGCGCGGCTGGTGAAGTTTGACGAGCGCCTCAAGCGTCGCACGGGACTGCGCCTGCGCTTTCATCCCCAGCCGCAGATACCGTTCGACGGCATCGGGGTAGTGGCCGAGGTTGGCGTGCGCCTTCCGTGCCATCTGGGTAAAAAGGGCGTCGAGGCTAAGCGCCTGGGCCGTGAGCAGTCGCGTGACCGTCGACATGTCCTGACCAGCGACCTCGGCCGACATGTCGCGCATCGCCTCCGCGAGGCCGGCCACGTCGGCGGTGACGCCTTGGAAGAGGTCCGACGAAGCTTTCGTCGCGAGGTAGCCGTGCCGGACCTCCGGCTCTAATTCGTTCCGGGCGGCGGTGTACTCCACGGTCTTGCCGGGAATCCTGGTCACCCCGACGTGAGCCTTCTTCGTGTCGGTCATTGATGGTCCTATTCGGTTGAGATTTGTCGAACAGAGAGGGCAAACCACCGCAGGCTGTGACGCATGTAACCGATGTAACCGGAAAATCCGTTCCTCCTGGTACGCGTGCGCGTGCGCGTGAATGGTGGAACAGGAAATTGAGTTACATCGGTTACACGCGTTACGCCTGTCAGTCCGCCCCGTGGTTGGCGACCGCCGCCGATGGCAGCTCGACGCCGGTGTAGATCTTCTGCGGGGACCCCAGCAGCCGCGACGACTTCGAAACCAGATTGCGCTTGCGCATGGCGGCGCCGAACGATTTGGCAGTCCCCGGCACCTCACCATGCGCCTTCGCGTAGGTTTCCCAATCGCCGTAGAGTTTGGTTGCCGCCTCGAACGCCCCGGGCCGGAGGACGCACCGTTCCTCGAACCACTGGCCGAACACGTCTTGATCGGCGAAATACTCGTTCGTAGCAGCCACGATCGCGCTGGGACGGTTGAGGCCGTCCTGCAGATACCGGCGGCATCCCGCGATCATCCACGCGAGGATTTGCGGCCATTCCGCCTTTAGCTTGGTTTCCAGTTCCCGGTCGGGGTTCGCGGGCTTGATGACGAACGGCGCGATGTTGAACCGCCGGCGCATCGCCTCGTCGACGTTGCGCAGTGCAGGCGCATGGTTGCCTGCAATCGTCAGTTTGAATTGCGGCCGGAACGTGAAGTTGTCTTGGCGCATGAAGCGGGCGGTGATCGGATCGCCGCCGGTCAGAGCTTTAATGCGGGCTTCCGCCCAAGCGCGGCCTTCTTCCGTCTCACTGGCCGTTACCAGTCGAGCGCCACGCAGCATCGCCAGTTCGGTGGAGTGACGATCGTTCCGCGACTCTGCGAACGTGTCCATGGCAGCCGTCGCCGCATAGTCGCCCATGATGCCGATAAGCGTGTTCAGGAAGACCGACTTACCGTTGCCGCCCGGGCCATAGATGAACAGCAGCGCATGGGCCGTCGTCAGCCCCGTGAGGCAGTATCCGCACCACAATTGCAGGAACAGGATCATCTCTTCGTCATCGGCCAGCGACGACCGCAGAAACTCCAACCAGACTTCGGGCCGGCCATGCGCCGGGGCCGCGCCCGTCAGCTTCGTAATGCGCTGCGTCCGATCCGGCTCGGACAGTTCGCCTGTGCGAAGATCGATCGTGCCTGAGGGCGTGCCGAGCAAATATGGGTCGGTGTCCCATGTCGTGCTGGTGACAGCGTGCGAACGATCTGCGCGGGCCATCTTCTCGACACCCGCTGCCGTCGCAGCGCGGCCAAGAGCGCGCACGCCATCGCCAAGTTGCCGAGCCAGCGCGCGCGCGAAGTCGAACGCCAGGTCGGTTTCGTCCATCTGCCAACGTGTCCCGTCCCACTGGAACCAGCGCCCAACATTGTGGTCATACAGCAGCGAACCGCCATGTTGGGCGGTGAACGCGAGGGCGATCGTGTCTTCCGACACTTCTGCACCATCGTTCGCGGCGACGCGCTTCTCGCGGTTGCCCTTGATAACGGCGGTTGGCGCAGTGCGCGGCTTCTTCATGCCCGCCTGCAACCCGCGATCGACCTTCGTCGTGATCGCCTCCAGCGTCCACGGATCGTCCGAGTTGCCCGACTGCATCGACAGCCCGGCACGGACCAGCTCGGCGGTTGCGGTTCGCAACGACAGTTCGCCTCCGCCAACCAGCGCGCCGATCTTGAGCGCCGCGTTGTTCAACGTGCCCTCCTGTGCGCCGGGCGATGCGACGGCGACGGCCACACATTCGCGATCCAGTGCACCGAGACCATAGGCGGTGTCGGTGTCGTATTTTGCGAGGGCGGTGGCCTTCGTGCCATGGTCGAATGCCGGTGTCGGCACCGGCGGGGCACCGGGTACTGCCTCAACCGGATCGGCGATCGGTTTGCGGTTGCGGACCAGCTCGACAAGATCGCTCGGCGCTTCGCTGGCGTCCTCTTCGGACGCCCACACGTAGGGCTTGCCCGATGGGTGCATCGACGGCGGGACGATTACGTAACCGCCTTCGCCCCGAACGTCCGCACCCGGCAGACCGGGAATGCCCCAGCCTTTCTGCGTGCGCTGCGCGTTGATAATCGGCAGTGCCGGGTCCCAACGAAAGTAGAGGTGATACCCCTTCCCCGTGGTTGCGCGTCGCGTCGACGGCAAGGGTATATCGCAAGCCGCTTCGAACGCTGCCGGGTCGTCAATATCGAGAACCCATGCCCCGATCGCGCTTCCGGTCGGAACCCCGATCATGGCGTTCGGCCACCTGTGCCACCAGCCGACAATGACTCGCGCGTCAGTCGTCGCATCCTTGAAACCGCGCGCAGTGAGCGGACGCTTCGTTTCAGGATTACAGGGAAAGACCGGTCGACCCTTAGCGGCATGTTCCAGCGCGGCATCGATGAGCGCGCTACTCATGCTTTCGGCGGCACCCATTACAGGTCCTCCTGGCCGGCGGCGGGTGTGTCGTGCACGACGACGTCGCACCCGCGCTCATAGCTGTTGATGTTCAGCGCCGATGCCGCCGAGGCCGCAGCTTCGACCGTCGCGAACGGACCATGATTGCCGCCCCAGCTACTGCCGCTGGCGCTCTCATGGCTGACCACGAACGCCCCGTCGCCATCGCTCATGACGTGGATCGTCCCCTTCGGTCCCGACCCCTCGCCCAGAAGGTGGCCGAGCGTCAGGCGGCCGTTGATGGTGGCGCGATGGGCGCGAACTGCTTCAGCAGCTCGGTCCCGTACCGCTTGAGACTGGCGATCAGCGAGCGAAATGATGTTGCTGGTCACTTCGCACCCCCCTCGCCGTTGAAGAAGGCGTCGGTCGTGACCGACGCCTCCCGTTCGCGTTTCGCCATCACGATCAGCATCCCACCGATCACAACGAGCAGCGCTGCGCCATCGATGTAGAGCCGGTCCTTATGATCGACGAGGAACCGCGCGAGGTTCTGCGCGGCGTTGAGCCAGACCCCGGACACGTCCCAATCGCTCGGCAGAACGACCTCGTCGGCCATCAGCATCAGCATTTCGCCAGCTTCGGGCGTGACGAGACCGCTCATGCGCCTTGCTCCCGATCGGTGATCTTCCAGACGATAGCCTTCGCGCCGCTGACGTTCCGGCGACGCATACCCGTGTCGGTAATCACCCGCCTGTCGCGCAGCTCGGTGAACCGCGGCTGGAGGCTGTAGCGGGGATATTCCGCGATGGTGCACGTCTCGTCGACAGTCAGACCCTGCGGATTCGCATGGAGCGTCCGGTAGACGATCGCACGCAAGCGTTCGGACGCCTGCACAATACCGTTGTAGGCGGCGGTGCTGGTGTCGGTTTTGCGGCGGCTCATTCTTCACCTCCGTCCACCGGCAGCGACAAGCGATGCGCTGCCAGCACTTCGGCGACGAATTCGCGTTGTTTGTTGGTCAAGGGCTTCGGCTCCACCAAACATTCGGCAGAGAAAGGACTTCCCTCCGGGCTGAAGCGGATGTCACGCAGCAGAACAAAGGTCTGCCTGGCGTCGGCCTGACTGTGATCAGCCATGCGACATCTCCCAAACGAGAGTGGCGATGAGATTTGCACGCGATCCGATGATCCCGATCGCCGACAGGCGTTGCAGGCGGAGAACCGCTGCGCTATCTACGATCCTGCTGACGTGATGAAGATTCTGGAGGGGCTGGACTGTGGCGGTCCGGCCCTTCCTCTTATTCGGCTGCGGCGCCGGTGCCGATGCTGTGGGCATCGATCACGCGGCGGCCGGCTGCGATGTAGACGTCGCGCGGTGCTTGGCGATCCAGGCTGCAATGTCGGCGGGGTCATAAACGACGCGGCGTCCTGCACGCACGAATGCCGGGCCCACACCCATGCACCGCCAATTCTCTGCCGTCTTCGGCGTGACCCCGAAGAGCGGGGCGGCCTCCACGGTCGTCAACAGTTTCTGCATCTAGCGTCTCCACGCCACCCGGCGGAGTGCCGGGGGCAGGAGGGAATTTGGAAGTGTACGAATTCGCCGACTATTTCGCTGTAATTCGCCGTAATTCGCCGTGGCGAATTCCTAGATCGCCGCCCGCGAATTTGCTCCCGAAGTCGGTGCGTCTCCATAAGCTGCCGTCCATGTCTCGGCGTGAAGGGCGCGAACGCGAGTGCGCGGGATCCGGCTTAGAGGAAAGACCTCTTTGATGGCCTTGCGCGTCGGTTCAACGCCTAATCGATCAGCGACACACCTCTCCACTATGCTCTGAATGTCTGCTGTAGTGACGGGCTTCGCGGGCGCTTGAACCGAAGCGTCAACCAATGGCCCGTCATGAGCTGCTGCCGCAACCGTCGCCGTCGCGGCCGGGGCCGTAGCTGCATTTGCGACTTGCAGCAGCGCGTCTGCCGTTCTCCCTACTACGTCTTGAACTGATGTAGAGGTCTCTTCGAATGTGGTTCGTCTAAGGATCTCCGCGATACAGCTGTTCGTCGCATAGATTTTCAGGTCGAACGATCGATTGAACAGGACAAGACTGTCAGGGTCGGTAGGCGGAACCGCAGTCGGGTATCGGAAACTGAACGCGCCCCGGAGGAACCGTGCCCGTACAGTATCAAACTGGCAGGCCCAGACGTCAGCGGCCAGCGTCTCCCTACGACCGGTATCCGGGTGAAAGGCGCAAAATACCAGATCACCGGCTGCTGCGCGGCGGTGCATGAAGGTGAAGACAATCTTCCGCCGACGTGCCGCCTGGTCCCAAAGCAGACGTTCGTGTTCGGCTTTGTCGAAAGCCGCGCACCACTGGGCGAATGTCACTGGAACATCGCGAGGGTCCGGCGCACCGACCAGCTCCGCTGCGTAAGCAGCGTTCCGATTGTAAGCGACAAAATCTGCCACTTGGTCCTCAACCAACGGAGGCGAACCGGGCGCGGTGGGGGGAATGGCGCTGGTACGCCCAAGTTTGACCGACGTTTTGTATAGGGGCGTCTCTACCGTTGCATAGACTTCGGCGGGCTTCGGCAGCACCGGCGGCTTACAAAGTTCACGCTCACGGCCTGTCCACTCGGCCCCGTAAATCTTTTTCCCGAGTGTCTCGAAGATCTCGGGCACAGCACGCAGCTCTGGCACCGGACAGTACCAGCTGTCGGGTTTGTCCCAGTCAATCATATCGCCCTCCGCAGAGCGTCCGCAGGATGGAAGGGGCGGCAGGCCGGGCGGAAACCGGCTCTTCGGGAGCTACCCTAGCCGCCCCAGCATCACGCCCGCCTTGCGGCGAGCGCGATTACGTTGGTCTCGTCTGTTTCGGTGAGGATCCGTTCAATGTGTGATGTCCAAGCGTCCAGTGCAGCGCGCTTCTCGTCGGCCCACTCGTGCCGCTGGTACACACCAGCGACGCCGGATCGCGCGCCGGACAGGTGATTGAGTACCGCTTCAGTCACTTCGAACCTGACGCCCAGTCGCTGGAACCCGGTCGCTAGCGTACGGCGTAAGTCATGCAGTCGCCACTCAGCGATTGGTTCGCCGCCGTCCGCCTGTAGTAGCGCGTCGATCTTCCTCTTGCCTCTGGAATGCGCCGTGAACGGGCCGCCGGACGTCGTCGTGAACACCAGTCCTTTTCGAGGCCATTTGTCCGCCTTGGCGATCGTGTCGATCGTCTCAATCGCCAGTCGGCTAAGCGGCACGTGGTGGGGCTCGCCGTTTTTGGTTCGCTCACCGGGAATGCGCCACATCGCCTTCGCACGGTCCAATTCTATCCATGCCATGCCAGTCACCTCCTCACGGCGCTGACCGGTCGCGATCAGCAGGCGGACTATCGACCCGAAGCAACGATGGCAGGCGGGGGCGGCATTCCAGACCCGCACCAGCTCGTCGTCGGAAAGCCACCGGTCGCGCGCTTTAACGGCTGGGGGCGTTTCCATGCCTTCCATGGGCGATCGTTCCAGATCGCCGCGGCTGATCGCCCATCGGAAGAGGCGGCGCAGAACAGCGAAGGTATTGCGCCGGTTCGCCTGCTGATCGGCTGGCATGGCGTCGAACACCGCGACTATATCGGCTTTCGTGATTGCCGGAAGCGCCTTGCTGGCAAGCACCGGCTTGACGTGGAGGCGCAGGCAGCGCCCGACCAGCGCGCGCCAGCCGTCGCCCTTACAAGCGGCGTGGAAGCGATCGGCATAGGCAGAGAAGGCGAAGTTGACCGCATCGTCGCGGCGCTTCCGGTCGGCTTCGCTGGGATCGATCCCCCGCGCCACGAGCGTCAGTAGGCGTTCAGCCTCTGTGCGCGCCGTGGCAGGCGTCCACGGCGAGCCGTGCGCGCCAATCGAGTAGCGTTGTGTCTTCGCCTCGCGTCCGCCCATCCGGTATTGCAGGACATATGACAGCGCCCCGGCTGGCGTCAGCTTCACGCCGAACCCCTTCAAGTCATCGTCCCATAGGAACGTCCTCGCAGGGCCGGGCCTGAGAGCGTCAACGCTCCGCTTTGTCACCTTGCCTGTCGCCACGTCCCTGCCTCCGTTGGCAATCACCCGGCAATCACGCTAGCGGGAATGTAGGAGAACGGCAAGGGAACAGCGGGAAGTCAGATACCTGCTCTCTCCAGAGGGGCGGAGCGTTTTAGGAGGGCATTAGACTCGGACGTACCTGAAATACCAGACCTCGTGCCCCTGCCGCCGGGCCTTGCGCTCATAGCGGGTTTCGGGCCAGTCGGCGGGTCGGGTGAGGAAGTCGGCGGCGGTCTGCGCCTGCCACACGAAGTCGCGGCGCTGGTCCATGATCATCATTGCCCAGCGGCAATAGGTCGGGTCGTCGGTGCCGAGGCGGAACTCGCCGCCCGGCCGCAGCTTCTGTGCGATCAGGTCCATCGGGCCGTGGTTCATCATCCGCCGCTTGGCATGGCGCGCCTTGGGCCACGGATCGGGGTGGAGCAGATAGACCCGCTCCAGCGCGCCATCGGGGAAGCGTTCGATCACCTCCAGCGCGTCGCCCATATGCAGGCGGACGTTGGCAAGTCCGTCGTCGCGGATGTGATTCAGCGCGCCGACCACGCCGTTCAGGAACGGTTCGCAGCCTATGAAGCCGTGGTGCGGCCGCGCGCCGGCCTGTCCCGCCAGATGCTCGCCCGCGCCGAAGCCGATCTCCACCTCGACCGGGCGGTCGTCGCCGAACAGGACCTGCGCGGTGAGCGGGCCGGTATCGGGGACCGAGACGCGCGGCAACAGGTCCTCGACCAGGGCAGCCTGCCCCAGGCGCAGCTTGTGGCCCTGACGACGGCCATAGAGGCGGCGGATGGTGGTGGGATCGTTCATCGCCGCGCTCCTACCCGCCAAGCCGCCATGTCGACAAGTCGTGTCGGTGGGCCGTGCGGACGGGGAGCTTCCTCGATCCCCACGGGTTGGAGGGCGATGGGCAAGAAGAAGCAGGCGAAGCGCGAGGCAAGGCACAAGGCGAAGCAGCTGGTCGATGCCGATATCGATGTCGGGCACGGCGTGGCTGCCGAGTTGCGCCATCATCCGGTGGTACAGGTGGCCGGCGCGCTGAGCGAAGTGGCCGACCAGCCGCCGATGGTCGCGATCAACCTGACCACCATCGCCGCCGGGCTGATTGCGCAGGATGCCCGGCTGACGCGGACGGGCGTCCGCATGCTGGCGGCGCACGGCCTCGCCACGCTGGTCAAGGCGGCGATCAAGCATAATGTCGACCGGGCACGGCCCAAGCTGTTCGCCAGTCGCGAGGCGCATCGCCCGACGCCGGGCGACCGGGACGAGGGGCCGCAAAACTCCTTTCCCTCCGGCCATACCGCCGGTGCCGTCGCGGTCGCGCGGGCGGTGGCGCGCGAATATCCGGGCGCGGCGGTGCCGGTACAGGCGGCGGCGGCCGGCATCGCCGCGATCCAGGTGCCGCGCGGTACCCACTTCCCGATCGACGTCGCGGTGGGGGCGCTGATCGGCTGGGCGGCGGAGGCGATCGTCGCGCGGGTGCTGCCGGCGGCGGAGCGCCCATCGTCACCCCGGCCTTGAGCCGGGGTCCCGCTTTCTTGCGGCGCTGAGAAGAAGCGGGACCCCGGGTCAGGCCCGGGGTGACGATCTTGGGAAATGGCTCGATCCGTGCGGCGTTGCCGGCCAATCGGGGCTGGAAAGAATATCGTTAGTAAACAGTGTATTGTCTGAAACCCGCCGGCCAAAGTTCACAAAGTTCACACTTGCCACGTTTTGCGCCCCGCCCTTTGGAGCCTGATGACCTCCAGGCTCAATCGTTCGTCCTGAGTAGCCACTGAGCTTGTCGAAGGGGCGTATCGAAGGACCGCGACCAAGTGCTTCAATACGGGTCTTCGACAAGCCTAGCCCCTACTCAGCACGAACGGATATGCTCGTAGTCCGGCCCGCTACGGCGTCGTTTTGCGATGTCAAAGAGCATCGGCGAGCATGACAGGCCGGCGGGGTGTAGGAAAGCGACCCGCCGGGCCGGTTGCCCTATTTGAAGAATTCGGGATTGATCGTGACGTTACGCTTCTTGCCCCAGGTCGTCGTGCGGGCGAGGATCGGGCGGTTCAGCGCGGCGATCAGCGTGTCGGGCGCGGGCAGGGCGGTCATCGGTGCATAGATGGCGATCGATCCGGGTTCGTAGAGCGCGACCGACCATTGCGCGACCTTCCTGCCCTCCGATTCCCCCACTTCGCGGGCGATCACATCGGGTTCGACCGCAAAGCCGCGCCCGCTGTCACTGATCGCCAGCAGATAGCCGTCGGTCGCGCCGTCGCGGCGATAGGCGGCACCGACCTGCGCAGGGGCCGGGTCGCGGCACCAGGCTGCCGGCGTGGCGGCAGCGCCGGTCCTTTTCTCGCCCTCGGCGGCGGCGACCAGCCCGCCGGTGAGCGCGGCGGTTTGCAGCGCATTCGCATCGGTCACCGGCGCGGCGTTCGCTGCGAAGGCAAGCGGGGTAGTACAGTCCGTGACCGGCGCGGCGGCGGGGGCGGCGGGGATGGCTTTCGGCCATTCGAGCGCGCCCAGCACCGCCGGGATACGCGCCGCGACGGTCGCGCCGTCGAGCTTCGTCGAACTATAGCGCACCTTCACCAGCCATTCGCCGACCGGCAGGATGGCGAGCGCGGTGCCGCTATAGGGCGCCTTGGTCAGCGTCCATCCCGCCATCAGCCCGCTGGCGCTCGACTGGCCTGGCGGGGTGAAGGCGGTCGGGACCACCGGCGCGACATTGCCGAACATCTCCTTGCGTTGTTCGATCGAGGCGCGAGCGCGGTCGAACCACACCGGCACGCTGCCGCTCAAGGTGCGATAGACATAGACGTTGATCGCGTCGGGACCGTCCTGATAGACGGCGAACACGTCGAGTTCGTCGTCGCCCAGCTGGCGGACGTCGACGCGCTTCATCCCGTCCAGTTCGGCGGGGGCGGTGATGCCGCTATGTTTGAAGCGATAAGGCTTGCCCGCCTTCGCGCCGACCGGTGCCCCGACCTGCTGCGCGGCGACCGGGGCCGCGATCATCATTCCCGCGGTCAGCACAGCCATCCATTTCCGCATATGATCCCCCCTTGGCGGCCGTTCGGCAGCCGTCCGTCGCGCGCGAACCTTTCGTAGTTTCGGGGGAATGTCGAGGGGAGTCGGGTGTCGTGTCCGGCGTTGCCGCCCCGGACCTGATCCGGGGTGACGGTCGGCGGGCGGTTCTGCCTATGCCGCGGGCTTCGGTGCCGTTTCCGGCCTGGCGGTGGTCGTCGGTACGAGGCTGGTCGGCATACCGGGCCTCAGCACGAACATTCGGTCGCCGCCCCGCGGGACGACCACGTAGAGCCGCCGCTGATACGCCTCCACGACGAAACTGTGCGCTTCGTTGGGGAGCGGGGCGGTGAGGGTCGATACCACGGCGCCCACGCCGCGCTGCCCCTTGGGGGGCGGGGGCACGGTCATGCAACCCTTCGAGAAGGCGTAGGGCGCACCGGCGCGCCCGTCGGCGGCGACGTCCACCCGGTAATGACCGCCGATCGGCAGGTCGTCCGCCTTGGTCTGTGCCGACAGGAAATAGACCGAGGTCACGCCATCGGGCGTAGTGGGTGGGACGACGACGCTGTTGAAGGCGGGGCCGCAAGGCAGCAGCCTGGCGGCACCGATCGCCTTGGCCGCGCTGTCGCGCGCCGCGATCAGGTGGAGCTGGGCCGGGGAGAGTATCGCCGCGTCGCCGGTGACGAGCGTCGCTTCGGCGAGCTTTCCACCGATCAGCCGCGCGGTGTAGAGCGCACGCGGTGGTTGCGACCGGTCATGGAAGATCAGCGTCGGCGATGCGGCCGCCCCTTCGACGATCCAGCCGCCCAGCTTCTGCTGCCAGTCGGGCAGGCGCTTCTGCACATCATCGGTGCCGAGCCACGCCACCCGGTCATAGGCGGCGAGCAACCGGCCGCGTTCGGTGGTGCGGTCCAGCGCCGCGCGATCCTCTGCCGAGATAGTCTCGACCGGCGTCGTCTGCGCCATGGCGGGCGCGGTGAGGGCCATTGCCAGCAGTGCCGTCATGGTTCGCATCGCATCCCCCTTGCGCGGCGGCATAAAAAAGGAGGCCCGCCGTCGCCGGCGAACCTCCCTTTTTTCGCAAATGCTGTCCAGCGGGATCAGGCGGCGAGTGCGGCCTTCAGGTCGTCGACCAGATCGGTCTTTTCCCACGGGAACAGATCGCCTTCGGGCTTGCGGCCGAAATGGCCATAGGCGGCGGTGGCGCGATAGATCGGCTTGTTGAGCGACAGGTGCGTGCGGATGCCGCGCGGGGTCAGGCCGCCGAGCTTGGCGATGCCGGCAATCGCGGTTTCGATCGCGTCGTCGCCGACCGTGCCGGTGCCGTGGGTGTTCACGTACAGCGACAGCGGCTTCGACACGCCGATCGCATAGGCGAGCTGGATCGTGCAGCGCTTGGCAAGGCCGGCAGCGACGATGTTCTTCGCCAGATAGCGGGTGATGTACGCCGCCGAACGGTCGACCTTCGTCGGGTCCTTGCCGCTGAACGCGCCGCCGCCGTGCGGGGCAGCACCGCCGTACGTGTCTACGATGATCTTGCGACCGGTCAGGCCGGCGTCCCCGTCCGGGCCGCCGATTTCGAAGCTGCCGGTCGGGTTGATGTGATATTCGGTGGCGTCCGACAGCAGCTCGGCCGGGAGCACCTCGGCGACGACCGACTTCACATAATTGTGCAGCTCGGCTTCCTTCTCGCCGTTGTCGTAACCCGGCGCATGCTGGGTCGAGACGACGATCGCGGTCGCGGCGACCGGCTTGCCGTTTTCGAAGCGCAGCGTCACCTGGCTCTTGGCATCGGGTTCGAGGAACGGGGCGGTGCCGGCGTGGCGATCGGCGGCCATCTTCGCGAGGATCTTGTGGCTGTAGTCCAGCGTCGCCGGCATCAGGTCCGGCGTTTCGTCACAGGCGAAGCCGAACATGATGCCCTGGTCGCCGGCACCTTCGTCCTTGTTGCCCGACGCGTCGACGCCCTGCGCGATATGCGCCGACTGCGCGTGCAGGTTGTTTTCGAAGCGGAAGGTTTCCCAGTGAAAGCCCGACTGTTCATAGCCGATCGCCTTCACCGTTTCGCGCACGGTGCGTTCGATCTCGTCCTGGGCACCGTCCGCCCATGCGCCGTTTTCGAACACGCCCTTGCAGCGGATTTCACCGGCGAGGACGACGAGCTGGGTCGTGGTCAGCGTTTCGCAGGCGATGCGCGCTTCGGGGTCCTTCGACAGGAACAGGTCGACGATCGAGTCGGAAATCTGGTCCGCGACCTTGTCGGGATGGCCTTCGGAAACCGATTCCGAGGTGAAGAGATAATTGGAACGCATGGACTTCCTCTAGGCTAGAGGGAAAGCGTGCGGCCGTTGCCATGCCGCATATAAAGCTTTCCTTATGTCGCGGCTCTAGCGCGCGCGGCGGCGGATGGCAATCGCGAGGGCGGACAGCAAAACTATCGCCAGCAACGCCATCCAGTTGCCGACCCGCGCAAACAGCGTCGGGGCATGGGGGGCGGGCAGCGGCACCTCGATCGCATCGGCGCGGCCCGCCGGGATGGTGGCGACCAGCGCGCCCGACGCATCGATCACCGCCGAGATGCCGGTCGGGGTAGCGCGCAGGATCGGCAGCCCCTCTTCGGTCGCGCGCAGCCGCGCCTGTGCCAGATGCTGCGGCGGACCCCAGGCGCCGAACCATGCGTCGTTCGACGGGTTGAAGAGGAACGCCGGGCGGTGCGTACGATCGACGACCTGGCCCGAAAAGATGATCTCGTAACAGATCTGCATCCCGACCTGTCCGAAGCCGGGCAGGCTCAGCGTCGCCGGGCCGGGGCCGGGGGCAAAGTCGATATCGCCCATCACGAGGCGCGAGAGGCCGAGCGGCTGGAGCAGCGAGCGCATCGGGAGATATTCGCCGCCGGGCACCAGATGCGCCTTGTCATATCGCCCGGCGATGCGGGTGTCGGGGGTGAGCGCGAAGACCGAGTTGCCCGCGCCGACCAGCTGGCCATCGCGCGCGAAGTTCAGCGCGGTACCGCCGACCAGCGCGACGTCGCGGGGGCCGAGCACGCTGACGATCTTCGCACGCAGCAGCAACGGCGACTGGCGATACCAGTCGAACGGATAGCCGTCCTCGAGGTAGAAATTGACCGTGCCTTCGGGCCAGACGACGAGGCGCGAGGCGGGGCCGGGGGTGCCCGACAGCTCGATCTGCTTGTCGAGCAGGCGTTCGTCATAGCCGGGGCTGCGCACCGCCTCTTGCGGGAAATTCGGCTGGACGACGCGGACGCGGGGGGCGGTGGCGGCGACCGTTACAGGCTTCGACGCTGGATCGGGGAGCAGCATCAGCAGCGCGAGGGCGACGATCACACCCGCGCGGACCTTTGGCCGAGGCAGCAACAGCGCGGCGCTGAGCAATACGGTCAGCCCTGACAGCGCGTAGGTGCCCGTAACGGTGGCTACGCTACGTAGCGGTGTGGGCACCCAGACCACGCCGATCGGGTTCCACGCATAGCCGGTGAAGACCACCGCGCGCGCATATTCGGTCGCGATCCATGCGGCGGCGGCGACCGCGACATAGGCGAGGTCGGGGCGTTCGCTGCGTCGCCCGAGCTTCCAGGCGATCCCGCCCGCGAGCATCGGATAGATCGCCAGATACAGTGCGAGGCCGACCACCGCGACATAGCCGAGCGCGGGCGGCATCCGGTCCTGGAAATCGAACGCGTGCTGAATCCAGTTATTGCCGACCGTGAAATGCGCGACGCCGAACAGCCACGACCGCCACAGCGCGGTCCTAAGCGTCGGCGCGCGGTGGACGACCCACAGCCACAGCGCCAGCGCGGCGAGCGTCACCGGCCACCAGCCGAGCGGCGCGAAACCAAGGGCCGAGGTCAGGCCGGCGAGCAGGGCGAGAAGAGCGGGCACGGCGCTGCATATCCTAGGTGCAGGGGGCGGGTGCAAGGGGGCGTGCGATGCGCCTTCAACCAATCCGTTTGGTTCGAGCTTGTCGAGAGCGGGGTGCGGTTGGGCGGCGCGTTCTCGACAGATGCTTCTCGACAAGCTCGAAGCTGCTCGAACCGAACGGGGTGGTGGGGAGAGGCTCGAACCTACCCTCGTTAAGTTCGAGCTTGTCGAGAACCACGGGCGACCTTCGCGCTTCCGTGCTATCGCCAACCCGATGACCGCCTACACCTGGCTTGCCATAGCGATTGTTGCTGAAGTGATCGCCACCTCCACGATGCGCGCGACCGCCGGCTTTACGAAGCTCGGCCCCTCGCTGGTGACCGTCGCGGGCTATGCGGTCGCCTTCTACTGCCTGTCGCTGGCGTTGCGCACGATGCCGACCGGGATCGCCTATGCGATCTGGTCCGGGGTCGGGATCGTGCTGGTCGCCGGGATCGCATGGGGGTGGCAGGGGCAGCGGCTGGACGGGGCGGCGGTGCTGGGCATGGGCCTCATCATCGCCGGCGTCCTCGTGATGAACCTGTTTTCGAAGAGCGTCGCACACTAGATGCGATGCGAAGAGGAGTTTTGCATGAACCAACCGGTCGAAGTCGATATCCCCCACCAGCTGGGCCGCGCAGGCGTGCGGCAGCGGATCGATGGCGGGATCGACAAGCTGGCGAACATGATCCCCGGCGGCGTGATGCACGACAAGCGCTGGGACGGTGACACGCTGCATTTCACGGTCAGCGGCATGGGGCAGGTGGTCAAGGCGCGTTGCGAAATGCACGACGCCCATGTCCATGCGGTGCTCGACCTGCCGCCGATGCTGGCGATGTTCGCCAACAAGATCAAGGAGAAGCTGGGCCGCGACGGGCCGGCGCTGTTGAAGTAGGCCGCTGGTACCTTTCGTCATTCCGGCTGTCGCCGGAATGACGGTCAGGGATTTACCGCGCCGACAGCGGCTGGCTGACGCGCCAGATTACGTTGCCGACGTCATCCGCCACCAGCATCGCGCCGGTGCGGTCGGCGATGACCCCCACCGGACGGCCGAACGCCTGTTTGCCATCGGCCGACAGGAACCCGGTGAGAAGGTCGACCGGCTTCGCATCCTTGGCCGGGAAGCTGCCATCGGCGGCGAACGGAACATAGATCACCTTGTAGCCCGACGGCGGCACCCGGTTCCACGATCCGTGCAGCCCGACGACCGCGCCGTTGCCGAACCGCTGGCCCAGCCGCATGTCGCTGGTAAAGGCGAGGCCGAGCGGGGCGACATGCGCGCCCAGCGCATAGTCGGGGCGGGCGACATACTGGCGCAGGTCCGGGCGCTGCGGCTGGACGCGATCGTCGATATATCCGCCCCAATAATGCCACGGCCAGCCATAGTTGCCGCCGAATTCGACCTTGGTCAGGTAATCGGGCGGCATGTCGGAGCCGAGCATGTCGCGTTCGTTGACGACCGCCCACAAATCCCTGGTCCGCGGTTCGAACGCCATGCCGTTGGCGTTGCGCACGCCCGCGGCATAGATGCGGAACGTCTTCTTTACCGGATCGACCTGCCAGATGGCGGCGCGGTTCTTTTCGATCTCCAGCCCGTTTTCGGCGATGTTGGAGGCCGATCCGACGCTGACGTACAGCGACTTGCCATCGGGATCGGCGATGACGTTGCGGGCCCAGTGATTGCCGCCGCCGGGCAGGTCGACGATCTTTTCCGCCCCCGCCGTGATGCGGGTCTGTCCGACGCGGAAGGGATAGCGGACCAGCGCGTCGGTGTTGGCGACGTACAGCCAGTCGCCGACCACCACCATGCCGAACGGCGAATTCAGCCCGTTGAGCAGCGTCGAGCGCCCCTCCGCTACGCCGTCGCCATTGGCATCGCGCAACAGGGTGATGCGGTTGGCCGAAGGGGTGCCGGCACCCGCCTGATCCATGAACAGCCGCATGAACCAGCCGGTGATGCCGCCGCCTTCGCGCGGGGGGCTGTTGGTTTCGGCGACCAGCACGTCGCCATTGGCAAGCCGGTAGAGCCAGCGCGGATGGTCGAGGCTCTTGGCGAACGCCTGCACCTGCAGGCCGGCCGGGGCGGTCGGGGTCTGACCGTCCTTCCATCCGGTCGGTTCGGCGATGCGGACGGTCGGGATCGTCTGCTTGCGCACCTGCGACAGTTGCGGGGTGCGGCCGGCGACCGCGTTTTCGCTCAGTTCCGCCCGGTCGGGCCGGGTGAGGTAAAAGACGAGTCCCGCGATCAGGACCAGCAGGACGATTCCGAAACGGATGGCATGTTTGCGCATGGAAGCTGAATAGGGCGGCAGGGGGACCGGGGGAAGGGGGCGGCGTCCGATTGTCGCGCGCGGCGGGTTCGTGCCCTGCGGGTTGGACCCCGCACCGTTTTGCGACCGGTACGGAAAGGACGATGCGACACTGGCCCGCCCTTTGGTGCGGTGCGTCGTGGCCGACGCGGCGTTCGGCTGTCCATCAGCCGGCGCTACCGGCATTGACTGGAATAGGGAGAAGGCCGCCGATGCCAAGGGAGTAGCACCGGCGGCCTGTCGGATGCCGTCAGAGAGGGCGCGGCCAACGCCGGCGCCGCGTCTCGCGACTGCACCCGATTCGTATCCGTTGGGATGACCCCGCCTTCAGCGCTGGTTTCATCCGCAACCAGTCGCTTCGCGTACCATCACCCTGTAACGCAATAATACGTCCAGATGATGGCAAGCGAGAAACGTGGATTTCCACCCCGTATGATCGATTGCAGCGATCACCGGCGGTAGCGGTCTGGCAGGCAGAGGGGCAACGTCACCGTGCCCCCGCGCCATCCATCATCGCGCCTGCCCGCCTATTCCTCGATGACCGGCAGCGGCGGGTGGAGGCGCAGGCGCAGGACGCGGCGGGTGTCGGCGGCGACGATCTCGATGCGCCAGCCCGACGGGTGGTCGAGGCACGCGCCCTGTTTCGGAACTTCGCCGGCAAGGACGAAGGCGAGGCCGCCCAGCGTCTCGACATCCTCCTCGACTTCGCCGAGGCGCGGGTCGATCAGTTCGGCGGCGTCCTCCAGTTCGGCGCGCGCATCGGCTTCCCATGCGCCGCCGTCCAGCGGCACGAACAGGTCGGTCGGTGCCTCGTCATGCTCGTCCTCGATCTCGCCGACGATCTCCTCGACCAGATCCTCGATCGTGATGAGCCCGTCGGTGCCCGAATATTCGTCGAGCACGATAGCGAGGTGGGTCCGGCTGGCCTGCATCTGCGCGAGCAGGTCGAGCGTGCCCATCGATTGCGGGACATAGAGCGGCTGGCGCAGCAGGCTGATCGCGGTGGGGGGATGCTCCTCACCCTTTGCCAGAATCGCGAACACGTCCTTCACATGGACCATGCCGACGATGGTATCCAGCTTTTCGCGGTATACCGGCAGGCGGCTGTGCCCGGCTTCGGCGAAAAGCTTCACGACATCGGCAAAGGGGGTGTTTTCCTCCAGCGCGACGATATCGGCGCGCGGTACGCCCATGTCGCCGGCATCACGCTCGCCGAAATGCAGGATGTTGCGGAGCATCTTCCGCTCGATTGGCGAAAGGTCGCCCGCGACCGGCGCATCGTTTTCGTCCTCATGCGCCGCGATGACTTCCTCGATCCGTTCGCGCAGCGTCTCGCTGGCGTCGGTGCCGAAGATCAGCGAGCGCAGGCCCCGCCATATGCCCCCTTCGGAGCTGCTACTGTCGCCGGGCGTGGTGCTGGTCGAAACGTCGGCCATGATGGTCGTGTCAGTCCTCTGTAACGGGATAGGGGTCGTGCAGGCCGAGTTCGGCGAGCGTGGAACGCTCGATCGCCTCCATGGCTTCCGCCTCGGCATCATTTTGATGGTCATGGCCTAGCAAATGCAGGCAGCCATGGACAATCAGGTGCGTGGCGTGATCGGCAACGGAAATGCCGCGCTCCGCCGCCTCGGCGGCACAGACGCCGTGGGCGAGGACGATATCGCCCAGCAACACCTCGCCATCGTCGCTGTTCTGCGTGACGGTATCGAGCAGGTCGGGCTGGATCATCGGAAAGGACAGGACGTTGGTCGGCTTGTCCTTGTGCCGATATTGCCGGTTGAGCGTGTGGACCTCTTCATCCGACGTCAGCCGGATCGCGACCTCGATCAGCGCCGGATCGGTCAGCCACGCGGCCTGCGGGGTGCGACCGATCGCGGCGGTGGCGGCGCGGGTGGCCAGCGCCTCCCAATCCTGATCCTGCGGCCAGTCGGCCTCTGCCTGTACGGCGATGTCGATCATCTGAGGTCGGTCCTTGCGAAATCGTCGCCCTTGTAGAGCAATGTGGCGTTGTTGGTACGGGCGCAGGCATAGGCAAAGCAATCGCCCATGTTGAGTTTCGCGTCGTGGCGGCCTTTGCCGTAGCGGTCGTAGGCGTCGAGCGCGACCCGTGATTCGTCGCTTCCGATATCGACCCGGCGTAACGCCGCGGCCGCCGCGGTGTCGCGTACCTCCTGTCGGGCGCGTTCGATCGGGTAGCGATACGAACGGCACAAGGCGAGTACGGTTTCCCATTCGGTCATCGCCGACCAGAGTGGGTCAGGATCGTCCATCAAACGGACCATCAGCACCTCGCCATCCGGTTCGCCTGCGATCATCGCGACCAGCGCCGACGCATCAACGAACAGGGTCAACGATGTCTTCCTCGCCCGACAGCCAGTCGTAGAACGCCTTGTCCGCTTGCAGTCCGGTTGGAGGGGGAAGCGGATGTTTCGCGCGATATTCCCGCATCCACTCGCGCAGATCCTGGCGTGGCGTCGCCTTGTCGAGATCATCTTCCACCCGGCGAATGGCATCGCGCACGGCTTGAGTCTTGCTCGTGCCGAGCCGTTTGGCGACGCGCGCGACCGCCGCGGCGGTTTCCGGGTCCTTGATATACAGCGACGCCATGGCGACCTCTACAACGGTATATCCTGCAAGCTAATACGGGATATACCCGGCATCAAGCGTCCTTGCCCTCATAGGCCTCGACGATGCGACCGACGATCGGGTGGCGCACGACGTCGCCCGCGCCAAAGCGGGCGAAGGCCATGCCCTCGATCCCTTCCAGCCGGCGGGTGGCGTCGGCGAGGCCCGACGCCTGGACGCCGCCGGGGAGGTCGGTCTGATTGGGATCTCCACATACAACCATGCGGCTGTTCTGGCCGAAGCGGGTGAGGAACATCTTCATCTGCGCCGGCGTGGTATTCTGCGCTTCGTCGAGGATGACGAAGGCGTCGGCAAGCGTCCGCCCGCGCATGAAGGCGATCGGGGCGATTTCGATCTCGCCCGACAGGATGCGGCGTTCGACCTGTTCGGCGGGGAGGCAGTCGTTCAGCGCGTCGTAGAGCGGGCGCAGATAGGGATCGACCTTTTCCTTCATGTCGCCGGGCAGGAAGCCAAGCTTCTCGCCCGCCTCCACCGCCGGACGCGAGAGGATGAGGCGCTGCACGCTGCCGGTGATGAGCTGCGCCACGGCCTGCGCGACCGCGATATAGGTCTTGCCGGTGCCCGCCGGCCCCAGCGCAAAGATGATGTCGTTGGACAGCAGCTGGTGCATGTAGCTCGCCTGCGCGGCGGTGCGCGGCATGATCGTCTTCTTGCGGGTCCGGATCATGATCGAGGGCGCGCCCTGACCGCTTTCCGCACGGAAGATGCCGTCGAGCGCGGGTTGCGCCGACATCGCGATCACCGCATCGATCAGGCCGGGATCGACCTCTTCGCCGCGCAGGATACGGCGGTGGAGCTCGTTCAGCACCTCGCGCGCATGGGCGACGGCCTCCGCCGACCCCTCGATCCCGACCCGATCACCGCGCGCGGTAATATAGACGCCCAACCGTTCCTCCAGCGCCAGCAGGTTGGCATCGAACTCGCCGAACAGGCGGGAGAGGAGTTGCGGCTTGTCGAAGCTGATTTCGGCGCGGGCGCGCTGACCGGCTTGGGCGGGGACGGGCTTGCGGCTCATGCGATCCTTTCGCGAAACGGCCGGAACGCAAGGTGCGCCCGGCCGGGGAAGCAGATGGTGACGGGATGGAGGTCGCGCATCCACCCTTCAACGCACGAAAGCGGCAGGGGGAGCCAGGGGCGGCGCAATTGCATCGCCGGGGAGTGTGGCAGAGCCGAAGGCAGCGGGACAGCGATAAATGCGTGGGGGATGCAGGTCGCTCCCGCATCCCCCAGGCGACATCAGCCGAGCGTCGCCATGTCGATGACGAAGCGGTACTTCACGTCGCTCTTCTGCATCCGGTCATAGCCGGCTTCGATATCGGCCATGTCGATCATCTCGATATCGGCGGTCAGGCCGTGTTTGTTGCAGAAATCGAGCATTTCCTGCGTCTCGGCGATGCCACCGATCAGCGAGCCGGCCAGCGAACGGCGACCGAACACGAGGGTGCCGACCGAGGGCGAAGGGTGCGGCGTTTCGGGCACGCCGACCAGCGTCATCGTGCCGTCGCGCTTGAGCAGGCCGAGGAACTGGTCGAGGTCGTGGGCAGCGGCGACGGTGTTCAAGATGAAGTCGAAGCTGCCGGCATGCGCGCCCATGGCGTCGGCGTCCTTCGACACGATCAGGTCCTTGGCACCCAGCCGGATCGCGTCGTCGCGCTTGTTCGGCGAGGTCGAGAAGACATAGACCTCGGCCCCCATCGCGGCGGCGATCTTCACGCCCATATGGCCAAGACCGCCCAGCCCGACGATGCCGACCTTCTGGCCCGGCCCGACGCCCCAGTGCTTCAGTGGCGAATAGGTGGTGATGCCGGCGCACAGCAGCGGGGCAACGGCGGCGAGGTCGCCCTCGTCATGGCTGACCTTCAGCACGAAGTCCTGGTCGACGACGATATGGTCCGAATAGCCGCCAAAGGTGTGTCCGCCCAGCACCGGGTCGGGACCGTTATAGGTGCCGACGAACCCGCCACCGGTGCAATATTGCTCCTCGCCCTCATGGCACGACGGGCATTCGCCACAGCTGTCGACCATGCAGCCGACGCCGACGGTATCGCCGACCTGGAACTTCGTCACGTCGCTGCCGATGGCGGTTACCGTGCCGACGATCTCATGCCCCGGAACGCAGGGGTAGAGCGTGCCCGGCCATTCGCCGCGCGCGGTGTGGAGGTCGCTGTGGCACACGCCGCAATAGCGGATGTCGATCGCAACGTCGTTCGCCTGCGGATCGCGGCGTTCGAACGAGAAGGGGGCGAGCTTGGCATCGGCCGCCTGTGCGGCATAGCCCTTGGCTGGGGTCGTCATGATGGGTTTTCCGTGAATGAGAGCATTCCGCGGCGTGCAATGCGATCCCGGCAATTTGGTTGCTGATACAATATATCAAATTGCTGATTTATTTGTTCAACCGTTCATCCGACGCGACGTTCGCCATGTTCGAGCATCGCGGGGATCACCAGATCCTCTTCATCGGCGAGGTGGCGCAGCAGCAGGGCGGTCAGCGTCACGGCGTGGGCGGCGTGTTCGTCGGCGGCGCGCGCGTCACGCTGCGGCTGGTTCAGGCTGGCGAGCAGGCCGCGCGCGCTGCCGACCGTGGTTTCCAGCGCGGCGTGGATCGCGTGGTGATCCGATTCCAGCAGGTCGAAGCCGCGCTGCATACGCGGGTCGAGCGCGCGGAACTTCGGGAAATAGACCGCATCCTCGATCCGGTGATGCCCGTCGAGATGGCCGAGGAACTGGTTCAGCGCAGGCACGAAGCGCTGCGGAAAGGCGCGGGCGTCGAGCTGGCCTTCGCGAAAGTCGGCGATGATCCGCTCGACCGCCGCGCCCTCGGCCCGCAACGACTGGTGGACGTGCAGCCAGAAATTGCACAGCTCGCCGAAATTGACGTGCTTCGCCCAGTCACCCTTGGGATAGGCGCTGCGCAGATAGGCGATGTCGTCGGGAATGCCGTCGCGCGCCGCCAGCGCGTGCGCGTCGGTCACGCCGCCGCCCGCACCCGTTCGACCCCCGACAGCGATACCGGGCCGGCGGCGACGATCTCCACCTCCACCATGTCGCCGATCCGGGCGTCGGTGTCGAAATGGACCGATTGCAGCCATTGCGACTTGCCCAGCATCTGTCCGGCATGGCGCCCGGCGCGTTCGACCAGCACATGGCAGGTGCGGCCGATGGTCGCGTCGTTGAACGCCTTTTGATCGCGCAGCAGCGACGTTTGCAGGCGTTGCAGCCGTTCGTCCATCACCTCCAGCGGCACTTCGCCGGCCATGTCGGCGGCGGGGGTGCCGGGGCGGGGGCTGTATTTGAAGCTGTATGCCTGTGCATAGCCGACCGCATCGACCAGCCGCAGCGTCTCCTGAAACTCCGCTTCGGTTTCTCCGGGGAAACCGACGATGAAGTCGCCCGACAGCGCGATGTCGGGGCGGACGGCGCGCACCCGGTCGAGCAGGCGCAGATAGCTGTCGGCGGTGTGGCTGCGGTTCATCGCCTTCAGCACGCGGTCGCTGCCCGCCTGCACCGGCAGGTGCAGGAACGGCATCAGTTTCTCGACATCGCCATGCGCGTCGATCAACCCCTGGGTCATGTCGTTGGGGTGGCTGGTGGTGTAGCGGATGCGTTCGAGGGTGGGCAGGCGGTCGAGTTCGCGGATCAGCGCGTCGAGGCCGCGACCGTCGGCATCGGTCCAGGCGTTGACGTTCTGCCCCAGCAACGTGATCTCGCGCGCACCGCCATCGACCAGCGCCTTGGCCTCATCGACGATTCGGTCGAAGGAGCGGCTGATTTCGGCGCCGCGCGTGTAAGGCACGACGCAATAGGTGCAGAATTTGTCGCACCCTTCCTGCACGGTCAGGAATGCGGTCGGGCCGCTGCGACGGCGGGCGGGCAGGTGGCCGAACTTGGATTCGGGCGGCATGTCAGTGTCGAGCGCGGGCTTGCCTGCCGCCGCATCCGCCACCAGTTTCGGCAGGTTGTGATAGGCCTGCGGGCCGACGACCACGTCGACCTTGGCGCGGCGGACGATTTCCTGCCCCTCCGCCTGCGCGACGCAGCCAGCGATGGCGATCATCGGGTCGGAGCCGTGTTTGCGCAGACGCCCGATATCCGAATAGACCTTCTCGGTCGCCTTTTCGCGGATGTGGCAGGTGTTGAGCACAACCAGATCGGCGGCATTGGCGTCGTCGGTCGCGGTCATGCCCTCGGCCGTCATCAGTTCGGCCATGCGTTCGCCGTCATAGACGTTCATCTGGCAGCCGAATGATTTGACGTAGAAGGTTTTCGGGGTGGTCATGGCCGCGCCCTTACCGGATTTGGGGCGCGGTCGGAAGGGTGGCCGATCAGCCCCGCTCCGCCATCACCTCGGCGATCAGGTCCTTGCGGCTGAGCTTGCCGATCATCGTTTTCGGCAGGGTCAGGCGGACGACCACTTCGTCGACGCGCTCATGCTTGCCGAGTTGCGGGTTGAGCCACGCCTTCAGCGCCTCGCCGGTGATCTCCGAATCCTCGGCCAGGGTCACATAGGCGTGGGGGCTTTCGCCGCGATAATCGTTGGGCAGGCCGACGACCAGTGCCTCGCGGATGGCGGGGTGGTGGTAGAGGATGCGTTCGATCTCGCTCGGAAACACCTTGAACCCGCCGACCGCGATCATGTCCTTCAACCGGTCGACGATGCGGATGAAGCCGCCCTCGTCGATCGTGCCAACGTCGCCGGTGCGCAGCCATTTGGTGCCGTCGGCGTCGAGGCAGAAGGTCGTGTCGTCGGTGTCGGGGCGATGCCAATAGCCGCACATGATCTGCGGCCCCGCCACGACGATCTCGCCCGGTTCGCCGTCCGGCGCGGGTCGGGTCGGCTCTTCCTTGTCGACCAGCCGCACGCGGGTCTGCGCGATCGGCTGGCCGATGCTGCCGGCCTGTTGCGGGCCGGCATAGGGGTTGCACGATACCACGCCCGAACTTTCGGACAGGCCGTATCCTTCGACCAACGTCGCCTTCGTCGCCACCTCGAAGCGTTCCTTCAGTTCGGGCGGCATCGGCGCGCCGCCCGAAATGCAGAAGCGCAGCGAGGAGAAGTCGGTCTGGGGCAGGCGGGGATGGTCGAGCAGCGCGCGGTACATGGTCGGCACGCCCGGCATCGCGGTGGCGCGGGTGCGGGTGATTGCGGCCAGCACCTGTCCGGCGTCGAAGCGGGGCAGCATCACGATCTCTCCGCCGGTCACGACCGTGCGGTTGAGGACGCAGGTGTTGGCAAAGACATGGAACATCGGCAGCGCGCCGATGATGCGTTCGCCGGGCGTCGGGCCATCGGGGTCGAGCCATGCGACCTGCCGCGCATTGGCCGACAGATTGGCGTGGCTGAGCATCGCCCCCTTGGGACTGCCGGTGGTGCCGCCGGTATACTGGATCAGCGCGAGGTCGCGTTCGGGATCGATCGTCGGCGTGCCGCAGCCGCCGTCATTGGCGATCAGCGCGGAAAAGGCGGTGACGCGGGGATCGGCGGGGCGCGGCGTCACCTCCTTTGCGCGGAACCAGCGGTAGAAGAGCGACTTGGCTGGTGGCAGCGCACCCGCGACCGATCCCACGATCAGCCGTTCGAGCGAGCTGTTCTCCAGCACCTTGAGCGCGGTCGGCAGCAGTGCCGAGGCCGACAGGGTGAAGAGCAGCTTGGTCCCCGAATCCTCGACCTGCGCCGCCAATTCCTGCGCCGTGTAGAGCGGCGAGAAGTTTACCACCGTCGCGCCGAGTTTCAGGATGCCGTAATAGGCCGCGACATAATGCGGCACGTTGGGCAGGAACAGCCCGATGCGGTCGCCCGGACCATAGCCCATCGCCGCAAGGCCGCAGGCGACGCGATCCGCGCCGTTCTTCGTTTCGGCATAGCTGTAGTGGCGGCCGAGGAAATCGATCAGCGGGGCGTCGCCGCGGCGGGCGGCGGATTCTTCGAACAGCGTCACCATCGACATCGGCGGTAACGGCGTCTCCCACGCGACGGGGTGGGCGTAGCGATCGGGAACGGGGGCGGCGCTGCTCATTTACATAGGTGTAAGCAACGGTTGCGGCGCATGCAAGCCGGGTTGCGCCACGGGTAATCGCTGTCAGGCGGCAATCGGCAGCGGTGCGGCGCGACCGACGCGATCGCGCCCGGCGGCCTTGGCCTGGAACAGCGCCTTGTCGGCCATGCGATAGAGGCGTTTCCAGTCGTTTTCGTCGGCCAGCGGGCCGTGGCAGATGCCGATGCTGCTGGTGATGCGCAGGTCGAAGGGCAGCCGCACGGCGCGGATGCTGGCCAGCATCACGTCGACATCGGGCAGCATCGTGTCCTCGCCCAGCAGCGCGAATTCCTCGCCCCCCATGCGCGCGACCAGGACGCCGGGCAGCGCGTGGTAGCGCAGGGTCCGCGCGAACAGGCGCAGCACCTCGTCGCCGCCATCATGGCCGATCGTGTCGTTGACCTGCTTGAAATGGTCGATGTCGAACAGCATCAGCGTGCGCGTGCCATCGGACGACATCGCACGGGCAAGGAAGGCGCGCCGGTTGAGCAGGCCGGTCAGCGGATCGGTATCGGCGAGTTCGCGGCTGATCGCTTCCTGCCGGATCGCCTCGTCGCGTTCGCGGCTGAGCATACGCATGCGATACGCGATGGCGACGCTGGCCAGCAGCGTTTCGATCGTCATCGCGAGGATCGTCGAATTATCGACCCAGAAGCTCCACGGCAACAGGCCGAGATTGTAGAGCGAGCGGGCGACCAGCATCCCCAGCGGCGCGGCCCAGCTGAGCGCGAACAGCGACAGATAGGCGCTGCGCCGCCGCCATGCCCGCACCAGCGCCGCCAGCACCGCGATCGGCGACAGCAGCATCGTCACCGAGAACAGCCGGTCCAGCATCGCCATCGCCTGGGGGCCGAACGCCATGAAGGCGAGGGCGATGCCGCAGAACGCCAGGATCACCACGCGGATCGCTCGCAGCGGCCAGCCGTCCAGCACATGCGCTTCGAAGAAGCACGCGCAGAAGGCGAGGGCGGTGGCCATGCCGCAGCAGAGCATGATGTAGCTGAACAGGATGCGGCGGTTGTTCGACATTTCCGGCAGCAGCCACGCCATCGCGCCCGACGAACTGAGCGCATAGAGCAGCAGGCAGCCCAGCAGCGCGCAATAGGCGAGCTGGAAATCATGGCGCAGCACCCGCCACAGCGCGAAATTATAGACGAGCAGGCCCAGCGCCAGCCCGGCAAAGGCCGAATAGAGCGCGGCGAGCAGTACGTCGGAGCGGACGCTCTGCGCATCGGTCGCCAGCCGCGGGCCGAGCACGAGCCCGCGCATGTTGCTCGCCCCGTCGATCCGCCACAGCAGGCGGGTGAAGGGGGCGCCGGCGGGCACGAAGCGATGTTCGATCACCGCGCCCAGCCGCAGCCGCCGGCCGATG
The DNA here is from genome assembly GCF_001421355.1 of Sphingomonas sp. Leaf9. Lineage (GTDB taxonomy): Bacteria > Pseudomonadota > Alphaproteobacteria > Sphingomonadales > Sphingomonadaceae > Sphingomonas. The sequence continues at coordinate 495,824 of NZ_LMKC01000001.1, read as the reverse complement.
CCGAATTCGTCGGCGAACTGTCCGACGATCCGGCCGTCGGCGGCCTGCGCATAGAGCGTCATCTGGCGTTGCCACAGACTGACCTGCCGTACGCGAATCGCGGCGTCGGCGTCGTCCGGGGATGGCAACGGGTCGGACAGGACCCAAAAATCGCCCGGCCCCAGCGCCGACTGGGGCGTGGTGCAGTCGAACCGGTCGGGACGCGCGAACATGCCCGCCGGGGTATCGCCCGGCCGAACCCGGCTGATGCAGGTCGCGATCGCGCGGCCGACATTGCCCATCGTGCCGGCCTGCGCATGGGCCGGCGGCGCGCACACCGATCCGATCGCCAACAGCAGCGCAATCCACAGCATGCGACCGATCCGGATCATGGCACCGGCTTCGCACCCGATGGCCGAATAAATGGTTAACCCCGGCTTCGGTTCGTCGCGGTCGCCGGGGCGGGCCATGGATCAGTGCGCGGCGACGATCGCCGTCGTCAGCCCGGCGCCGCTCGCCTGGCGGGCCACCGCCTGCATCGTCGCGGTACCGGTCCCGACCGGCATCAGCACGCGCGCACGCGATTTGCCGTCGCTGATCGTCTCTGGAAAGGTCGTTGCGCGGCTGGGGACCTGTGCACCCTGTTGCCGGACAAAGGCGGCGACCGCCTCGCTGGGTCCGGTTACCAGCAGTTCCGGCCCGCCGGTCGCTGGCCCGAAGCCGCAGCCGGTCAGCAACAAGGCCGCCCCGATCGTCGCGTAAAGTCGCATCCTGCCCCCAATCCTCGTCCGCCGCGTGGTCGCGGTCGGGTCAGGGGCCAAGCTGACACGGGATCGCGCGCGGCGCAATGGCCGCGCGGACACCCGCTCAGCCGAGTGCTTCGTCGAGCAGCCGGGCGAGGCGCAGGCCGCCCTTCTTCACCTGATCCTGCGCGATCGGCACCAGCCGGGCGATGGTGGCGTCGTCGAGATGGACACGCTCCTTGCTCTTCGGCGCGCAGGCGTCCCCGCCGTACGCCGAGGCATAGGCATAATCGCGGCTGACTTCCCAGCTGTCGCGGCTCCAGTCCTCGACGCTGCCCGCCTGCACCGGCGCCCGTTCGGCGGCGGTATAGGTGCGCAAGATGGAGGGCGGCGTGGTGATCGCACGCTCGGCCAGCGGCCCGTCCCAGATCGAATGCAGGTTGAACCGTTCGGGACCGTAAACGCCGTAATCGGCCTTCACCCGGTTCCCGCCCAGGTCGCCGCGATCGCCGGCATGGAGCGGCATGTGCATGTCGCCGACAAAATGGACGAGAAAGGCAAGCGCCATCACCTTTTCGCGCATCGGGACCTTTGGGTCCTTCAGCAGCTTCACGTCGCGTTCGACCTGCGCCGATACGCAATTGCCGTCCTTGCACGCCGATTTCAGGTCGAACGGCTTGCACACGTCGACATTCTGGTAATGCCACGCATAGGCATAGCTGAAGCGTTCGCCGAGCGGCTTGACGCAATCGGCCCACACGCTTGCCTGCTCGATGGTGCGCGCCGGGCAGGTCGGCGTTTCGAGCAGCGCCTGATGTTGCAGGATGCGTTCGATCGCACGACGCGTTTCGGGGCGCACGTTCAGCCGCGCGATCGTCGCCACGCTTTCATGGCCGAATTCCCAATAGGCATAGGCCGGGGAGGCAGCGAACAGGCAGGCGAGCGCGAGGAGCAGGCGACGAATCATGGGGTTCGGGATACCCGCTTTACCCGCCGCCGCAAGCGCCCAGCATTATGCGCGACGTGTTTCGTACAGTTCCAGCGGCAGGCCATCGGGATCGGCGAAGAAGGTGAAGCGCTGTCCGGTATGCTCGTCGATCCGGATGGGCTCGCAGACGATGCCGTGGTGCGCCAGTCGCGCGACCTCTGCGTCGATATCGACGACGGTGAAGGCGAGGTGGCGCAGGCCCAGCGCTTCGGGGCGTGAGGGGCGGGGCGGGGCTTCGGGAAAGGTGAACAGCTCGATCTGCGCGCCGGGGATCGTCAGGTCGCATTTCCACGAGCGGCGCTCGGTACGCCACACTTCGCGGACGATCGCGAAGCCCAGCGCCTCGACATAAAATGCCTTCGACCGGTCATAGTCCGAGGCAATGATCGCGACATGGTGCAGGCCGGTAAGGCCGCTCATCCTTCGTCGCCATAGATTGCGACCTGGCGTTGTTCGCCCTGCGACACGCGGCCGCGGAACATGCCGGGCGTCGTCAGGCTCCACGTCGCATCGCCGTCGGGGCCGACGACGATGACGCCGCCGGTGCCGCCCATCGCCTGCGTTTCCGCCAGCACCGTGTCGGCGGCGGTCTGGATCGATTCGCCGGTAAAGCGGATGCGCGCGGCGATCTCATGCCCGACGCCCACCCGGATGAAGAACTCGCCCGATCCGGTCGCCGACATGGCGCAGGCGCGATCGTCGGCATAGGTGCCCGCCCCGATCAACGGCGAATCGCCGATCCGGCCCCAGCGCTTGCCGGTGACCCCGCCGGTCGAGGTCGCGGCGGCGACGTGGCCCGCCGCATCCACCGCGACCGCGCCGACCGTGCCATATTTCATGTCGACGTCGAACCAGCCATCGGGGTTCGCCTTCATCGCATCGAGCTGTGCGCGGCGTTCGGGCGTCATGAACCAGTCGGCATCGGCGGCCTCCACCCCTTGTTCGGCGGCGAAGGTGTCGGCACCCTTGCCCGCCAGCAAGACGTGGGGGCTGTGGTCCTTCACCGCACGGGCGAGCGTGACCGGATGGCGGCTGCGCGTGACGCCGGCCACCGCGCCGGCCGAACGGTCGCGACCGTCCATGATCGCCGCGTCGAGTTCGATGGTGCCGTCGAAGGTGAACACCGCGCCGCGCCCCGAATTGAAGGTCGGGTCGTCCTCCAGCACGCGCACCGCCGCCTCGACCGCATCGATCGCTTCGCCCCCGGCGGCGAGCACCGCCTCACCGGCGGCCAGCGCGGCGTCCAGCCCGGCGCGCGCCGCGGCGTCGGTTTCGGCGCTGACCGTCTCGCGGGTCAGGATACCGGCACCGCCATGTACCAGCAGCGTCCAGGGGCGGGGGGAATCGGTCGGCATGTCGTTGTCCTGCTTGGGCGGGCGGCCGGACCTAGCAGATCGCGTGGCCCCTGCCACCCTTCGGGGTCGGGGCCGGTACGCCGAGCAGGGTGCCGATGCCCGGCACCGCGCGGGCAAGGGCGTAGGCGAGGACGCAGGCGCTGAGCGTTGCGGCGAGCAGCAGCGCGGCTTCGCTCCACGGCCCGAGCGCCAGCGGCAGGGTGAACCACGTTACCAGCACGATCACCGGGTGATGCACGATGTAGGCCGGGAATACCGCGCGACCCAATGCTCCCCTCCAGCGATGGTCGCGGTTGAGGTGGCGGTCGGCCAGCTGGAACAGCGTCACCACCATCGCCCATCCCATGACCGATCGCGCCGCGCGGTTGGCCGCCATGGCGAGGTGAGGCGGTACGACGTCGCCGGGATAGTGCAGCTCGACCGACACGACGATCCCGCCCGCGACCAGCGCCAGCAGCAGGGCCGGGGCGGCGTGGCGGTGCAGCGATCGCCACAGCAACGGCCGCCGCGCGATCAGGAAGCCCAGCGCGAACAGCGGCAGATATTGCGAATGGCCGGCGACATCGTGCAGCAGCCCCTGACCCTCCGGCACCACGAACAGCGCGGCGAGGCGGATGCCGGTCATCAGCGCGATCGGTGCCCAGAGCAGCCGGGACCCCTGCGACAGCCAATCCGCGATCCGGTCCAACCGCCGCGCGGCCCCCGCCGTCGCGACGAACGCGGCCAGCAGCATCGAATAGGTCCATAGATAGACGAGGAACCAGAGATGCTCCCAGCTGGGAAACTCCACCCCGTAAAAGCTACCGAGGCGCCAGCCATCGACCAGCCAGAAGCGCAGATAGCCATGGGGGTAACCGCCCTCCAGCACGCGCACCCACATTTCCAGCGGTACGATCGCCAGCATGCCAAAGGTCAGCGGGATCAGCAGCCGGCGCGACCGTTCGGCGGCGAACGCGGCCGGCGTCGCCGCGCGCGCCACCAGCGCCCCGCTGGCATAGCCCGATACCGCGAACAGCAGCCCCAGCCGCCACGGCGTCACCGCCGCCATCGGCGCGATCAGCGCGCGATAGGCATGGCCGGTGGTGACGACCCAGTGCCACGGGCTGAACGCCATCGCGATATGGTACAGGATCAGCACCGCGAACGCACCGATCCGGAGCCAGTCCAGCCCGTAATGCCGCGACGATGCTGCCCCAACCCCTTCTGCCACCTGTACTTTCCCGTTCGACTTTCGCGTGACGCAATGCGGGGCTATACCGGGTGTTAAGTAACCCAATTGTTAGCGAGACCCATCATGTCGATCCGCCCGTGGCGCGATATCCACCGCCGCCAGAGCCGCCAGATCATGGTCGGCAACGTGGCCGTAGGCGGCGACGCACCGATCACGGTGCAGACGATGACCAACACCGACACGTCGGATGCGGTCGCGACGATCAACCAGATCCGCCGCTGCGAAGAGGCGGGCGCCGACATCATCCGTGTGTCGTGCCCCGATGTCGAAAGCACTGCCGCGCTGCGCCAGATCACCCGCGCCGCGCGCGTACCGATCGTCGCCGACATTCATTTCCACTACAAGCGTGCCCTTGAAGCCGCCGACGCGGGCGCGGCCTGCCTGCGGATCAATCCGGGCAATATCGGATCGAACGAGCGCGTGGCGGAGGTCGTGCGCGCGGCGAAGGCCAATGGCTGCGCGATCCGCATCGGCGTGAACGGCGGCTCCCTCGAAAAGCATCTGCTCGAAAAATATGGCGAGCCGTGCCCCGAGGCGCTGGTCGAATCTGCGATGGACCATATCAAGCTGCTGCAGGACCATGATTTTCACGAGTTCAAGGTCGCGGTGAAGGCGTCCGACCTGTTCCTGGCGGTCGCGGCGTATCAGCAGCTGGCGGAGATGGTCGACTGCCCGCTGCATCTGGGCATTACCGAGGCGGGCGGCTTCGTCGGCGGGACGGTCAAGTCGTCGATCGGCATCGGGTCACTGCTGTGGTTCGGGATCGGCGATACGATCCGCGTCTCGCTGTCGGCCGAGCCGGAAGAGGAAGTGCGCGTCGGGTTCGAAATCCTGAAGGCGCTGGGCATCCGCAATCGTGGCGTGCGCGTGGTGTCGTGCCCGTCCTGCGCACGGCAGGGCTTCGACGTGATCCGCACTGTGCAGGCGCTGGAGGAGCGGTTGCAGCATATCCGCACGCCGATGTCGCTGTCGGTGCTCGGCTGCGTCGTCAACGGTCCTGGCGAGGCGCGTGAGACCGATATCGGTATCACCGGCGGCGGCAACGGCAAGCACATGGTCTATCTGTCGGGTGTCACCGACCACCATGTGCAGGACGCCGACATGATCGAGCATATCGTCAAGCTGGTCGAGGCGAAGGCGGCGGAGATCGACGCGGCGAGCGCGGTGGTGCCGCAGGCGGCGGAGTAATCGAGGCATGCGTATCCCCGCCTGCGCGGGGATACGGTTGAAGCGGGCAGGATTTACGATCCCCCCAGCACGTTCACGCTGAACGCCACCACGCCCAGGTTGAACACGAACGCGATCAGGCAATGCCCGGTCACCGTGCGGCGCATGGTGCGCGAGGTGATCGACACGTCGGACGTCTGGAAAGTCATGCCAAGCGTGAAGGCGAAATAGACGAAATCCCAATAGTCCGGTTCGTCGGTCCCCGGCATGTCGATCCCGCCGCTGTCCCTGCCGGCATCGTCGGCGGTGTAGAACAGATGCGCGTAATGCAGCGCATAGATGGTGTTGGCGAAGGTCCAGGCGAGCAGCAGCGTCGCGACGACCAGCACGACGATGCCCGCACTGGGCGCGCCGCGCTGGCCCAGTTCGATCGCGATCGCGGTCAACAGGACGATGGCGATCGCCGCGCACAGCACCAGCAGCAGCCCGCGATTGGCGTCGTTGCGGATCGCCGCCTGCCGCATCCGCTCGGCCGAGGCACCCAGCAGCGACAGGCACGACAGCAGGAACACGACCGCGCCGATGTCGAACGCCAGCGGGATGCCGATCCGCCAGCCGAGTGCCGGCACCGACCAGCATCCGGCGGAAAGAGCCACGGCGGCAAAGGCGACGAAGCGGGCAGGGGCAAGGCGCTGGCCGAGGTGCAGGGGCATGGGGGCGGTGTATCGGAGGTCGGTGGTCTTGCAAATCCTCCCCGGCGCGGGGAGGGGGCCAGCGAAGCTGGTGGAGGGGGGCTTCGGCATATGGGGTCGTTGCGTTGCCCGGCGCACCCACTCCACCACCGCTTCGCGGCGGTCCCCCTCCCCGTGCCGGGGAGGATAAGGTTGCATCGCCGGGCCAGCTACGCGACAGCATCGCCATCCCGCCAACCTCGAAAGGTCCCCATGTCCGCCGCCCCGTCCTCGCTGCGCGCCTTCCTCATCGCCGGGGCCGGGATCATGGTCTACACGGTCATGGACGCGCTGATGAAGCAGCTGTCGATCGACAGCGGCGCATACAACGCGGTGCTGTGGCGGTCGGTGGCCGGGGCGGTGCTGTGCGGCGTCGTGTTCGTCGCGCAGGGGCGGCGCTGGCCGGTATGGGCGGTGCTGAAGCTGCACATCGGGCGCGGCGTGGCGGCGGGGTCGTCGGTCGTGCTGTTCTTCTGGGGGCTGGCGCGGGTGCCGATGGCGCAGGGGGTGGCGCTGACGTTCCTTGCGCCGCTGATCGCGCTGTACCTGGCAGCGTTCTTTCTGGGCGAGACGATCCGCCGCGCGGCGATCGTCGGGTCGCTGGTGGCGTCGATGGGCGTGCTGGTGATCGCGGGCGGCGAGGTGCAGGCGGACGCGTCGACGCAAGCCGTGCTGGGCAGTCTCGCCTGCGTCGCGGCATCGATCCTCTATGCCGCCAGCCTGATCCTGTTGCGGCAACAGGCGCAGGCCGCCGAACCGCTGGAAGTCGCGCTGTTCTCCAGCCTGGTCATCGGCGTGATGCTGTTGCCCGCGGCACCGTGGCTGGGCGCGCTGCCGGCACCGTCGCAATTCGGTGCGCTGATCGGGGCGGCGCTGCTCAACATCGCATCGGTCATGGCGCTGGCGTGGGCCTATGCACGGGCCGAGGCGCAGGTTCTGGCCCCGGTCGAATATAGCGCGTTCGTGTGGGCGGCGATCGCCGGCTGGGTCGTGTTCGGGGAGACGGTGTCGCTCTATACCGTGGTCGGCGCGCTGCTGATCGTCGCGGGCTGCATCGTCGCCGTCCGGCGGCGGGTGCCGGCGGTGCAGAGCGAGGCGGGGGCATGAGCGTCGATACCGCGCTGATCGATTGGGTAAAGGAGGCGATGGCCCCGGTCGGCCAGGTCAGCTTTCGCCGGATGATGGGCGGGGCGACGCTGTATCTGGGCGGGACGGTCTTCGCGATCGTGCTGGACGATGCGCTGTGGTTCAAGTCGGACGCGGTGGCCGATGCGACCTGGGACGCCGCCGGGTGCGAGCGTTTCACCTATGCGCGCAAGGACGGGACGACCGCGACGATGAACTATCGCCGGGCGCCCGACGACGTGCTGGATGATGGCGATGCGATGCGCGAATGGGGGGCGCTGGCGCTCGAGGCCGGGCGGCGCGCGCCGGTGAAGCGCAAGCGGGCGAAATAGGGCGGCGGCTAAGCCGAACCGCTACCCCTTCACATCGATGTTCATCGCGATCGAAATGCGGTCACGGCTTCCCTTGTGGGGACGCACGCCGTGGCGCAGCCAGGCGGGGAACAGCACGAGGTCGCCGGCGCGGGTCGGCAGGCGGCGTTCGTTGGACTGCGGCTGGCCATCGGTGCCGAGCATCCGGAAACCGGGCAGGCGCATCATCGTGACCGGAAAGCGTGGGTCTTCGAGATACAGTTCGCCGCCGGGATCGCCGTCGCCCGGATCGGTACCCATGTCGAGATAATAGACCGCCGCCCACAATATGCCGGGATGGGCGTGGCTCATGTTCAACGCACCGGGCGGGGACAGGTTGGCCCACATCCGCACGGTCCATTCGACGGTGGCGGGATCGCGCCCGTCGAAATGCGACGCGCGCCGGGCCATGCGGATGGCGAGGTCGGCCAGACGGGTAGCGGCGGGGCCGCCCCAGTGCAGCATGTCGGTGTCGCTATGCCAGCCGCCGATATTCGATCGGTTCACGCCATCGGCGTGGCCGGCGGCGCGCGACAGGATCGCGCGGCGCAGGTCGGCGTCGATCGCGGCTGCGTCCTGCACTTGCGCATGCAGGATCGGGGTTTCGAACAACCCCAATTGCGCGGCGCGAACGCGCAGCGCGTCGGGGGATAGCCCGGGGGCGGCAGGACCGTTACCGGTCGTCGCCTGCGCCATGACTATCCCCCCAGGCGTCGGATCAGCGGTTCGCCACGTCGGCGTCGTGCGGTTCCTCGCCCTGGGCCTTGGCAGCGTTATACCGCTCGATGGCCTCGAGCGTGATCTGCTTGGCCTCTTCGGCTCCGCCCCACGTACCGATCCGGACCCACTTCTTCTTTTCGAGGTCCTTATAGTGGGTGAAGAAATGCTCGATCTGTTCGAACACGATCTCCGGCAGATCGGCGCGTTCGCCGACGTTGCTGTAGTACGGGAAGGTCGAATCGACCGGCACGCACACCAGCTTTTCGTCGCCGCCGGCCTCGTCCTCGAGGTTCAGCACCGCGATCGGACGCGCGCGGACGACGCAGCCGGGGATGAAGGGCGAGCGCGACACGACCAGCGCGTCGAGCGGATCGCCATCGGGCGACAGCGTGTGCGGCACGAACCCGTAATTCGCCGGATAGCGCATCGGGGTGTGCAGGATGCGATCGACGAAGAGGGCTCCCGACGCCTTGTCGAATTCATACTTCACCGGTTCGCCGCCGGTGGGCACTTCGATGATGACATTCAGGCTGTTGGGCGGATCGTCGCCGACCGGCACCATGTCGATGCGCATTAATACTACTCCCTCATCTCACGCTGCAGCGCGGTAGACGCGCCCTTTACCCGTTATTCACGAACGGAGAAGCCGCTTTTCCTTGGAATCGTCACGGACACGTCCAACCGGTCCCGATGTGGGACCGGTCGGGGCGGTCTTTATTTGGCGGTGAGCAGACGGTCGAGACCGTTTTCGCCGTCGCCGACCTTCTCCAGACGCGGATAACGATGTCCTTCATTATAGGGGATCGCGATCTCGCGCACCGCATCGTCCATGCGGACGGTCAGGCGGATCGGGTCCTTCGACCCCTTGGCCGCGCCGACCGCATCGCGCAGCCGGTCGGGGGTGTAGGCGGTGCCGTTGACCGCGACGATGGTGGTGCCGGTTTCGAAGCCTGCCTTGAACGCCGGGCTGCCCCACGTCACGCTGCCGACCTTGCCTTCCTTGTTCGCGGTCAGGCCCAGCGAATAGGGCAGCGACACGCCGCCACCGCTCTTTTCGCGGCCCTTCAGATACGGCGTCGGGGTGTCGGTGTAGACGATGCGATAGCCATTGGCGGCAAAGCCGTCGATCGGCGCGCGATCGGTGCGGGCGTTCAGCCGCTTGTCGAGGAAGCCGGCCCAGTCATAGGGCTGGATCGTGTTCAGCGTCTTGACCACATCGGCCAGCGTATAGGGCAGGACGCCCCAGTCGCCGTCGCGCACGCCGAAGAAGGCGCGGGCAAAGTCGTCCATCGACTTGGTGCCGCCCGACTGCTTGCGCAGCATCGAGTCGACCTCCATCCACACCAGCAGGCCTTCGTTGTAATAATCCTCCGAGCGCTGCCAGCTGACCCAGCCCTTGGGACGGCGCGCGGTGATGACCGGATCGTTGGTGGTATCGATCAGCGGACGCCACTGGCGACCCTCGCGCGCGTCGAGGGCTGCGGCGATGTCGGCATAGGCGTCGAGCGTATCCTGCTTCGACACTAGGCCCGAGCGCGCCTGCAGCACATAGCCCCAGAACTGTGTCTGCCCTTCATAGACCCACAGCATCGAATTGCGCATCGGCATGCGGAAATCGGGGGTGAACAGGTCCGCGCCACGGCGATACTTGCCGTCCCAGCTATGCGTGAATTCGTGCGGCAGCAGGTTGCGTTCGCCGGGGCCGGCATTCCAGTCGGTGAAATAACCCGGATCCACGCCGTTTTCGGACGAACGGTGATGTTCGAGGCCGATCGACCCCATCTTGTCGGTGATCGACAGCAAAAACTCGTACTTGTCGTAATGCTGCGCACCGAACAGCTTCACCGCCTGTTCGACCAGCCGGGTGTGCGCCGCGATCTGTTCGGGGGTCGCGGCGAGTTCGGACGGCTTGTCGGCGACGACGTTCAGCCCGACGCGATCGGTCAGCGGGAAGCGCTTGAAATACTTGCCGGCGAACACCGGCGAATCGACCAGCGTTTCGTAGCTGGTGCGTTCATAGCGATAGACGCCGCCCTGCACCTTAGACGGCAGGCCCGATGCGGCGGTCCAGCCGGTCGGATACTTCACGCTCGCCTCGATCGGAATACGGCGGGTGTAATAGCCGGCCGGATAGAGGCTGACCGATTCGAACTGCAGGTTCAGCATTTCAGGCGTGACGACGATGCGCCCCTGTTCACCCTGCGTCGCGGTCAGGAACTGGAACTGCACGTCGAGATTCTTCGCACCCGCCGGCACGTCGATGTGGAAGGCGAACATGTCGAGCGTGTCGCGGGTCCAGGGCAGTTCGCGGCCACCCGCGCGCACGACCAGCCCGGCCAGCTTCTCGATCTCGCCGCGCGGCCCGTGCTTGCCGGGCAGCCATTTCGGCATGAGCAGGACCATATGGCCGCTGCGGGCGACCGGGATGGTTTCCTTCACGCGGAAGATGCCCTGCACGGTGTCGGTCGCATCGACGTCCAGCTTGATCGTGCCGGGATAATCGATGTCGCGCGCGGCGGGGACGGTATCCACGATCGGCAGCGGCTGGGGCAGGGTGTTGCCCGGCGGGTTGATCTGCTGTGCGGCGGCGGGAAGGGCGGTGGTGGTCAGCAGCAACGCGGCAAGAACGATACGCAAGGGCAGATACTTCCTTTTGAAAAGGATATGCTTCACCGGATGCTTACCATCGCGGGTGTAGCGGATTGCCCATGTATCAGCCCAACTCGATCAGCGCGCAAGCCGAACCCGACCAGCGCCCGCCATCGGCGGTATCGTCGGGCGTGGGACTGGCCGGGCTGGCCGGGCTGCTCGCGTGGGTCGCGGTCGCGTGGCATTACGGGATGGACGGGCCCTATGCGGCGCTGGTGAACGTCGCGGCCTGTGCGCTGCCGATGGTGCTGTGGTCGTTGTTGGTCGACAAGGTGCATCGCAATCCGTCGACCGGGATCGACTGGTCGAATGTGCGGCCATGGCGCGAGACTGTCGAGATCAGCCTGACCAAGCTCGCCGGGCTATGGATCACTTGGGGCCTGATCGCGGCGATCTATGCCACCGGGCGGTTTTACTGGGAGGGCGGCTTCGCCTTTTCGATGTGGGTGTTCGGGATGGCGGCGGTGCCGTTGTTCGTGCTGTCGATACCGTACATGCTCTGGATCGACCGGCGGCTGGTCGATCCGAAGGATGGCTGCTGGGCGCTCGGCGCATGGGCGATGCATCTGGACGAGCCGATCGACGCGCAAGCGATCTGGAATCATCTGCGCGGCTGGGCGGTGAAGGCGTTTTTCCTCGCCTTCATGCTGGCGATCGTGCCGCCGGGGTTCGGCGAGTTCATTCGCACGCAGCGCTCCGCCGTGCTGACCGGGCCGGTGCCGCTGGCGAACTGGCTCATCACGTTCATGTTCGTGATCGACGTGGCGTTCGCGACGGCGGGCTACATCCTCGCGATGCGGCCGCTCGACAGCCATATCCGCAGCGCCACGCCCTATGCGGCGGGGTGGTCGGCGGCGCTGATCTGCTATCCGCCGTTCATCCTGATGGCGAACGGCGGCCCGCTGGATTATCATCCGGGGACGGCGGACTGGACATACTGGTTCGCCGGTTATCCGGTGCTGCTGTGGATCGTCGGCGCGGTGCTGGTCGCGCTGACCGCGATCTATGCGTGGGCGACGATGGCGTTCGGATTGCGGTTTTCGAACCTGACGCACCGGGGCATCCTGACGCACGGGCCGTATGCGTTCAGCCGGCATCCGGCGTATCTGTCGAAGAACCTGTTCTGGTGGATTTCGACCATTCCGGTGCTGACGACGGCCGATAGCTGGACCTCGGCGGCGCGGAGTACCGCGATTCTGGCGTGTGTCAGCGGCGTCTATTACTGGCGCGCCCGGACCGAGGAATGGCATCTGGGGCAGGACCCGGTGTACCGGGCGTATAGCAACTGGATGCTGCGGCGGGGTTTGGTGACCAGCCTCTTCCGATCCTCCCCGGAACGGGGAGGGGGACCGTCCGCGTAGCGGATGGTGGAGGGGGCTTTCGGCAAGCGCTGACGTTGCGTTGTGTGGAGACCCCCCTCCACCATGCTGCGCATGGTTCCCCTCCCCGCGAAGCGGGGAGGATCTGTTTAGAAACTATACTCGTCGTACACTTTCGACAGGTTGCTGCCCCATTCGCCGGCGAACTTGTCGAGCATGACCTGCGCGGGCACCTTGCCCGACCGCACCACTTCGCGCAGCGGTTCGATAAAGCCGCTTTCGTCCTCGCCCGAAACGCTCAACCGGCGGCGGGCTCTGAGGCCCCGGCCGGCGATGTCCAGCACGTCGCCCGCGACATCGCGCAAGGTGCCGCCACCGGGCAGCGGCGCGTCTAGGCCGAGCGCGGGCACGCTGTCGCGCAGCCGCTGGCGGTCCTCGATCGACCAGCCCTTTACCAGATCCCATGCGGCATCCAACGCGCCCTGGTCGTAGAGCAGCCCGACCCACAAGGCCGGCAGCGCGCAGATGCGGCCCCATGGGCCACCATCGGCGCCGCGCATTTCGAGGAACGTCTTGAGCCGCACTTCGGGGAAGGCGGTGGAGAGATGGTCGGCCCAGTCGTCGATCGTCGGCTTTTCGCCCGGCAGGACCGACAGTTCCCCTTTCAGGAAGTCGCGGAACGACAGGCCGGCGGCGTCGATATAGCGGCCGTCGCGATAGACGAAGTACATCGGCACATCGAGCGCATAGTCGGCATAGCGGTCGTAACCGAACCCGTCCTCGAACACGAAGGGCAGCATGCCGGTTCGCGCCGGATCGGTGTCCGACCAGATGTGCGAGCGGTACGAAAGCTGGCCGTTGGGCAGCCCTTCGGTAAACGGCGAATTGGCGAACAGCGCGGTCGCGAGCGGTTGCAGCGCCAGCCCGACGCGGAATTTCTGCACCATGTCGGCTTCGCTCGAATAATCGAGGTTCACCTGAATGGTGCAGGTGCGCAGCATCATGTCGAGGCCCATGGTGCCGACGCGCGGCATATGGTTCAGCATGATGCCGTAGCGACCCTTGGGCATGATCGGCAGCTCGTCGCGGCGCTTGTCGGGCCACATGCCCAGCCCCAAGAAACCGAGGCCGAGTTCGTCGCCGACCGCCTTTACCTGATCCAGATGGCGGCCGGTTTCGGCGCAGGTCTGGTGCAGGTTTTCGAGCGGCGCGCCCGACAGTTCGAACTGCCCGGCGGGCTCGAGGCTGACCGATCCGTCCTTGCCGGTCAGCGCGATGACCTTGCCGCCCTCCTCGACCGGGCGCCAGCCGAAGCGTTCGAGGCCGGACAGCAGGTCGCGGATGCCGCCCGGTTCGTCATAGGACGGCGCGGCGTGGTCGCTGGTGCGATAGACGAATTTTTCGTGCTCGGTGCCGATGCGCCAGCGTTCCGCCGGCTTCTCGCCCCCGGCGAAATAGGCGATCAGTTGCGAGCGGTCCTCGATGACCGCTGCGTTGCTGTCCGAAACGGTCTTCGTGCTCATGATCGCGCCCATACGCGGGCCGACGGGCGCGCGCTAGAGGGCTGTGATTGCATGCGGCATAGTCGCGCTACCAGTCGCCGGCCGCCGCCATCCACAACGCGGTCGCCGCCGCCGCCGCCGTTTCCGCGCGCAGGATGCGGGGGCCGAGCGCCATGCCCACCGCCTGGGGATGGGCACGGACCTGTTCGCGCTCCTCCGGATCGAAGCCGCCTTCCGGCCCGATCAGGATCGCTGCCGGCCCCGGCCGGGCACGCATCGCGTCGAGCGCAGGCACGCCGCCGGTTTCGTCAGCGAAGAACAGCGCGCGGTCGGCGGGCCAGTCGCGTAGCAGGGCGGGCAACTTCACCGGTTCGACCAGCGTAGGCAGGGCGGTACGGCCGCATTGCTCGGCGGCCTCGACAGCATGGGTGCGCAGCCGGTCGAGGTTGAGGCGGTCGACCACCGTCCGCCGGGTCAGCACCGGCACGATCCGGTCGACGCCCAACTCGCATGCCTTTTCGATCACCCAGTCGATCCGGCCCTTCTTGGTCGGCGCAATGCATAGCCAGAGGTCGGGCACCGTCTCGCGCGGGCGCAGATGGTCGGCAACGGCAAGGGTCAGGTCACGCTTGCGCACCTCGGTCGCATGCGCCAGCCATTCGCCGGTCGCATCGTCGAACAGGCGTACGACGTCGCCGTCCTTCACCCGCATCACCGACAGCAGGTAATGCGCCTGCGCCCCGTCGAGGCGAATGCGTGCCTGGTCGGCGAGTGGTTGGTCGACGAACAGGCGGGGCGACGAATCGGGCGGCCAGGCGGGGGTAGCGGGCATGGTGCGGGGTTAGGACGCCAGCTTCATCAGCACCAGCCCGCACAGCAGCATCGCCGCCGCGACCAGCCTGAGCGGCGTGACGCTCTCGCCCAGCAGCGCGATGCCGACCACGAACGCACCCAGCGCGCCGATGCCGGTCCACACCATGTAGCTGGTGCCGAGCGGCAGCTGCTTCATCGCCAGCGACAACAACCCGAAACTGGCAAACATCGCGACGAAGGTCGCGACCGTCGGCCAGGGTTTCGAGAAGCCGTCAGAGAGCTTCATGTAATAGGCCCAGACGATCTCCAGCAGCCCGGCGATGGTGAGCAGCACCCATGGCATCAGTCGGGCGTCCCATCGCGCTCGACCCGATAGGCGGCGTCGAGATAGCGGTCGGCCGCGGCGCGCAATGCCGGGTCCTTCTCGAACGCCTCCGCCGGCGGCGGGGCGAAACCGAATGCGTCCATCAGCGTCCACAGCGCGAAGCGGCGCGAAGGATCGCGCTCCACGCCGAAATCGATGCCCATCCGCTCGCGCGCCGCATCCTGTTCGGCGGCGGTCATCTGGTCGGGATCGGTCGTGCCGAAATAATGGCGGAGCAGTTGGTCGAGGTCCATGGCACCCCCGTAGCGGCCCCGGCGACATGACGAAAGTTTAACGCAACCTGTGCCGGGCGTCGTCCGTAGATGCCGTCTCGATAGCTTTAGATGGAGACTGGACATGCGGTTCGTTGCTCTGTTCGCCGTACCCCTTGCGATGGTCGCGGCGCAGCCGGCCTTTGCCAAGGGATGCATTCGCGGCGCGATCGCCGGTGGTGTCGCCGGGCACATGGTCGGCAAGGGCCATGGCAAGATGGGCGCGGTCGCCGGCTGCATCGCGATGCACCACCATTATTCGAAGCAGGCGAAGGCACAGGCCGCCGCGAAGCGCTGAACGATCGCTGGGGGCTGACGAACGCCCTGTGCAAGCCGCCCCGTCCGTGGCAGCAGGGGCGGCATGTCGTTCCCAGCCTCTTCGCACGTTGCCGATACCGAATATCGCGGGCTGATCGCGATCCTGCCCGCCGCCGCCCGGCCGTTCGCGCTGCTCGCGCGGTTCGATCGGCCGATTGGGTGGTGGCTGCTCTATTGGCCCGGCGCGTGGGCGATGGCGCTGTCGGGCCGGGCGGCCGAGCGGTGGGACATGCTGCTGTGGTTCCTGCTCGGCAGCATCGCGATGCGCGGCGCGGGCTGCGTCTATAACGACATCGTCGACCGCGACCTCGACCGGCAGGTGGCGCGCACCGCGAACCGCCCGCTGGCGAGCGGGGCAGTGTCGCTAAAGGCGGCATGGGTCTGGCTGGTGGTTCTCAGCCTGATCGGTTTCGTCGTCCTGCTGCAGCTGAACTTCACCGCTGCTATCGTCGCGTTGGGCAGCTTGGTGCTGGTTGCGGCGTACCCGTTCATGAAGCGGATTACGTGGTGGCCACAGGCGTGGCTGGGCATGGTGTTTTCGTGGGCCGCGCCGGTCGCCTGGGCGCAGATGGCGGTGGGCGACTGGACGCCGCTGCTGTTCCTGTACGCCGGGTCGATCGCGTGGGTGATCGGCTACGACACCATCTATGCGTGTCAGGACATCGAGGATGATGCGATGGTCGGCGTGCGATCATCGGCGCGGGCGATGGGCGCGCGGGTGCGGCCGGGCGTGACGCTGCTCTATGTGATCGCCGTTGCCTGCTGGGCCGGTGCGGTGTGGCGGGTGTTCCCGACGCCGCTGGCGCTGGTCGCCCTGCTGCCCGCCGCGCTGCACCTGCTGTGGCAGGTGGCGACCCTCAAGCCCGACGACGGGGCAAACACGCTGCGGCGGTTCCGGTCGAACCGCGATGCCGGGTTGCTGCTGGTCCTGGGGCTGCTGACCGTGGGACAGGCGGCATGAGCGTTGCCGTGAGCGCCCCGGCTTCCCATCTCGCCCCCATGCTCGATCCCCAGACCGCCACCGACCGCGCCCAATCCGCTATCGCCCGCGCCCTTGGCCATGGCGCCGATTCCGCCGATGCGATCCTGGTCGCCGATACCGCGCTGTCGGTGTCGGTGCGGCTGGGGCAGTTGGAGGATGTCGGCCGGTCGGAAGGGGCGGAGCTGGGCCTGCGGGTGTTCGTCGGGCATCGATCGGCAAGCGTCTCCACCTCCGACCTGTCCGACGATGGCCTCGCCGCGCTTGCCGAACGGGTGGTGGCGATGGCGCGCGCCGCGCCCGAAGATCGCTGGGCGGGGCTGGCACCTGCCGAACGGTTGCTGCACGGCGCGCCGCCGCTGCTCGATCTGGACGACGGGGGCGAGGTCGCGCCGCAACTGCTGCGCGAGGCCGCGCTGGCGGTCGAGGATGCCGCGCGGAGCGTCACGGGCGTCAGCAATTCCGAAGGCGGATCGGCCGGCTACAGCCGCGCGGTTGTCGCGCTGGCGACCAGCCATGGCTTTGCGCAGGGCTATGCCGTCACCAGCCATGGCATTTCCGCGAGCGTGCTGGCGGGCGAGGGCGCGGCGATGCAGCGCGACCATGCCCATCATTCGGCGCGGCACCGCACGATGCTGGAGGCGCCTGAAATCGTCGGGCGGCGCGCCGGCGAACGCGCCGTGGCGCGGCTGAACCCGGTGAAGATCGATGGCGGGGCGATGCCGGTGGTGTTCGATCCGCGGGTCGGCGGCAGCCTGGTCGGCCATGTGCTGGGCGCGATTTCCGGCCCGTCGATCGCGCGCGGCACCAGTTTTCTGCGCGAGCATCTGGGCCATGCGATCCTGCCCGAGGGGCTGTCGATCATCGACGATCCGCATCGCCCGCATGGCCTGCGCGCGCGGCCGTTCGATGGCGAGGGGCTGGCGGTGTCGCCGATGGCGCTGGTCGAACGCGGCGTGTTGCAGACGTGGCTGCTCGACAGCGCATCGGCGCGGCAGCTGGGGCTGGAGCCGACCGGCCATGCCTCACGCGGGTTGAGTGGGCCGCCGGGGGTGACGACCGGCAACGTCCACTTGGCCGGTGGCGCGGGGAGCGTCGCGGCGCTGATCGAGGATATCGAGCGCGGTGTGCTGCTGACCGAGTTGATCGGGCAGGGGGTGAACGGCGTCACCGGCGATTACAGCCGGGGGGCGTCGGGCTTCCTGATCGAACGCGGCGAGATTACGCGGCCGGTGTCGGGCATCACCATTGCCGGCAATTTGCGCCCGATGCTGCTGTCGATGCGCGCGGCGGGCGATCTGGAGCATCGGCAGGGGGTCAACGTGCCGACCATCCGGGTCGATGGCATGACGGTGGCGGGTGGCTGACGCGGGCCTGCTCGACCAGGTAACGGCGATCGCCGGCGAGGCGGCCGCGCTGGCGCTGGCGAGCTGGCGGGGCGATTTCCAGACATGGGAAAAGGCGCCGGGCAATCCGGTGTGCGAGATCGACCTGAGCGTCGACCGGCTGCTGCGCGAACGGCTGAGCGCGCTGTTGCCCGAGGCCGGCTGGCTGTCGGAGGAGACGGCCGACGACGCGATCCGGCTGGCGCGGCGGCAGGTGTGGATCGTCGACCCGATCGACGGCACGCGCGACTATATTCGCGGGCGCGACGGATGGGCGGTGTCGGTTGCGCTGATCGAGGATTGCCAGCCGGTGCTGGGCGTGCTCGACGCGCCGGTGCGGCGGCAGCGCTGGACGGCCGCGGCGGGGCAGGGCGCGCGGATGAACGGCGAGCGGCTGGCGGTTAGCCCGCGCGTCGACTTCGCCGGCAGCCGCACGCCCGTCGACGCCCTGCCCAAGGCGGATCGCGACCTGTTGATGGTGGCCAAGCCCAATTCGATCGCGCTGCGCATGGCGATGGTGGCGAGCGGGGAGGCGGATTTTCTCGCCACGCTGCGCTGGGGCAATGAATGGGATGTGGCGGCTAGCATCCTGATCGCGCGGGAGGCGGGGGCGACCGTCACCGACGCGATCGGGCGCAAGCTCCGCTTCAACCAGCCACGCCCGCAGTTTTTCGGCGTGATGGCGGCCGCGCCGGGCATCCACGGCGCGGCGGTCGAACGGCTGCGCGAACGGGCGATCGTGGCGTTGGGGAAAAGGTGATGCTGCGACGGTTGCTGAATGTCTTTCAGCGCGCCGTCACACCGATCCCCAAGCCGGATTTGTCCGTTCTTCAGCAGGTTGGCGATGGCCCTGATCGTGCCCGGCTGTTGATCGGCCTGTGGTGGCAGGCGACCGGCAGCGACGTGAGGACCGGAAGCAATTCGCCGGATGCCGTGGCGGCGATGGCAGCACGGTACGACGTGACGTTACCCGCCGACTTCCATGCCTATCTCCTGCACGGTTGCCCGATCACCGAGGGCGGTCTGGATCATGAAATGGGTACATGGTGGCCTTTGGAACGTATCCGCAACCTGCCGGAGGAAGAGGGATGCGGTCCTGCGCCTGAGCTGCCCGGCGACGGAGCACGGCATCTGCTGTTCGCGGATCTCCTGATGTGGTGCCATGCCTGGGCGATCTCGTGCGAGCCGGGGCCGACCTATGGCCAGGTCGTTCGGGTCAGCGACAGGATTGTCGTGGTAGCGGATAGCTTTACCGATTTCGTCGAGCGCTATGTGCGGGATTGGAAATCGATCGGCTGACACCGGATCACCCGCCATTCATCGGCGTTGTGGCAAGTGATGGCGATGACGACGACCCTGCCCGACCGGAGCCGTATCGGCGCGATGGTGGTGACCGTCGCGTTGCATGTGCTGCTGGGCTGGGCGTTGATCGTCGGGCTGGGGGTGGATGTGGCGCGGACGGCGCAGAGCACGCTGGCGACGTTCGACATCGTGCCGCCACCGCCCGATCCGCCACCCCCGCCGCCGGTGCCGCAGGTCGTGCGGCAGGGGCGGCCCGAGGGGCGCGCCGCGCCGCCCAATATCCGGTCCAAGGCGACCGAGATCGTTGCGACGCCGCCGGTCGTGCCGCTGCCGGTGCCGCCGCCGGTCGTCACCGCCCCGGTCGCGGGGCCGGGCAATGACGCGTCGTCGGGCGCGACCGATCGGGTCGGGCCGGGAACCGGTGCCGGCGGCGTCGGCGACGGGCTGGGCAGCGGCGGCGAGGGCGATGGCGACGGCAGCGGCGGGGGCGACACGCCGCCCGAGCAAATCGGCGGGTCGTTGCAGGGTGCGCGGTTGCCGCCGGAGCTGGAGGAGAACGGCTTCGAAGGATCGGTCGAGGTGCGCTATATCGTCGAGACCAACGGGCGGGCGAGCGAGTGCCAGATCATGCGCTCCAGCGGCAACCGCGCGATCGATGCCGCGACCTGCCGGCAGGTGGAGCGCGCCTTCCGCTTCCGGCCCTCGTTGGATGGACGGGGGCGGCCGGTGCCGTCGGTGATGGTCCAGCGGCATTATTGGGATGTGGAACGCGACCGCTATTAGCGCGGATTTCGGGTCAAAGTTCACGAAGTTCACACTAGTGGCGCTTTTGTGCAGCGCGTGCTCTTGCGCAGCATTCGCAGCTGGCGGGATGCGGTGGATCGACGGTGAGAAAGAGCTGTGCGGAGGGTAGGCGTCGGCTGCTTTGTAGGAAAACGCTTTCGTTGGAGGGCAACCTTCCTGCGCAGGCCGGACCTCTGGGAAGATCGCCCGATTACCCGAAAACTCCCGTACCCCGGCGAAGGCCGCGGTCCAGTTGGGGAGGCATTTCCGTACTTTACCGATGTCCCCCCAACTGGGCCCCGGCCTTCGCCGGGGTACGAGGAGTGATTTTCGCGGAAGCCTTCCGGGGCGGGAATGAAGAACGGCGGGTTGGGAGGGAGGCGATCCGGCGTCTTGCCCGGATGTCCTGTCACGCGCCAAGATCGTCGAATGCTTCGCATCGCCCTTTCCCTGTCATGCGCGCTGGGCGTGGCCGGCTGTAGTTTGGCAAATGACTGCGCGTCGGGACTGATCCACAAGGCGTATGATCCGGGCAGCGACCGCTATGCCGTGGTCGAGGAACGCGATTGCGGGGCGACGACCGGAAAGGCGACGGTGGTGCGGGTCGGCCGGGCGAGCAGGTCGCCCGACGCGGCGGTCGAGGTGTTCGTCGCCGATGACGATCACGGCCTCGCGCGGGCGATGGAGTTTCCGAACATGGCGATCGGCGTCGTCTGGCGTCGGCCGGGCGAGCTGTCGATCGCCTTTGATTCAAAGGCCCGGGTGTTTCGGCGGCTCCCGACCGCCGAAGGGGCGCGGATCAGCTATATCTCCACCGAACCGATCGCCTTCCCCGGCGTGCCCTGACCGGCAAGGTAGACGGCCCCTATTCCTCGCCCTGATACTTGATCTGCAGGAACCGTTCGCGTGTCGCCAGGCTGTCGAGGTCGCCCTGCGCCAGTTGCTGGGTCATCGCCGCGATTTCGGTGTCGATGATCTTCAGCCCGTCGACCAGCTGCTGGTCGGGGGTGCGGCCGTTGCGTTCGACGCGGCGCAGCGGTTCGGGGACGCGCTGGTAGCCGCGGACCAGTTCGGGGAGCTGTTCGCCGACCAGCTTGCGGACTTCGGCCGCCGCCGGTTCGTCGTCGGGGAGGGTGGCAAGCTGCGCCGAGAGCGTGTCGAGCTTGATCCCGATCGCGTCGGCCAGCGTGATCGCGGGCGCGGGCAGGGCGGGGCGCTGGGTCGCGAGCCAGCGTTCGGTCTGCGCAGGGAGCGACTTGATCGGGACCTGCACCAGCGTTTCGACCGCGACCTCGCGCGTGACCGGCATCAGCGCGAACAGCGCGGTGGCGGCGATCAGCAGCGCCATGACCAGCATCGCGCCGCCCAACCCCAGCGGCACGAACCAGCCGAACACCAACGCCGCCAGCAGGATCGCGCCATCGGCGGCGGCGATGCGGCCGAGACGCCGCAGCACCTCCGCCTCGCGCCGACGCCGCGCGCGCGGGGCGACCTGCCCATGGCGTTCGCGGGCGCGCTCCAGCGTCAGGTTGGCGCGTTCGAGAACCTCGTCGCTGCGCGACATCGGCTTACATCGCCTCCAGCTTGAAGGTTTCGCCGCCCTGCGCATTTTGCGACGCGCCTTCGGCACGGGCGATGTAGCCGCGCGACTTCTCCACCTCGTTCGACAGGGTGCCGATGGTTGTCTTCATCGAATCCAGCGCCTTCAGCTTGAAGGTGTCGATCGCGTCCATCGTGTCATAGACATTCTGGAACGCGCGTTGCAGCACCTCGACCGGGATGGTCGAGGCGGCGGCCTGTTCATGGATCGTCGCGGTTTGCGACCGCAGCAGCTTGCCGGTCGAATCGATGATGTTGGCGGTGGTGGTGTTGAGCGCGGTGATCTGTTCGAGCACCAGCTTCTGGTTGGTCAGCGCCTGCGCGACCGTCACCGCCGTGCGCAGCGCGCCGACCGTCGTGGTGCTGGCGCGGTCGACCCCCTTCACCAGCTCGACGTTGTTCTTCTTGACCAGATCGAGCGCGAGATAGCCTTGCACCGTCACCGCCATCTGGGTCAGCAGGTCCTGGCTGCGCTGGCGGACGTAGAACAGCGCGGTTTCGCGGATCGCCTTCGCCTTGGCCGGATCGCTGTGGTCGAGTTCGTTGGCACGATCCTCCAGCTTCTGGTCCATCTCCTTCGACAGATAGATCATCTGTTCGAGGCGACCCATCGCGGTCCACAGGTTCGCGCGTTCGGTGTCGATGGCGGCATTGTCCATCAGCAGCTCGTCCTTGCCGGACTGGAGTCGCTTCAGGATCGAGGCGATGTGGCTCTGCGCGGATTTATAGCCGTCGAAATAATCCCGCACCTTGTTGCCGAACGGGATCATGCCGAACAGCTTCTTCGGTTCGAGCAGGTTGCCCTGGCGGCCCGGATCGAGGTCCTCGATCGTGCGGCGCAGCTGGGCCAGGTCGGCACCGACGCCCGATTCCTGGTCCATCGCCTTGACCGGACGGTCGAGGAAGCGGTTCGACTGGCCGGCGGCCTCGCGGATTTCACGGGCGCCCAGGTTGCTGATCGCATCGACCCGCTTGCCGAATTCGGGCGAATTGGCGTCCTGCGCCACCAGCTGGTCGATGAAGTCGTCGACGCGGCGCTGCAGTTCGGTGCGCTTGGTATCGTCGACGGGCACCAGTCCGGCGGCCTTGGCCGGCGCGACGGTCGGTACCGGATCGGGCGGGGTCAGCACCAGAGCGGGTTCTTCAGTCTGCGTCGCCATATATCCTCCACTTGGGCCCGCTTGATGCCATGCGGAGGCCACTCGATACAACTGTGGTAGGTAGATAATACACGGCCCAGTTGCAATGGCGGCGGCACCGACAGGCCGTGCAGCTCGCCGCAGCGCAGCGAACGGGGGACTTCCGGTTTCCAAGGAAATACGCTAAGCGCGCGGCCAATTGCACTCCCGCATGATCCAGGAAATACCATGAGCCTTCGCAACGTGGCGATCATCGCCCACGTCGATCACGGCAAAACCACGCTCGTCGATCAGTTGTTCCGTCAGTCCGGCACGTTCCGCGACAACCAGCGCGTCGAAGAGCGCGCGATGGATTCGAACGACCTCGAAAAGGAGCGCGGGATCACCATTCTCGCCAAGCCGACCTCGGTCGACTGGACCCCGCCGGGCAGCGATGAATCGATCCGCATCAACATCGTCGACACCCCCGGCCACGCCGATTTCGGTGGCGAAGTCGAGCGCATCCTGTCGATGGTCGACGGCGTCGTCCTGCTGGTCGATTCGTCGGAAGGCGCGATGCCGCAGACGAAGTTCGTGACCGGCAAGGCGCTGGCGCTGGGCCTGAAGCCGATCGTCGTGGTCAACAAGGTCGACCGCAGCGACGCGCGTATCCAGGAAGTGCTGGACGAAGTGTTCGACCTGTTCGTGTCGCTGGACGCCAACGACGAACAGCTCGATTTCCCGGTGCTCTATGCGTCGGGTCGCAACGGCTATGCCTCGACCGACATGGACGCGCGCGAAGGCACGCTGATCCCGATGTTCGAGACGATCGTCAGCCACGTTCCGGCGCCCAAGGTGGAAGTGGAGGACGTTCCGTTCACCTTCCTCGTCACGCTGCTGGACCGCGACAACTTCCTCGGCCGCATCCTGACCGGCCGCGTCAATTCGGGCACGGTGAAGCTGAACCAGCCGATCCACGCGCTGGATAACGACGGCAACATCGTCGAAACCGGCCGCGCGTCGAAGATCATGTCGTTCCGCGGCCTCGACCGCGTGCCGGTCGACGAAGCCAAGGCAGGCGACATCATCTCGCTGGCCGGCCTGACCGTCGCGACCGTGTCGAACACGATCTGCGACCCGCAGGTCACCGAGCCGCTGCACGCGCAGCCGATCGATCCGCCGACGCTGTCGATGCGCTTCGCCGTCAACGATTCGCCGATGGCGGGCCGTGAAGGCACCAAGGTCACGTCGCGCATGATCCGCGACCGCCTGTTCCGCGAAGCCGAATCGAACGTCGCCGTGAAGGTGACCGAAGCGGCCGATCGCGACAGCTACGAAGTCGCGGGTCGCGGCGAATTGCAGCTGGGCGTGCTGATCGAAACGATGCGCCGCGAAGGGTTCGAGCTGGGCATCAGCCGCCCGCGCGTGCTGTTCGGCGAGGACGAGGACGGCAAGAAGACCGAGCCGTACGAAACCGTCATCATCGACGTGGACGAGGAATATTCGGGCACGGTCGTCGAGAAGATGAACCTGCGCAAGGCCGAGATGACCGACATGCGCCCGTCGGGTGGCGGCAAGACGCGCATCACCTTCTCGGCACCGTCGCGTGGCATGATCGGCTATCACGGCGAGTTCCTGTCGGACACGCGCGGTACCGGCATCATGAACCGGCTGTTCGAGAAGTATGGCCCGCACAAGGGCCAGATCGAAGGCCGCAAGAACGGCGTGCTGATCTCGAACGGCGCTGGCGAAGCGCAGGGCTATGCACTGGGTCCGCTCGAAGAGCGCGGCATCCTGTTCGTCGGCCACGGCGAAGCGCTGTACGAAGGCATGATCATCGGCGAGAACGCCAAGACGGATGACCTCGAGGTCAATCCGATGAAGGCGAAGCAGCTGACGAACTTCCGCGCATCGGGCGGCAAGGACGACGCGATCCGCCTGACCCCGCCGAAGAAGATGACGCTGGAACAGGCGATTGCCTATATCGACGACGACGAGATGGTCGAGGTGACGCCGAAGAACATCCGTCTGCGCAAGCGCCATCTGGACCCGCATGAGCGGAAGAAGGCGAGCCGGGCCAAGGCCGCAGCGTAAGCTCGGCCGAGCCTAAAGGCTCGCCCGGCCGGCCTTGCTATAAGCAAGGACCGACGACGTGGCTTCGCCACGTCGGGCCACCAGAAACAGAAGCGGCCCCGGAAGCGATTCCGGGGCCGTTTCTGTTCGAAAGGGTCTTTTATGCCGGGCAGTCGCGAAGAAGCGGAACCGCGGATCAAGGCCGGGCCAGCCCGGCGGCTACCTCCTCAACTCGTCGGTGCCGGTTCCCGCAGCAACGGGATCAGCTCGCGATTCAGATCGTCGAGGTCCATCGCCCCGGCCTTCGCGTAACGGACGACGCCCTGTCGATCGATGATGTAGTTGGTCGGCACCGCCGGCACTTCGCGCGAAATGCCCTTGATCCCCTTCGCCGGGGTGATTGCCAGCGCGGCGAACAGTGCCTTCATCTTGTAGATCGGCACCGATCCTTCGGTGGTGACCGCGAACACGCGGGCGCCGTGCTTGCTGATCTGGCGGTAATAGGCGTCGAGCAGCGGCAGTTCGGCGCGGCAGGGTACGCACCATGTCGCCCAGAAATTGACGACGATGACCTCGCCACGATGTTCGGCGATGGTGGTCCTGGTCCCGTCGGCCAATGTCAGTTCGATCGGCGGCGCGGGCTGGCCGACCTTCAATTCCTTTGCGGCGGCCGGCGTCGCGGCGAGCAGCGCGGCGAGCGGCAGAATCCAGTTACGCATCGATTGTCTCCCCCGCGCGCAGTGTTCTTCGCGCCGGCGTCGCCGTCAAGCGGGCGTCACAGCAGCGCCCACCCGACAACCGCCCCGACCGCAACGACGGCCGGCGTTACCCAGCCACCCTTCAACCGCCAAGCCATCGCCAGCGCGACCGCGAACAGCACCGCCGCTGTTATTGTTGCGTCCACCCGCGCGCCGGTCGCCACGCCCAACTGTACGAAGGTCGCGGCGATGATCCCGACGACCGCCGCCGCCACGCCGGTCAGCGCGTGGCGGAGCGATGGCGCATCGACGATCCCCTCCAGCCGTTCGAAGAACAGCAGCGAGAAGGCAAAGGCGGGCAGGAACATGCCGAGCGTGATCGCCAGCGCGCCGCCGATGCCCCCCGCGACATAGCCGACGAAGGTCGCGAAGATGACGAGCGGCGCGGGGATGACATTGGCAAAGGCCACCCCGTCGAGGAACGCGGCGTCGCCGATCCAGCCGCGCCCGACCGTATCGGCGCGGACATAGGGGACGGCGGTGTAGGCCCCGCCAAAGGTCAGCAGCCCGCCCTTCAGCCCGGCGATGAAGAGCGCGAGGATGGTCAGCGGTGCCGCCGCCGATGCGACCGGGGCGGACGCGCTGATCGTCAGCGCGGCGATGGCGGCGGCGATGCCGGACAAGCCGATCGCTATGGCCACGGCCGGACGATCCTTCGCGGCATAGACGCCGCCGCCGACCAGCAACGGTATCCAGAAGGGCACGCCGACCAGCGTCGCGGCGACCGCCGCCAGCGCGATGGCGACCAGCAACCGGTCCTCGACGACATGCTGCCCGATCCGCACCACCGCGCGCAGGATGACGGCGAGGATCGCGACCTGGATACCGAGCAGCAGCCCGCCCGGCGCGCCGCTCCCCTGCACGACACCGACATAGAGCCAGCCGACCAGCAGCATCAGGCAGAAGCCGGGCAGCATGAAGCCGAGGCCAGCGAGCAGCCCGCCGATCCGCCCGCGCGCCAGCACGCCGAAATGGACGCATAGCTCGTGCGCCTCCGGCCCCGGCAGGATCTGCAACACCGCCAGCAGCCGGTTGAACCGCGCCTTGTCGATCCAGCGTTCCTCCTCGACCAGTGCCTGCCGCAGCATCGCGATCTGCGCCACGGGGCCGCCAAAGGCGAGACAGCCGAAGCGCAGGAACTTGCCGAACAATGCGAGGAGCGACAGGGCAGGGGGACGGGGCGGGGTGGTATCCATGGGGTACGCTCCTAGGGGCCGCCACAGGCGGCCGATGGAGCGGAGCTTGGGCGGTTGGCCCGCCTGAACGGGCGTCCGCGCTGGCCCGTGCGCGAAATCTGGCCCGTACGCCCATGCGAAGTCAAGCGGGTCCCCCCTCGCGCCCGCTCGCCCGCGCTGCTATCTGGCCCCCATGCCCCATCTCTATCTCGTCGACGGCTCCGGCTATATCTTTCGCGCCTATCACCGGCTCCCGCCGCTGACGAACATCCATGGCGAGCCGGTGGGCGCGGTCTATGGCTATACGTCGATGCTGTGGAAGCTGGCCGATGCGCTGCACAAGGCGGACGGGCCGACGCACATGGCGGTGATCCTCGACAAATCGTCGAAGACCTTCCGCAACGACCTGTACGACCAGTACAAGGCGCACCGGCCGCCGCCGCCCGAGGACTTGGTGCCGCAGTTCCCGATGATCCGCGACGCGACGCGGGCGTTCAGCCTGCCGTGCATCGAGGAGCTCGGGCTGGAGGCCGACGACATCATTGCCTGCTATACGCAGGCGGCGCTGGCGCAGGGCTGGGCGGTGACGATCGTCAGCGCCGACAAGGACCTGATGCAGCTGATGACCGATCCGTCGGTCGACATGCTCGACACGATGAACAACCGGACGCTGGGGCCGGAACATGTGGTCGAGAAGTTCGGCGTGACGCCAGACAAGCTGGGCGACGTGCTGGCGCTGATGGGCGACAGTGTCGATAACGTGCCGGGCGTGCCGGGGGTCGGGCCGAAGACCGCCGCCAAGCTGATCAACGAGCATGGCAATCTGGAGGCGGTGCTGGCCGCCGCGCCGGAGATGAAGAAGGGCAAGCTGCGCGACAATCTGATCGAGCATGCCGACAATGCCCGGCTGTCGAAGGTGCTGGTGACGCTGAAATGCGATGGCGCCCTGCCCGAACCGCTCGACGCGCTGGAACTTCAGGGGATTCCGGAGGCGCCGCTGCGCGCGTTCCTAGAGCATCATGGCTTTCGCACGTTGCTCAACAAGCTCGGCACGGTCGCCGACACGCCGGTCGAGACCCCCGCCGCGCCGGTCGCGCAGGACGACGAGCCGGCCTGCGATCACGATGCGTATGAGACGGTGGTGACGCAGGAGGCGCTCGACCGCTGGGTTGCCGAGGCGCGGGCGCAGGGCTGGGTCGCGATCGATACCGAGACGACCGGGCTGGACGCGACGCGCGCCGAACTGGTCGGGGTCAGCATGGCGCTCGCCCCGAACCGGGCCTGCTACATTCCGATCGGCCATGGCGGCACCGACATGTTCGCCGAAAAGCCCGAACAGCTGCCGCGCGACGCCGTGCTGGCGACGCTGAAGCCGTTGTTCGAGGACGAAAGCGTCCTGAAGATCGGCCACAACCTGAAATACGACATGATCGTGCTGGCGCGCGCCGGGCTGGCCGTCGCGCCCTATGACGACACGATCGTCATGAGCTTTGCGCTCGACGCGGGCTTGCACGGGCATGGCATGGACGAGCTGGCGGCGACCCACCTCCAACATAGCTGCATCGCGTACAAGGATGTGGTGGGGACGGGGAAGAAGCAGGTCGGCTTCGGCGAAATCGACCTGAAGACCGCTACGCGCTACGCCGCCGAAGACGCCGATGTGACGCTCAGGCTGTGGCGTCGGTTCAAGCCGCGGCTGCCGTACGAACAGGCGACCAAGGTGTACGAGATGGTCGATCGCCCGCTGGTCCGCGTCATCGCCGACATGGAGCAGGCCGGGATCAAGGTCGATGCCGGCGTGCTGGCGAAGCTGTCGGAGGATTTCTCCACGCGCATCGCCGCGCTGGAAACCGAAATCCACGAGCTGGCCGGCACGAAGTTCACCATCGGTAGCCCCAAACAGCTGGGCGACGTGCTGTTCGTGACGATGGGGATCAAGGGCGGACGCAAGGGCAAGTCGGGCGTCTATTCGACCGACGTCAACGAATTGGAGCGGATCGCCGCCGACAAGGACTCACCTGGCGCGGCGATCGCGGCGAAGGTTCTGGACTGGCGGCAGCTGTCGAAGCTGAAGAGTACCTACACCGACGCGCTGCAGGCGCAGATCAACCCGGCGACCGGGCGCGTGCATACCAGCTACAGCCTTACCGGTGCGCAGACCGGACGGTTGTCGTCGACCGATCCGAATTTGCAGAACATCCCGATCCGAACCGAAGTCGGCCGGCAAATCCGCGATGCGTTCGTCGCCGAACCGGGCAATGTGATCCTCGCGGCCGATTATTCGCAGATCGAGCTGCGGCTGGCCGCCCATATCGCCGACGTGCCGCAGTTGCGCGAGGCGTTCGAGCGCGGCGACGACATTCACAGCATCACCGCGCAGGAACTGTTCGGCGAGGTCAACCGCGACACGCGCGGCCGGGCCAAGACGATCAACTTCGCGATCCTATACGGCATCAGCCGCTGGGGGCTGGCCGGTCGGCTGGACGTGAGCGCGGACGAGGCGCAGGCGATGATCGATCGCTATTTCGACCGTTTCCCCGGCATCAACCGCTATATTGCCGAGACGACGCAGAGCGTCAGGACCACCGGCTTCACCACGACGCTGTTCGGGCGCAAGACGCATTTCCCACGCATCCAGTCGAAGGTGCAGCACGAACGGCAGGGTGCCGAGCGCGCCGCGATCAACGCGCCGATCCAGGGGACGAGTGCCGACATCATCAAGCGCGCGATGGCACGGATGGGGCCGGCGCTGGCCGAGGCTGGCTTAAGCGAGGTACGGATGCTGTTGCAGGTGCACGACGAACTGGTGTTCGAACTGCCCGAGGGGCTGGTCGAGGCGGCGACGCCGGTGATCCGACGGGTGATGGAAACGGCGGCCGAGCCGGTGGTGCAGCTGTCGGTGCCGCTGGGCGTGGAGATCGGGACGGGCAAGAGCTGGGGCGCGGCACATTGAGGGTGCGGCGCTCCCGGCATCTTTAATCCCCAACCGATAGGTGAAAGACGTCGGACTGGGGCGTCGCCGTCATTGCCATATGGGTCATGGCTTCAAGGGTGAGACCGGGCATTTCGACCATGAACAGGTGTAGGACCGGTTTCGGTGAGCAGGGTACGTTCGCGTCATAAACCTTGTCGAACTCGCTACAGGCGACGATCATTCCGGCAGGCGTGTCCAGTGTCCATTGAATCCGCTGAATCCTGCTGTCATCGGCAAAGAAGCGATCGAAGAGCGACATGGTGGCGGCTGACACCGATCGGGACGGGTACAGCGCCTTTGCTTCCTTTGGCGGCATCGTCGTGCCGTCCGATCGCACGATGTCCGTGAAGCCTTTCAAGAAGGCCGCCCGGTCGCGCGCCCACCAGTGTTGGAATAAAGTCGTGACGATCTTCCGCCGCCGTGCGGATATCGCCGTGGAGAGTAGGCCATAGCTGCAAGCCTCTGCTGGTGCCGAGGCGAGGAAGGGAAGTAGCGGCGCGAGCGCTAGCAGGTGGCGGCGGTCCATTTGCTATATTGTCGCGGATCGTGCGCCGCTGCCAGTGGCCTTTTATTGTCCTGCGGAGGTCCGTCGCCGCAGCCACGCATCAATCTGAGCAATCTCCTTCTGTTGCGCACCGATCACCGCCTGCGCTAGCGCACGGGCTTGCGCATCCTTGCCGTGGGCGAGTTCGGTGCGGGCCATCGCGACCGCCGCGACATGGTGGACGCGCATCTGCTGCATGAAGTCGACATCGGCATCGCCGGTGTAGGCCGGGGCGTCGGTCATCATGTCGGCCATCGATTGTTTGAACCCGCGGGTCGCATCGGAGTCGCCGGCGTTCAGGGTCGCCATCGCATCGTGCGACATGCCGGCCTGCGCAGGATCGGTGGCGGTATTGCCGGGAGCCGATTGCGGCGAACAGGCAGCCAGCAGGCCCAATCCCAGGATCGTTGCGAACGGCTTCATCGATCGTCTCCATCGGTCATCGGGGATCGAAGACGCGGCGCGGCGGATCGTTCCCGGCGACGACCGTTGCCCGCAAGCCGCACCCCGCGGCCAAAGCGTACACGGGGGCTATGGGGAGCGCACGCCCTCGCGTATGAGGCCGCGATGATCGATCCTTCGCGCGTCGCATGACCGACGCGCCGACCCCGCCGACCGACGATATCGCCGCCCTGGCCAAGGGCGGGCGGACGAACGTGTTCGGATTCGTCCTGCGGCTCGTCGCGCGGCTGCCGTTCCTGTTTATCGCCGGCCGCATCTATGGTCCCGAAATCGTCGGGCGGTTCGCGCTGGCGGTGCTGGTGGTCGAACTGGCCGCGCTGGTCGCGACACTGGGGTTGAAGCGGGGGCTGGCGCAGGCATTGTCGTCGACCGACCGGCCGCACGCGCATGTCGTGTGGGACGCGCTGGCGGTCGCGTTCATCCTGTCGGTCGCGGCCAGCGCCGTGTTGTTCGTGTTCCCGCAGATCATGTACCCCAACAGCGAGGTGATCGGGTTCGAGCGCCTGTTGCCGCTGATCGTCTTTGCCATCGCGTGGTCGGACGTCAGCCTGGCGGCGCTGGCCTACCGGCTGAACGTCAAGGCGGCGGTGACCGCGCGGGCGGTGGTGGAGCCGTGGACGATCTCGATCGCTGCCTGGGCGTTCAGCTATTATTCGACCCGTGACGGCCTCATCATGAGCTATGTGCTGGCGATGGCGGCGGCACTGGTCGCGTCGATCGTGCCGTTCATCCGCAGCTATGGCCTGCCCTATGGCTGGTCGCCGCATCTGCGCCCGATGCTGGCGCTGGTGAAGCGCAACATGCCGCTGGCCGGGGCCGACGCGATCGAATGGGGCACGCGCAACGTCGACCGCTTCATCCTGGGGCTGTTGTTCGGGCCGGCGATCGTCGGCATCTATTACATGGCGCAGCAGGTCGCATCGCTGCCGCAGAAGCTGAAGACCAGTTTCGATCCTGTCCTCGGCCCGGTCATCACCCAGAGCCTGGCGGCGGACGATAAGGCCGCGGTCGCGCGGCAGGTGCGGCAGGTCGGGTTCTGGATCATCACCGCACAGGCCGCGCTGGCGCTGGCGGGCAGCATTCCGGCGACCGGGGTGATGGGCGTGGTCGGGCGCGAATTCGTGAGCGGCGCGGCGGCGTTGTCGTTCCTGTTGGTCGCCGAAGTGCTGGCGGCGAAGGGCGCGGTGTCGGAGGCGGCGCTGGTCTATATCGCGCGGCACCGCAACCTGATGCTGTCGATCGGGCTGCTGAGTTTCCAGGTCGTGCTGAGCTTTGCGCTGGTGTTCGTGATGCGCTCGATTGGCCTGCCGCAGAATTACGCGGCGACCGGGCCGGCGATGGCGCTGTGCCTGTCGGTCGCCTTGGGATCGATCCTGAAATCGGGGCTGTTGTCGAAGCTGCTGGGGCATAACGTGCGCGATTTCCGCCCGGCGTTCCTGTGGGCGGTACTGGCAGCGACGATCATCGGCGTGGCGATCATGGAACTGCCCAAGCGGTTCGAATGGGCCGAGATGCTGTTCGGTATCCCGATCATCCTCGCCACCTATTTCGCGATCCTGTGGCGCTGGGCGTTCCGTCCGGAGGATAAGGCGCTGTTCCACAAGAGCGCGGCGGCGGGGGAAGCCACTATCCCGACCGACCGGTTTCGGGTGTAGGGTTGCGCTGCGCAGTGCGCGGGTGATGCTGCCTGATGCATCATCCCGGCGAAGGCCGGAATCTCCGAGCCTTCGCCGGGGCGACGTGGGAAAACTTACCGGAACGGCGGTTCGTTGAACGCGCGCAGCTTGCGGCTGTGCAGGCGGGCGCCTTCCTGGCGCAGCTGTTCGCAGGCTTCGATGCCGATGCGCATATGTTCGTTGATCGCGCGTTCGTAGAAGCGGTTGGCCTGTCCCGGCAGCTTCAGTTCGCCGTGCAGCGGCTTGTCCGACACGCAGAGCAGCGTGCCATAGGGGACGCGGAAGCGGTACCCTTGCGCCGCAATCGTCGCCGATTCCATGTCGATGCCGACCGCGCGTGATAGCGAAAAGCGCAGCGCCGAACGGCTGAAGCGGAGTTCCCAGTTGCGGTCGTCAGTGGTGACGATGGTGCCGGTGCGAAGGCGGTTCTTCAGCTCGTCGCCCGACTGGCCGGACACGATCTCCGCCGCGCGGGCCATGGCGACCTGCAC
This sequence comes from Sphingomonas sp. Leaf9, assembly GCF_001421355.1. Taxonomy (GTDB): domain Bacteria; phylum Pseudomonadota; class Alphaproteobacteria; order Sphingomonadales; family Sphingomonadaceae; genus Sphingomonas. Next base: position 462,879 of record NZ_LMKC01000001.1, on the reverse strand, counting down.
TTCGGCGATGGCGGGCACCGGGATTTCGGGCGGCAGCACATCGTCGAGGACATGATCGTCGCGCAGATAGGCGTGCGCCAGCACATAGTCGCCGATCCGCTGGCTGGGGCGCAGGCCCCCGCAATGGCCGATCATCAGCCACGCCTCGGGCCGCATGACCGCTAGATGATCGCAGATCGTCTTCGCATTCGACGGGCCGACGCCGATATTGACCAGCGTGATGCCGGTGCCGTCGGGCGCAACCAGGTGATAGGCCGGCATCTGGTGCCGCCGCCACGCGCTGTCGCTGACCATCCGCTCGGCATCGTCGCCGGCGGTCGCCAGCACGCCGCCCGCGCCCGACAGCGCGGTGTAGCGGCTGGGCGTGCCATTGGCGGCGGGCTTCAGCTGGTCCCCGGCCCAGCGAACGAACTCATCGACATAGCGGTGATAGTTGGTGAACAGCACATACTGCTGGATATGCTCCGGCGGGGTGCCGGTGTAATGCCGCAGCCGCGCGAGCGAGAAGTCGGTGCGCAGCCCATCGAACAGCGCCAGCGGGCGGTGCTCGTCCTGGCTGACCCACAGGCCGTCGGCGATCTCGTCGCCGATATGCGCCAGTTCGGTCGCCGGGAAATGACGGGCGAGTTCGGTCGCCGATACGGCGTCGAGGCTGAGCGCGTGGCCGGCATCGAGGACGTAGGGGAATGGGATTTCCTGCCGCCCGGCCACCGCTTCGACGGTCACGTCGTGGTTTTCGATCAGCAGGTCGAGCTGTTCGGTTAGGTACGCCGCGAACATCGCCGGCTTCGTCACGCTGATGCGATAGTCGCCGGGCGTGGTCAGCCGGCCATAGGCGCGCGACGGCGTCGGCCGGTCGCTGCTGCCGCGATAGGTCAGCCGGATTTCGGGATAGGCAAACGATCCGTCGACCCGCGCGGAGGAGGGCGGCGGCGTGCCATCGGTGAGATAGAGGTCCAAGGCGGCGCGAAGGCGCGCGACCGAGGCGGTGTAGAGCCGATCGAGTTCGGCGACGATTTGGGAAGCCTGCGTCATCGACCGTGGCTAAGGCGTTCCGCCGCGACAGGTCAAGAGGGGGGCGATAGCGAACCGCCCGTTCGTGCTGAGTAGGAACTGAGCCTGTCGAAGGTCCGTATCGAAGCACCATGCGGCGACGGTCCTTCGATACGCCCTTTCGACAAGCTCAATGGCTACTCAGGATGAACGGAGAAGCTGACGTGAAGTTCAGGTGGCCGAAGGCGGGACCTTCGGCAGCGCGTCGGCCTCACGCTTCTTTTCGATCAGCTTCGACGCGCCGAACGCGGCACCCGCGATCGCGGCGGCGGCACCGACCACGACCGCGGCGGTCGCGCCGGGATGCGCCTTCACGGTTTCGGCGGTCGACTTGGCGGCGCTGGTCACCGCGTCGCGCGACTTGGCGGCGGCATCGGCCACGACGTCGCGCGACTTTGCGGCGGCATCGCTCACGCTTTCCTTGGCCGTGGCATAGGTCGCCGATGCCTTTTCAGCGAGCGTGCCCGACGTTTCGGCAACGTCGTTTGCGACGTCGTTTGCGACGTCGTTGGCGATGTCCTTGGCGGTGTCGGTGGTCGTCGTGGAGGTCATGACGTTCCCTTTCCTGATCGATATGGCTGCGTAACTACCGAACTAACTCGAACCGTCGCCGCCGGTTCCGTTACGGCCGGCGGGAAACGACGGATGGTTTCAGAGCGACGCGAGCAGGTTTTCCGCCGAGCTGACCCTGAACTCACCCGGTGCCTCGACGTGCAGTGCCTCGACCACGCCGTCATTGACCAGCATCGCATAACGCTGCGATCGGGTGCCCATGCCATAAGCTGAGCCGTCCATCGTCAGCCCGACCGCCTTCGCGAAATCGGCGTTGCCATCGGCCAGCATCGTCACCTTGTCCCCCGCATCGGCCGATTTGGCCCAGGCCGACAGGACGAACGCGTCGTTGACGGCGGTGCAGGCGATTTCGTCGACGCCCTTTTCGCGGAACGCGGCTGCCTGATCGACGAAGCCGGGCAGGTGGCGTGCCGAGCAGGTGGGCGTAAACGCGCCGGGGACCGAAAACAGCGCGACGCGGCGGCCGGCGAAGAAATCCTCGGTCGAAACCTGGTCCGGCCCGTCGGGCGTGACCTTGGCGAGCGTGGCGTGGGGCAGGCGGTCGCCGACCTTGATCGTCATGAATGTCTCCGCTTCAGGCTTGGCACGTCATGCGCGCCGTCATGCAGCGTGGGAGCGCACGCGGACCTTTTCAACCATGGCGCTCGACCGCAGCGGCGGTTAGCGTCGTTACCATGATGGAACAGACACGATTCCTTGCCGGACAGATATTGCTCGCCATGCCCGGCATCGGCGACCGCCGTTTCGACCATGCGGTGATCGCGATGTGCACCCATGACGAGGACGGGGCGATGGGGGTCGGCATCGGCGACACGATCGACGGCCTCGGGCTGCATGCGCTGTTGAAGCAGCTCGATATCGAACCGGGCGAGGCGCCCGACGCGCCGATCCATCTGGGCGGCCCGGTCGAGACGCGGCGCGGCTTCGTGCTGCACGACGACAGCTGGGGCGGGCAGGACACGATCGACGTCGCGGGCAAATGGGCGTTGTCGGGATCGATCGACGTGCTGCGCGCCATCGCGGCAGGGACCGGGCCGGAACGCTATCTGATCGCGCTGGGCTATGCCGGGTGGGAGCCGGGGCAGCTGGAAAGCGAATTGTCGCGCCATGGCTGGATGAATGTCGCGGGCGATGCCGCCTTGCTGTTCGACGTGCCGACGGGTGCGCGGTGGCGGGGCGGGTTTGAGGGCGCGGGCATCGATCCGCGGCTGCTGGCACTGGGGGCCGGCACCGCCTGACACCAGCATATAAAGATATCTTTATATAGGATTTGCGTTTCGACGGCCGGCTGGGTAGAGGCGTGCCATCCGCCATGGGTGCGCCCATGGCCCCACGCAGGAGCATCCCATGGCCACCGCCATTGCGAACAAGCAGACCGATTACGTCATCAAGGACATCGGCCTCGCCGATTTCGGTCGCAAGGAAATCGAGATCGCCGAAACCGAAATGCCGGGCCTGATGGCGCTGCGCAGCGAGTTCGGCGCGTCGCAGCCGCTGAAGGGCGCGCGCATCACCGGTTCGCTGCACATGACGATCCAGACCGCCGTGCTGATCGAGACGCTGACCGCGCTCGGCGCCGACGTCCGCTGGGCGACCTGCAACATCTTCTCGACGCAGGACCATGCCGCCGCCGCCATCGCCGCCGCCGGCGTTCCCGTGTTCGCGATCAAGGGCGAGAGCCTGGCCGATTACTGGGACTATGTCGGCGACATCTTCAACTGGGGCGATGAAACCGCCAACATCATCCTCGACGATGGCGGCGATGCCACCATGTTCGCGCTGTGGGGCGCGAAGCTGGAAGCCGGCGCGACGCTGGGCGAGCCGGAGAACGAGGAAGAGGTCGAGTTCCAGCGCGCGCTGAAGGCGTTCATCGCCAAGCGTCCGGGCTACCTGACCGAGACGGTCAAGAACCTGAAGGGCGTGTCGGAAGAAACGACGACCGGCGTCCACCGCCTGTACGAGATCGCGAAGAAGGGCGAACTGCCCTTCCCGGCGATCAACGTGAACGATTCGGTCACCAAGTCGAAGTTCGACAACCTGTACGGCTGCAAGGAATCGCTGGTCGACGCGATCCGTCGCGCGACTGACGTGATGCTGGCCGGCAAGGTCGCCTGCGTCGCCGGCTTCGGTGACGTCGGCAAGGGTTCGGCACAGTCGCTGCGCAACGGTGGCGCGCGCGTCATGGTGACCGAAGTCGATCCGATCTGCGCGCTGCAGGCTGCGATGGAAGGGTTCGAGGTCGTGACGATGGACGAGGCGGTGACCCGCGCCGACATCTTCTGCACCGCGACGGGCAATGCCGACGTCATCACCGCCGAGCACATGGCGGCGATGAAGCCGATGAGCATCGTCTGCAACATCGGCCACTTCGACAGCGAGATCCAGATCGCCGCCCTGTCGAACTATGAATGGGACGAAGTGAAGCCGGGCACCGACCTGGTGAAGTTCCCCGATGGCAAGCAGATCATCGTGCTGGCCAAGGGCCGCCTGGTGAACCTGGGCTGCGCCACCGGCCACCCGTCGTTCGTCATGTCGTCGTCGTTCACCAACCAGGTGCTGGCGCAGATCGAACTGTGGACCAAGGGCGAAAACTACAAGAACGAAGTGTACGTTCTGCCCAAGCACCTCGACGAAAAGGTCGCGGCGCTGCACCTCGAAAAGCTGGGCGTGAAGCTCAGCAAGCTGACCGAGAAGCAGGCGTCGTACATCGGCGTGCCGGTCGAAGGGCCGTTCAAGCCGGACCACTACCGCTACTGATCGCTGCTGCGAGACTGGCGCCGAAGGGGCGGGCATCCGATGGGTGTCCGCCCTTTTTGTTGCGCGTTTGCAACGGGTGTCACGGAAACGTCGTATCAAGGGGGCGGAACCGATGTCGACGCGTTGCAATCCTGTAAGAGAGCGTATCGATAAAGAATACGCGTAACTTGTAAAAAGGGGTCCGTTTCATGAACCAGTCAACGTCGCGTCTGCGTGCCGGTGTCGCCCGCAGTGCCGTTGTCATCGCCGCGCTGATGGCGTCGGCCTCCGCCGTCGCGCAGACCGCAGCGCCCGGCACCACCGACAATGTGCCGATCCCGGCGGACCCCGCTGCACAGACGCCTGCCGATGCGAGCAACGGCGAGGAAATCGTCGTCACCGGCACGCGTATTCGGCGTACCGATTTCGAATCGCCCAGCCCGATCATCGCGCTGGGTGCAGCAACGATCCAGCAGTCGGGTACGACCAACCTCACCGACTTTCTGACCGGCTTTCCGGCATTGCAGGGCTCGTCCACCTCGGCCGACAATTCGGGCAGCCGCGCCGGCATTGGTGGGACCGGTCTCAACCTGCTGAACCTTCGCAATCTGGGCACCGAGCGGACGCTCGTCCTGGTGGATGGCCGCCGGCACGTGGCATCGGTGCCGGGCAGCCAGGCGATCGACATCAATTCGATCCCGAACGACCTGGTGGAACGGGTCGATATCCTGACCGGCGGCGTCTCGGCCATCTATGGCGCGGATGCGGTCACCGGCGTCGTCAATTTCGTCCTGAAGCGCAATTTCGACGGGATCACCGCGCGTGGGCAGGCCGGGATCACCGAATATGGCGATGCGGGCAAGCGGTTGCTGGCGGTCACGGTCGGCAAGAATTTTGCCGAGGGTCGCGGCAATGTTGCCGTCGCCTATGAATATGGCTCGGAAAGCCGGCTGGAGTCGCGCGATCGTCGCGCGCTGCGTGGGTCGAATCTGGTCGGTTTCTACCGCAACCCTAACGATCCCGAATTCAAGCCGGGCTATACCGGTGGTGCCAATAACGGCATCCCCGACAACGTACCGACGCGCGACGTGCGCTACAACGATACCGCGCGTGAAGGCGGCATCGATGTCGATTTTGACGGGCAGCCCGATTACATAGTGAACGGCGCGGGTCAGCTGGTCCCGTTCCAGCTTGGCACCGTGCTGCGCCCCGGCTTTTCGCAGGGCGGCAGCGGCACCCGCGTCGCCGATTATCAGAACGACTTGCTGCCGCAGATCGACCGGCATGTCGTGAACGCCATCGCGCATTTCGATGTGTCGCCGGCGCTGACGCTGTTCGCCGATGCGAAATACGCCCACAACAAGGCGTTTACGCTGGGTCAGCCGTCGTTCGACTATTACCTGCTGGTCAAGGACGACAATCCGTTCCTGCCGGCGGGCCTGCCGAATCTGGGCAATGGCGGTGTGCTGGTGACGCGCGACAATTTCGATATCGGTCAGCGCGGCGAGACGATCACCCGCGAAACCTATCGCGGGGTCGTAGGTGCCAAGGGTGAGATCAACGATCACGCCAGCTATGAGGTGTCGTATACTTTCGGCCAGTCGAATGTGGCGAACCGCTACGTCAACAACACCTACAACGATCGCTTCTATGCGGCGCTGGACGCGGTACGCAATCCGGCCAACGGGCAGATCACCTGCCGCGTGAACCTCGACCCCAACTGGCGCCCGGACCAGCCTTATGCGAGCCGCAGCGTCGTCAACCCGACGACCTTCCGCCCCGGCGAGTGCGTGCCGCTCAACCTGTTCGGCGACGGCGCGCCGAGCCAGGCTGCGCTTGATTTCGTTCGGGCGACCACGACGGATCGTTCGCGCCTGCGTCAGCATGTCGTGTCGGGATCGGTCTCGGGCGATTTCGGGCAGTTCTTCAAGCTGCCGGGCGGTGCGGTCAATTTTGTGCTGGGCGGCGAATATCGCAAGGAAGAGAGCCGGTTCGTTCCCGATCCGCTCGCGGCACAGGGGCTGACCTTCACCAACTCGCTCGGTCGTGAAGAGGGCAAGTATGACGTGAAGGAAGGGTTCGCCGAACTTGACGTGCCGGTGTTCCGCGACGCGCGGTTCGCCCATCGGCTCAGCTTCGGGGCGGCCGTCCGCCTGTCCGACTATTCCACCATCGGTCGCACGACCACATGGAAGGTCAACGGGACCTATGCGCCGGTGCGTGACCTGACGTTCAACGGCACCTATTCGAAGGCGGTGCGCGCACCCAACATCGGCGAACTGTTCAGCGGCCTGTCGCAGACGTTCCAGTTCATCACCGATCCGTGCAGCGTTGGCGAAATCCAGAACGGCACCGCGTCGCGCGCCGCGAATTGCCGGACGTTGCTGACCGGCCTCGGCGTGGCCAATCCCGCCACGTACGAGGATGCCCGGACGGCGAATATCTCGGGTTTCTCGGGCGGCAATCCCAACCTGGACGCGGAAGAAGCCACGACCTGGACGGCGGGCGCCGTGTTGCAGCCACGATTCATTCCGGGGCTGTCGGTGCGGGCCGACTGGTACGACATCAACCTGCGCGGTGCGATCAACACCGTGACGCCGGGCGAGATCGCGCGCCTGTGCGTTGACCAGGCGACGCTCGACAACGTGTTCTGCCGTTCGATCACGCGGACCAATGTCGCCTCCGCCACGGCCAATCCGGGCAATATCGTCGGCTTCACCGTTACGCCGCAGAATGTCGCCCGGTTCAGCACGGCCGGTCTTGACCTGAACGTCAATTACAATTTCGACGCTGGCTCGATCGGCAAGTTCAACGTCCGCGTCATCGGCAATTATCTCGACAAGCTGGAATTCATCGGCACGCCGGGTGCGGACGTGACCGACAGCCGCGGTGAATCGAGTGCGCCGAAATATACCATCAACAGCGACATTACCTGGTCGATCGAAAACGTGACGATCAACTATGGCCTGTCGTGGTTTGATAAGACGCTGCGCTATTCGAACCTGACCAATCAGAGCAACCCCGATGTCGTGGCACCCGAATACAAGTATCTGAAGGCGCTGTGGCAGCACGACGTGTTCGTGAGTGTCGACGCGACCGACCGGTTCCAGTTTTTCGGCGGGGTCAACAACGTCTTCGGGCAGAAGCCTGAAATCGGTACGATCACCTATCCCGTGTCGTATCTTGGCCGGTATCTCTTCGCCGGTGCGCGGGTGAAGATGTAACGACAGTCGTGACCGGCGGCGGCGATCCGCCGCCGGTATGCGACAAAGGGGCGGTGCCGCATGGCGCTGCCCCTTTTTTATGCCCGCCGTAACGACTAGGCAGGGGCGTGCCCATTTTTGCCGTCCCATCGTCTGCCCGCGAGGCGCTTGCTTGATTACCCTGACCCTGATGACGGCCGTCCTGAGCGGCGTCGTGCTGGCGTTGCTGGTCGGCGCGAGCGCGTGGATGCTGCAGGCCGGCCTGTCCGCACGGCGGCAGGCGGCGGCGGCGGGGGCGATGTTCGATTCGCTCAGCGCCACGTTGTCCGCATCGCCTGCGCTGGCGATGGTGGTGCGCGCCGATGGGCGGCTGCTGCTCGACCGGCCGCTGGCCGACCGATTGGGGCGCAGTGACCTGCCGGCGTCGGTCGCCGATCTGGGCAATGCCGATAGCGGGCTGGAGCCGGGCAGCGCCGATCGGCTGGTCGATGCGATCACCGCCGCGTTGCGCGGGGGCAAGCCGTTCCGCACCGTCGTCCGCGCGACCGGTTCGGCGCGGTCGCTGTTCGCAATCGGCGACCGGGCACCGGCGGCGCTCAACACGCCGGGCGGGGTGCTCGTCTGGTTCTTCGACGCGACCGAATTTCATAATGAGATCGCGACGTTGGGCGCAGAGGCAGAGGAATATCGCGCCGCGTTCGACGCGCTGTCCAGCCTGATCGAAGCGGCACCGATGCCGATGTGGTATCGCGACGACACGCTGCGCCTGGCGATGGTCAACACCGCCTATGTCCGCGCGGTCGATGCGGGTGACGCGGCGGAAGTGATCGCGCGGCAGGTCGAACTGGTCGAGGGCGTCGGCATGGGCGGGCCGCTCGCCAGCGCGGCGATCGCGCGCGACACGGGACAGCCGCAGGCGGCGGCGATGCCCGCGACGATCGGTGGCGAACGGCGGATGCTGCGCGTCCATGACATGCCGCTGCGCGATGGCGGCACCGGCGGCTTCGCGATCGACGTGCACGAGATCGAGGAGGCCCGTGGCCGGCTGAAGCGCAGCCGCGAGGCACAGCGCGCGATGCTCGACCGGCTGTCGGCGGGCGTGGCGCAGTTCGCGCCCGACCGCACGCTCGTCTTCTATAACCAGCCGTTCGGCCGCACCTTTGCGATGAAGCCCGAATGGCTGGCCGACCGGCCCGAGTTCGACCGGGTGCTGGACCGGATGCGCGAGGCGAAGCGCCTGCCCGAGGTTCGCGACTTTCCGGGGTGGAAGACCGAGCGGCGCGACTGGTTCCGCGCGGCAGAGGGCGCGATCGAGGAACAATGGCATCTGCCCGGCGGCACGCACCTGCGCGTCGTGGCGCAGCCGCTGCCCGAGGGCGGCCTGCTGCTGATCTTCGAGGATCGCACCGAACAGGTGCAGCTGGCCAGCGCGCGCGACACGCTGCTCAGGGTCCGCACCGCGACCTTCGACAATCTGTTCGAGGCGCTGGGCGTGTTCGCGGCCGATGGCCGGTTGCAGATCTGGAACGCGAAGTTCCGGCAGGTCTGGGGCCTGGACGACGCCTTCCTCGACAGCCATCCGCGCGTCGATGCGCTGGCTGAGCGGGTCGCCGAGAGTCTGGCCAGCCCGGGCAAGGCGGCGCTGATCCCCGAACTGGTCCGCTTCGCCACGCAACAGCGGATGCAGCGATCGGGCCGGTTCGCGATGGCCGATGGGCGGCATTATGAATTTGGCGCGGTGCCGTTGCCCGATGGCAATGCACTGCTGACCATGCTCGACATTTCCGACAGCCGGCGGATGGAACAGGCACTGCGCGACCGCAACGAGGCGCTGGAGGCGGCCGACCGGGTGAAGACCGCGTTCGTCGCGTCGATGAGCTATGAGCTGCGCACGCCGCTGACCTCGATCAAGGGCTTCGCCGAGATGTTGCAGGCGGGATATGCCGGCAAGCTGACCGCTGATGGCGCGCGCTATACCGACGCGATCCTGGAGTCGGTCGAGCGGCTGGGCGGGTTGATCGACGACACGCTCGACCTGACTGCCAATGAAAGCACGCCGGTCGCGCGGGCCACGGTGCCGCTGAAGATGATCGCGGGCGAAGCGGCCGATGCGGCACGAGCGGCGGCGGCGGCGCGGGGGGTCGAGCTGGCCGTCGAGATCGCGCCGACCGCCGGCGTGATGCTGGGCGATGCGCGGCGGCTGCGCCAGGCGGTGGGCCATCTGCTCGACCATGCGATCGGCGGCTTGCGGCAGGGCGGGCGCGTGCTGCTGCATGTCGATGGCGATGCACAGCGCGCGCGGATCGTGGTATCGGACGACGGGCCGGGCATGTCGAAGGATGCGGTGGCGCGCGCGTTCGACCGCTTTGCGCAGGCCGGGGCGACGCGGGTCGGCGAACGGGCGCTCAGCCTCGACCTGCCGCTCGCGCGGCAGGCGGTCGAGGCGCATGGCGGGACGATCGAACTGGTGTCGGAGAAGGGCGTCGGGACGCTGGTCACGATCGACCTGCCGCGCGAGCCGTGATGCACCTGGCGGACGAAGCGGCGGCGCACGCGCTGGGTGCGAGGCTGGCGGCGGTGGTGCGGCCGGGCGACGTCATCGCGCTGTCGGGCCCGCTGGGTGCCGGCAAGACCAGTATCGCGCGCGGGCTGCTGGCGGCGCTGGGGCTGGCGGGGGAGGCACCGTCGCCGAGCTTCGCCATCGTCCAGCCCTATGACCCGCCCGAAGTGCGTCTGAGCGTCCTGCACGTCGATCTCTATCGGATCGAGGATCGGCAAGAAGCGCGCGAGCTGGGGCTGGACGAAGCGGACGACGCGCTGTTGCTGGTCGAATGGCCCGAACGGCTGGGCGACGACCATTGGCCGGAAGCGCTGTGGCTGAGCCTCGCGTTCGACGACGGCGGCGGGCGGCGCTTGACAGCGCGCGTGCCGGACGCTTGGGAAGGGCGATGGCCGCTGACCTGAACCCGCGCGATGCGGCTGTCCCTTTTCTTGCCGACGCCGGTTGGGGCGATGCGCAGATATTGCCGCTGGCGGTCGATGCGTCGTTCCGCCGCTATTACCGCGTGATCGAGGCGGGGCGCAGCGCGGTGCTGATGGACGCGCCGCCGCCCGAGGATACCCGCAAGTTCGCGCATATGGCGGCATGGCTGGGTGAGCGCGGCTTTTCGGCGCCCGCGATCCTGGCCGACGATGCCGCTGCCGGCTTCATGCTGCTGGAGGATTTCGGCGACATGCGGATGCGCGAGACGGTCGACGCCGCGCCCGAAAGCGAGGGCCGGCTGTACGCCGCCGCCGTCGACCAGCTGCTGCGGCTGCAACGCCATGAACCCGCGCCCGTGCCACCGTACGACCGTGCATTCATCCTGCGCGAAGCGAACCTGCTGATCGAATGGTATTGCGATGCGCTGGGGCTGTCGGTCGATATCGAGGGCTATGTCGCGGCATGGAACGCGGCGTTCGACGCGTTGCCGGAAATGCCGGTCGTCACCGTGCTGCGCGACTATCACGCCGAAAACCTGATGTTGCTCGACGATGCGCGGCTGGGCCTGCTCGATTTTCAGGACGCGCTGGCCGGCCACCCCGCCTACGACCTCGTATCGCTGCTACAGGACGCGCGGCGCGACGTGCCGGCGGTGGTCGAGGCGTCGATGCTCGCCCGCTACCGCGAATCGACCGGCGCGGGGGACGGGTTCGACGCTGCCTATCACCTGTTCGGGGCGCAGCGGAATGCGAAGATCCTCGGCATCTTCACCCGGCTGTGGCGGCGCGACGGCAAGCCGCGCTATGGCGCGCTGTGCCCGCGCGTCTGGCGCTATCTGGAGCGTGACCTGACCCATCCGGCGCTCGCCGGGGTCGCGCGCTGGTTCGATCTCAACATCCCGTCGCCCAAGCGCGGCGATCCGCAGGAACTTGCATGACCACCCTCCGTTCGATCCGCCCGCATCCGCAAGCGACGGTGCCCGAAACCGCGATGGTGATGGCGGCGGGGCTGGGCAAGCGGATGCGCCCGCTGACCGCGATGCGGCCCAAGCCCTTGGTCGAGGTCGCGGGCAAGCCGCTGATCGATCACGTGTTCGACCGGCTGCGCGGGGCAGGGGTCAAGCGCGCCGTCGTCAACGTCCACTACCTCGCCGATGCGATGGAAGCGCATCTCAAGCACCGGGTGAAGGGCATCGACATCGCGGTGTCCGACGAGCGCGCGAAGCTGTTGGAGACCGGCGGCGGGCTGGTGCAGGCGCGCGACCTGATCGGCGACCAGCCGTTCGTCTGCGTCAATTCGGACAATCTGTGGGTCGATGGGCCGGTCGATTCGATCAAGCTGCTCAGCAGCCTGTGGGATGACGCGAAGATGGACGCGCTGTTGCTGCTGGTGCCGCAGGCGCTGGCACATGGCCACCGCGGCCAAGGCGATTTCCATATCGATGCGGCGGGCCGCATCACCGGCCGCCGGAAGCCCGGCCGGCTGGCACCGTTCGTCTTCACCGGCGTGCAGATCCTGTCGCCGCGCATCATCGCCGACTGGCCCGAGGGTGCGTTCTCGACCAACCTGTTCTGGAACCGCGCGATCGAGGCGGGGCGCGCCTATGGCGTCGCGCATCAGGGGCTGTGGTTCGATGTCGGCACCCCTTCGGCGGTGGGCATGACCGAAGCCGTCCTTGCCGATGGCTGAGGGCACCCGCCTCAGCCTCTACACCATCCCGATCCACCGGGCGTTCGCCGATGCACTGGCGGTCGGGCTGATCCGCCGGTTCGGCGGCGACCGGCTCGCGCTGGCGCAGGGCATGGTGCTGGTGCCCACCAACCGCGCCAAGCGGACGGTGCAGGAAGCGTTCGTGCGCGCCAGCGGTGGCGGGCTGCTGCTCCCCCGGCTGGTCGCGATCGGCGATCCCGAACTGGACGAAGGGATCGGCAGTTTCGCCGACCCGGCCGATCAGACGCCGATCCCGCCCGCGATCGACCCGCTGGCCCGGCGGATGATCCTCGCCCGGCTGGTGACCGAGGAACGCCAGCGTGCCGGCCGCCCGGTCGATGCGGCGGAGGCGGTGCGGCTGGCGGGTGACCTTGCCGCGACGCTCGACCAGCTGCTGGTCGAGGAGATCGATCCGGCGCGCTTGCGCACCCTCGATCTCGACGAAACGCTATCGGCGCATTGGGAGCGGTCGCTGGAGCTGTTCCGCATCGTGCTCGATCGCTGGCCGGGCGAATTGGCGGCGCTGGGGCGGATCGACCTCGCCGACCGGCGCACCCGGCTGCTCGGTCGGCTCGGCGCGCGCTGGGCGGTCGATCCGCCCAAGGGGTTAGTCTGCGCGGCGGGCATCGCGACCAACGCGCCCGCCATCGCCCGCATCCAGCGCTGCGTCGCCGGGCTTCCGCGCGGCATGGTCGTGCTGCCCGGTCTCGACCTCGCGATGGAGGACGAGGCATGGGAATCGCTTGGCCCCCATGCGCCCGATCCGGTGACGGGGCGGCGCAGGCGGTCGATCGAGACCCATCCGCAATATCACCTGAAGCTGCTGCTCGACCGGATGGGCGTCAGCCGCCACGAATTCGTGCGGTGGCAGGCGGCGAGCGAGCATGACGCGACGCCGACCCGCAGCCGCGCCATCGCCACCGCGCTCAGCCCGGCCGAGCGCACCCATCACTGGATCGACGTCCCCGCCGCCGACCGGCGCCTGTCGGGCGTGCGGATGGTTGAGCTGGCGACCCCGGCCGAGGAGGCGCAGGCGATCGCCGTCGCACTGCGTGAGGCGCTGGAGACGCCGGGCCGCACCGCCGCGCTGGTGACCCCCGACCGGATGCTGGCGCGGCGGGTCGCGGCGCACATGGCGCGCTGGGGCGTCGGGGTCGACGATTCCGCCGGGCAGCCGCTGTCGCTGCTGGCTCCGGGCACGCTGCTGCTGGCGCTGGTCGAGGCGGCGGCCCAGGTGTTCGCCCCGGTTGCGCTGCTGTCGCTGCTCAAACATCCGCTGGTCCAGAGCGGCGAAGCGGAACAGCGGGTGGTGTGGCTCGATGGCGTCCGTCGCCTCGACCGGGCGCTGCGCGGGCCGCGGCCCGCGCCGGGACTGGCCGGGATCGACCGCCATCTGAGCGAGGGGGAGCCGCGCGACTCGGCGATCCGCGCGGCGGCGGCGAGCTTCTGGGAGGTTGCTTGCCCGCTGCTGACCCCGCTGGCCGAGGTCTTCACCGCCGGGCCACAGCCGCTGGTCCGGTTGCTGACCGTGCTGCGCGAAACCGCGACGACGCTGGCCGGCGATGCGGCGTGGAGTCGGCCCGAAGGCCGCGCCGCTGCCGAACTGATCGCCGCGCTGGAGGAACAGGCGGCGATCGGCCCGCCGCTGGTCGACCCACGCGTCCTGCCCGCGCTGCTGCGCACGCTGCTGGACGAGGTGGCGGTACGCCCGCCGCAGGGTGCGCATCCTCGCCTCGCCATCCTCGGGCTGCTGGAGGCGCGGTTGCAGACCGCCGACCTGATGATCCTCGGCGGGCTGAATGAGGGGGTATGGCCCGCGCTGCCGTCGCCCGATCCGTGGCTCGCCCCGCGCATCCGCGCCGATCTGGGGCTGCCGGGCTTGGAGCGCCGCATCGGCCTTGCCGCGCATGACTTTGCCGGGGCGATGGGCGCGCCCGATGTCGTGCTGACCCGCGCCGCGCGCGATGCCACCGCGCCGACCATCGCGTCGCGGCTGTGGCTGCGGTTGCAGGCGCTCGACGACAATCTGGAACGCGCCGGGCATTTGCGCGACTGGGCGCGGGCGATCGACCGGCCCGCTACCTATGCCGCCGCATCGCGTCCGGCACCCCGCCCGCCGGTGGCGCTGCGCCCGCGCCGCATCTCTGTGACCGAGGTCGACCGGATGAAAGCCGATCCCTACGCCTTTTATGCGCGGAGGATGCTGCGCCTGTCGCCGCTGGATGCGGTCGATGCCGATGCGACCGCCGCGTGGCGGGGGACGGCGGTGCATGGCGTGCTGGAACGCTGGGCACGCGAGGATGGATTGGACCCCGCGAAGCTGCGGCGGCGGTTGCAGGCGCTGTCCGACGACCCGCGCACCCATCCGCTGCTGCGCGCGCTGTGGGTGCCGCGCCTGCGCGAAGCGATCGACTGGGTCGCGGCGCTGACCCACGAAAAGCTGGCCGAGGGGCGCGACGTCGTGGGCGTCGAATGCGACGGCGTGCTGGAAATCGCCGGGGTCGAGCTGTCGGGGAAGGCCGACCGGATCGACCGCGCCGCCGACGGCACGCTGGCGATCATCGACTACAAGACCGGCAAGGCGCCCAGCGGCAAGGCAGTCGCTGCCGGCTACAGCCTGCAGCTGGGGCTGCTGGGGCTTATGGCCGAGCGCGGCTGTTTCCCGCAGGTGCGCGGCACGGCGGCGGCGTTCGAATATTGGTCGCTCATCAAGGACAAGGACAGTTTCGGCAAGATGACCACCCCGGTCAACGCCGCGGGCACCGGCGGCCGGATCGCCACCGCCGAGTTCGTCGCGCTCGCGAAGCGGCATTTCGAGGAGGCGGTCGCCCGCTTCCTGACCGGCGACGAAGCATTCGTCGCGAAACTGGTGCCCGAATATGCCGCCTATGCCGATTACGACCAGCTGATGCGCCGCGACGAATGGTATGGCCGTGAGTGAGGTTCGCGCGCTCCAGCGGTTGAAGAACGACCAGGCGGCGGCCAGCGACCCGCACCGCCATGTGTGGCTGTCGGCGTCGGCGGGCACCGGCAAGACCCACGTTCTGTCGGCGCGCGTGTTCCGCCTGCTGCTGCGCGGCGTCGATCCCGCCGCGATCCTGTGCCTGACCTTTACCAAGGCCGGTGCGGCGGAAATGGCCGAGCGCGTCGCCAGCCGTCTCGCGCGCTGGGTCCGCCTCGCCCCTGCGGACCTGAAGGCCGACCTGTTCGCGCTGGGCGAGGATGTGAACGACCCGGCGCTACTGGCGCGCGCGCGCACGCTGTTCGCCCGCGTCCTCGACGCGCCGGGCGGCGGCGTACGCATCCAAACGATCCACGGCTTCTGCCAGAGCCTGCTCGCCGGGTTCCCGGTCGAGGCCGGGCTGGTCCCCGGCTTCCGCCCGCTGGAGGCGCGCGAGGAAGCGGGCATGGCACGCGAGGCGCTGGCCGAATTGCTGGTCGAGGAGCAGCGCACCGGATCGACCCGGATCGGCGACGCCATCGCCGCCATGTCGCTGCGCATGGGTGAGGGCGCGGCCGAGAATTTCCTGCGCGAATGTGCCAAGCGCCCGCAGGCGATGGCCGAGCTGCCAAGCGGCCTCCAGCCGTTCCTGCGCCGCGCGCTCGACCTGCCGTCCGGCCCGGTCGATGAGATGCTGGCAGAGGCGTGCAGCGACGACGCATTCGACTGCGACGCGCTCGAACGGCTGGCCGCCGCCAATCTCAGCTGGGGCACGGCCACCGGCAAGAAGACCCATGCGGCGATCATGGACTGGCTGGCGCGTGCCTCGGCCGAGCGCGCCGCACGTGTCCGCGACGTGCGCAAGATCTTCTTCACGGCCGAGGATACGCTGCGCAAGGCATCGGCCAAGCTGATCGCCGCCGAACCGGACTATGACGAACTGGCCGATGTGGTCGGCGGCCGCGCGGGCGAGCTGGTCGAACTGGCCGCGCAAATGGGCTATGCCGATGCGCTGGCCGACGCGATGGCGGCCGGGCGCGCCTATGCCGATGCCTATGTCCGTGCCAAGCGGCGCGCCGGCGCGGTCGATTTCGACGACCTGATCCGCGAGACGCTGAACCTGCTCGCGCAACCCGGCATCGGCGACTGGGTGCGCTTCAAGCTGGACCAGAGCACCGAACATGTCCTGATCGACGAGGCACAGGACACCAATCCGCAGCAGTGGGCGATCGTCCGGTCGCTGGTGGAAGAATTCTTCAGCGGCGACGCGGTGCGCGCGGCGGGGATGCGGACGCTGTTCGTCGTCGGCGACTACAAGCAGGCGATCTTCGGCTTCCAGGGCACCGACCCGATCTATTTCCGCGCGGCGCATGTCGATTTCGAACGGCGCGCCGCGTTGCCCAGCGAATATCATGGCGATGCGCGCGAACTCGACACGCTCTCGCTGACCCACAGCTTCCGCACGACGCGCCCGGTGCTGGAATTCGTCGATGCCGCCATCGCCACCCTGCCCGAACCGGCGATGGGCATCGACGCGCCCGACACCCATGACAGCGAAGTGCCCGGCCCCGGCACCGTGACCCTGTGGGCGCCGACGGTGGTCGATACCCCCGACGATGCCGAGGAAGGCTGGGTCGATGACGTGACGCGGGTGATCGCTGCGAAGATCGCGCGGGCGATCGCCGGCTGGATCGGCACGCTGCCGCTGGAATCCAAGGGGCGGATGCTCCAGCCGGGCGACATCATGGTGCTGGTCAAGCGGCGCGGTGACCTCGCCTCGCTGATCGTCGCGCGGCTCTATGCCGAGGGGGTGCCGGTGGCGGGCGTCGACCGGCTGCGGCTCGATGCGCCGCTGGCGGTCAAGGATTTGCTCGCTGCGATCCGCTTCGCGCTCCAGCCCGACGATGACCTGAGTCTTGCCAGCCTGCTCGTCTCGCCGCTGATCGGCTGGACGCAGGAACAGTTGCTGGCCGGGGCGCTGCGCAAGGGCGGGAGCCTCTGGCGGCACCTGCGCCAGACGAACAGCGATGCGGTCGAACCGCTGTCGCGCATCCTGCGCCGCGCCGATTTCGCGACGCCCTATCGCTTCCTCGAGGAATTGCTCTCGGGTGAACTGGACGGACGCACCAAGCTGATCGCGCGGCTGGGCGAAGAGGCGCGCGATCCGATCGACGAATTACTCAACGCCGCCTTGTCGTTCGAAAGCGTCGCCACGCCGTCGCTGCAGCGCTTCGTCGAATGGTTCGACCGGGGCGAGGTGGAGATCAAGCGCGACGCGGGCGGTGCGGGCGGCGCGGTGCGGGTGATGACCGCGCATGGGTCGAAGGGGTTGCAGGCCCCGCTGGTCCTGCTGGCCGATGCCGCGATCGACCCGACCAACAGCCGCCGCGATATCGTCCATTGGGCACCCGAAGGCCATGACAGTGCGGCCTTTCCGCTGTTCCGCCCGCGCGGGGCTGAGCGGGGGACGCCGGTCGACGATGCGTTCGCCGCGATCGACCAGCGCGAGTTGGAGGAACATTGGCGGCTCTTCTATGTCGCCGCGACCCGTGCCGAGGAGCGGCTGGTCATCGCCGGCGCGCCGTCCGCCAAATACAAGGGCGTGCCGCCGCCGCTCAGCTGGTACAGCGCCGCCGCCGCGGCGTTCGACGCGCTGGGCGTGGCGGAGGGGGAGGGCGAGCGCGTCTTCACCGGCCTGACCCCGCAGCCGCCGGTCGCGGCGAAGGCGCGGGCCGGCACGGCACCGGTCGTCGGCGCACCCGCGCCCGCCTGGCTGCGCGCACCGGCCCCGGCAGAGGCGCGCCCGCCGCGCCCGCTCGCCCCGTCCGCCGTGGGTGAAGACGAGGTGTCGGACCCGCCGCCTACCGCAACGATGCGCGCGGCGGCGGAGCGGGGCCGGCTGCTCCACCAGCTGTTCCAACGCCTGCCCGACCTGCCGCGGGCCGAGCGGGCCGATGCCGCTGAACGCTGGCTGGCTGGCGCGGCGGGCGTGGCGGATGCCGGCCTGCGCCGCCGGGTGACGCGCGATGCGATGGCGGTGCTCGACGATCCGGACTTTGCCGACCTGTTCGGCCCCGACGCGCTGGCCGAGGCGCCGATCGCCGCCGTGGTCGGTACGCAAGTGGTGGCCGGCACCGTCGACCGGCTGTGCATCGGCGACCGCACGGTGCGCGTGGTCGATTTCAAGACCGGGCGACGTGTACCCGACGACGTGGCCGACATCCCGGTCTATCACCTGCGGCAGATGGCGGCCTATACCGCGGCACTCCGCGTGATCTTTCCCGATCACGGCGTGGAGGCGGCGCTGCTCTACACCGCCGGCCCGCGGATGTTCGTACTGCCCGATGCGGTGGTCGCTGCGCACAAGCCCGGCTTGGGGGCGGGGGAACAAAGCTTGCCCCGCGAAGCTTGAGGTGCCGACCCCCAGACCATAGATATTGCCGAACCAAGGAGATTATCATGCCGACCAAGACCGTTACCGACGCCAGCTTTTCCGCCGACGTCCTGCAATCCGACAAGCCGGTGCTGGTCGATTTCTGGGCGGACTGGTGCGGCCCGTGCAAGATGATCGCCCCGGCGCTGGAAGAAATCGCCGACGAACTGGGCGACAAGGTGACGATCGCCAAGGTCGACATCATGGCCAACCCCGATACCGCCGGGTCGATGGGCGTGCAGTCGATCCCGCTGCTGAAGCTGTTCAAGAACGGCCAGCCGGTCGCCGACCTGCTTGGCGCACGGCCCAAGAGCCAGTTGAAGGCATGGCTCGAGGGCGAACTGGGTTGATGTTGCTGGCGGCGCTGCTGTTACAGGCGGCAGCGTCGCCGGACGCCAAATTACGGCGGCTCGTGCGGGTACCTCCATGCGCTCGCGAAGCGGGCGAAGGCAGCCGCAAGTATCTCGTATATCGCGGGGACCGGATTTGTGTCGATCTCGACCTGCCGCGTGTCTACGAAGGCATCTGGATCGACGAGTTCGAAGGACAGGCTTTTGCAGAGGGCGCGAACAGTCGCGCCGATCTTAACCCCACCAATCGCCTACCGTGGCTCAATACGTACGAAGCGCTGACGCCTTTCACCAAACCCGCTGGCAGCAAGGGGCTGTATTATGGGCGGCTTTACAAGGTCAGGTTTGTTGGGCGGCAGGCTGTCGACATGAAGCGTGAGCCTATGCTGGGATACGGGCACTTCAATTTATCGCCGGGGCTGATCGTTCTCAACGAGATGCTCTCGATCACGCCGCTCGATACCGAGCATTGACCATGATGCTCGCTTGGAACCGGCATTTACACTGATCTGACCGGGAAGAAGCTGAAAGCCTGTCCGCTATTGATCCAGCGTTGACGAGTACCCGCCCCAGCGCGCTCAGCTACGATAATCGGCGTTGATCGAAATATACCCATGCGTCAGGTCGCAGGTCCACACGGTGGCGTGGCCTTCGCCCAGATGCAGGGTCACGCCGATCTCGACCTCCTGACCCTGCAGATGCGCAGCGACCGGCGCTTCGTCGTAACCGGCGACCGCCAGCCCGCCCTCGGCCACCTGCGTCGTGCCGAAGCGGATCGACAGCTTGTCGCGCTCGGCCGGTTCGCCCGCCTTGCCGACCGCCATGACGACCCGCCCCCAATTGGCGTCCTCCCCGGCGATGGCAGTCTTCACCAGTGGCGAATTGGCGATGCTCATCGCGATGCGGTGGGCGCTGCCGTTGCTCTCCGCGCCTTCGACGGTCACCGCGATGAACTTCGTCGCACCTTCGCCATCGCGAACCACCAGATGCGCGAGCTGGCGGCACAGCTCGTGCAGCGCCGCTGAGAACGCATCCGCGCCGTCATCGTCGAACGACGCAATCGGATCGTTGCCCGCCGCCCCGGTCGCAAAGGCCAATACGGTATCGCTGGTCGAGGTGTCGCCATCGACCGTGATGCACGAAAAGGTCCGCCGGTTGGCTGCTTCCAATGCGTCTTGCAGGAACACCGGATCGACCGCGGCATCGGTGAAGATGAAGCCGAGCATCGTCGCCATGTCCGGCGCGATCATGCCCGACCCCTTGATGACGCCCGACAGCTTGACCGTGCGGTCGCCGATCTTCGCCGTCGTGAACGCGCCCTTGGTAAAGGTGTCGGTGGTGCCGATCGTCTCGGCGACCGCTTCCCAGCCACAGGGTTCGGCGACGAAGGCGGCGTCCAGCCCGGCTTCGGCCTTGTCGATCGGCAGCGGCACGCCGATCACGCCCGTAGAGGCGACGAAGACGTCGGACGGCTGGCATTCCATCGCCTGTGCGGTGCGCGCGGCGATCGCCTCGACAGCGGCGCGGCCCCGGTCGCCGGTAAAGGCATTGGAGTTTCCCGCGTTGACCACCAGCGCCCGCGCCCGGCCCAGCACCAGCGCGCGGCGGCACCATTCGACCTCGGGCGAGGGGCATTTGCTGTTGGTCAGCACGCCGGCGACCGCCGTGCCTTCGGCCAGCGTCACGAAGGTCAGGTCGCACCGGTCCCAATTCTTGTACCGCGCCCGCGCGACGCGCAGCGTCACGCCCGCGATCGGCGGCAGCGCGGGGAACGGCGTGGCGAGCGGGGATACGGCAGTCGACATGGGCGCTGTGTCCGGTCTAGCCTGCGCCGGTAAGCGGGGCAGGGGGATGAGTATGCGACGGTTCCTACGCATGGGCGCGGCGGTTGCAACGCTTTGTTGGGGTGGCGGGGTGATTGCGCAGACTCCGCCTGAAAGGGTCGGTCCCGCGACATGGTTGACCGATGATGATTATCCTGCGGAGGCGCTTCGGCGCGGCGAAGAGGGTGTGGTGAAGTTTGCGATCGATGTCGATCGGCGGGGCAGGGTTGCAGGATGCCGTATTCTCCAGTCGGGTGGCCTGACACTGGATGAGGCGACCTGTCGCGGGATGGTGACGCGATTGCGCTTCAAGCCGGCCCGTGACGCGGATGGAAAGGCCGCTGCTGGCGTATGGCAACGGGAAATGCGCTGGAGATTGCCAAGCCGATCTGCCGTCAAGTAGATCAACCGCCGCTGGACGCCGGCCCGCCGCGTCCCTATGTCTCGCCACTATGCGCCGGGCGACCCGTCGCGAAACCAAACCGTCTGGACGTATCGCTTGCGTTTGCTGCTGTTCCTCTCTGCGCTGCTGACGGGCCTGACCGGCCTGCTGCCCGGCGTGGGAGTCGCGAATGCGCGGCAGGTCGCACAGGCGCAGGTCGTCGCCGCACAGATCGCGGTCGCGGTGGTCGAGGGCGGGTCGGTCGCAGCCGCGCGGCCGGTACAGCCTTACGCGCGCGATCCGCAGCCATTGTTCCTGACGCCCGCGCCCCGGTTCGCGGTGCGCGCACGCACGCTGCGCACCCACGAATAGCGCGTAACCGCGCCTTTTCGACCATCCCCATTCTGCGCAGCCGCCGGCATTCGGCGCGGCGCGCACGCCTGATCCCAAAGGAAATTCGCCCATGTTCGGTGGCCTCGCCAAATCGCTGTTCGGGTCGTCCAACGACCGTTACGTCAAATCGCTCGGGTCGATCGTCGACAAGATCAACGGCTTCGAACCCACGCTGACCGCCATGTCCGACGCGGAGCTGGCGGCGCAGACCCCGAAGTTCCGCGAACAGCTGGCGAACGGCGCCAAGCTCGATTCGCTGCTGCCCGAAGCCTTCGCAACCGTGCGCGAAGCCGCGCGTCGCGTGCTGGGCATGCGCCATTTCGACGTGCAGATGGTCGGCGGCATCGTGCTGCACCGGGGCGAAATCGCCGAGATGCGCACCGGTGAAGGAAAGACGCTGGTCGCGACGCTCGCCTGCTATCTGAACGCGCTGCCGGGTGATGGCGTACACGTTGTCACCGTCAACGACTATCTGGCGCGGCGCGACGCGGCACAGATGGGGCAGGTGTACGGCTTCCTGGGTCTCACTACCGGCGTGATCGTGCCGAACATCGCTGATCACCAGCGCCGCGAAGCGTATGGCGCCGACATCACCTATGGCACCAACAACGAATTCGGCTTCGACTATCTGCGCGACAATATGAAGTTCGACCGCGCGTCGATGACGCAGCGGCCGTTCAACTTCGCGATCGTCGATGAGGTCGATTCGATCCTGATCGACGAGGCGCGCACCCCGCTCATCATCTCGGGTCCCACCGACGACAAGTCCGACCTGTACCGCTCGGTCGACGAGATCGTGAAGCGCCTGAGCGCCGACGATTACGAGAAGGACGAAAAGCAGAAGGCGATCGTGCTGACCGAGGACGGCACGGAAAAGGTCGAACGGATGCTGGAGGATGCCGGGCTGCTGTTCGGCGCGAACCTCTACGACTTCGAAAATACGCAGGTCGTCCACCATGTGAATCAGGCGTTGCGGGCGAACATGATGTTCAAGCGCGATACCGATTACATCGTGAAGGACGGCAAGGTCGTCATCATCGACGAATTTACCGGCCGCATGATGGACGGCCGCCGCTGGTCGGACGGTCTGCACCAGGCGACCGAGGCGAAGGAAGGCGTGACGATCGAGCCGGAGAACCAGACGCTCGCCTCGATCACCTTCCAGAATTATTTCCGCATGTACCCGAAGCTGTCGGGCATGACCGGCACGGCGGCGACCGAAGCACCCGAATTCTTCGACATCTACAAGATGAACGTCGTCTCGATCCCGACCAACGTGCCGGTGCGCCGTGTCGATGAAGAGGACGAATTCTACAAGACGCTGGACGACAAGTTCCGCGCCATCGCCAAGAAGATCCGCGAACATGCGTCGCAGGGGCAGCCGGTGCTGGTCGGCACCGTCTCGATCGAAAAGTCGGAGCTGCTGTCGGAGTTTCTCACGCAGGAAGGCGTCGACCACAAGGTCCTGAACGCCCGCTACCATGAATCCGAAGCGCATATCGTGGCGCAGGCCGGGCGGCTGGGCGCGGTGACGATCGCGACCAACATGGCCGGTCGCGGTACCGACATTCAGCTGGGCGGCAACCTCGAATTCCGCATGCTCGACGAACATCCCGATCTGGTCGAGGGGACGAGCGAATATGACGCCGCCGCCGCGCGCATCCGGGCGGAGATCGTCGAGGAAAAGCAGAAGGTGCTGGATGCCGGCGGCCTGTTCGTGCTGGGCACCGAACGCCACGAAAGCCGCCGCATCGACAACCAGCTGCGCGGCCGGTCGGGGCGTCAGGGCGATCCGGGCCTGTCGCGCTTCTACCTCTGCCTCGACGACGATCTGCTGCGGATTTTCGGGCCGGACACGTTGTTCGCGAAGATGATGCGCAACAATATCGAGGATGGCGAGGCAATCGGCAGCAAGTGGCTGTCCCGCGCGATCGAAACCGCGCAGCGCAAGGTCGAGGCGCGCAACTATGACGTGCGCAAGCAGGTCGTCGAATATGACGACGTGATGAACGACCAGCGCAAGGTCATCTACGAACAGCGCGCCGACATCATGGACGCCGAAGCGGTCGGCGACGTCGTGGTCGACATGCGCCACGCGGTGGTCAACACCGTCGTCGGCGACGCGGTGCCGCCCGACAGCTATCCCGAACAGTGGAACGTCGAGGGGCTTCGCGAACAGGCGCAGGAGCTGCTGGGCGTCGATGCGCCGGTCGCCGAATGGGTCGCGAACGAAGACGGCCTCGACGCGGAAACGCTGGAAGAGCGTATCCGCACCGAAGCTGACGCGCTGGTCGATGCCAAGTCGGCCGAACTGGATGCCGACAGCTGGACCCAGATCGAGAAGTCGATCCTGCTCCAGACGCTCGACCATCACTGGAAGGAGCATCTGGCGATGCTCGACGCACTGCGCGCCGTCATCCACCTGCGCGCCTATGCCCAGAAGACGCCGATCAACGAGTATAAGCAGGAGGCGTTCGCGCTGTTCGAACGGATGCTGGGCAGCATTCGCGAGGACGTGACCCGCACGATGGCGCACGCGAACTTCAATTTCCAGGCACCGCCCGAACTGCCGGAACTGCCCGATTTCCTGACGATGCATATCGACCCGCTGACCGGCGAGGACGACAGCTGGGGCGGGGAGGGCACGCCGGGGCTGGTAACGACCCGCGTGCCGATGCTGCAGATGGCCGCCCCGCAGCCCGACGAGGAACTGGGCGACGATCCGGCCAGCTGGGAAGGCCGCGTCAGCCGCAACGCGCCGTGTCCGTGCGGGTCGGGGCGCAAGTACAAGCACTGCCATGGGGTGCTGGTGGCGTAAGGCTGCCGCCGTCCCATAGTTGACGGCTAAAGCGTACCCCTGCGCAGGCGGGGATCTAGGGTCACGGGCGACGACGCTTGCGGCTCTGGATCCCCGCCTGCGCGGGGATACGCTTATTGGCGAGGCGAAGGCCCGATCGCCAGTTGGCGACCCACCGCTCTCCCCCCGTCACCCCGGGCTTGACCCGGGGTCCCGCTCCCTTTTCTTCCGCGGCCGATGAAGAAGCGGGACCCCGGATCAAGTCCGGGGTGACGAGACTGGCTGGTGTCGCTGCCAATATGCGAGCGTCCCCAACGCACTCCGCCAATGCAATACGTCCAACCTCCACGGACAGGCCCGCCCAGCAAAAAGGCCGCCGCTCCCCCACGGGAACGGCGGCCTTTCCGCAATTCAGACCCAGACGCCACTTACCGGCGCGGTTCGGGCTCCATCACGCTCGGCCCGAGGCTCTGCAGCACCGCACGGGCATCGAACGCCCGAACGTTGTTGCCGGGCTTGGGACCGCGACCCAGCACGATTTCCGCCATCGCCTCATATTTGTCGACAGTGCGGATATCGACCGAGCGGTCGAAGAACGGATCGCCCCAGAACGGGTCCCAGGCGCGCCAGCCGAACGCCGGGCTGCGATAGCGCCATGCCGGGCCCCAGCCGCCAAAGCCGAAGCCGCCGCCCCATCCCCCGAAGCCGCCACCGACGCCTGGCGTCGAATAGGTGCGGCTGCGCAGGTTGGTGTCGCGATCGGCCATGATGAAATAGTCATAGCCACGCTCCAGCGTCAGCTGCGCCGCGCGATAGAGCAGATAGCGCTCGACCGTTTCACGCGACGTCAGGCTGTTGCCCGAAAAGCTGACCTGATAGCGGTTCGGCTCGATCTGCTGGTCGCTATAGCCGTTGCGATAGAATCCCGAGCCCGAAGCGGGCTGATACGGGGTCGGCGTCGCGCAGGCGGCCAGCGCCAGCGCCCCGACAAGGGTGGTGCCGATCGCCCGCAGGCGGGCACGCGGGGTAGGGTTCAGCAACATCAGTTTCTCCAATGCCGCCATGGCTACCGACCCATGGCGTCGTTCCATTGCGAATGAAACGATCCGCCGGGGGTTCGGGTCCGTGGACTTGAGCCGATGGACCGTGCCGTACATCAGATTAGCCGTTGCTGAACGCGGCCTTACCAAGATGCACCAATGCCATAGCCCAAAACGACCAAAGGCGGAGCATCAGCCCCGCCTTGTCCGCCCGGTCGTGCCGGGGTGTCGCTGGCTCCCTGAGTAGGATTCGAACCTACGGCCGCTCGATTAACAGTCGAGAGCTCTACCGCTGAGCTATCAGGGAACAACTGCGAGGCCGCGTCTCTACCAGCGGATTCGGGCTTTGCAAGCGGTTATTTTCACTTTCTCGCCTCAGCCGGCAAACTGCTCCATCGTGATGCGGTCGTCGAGCGCGTGTTCGGGGTCGAACAACAGCGTCAGGTCGCGCACCCGATCCGCCGCGATGTCCACCTGCGCCACGTCGCGCACTTCGCGCTGGTCGGCGACGGCCGAGACGGGGCGCTTCTCCGGCTCCAGTACGCGCAGCGTAATGCGCGCCTTGTCGGGCAGGATGGCACCGCGCCAGCGCCGCGGGCGGAACGGGCTGATCGGGGTCAGCGCCAGCATCCCCGACCCCATCGGCAGGATCGGGCCGTTGGCCGACAGGTTATAGGCGGTCGATCCGGCGGGGGTGGCGGCCAGGATGCCGTCGCAGACCAGTTCGGGCATCACCACCCGGTCGTTGAGCGATACCTCCAGCTTCGCGGTCTGGCGCGTTTCGCGCAGCAGCGAGACTTCGTTGATCGCGGGCAACACGCGCTGTTCGCCGTCCATCGTCGTCGCGGTCATGGTCAGCGGCGATACGCGGAACGGCTTGGCCCGGCCCAGCCGCCGGTCCAGCTCATCCATGCGCCATTCGTTCATCAGGAACCCGACCGTGCCCAGGTTCATGCCGAACACCGGCACCGTCCGCCGCCGCTCCAGCAGCATGTGCAGCACCTGCAACAGGAACCCGTCGCCACCCAGCGCGACGATCAGGTCGGCATCCTCGACCCCCACCCAGTCGTAGCGGGCGCGCAGCGTTTCCTCCGCCGCGCGCGCCTGTGCGGTGGGGGAGGCCAGCAGGGCAAGGCGCGTGGTCATCCGCCGGTCACACTCATATGGCGGGCAACGGCGGGCGCCGCCCCGGTTTCGATACGGAAATCATGCGCGGCGGGCTTGCGCGGCAGGGCGGCGTCCAGCACGGCATCGACCGCCGCGATCCCGCCCTCGCGCAATGCATCCTTCAGGTCGACATGATCGTCATGGCCGAGACAGAGGTACAGCTTGCCCTCGGTCGTCAGCCGCACCCGGTTGCACCCGGCACAGAAATTGGCGGTCAGCGGCGAGATGAGGCCCAGCCGGTTGCCATGTTCGCCGACCCGCCAGTATCGTGCCGGCCCGCCGGTCTGGTGGTTGTCGCGCGTCAGGGTGAAGCGGTCGGACAGGGTGTCGAACACGCGGGTCAGCGGCACGAAGCGGTCGGTGCGATCCTCGTCGATCGCGCCCAGCGGCATGGTTTCGATCAGCGACAGGTCATGCCCCTCGCGCCCGCACCAGTCGAGCATGTCGCCGACATGCTCCTCGTTCAGGCCTTTAAGGACCACCATGTTGATCTTGACCGCCAAGCCCGCGTCACGCGCGGCGGCGATGCCGTCCAGCACCTGCGCGACGTCGCCATGGCGCGTGACATAGCTAAAGACGTCGGGCTCGAGGCTGTCGAGGCTGACATTGATCCGGCGGATGCCGGCAGCGGCCAGCGCCGGCGCATGTTCGCGCAGCCGGGTGGCGTTGGTCGTCATGGTCAGTTCGGACAGGCCGTTCCCAACCATCCGGCCCAGCCGCTGGGTCAGTTCGGTCACGCCGCGTCGCACCAGCGGCTCACCGCCCGACAGGCGGATCTTGTCGATCCCGCGCGCCACGAACCGTTCGGCGATCAGCGCGATCTCCTCGAGGCTCAGCAGCTTGGCGCGCGGCAGGAAGGTCATCGCCTCCGCCATGCAATAGCGGCAGCGCAGGTCGCATCGATCGGTGACCGATATGCGCAGATAGCGGATGGTACGGCCATGCGCGTCGATGAGGGAAGGGGCGCAGGACATTACCGGCAAAGCTAGGGTGCCGACCCCGGAATGGCAATGACCGGGGCTGCGCGCTTTTCGTGCCGAACCTGCCCTGTCCCGAGCG
The DNA here is from genome assembly GCF_001421355.1 of Sphingomonas sp. Leaf9. Lineage (GTDB taxonomy): Bacteria > Pseudomonadota > Alphaproteobacteria > Sphingomonadales > Sphingomonadaceae > Sphingomonas. Next base: position 435,236 of record NZ_LMKC01000001.1, on the reverse strand, counting down.
GGGGGCGGGGCGATCAGCCGGTCATGTTGTAAGACCGAACCATACGGACGGTCCATTGCCGCCGCGCGCAGGGTTTCATACAGTCCGCGCCGATGGGTGGGAATTGACCGCATGGTCGGGGCATGAGGCGGCGCAGCAGCGCGCGCTGTTCGTACTGTCGTTTCGGCAGCGGGACGAACTCGCCGCCATCCTGTCGCGGGCCGGCTGGCGCGTCGTTGCCGCCCGCCGTGCCGATGGCCTGCGCCAGCGCGTCGCCGCCAGCGGGACGGCCATCGCGATCGTCGATGCACGCGGCGCGATCGACGAGGGGATTGCCGCCACCGCCGAATTGTCGCGCATCGCCGGCCATGGCGATGCGCTGCTGGTGCTGGTGTCGCGCGGCGATGTCGACCGGCTGGGCGCGCTGCACGATGCCGGCGCGACCCATATCCTGGTCAGCCCGATCGGCGGCGAAGTGCTGTTGCAGGCGGTGCGATCGGCCGAGCGCCATGTCGTGCGCATGGGCGGCGGCTGGCACGATCCGGCGGCCGGGGCGGGGGCGCCGCTCGGCTGGCGGCACGATGCGGAACGCGGCACGCTGCAACTGACGCCCGCGCTGGCGGAGGCGACCGGCTTTGCCGAAACCAGCGATCCGCGCGCGCTGTTGCGGGCACTGGGGCCGGACGGGCGTCGCATCGCGCTGGCGGGCCTCCGGCGGCTGACCGATAACCTGCCCGCCACCGCCTTTGCCCATGACCTGCCGGGCCTTGGGCGGGTCGTGCAGCATGTCGCGCGCGATCGGCATAGCGGGCGGCTTCATGCGTTGATCGAACCGCTGGCGCGCGTCGGCGATATCGGCGCGGTGGTGCGCGAGGCGCTGGGGTCGGTGCGCGACCATGCCGGGGCGGAGCGCTGGCTCGATCGCCGGATCGAGGGCGGCGAGCGTCCCGGTATCCGCGTGCTGGCGGTGGCCGGGATCGATCCGGTGAACCGGCAACAGGGGCGGGTGGTCGGCGATGCCCTGTTGCGTGCGGTCGAACGGCGGATCGAACAGGCGGTGCGCGACGCCGGCGTCGCCCGCGCGGCGCTGGCGCGGCTGGGCGGGACCGAATTCGCGGTGCTGTTGCCGCATGGCAATGACGACGGGCTGGAGGAGGCGCTGAAGCAGGCGCTGGCGCGGCCGTTCGTCGCGGGCAGCACGATGGTGTCGCTGGCGTTGCGGCAGGCGTGCGGCGTCGCGCAGGGGGACGAAACGGGGGAGCAGCTGATCCGCCGGATACAGCGGGAGCTGCCCGGTGTCCGTTCGGACGATCCGCACGAGCCGCCGGCCGAGGACAGCGCCGAACGGCTGGCGGGCGAGGTCCGCCGTGCGATCGACCGGGGGGAGGTTACCATCCGGTTCCAGCCGCAGGTCGACCTGCTGGCCGGGCGGATCGTCGGGGTCGAGGCCCTGGCGCGGTGGGATCATCCCGACCGTGGCGAGCTGGGCGCGGAACTGCTGTTCGCCGCCGCTGCGCAGGCGCGGCTGGCCGGCAGCCTGTCGGCGCATGTCCAGCATCTGGCGATGCGCATCGCCGCGCGCTGGGACGCGCCGCTGTCGCGGCTGCGGCTGTCGATCAACGTGACGGCCGAGGACGTGGCGCAGCCCGATTTCGCCGAAACGCTGCTGGCCGCCGCCGATGCGAGCGGGTTTCCGCGCGACCGGTTGACCGTCGAGATCACCGAAAGCGGGCTGATCGCCGAACTGGGCGAGGCGGCCGGGCTGCTCGCGACGCTGCGCGCCGCCGGATGCCGCGTCGCGATCGACGATTTCGGCACCGGCTATTCCAGCCTCGCCTATCTGAAGGCGCTGCCGCTCGACTATCTGAAGCTCGACCGGCGGCTGACGCAGGATATCGTCGGATCGCATCGCGACCGGGTGGTGGTGCGCGGCGTGATCGACATGGCCCGCTCGCTCGACCTGACGATCATCGCCGAAGGGGTGGAAACGGTCGAACAACGCGACGCACTGGCGACCGAGGGGTGCCAGCTGTACCAGGGCTTCCTGTGCGCCGAACCGCTGACCGTCCCGGCGCTGACGGCGTTATTGGGGTAGGGGTAGCCCCAACCGCAACGTCACCCCGGACTTGATCCGGGGTCCCGCTTCTTCTTCTCCCGACCGAAGCCCTCAATACCGCGCGATCGACAAATCCGCCGTCTCGATCGCCGCCCGCTTGCCCGACATCAAATCGGCGATGACCGCCGCCGACCCGCAGGCCATGGTCCACCCCAGCGTCCCGTGGCCGGTATTCAGGAACAGGTTGCCATACTTCGTCGCGCCGACGACCGGCGTGCTGTCGGGCGTCATCGGGCGCAGGCCGCTCCAATAGCTTGCCCGCGACGTGTCGCCGGCACCGGGGAACAGGCTGCCCAGCGAATATTCCAGCGTCGCCCGCCGTGCTTCGGGCAGGTCGTTGTTGAAGCCTGAAATCTCCGCCATGCCGCCCACGCGGATGCGATCGCCCAGCCGGGTGATCGCGACCTTGTAGCTTTCGTCGAGCAGCGTCGATACCGGCGCGCGCGCTTCGTCGACGATCGGCACGGTGATCGAATAGCCCTTGACCGGATAGACCGGCAGCTTGAGGCCCAGCGGCCGGACCAGCTTGGGTGAAAAACTGCCCATCGCGACCAGATAGGCATCGCCGGTGACGGTGCCGTGATCGGTTTCGACGGCGGTGATCCGGTCCCCCTGCCGCACCAGGCGGCGGACGGTCGTGCCCATGCGAAACTCGACCCCCGCGGCCGTCGCCATCTCGGCCAGCCGGTTGGTGAATTTGAAACAATCGCCCGTCTCGTCGCCGGGCAGGCGCAGGCCACCTGCCAGCGGCAGGTTGCTGCCCGCCAGTCCGGGCTCGGCGGCGATGCACCCGGCGCGGTCGAGCACTTCGTAGGCGACGCCATCGGCCTCCAGGACTGCGATATCCTTGTCGATGCCGGCCAGCTGCTTTTCCTCGCGGAACAGCTGCAGCGTGCCCTGCGTCCGTTCGTCATAGGTGATGCCGGTGGCGGCGCGCAGCTCGATCAGTTGGTCGCGGCTATATTCGGCCAGGCGCACCATCCGCCCCTTGTTCACCGCATAGTCGCGCGCATTGCAGTTGCCGAGCATCGCGACCAGCCAGCGCAGCATCGCCATGTCCAGCTGCGGGCGCAGGATCAGCGGGGCGTGCTGCATGAACAGCCACTTCACCGCCTTGGCCGGGATGCCCGGCGCCGCCCAGGGGGAGGCATAGCCCGGCGAAATCTCGCCCGCATTGGCAAAGCTGGTTTCGAGGGCCGGCCCGGCCTGTCGGTCGATTACCACGACCTCATGCCCCGCCTGTGCCAGATACCATGCGGAGGTGACGCCGATCACCCCCGCGCCCAGGATCACGATCCGCATGTTGCGTCCTCTTGTTCGCGCAAGGCCACGATCCGCCGGGCATGGCGGTGGCGCAGGCTGGTCAGGATTTCATAGGCGATGGTGCCGGCATCCGCCGCGACCCGGTCGATCGTCTGGTGCGGACCGATCAGCTCGGCATGGGGCGTGGCGACCAGCAGGTCGAGGGGTACATCGGTCACGTCGATGCAGATGCTGTCCATCGACACCCGCCCGGCTATCGGCGCGCGCACCCCCGCGACATAGGCCGCGCCGCGATTGCTCAGCATCCGTGGCCAGCCATCGGCATAGCCATAGGACAGCGTGGCGATCCGCCGGTCGTGGTCGGCGACCGAGGTCAGGCCATAGCCGACGCCGGTCCCCGCCGGCACGTCGCGCCATTGCACGATCCGCGCATCGAGCGCGACGACCGGCCGCATCGGATTGGGCCGGTCCTCCTGCGGTGCACCGCCGTACAGCGCGATGCCCGGCCGCACGAGGTCGCCATGGAAGCCGCCGTCCAGAAAACTGCCGCCCGAATTGGCCAGCGAACGCGGTGCCTGCGGCAGCATCGCCGCCAGTTCGTCGAACCGCGCGCGCTGCGCCCCGTTGGCCGCCGAACCGGGTTCGTCGCCGCACGCCAGATGGCTCATCACCAGCACGACGTCGATATCGGCCAGCAGCCGCGGATCGGCGGCGATCGCCGCCACCTCCGCCGGTGCCAGGCCAAGGCGCGACATGCCGCTGTCGACCTGCAACGCCGCCGGCAGTCGCCGCCCGTTGATCCGCGCCGCCGCGCCCCAGCGGGCAATGTCCGCCGGGCAGTTCAGCACCGGGATCGCATCGGCATCGACCAGCGCCGCTTCCTCACCCGGCGCGATCCCGTTCAGCACGAACAACCGCGCATCGGCGGGCAGCGTCGGGCGCAGCGCATGGGCTTCGCCGGTCAGCGCGACGAAGAAATCACGGCACCCGGCGCGATACAGCGCATCGGCGACCGGGACGGCGCCCAATCCATAGCCATCGGCCTTCACCACGCCCGCCGCCCGCGCCGGAGCGACGCGCGCCGCGATCATCCGGTAATTGGCGGTTAGTGCGTTCAGGTCGATCGTCAGCAATGCCATCGGTCCTCGTCTCTCCATCGAACAGCGTAGCGCCGAATCCGTCGCAGGTTTTGCGATTGTGTCGAACGTCCTGCCATATTAGCGTTCCGACGCAACGAAATGCGGCACGGACGCAACGAAAATGAATCTCGACGCCATCGACCGCAAGCTGCTGAACCTGTTGCGGCTCGACGCGCGCAAACCGAACAACGCACTGGCGGCGGAGGTCGGGCTGTCGCCATCGGCCTGTCTGCGGCGCGTGCGGTTGCTGGAGGATGGCGGCGTCATTCGCGGCTATACCGTCGTCACCCGCGCCGACCCGGCCGATCACGGCGCGACCGTCATCGTACAGGTGACGCTTGAGCGGCAGACCGAGGAATATCTCTCCCGTTTCGAAGCCGCGGTACGCCGCCATGCCGAAATTCAGGAATGCTGGCTGATGACCGGCCAGTCCGATTACTGGCTGCGCGTCGCGGTCGAATCGGCGGCGGCGTATGAGGCGCTGCACACCGACATCCTGTCGCGCCTGCCCGGCGTCACGCGGATCAACTCCAGCTTCGCGATGCGCAACGCACTGATGCCGCGCCGCCGGGGATAGGGCGCGCGAGCGTTCGCGTCAGCGCATTCCCGCCAGCTTCTCCGCCGTCCGCACGTCATGTGCGACCACCGCACCGCTCAACCGGTCGATCAGCCGGAGCAGCCCGCCGCCACGGGTCGCGCTGTCGTCCGGCATCACCTCGCTGCCCCATTCGCGGGCCAGCGCCTCGATCCGGCCGGTGCGGTCCAGCGTCATCGACCGGAACGGCAACAGGGTTGCGGGGGAGGCGAAGCGGGTGCTGCCCGCGTCCAGTTCAGGGTCGACCAGGATCGCGCCCGCCACCCGCTGCACATAATGGCTCGGCGACAGTCGCGCCCACCACGCCGCCGCGCGGCAGCCGGCACCATGCGCCAGCAGAATCACCTGCCGATCGGCATCGCCCACGAACCGGTCGATTCGCGCGCCCAGCATATTGCGGTCGGCCGGCGTCTCGCGTCCCAGCGGCAGCAACGTCGCGCGCAGGCGCTCGATCGCGTCCTGCAAGGCAGGCGGCGGGGTCCCGTCGGACAGGGCAAGGACCGAATAGCGGGTATTGGCAACGGCAACCATCGTGTCGTCTCCCGAGCAGCGCGAGGGCAGGGGAGAGGCTATCACGCCCCGGTCCGTACGCAATGGTCGAAACGCGTCGTGGCGGCGAAGCGATCCGCAAACGCCACCGGCCGCAACGGGGCGTCACGCGGACACCGGTTTTTAACCGTTCCGCGGCATAGCTTTCGCGGCGAGAGGACCATTGGGCATGACGGCAACTATCGAAATTCCGCCGACCGACGACCCGCGTTGGGACGGCCTGCTGTCGGGGGCGATCCGGCCGACGTACAAATGTCTCGCGCTGCGTATCCTGATGATCCGCCTGACGCATGCCTATGCCCGGCCCGACGCCGATCGGCCCGCGCTGGTCGCCGAACTGCGCACCTTCTTCCACGACAATCTCCGCTTCGCCCGCGAAGATTTTGCGACCATCTTTCAGGGAACAGCACGATGACCGGCCCGAACCCGCACCAGGCTGACCGGTCGCTGTACAGCGTGGCGGAAGTTGCCGCGATGCTGGAGGCGGGCGACACGCTCATCCTGGCTGCCGAAGAGCCGTTGCTCGCCGCCCTGCCGCGCGGCGACTGGATCGGGGGCACCAGCCCCTATTTCATGACCGCCGAGGCCGGGGGCGCGTGCGACCGCGACCGCATCTTTGTTCAGCGGATGCCCGCGATCGCATCGGTCGCATGGGTCGGGATGCTCGACCGCGCCGCACTGCCCGACATGGCGGCGCTGGGCCCCGACAATGGCTACACCATCGTCCTGATGCCGGGGCAGAGCGACGTGCACCGCGATTTCGCGCTACACGGGCTGGAATGGCGCGACATGTTCCGCCGCCCGGTGGTCGGCTGGGTGACGGGTGTTGCGGGCGATGCCAATCCGGCCGCGCGTCCGAAGGTGTTCGACGGCCGCACCGGGCGCAGCGCCTATGATGCCGCTGTCGTGCTGCACGTGGCACTGCCCGACGATGCCTTTGCCCGGGTCGATATCGTCAACCTGTTCACGCCCGACATGGACGGCCCGGTGCTGACCTTCGTCGAGGACACCGGCTTCACCGTCGAACGGGTGCGGGTGGACGGCACCCCGACGCGGCTGGTCGATCACATCGCGGCGAACGGCATCGACACCCGCCTGCCGCTGGTCGCCGATTATAATGGCGCGATGATTAACGTCGCGACCGCCGCGATCGATGACGCGTCGAGCAAGGTCACCTTCTTCGCCCCCGTGCACGAGGGGATCGAATATCGCTTTGCCCGCCCGATCGGGGACTATCCGCAGGAATTTGCCGAGCATCTCGGCAATCCGCGCGGCGAGATCGCGTTCAGCTGCAACTGCATCCTGAATTATCTCTATGCCGGCTTGAAGGGGCGGCAGGCCGGCAGCATCGCCGGCCCGGTCACTTTCGGCGAAATCGCCTATATGCTGCTGACCCAGACGATGGTGTATCTGGTGATCGAGCGGGATGGCGCGGGGTCATAGCGGCAGCGCGGTGGTCGCCTTGACCTCCTCCAGCACGGCATAGGTTCGCGTCTCGCGCACGCCCGGCACCGTGGTCAGCGTGCGACCGAGGAACGCGCGATAGGCGTCCATATCCGCCATGCGTACCTTCAGAAGATAGTCGAAACCGCCCGCAACCATATGACATTCCAACACTTCCGGCAGGTCGCGGACGTGGTTGGCAAAGGCGGTGAAGACGTCGTCGGTCGTCCGATCCAGCAGCACTTCGATAAACACCAGCAGCGACCGGTCAAGCCTTGCCGGGTCGAGCAGCGCGGCATAGCCCCGGATCACCCCGCTCTCGCGCAGCCGGCGCACCCGTTCGAAACAGGCCGCGGGTGAAATGCCGCATTGCGTGGCCAGTGCCTGGTTGGTGATGCGGCCATCGGCCTGCAGCACGCGCAGCAATTTGCGATCGGTCTGGTCCATCCCGTCCTCCCTTGGTCGCGGCGCGCCCCGCCACACGCCCTACGTCACCCCGGACCTGATCCGGGGTCCCGCTTCTTCTTCCACCTGATCCGAAGATTGGGTGTGATATCGGCAATATCCCGAAAAAACCATCGCCCAATCCACCCAACATACGAAGCACCTTCGTCACTACCCGCGATATACCGACGAACCGCTTATGGAGAGACGAATGCCCGCGATCGATTGGGACGCACTGGACGCCGACAAGTTCATCGACGAAGCCGTGCTGCTGCCGCAACTGCTGGCGCAGGTGCCGCTGACCCAATCCGACCGTTCAGCGATCGTCGCCAACGCCGCAAAGCTGGTCGAGCGCACCCGTGCCGCCGCCGCCAAGCCCGGCGTGGTCGAGGGGTTCCTCCAGCAATTCTCGCTGGGTACGCAGGAGGGTCTGGCGCTGATGTGCCTTGCCGAAGCGCTGCTGCGCACCCCCGATGCCGCGACCCGCGACCGGCTGATCGCCGAAAAGGTCGGGACCGCCGACTGGGCGGCGCATCTGGGCCAGTCGTCCAGCCTGTTCGTCAACGCCTCCACCATCGGCCTGACCCTGACCGGCAAGCTGGTCGGCGAGGAAGGCCCCGCGGGCATCGGTGAGACGATCCGGCGCCTCGCCGGCCGGCTGGGCGAACCGGTCATCCGCCGCGCATTGGCCGCTGCAGTCGGCATCATGGGCGACCAGTTCGTGCTGGGATCGACCATCGAGGCGGCGCTGAAACGCGCGGCGAAGGAAGGCTATCTCTGCTCGTTCGACATGCTGGGGGAGGGTGCCCGCACCCCCGAGGACGCCGAACGCTACGAACGCATCTACGCCGCCGCGATCGAGGCGGTCGGCAGCGCCCGCGCGCCGGGCAGCACCCCCGAACAGGGGCACGGCGTGTCGGTGAAGCTGTCGGCTTTGTGCCCCCGCTACGAAGCGGTGCGCGAGGACGACGTGTTCGCCGACCTCTATCCGCGCATGAAGCGCCTCGCGCTGATCGGCGCGCAGCACAACCTGAACCTCGCGATCGATGCGGAGGAGGCGGATCGGCTGGCCCTGTCGCTGAAGCTGGTCGACCGGCTGGCGCGCGAGAGCGAGCTGGGCGACTGGACCGGCCTCGGCGTCGTGGTGCAGGCGTACGGCAAGCGGGCGCGCGGCGTGATCGATCGCCTGGAGCGGCTGTCGCGCGACACCGGACGGCGGATCATGGTCCGGCTAGTCAAGGGCGCCTATTGGGACAGCGAGGTGAAGCGCGCCCAGATCGCCGGCCATCCCGGCTATCCGGTGTTCACGTCGAAGGCGGCGACCGACCTCAGCTATCTGGTCTGCGCGCACAAGTTGATCGCCGCGGCCCCGGCGCTGTATCCCCAGTTCGCGACCCACAACGCCCACAGCCTGATGGCGGTGCGCCACATGGCCGACCGCGCCGGGGTGACGATCGAACACCAGCGGCTGCACGGCATGGGGGAAGGCCTGTACCGACAGGCGGCGGCAGCTATCGGCGATAACTCGCTGATACTGCGGGCCTATGCCCCGGTCGGCGGGCATGAGGAGCTGTTGCCCTATCTGGTGCGCCGCCTGCTCGAAAACGGCGCGAACAGCAGTTTCGTGAATGCGTTGCTTGATGAGGAAGTGCCGGCGACGACGCTGGTGGCGGACCCGGTGGCGGCGGTGGCGGCAACCCCGCGCCAACATCCGCGCCTGCCGTCCCCATCCGACATCTATCCCGGCCGCGCCAACCCGCTGGGCCGCGACTATTCGATCGCCTCGGTCCGCGCGACCGCAAGTGCGGCTCGCGCAACCTTCGCCACCCTCCACGCCGGCCCGATCGTCGGCGGACAGACGCTGCCCGGTGCGGGTGCCACGCCGGTGGTCAGCCCGGTCGACCACAGCCGCACCATCGGCTCGGTCACCACCGCCACCCCCGCCGAAATCGACCGCGCCGCCGCGCTGGCCCGTGCCGCCCAGCCCCGCTGGAACGCGGCCGGCGGGGTTCCCCGCGGGAAACTCCTGCGCGCCATGGCCGACGCGCTGGATGCCCAGATGGACCGGTTCATCGCGATCCTGTCCGCCGAGGCCGGCAAGACGCTGAACGATGCCGTCGCCGAGGTGCGCGAGGCGGTCGACTTCTGCCGTTACTACGCCGTTCTCGCCGAAACCCGCTTCGCCGGGCCGACCGTGCTGCCGGGACCGGTGGGCGAGGTGAACCAGATCGAACTCCATGGGCGCGGGGTGTTCGTCTGCATCTCCCCGTGGAATTTCCCGTTTGCGATCTTCACCGGACAGGTCGCCGCCGCACTCGCCGCCGGTAACGCCGTCCTCGCCAAGCCCGCCGAACAGACGCCGCTGGTCGCCGCCGAAGCCGTGCGCCTGTTCCACGCCGCCGGGCTTGACCCCGACCTGCTGGCGCTGCTGCCCGGTGACGGGGCGGAGGTCGGCGCGGCGCTGGTAGCGCATCCGGCCATCGCCGGCGTCGCCTTCACCGGCGGCACCGATACCGCCTGGGCGATCAACCGCAGCCTCGCCAACCGCAATGGCCCGATCCTGCCGTTCATCGCGGAGACCGGTGGGCTGAACGGCCTGTTCGTCGATACCAGCGCGCTGCGCGAACAGGTGGTCGACGATGTGCTGCTCTCCGCCTTCGGCTCGGCGGGGCAGCGCTGTTCGGCGCTGCGGCTGCTGTATTTGCCTAGGGATACGGCGGATGCGACGATCGAGACGCTGGTCGGGGCGGCGGGCTGCATGGTCATCGGCGACCCGTCCGATCCGGCGACCGATATCGGCCCGGTGATCGACCGCGATGCCCGCGACGCGCTGAACGCCCATGTCGAGCGGCTGGAGCGCGAGGCGACGATCCTGTTCCGCGGCGACACGCGTGGGCACGACGCGCATGGCACGTATTTCGCGCCGGTCATCGCCGAAGTGCCAAGTCCCGACTTTCTCGAACGCGAGGTGTTCGGGCCGGTGCTGCACATCTATCGCTACGATCCCGCCAATTTGGCGGACGTTGCGAGCAAGCTGGCGGCGCGCGGTTATGGCCTGACGCTCGGCATCCACAGCCGGATAGACCGCTTTGCCGAGGAGGTCGCCGCGCTGGTCCCGGCGGGGAACGTGTACGTCAACCGGTCGATCATCGGCGCGGTCGTGGGCGTGCAGCCGTTCGGGGGCGAAGGGCTGTCGGGCACCGGTCCCAAGGCGGGCGGCCCCGATGCGCTGCTGCGCTATGCCGCCGAACGCTCGACCTCGATCAACATCATGGCGAAAGGCGGCGACCCCGCGCTGCTCAACCTGTAGCAGCGCGGATCGTCACCCGGTCTCCGGCAAAGTCGAGCTGGAAGAACGGGGCGGCAGTCCCGCCGAACCGGTCGCGGCGCAGCGCCACATCGGCGCTGGCGTCCGCCCCGTACAGCCCGGCATAGTCGACGAAGGCGGCGACCTGTCCCTCGCCGGTGACCCACCAGCAATAGGCCTGCGTCGGCTCGGCCGCCGGATTGCCGGCGACGAGGCCGGAACCGTTCACCGGCCGCCACGGGCCGTCCATGCCGTCCGCGACCATCGCATACAGCCCGGTCGGGGCGGGGAGGCCAGGGGCAAAGCGTTTGCCCTGCGTCGACCAGAACAGATAGTAATGGCCGTCCCGCAAGATGATGTGCGGCCGCTCCAGCTCGCTGTTCACGCCGATGGCGTCGACCAGCGGGGTGGCGAGCTGCCACGGGGCAGCGGCATGATCGCGGCTGGCGATGCCGATCAGCCCGTCGAGTTGCGCATCGGTCCAGGCCGCCGATCCGACGAACAGCAAATGATCGCGGCCGGTTGCCGGATCGTGGAAGAAACCGGGGTCGCGAAAGCCCTTGATGCCGGTGGGCGGCGCCACGACCTCATCGGCGATGCGGTAGCAGGTGCCGTCCGCCGCGATGCTCTCGACCGGCGTGGACCAGCCTTCGGTTCGCGCATCGTCGCCCGCCACCGTGAAGCGTCCGACCGTCTCGAACAGCCGTTGTTCGAAGCTGTGCGGCCCGTCCCGCCGGCCGGCGGCGGTGAAATACATCGTCAGCGTCCGGCCATCCTCGGCCAGCACCGTCGACCCCGACCATTCGCGGCTGCCGGGGGTGAAGTCGTCGGGAAAGGTCGTGCCGTGTAGCCGCCAGCCATCGTCGCCATGGCTGGTCAGGTAGATGCGCGCGGCATCGTGGCGGGCCTCGGGATCGTCGAAACGCGGCGTGCCGAGGAAGAACCAGTAGCTGCGCCCGTCGATGATCACCGTCGATCCATCGGCACGGGCGATCTGCCACATGTCCCAGAAGTCGTGGTCGGGATCGATCGGGACGATATCGGCCGGTGCCAGTACGGGCAGGCGATCGGGGCCATCGGCGGCGATCCGCGCGACCTGTTCGGCGGGCCAGTGGGTCAGGGCGTGGGGCAAGGGGTTCAACGCACCGCTCCGACCGGTGCGCCATCGGCGTTGCGTTCGCGCACGCTCCACACCGCGGCCGCCGCGCAGAACATCAGCACGCCGCACAGGGTCAGCACGTTACGCGGATCACCACCCAGCAGCGGCTGGTAGAACAGCCACATGGTTGCCGAGAAGATCAGCATCGGGATGACGATCATCATGTTGAAAATGCCCATATAGACGCCGGTACGCTCCGGCGGGATCGATCCGGCGAGGATGATGTACGGATTGCCCATGATGCTGGCCCAGCCCAGACCGATGCCGACAGCGGGCAGGAACAACAGCGCCTTCGACGTGACATGCGGCAGGCAGACCATGCCGATACCCGCCGCGATCAGGCTGATCGCGTGGAGCGGGGCCGCGCCGATGCGTCGGGCGATCGGCACCATGGCGAAGGCGGCGAGGAAGGCGACGCCGTTGTAGAAGGCGGCCATCTCACCATTGGTCAGCACCGCCGAATGGAAGCCGGACGAGGTGGGATCGGCGGTGTCGTACACCGTGCGCCCGATCGTGTAGATGACGTAGTTCCAATAGGCCATCATCGCGTACCATTGGAACAGGCTCATCAGCGCGAGCTTGCGCATCGCCGGCGGCATGTCGCGGATCGCGCTGCCGACTTCGGCCAGCGTCGCGCCGAACGACTTGGGCTTGGCGGCAATCACCGCCTTTTCGGTCGGGGTCAGCGGCAGTTCGGGCACGCGCAGGATCGACCAGAGGATCGTCGAGATCGACAGCACCGCCCCGACCATGAACGCGATGCGGGCGGTATAGGGGATGTTGTGGGTGTCCACCCAGTCCTGGTTCATCCCCGCCCACACCAGGATCGAGGGGGTGAGGAACGCCAGCATCTGCGCCAAGCCGGTGAACGCGCTCTGCGTCAGGAAGCCGATCTGGTGCTGATCCTCGTTCAGCCGGTCGCTGACATAGGCGCGATACGGCTCCATCGTGATGTTGTTGCCGGCGTCCAGAATCCACAGCAGCGACACCGCCATCAGGATCGAACTGGACAACGGCATGAAGAACAGGCCGAGGCAACACAGCACCGCGCCCATCACGAAATAAGGGGTGCGCCGGCCCCAGCGGCTATCGGTGCGGTCGCTGAGCGCGCCGATCAAGGGTTGGACCAACAGTCCGGTCAGCGGCCCGGCCAGCTGCAACAGCGGCAGCTGCGCCTCGTTCGCGCCCAGATAGCTGTAGATCGGCGCCATGTTGCCCTGCTGCAGCCCGAAGCTGAACTGCAGGCCGAGGAACCCCAGATTCATTTCGAGGATGCGGGGCAGCGACAAATGCGGTTTCATCGGGGGCGCCATGGTCGGTCCTGCTCCTTGCATGCCGGTCTATCGCCGACGGCATGCTTGTCGCCCCTCGCCATCAAAAATGCAACAATCGATTGCATTGATGCATACGAATGCCGGTCGCCATGGCGCGACCGGGATCCGGATCAGCTAAGCGGCGCGCATTTCGCTGCCAGCCAGGCGGCGGTTTCGCGGTCGAGCAGCGGGGTCAGCAACGCCTCCACCCGTGCGTGATAGCCATCGACCCATGTCCGCTCGGCATCGCTGAGCAACGCGGGCACGATCAACGAACGTTCGATCGGCACGAAGGTCAGCGTCTCGAACCCCAGCATCGGCAGGTCGCCGCCGGGGATATCGCGCAAGACGACCAGCAGCAGGTTCTCGATACGGATGCCGTAGTCGCCCGCCTTGTAATACCCCGGCTCGTTGGACAGCATCATGCCCGCGCGCAGCGGCTCCAGCGGCCCCCCGCCGGGGTAATTCGGCGCGCCGATCCGCTGCGGCCCTTCATGTACCGACAGGAAGGCGCCGATGCCGTGGCCGGTGCCGTGGGCGTAGTCGAGCCCGGCCTCCCACAGCGGCCGCCGTGCGAAGCCGTCGATATGGCCGCCCAGCGTCCCGTCGGGGAATATGGCGGTGTCGATCGCGATATGGCCCTTCAGCACGCGGGTGAAGCGGTCGCGCATTTCTTCCGACACCTCGCCCACCGGCATGACGCGGGTGATGTCCGTGGTGCCGTCGGCATATTGGCCGCCCGAATCGATCAGGTAGAGCTGACCGGGCAGGATGGGCGCATTGCTCTCCACGGTCGCCTTGTAATGGGGGCTGGCGGCGTGCGCGCCGGTCGCGCTGATGGTGTCGAACGACAGGTCGCGCAGGAGGCCGGTTTCGCCGCGAATCGCCTCCAGCCGGTCGGACGCCGAGAGTTCGGTCAGCGTGCCCGACGGGGCGGTTTCCTCGAACCATTTGAGGAAGCGGACCATCGCCGCGCCGTCGCGGGCCTGCGCGCTGCGATGACCGGCGATTTCGACCGGGTTCTTGATCGCCTTGGCCAGCACGGTCGGATCGCGTTCGGTGATGATCGTCGCGCCGCCCCGACGCAACGCATCGTGGATCGCGGCGACGGCGCGGTCGGGATCGGCGGCGATACGCTTGCCGGCGAACTGGCCGAGCGTGGCGGCGAAGTCGGCCATCGGGCGGACGGTGACGGCATTACCCAGATGGCGGGCGACGTCCTCACCCACCTTGCCCGGTTCGGCGAACAACTCGGCGGTGCCGTCGGCATGAACGATCGCGTAGCTCAGCGCCACCGGGGTATGCGCCACGTCGCTGCCGCGCACGTTGAAGGTCCATGCGATCGAATCGAGTGCGGTCAGCACGACCGCATCGGCACGGCGGTCGCTCAGCCATTCACCGATCGCTGCCCGCTTGTCGGCGGAAGTGCGGCCGGTCAGCGCATCGTCCTGCACCGTCATCGGCGCGGGCGAGGGGGCAGGGCGGTCGTTCCACAGTGCATCGATCGGGTTCGCGTCGACCGGGACCAGTACCGCGCCGACATCCGCGAGCGCCGCTTCGGTTGCCGCGACCCACCCGACCGTCGCCAGCCACGGATCGAAGCCGATCCGGTCGCCGGGATGGGCGTTGGCCCGCAGCCAGTCGGCCATCGTGGTCGCGGGTACCTGCACGAACTGCCAGTCGGCGGCATCGACCTGTTCGCGTACCTGCAGCGTGTAGCGCCCGTCGGTGAACATCGCGGCGGTTTCGCGCAGGACGACGGCGCTGCCCGCCGACCCCTTGAACCCGGTCAGCCAAGCAAGCCGCTGCGCATAGTCGCCGACATATTCGCTCATATATTCATCGGTCAGCGGCACGATGAACCCGGTCAGGTCGAGCGTGGCGAGATGGGCGCGAAGGGCGGACAGGAGGTCGGTATGGCTGGTCATGCACTGCTCGTATCAGCCGAAACGGCCGGGCAAAAGCCACAAGGTCGCTCGACTTCCATGGGGCTTCGTCCCACATGGGCGGCTATGACCAAGCCCATTCCGCCGATCGCCGAACAGCGCGCCCATAGCTATGACCGTCACGGCATTACCGTGTCCGACCCATGGGCATGGCTGCGCGACCCGAACTATCCGAAGGTTGAGGATGCCGACGTCCTCGATTATTTGAAGGCCGAGAACGATTATTTCGATGCGGTGATGGCACCGCACCAGCCCTTGATCGACACGCTGTTCACCGAGATGCGCGCCCGGATCAAAGAGGACGACGCCACCGTGCCACAGCGCGATGGCGACTGGTGGTACTGGTCCGATTTCGAGACCGGCGGCGAATATCGCCGCTGGTGGCGCAGGCCCGTCGCGGGGGGCGCGGATGAACTGATCCTCGACGAACCGGCGCTGGCGGAGGGCAAGGAATATTTCCGGCTGGGCGCGCTGTCGATCAGCCCCGACGGCCGGTTGCTCGCCTATGCGATCGACGATGACGGCGGCGAGCGGTTCGAGGCGCGGGTCAAGGACCTGAACACCGGCGAGCTGCTGGCGGACGTCATTCCAGGCACGCTGTCCGAACTGGTGTGGACGGCGGATTCGAGCGGGTTCCTCTACGGCCTCGCCAACGAACAGTGGCGGACGGACAATGCCCGGCTCCACCGTATCGGCACGCCGATCGAACAGGATATCGAGCTGTATCACGAGGCGGACGAAGGTTGGCGCGTGTCGGTCGGCGAAACCCAGTCGCGGCGCTTTCTGGTCATTTCGGCGGGCGATCACGTCACCAGCGAGGTGCGGCTGATCCCGGCGGACGACCCCACCGCCGAACCGCTGCTGGTAAAGGCGCGCGAGGAAGGCGTGGAGTATGACGTGGAGGAGCATGACGGCACGCTCTACCTTCATACCAACGACACCCATCCGAACTTCCGCCTGGCGACCGCATCGCTGGAGAGGCCGGGCGACTGGCAGGAGCTGATCGCCGCCGACCCGCATTTCTACATGACCGGCGTCACGACCTTTGCGAAGCTGTTCGTGGTCGAGGGGCGGCTGGACGGGCTCGACCAGATTCGGCTGCATGACTACGCCGGTGGGCCGGCGCGGCCGATCGAGTTTCCGGAGGCGAGCTTCGTCGTCGGGCTGGGCGACAATCCCGAGTACGATGTCGATACGCTGCGGCTCGGATACGAGTCGATGGTCACGCCGGGCACGGTCTACGACTATGACGTCGCCAGCGGCGGCCTGACCGTGCGCAAGGTGCAGACGATCCCGTCGGGCTATGATCCCGCCAAATATGCGACCGAGCGGCTGGAGATCGCCGCGCGTGACGGCACCGCGATCCCGTGTTCGGTGGTGTACCCGAAAGACTTCCCGCGCGATGGGACGGGCAAGCTCTATCTCTACAGCTATGGCGCCTATGGTTATGCGATCCCGCCGGGCTTCTCGACCAGCCGCATGTCGTTCCTCGACCGCGGCATGGCGTTCGCCATCGCCCATATCCGGGGCGGCGACGATCTGGGCCAGCAATGGTATCTGGACGGGAAGCTGGAGAAGCGGACCAATACCTTCAACGA
Organism: Sphingomonas sp. Leaf9; assembly: GCF_001421355.1. GTDB lineage: Bacteria > Pseudomonadota > Alphaproteobacteria > Sphingomonadales > Sphingomonadaceae > Sphingomonas. The sequence goes on along the minus strand of NZ_LMKC01000001.1, from coordinate 418,385 downwards.
TTTCGTCGATGTGGCGAAGGGGCTGATCGAGCTGGGCTTTACCGACAAGGGCAAGATCGCGATCGCCGGCGGATCGGCGGGCGGCGAGCTGATGGGCGCGGTGATGAACTCCGACCCGGAGTTGTGGGGGGCAGTGGTCGCCAGCGTGCCGTTCGTCGATGTGCTGAACACGATGCAGGACGACAGCCTGCCGCTGACGCCCGGCGAATGGCCCGAATGGGGCAACCCGATCGAGGACAAGGCGGCGTTCGAGCTGATCGCGTCCTACTCACCCTACGATAATGTGACCGCGCAAGCCTATCCGCCGGTGTTCATTTCGGGCGGGTTGAACGATCCGCGGGTGACTTATTGGGAGCCGGCCAAGTGGGCCGCGCGGCTGCGGGCGACCAAGACCGACGACAATGTGCTGCTGCTCAAGACCAATATGGGCGCGGGCCATGGCGGCAAGTCGGGGCGGTGGGAGAGCCTGAAGGAAGCCGCCGAGGAGATGGCGTTCGTGCTGTGGCAACTGGGGGTGGCGGCTTGAAGGTTCCTCCCCGGAACGGGGAGGGGGACCAGCCGTAGGCTGGTGGAGGGGGGTGTCGGCTGGCGCTGCGCTGCGAGGTGATCCCCCTCCACCACCGCTTTGCGGCGGTCCCCCTCCCCGTGCCGGGGAGGACTTACCGTTCTACCCGCGTCACATGGCCCATCTTCCTGCCGGGGCGGGCTTCGTGCTTGCCATAAAGGTGGAGGTGGGCGCCGGCTTCCGCGAGCAGGGTGGGCCACTGATCGACGTCATCGCCGATCAGGTTCGTCATCTCGACCCGTGCGGCCGCCATCGCGACGCTGCCGAGCGGGAGGCCCAGCACGGCGCGGACATGGTTTTCGAACTGCGAGGTCTCGCTGCCCTCGATCGTCCAATGGCCCGAATTATGGACGCGTGGAGCCATCTCGTTGAACACCGCGCCGTCCGGCCCGCAGAAGAATTCGAGGGTCAGGACGCCGACATGATCGAGCGCCCCGGCGACCTTGGCGGCCAGCGCCTCCGCCTCGGTGCGCCATGGTTCGATCGCGGGGGCGGGGACCGTCGAGGTGTCGAGGATGCCGGCCTTGTGGACGTTCTTCGGGGCTGGATAGGTGACGATTGCGCCGTCGATGCCGCGGGCGAGGACGATCGAGAATTCGTCCTCGAAGTCGACAAACGCTTCGAGGATCGCCGGGCCGCCGCCGATGGTTTCCCAGGCGGTGTCGGCGTCGGCGGGCGAGAGCAGGCGGGCCTGCCCCTTGCCGTCATAGCCGAAGCGGGTGGTCTTCAGCACTGCCGGGCAGCCGACCGTCGCGATCGCCGCGTCCAGCGCGGCGCGGTCGGTGACCTCGGCCCAGCGGGCGGGACGGCCGCCCAACTGTTCGACGAAGCTCTTTTCGCGCACCCGGTCCTGCGCGACCGCCAGCGAGCGGGCGGAGGGGCGCACCTTGTCGCCCAGCGCCTCGATCGGGGCAGCGGCGATGTTCTCGAATTCGTAGGTGACGACATCGACCTGCGCGGCGAACGCCTGCAGCGCGGCGATATCGTCATAGGCGCCGCGGCTATGGGCGAAGGCGATGTCGTTCGCCGGGCCACTGTCGGGGGCATAGACGTGGATGCGGTAGCCGAGCTGCGCCGCCGCGACGCCGATCATCCGGCCGAGCTGTCCCGACCCGATGATGCCGATGGTCGAACCGGGAGGCAGCGGGGTCATTGCGGATCGATCGCCACGCCGTCGGTCTGCGCCGCGCGCCATGCGTCGAGCCGCTGCGCCAACGCATCGTCATGCGTCGCGAGGATCGAGGCGGCGAGCAGGCCGGCGTTGATCGCGCCTGCCTTGCCGATCGCCAGCGTGCCCACGGGGACGCCGCCGGGCATCTGCACGATCGACAGCAGGCTATCCATGCCCTTCAGCGCCTTCGATTCGACCGGCACGCCCAGCACGGGCAGGCGGGTCATCGAGGCGACCATGCCGGGCAGGTGCGCCGCGCCGCCGGCCCCGGCGATCACGACCTTCAGCCCGCGCGCCACTGCGCTGGTGGCGTATTCGACCAGCCGCTGCGGGGTGCGGTGGGCGGATACCACCTTGGTTTCATGGGGAATGCCGAGCCTGGTCAGGACGTCGGCGGCATGCGCCATGGTGTCCCAGTCGGAGGTGCTGCCCATGATGATGCCGACCACGGTCCCGTCGTTCATTATCTGCCCGTAACGCTTTTGGGGGAGCCGCTGCTTAGGGAAGGGGTGGGAACAGGGCAAGCGTAAGGATGCCGTACGGGCATATTCAGGGGCCAAAGTTCACAAAGTTCACACTCGTGGTGGGTTTGGGTGGCGTTTGTGGCGGTGGTGTCAAAGAGCGCTGGCCGTGGTGCGGGGCCGGTGGGGAGTTTGGCGGGGGTGGGGCGTGTAGGAAAGGGGTTTCTCCCCGTCCCTCACGCCACACGCTGCACGCCAGTCCGTTATTTTCCGTTTGCTTCGAGCTTGTCGAGAACCGTAGTCGAGAAGGGGGTGCCCCAAACGACCAAGTTCTCGACGGACGCTTCTCGACTAGCTCGAAGCTGCTCGAACCGAACGGATTTCCAGGAAAGAAGGGCGACGCCCCCTTACCGTTCGTTCAGATAATACCGGTCGGTCGGCGTCAGATCATCCGCCAGTTCGTAGACGATCGGCTGGCCGGTCGGGATTTCGAGGCCGGTGATGTCGGCATCGGGAATGTTCGACAGGTGCTTGACCAGCGCGCGCAGCGAGTTGCCGTGGGCCGAGATCAGGACGCGCTTGCCGGCCTTCAGTTCGGGCGCGATGCGGCTTTCCCAATAAGGGAGCACGCGGTCGATCGTGTCCTTCAGGCTTTCGGTCTGGGGGATGTCGATCCCGGCATAGCGGCGGTCGGCCGACAGGTCCCATGGGCTGTCGGCTTCGGGCAGGGGCGGCGGCACGTCGAAGCTGCGGCGCCAGATCTTTACCTGTTCGTCACCGTGGCGTGCGGCGGTCTCCGCCTTGTCCAGACCGGTCAGGCCGCCATAATGCCGCTCGTTCAGGCGCCAGTCCTTTTCGACCGGCAGCCACAGGCGGCCCATCGATTCCAGTGCGATGTTCAGCGTCTTGATCGCGCGCGTCTGGAAGCTGGTGAAGCACTGGTCGAAATCATGCCCCTTGGCGGCCAGCAGCTCGCCGGCCGCCTTGGCTTCCGCCTCGCCCTGCTCGGTCAGGTTCACGTCCCACCACCCGGTGAAGCGGTTTTCGAGGTTCCAGGCCGATTGGCCGTGGCGGATCAGGACGAGCGTGGGCATGGGGCCTCCATTGCTGTTGTTGCGGTGCACCTAGCCCAAAGTGTGCGCGAGAGGAACCGGGTGGCGGTGCTCTTCGCAAGCGCATTTCGAGTAGCCGCAGGAGATAGGCTTTATCCCTGCGCAGGCGGGGGGCCGGGGTTGCATTGGCGAGCCATGGTGCGTGTGGCTCCGTACCCCCGCCTGCGCGGGGGTACGAAGAAGAGGAGTCTATGCCGTAAAGTTCGCCAGCACTTCCAGCCAGCTATGCGCCAGCGCCTTCGAGCGTTCGGGGGACCAGCCGAATTCCGGATCGGGATTTTCGTCGTGATCCTTGAACGGCATTTCCAGCGTCATGCTGAGTGCGCCGAAGCGATTGGCGAGCTGGTTGGTCGACATCGACAGGTTCGCCTGACCCGGCGCGGACACCGGATAGCCGAGCTTCGTCTGGAACTCCGGCGTCGCCGCCGCCCATGCCGCGCCGAACGCGGTGAAGCGGGCGCCGTGGTCGTCGGTCCAGTTGGGAATGCCTTCGTAGCCGGCGATGAAGTTGGCGGGAATCGCTTCGTCGCCATGTACGTCGATCGCGATGTCGACGCCGGTTTCGTCCATGCGGTTGCGGACGCACAACACTTCGGGGCTGCGGTCGGGGGTGGGCGCGTGCCATTCGCGGTTAAGGTTCACGCCGGCGGCATTGGTGCGCAGATGGCCGCGGAACGAGCCGTCGGGATTCATGTTGGGCACGCAGTGGAAGGTCATGCGGGTGCGCAGGTCGGCAGCAAGCGCGTCGTTCGGGTCGGTCAGCCGCTCCAGCAGCCCTTCCATGAACCATTCGCACATCGATTCGCCGGGATGCTGGCGGGCATAGGCCCACACCTGCAGCGGGCCTTCGCCGAGCGTCAGGTAATCGATCGCGCGGCCGTCCAGCGTCTGGCCCAGTTCGCGGTGGGCGACGCCGGGCTGCGTAGCAATGCGGGCGATCAGGTCGTCGTGGCGCTCCATGGAATAGGGCGCGAAATAGGCGAACCATGCGAGGTCGGTGTCGATCGTCGCGGTGAAGGTCAGCACGCCATCGGCATAGTCGGTATCGACCTGCCGCCACGCCTGCCGGTCGGTGCTCATCCGGGTGCGGTAGCCCGGCCAGCCGAAGGCGTAGGCCGAGCCGCCGGCATTGATGATGCGGAAGGTCAGGGTCCGCCCCCGCGCCCCGGCGACGCGGAAGTGGAACCACTGGTAGAAGTCGGACTGGTGATCGGCGACGATATCGAGGTCGATCACATCGCCCTGTATGGCGACGACGCGGATGTTGCCGCTGTCGAACGCGGCGTTGATGGTGATGCTCATTTCACCGTCGTAGTGATTCCCGACTCGCCTGGGAAGTTGCGGAACAGCGCATTGGCCAGCCGATCGGCCTGAAATACCGGCTGCGCGCCGGGCGTGCTTTCCAGCGAATCGGTGACCGCGCGCCCTTCCCAGACGGTGGTGCTGTCGGCACGACGGCGAATTTGGACTGCCAGTTCGGCGCCGATCACCTCGCGCTGGCCACCGCCCAGGCCGAAGCCGAGTCCGCCACCCAGGCCCACGCCGCCGCCACGCCAGCCGCCGCCACCGCCGCCCGCGCCGATGCCGATCGATACCGGTGCGCGCTTTTCGACGAACCCCTTGGTCCCGCGGGTGAAGGCGACACCGACGATCAGGTCGGACGGCTGCGTACCGGCACGGGCAAAGCCGAGCTTTTCGAGCTCACGCGCAACGGCATTGCCGTAGGTCTGGAATTCAGGGGTCGCGGTCATGTTGGTCTGGACCGGTTCGATCGAGAAACTGCCCTTCGCGATCGGCTGGTTCAGGTGGAAACGGGTGACGTCGACCGGGCTGACCCGCGATCCGCCGGTGGTGCAGCCGCTCGCCAGCAATGCGGCAACTGCCGCCAGTCCGAAACCCAACGCCTTCTTCATGTCATCTACCCCGAAACAGCCACGGTTCATCCAAAGCACATAACGCGCCAGATGATGCTATGGGTTCATTGCGCAAGTGTTTCGATGCGTTGCAGCGGTTGCGTCTTGACGAAGCGGGCGCGTGGCGATAGCTGGACGCCTCTTTTCCGGCCGTGCGAGCGGCCTCTTTGCCGTTTGAGAGCCGTTCCCATGAAGATCGTCAATTCGCTGAAGTCGCTCAAGGATCGTCACCGGGACAACCGCGTGATCCGTCGTCGTGGGCGTATCTACGTCATCAACAAAACCAACCGCCGCTTCAAGGCCCGTCAGGGCTGATTCGGCATCGGGCGGGCCGACGGCCTGTCCGATATTGGGTTTCGAACAGGCATCCGGCCCATTTGGGTCGGGTGCCTGTTCGTGTTGGTGCCGTTGAATTATCCTATCCGCCGTCACTATCGCGAAGGCGGGAGGCTATCGATGCTGACGTTGCGACTCTTTCGCTGGCGTCTGGGGTTATTCATTCCCGCCTTCGCGGGAATGGCGAGGGTGGGGTAAGCGACCTCGAACCGCCGGTCGTGCGAGTGCAGGCCGATTGTACTGCGCTACACCGTGCCCTGTCGCGCTACCGGCACCTTCGGCAAAGTGCAGGCGATCAGTACGCGGCGGACGCCGGGCGATCCGAAGACTCGTGTGGCGTGTCCGGTCGGCACCTTGTCCAGCTCGCGGCGCAGGTCGATCGGGATCGCGGCGAACGCGGTGTTGCGGCGTTCGGTGATCGATCCCGAAAAGCGCCGTTCCGCCTTGTACCGCGCACCGATCGTGCCGGCATCGGCGCAGCGGCGGATAGTGCGGGTGTCGGCGGCAAAGACCGCGGTCGCGGCGGCCTCCTGCGCGGGCGACAGGCCGGTCGCCAGCTTGATTTCGAACTGGACGATGGTCGCGCGGCGCTGCTCCAGCCCGGCGGCCGGCTGGACCGCCAGTGCTAGGGCGAGGAGCGCGGCGCTCATGCCGGGACGCGCGCGGTGGGGGCCGGATCGTCGAGCAATGCCCAGCCGGTCGGTCCCAGCACCTCCAGCGGGCGATAGCGCGTCTTGTAGGCCATGCGCGGCGATCCCTGCACCCAATAGCCGAGATAGACATGCGGCAGGCCGCTGGCCCGCGCGCGGCGGATATGGTCGAGGATGATGAAGTTGCCCAGGCCCGGCCGGGCGTCGTCGTCGGTTTCGAAGAAGCTGTAGACCATCGACAGCCCGTCGGCCTGTTCGTCGGTGATGCACGCGCCGACCAGCCGGCCGGGTACGCCGTCGACGGCAGGCTCGCGATATTCGATGACCCAGGACGTGACCGGCGAATGTTCAACCATGTCGGCAAAGTCCGATTCGTCCATTGCGGTCATGCCGCCGCCGGGGTGGCGCGCCGTCAGGTAGCGGCGCAGCAGGCGGAACTGTTCGTCGGTCGCCCATGGCTTGCAGGCGCGGATGTCGAGATCGGCGTGGCGGCGCATCAGCTTGCGCTGTGTCGCGTTCATCGAAAAATCACCGGCGACGACGCGCACCGATACGCAGGCGCTGCACCCGACGCAGCTGGGGCGATAGGCGACCGACTGGCTGCGGCGAAAGCCGATCCGGCCCAGCGCCTCGTTCAGTTCGTCCGCATTGTCGCCGCTCAGTTCGGTGAATACCTTCCGCTCCTGCCGCCCCGGCAGATAGGGGCAGGGCGCGGGCGAGGTGACGAAGAACCGGGGGAATCGAAACGGCGCGGTCACCCATTGCTCCTTCGGATCGGGCGTCCCCGATAGAATGACGCGGTGGATATGGCGATGACAAGACGTGGCGAAAAGCGCGTTAACCGCGAATTTTCCGCAAGCGATCAGGTGGCCGGCGGCCCTTCGGCGAATTGCGGCACGCCATCGGCCAACACCAGCCACGGCTGCTTCGCCGATACCCAGATATGTTCGGTGGGTGCGAAGCGTTCGGGATGGTCGAGCGTGCCGATGGCCAGGCCGATCGTGCCGGCCGCTGCCCGTTCCGAAAACATGATCGACCCACAGGTGGGGCAGAAGCCCCGCCGGACGCCGGTGCCGCCGTCATGCCAGCGCACCGGCCCGTCGATCGTGACCGAGGCGAGCGGCACCATCACCCGCGCGTAAAAGGCGCTGCCGGTCGCGCGCTGGCAGCGATGGCAGTGGCAGGTGCGCACGTTCATCACCGGCGCGTCGGTGCGGTAGCGGCAGGCCCCGCACAGGCAGGCGCCGGTGATGGCGTCGGTCATGCCAGTTCGACCGTGCTCACTTCATACCCCCCGGCGCGCAGGCCCTCGACCAGCCGGTCGAGATGCGCGCGGTCGCGGGTTTCGCATTCGATGTCGGTGATGAGGCCCTTGGCCGGCAGCGTCGTGAAGACGCGCTGGTGATAGACCTCGATGATGTTGACGGTGTGTTCGTGGAAGATCTTGGCAACGTGGAACAGCGCGCCGGGGCGGTCCTGCAACCGGATGCGCAGGCGGGCGAGCCGGCCCGAGCGGGCGAGATCGCGCAGCAGCACGTTGGCGAGCAGGCGGGTGTCGATATTGCCGCCGCACAGGACGATGCCAACGGTCTTGCCCTTGAACCGCTGGCCATGGCCGAGCAGCGCGGCGAGGCCGGCGGCACCGGCGCCCTCGACCACGGTCTTTTCGATCTGGACCAGCAGGCTGACGGCCTCTTCCAGCTGGCGTTCGCTGACCAGCACGATGTCGTCGACCAGCGCGGCGACGACCTGCGCGGTCAGGCCGCCGGGCTGCTTGACCGCGATCCCCTCGGCCAGCGTATCGCCGGCGCAGTCCATGTCGGTGCCGTGCAGGCGGTTGTACATCGACGGGAACAGCTCGGCCTGTACGCCGATGACTTCGATCGGGCGATCCGCTGCCTTCGCGACGGTCGCGATGCCGCTGATGAGGCCGCCGCCGCCGATCGGCACGACCAGCGTGTCGAGCTCCGGCACGTCCGCCAGCATTTCGAGCGCGACGGTGCCTTGCCCTGCCATGATGCGCGGATCGTCGAAGGGGTGGACGAAGGTCAGCCCCTGTTCGGCCTCCAGCTTGCGGGCATGGGCATAGGCCGCGTCGAACGTCTCCCCCTCCAGCACCACGGTCGCGCCGTGGCTCTGCGTCTGCATGACCTTCACGGTCGGAGTCGGGCGCGGCATGACGATGGTCACCGGCACGCCCAGCCGGTTGCCGTGATAGGCGAGGCCCTGCGCATGGTTGCCGGCGGACGCGGCGATCACGCCCTTCGCACGGGTAGCTTCGTCGAGCTGCAGCAGGGTGTTGAGCGCGCCACGTTCCTTGTAAGCGGCGGTGAACTGAAGATTTTCGAATTTCAGATAGACGGTCGCGCCGGTCAGGTCGGACAGGGTGCGGCTGATAAGGGTCGGCGTGCGGACGATCGAGCCGCCGATACGCATCGCCGCGCCACGAACATCGTCGACGGTGAGGGGCAGGGCGGGCGGAGCGATCGGGTTGGTAGCCATCGCGGGCGGGTAGCCGATTTGGGCGCGAAGGAAAAGGCGGGGAGGGGGTAGCCCGATCGACCGGCTTCTCGACGGACGCTTCTCGACAGGCTCGAAGCTGCTCGAACCGAGCGGAAAACGGGTGGATTTTGCCTTTGGAACGCCCGGTGGCTGTACGGCCCCGCGCTTACCTCCTACACCCCCGCCCCATGGCAAAACTCGCATTCATCGGTACCGGCGTCATGGGCGCTCCCATGGCCGGACACCTGATCTCCGCCGGCCATCAGGTCACTGTCTACAACCGCACCCGTGCCAAGGCCGATGGCTGGGCGGCGAAGCATGGCGGCCAGGTCGCGGACACGCCGGCGGCTGCGGCGGACGGGGCGGACGCGGTGCTCGCCTGTGTCGGCAATGACGACGATCTGCGGCAGGTGACTCTGGGCGAGGATGGCGTGTTCGGGGCGATGAAGCCCGGCGCGCTGTTTGCCGACCATACCACCGTATCGGCGGCAATCGCGCGCGAACTGGCCGAGGCGGGGGCGGCCAAGGGGCTGCTGGTGCTCGACGCGCCGGTGTCGGGCGGACAGGCTGGCGCGGAGAACGGCAAGCTGTCGATCATGTGCGGCGGTTCGGCCGAAGCCTTTGCCGCTGCCGAGCCGTTGATGACCGCCTATGCCCAGCGGATCGTGCATGTCGGCGACGCGGGGGCGGGGCAGACGACCAAGATGGTCAACCAGATCTGCATCGCGGGCGTGCTGGGCGGGCTGTCCGAAGCGTTGCGGTTCGCGCAGGCGTCCGACCTCGATCTCGACAAGGTGCTGGAGGCTGTGTCGGGCGGCGCGGCGCAGAGCTGGCAGATGGTCAATCGCTGGCCGAGCATGGCAAAGGAAGAGTTCGATTTCGGCTTCGCGATCGACTGGATGCGCAAGGACCTGGGCCTTGCGCTCGATGAATCGCGGCGCAACGGCGCGACGTTGCCGGTGACCGCGCTGGTCGATCAATTCTATGCGCAGGTGCAGGCGATGGGTGGCGGGCGGCAGGATACCAGCGCGCTGGTGCGGAGGATCGCGAAGTGAGGCGGGCGGCACTTACCCTTGCCGCGCTGCTGCTCGCCGGGACCGCGCAGGCCGATGGCCTGATCGACAACGTCAACGGCGTGGCGCTGGATTCGCGGGGACAGGTGGTGCGCTTCGGCGGCATCCTGGTCGACAAGGACGGCAAGGTCGTCCGGCTGGTGCCGAAGGGCGAGAAGGCGCCGAAGAAGCTCGACTGGCGCAGCGACATGGCCGGCAAGATCGTGATGCCGGGCATGATCGACGCGCATGGGCACGTCATGTCGCTGGGGTATCGCGCGCTCGAACTCGACCTGTCGACCACGAAGTCGTTGAGCGACGCGCAGTCCGCGATCCAGTCCTATGCGCGCAGCAACGGCAATCGGCAGTGGATATTGGGCGGCGGCTGGAACCAGGAAGCGTGGGGGCTAGGCCGCTTCCCGACCGCTGCCGAACTGGACGCGGCGGCGGGTGACAAGCCGGTGCTGCTGGAACGTGCCGATGGCCATGCGGTATGGGCGAACAGCGCGGCGATGAAGGCGGCGGGGATTACCGCGAAGACCGTCGCCCCGGCGGGCGGGCGGATCGAATTGCTGCCGAACGGACAGCCATCGGGCGTGTTCGTCGACAATGCCGCCAGCCTGTTCGATGCGGCCAGGCCCAAGCCGTCCCCGCGCGAACGTAACGCCGCGTTCCTGAAGGCGCAGGAGCTGTTGCTGTCGACCGGCATCACCGCGACGGCGGACATGGGCACGTCGGTCGACGACTGGATAGTGTTCCGCCGGATGGGCGATATCGGCCAGCTGCGGGTGCGGATCATGAGCTATGCCGCGGGCCTTGAACCCGCGCTGACCATCGCCGGGGCCGGGCCGACGCCGTGGCTGTACGGCGACCGGCTGCGCATGGGCGGGATCAAGCTGTATGCCGATGGCGCGCTGGGATCGCGCGGGGCGTGGTTGAAGGCGCCGTATAGCGATGCGCCGAAGCAGACCGGGCTGTCGTTCATCAACGACACGACGCTGCTGAACCTGCTGAGCCGGGGCACGATGGACGGGTTCCAGTTCGCGATCCATGCGATCGGCGACCGCGCGAACCGGCAGGTGCTGGACGCGATCGACGAGCTGGCGTCGTCGTATAAGGACGATCGGCGCTGGCGGATCGAACATGCGCAGGTGCTCGACCCCGCCGACCTGCCGCGACTGGGCAAGAACGGGATCATCGCGTCGATGCAGCCGGTCCATGCGACCGGCGACCGGACGATGGCGGAGGCGCGGCTGGGGCCGGCGCGGCTGGCCGGGGCCTATGCGTGGGCGACCGTCCTGCGCGACGGCGGGCGGCTGGCGTTCGGGTCGGACTATCCGGTTGAGAACCCGAACCCCTTCGTCGGTTGGGCAGCGGCCTTAACCCGCGAGGACGCGAACGGGCAGCCGCCGGGCGGCTGGCGGCCCGAGGAAAAGGTGACGCGCGAACAGGCGTGGAAGGCGTTTACCCAGGACGCGGCGTTCGCAGGCTTTGCCGAGCAGAAGTTCGGGTCGCTGCTGCCGGGGCAGAAGGCGGACTTCATCGTGGTCGATCGCGATCCGGTGGCGGCGACGCCGGCCGACCTGCGCGCGACGCGGGTGATCGAAACGTGGGTCGGCGGGTACAAGGCGTGGCCGCTGAAGGACGTGCCGAAGGTCGATAGCGGACGATAATTTCCTCCCCATTCTGGAGAGGATTAACGTGCCATCCTGGCACGTCCCGGATTGCCGGGGTGTGTCGCGGCTCCGCTTGCCCTACATTGGCGGGCGACAGGAGGAGTGATGGGCGTTTCGTTGCGAGCCGGGTTGGGTGTGGCAGTGCTGGTCGGTGTGGTCGGGGCCACGGCGGGCGGGGCAGCGATGCTGCTCAGCGCCGAGCGCCCCGCGCCGGTTTCCGCCAAGCCGGTTGTGAAGGTCGCGGCGGCAAAACCCGCGCCCGCGCCCATGCCCGTCGCGACTCCGGTTGCCGTGTCGACGCCCGCGCCGGAGGCGATGGTCGTCCGGCGCGTGCTGAACATCGAAGGGCCGTTCACCCACGGCCGCTGGGTATGGGACGAGGAGGGTGCGCCGGCCAGCGGGAAGCTGATCGTCACCATCGACCTCGATGCGCAGGTGCTGTCGGTGTTTCGCGATGGCTATGAGATCGGCGCGGCGGTGGTGCTATATGGTGCCGACTGGAAACCCACGCCGCTGGGCGCGCTGAAGATTACCGAGAAGGACGCCGATCACGTCAGCAACCTGTATGGCGCGCCGATGCCGTACATGCTGCGGCTGACCAATGACGGTATCTCGATTCACGGCAGCGATGTGCAGGAAGGCGGCGCGACGCATGGCTGTATCGGGGTGCCGACCGCGTTTGCGAAGAAGCTGTTCGGGGCAGCGAAGCTCGGCGACCGGGTGATCATCACCAACGGCAAGCGGCTGAACATGGGCGGCGCGATCACGGCGTAAGTGGCCGTATCCCCGCGCAGGCGGGAATCCAGAGCCGCAAGCGTATCGCCTCGTTACCCTGGATCCCCGTCTGCGCGGGGATACGAAAGCTCGTTTGGTGGGGGTGTCTGCCCCGTTCTCGACGGGCGCTTCTCGACAAGCTCGAAGCTGCTCGAACCGAACGGGCTGGGAATGGATGGGTCGGGAGGCGGACCGCGTTACGCGACCGCGGCCTCGACCATTTCATCGGGTTCGCGCAGCACATAGCCGCGGCCCCAGACCGTCTCGATATAATTGTCGCCTTCGCAGGCCATGCTGAGCTTCTTGCGCAGCTTGCAGATGAAGACGTCGATGATCTTCAGTTCCGGTTCGTCCATCCCGCCATAGAGATGGTTGAGGAACATTTCCTTGGTCAGGGTCGTGCCCTTGCGGAGCGAGAGCAGCTCCAGCATCGCATATTCCTTGCCCGTCAGGTGGACGCGCGCGCCGTCGACATCGACCGTCTTGGCATCGAGGTTCACCGAGAGCTTGCCGGTGCGGATGACCGACTGCGAATGCCCCTTCGACCGGCGGACGACGGCGTGGATGCGCGCGATCAGTTCCTCGCGGTGGAACGGCTTGGTCACGTAGTCGTCGGCACCGAAGCCGAACGAGCGGACCTTCGAATCCATTTCGTTGACGCCCGACAGGATCAGCACCGGGGTCTGTACCCGTGCGACACGCAGCTTCTTCAGAACATCGTACCCGTGCATGTCGGGCAGGTTCAGATCGAGTAATATGATGTCGTAATCATACAGCTTGCCCAAATCGAGGCCTTCTTCGCCCAGATCGGTCGTGTAGATGTTGAACCCCTCGGTCGTGAGCATCAGCTCGATCGCCTTGGCGGTCGTCGGCTCGTCCTCGATCAACAGCACGCGCATCGGCCTACATCCCCCGTTTCGCGGCGCGCTGTCGTCCCTGAGCCGCGCGCAGCAAAAACATTACCGTAAACACCTATGAAGGCAAAAGGTTAATTTTTGCCTAATCGAAAACACTTCGTAAATTCCGTTGGTTAAGCGGAACGAAGGGTTCTGTTGTGGTAAACGGCAGGCCGAAGAAAAGATTTAGCAAAATTAACGCTGGTTGCAGCTGCGGCGGAAGCGTTCGGCGAAGAAGTCGATCAGCGCCTCGACCCGCGCCGGACGCAGCGTGCCCGGCGGGGTGAGGAGGTGCAGCGCGACGCTGCCACTATTCCAGTCGGGCAGGACGGGTTCCAGCCGCCCGGCGGCGATATCGGCATCGACCAGAAAGTCGGGCAGCCGCGCGACGCCCAGTCCGGCGCACAGCGCGGGCAGCAGCGCTTCGCCATTGTTGGTGGCCAGCGGCCCGGTCGGGCGCACCGCGACCTCCTCTTCGCCGCGCCGGAAATGCCAGATGGCGCTGGGCAGGTTGGTATAGCCGAAACAGGCATGGTCGCCCAGATCGGCGGGATGCGTCGGCCGGCCGCGCCGATCCCAATAGGTCGGCGCGGCGACGATGCGAATCGCGACGGGGGCGAGGCGGCGGGCGCGCAGCGAACTGTCGGGCAGGTCGGCGATGCGCAGCGCGACGTCGATCCCCTCGGCCACGATATCGACCTTCGCATCGGACAGCGTGAGGTCGATCTCCACGCCGGGATGTTGTTCGAGGAAGTCGGCGATCGCCGGGGCGACATGGGCGAGGCCGAACGACATCGGCGCGGCCATGCGGACGAGTCCGGTCGGCGCGGCGGCGGCGTCGCGCGCCTGTTCCTCCGCCGCCTGTGCCTCGGCCAGGATGCGCCCGGCGCGCTCGGCGAGCGACTGCCCGGCGTCGGTCAGCGTCAGGCGGCGCGAGGTGCGGTGGAACAGGGTGGTGCCAAGCGAAGTCTCCAGCCGGGCCACCGCCTTCGACACCGTGGCCTTCGACACGCCGATCGACTGGGCCGCGGCGCTGAACGATCGGTGTTCGACGACGCAGGCGAACATCGCCCAGGCTTCGAAATCGGGAAGACGCATTACCCCTCCATCCGCGAAACGATCGGTTTCCGACGTTTCCATTTACGACATGATCGGCGCGCTTATCTTGGGGGTCAAGCAAGGAGATCGACGATGATCGACAAACGTGACTTCACCAGCCTGGGCCATGCCGATCATGGCTGGCTGAACGCCCGCCACCATTTCAGCTTCGCCAATTATTACGATCCCAGCCGCATGGGCTGGGGCGCGATCCGGGTGTGGAACGACGACGAGATCGCCGCGAACAGCGGCTTTCCGCCGCACCCGCACAAGGACATGGAGATCATCACCTATGTCCGCTCCGGCGCGATCACCCACCAGGACTCGCTGGGCAACAAGGGCCGCACGACGGCGGGCGACGTACAGGTGATGAGCGCCGGCACCGGTGTCCGCCATGCCGAATACAACCTCGAGCCGGAGACGACCCGCATCTTCCAGATCTGGATCGAGCCGCGCCAGAAGGGCGGCGCGCCGGCATGGGGTGCCAAGCCGTTCCCGAAGGGGGAGCGCTCGGGCCGATTCGTCACGCTGGCCAGCGGATATGACGATGACGGCGACGCGCTGCGCATCCGGGCGGAGGCGCGGGTGCTGGGTGCGACGCTGAAGGCCGGGGAAAGCGTGGAACATAGCGTGGGCGAAGGGCGTCACGCCTATCTGGTCGCTGCGACCGGCGCGATCACCATCGACGGCGTAGCCTTTCAGGCGCGCGACGGGGCCGCGCTGTCGGGTGGGCAGACCGTCACCATCACCGCGACCGAGGACGCCGAAATCGTCCTGGTCGATTCCGAATAATCCGCGAGGGAGTAGCTGCACATGTCGAAGGTTCTGGTCCTGTATTATTCGTCCTATGGCCATATCGCGAAGATGGCCGATGCGGTGGCCGAGGGCGCCCGCGCCGCCGGTGCCGAGGTGGACGTCCGCCGCGTGCGTGAAACCGCACCCGAGGAGGTCGCCAAGTCGGCGGGTTTCCAGGTCGCGGACCATCATGCCGAGCTGACCGATCCCAATGAGCTGACGAAGTATGATGCGATCATCGTCGGCACCGGGACCCGGTACGGCCGGATGTCGAGCCAGATGGCGGCGTTCTGGGACACGACCGGCGGCATCTGGGCCAAGGGCGGACTGGTCGGGAAGATCGGCGGGGCCTTCACCTCGACCGCATCGCAGCATGGCGGGCAGGAAACCACGCTGTTCTCGATCATCACCAACCTGATGCATCATGGCCTGACCATCGTCGGCCTCGATTATGGCTATGAAGGCCATCTGGGGCTGGACGAAGTGAACGGCAGCACCCCCTATGGCGCGTCGACGATCGCGGCGGGCGATGGCAGCCGTCAGCCGACCGAGGTCGAACTGGGCGGCGCGCGCTATCAGGGCAAGCGTATCGCCGAGCTGGCGACCAAGGTGTTCGGATAAGGCGACACGCGGGGCGGCCTGATGGGTCGCCCCGCAGTTTTACTGGCGGCAACCGGTTGGATTGTTAGCGCTATCGGCTATCATCGTTGCAAAGAACGATGATGGAGAGGGATATGCGCGGGATAGCGTTGTGGGCTGCGTTGCTGGTGGCGGGCGTTGCGGGCGCGCAGGAACGGCCGGTGCCGGGCAGCAACCCGATCATCCGCGACAAGTTCACCGCCGACCCCGCGCCGCTGGTCGTCGGCGACCGGCTGTATTTGTACGTCGGGCACGATCAGGCGCAGCGCGACGAAATGTTCAACATGCGCGAATGGCTGGTCTATTCGACCACCGACATGCGCCATTGGACCGACCATGGTCCGATCATGAAGGTCGCCGATTTCAAATGGGCGAAGGCCGATGCCTGGGCCAGCCAGGCAATCTATAAAAACGGCAAATACTGGTTCTATGCTGCTGTCGAGCATGACGACACCCATCCGGGCAAGGCGATCGCGGTGGCGGTGTCGGACAAGCCGACCGGGCCGTTCGTCGATGCGAAGGGATCGGCGCTCATCACCAACCAGATGACGCCCAAGGGCATGCACAGCTGGGAAGATATCGACCCGACCGTCTTCACCGACAAGGACGGCACGACCTGGATCGCATGGGGCAACCGGCAATGCTATATCGCGAAGCTGAAGCCCAACATGATCGAGATCGACGGGCCGATCACCGAGATCACCCCGCCGCATTTTGAAGAGGGGCCGTGGCTGCATGCGCGGAACGGCACCTATTACCTGACCTATGCCTCGCTCGACCGGTCGAAGCATCGCGACGAGCGCGTGTCCTATGCGACGGCACCGTCGATCAAGGGGCCATGGACCTATCGCGGGGAGCTGACCGGATCGGGCAAGTACAGCTTCACCATCCATCCGGGGATCGTCGAATATAAGGGCGACTGGTACCTGTTCCTGCACAATGCGACGCTGGCGATCGGCGACCTGAACGGCGCGATCGGGCGGCGAGCGGTGACGGTTGAGCGGCTGCGGTACAACGCGGACGGGACGATGCGGCCGGTGGTGCAGACGGATGCGGGGGTTACTGCGCCGACGCGGTGAGGCAATCATGCGTTGCCCGGTCTGCGGTCAGGTGCTGACTAGGGCTGCGTGGAGATAGGTGGAAAACGCGTTTGGTCGTGTCTAGGCTTGCCGGATGACAGAGGATACCATCACCTTGTGGCGACCGGTCGGCCCGGTCGAACTGCGCCTGATTGCGGAGAGCGGCATGTCGGCGTTTCCTCCTCGATTGCCGGAACAGCCCATCTTCTATCCCGTGGTGACCGAGGAATATGCGGTGAAGATCGCGCGGGATTGGAATGTTCGGGAAAGTGGCTCGGGGTATGTTACCCGGTTCGAGGTTCTGCGCGCGTATCTTCGCCGCTATCAGGTGCAGGATGCCGGTGGAAAAGCGCACCGGGAATATTGGATACCGGCGGAGGAGATGGATGCCTTCAACGCCGCTATCGTCGGTCCCATTGAGGTAATTCACGAGTTTCGCTGAATCCTCGACACCGGATCGTGGAGTGGTCGACGCCTAATCGACCTTCGGCTCCGCCGGAAACCGGGTCCGCGCCTGCAGGAACAGCGACCGCGCCGGTGCCGCGCCGGCTTCGGTCGCCGCCGTGCCGACCCAGCGCCAGTGCCACGGCTCCCACTTCACCTGCTGCCGGTTGCCCGCCGGGAACGACATTTCGAAGCCGAAGCGCGCGGCATTGGCGCGGAGCCAGCGGCCGGCGGGGGTGGCGGCGAAGCAGGCTTCGGCGTTGCAGGCGGGCGACGTGCTGGTGCCGAAGTCGATGACATAGCCGGTCGAATGCTCGCTATGCCCCGGTGGCGCGGACGCCCAGGCGCGTTCGGCGAAGCTGCCCGATCCGTTCATGCCGATGCCGCCGCAAAAGGTCTGGCGCTGCAAGGCTTCGGAACGGTGGCACGACACGGCGCGCAGCGTGCCCGCGATCGCCGGATCGCCATCGGCGGCGGCGAGCAGGCGGGTGAGGTCGGCGGCCATCGCCGGATGGATCTTGCACGATTGCCCAAGCGCCGCCGGTGCGTCGACCAGCGCGGTCGCGGGCATGTCGGGATAGGGGAAATGGTTGAACAGCCGGCCGTCGCCGGTACGCTGTACCGTCCCGCGCCCGCACAGTTCGACCGGGCCGGTCGGGCCGGCGGGCGGCAAAGCGGTGATGCGCGGTGGTGCGACCGGCGTCGGGGCAGGCGCCGGGGTCGGCACCGCGACCGGTGGCGCGGGCGTGGTGGTCGGGGCGCAGGCGGCAAGCAGGCTCAGCGGCGGCAACAGGCGGGCGAGGGTGGTTCGGCGCACGAAAGTCTCCGGCTGGGTCGGCACGACACCCCAAGCGCACTGGCATGGCGTCGCCAACGATGGCAAGGGAGCGCAATGCTTGACGACCTGGTACTGTTCATCGACGGAGAGGCGATCGTCCTCGACAAACCTGCCGGCCTGCCGGTCGATCCGCCGCGCGACGGATCGCCGAGCATCGTCGGGCGTGCGGACGAACTCCGCTTCACCTTTCAACGCGAACCGACGCCGGTCCACCGGCTGGACCGCGATACCAGTGGGTGCCTGCTGCTCGCGCGCAATCCCAAGGCGCATGCCCGGTTCCAGCAGGCATTCGAACAGGGGCGGGTGACGAAGCGCTACCTCGCGATCCTCGACGGGATTCCGGCGGGCGAATCGGGTGAGATCGACCTGCCGCTGGCCAAGGTCAGCACCGCCGAGGCCGGGTGGCGGATGGTCGGCGATGCGAAGGGCAAGCCGGCGCGGACCAACTGGCGCGTGCTGCGCACCGTGGGCGATCAGGCGCTGATCGCACTGTTTCCCGAAACGGGCCGCACCCACCAGATTCGCGTGCACATGGCCGAGGGGCTGGGCTGCCCGGTCGCGGGCGATCCGGTCTATGGCCGGGGCGGGCGGCACGGCATGTTGCTCCACGCCGTCGGGCTGATGGTGCCGCGCGACAACAAGCCGGCGATCGACGTGACCGCACCGTGGCCGAGGAGCTTCGTCGCGGCGGGGTTCGACGAGGCCTGATTTGCCGCGCATCCCGATTACCCGGTCGATCTCGATCGACAGCGGCGAGCTGGTCGAGAGCTTTACCCGTGCGTCGGGGCCGGGCGGGCAGCATGTGAACACAACCGACAGCGCGGTGTTGCTGCGCTTCGACGTGGTGGCATCGCCGGGGCTGCCCGAGGCGGTGAAGCATCGGCTGGCGGCGCTGGCCGGATCGCGGCTGACCAAGGAGGGCGTGCTGACGCTGCGCGCCGATGCCTCGCGCTCGCAGGAGATGAACCGGCGCGAGGTGCGCGAGCGGCTGTTCGAGCTGATCCGCGAGGCGACAATCGTGCCCAAGAAGCGCCGCGCGACCAAGCCGACCAAGGCGTCACAGGTTCGGCGGGTGGATGCGAAGAAGGGTAGGTCGCAGGTGAAGGCCGGGCGGGGGAAGGTTCGGATGGACTGAAATCCTCCCCGCGAGCGGGGAGGATTGTGCCGGGCGCCTCCGGCGCTACATAACGCCCCATGTACCAGTTCGATATTTCCGCCGGCGCCAAGGGCGACCTGTACCGCGACCTGCTGTCCGCACTCGATGCGCTGACCGCCGGGGAGAATGACGCCATTGCCAATATGGCGAACGCGTCGGCGCTGCTGATGCAGTATCTGCCCGACCTGAACTGGGCCGGTTTCTATCGGCTGGCGCAGGACGAACTGGTGCTGGGGCCGTTTCAGGGGAAGGCGGCGTGCATCCGCATCGCCATGGGGCGCGGCGTGTGCGGGACGGCGGCGGAGACGCGCACGACGCAGCTGGTCGCCGATGTCCACGCCTTTCCCGGCCACATCGCCTGCGACGCCGACAGCCGCAGCGAGCTGGTGGTGCCGATCGTCGTCGGCGACCGGTTGATCGGGGTGCTCGACCTCGACAGCCCGCTGCCCGGCCGGTTCGATGCCGAGGACCAGGCGGGATGCGAGGCGCTGGTGGCGTTGCTGGGCCCAAGGATCGGCTGATCTGCCCCGCCGCGGGACGGTCGGGCCGGCAATCGCCGGATTGGCCGGGAACCGGGGTGCGTGGTAAGGTTTGGGCAACCATAGCGCGGGGTGAGCCGCGTACCAGGGAGCCTGCCCGACGATGCGAACGCCGACCCTTGCCGCCATTGCGGCGATCCTTGCCTCGACCGGTGCCGCCGAGGCGCAGCCGCGCGTCGGACAATCGCCCGAGGCGCGGCCGGGGCGGCCGGGAATTGCGGCCGGACAGCCACGCGTGAACCTGCCCGGCCCACGCTGGGGCGGGAAGGTGCGCGGGCGCTGGTATGGCGGCTATTATGCGCCGGGTGGCTGGGCGGCCTATCGCACGCCGGCGCGCGGTTGGGTGATGCCGCGCTATTGGGTCGCGCCCAGCTTCTTTGTTCAGGATTGGCCGGCCTATGGGCTCAGCCGACCGCAGGCGGGTTACGGCTGGTATCGTTATTATGACGATGCGGTGCTGGCCGATCGCGACGGGCGGGTGGTCGATTATCGGCGCGGCATCGATTGGGATGCGCGCGACACGGGCCGCTATGTCCGCGATGACCGGGCCTATGACCGGTATCTTGCCGAGAACGACGCTCCGCCGCCGCCCCCTCCGCCGCCGCCGGTCGCGCGGCGTGACGATGGAGTCGGCGGGGCGGTGATCGGTGGCGTCGCGGGCGGCGTTGCCGGCAACGTCATCGCCGGGCGCGGCAACCGGCTGGGCGGGACGCTGATCGGGGCAGGGGGCGGCGCGCTGGCCGGGACCGCGATCGACCGTGCCGAAGATCGCCGCGCGCCGCCGCCGCCGCCTCCGCCGCCTGTGCAGCGGGGCTATGGAGCCGACTATCCGCTGCCGGGCGGGGACGTGCCGGTCGCGCCCGACGATGGCTATTATGACGATGCGCCCGGTGTCGTGTTCGGCCCGATGCGCGAGGAGGTGCAGCCGATCCGCCCCAGCCCGCGTGGCGGCTATGTCGAGCGGCACGTCGGCGCGGCGCCGGTCGCGCGCAGCTATACTACGACGACCACGACCGAAGGGCCAGGCGGCTATATCGCCGATGGCTATTATTACCCGCCGCGCACCGTCACCACGGTCACGATCCAGAATGCGCCGGTGACGACGACCACGACCGAGGAGGTCGTCACCTATGAAACGCGCCGCCCTTCGCCGCGGCGGGCGCATCGGTCGAAACTGCTGCGGCGGTGACGATCAGCGCGGGGCGCGACCGGCGAAGGTCGGTACGCTCTCCGCGCCCGATGCCGACAGGGCGGAGACGGCGACGAAATGGTCGTCGACGATCACCCCCTTCAGCACCGCTTCGCTACCTGTGACGTCGCGGCTGTTCGTCCAGTCCTGCGCATCGTTGCGCCGCCAGCGGATGCGATAGCCCGCCGCATTCGCCACCGGTTGCCAGCGGACGGTGGTGTCGGTCGACAGCGCCCCCTCGATCGAGGCGCTGGTCGGCGCGCCGGGCGCGGCGGCCAGCCGGGCGATGGTCGCCGCGTTGATCGCGGTCACCTTTGCCAGATAGGCGAAGTCCATCCGGTCGATCGTATCGCCATAGACGCGCTTGCCCTCGCTGCGCAGGTCCTGGTGCTGCGCGTCGTAATTCTCGACCCCGACCGAAAAGCGGATCGCGGGATAGCCGAGCTTCAGGAATGGTTCGTGGTCGCCGCCGCGTCCGAAGCGGTCGGGGCGGCGATCGAGGAACACGTCGAGCCCGCCGGGAAGGCCGGTCGCGACGGCATCGACCGTCTTGGCCAGCGCGCGCGACGGGCCGTCATCCTCGCCCCCGGCGGCGCGGCGGGCGATCTGCTGCTCGATCGATTCGGAGGCGCGAATCCCTTCGGAAAAGACGCGGATCCGGTCGGCGACCTTGCGCCCGTCCTGCCCGATGGTGTTGCCGACGATATCGTTGTTGAGCACGGCGGTGACGGTCCAGCCGCGCTCCTTCGCGGTATCGGCCAGCAATTGTGCGCCCCACAGCCCCTGTTCCTCACCGGACAGCGCGGCATAGACGATGGTGGCGTCGAATTTTTCCTTCGATAACAGCCGCGCGGTTTCCAGCACCAGCGCGACGCCCGACGCATCGTCATTGGCGCCCGGCGCGTCGCTCTTCGCGTCCATCACGTCGCTGACCCGGCTGTCGATATGGCCCATCACGATCACGACCCGCTTCGGATCGCGGCCCTGCTGGAAGCCGAGCACATCGACGACGTTGACCCCGGTCGGCGCACGGGGGCCGGTGAAGCCGCGCGCGATATTGGCCACGGTGATGCAATTGCCGCAGTTCGCCCCGATTCGGGTCAGTTCGTTCGCGAACCAGCGCCGCGCCGCGCCGATCCCGCGGGTCGGATGATCGGGATCGGACGCGGTGTGGCGCGTGCCGAACCCGACCAGCGTGGCCACATCGGCACGGAGTCGGTCGGGGCGGGGGGTGTCACGCGCACCGGCGGCGGTGGCGAGGATCAGGGCGGGCAGGAGCAAAATCATGCGCATTTCCGGGAGGATGCCGCGTTATGCGGGTCCGCTCAACCGGTTTCCTGCGATACCCATCGCCACCTAAAACCTACCCGATGAGTAGGGTTGATGCATAAATTGAATGTTTGGTTTCGTTTTTTGCAATTGCTAACCATCCGGTTGCGGTGCACAACGACTGTGCCTTTCAGGCATCCTCTCCTAAAACTTTTCAAGGGTCGGTTCGCCGGCCCTTTTTTTTGTGCCCGGCTCGCGCTAACGGACCTCCGCCAGCGCTGCGCTGAATTATAAGAGAGGATGTGCCGGATACCCGGCGAACAGCAGCAGCCCGCGGGGGATCGAGCGCGAATCGCTGCTCTCCCCCGCACGGTATTCCGCAAGCATCGACTAGGTGCCGCCTGATGAACGGCGGCTGACTATGCGTCAGCTCAGGCGATCGATACCCGCCCGGTCGAGGCTGCCGGGAATAATCATCAGCGGCACGGGCAGGGCGCCGGCATCGGTCCCGGCGAAATGGGTGACCAGCGGCCCCGGCGATCCGGTGGCGGCGGCGCCCAGCACCAGTGCGGCAATCTCGGGATTGGCGGCGATCATGTCGCGCACGATTCGCGGGCCTTCGCCGATCTTTACCGTCAGATGCGGTTGCAGCCCCGATTCGGCGATCAGCGTACCCGCCGCTGCCTGTACCAATGCCTCGGCGCGCTCCTTCGCCTCTTCCTCGATCGTCGCCTGCACGCCGCCCCAGGGCGCGAATTCCTGCGGTTCGACCAGTGCCAGCACTTCGACGCCACCATTGGTCTTCACCGCACGACGCGCGGCGAAGCGCAGCGCGACCGCGCTTTCCGGACTTTCGTCGACGACCACCAGATATGTCCGCATCGCATCTTCCCCTGACGCTACGGTTCATGCGCCGGTTGATGCCGATGACGCAAGATCGTGCCGGGGCTTGACCGGGAGCCGTCCGACAGCGAAGAGGCGCGACGAGCCTGAGAGGACCACTCTGCCCCATGCCGATCGAGATCAAGATGCCCGCCCTGTCCCCCACCATGGAAGAGGGGACGCTGGCCAAATGGCTGGTGAAGGAAGGTGATACCGTCAAGTCCGGCGACATCATGGCGGAAATCGAAACCGACAAGGCGACGATGGAATTCGAAGCCGTCGACGAAGGCACGATCGGCAAGGTGCTGATCGCCGAGGGTACCGACAATGTGAAGGTCGGTGCGGTCATCGCGATCCTGCTCGAAGAGGGCGAGGACGCGTCGTCGATCGGCAGCGCACCGGCCAAGGCCGATGCGCCGAAGGAAGAGGCTCCGAAGGCCGAAGCCGCCGCGCCTGCCCCTGAAGCGAAGCCGGCGCCTGCCGCGCCCGCCGCGTCGAGCGATGGCAGCCGCGTAAAGGCCAGCCCGCTGGCCCGCCGCATCGCGGCCGACAAGGGCCTCGACCTGTCGGGTGTCACCGGCAGCGGCCCGAACGGCCGCATCGTGAAGGTGGACGTCGAGAGCGCCAAGCCGGGTCAGGCGAGCGCGCCGAAGTCGGAAGCCGCGGCACCTGCACCGCAGGCCGCTGCATCGGCCCCGGCCGCCGAAGCGCCCAAGCCCGCCGCCGTGTGGTTCGACGATTCGATCCCGCACACGGTCGAAAAGCTGTCGAACATCCGCAAGACGATCGCGCGTCGCCTGACCGAATCGAAGCAGCAGGTGCCGCACATCTATCTGACGGTCGATATCCGTCTGGATGCGCTGCTGAAGCTGCGCGGCGACCTCAACAAGTCGCTCGACGCGCGTGGCGTGAAGCTGTCGGTCAACGACCTGCTGATCAAGGCGCTGGGTGTTGCCCTCGAAAACAGCCCGAAGTGCAACGTCACCTTCCTCGGCAACGAAATGGTGCAGTATTCGCGCGCCGACGTGTCGGTGGCGGTGTCGACGCCGACCGGCCTCATCACCCCGATCATTCGCGACGCCGCCAACAAGGGCGTGGCGAAGATCAGCAGCGAGATGAAGGACCTGGCCGGCCGCGCCAAGGAGAACAAGCTGAAGCCCGAGGAATATCAGGGCGGTACCGCGTCGCTCAGCAACATGGGCATGTTCGGCATCAAGCAGTTCGAAGCAGTCATCAACCCGCCGCAGGGCATGATCCTGGCGGTCGGTGCCGGGGAGAAGCGTCCGTACATCGTCGACGACGCGCTGGGCGTGGCGACCGTGATGACGGCGACCGGCAGCTTCGACCATCGCGCCATCGATGGTGCGGACGGTGCCGAGATGCTGAAGCTGTTCAAGGCGCTGGTGGAGTCGCCCCTCGGCCTGATCGCGTAAATGCGCGCCCGGCTGCTGACCGAGATCGTGCATGTCGTCGCGGGGATCGCGGCGGCATGGGCGGTCGGGTCGCTGTCGGCATGGTCGTATCCACTGGGGCGGCGCGACATCTGGACGGTGACGGGTGCGGCGATGGTCGTCGTGCTGGTGCTGGGCATCCGGCAGGTGCAGCGGGCCATGGCCGAGGAACGCGTGAAGGGCGTGTCGCATGATCGTTGAGAATGCCACGACGCCACCGAGCGACCAGCCTGCACTGCGCGTGACCGCGATGCCGGCCGACACCAATCCCTATGGTGATATCTTCGGCGGTTGGATCATGTCGCAGATGGACATGGCCGCCGGTCTGGTCGCGGCGCGCCATGCCAGGGGGCGGGCGGTCACGATCGCGGTCGATGCCATGCAGTTCCACGCGCCCGTTGCGGTCGGCGACGAATTGTCGGTCTATGCCGATCTCATCAAGGTCGGCCGGACGTCGATGACGATCAAGGTCGAAACCTGGCGCCGCGACCGCTTCGGCGAGGCGACGTGCCGGGTGACCGAGGCGCAGTTCGTGTTCGTCGCGATCGACGAACACCGCAAACCACGGGCGATCGAGGGCTAACGCACGGCAATCGTGCGGCAATTATTTCAGCTGCTCGACCGGGCAGCAGCGAGCAAAAAGGCAAAGTGATGGCTGAATCTTACGACCTCATCGTGCTCGGTTCCGGCCCCGGCGGCTATGTCGCGGCGATCCGCGCGAGCCAGCTGGGCCTGAAGGTCGCGATCGTCGAGCGCGAGCGGCTGGGCGGCATCTGCCTCAACTGGGGCTGCATTCCGACCAAGGCGCTGCTGCGCTCGGCCGAAATCTATCACTACATGATGCATGCTGCGCAATACGGCCTGTCGAACGAGAAGCCGTCGTTCGATCTGGCGAAGGTGGTCGATCGCAGCCGCAAGGTTGCGGGCCAGCTGAACGCGGGCGTCAAGGGCCTGATGAAGAAGAACAAGGTGACGGTGCACGAGGGCGTCGGCACCATCACCGCCAAGGGCAAGCTGTCGGTCAGCCAAGGCGACAAGACCACCGAGCTGGAAGCCAAGCACATCATCATCGCGACCGGCGCACGCGCCCGCGACCTGCCGTTCGCCAAGGCCGATGGCGCCAAGATCTGGACGTACCGTCACGCGATGGTGCCGCCCGAAATGCCGACCAAGCTGCTGGTCATCGGATCGGGCGCGATCGGCGTCGAGTTCGCCAGCTTCTACAACGACATGGGCGCGGACGTGACCATCGTCGAGATGCTCGACCGGATCATGCCGGTCGAGGACGCCGAAGTCAGCGAGTTCATGCACAAGGCGCTGACCAAGCAGGGCATGACGATCAAGACCAAGTCGGGTCTGGAAAAGCTGGAAGCGACCGCAGGCGGCGTGAAGGCCGCGATCAAGGGGCCGGACGGCAAGGTCGAGCAGGTCGAGTTCAGCCACGCGATCGTCGCGATCGGCATCGTGCCCAATACCGAGAATATCGGCATGGAAGCGCTGAAGATCGAAGCCGAACGCGGCCACATCAAGACCGATGGCTATGGCAAGACCAATGTCGACGGCATCTGGGCAATCGGCGATGTGACCGGCGCACCGTGGCTGGCGCACAAGGCGAGCCATGAAGGCGTGATCGCTGCCGAAGCTATCGCCCAGGCGCTGGGCAATAAAGACGTCCATCCGCACGCGATGGACAAGAACAACATCCCGGGCTGCACCTATGCCCGCCCGCAGGTCGCCAGCGTCGGCTATACCGAGGCGAAAGCCAAGGAAGCGGGCTATAGCGTGAAGGTCGGCAAGTTCCCGTTCATCGGCAACGGCAAGGCGATCGCGCTGGGCGAGGCCGAAGGTTTCGTGAAGACGGTGTTCGACGCCAAGACCGGCGAGCTGCTCGGCGCGCACATGGTGGGTGCGGAAGTGACCGAGATGATCCAGGGCTATGTCATCGCCCGTCAGCTCGAGACGACCGAAAAGGAACTGACCGAGACGGTGTTCGCGCACCCGACGATCTCCGAATCGATGCACGAATCGGTGCTCGGGGCGTACGGTCGCACGCTACATATGTAAGGCGTCATCGAAGCGTCATAATCACTGCTTGACCCGCGTCGTGCCGCAGCGGCATGGCGCGGGTCCATGAAGCCCTTCCTGCCCGCGGCGGTCGCCGCATCCTTCATGGTCCCGCCACCCGCTTCGGCGCAGACGGTGCAGGAGTTGCAGCGGCAGATCGACGAGCTGAAGGCGGTCATCGCCGAGATGAAGGCGGCGCAGGCGGCGGTTCGCGCGCCCGCCCCGACCACGCAGCCGCCGCAGGTTGCCGTAACACCACCACCCGCTGCTAAAACGCAGGTCGCGACTGCCGCACCGCCGGCCAAGCGCGAGAAATGGTACGATCGCATCCGGCTGCGCGGCTATACCCAGCTGCGGCTGAGCGAGATCGTGTCAGGCGATCGTACCGCGCCCGATGGTGTCGCGCGGCTGCGGTCGGTGCATGACAGCGGCATCGGCGACGATACCGGCTTTACCTTTCGCCGCATCCGGTTGGTGCTGCAGGGCGATCTGGGCGAGCGGGTGTCGTTCTATCTCCAGCCCGATTTCGCGACGGCGGTATCGAACCAATCGGTCGGTGAGCGGCGCGAGGGGTTCCTGCAACTGCGCGACGCCTATTTCGATGCGTTTCTCGACCCCGACAAACGGTTCCGGCTGCGTTTCGGCCAGTCGAAGGTGCCGTTCGGGTGGGAGAATATGCAGTCGTCGTCGAACCGGCTGACGCTCGACCGCAGCGATGCGATCAACAGCGGGGTGCCGAGCGAACGCGATATCGGTGTCGTCGCTTATTATACCCCGGCGTCGGTGGATGCGATCTGGAAGCGGTTGACCGACGATGGCCAGAAGCTGTTCGGGAATTACGGCGCGTTCGGGGTCGGCATCTATAACGGGCAGGGCGTGAACCGCGAGGAGACGAACGACGCGGTGATGGCGGTCGCGCTGGCGACATGGCCGTTCGAAATCGGCGGCGGGCGGGTGCTGGAGGTCGGCGCCAGTGGCTTCACCAACCGCGTCCAGCCCGAGGTGCGCACCGGCGGGGTCAGCGACGTGGCCTTTGCCGACGAACGGATCGGGCTGCATGCGATCCTGTATCCCGCGCCGATCGGGTTCCAGGCGGAGTGGAACTGGGGACGCGGGCCGGAATATGATCGGACGCTGCGCGCGATCACGACCAAGCCGCTGCATGGCGGCTATGTGCAGGCGATGGCGCGGGTGAAGGCGTCGCCGGTGGGTCCGTTCATGCCCTATGCCCGGTGGCAGACCTATCGCGGCGGGTGGAAGGCGGCGGTCAATTCGCCCCGGCTGGAGACCGATGAGATCGAGCTGGGCATCGAGTTTCAGCCGGTCCCGGCGCTGGAACTGACCCTGGCCTATGCCCGGATGGATCGCGCCGAGGCGGACGAGCGGCGGTTGGGGCGGGCCGAGGGCGATGTGATCCGGACCCAGTTGCAGTTGAATTATTAGGGTTTTTTGGCCCCGCGGCGGCCAAAGTTCACTAAGTTCACACTCGTGCGCTATTTGCGCGACGTGGGGAGTGGCGGTGTCAAGGAGCGGTGGCAGGCTGCGACCCGTACTCTGGCGAGGGTGGCGGTTGTAGGAAAGCGGCAAGCGAAGCACGCGGTCGCGCCGATGCCCTGGCAGACGTGCCCTGAAACGGTGTTGCGGAAGGCCCGATCGCCGGGATACCGGTTGATGCCCGGCAAGCCAGCCTGATCGGAACAGTAAAATGCGCGTACTCGTGATCGGATTGGGCGACATTGCCCGCAAGGCGTATCTTCCCGTCCTGTCGCGGCGGCCCGATCTTGAAATCCATCTGGCGACGCGGGACAGGTCGGTTCTGGCCGAGGTTGGCGGCGCGTTCCGCATCGCCCATCTCCATGGCAGCGCGGCCGATGCGCTGTCGGTCGCATCGTTCGATGCGGCGTTCGTCCACGCCGCGACGGCCGCCCATGCCGACCTCGTCCGGTTGCTGCTGGCGCACGACGTTCCCACCTTTGTCGACAAGCCGCTTGCCGACAATCTGCGCGATGTCGAGGCGCTGGTCGCGTTGGCGGAGGAGCGTGGCACGCCGCTGGCCCTGGGCTTCAACCGGCGGTTCGCGCCTGATTATGTTGCCCTGCGCAGGAGCGATGCCAGCCTGATTGTCATGGAAAAACACCGCAGCGCCCAGCCCGATCTGCCGCGACAGGTCGTGTTCGATGATTTCATCCATGTCGTCGATAGCCTGCATTTCCTCGCGCCCGCCCCGGTTCGCCGACATGCGATCGAGACCCAGGTCGTGGGCGGGATGCTCCATGCCATCACCCTGACAATGGCCGGCGACGGGTTTAGTGCGGTCGGGTTGATGCACCGGAACAGCGGCTTGGACGAGGAACGTGTGGACGTGATCGGCGGCGGCGCGCGCCATGCCGTGCTCAACCTCGCCGATCGGGTCGAGACGTGCGGGAACACGATCGTACAGCGTCGGGGCGACTGGGTACCGGTCGGGCGGCAACGCGGGTTCGATGCGATGTGCGATGATTTCCTGCGTGCAGCGCAGGAGCGGCGCGGGGTCGATGCCGCCGCCATCCTGGCGACGCATCGCGTGTGCGAGGCCATCGTCCGCCACGCAGAGCGGTAGAACGGGCAGGCTGCAATCGGTGACCCCGCGACCGGCGGGACTGCCCTAGCCGCTGCTACCCCGCCGCTTTTGCCAGTCCGCGCGAAATCTGGAGTGCGGCGTTCAGGCGCGCCTGTGGATCGCCGAAGTTGCGGCTGATGACGAGGCGCATGTCGGGGCGCAGCTTTGCGGTGCCGTTGAGCTTGTCGACATAGGCGAGCAGCCCTTCGACGCTGGGGAATTTGTCCTCGTGGAAGCTGACGATCGCGCCCTTCGCACCGACGTCGATCTTGGCGATGCACGCCTTCTTGGCGTTCAACTTGGCTTCGATCAGTTGCAGCAGGTTGGCGGTTGCGACCGGCAGCTTGCCGAACCGGTCGATCAGTTCGGTGGCGAACGCGTCGATGCCGGCGCGGTCCTCGACATCGTTCAGGCGGCGGTACAGGCCCATGCGCAGGTCGAGGTCGGGAACATAGTCCTCCGGAATCAGGATCGGCGCGTCCACGGTGATTGTGGGGGAGAAGTCCTTGGGCTTGTCGTCGCGAATGCCGCCGGCCTTCGCGTCGAGGATCGCCTCCTCCAGCATCGACTGGTAGAGTTCGAAGCCCACTTCCTTGATATGGCCCGATTGTTCGTCGCCGAGCATGTTGCCGGCGCCGCGCTGGTCGAGGTCGTGGCTGGCGAGCTGGAAACCAGCACCCAGCGATTCGAGGTCGGAGAGCACCTTCAGCCGCTTTTCCGCCGCTTCGCTGACCAGCCGTTCGGGGGGCGTGGTCATGTACGCGTAGGCGCGGGTCTTCGACCGGCCGACGCGGCCGCGCAGCTGATAGAGCTGGGCGAGGCCGAACTTGTCGGCGCGGTTGATGATGAGGGTGTTGGCCGACGGAATGTCGAGGCCGGATTCGACTATGGTGGTCGATACGAGCAGGTCGTAGCGCTTGTCGTAGAATGCCGACATGCGTTCCTCGACCTCGGTCGGGGCCATCTGGCCATGGGCGACGACGTAGCGGATTTCGGGAACTTCCTCGGTCAGGAACTTCTCGATATCGGGCAGGTCGGCGATGCGCGGGGTGACGAAATAGGCCTGTCCGCCACGATAATGTTCGCGCAGCAGCGCCTCGCGCAACACCACCGGGTCCCATGGCATGATGTAGGTGCGCACGGCGAGGCGATCGACCGGCGGGGTCTGGATCACCGACAGTTCGCGCAGACCCGACATCGCCATCTGCAACGTGCGCGGGATCGGGGTGGCAGTGAGCGTCAGGACGTGGACGTCGGCCTTCATCGCCTTCAGCCGCTCCTTGTGCGTCACGCCGAAGCGCTGTTCCTCATCGACGATGACCAGCCCCAAGCGCTTGAAGTCGACCTGTTTGGAGAGGACGGCATGGGTGCCGACCACCACGTCGATCGTGCCGTCGGTCAGGCCATCGCGGACCTTCTTCGCCTCGGTCGCGGTGACGAGGCGGCTGAGGCGGCCGATTTCGATCGGGAAGCCTTCGAAGCGGGCCTTGAAGTTGTTGTAGTGCTGGCGGGCGAGGAGGGTCGTGGGACACACGATCGCGACCTGCATGCCCGCCATGGCGGCGACGAACGCGGCGCGTAGCGCCACCTCGGTCTTGCCGAAGCCCACGTCGCCGACGACGAGGCGGTCCATGGGGCGGCCAGCGACCAGATCGTCGAGGACGTCGGCGATGGCGCGTTCCTGATCGTCGGTTTCCTGATACGGGAAACGATCGACGAAGGCGGGATAGCCGCCGCTGTCGGGCTCGGCAATGTCGGCGGGACGCATCGCGCGCTTGGCGGCGGTGGCGATCAGGTCGCCCGCGATTTCGCGGATGCGATCCTTCATCCGCGCCTTGCGGCGCTGCCATGCCTCGCCGCCGAGGCGGTCGAGTGTCGCACCTTCCTCGCCCGCGCCGTAGCGGCTGAGGACTTCGAGGTTTTCGACCGGCACGTAGAGCTTGTCGCCGCCGGCATATCCCAGCTGGACGCAATCGTGCGGGGCCTTGGCCACCGGCACCTGGGTCAGCCCGACATAGCGGCCGATGCCGTGGTCGGCATGGACGACGAGATCGCCGGGGGAGAGGGTGGCGAGTTCCTGCAGGAAGGCGTCGGTATTCTTGCGGCGTTTGGCCCGGCGGACGAGGCGGTCGCCGAGCATGTCCTGTTCGGTCAACACGGCGACGTCGGCGGCGGTGAAGCCGTGGTCGAGGGGGAGGACGACGAAGGAGACGGTCGACTTCGCGCCGCCCAGCGCCTGCTGCCATGTCTCGACGGTCGACACGCCGGTCAGGTCGTGGTCGGCGAGCAGGCCCATCAGCCGTTCGCGCGCGCCCTCCGAATAGCTGGCGAGGATCGGCTTGCGGCCCTGTTTACGCAAGGACGCGATGTGGTCGACGACGGCTTCGTAGATGTTCGCCTGTTGCGTACGTTCGGGGGTGAAGTCGCGGGGGCCGTCGACCTCGAAATCGAGCGAGGTCGCGCTGTCGGGCGCGTGAAAGGGCGTGACCTGATGCGCGGCGGTGTCGGACAGGCGGTCGGTCCATTCGTCCGCCGACAGATAGAGCGCGGCGGGGAGGAGCGGGCGGTAGCTGCCCGGATCGTTGGTCTGCGCCCGGACGCGGTTGGTGTGATAGTCGGTAATCGATTCGAACCGCGCTTCGGCGGCGGCGGGGACGCCGGCGTCGCGGACGATGACCGCCTCGGGGGAGAGGTGATCGAAAAAGGTTTCGAGTCGCTCTTCGAAGAACGGCAGCCAATGCTCCATGCCCGACAGGCGGCGGCCGTCGCTGATCGCCTGATAGATCGGGTCGCCGGTCGCGGTCGCGCCGAACTTTTCGCGGTAGCGGGTGCGGAAGCGCTTGATCGATTCCTCGTCGAGCAACGCTTCGGAGGCGGGGAGCAGGGTGAAGCCGTCGACGCGGCCGGTGGTGCGCTGATCCTCCGGCGAGAAGGTGCGGACGGTTTCGATCTCGTCGCCGAAGAAATCGAGGCGGAGGCCCGACTCGGAGCCCGACGGCCACAGGTCGACCAGGCCGCCGCGCACCGCAAACTCGCCCGCGTCATGGACGGTATCCACTCGATTGTAGCCGTTCGCCTGCAACAGGGCGGACAGGCGGGGAAGCGAGATGCGCTCACCCGGTGCAAGCCGCGCGACGAGCTGGCGGATGCGGAACGGGGTCAGCGTGCGCTGGGTCGCGGCGTTGACGGTGGTGACGATCAGCCGCGGGCCCTTTGCCGCCGTCTGGAGCATGTGCAGCGCGGCAAGGCGCTCGGCCATTGAGCGCAGCGTCGGGCTGGCGCGGTCGTAGGGGAGGCAGTCCCATGCCGGGAACTGGAGCACCGACAGGTCGGGCGCGAAGAACGGCGCGGTCGCCGCGATCGCGCGCATCGCTGCCTCGTCGGGGGCGATGTAGATCAGGTCGCCCTTTGCCCCGCGCGCAAGGTCGGCGAGCAGCACGGGCAGGAAGCCGGCCGGAACCCCTGCGAGGGTAAGCGAGCGGGGGGCGGAGAGGATCTTGGAAAGGTCGGGCATTTTTTACCTTAAGCCCTCTCCCCTTCAGGGGAGAGGGTTGGGAGAGGGGGAGTGCGGGGCGGGTGTTGTGGCATTCCCCTCTCCCCGGCCCTCTCCCCTGAAGGGGAGAGGGAGATCGGGTTCCGCTTCCCCCTTCAGTTCACCGCGAAACCGGCACGAAATCCATCGCGCGCATCGCGTGGAGGACCGGGTGGTCGAACTGTGCGGGCGGTGGCTGGACGCCCATCGCCCATGCCATGATGTCGACATCCTGTTCTTCGAGAAATTCCTCGAACCAGTCCATGTCGGCATCGCTCCACGTCGCCGAATGCGCGTCGAAATAGCCGCCGATCATCAGGTCGGCTTCGCGGGTGCCGCGATGCCAGCTACGGAATTTCAGGCGCTTCAGCCGGGTTTCGCGGTCCATGAGGTTCCAATGCCGATTGGCCGGCGGACGCTGGAAGCGGACGCCGGTTGGGATTAGGGCGAGATAGTCATGCGTCCCGATCTCCTCAACCCGCTGTTTGCCGAAGTCACCTCGTTGAAGGGGGTCGGCCCCGCGCTTGCCAAGCCGCTGGAGCGGTTGAAGCTGTCGCGCGTCGTCGATGTCGCGTTCCATCTGCCGACCGGCTGGGTCGACCGGCTGAAGCGCACGGAGCTGATGGAGCAGGATGCGGGGCGGGTGATCGCGATTCCGCTGGTCGCGACCGACTACCGGGTGAGTGCGGGGCGGGGGCCGACGCGGGTGCGGGCAGCGGACGTGCAGGGCAATATCCTCAGTCTCACCTATTTCGGCGGGTCGTCGGGCTGGGTAAAGAAGCTGTTCCCGCTCGGCGAAACGCGGATCGTGTCGGGCAAGCTGGAGCTGTACGGGCAGGAATTGCAGATGGTCCACCCGGACCATGTACTGCCCCCCGAAGAGGCCGACAGCCTGCCCGAACGGGAGGCGATCTATCCGCTGTCCGAGGGACTGACTTCACGCCGGGTCGGGCAATTGACCGCACAGGCGATCGAACGAGCTCCCGACCTGCCCGAATGGATCGAGCCGAGCCTGCTCGCCAAGCATGACTGGCCGGCGTGGAAGGCGGCATTGGCGCGCATCCACGCCGATCCGGCCGATGCCAAGGCGCGGGAGCGGTTGGCGTATGACGAGGTGTTCGCCAACCAGTTGGCGCTGTTGCTGGTGCGGGGCGAGGCGCGGGCGCGGAAAGGGCGGGCGCTGACCGGGGACGGGCGGCTGCGCAGCAAACTGGACCTGCCGTACACGCCGACGGGGGCGCAGTCGCGGACGATCGGGGAGATCGAGGGCGACATGGCGCAGACCCAGCCGATGCTGCGGCTGCTGCAAGGGGATGTCGGGTCGGGCAAGACGCTGGTGGCGTTGATGGCGCTGCTGATCGCGGTGGAGGGCGGGGCGCAGGGGGCGTTGCTCGCGCCGACCGAAATCCTGGCGCGGCAGCATTATGCGACGTTGCAGCGGCAGCTGGCGGGGACCGGGGTGACCGTCGCCGCGCTGACGGGCCGGGACAAGGGGAAGGTGCGCGAGAGCGTGCTGATGGGATTGGCCGATGGGTCGATCGACATCTTGATCGGCACGCACGCGATCTTTCAGGAAGGCGTGACTTATCGCGACCTGGGGCTGGTGGTGGTCGACGAACAGCACCGCTTCGGCGTGGCGCAGCGGATGATGTTGCAGGCGAAGGCGGTCCGCCCGCCGCACCTGCTGGTGATGACCGCGACGCCGATCCCGCGCACGCTGACGCTGGCGCAATATGGCGAGATGGATGTCAGCCGGCTGGACGAGATGCCGCCGGGGCGCGAGCCGATCGAGACGGTGGTGATGTCGGAGGACAAGCTGGACGCGGTGGTCGATGGCCTCGCCCGGCATCTGTCGGCGGGGAAGCAGGCCTATTGGGTGTGCCCACTGGTCGAGGAGAGCGAGAAGTCCGACCTTGCCGCCGCCGAGGCGCGGGCCGAGGCACTGCGGCAGCGGTTCGGGGACAAGGTGGCGCTGGTCCATGGGCGGATGAAACCGCTGGAAAAGGACGCGGTGATGGCCGAGTTTTCGGCAGCGCGCGCGGGCGTGCTGGTCGCGACGACGGTGATCGAGGTCGGGGTCGACGTGCCCAATGCGACGCTGATCGTGATCGAGGCGGCGGATCGGTTCGGGTTGGCCCAGCTGCACCAGCTGCGCGGGCGGGTCGGGCGCGGGGGCGGCAAGTCGGTGTGTTTGTTGTTGCGGGGCAATGCGCTGTCGGAGACGTCGCGCGCGCGGTTGGCGCTGATGCGGGAGAGCAACGACGGGTTCCGGATCGCCGAGGAGGATCTGCGGCTGCGCGGCGGGGGCGAGTTGCTGGGGACGCGGCAGTCGGGGGAGGCGGTGTTTCGGTTGGCCACGCCGGAGATGCTGGGCGAGTTGCTGCCGGTGGCGAATGCGGATGCGCGGTTGTTGGTCGATCGGGACGGGGGGCTGGAGGGGCCGCGGGGGCAGGCGGCGCGGGTGGCGTTGTACCTGTTCGAGCGGGATGCGGGGGTTGGGCGGTTGCGGTCGGGGTAAGTTCATTGGCCGTATCCCCGCGCAGGCGGGGATCCAGAGCCACGGGCGGCGCGCTTCGTTCCCCTGGACCCCCGCCTGCGCGGGGGTACGGTAGCTTCTTGCCGCCCTATCCGTCATTCCGGCGGAGGCCGGAATCCATTGTGTCGGGTGTTCTCGATCGTCCGCGACGTCACCCCATCCATGGATTCCGGCCTTCGCCGGAATGACGGAGGTTGCTTGGGACGGTCGCGACCGATAGCGCCTTGCCCATGAACGCCCTTGCTCCGCTTATCGTCGCCCTGCTGGGCGGTATCGGCCTTGCCGTGCAGCCGCCGACCAATGCCGCGCTGGGGCGGAGCATCGGGTCAGTGTTGCTGGCGGCGCTGGTGTCGTTCGCGGTGGGGACGATGATCCTTACGGCCGTCTGGCTGATCGCCGACCGGACGCCGCTGGCCAATCTGCGCGAGGCACGGCCGTGGATGTTTCTGGGCGGGGCCTATGGCGCGTTCTTCGTGTCGGCGGCGGCCTTTGCTGCGCCCCGGCTGGGGCTGGCGTCGATGCTGACGATCATGATCGCGACGCAGCTGGTCGCGGCGCTGGTAATCGACCGGTTCGGGCTGATCGGGTTGCCGAAGGCGCCGATCAGCGGGATGCGGCTGGCCGGGGTGGCGCTGGTGTTGGTCGGGGCGGTGTTGGTGCGGCGGGGGTAGGGCCAAATCCCCCAATCCGTTTGCTTCGGGCCCGTCGAGAACCTCAGTCGAGAGGGGGTGCCCCAAGCAACCCAGTTCTCGACGGACGCTTCTCGACAAGCTCGAAGCTGCTCGAACCGAACGGGGTGGTGGGAAGGGTAGCCCTACTCCGCGGGTGTCAGCAGCCCGTGATGCTTCTTGCCCGACGATACCCGCACCGGCGCCTCGACCGCGATCAGTTGCGCTTCGTCGACGACCTTCTCGCCATCGACCCGTGCGCCGCCGCCCTTGATGAGCCGGCGCGCCTCGCCCTTCGACGCGGCAAGGCCGAGCGCGACCAACGCGTCGACCACGGTGATGCCGCCGGCGACCGCGAAGGTCGGCAGCGTGTCGCCGGCCGATCCTTCCTCGAAGGTGCGGCGCGCGGTTTCGGCGGCTTGTGTCGCGGCGTCGGCACCGCGGCACATGGCGGTGGCTTCATTGGCGAGGATCTTCTTCGCCTCGTTGATCTCGGCCCCCTGCAATGCTTCCAGCCGGGTGATCTCGTCCAGCGGAAGGTCGGTGAACAGGCGGAGGAAGCGGCCGACGTCGCGGTCGTCGGTGTTGCGCCAGAATTGCCAGTAATCAAAATGCGGCAGCTGGTCCTCGTGCAGCCACACCGCGCCCGACATGGTCTTGCCCATCTTGCCGCCGTCCGCCGTCGTGATGAGCGGGGTGGTGACGCCGTACACCTCGGTCCCGTCCATCCGGCGCGACAGTTCGATGCCGTTGACGATGTTGCCCCACTGGTCGCTGCCGCCCATCTGCAGGCGGCAGCCATGCCGGCTCGACAATTCGCGGAAGTCGTAGGCCTGCAGGATCATGTAGTTGAATTCGAGGAACGACAGCGACTGTTCGCGGTCGAGGCGGAGCTTCACCGAATCGAACGACAGCATCCGGTTGACGCTGAAATGCTGCCCTACCTCGCGCAGGAACGGGATATATTCGAGGGCATCGAGCCAGTCGGCATTGTCGACCATCACCGCGTCCGACGGCCCGTCACCGAAGGTCAGGAAGCGTTCGAAGATGCGCTTGATCGACGCGACGTTGGCCGAAATCCCGTCCTCGGCCAGCAGCTTGCGCGCCTCGTCCTTGAAGCTGGGGTCGCCGATCTTGCCGGTGCCACCGCCCATCAGCACGATCGGCTTGTGCCCGGTCTGCTGCATCCGGCGCAGCAGCATGATTTGCACCAGGCTGCCGACATGGAGCGACGGCGCGGTCGGATCGAAGCCGATATAGCCGGGCACGACCTGCTTGTTCGCCAGCGCGTCGAGGCCGGCGGCGTCGGTCAGCTGATGGATATAGCCCCGTTCGGACAGGGTGACGAGCAAGTCGGAGGTGTATGCCATGCGCGTTCCCTTAGCGTCGCGGGCGCACCCAAGTCCACGCATCTCGACTTCGGCACGGTTCAGGCGATATTGAGGGCGTTCACTGGTGCGGAGATGCCCCCTTGCTTGCGATCGGCCTGATGTCTGGAACCTCGCTCGACGGGATCGACGCGGCCTTGATCGAGACCGATGGCAAGGGCGAGGTGCGGCCGATCGCGTTCGTCGGTACGCCGTATAGTGATGACGACCGCGCCACGCTGGCGTCGGCGACCGAACTGGCGCTGCTGTTCGACGATCCGGGCGAACATCCGCTGATCGAGCGGGCCGAGGAACTGCTGACCCGCACCCATGCAGCCGCCGTCGCCGCGCTGCTGGAACAGGCGGGCGTGGAGGCGCGGGCGGTCGACGTCATCGGCTATCATGGGCAGACGGTGGCGCATCGCCCGGACAAGGGCTGGACATGGCAGCTGGGCGATGGCGCGGCGCTGGCGGCGGCGACGGGCATCGATGTCGTCGCCGGGCTGCGCGTGGCGGACGTGCAGGCGGGCGGGCAGGGCGCGCCGCTATTGCCGGTCTATCATGCGGCGCTTGTCGAGGGGATGGACAAGCCGGTGGCGGTGCTGAACCTGGGCGGGGTCGGCAACATCACCTATGTCGGTGAGGATGGCGCGCTGATCGCGTTCGATACCGGCCCGGCCAACGGGCTGGTCGACAGCTGGGTCGAGGCGGAAAGCGGCGCGCGGTACGACGAAGGCGGCGCGCTGGCGGCGAGCGGGCGGGTGGATGCGGCGGTGCTGACCGCAATGCTCGACCATCCGTTCTTTGAACTGCCGCATCCCAAATCGCTGGATCGGCACGACTTTACCATCCAGCCGGCGCGCGGGCTGTCGGCGGCGGACGGGGCGGCGACGCTGACCGCCTTTACCGCCGCGTGCGTTGCCGAGGCGATCGACCGATTGCCCGCACGGCCGAAGCGGTTGTTCGTCGGGGGCGGCGGGCGGCGCAATCCGGAGATGCTGCGGATGATCGGCGAGCGCTGCGGCCTGACCGCCGAGCCGAGCGATGCGATCGGCTGGGACGGCGATGCGCTGGAGGCCGAGGGGTTCGCCTATCTGGCGGTGCGGTCGCTGAAAGGGCTGCCGATCACCTTTCCCGGCACGACCGGCGTCGCCCAGCCGCTGACCGGTGGTGTACTATATCCGGCGCCGCGCTCGGGGCTGGCGCTTCGGCTCGTGAGCGCTTAACGGCGGGGCATGCTGACCGGCCTGATTTTCGCGACCGAAGAAGCCGAGCACCAGCCCGGCGTGCTGGCGGCGACCCTGCCCTTTGGCGGCATGACCCTGATCGAATATCAGGCGCGGCTGCTGGTCGCGGCCGGTGTCGGGCAATTGCTGGTCGCGGTCGGGCGGGTGACGCCGGCGCTGGCGGCGGCGGTCAATCGGATCGGGCGGCGCGGGGCGACGGTCGACATCGTGCGATCGGCGGAGGAAGCGAAGGCGAAGGTCCATCCGTTGGCCACCATCGTCGCGCTGGCCGACGGCCTGGTCACGACCGATGCGGTGGTGGAGGGGATGGCGCTGGAGCCGACCGATACGCTGCTGGTGACGCCGACGGGGGACGCGACGTCGGTCGAACGGGTCGATGCCGAGCATTGCTGGGCCGGGGTCGCCACGCTGTCGATCGACCGGCTGGACGATGCCGCGCGCCTGCCGCGCGAATATGATTTCCAGTCGACGCTATTGCGCGTCGCGACGCAGGCGCGCGCGGCGCATGTCCTGCTGCCGGCGAAGGCGGTGCGATCGGGGCATGGCGTGGAGCGCGATGCGGGGACGCTGGAGGTGCGCAGCAAGGACGTGCTGGCGTCGCTGGCCGAACAGCGTACCGGCTGGATCGACCGCTATGTCTTCACGCCGGTATCGCGGCTGCTGCTGCCGTTGCTGGTGCGGCGCAAGGTGCCGGATGTCGCGATCGGTGCAGCGGGTGGCGTGCTGGGCGTTGCCGGGCTGGCGGCGATCCCGTTCTGGAGCGCAGGCGCGGCGACGGTGCTGCTGTTCCTGGCGATGGTCGTGCTGTCGGCCGGGTCGCTGCTCGGCTGGCTGCGCGGCGAGGACGGCCATGCGGCGATGCAGGAGCGGGGGGTCGATGTGTTCGGCGTCGCGGGCGTACTGGGCATCGGGCTGGTCCAGTCGCTGATCGTGCAGACGGGGACGGCGGGGGTGCTGGCGCTGGTCGGGGTGGTCGCGACGATCCTGGCGCGGCGTTCGCCTGCCGTCCGGCCGCCGTGGGCCGCGACGCCGGCGACGGCGTTGGTACTGCTCGCACCCTTTGCGCTGGCCGGAACATCGACGATCGGGCTGGCGTTGGTCGCGCTCCACGCGGGTGTCACACTTGCGCACGCCATCGAAACTTTGCGGCGCGAGGCTTAGCTTAGCCTTAACCGGGTAAGGTTAAAGCCGGAACCATGTCCATCGAGCCGATCGATCCCCGCGAAGCCAGCGCTGCCGCCCTCCTGCTGCTGGACCATGTCGCCGCGGCCGAGCGCGCGGGGCACCGGCGGCTGCGTGCGGCGGCCGAACATTTCCATTTGCCCGACGAGGCGCGGATCGACGACCGCACCGCCGCGCAGCTCGATACGGTGATGCGCACGACGATCACCGGCGTCGACGCGCTGGTGCGCGACCATGCGATCCGGCTGTTGACCTCGCGCGGGCAGGCGCCGCTGGCGCAGGGGCTGCGCGCGGCGGGATCGCCGTTCGACCGCGTGGTGCATGCCGGGCTGTTCCGCGATCCGGTGCTGTTCGGTGAGTTGTTCGCGCGGGTCCGGCTGAACGCGATCGCGCAAGGGCTGCCGGTGACGATCGCCGACCGGGGCGACGGGCCGACGATGGTCGCCCGGCTGGCGCAGTCGAGCGACCGGCTGGTCGCCGCCGCCGCCGTCGCGATGCTGGCCGCGCAGTCGCGGCGGGGCAGCGTGGTCGAGGGGATTCCGGCGGCGGTCGAACTGGCCCGGCCGTTGCTGGCGCGGCTGGCATGGTGGGTCGCGGCGGCGCTGCGCGACATGGCGGGCGCAGGCAGCGATATCGCGCTGCTCGACGCGGCGCTGGCCGAATCGGTACGCCGGGCGATCGAACCGCAGGGCGATCTGGTCCCGCTGGAGGTTGCAGCGATGCGGCTGGCACAGGCGATCGAGCCGCAGGGCGACGAGGTCGCGCCGCTGCTGGCGGAGGCGATCGGCGACGGGCGGCTGGTGCTGTTCACCGCGCTGGTCGCGCGGGCCAGCGGGCTGGCGTTCGAGCGGGTCCGTGACCTGGTGATCGATCCCGATGGCGCACGGCTGTGGGTCGTGCTGCGCGCGCTGGCGGTGGATCGCGCCACGATCGCGCGGATCGGCTTCGCGCTGGCCGAAGCGGAACCGGCGCGCGATATCGAAGGCTTTGCCGACCGGATCGACGTCATCATGGACGTAACGCCCGAGGCCGCGCGGGTCGCGCTGGCCCCGATGGCGCTGGATGCCGACTATCATGCGGCGATGCTGGCGCTGGGGTCGGCGGCGTGAACGACCATCGCCTTGGCGCGCCGCCCGCGATCGGGCGATTGTCGGCGGACGGGCTGCTGCTGGACGCCGAGCCGCGTCTGGCCGACCTGAACCGGCGGGCGGGGGGCGGCCCCGGACAGCCGATCGCCGTGCCGCAGATCGCGGCGCTGGTGCGGCTGGTCCAGCGGCTGGGCATCGCGCTGACCCGCCCGATCGTCGCCGCCGATGGCGAGGACGATATCGCGCTGACCGTGCGCGCCGAACCCGACGAACTGGGCATCCGGCTGGAAGTCGGTGGCTGGCAGGCAGGCGCGCCGTGGGAGGCCGAACCGGCCGGGCGGCGTGAGGTGGATTTCCTGCGTTCCGATGCCGACTGGCTGTGGACCACCGACGCGGCGCTGCACCTGACCCAT
Source organism: Sphingomonas sp. Leaf9 (assembly GCF_001421355.1). Classification (GTDB taxonomy): domain Bacteria; phylum Pseudomonadota; class Alphaproteobacteria; order Sphingomonadales; family Sphingomonadaceae; genus Sphingomonas. Next base: position 377,202 of record NZ_LMKC01000001.1, on the reverse strand, counting down.
GTGTCGGACCATGCCGCCGCGCGGTTGGGCTTCGATCCGCAGCGCGTGCTGGGCCAACCGATCACGCGGCTGTTCGCGCTGAACGATGATGGCGATGGCGGCTTTCCGATCCTGAGCGCGCTGGCGGCGCAAGGCTGGTTCGACGGGCAGGAAGCCGCGATCCGCGACACGACGCACCGCGTCCGCCTGTCGGCGGTGCCGCGCGTCGATGCCACCGGGCAATTTGCCGGCTTCGACGGCGCGGCGCGTGACGCGCCGCCGCAACTGGAGGCGCACCCTGCCGAGGTTGCGTCCGACCTGCCCGACGGGTTCAGCCGCCGCATCGGCCGCGCGCTGCGCGATCCGCTGGGTCGGATCATCGCCAATGCCGACAGCATGTCGGCGCAGACCGACGGGCCGCTGCGCGACGATTACGTCGCCTATGCCGCCGATATCGCCAGCGCCGGGCGGCATTTGCTGGGCCTGGTCGACGATCTGGAGGATTTGTCGGCGATCGAGCGCGCCGATTTCGCGGTGGCGATCGAAGACCTGGACCTCGCCGACGTGGCCCGGCGTGCGGCGGGTTTGCTGGCGGTGCGTGCGGCGCAGGGCGATGTGCGGATCGACCGGCCATCGTTCGACGAAGCGATGCCGGCGCATGGTGAGTTCCGCCGGGTGCTGCAGATTCTGGTCAATCTCATCGGCAATGCAGTGCGCTATTCGCCGCCGGGCGGCACGGTGTGGGTCCGGCTGGAGCGCGACGGCGACGATGCCTGCGTGATCGTCGGCGATCAGGGCAAGGGGATCGCCGCCGCCGATCAGGAGCGCATCTTCGCGAAGTTCGGCCGGGTCGACCCGACCGAGGCGGGCGGCAGCGGCCTGGGCCTCTACATCGCCCGGCGACTGGCGCGGGCGATGCACGGCGACATCCTGGTCGACAGTGCACCGGGGCAGGGCGCGCGGTTCGTGCTGTTGCTGCCGGGGCGGTTCGACGCGGTAGCGTGAGCGGGTGGGCCTGAAGAACAGGTCCGAACTAGAACGCTCCGTCGAATTCGCCGCGATTGATCCGGGAAATCCAGTCCGTGTCGAGGTTCAGCAGCGCTTCGGCGACATCGATATGGCCCTTGGCAACCGCCTGCGCTGCGGCGGCGGATAGCAGCATCGGCTGATCCCAGGCGTGGTGACGCTGCAGGCTGACAATTTCCATCAGGCGTTCGATGGACAGCCGATAGGCGTTGACCAGCGCTGCCGGAATGCCGGGTCCGCGCCCCGTCCGGCGGGCGACTTCGATTGCCGCGGGCAGCTGGAAAAATCCACAATCCACCGGCCCGGCCGCATGGCTTGCGATCTTCACCAGGTGCGGAACGGCCGCGTAGGACGCGGTGTAGGCATCACCCTGATGACACAGGTTCGACCAGAGGCTGAACCACGGCTCGTCCTGGTCCGTCGCTCTTGGCCCGGGCGAGGACGCCAAGGTTCGCAGGAGCGCCGGCACGTCGCCGGCATCGCCGTACGCGTGCTGCAAATCGTTCCAATACGGGTCGTCGAGGGAAAGCATACGCTTAGCCTAGCGGTTGGTCCGCATGGTCGGAACCGTCTTGGTCACGCAAAGGCGGCGTCCGCCAGTGCGCGGAAGCGGGCGAAGGCGTCTCGGGCGGCGGCGATCATGCGGTCTTCCTGCTCCGGCGTCATGTCCGCGGCGTCGATCCGTGCGGTGAAGCGCCGCCAATGCGCCGCGCGGCCTTCGGGATGGCCGGCGAGGTGGCGGGCGCCGTGGTCGGTCGACAGGCCGATCTGTTGCGCGGCCTTCAGCAGGAACGCCGCGCCGAGCGACGATCCTTCGGCGACATAGAGCCATCCGAGCGCTGTCGACATGTCGACAGGTTCGACCGGATCGGCGTCCGCTATCACCGGTGCCGACGCGCCGAGGTCGGCAAGGTCCGCCACGATCGCTGCCGACCGGTCGCGTTCGGCCAAATCGGGGATCAGCGCCCGGAGGTACGGCGCGGCATAGAGCGGGGCGAGCGCGGCATGGAACGCCTGCTGGGCGCGTAGGAAGCGGATATAGCGTTCGGTCGAGGAGAACGGGTCGAGCGCCATGATCCGGCGGTCGAGCGTGTCATGGATCGTCGCGGTCGCGGCCTTCAGGCGTTGCGAGCGGCTGGGGAGCGGGGTGGTAGTCACCCGCCACCCTAACCGCTTTGGCCGGGGGCGCAAAGCCGCGCCGCCCGGCCGACCCGTCAGAACAGGCCGTCGTCGTCGTCATCCTCCTCGACCGCCGCGCTGGCGACCGCAAAGGCGGCCGGTACGTTGGCGGCGTGGACGTCGCGTTCCTGCGCCATCGTGTAGAGCGCGAAGATGCGCGGCAGCAGCTCGCCCAGCGCGGCGGTGGCGTCGTCCGACAGGACATCGACCGGCGGCGTGGCCGACAGGACGATCGCCGCCTGCCGCATGGTGGCGCCCAGTTCCAGCTCGGCTCCGATCTCGTCGCCCGCGATCGCCAGCAGTTCGATCAGCTGCCGGGCATCGTCGCCGCCTTCGCGTACGGCCATGTCGGTGCGCTGGCACCCCTCGCGGATGACGACCAGCGCCTGCGACAGCTTGCCGCCCATGTCGCCTTCCCCCTCGGTGCCGCGCTTTTCGGCAAGGAGCGTGTTGACGTCCGACAGCTCGCGGATCGGCTGGCCGATGCCGCGCATCGCATTGCCCAGCGAATGGGCATAGATGTCGACTTCGCCCGCGACGACCGACACCGCCTTGCCCAGATCGCCGTGGCGACGGCACAGCAGGCGGGTGTTGGTCGCGATGTCCTGCACGTTGAACTGGACGCGCTGCAGCTGTTCGAGCCGCCCGGTCAGTTCGGTGACGGTTTCGGTGATGAGGCCCAGCATCGCCGCCGACCGCTGGTCCGCTTCCTGCAACTGCACGGTGATGACGGCGATTTCGCCGACGGCTTCCTCGATCTGGATCAGGAACGGACGGCCGTTACGGCCGGCATCGTCCTCGATCAAATCGAGCAGCGCGGCGGTGTCGGGCTGGAGTGCCTTCAGCGTGGAGACTAGGATCGCGGCGTCGCGGTCGAAATCGGCGGCGCTGGTTTCGAGCAGCGCGGCGAGCAGCCGGTGGACCACCGCTGCGACCTCGACATGGGTCGCTTCGGGCAGGGCATGCGCGGCCCCGTCGAGCAGTTGCAGCGCGGAGACGACATGTTCCAGCCGCTGCCGGGTGCTGTCGCCGACCTGCAACGCGCCGAGCATGGTCGCGACGCGTCCCTGCACCGTCCGCGCGATCTCCGCCACCTGCCGCGCCATCGACGCCACATCGCCCAGATGGGTGTGGAGCGCATCGGCATCGCGGGTCAGCCGCACCGGCACGGCGGGCAGGATCTTGCGCGTTTCGGCGGCGAGCAGGCGACCGGCCTGCTGCACGCTGCCGACGCTGCCCGACAGTTCCTTCAGCTTGGCGAGGAACCCTTCGAGATGTTCTTCACCGGTGGCAAGACGTTGCCCCATGTCATTGACGAAGCCCACGAAAGCCGCCTCGCCCGAGGCCGCGATCTTGATGTTCATGCCATAGATATGGAGCACGCGCAGCGCCTGTCGCATGTCCATCACATGGTCGCGCAGCACGCGCGATGCGGCACTGATCCGGGCCATGTCGGCCTCGCGACCCGCCTGCACCACCGGCAGCGCGTCGAGCTGTCCGGAGACCGACTTCAGGCTCGACACGGCGATACCGGCGACGCTTTCGTCGAGCGCACCGGTCACCCCGTCGATCGAGGTGATGATGCGGTCGATCGTCTCGATCGCGGTGGCGAGCGTAGTCCCGGCGCGGACGAAGCGCGCGTCCATGCCGGCGGCGACCAGCGCGAGCGAGCGTTTCAGGTCGGACAGGTCGATCGCCTGCGCATGGTCGGTATCGATGCGGATATACTGCATGGCGTCAGTCCTGAACGGGTGGGTAGGCAGGGCGCGGCGCGAGCGTCATCGCGCGGTCGCCTGCAACAATTCGCGGGCGATGGCGCCGAGCGGGATCACCCGGTCGGCCGCGCCGCGGGCGATCGCTTCCTTGGGCATGCCGAACACGACCGACGTCGCCTCGTCCTGCGCGAAGGTGCGCGCGCCGGCCTGCTTCATTTCCAGCAGGCCGCGCGCGCCGTCGTCGCCCATGCCGGTCATGATGATGCCGACCGCGTTCGACCCGGCGTTGCGCGCGGCGGAGCGGAACAGCACGTCGACCGAGGGGCGGTGGCGCGAGACCAGCGGCCCTTCCTTGACCGCGACGACATAGCGCGCACCCTGTCGTTCCAGCATCATGTGGCGCAGGCCGCCCGGTGCGATGAGGACATGACCGCGCATTACGGTATCGCCGTCCTCGGCCTCCTTCACGTCGACCTGGCACAGCCCGTTCAGCCGCTTGGCGAAGGCCCGGGTGAAGCTTTCGGGCATATGCTGCACGATGACGATGCCCGGCGAGTTGGCGGGCAGCGCCTCCAGTACCTCGCGCAGGGCTTCGGTCCCGCCGGTCGACGCGCCGATGCAGACGACCATTTCGGTCGTGCGGCTCATGGCGCGGCCCGTGGGCGGCGGCAGCACCGCATCGGCGGTCAGCTTGGCGGCGGGCGCGCTCAGCCGGCTGGCGGCGGGGCGGCTGCGCAGCCGCGCGCGTGCTGCACCCTTCACCGTTTCGCGGATGCGCATCTTGGCGTCGTTCAGGTGATCGGCGACCCCCATGCGCGGCTTCAGGATGACGTCGACCGCACCCGCCTCCAGCGCCTGGAGCAGCGTTTCGGACCCTTCCTCGACCAGCGACGAACACATCACCACCGGGATCGGCTTCTGGCTCATCAGCTTGCGCAGGAAGGTCACGCCGTCCATCCGCGGCATTTCGACGTCCAGCGTGATGACGTCGGGCACCTCCTCCTGAATGCAGCGCGCAGCGGCAAAGGGATCGGCGGCGGCGGCGATCACTTCGATCGCGGGGTCTTCGCTCAGGATCGCCGTCATCGCCTGGCGGACGCTGGCGCTGTCGTCGATGATGAGGACGCGGATCTTGGCCATGTCAGTCCTTCGTGAAGACGGTGTAGGACGCGGTTTTCACCGGCAGGTCCATGCCGGCGATCGATTCCGAATGGCCAAGGAACAGGAAGCCGCCGGGACGCAGATTGTCGCACAGCCGGCGGACGACGCGCTCCTGCGTTTCCTTGTCGAAATAGATCAGCACGTTGCGGCAGAAGATGATGTCCATCGGTTCGCCGACCGGATAGCGGGCATCCATCAGGTTCAGCCGGGCAAAGCCGATCGCCGAGCGCAGCGCAGGCACGATGCGCACCTGGTTCGAATCCCGGTCGCGCGACGTGGCGACATAGCGCTGGCGGAGCATCGCCGGCACCGGTTCGACCAGTTCCGCCGGATAGATGCCACGCCGGGCCGTTTCGAGCACGGCGGTGTCGATGTCGGTCGCGAGAATGCCGTAATCGATCCCACTCTTCTGCGCGAACTGATCGAGCACCATCGCCATCGTATAGGGTTCGGCCCCGGTCGAGCAGGCGGCGCTCCACGCCCGGATGCGACGCCGGCCGGCATCGGCCAGCGTCGGCAGCGCCGTCTGCGTCATGAAATCGAAGTGGCCCGGTTCACGGAAGAAATCGGTCTTGTTGGTCGTCACCGCATTGATGAGGTGGACCATTTCATCCGGGTCGGCGCTGCCGTCGAACAGATGGTCGCAATAGGCATCGAGCGAGGCGATGCCGACCTCGCGCAGCCGCCGCTGCAACCGGCCCTGCAGCATCGTCGCCTTGGTCGCGGGCATCTTGATCCCGGTCTGGTCGAAGATCAGCGCCGACAGCCGCGCGAACTTGTGCGGGCTGAGCCGGTCCTGATCGGGGGACGGGGCGAGTAGTGCGGACATCAGGCGAATTCCAATCGGTCGACGCGGTGACGACGATCCTGTCGTCGGGTCGGGTAGGGGGCAGGGCGGCGATCAGGCCGCCCGGCCGAAATCTGCGTCCTCGTCGTCGAAGCCGCCTTGCGACAGGTCGAGTGCGAAGCCGCGGACGCGGGATTGCTGGTCGGCGATGCTGCCGGTGCGGGCCTTGGCCGGTGCCTTCGGCTTCTTCGCCTTGACCTTGGCCGGTGCACGGGGCGCGGCGGGGGCCGCCGCCGCCGGAGCGTTGGCCAGCCGGAAGAAGGCGATGCTCGCCTGCAGTTCCTCCGCCTGGCCCGCCAGTTCGTCGGCGGTCGACGAAATCTCTTCGGATGCCGACGCGTTCTGCTGGGTCACGGAATCGAGCTGCTGCAACGCCTGGTTGATCTGGCTCGCACCGATATCCTGTTCGCGGCATGCGGCGCTGATTTCCGACACCAGTTCGGCGGTGCGGCGGATGTCGGGCACCAGCTTCGTCAGCATCTCGCCCGCCTGGCCGGCGGCCTTCACCGTGTCGGACGAGACGGCGTTGATCTCGGCCGCCGCACTCTGGCTGCGTTCGGCGAGCTTGCGCACTTCGGAGGCGACGACCGCGAAGCCGCGCCCATGTTCGCCGGCGCGCGCCGCCTCGACCGCGGCGTTCAGCGCCAGCAGGTCGGTCTGGCGGGCGATCTCCTGCACGATGCCGATCTTGTCGGCGATGGTGCGCATCGCGGAGACGGCGCGGTCGACCGCGAGGCCGCTGGCCTCGGCATCCTTCGACGACTGGCGCGCGATCTTTTCGGTCTGCGCGGCATTGTCGGCGTTCTGTTTGATGTTGGCGGCCATTTCCTCCATCGAAGCGGAGGCTTCCTCGGCGGCGGCGGCCTGTTCGCTCGCCCCTTCGCTCACCTGATCGGACGAGGACGAGAGCTGCTGGCTGCCGGCGGCGACCTGGTCGGAGGCGGATGCGACCTCGTTCGCGAATTTCGACAGATTGTCGACGAGGCGGTTGATCGCGTCCTTCATCCGCTGGTGATCGCCGTCGCAGGCGATCTCGACCCGGCTGGTCAGGTCGCCGGTGCTGACGCGATCGAGCACGCGGTTCCCCTCGGCGATCGGCAGGAGGATCGCGTCGAGCATCCCGTTGATCCCCGCGACCATCGCCGCATAGTCGCCGGCGAACCGGGCCGCGTCGCCGCGTTCGGTCAGGCGGCCGTCGGTCGCCGCACCGATCAGGCGCTGGATCTCGCCCGAAATCTGTCGGAAATTTGCGCGCAGCGTTTCGATGGTGTCGTTGATGAACGCCTTCTTGCCGGGGAAGGGTTCGAGCGTTGCGTCGAAATCGCCTTCGCCGAACGCCTTGAGACAGGCCATCGCCTTTTTCTTCACCGCGATATGGCCGGCGACCATCGTGTTGATACCGGCCGCCATGGTCCGGAAATCGCCGGGGAATTTGTCGACGGCGACCACGACGTCGATGTCGCCGCGATCATGTTCGTCCGACATGTGGTTCATCTCGGCGATCAGCGTGCGCAGATTGCCGCGCAGCGTTTCGATCGTGTCGTTCAGGAACGCCTTCTTGCCGGGCAGTTGCGCGAAGGGTGCGTCGAAATGACCGTTGGCCAGTTCGCGGATGCAGCCCATCGCCGCCTTCTTCGTATCGATATGCGATCCGACCAGCCGGTTCACCTGGCCCGCGATCCGCCCGACATCGCCGGGAAGGCTGTCGGGTGCCAGCAGGACGTCGATCTCGCCACGATCATGTTCGGCCACGACATGCGCCATCGCCGCGTCGAGCTGGCCGACCGGCGCCAGTGCGGTGTCGAGCAGGGCGTTGACCGCCGCCAGCAGGTCGCGCGCCTCGTCGGTCGCCATATCCTCGCGCAGTCGCTGCGACAGGTCGCCGGCGGCGATCGACCGGGTAAGCGCGTGGATTTCGGCGATCGCCGCGCCGGGCCGGGAGGTGCGTTTGAACTGCGACAGCATCGACATGACGGACATCCTCTTTTCTTGTTTTGGCCAGCGGCGGATCGATGGCCGCGTCGCATCCCGCCGCCGGGTGCGACGCGGCGAAGGGGGGTCAGGCGGCGGCGGCGATGGTCTCGATCGCGGAGTCGTCGTTGGAGAAGACCTCCGCAGCGTCGATCACCACGACGAAGCCGTCCGGTTCGCGCACCACGCCGGCGATATAATTGGATCGCCAGCGCAGCCCGATATCGGGCGCGGATTCCAGCCGGTCGCGTTCGAAACTGGCGACCGCGATCACCCGGTCGACCACCAGCCCCAGCGAGAGCATGCGGTCGGCCAGCACCACGTCGACGATCAGCACGCGGGTGGCCAGCGTCGGTTCGACCGGCGTCAGGCCAAGCCGCATCCGGAGGTCGATCATCGGTACGCCCTGTCCCCGGACGTCGGTGATGCCGAGCATCCACGCCGGGCCGTTCGGCACGCGAAAGGCGGGGCGATAGTCGAGGATTTCGCGAACCATGGTCACCGGCACGGCGAACACTTCGTCGCCCAGGCCGAAGGTAACGACCTGCATCGGTGTAGTATCGGTCATGCTGCTGCTGCTCCAAATGCGGCGTCGTCGCTGTCCGGCCCGCCCTGCGACAGGTCGAGGGCGAAGCCGCGGACGCGGTTCTGCTGGTCGGCGATCGTGTTCACCTTCGGACGTGGCGCGGCGGCCGGTGCCTTGGCGCGGGCTGTCGGCTTGCGCGTCGCGGCCGGCTTGCGGGCGTGATGGGTCTGTTCCACGCGGAAGAAGGCGATGCTCTGCTGCAGCTCGTTCGCCTGTCCGGCCAGTTCCTCGGAGGTCGAGGTGATCTGTTCCGACGCCGATGCATTCTGCTGCGTCACGGTGTCGAGCTGTTGCAGTGCCTGGTTGATCTGGCTCGCGCCGATATCCTGTTCACGGCAGGCAGCGCTGATTTCCGACACCAGTTCGGCAGTACGACGGATGTCGGGGACCAGCTTGGTCAGCATCTCGCCGGCCTGTGCGGCGGCCTGCACCGTGTCGCCCGACACCGCGCTGATTTCGGCAGCGGCGGTCTGGCTGCGCTCGGCAAGCTTGCGCACTTCGGATGCGACCACCGCAAAGCCGCGACCATGTTCGCCGGCACGGGCCGCCTCAACTGCGGCGTTCAGCGCCAGCAGGTCGGTCTGCCGCGCGATTTCCTGCACGATGCCGATCTTCTGGGCGATGGTGCGCATCGCAACGACGGCCTTGTCCACCGCGACGCCGCTCGCTTCGGCATCCTTCGAAGACTGGCGCGCGATCTTTTCGGTCTGGGCGGCGTTGTCGGCGTTCTGTTTGATGTTGGCAGCCATCTGCTCCATCGATGCCGAGGCTTCCTCGGCAGCGGCGGCCTGTTCGGTCGCGCCCTGCGACACCTGTTCGGACGATGCGGACAGTTCCTGGCTGCCGGCGGCGACGTTGTTCGCCGCGCCGGTCGCATCGCCGACCACGCCGCGCAGCCGCTCGACCATCGACACCAGCGCGTGGCCGAGCTTGTCCTTGTCCGACGCAGGGCTGTGATCGACGGTCAGGTCGCCCTGTGCGATCGTATCGGCCAGTACCGCCGACTTGCGCAGCGCGACCGTCATGCGATTCACCGTGTCGACCAGATCCTTGATCTCGTCGTTGCTGGTGACGGTTACTTCCTGGTCGAGATCACCGATCGCCACCGCGTCCAGCGCGACGCCGACCCGCTTCAGCCCCTTCGACACGATCATGCTGATCCACAGCGCACCGCCGATGGCGATCAGCATTGCGGCAATGGCGACGGTCAGCACCAGGTTGCGCGCAGCGGCATATTCGGCGGCAGTCGCTTCTTTCGATTCCGCCATCCGCACGTTGCTGCGTTCGACCAGCGTATCGATGGATTGCGACATCTTCTTCATCAGGTCGCGCGACTTGGTGAGCGTCAGCGATGCGGCCTGGGCATTGTCATTGGCCAGTGCGTACGTCCGAATCTGCTGGTTGACGCCCTTATATTCGGCCCAGGCGGCGCTCAGGCTCGCCCAATCGCCTTTCGATTGTTCGGTGGAATTCTGGGCGGCGATGGAAATGAGCTGGTCGAGTTCCGCAGCCTTCGCCAGCGACTCCTGGTCGAGCTGCTTCGTAAAGTTGGCGTCGCTGGTCAGTGCCATGTTCTTTTCGAGGCGCAGCATTTCATTCATCTTCACCTTGATGGTGAGATTGCGCACCTGTCGTGCGGCTGGCCCGTCGATGACCTCGACGATATTCGTGTTCATGGCCGACATCTTCGTCATGCTGAGCGCGACGATGCCCGCCAGCAGCGCCAGCACGACCCCGAACGTGACGGCAAGTTTCATTTTTATCGTTGCACGCATATGTTGATCCCCCCCGGATGGTTAGTTGATGGCTGCCGCCGCCAGGTCGCGGCGGGCAATCGTCTGGAAAATGGCGTCCAGATCGGGCAGCACCACGATATCGTCGCCATGCCGGACCAGCGTCCGCACATAGTCCCGGCGCCAGCGCAGCCCGACGACGGGTGCCCCCTCGCTGGTGGCCGCATCGAACGTGGCGACTTCGTGCACCTTGTCGGTGCGCAGGCCGACCATCATCGCCTCGCCGTTCAGCTCGATTTCGATCACGACGATCCGGCTGTCGGGCGTCGTCGTGGGCAGGTCCATGCCGAAGGCGAGATGCAGATTGGCGAGCGGGATGATCCGCCCCCGGAAATTCACGACATGGCCGACCAGCGGCGGTGCGCCGGGCACCCGGGTTTCGGGCATCATGTCGAGGATTTCGCGGACCAGCACCGCTTCCAGTGCAAAGCTCTGCCCGCCAAGGTCAAAGACGAGGACCTCCAGCTGGCGATCCTGATTCCACGGCACGGTGGCCGATTGCACGTTATCCGGCTGCACGTAGCGTCTCCTCATGCGGTTGGCCGAGCGCGATCAGCTGGGCGATGTCGAGGATCAGCGCGACCTCGCCGTCGCCGAGGATCGTTGCGCCGGCAAAGGTCGCGGCACCTTGATGCAGCGCCGACATCGGCTTGATGACGGTCTGGTGGTTGCCGATGATCTGATCGACGACCAGCCCGACGCGCCCCTGCGGCGTGGCGACGACCACGATCTTCTGGAACGGATCAGGCCGGGTGTCGGTGGCGAACATTTCGCGCAGGCGCAGGAACGGCACCAGCTTTTCACGCAACGTGATGAGGCTGCGGCCGCGATGGCGCAGGTCGTCCTCCAGCGACAGCTCGATGCATTCCTCGACCGCGGTCAGCGGAATGACGTAACGGCCGGTGCCGACCCGCACGAGCAGGCCGTCGATGATCGCCAGCGTCAGCGGAATGCGCAGCGCGATCAACGATCCCTCGCCCTCGGTCGACTGGACGTCGATCGACCCGCGCAACCCTTCGATCGTGCGCTTCACCACGTCCATGCCGACCCCCCGGCCCGACAGGTTGGTGACGGTCGCCGCGGTCGAGAAACCAGGCGCGAAGATCATCTGCAGCAGGTCATGGTCGCTCAGCGCCTGGTCGGGCTGGATCAGGCCGTTTGCCTCTGCCTTCGCCCGCACGCGGGCGCGGTTGATGCCCCGGCCGTCGTCGCGGATGGTGATGACGACCTCACCCCCGGCCTGATGCGCCGCCAGGCGGACGGTGCCGGCGGCGGGCTTACCGACGGCGGCGCGGTCGTCCGGCGTCTCCAGCCCGTGGTCGCAGCTGTTGCGGATCAGGTGGACCATCGGGTCGAACAGGCGTTCGATCACGGTCTTGTCGACTTCGGTCGCCTCGCCTTCGGTTTCGAACTCGATCGTCTTGCCGGTGTCGCGCGACAGGTCGTGGATCAGGCGGCGGAAGCGCGAGAAGAGCGAACCGACCGGGACCATGCGCAGCACCATCATGGTCTCGCGCAGTTCCCCCGCCAGCCGTTCGATTTCTTCGGAGACCGAGCGCAGCACCAGGTCCTGCCCGCGATGGGCCAGCTGCGACAGGCGGCTTTGCGCGATCACCAGCTCGCCCACCCGGTCCATCAGCGCGTCGAGCCGACCTGCAGGCACGCGGACGCTTTCTTCCGCCTTGGCGGTCGATCGGGCGGCGGGGCCGTCGGTGGTCGGTGCGGCGGTGGGCACTGCCATTACGGGTTCTTCCGCGACGACGATCGGCGCTGCGACGGCGGGTGCGTCTTCCGCATCGACCGCAAGCGGTTCGATGGTCAGTTCCATGTCGTCCATCACGAAGATGAACACGTCCTCGATATCGTCGCGCTTGATGTCGCCGATCAGGGTCACGTCCCAGCCGACATGGCATTCGGTCGGTACCAGCTGCGACAGCGGCGGGATGGCGTCGGTGCGCGCGGCGATGGTCGCCTCGCCCAGCTCGCGCAGCTCGTCGAGCAGCATCAGCGGGTTGGTGCCGTTGGCCATCGCATCGACCGGCAGCTTGAACGACACCTGCCAACCGGTGCGCTTCGCAGTAACCGGCGCGGTGGGGGCGGCGGGGGTGGCGCCCGACGCTTCGTCGATCGCGGCCTGCAGCCGGGCGAGGATCGCGTTGCCCTCCGCCCTCGGCGCATCGCCGTCGACCAGCGCGCGCATATGGTCCTGCGCCGATAGGATCACCGAGACGAGGGCGGCGGTCGCCGGGACCTGCCCCTTGCGCACCCGGTCGAACGCGGTTTCGCAGTGGTGGGTGAAGCCGGCGAGCGCGTCGAAGCCGAACATCGCGCCCGAACCCTTCAGCGTGTGCAGCCCGCGAAACACGGCGTTGACCAGATCGACATTGCCAAGGTCATGGCCGAGGTCGAGCAGCCCCTGTTCGACGGCATCGAGGACCTCGCCCGCCTCCACGCGAAAGGCGGCGATCGGATCGTCGCCGCTCACCGGCCCAGCACCTTGCGCGCGACCTTCACCAGCTGGTCCGGCACGAACGGCTTGACCAGCCAGCCGGTCGCACCGGCGGCCTTGGCCTGGTTCTTCATTTCCGGGTCGGACTCGGTCGTCAGGAAGATGATCGGCACGCCGGCCTGCGCGGGCTGCTTGCGCAGTTCGCGGATCATGGCGAGGCCGTCCATGTTCGGCATGTTCAGGTCGGTGACGATCATGTCGAACTTCGTCGACGTGGCCTTTGCCAGACCCTCTACCCCGTCGCCGGCCTCGGTCACGGTATAGCCGGCACCGGTCAGCGCGATACGGATCGCCATGCGCAGGCTGGCGGAATCATCGACGGCGAGAATGGAAGCGGTCATTGTAGCGGGACTCCGTGGAACCAGAAGGCATTGTCGTCGGGGGTCATCGCGTCGCTGAAGCCGGCGCGGTGAAGAAGGGCGGTCAGCGCTTCGCCGGCCGGGGCGGACAGGCGGACGTCGCCGCCCTGCGCGCCGGCTTCGAGGCGAAGGCTGTGGATGAGCTGCACGACGCTGAGATCAGGTGCGGCGAGGGCCGAGACGTCGAGCACGACATCGCCGTCCAGCGGCAATGCGCGCAGGTCGTCGGCCACGGCGGCGACCGTGGTCATGCTCAGCGCATCGGGAAGGGAGAAGGTAGACGTCATACGATTTCGACCCCAAGGAACAGGGTCTACGTCGCACACAGCGCTTAATATCGATTTAAGTGCGGTGTTTGGAGCACGGACGGGTGCCGTGGATGGCGCAAAATGCGCGCCGACAAAATTGCCAGCATTAACCATGCCTTGCGCAAATGGGCCGCGCGGCAGGTCGCGTGTCGCACCAGTTGGACTGGCGGGAGCACGTCGAAATTAATCAGGCGCGCCGCAAAATTTCCGGGGCGCAATCGATTTCGGCTGAACTTGATTCAGCCCGCGACTCGGGGCCGGCCGATCAACGGCGCGGCAGGCGGCGCGCGATCAGGACCAGCAACAGGCCGAGCGCACCGACCACCGATCCGGTCACGACCCACAGATACTGGTCGATCATGAACGAACTGGCGGGCCAGCGGATGACACCCATCCCCTGACCCAGCCAGAACAGTCCGACGAACGCGAGGATCGCGCCAACGATCATCAGCGTGCGTCGGACGATGCGCATCTCAGCGCTGACCCACGGGCACGTAATCGCGCTGCGTCGGACCGGTATAGAGCTGACGCGGACGGCCGATCTTCTGCTCGGGGTCCGAGATCATCTCGTTCCACTGCGCGACCCAGCCGACGGTGCGGGCAAGGGCGAACAGCGCGGTGAACATCGTGGTCGGGAACCCGATCGCCGACAGGATGACGCCCGAATAGAAATCGACGTTCGGAAACAGCTTTTTCTCGCGGAAGTAATCGTCGTTGAGCGCAATTTCCTCCAGCTGCAGCGCAGTTTCGAACACGGGGTCGTTGACGCCGAGCGAATCGAACACTTCGCGCACCGTCTTCTGCATCACGGTCGCGCGCGGATCGTAGTTCTTGTACACGCGGTGACCGAAGCCCATCAGGCGGAAGGGATCGTCCTTGTTCTTGGCACGGGCGATATATTCCGGGATGCGATCGGGCGTGCCGATCTCACGCAGCATGTTGAGCGCGGCTTCGTTCGCGCCGCCATGCGCCGGACCCCACAGGCAGGCGATGCCCGCCGCGATGCACGCGAACGGATTGGCGCCCGACGAACCGGCCAGACGCACGGTCGAGGTCGACGCGTTCTGTTCGTGGTCGGCGTGCAGAATGAAGATGCGGTCCAGCGCCTTTTCGACGACCGGGTTCACTTCATATTCCTCGGCCGGGACACCGAAGGTCATGCGCAGGAAGTTGCCGGTGTAGCTCAGGTCGTTCTTCGGATAGATGAACGGCTGCCCCACGCTATACTTATACGCCATGGCGGCGATCGTCGGCATCTTCGCGATCAGGCGATGCGACGCGACCATCCGCTGGTGCGGATCGGTGATGTCGGTCGAATCGTGGTAAAAGGCCGACAGCGCGCCGACGACGCCGCACATCACCGCCATCGGGTGCGCGTCGCGACGGAAGCCGCGATAGAAGCCGGCCAGCTGTTCGTGCAGCATGGTGTGGCGCGTGATCGTGCCGGTGAACTTGGTCAGCTCGTCGCCCGAGGGCAACTCGCCGTTCAGCAGCAGATAGGCGACCTCCATGAAGCTCGACTCTTCGGCCAGCTGCCCGATCGGATAGCCGCGGTGCAGCAGCACGCCTTCGTCACCGTCGATATAGGTCAGCGCCGAGTCGCAGCTGGCCGTCGAGGTGAAGCCCGGATCGTAGGTGAAGGTGCCGGTCTGCGCATACAGTTTGCGGATATCGATCACGTCGGGACCGATGGTGCCCGACCGTACCGGAAATTGGACGTCCTTGCCCGCAACCTGCAGCTTAGCGTCTTCGGCCATTCGGCGTCTCCTGTTACGTTATGCGGCCGATGTGGCCATCTGGTCTTCGATGCGGCCCAGGCTTTCGTCGCGGCCCAAGAGGGCCAGCACGTCGAAAATCCCCGGTGAGGTGCGCGAACCCGTCAGCGCGGCGCGAAGCGGTTGCGCGGCGGCACCCAGCTTCAACCCCGACGCCTCCGCCACTTCGCGTACCGCAGCTTCGATCGTCTCCGTATCCCATGCTGCGAGTGCGTCAAGCTTGGCGTGCAACTGCGTGAGGATCGCGCGGGCGTCGGGCGTCAGCAGCGTGGTCGCGCCATCGTCCATCGCGAGGGGGCGGGAGCGGAAGAAGAACGCCGCATTGGTCGCCAGTTCGTTGATGTCGGCGGCGCGGACCTTCAGCACCGGCATGGCGCGCTGCAGCAGATCGCGGTCAATCCCCTCGGGCAAACGCTGCGCGACCAGATCGGTCAGGCGCGCATCGTCGGCCTCGCGGATATAGTGGCCGTTGAGGTTCAGCAGCTTTTTCGTATCGAACCGCGACGGCGAACGGCCGACGCCCGACAGGTCGAACACCTCGGTCGCGCGCTCGCGGCTGATGATCTCTTCATCGCCGTGGCCCCAGCCCAGACGCAGCAGGTAGTTGTTCAGCGCCTCGGGCAGGACACCCAGTTCGTCGCGATAGGCCTCGACGCCCAGCGCGCCGTGGCGCTTCGACAGCTTGGCACCATCCGCGCCGTGGATGAGGGGCACATGGGCATAGACCGGATCGGGCCAGCCGCCCTCGACCGCATCCATCGCGCGGATCAGCGCGAGCTGGCGGAAGGCGTTGTTGAGGTGATCGTCACCGCGGATGACGTGGGTCACGCCCATGTCGTGGTCGTCGACGACGACCGCCAGCATATAGGTCGGCGTGCCGTCCGAACGCAGCAGCACGAAATCGTCCAGCTCGGCATTGGCGACAGTCACGTCACCCTGCACCTGATCCGAGATCGTGACCGAGCCTTCCTTGGGTGCCTTCAACCGGACGACGAACGGAGCGCCCTCCGGCGCATCCTCGGGCGCGCGGTCGCGCCAGCGGCCGTCATAGCGGATCGGCTTGCCGGCGGCGCGCTGTTCCTCGCGCAGTGCCGTCAGTTCCTCGGGCGTGGCATAGCAGCGATAGGCATGACCGGCGTCGAGCAACTGGCGGGCGACGGCGGCATGGCGGTCGGCGCGGGCGAACTGGAACACGGCATCGCCGTCCCAGTCGAGCCCGAGCCAGCGCATCCCGTCGAGGATCGCATCGATCGCCGGCTGGGTCGAACGCGCGCGATCGGTATCTTCGATACGCAGCAGGAAACGACCGCCATGGCGACGGGCATAGAGCCAGTTGAACAGCGCGGTGCGCGCGCCGCCGATATGCAGAAAGCCCGTCGGGGACGGCGCGAAACGGGTGACGACAGGCGTCGCGGAATTGGTTGCGCCCAAGCGCGGATACCCCCAGACATCGGGTGAAACATGATGGCCCATTCAGCCGCGACCGCCCCTAGCATGCTGCCCGGCACGCTTCAAACCGTGCGCCCCCCGCATCGGTTCCTTGGGCGCATGGAGGCGCTGGCGGAGGCCGAACGGGGGCAATTGCCGCTGTGGATGCCGGTCGCGCTGGGGGTGGGAATCGCGGCATGGTTCCTGTTGCCGGGGCAGGGGGCGTGGGCCGCGTTCCTGCTGCTCGCGCTGTCGATCGCGTTTGCCGGGGCCGTGCTGCCATGGGGCACGCGCACCGCGCGGGCGGTGACGATGGCCGGAATGCTGGCGATGCTGGGCTGTGCGCTGGTGTGGTGGCGGGCCGAGCGGGTTGCCGCGCCGGTGCTCGCCCGGCCGGTGGTGGTGGCGTTCGAAGGGGTAGTCGAACGGGTCGAACCGCTGCCCGCGCGCGAGGCGGTCCGGTTGACGCTCAGGCCCGATATCACGGCCGGCCTGCCGCCGCGCATCCGCGTCAACCTGTCCGAAAAGGATACGCCCGCAGGCGTCGTGCCGGGCGCGCGGATCGCGCTCAGGGCGCGGTTGATGCCGCCGCCGACCGCCGCCGTGCCGGGTGCCTATGACTTTGCGCGGGCGGCGTGGTTTCAGGGGCTGGGCGCGACCGGGCGCGGCTTTGCCCCGGTGCGGGTCGTCGCGGCGGGCGATCCGGGCAATGCGGCACTGCGCGATCGGCTGACCGATCATATCCTGTCGCGGGTGGAGGGCAGCACCGGCGGGATCGCCGCCGCGTTCGTCACCGGCGACCGGGGGGCAATCACCGAAGCGGATGCAGAGGCGATGCGGCGGTCGGGCCTGGCGCACCTGCTGTCGATCAGCGGGCTGCATGTGACCGCGGTCGTCGTCGCGACGATGACGCTGGTGCTGAAGCTGCTGGCGCTGTTCCCGCCGCTGGCGCTCCGGGTGCGGTTGCCGGTCGTGGCGGCGGGGGCGGGGGCCTGTGCCGCGCTGTTCTATACGTGGCTGTCGGGGGCGGACGTGCCGACGGTGCGGTCGTGCATCGCCGCGCTGCTGGTGCTGGCGGCGCTGTCGCTGGGGCGGGAGGCGATCACGCTCCGGATGATCGCGACGGGCGCATTGCTGGTCCTGCTGGTCCTGCCGGAATCGCTTGCCGGGCCGAGTTTTCAGCTGAGCTTTGCCGCCGTCACCGCGATCGTCGCGCTGCACGAGCATCCCGGCGTACGCGGCTGGTTCCTGAAGCGCGAGGAGGCGATCGGCTGGCGGTTGCTGCGCGAACTGGGGTCGCTGCTGCTGACCGGGGTTGCGGTCGAGGCGGCGTTGATGCCGATCGGGCTGTATCATTTCCACACCGCCGGGCTGTACGGCGCGCTGGCCAATATCGTCGCGATCCCGCTCACGACCTTCGTCACCATGCCGCTGGAGGCGCTGGCGCTGCTGCTCGATCCGGTGGGCCTTGGCGGGCCGGCATGGTGGGCGGTCGAGCGGTCGCTGGCGCTGCTGCTGTGGATCGCGCACCGCGTCACATCGGCACCGGGATCGGTCGCGGCGCTGCCGGCAATGCCCGACGGGGCGTTTGCGCTGATGGTCGCGGGCGGGTTGTGGATCGCACTATGGCGGACGCGGTGGCGACGCTGGGGCGTGGTACCGTTGATCGCGGGAGCGGTCTGGGCGTTGGCGACGCCCGCGCCCGACCTGCTGGTGACCGGCGATGGGCGGCATCTGGCGCTGGCGACCGACGATGGCGGCATGGCGATCCTGCGCGACCGGGCGGGGGACTATGTGCGGTCGACACTGGGCGAGGGCGGCGGGGTGATCGGCGAACTCCCGCCGCTGTCCGAACAGCCCGGCGCGCGGTGCAGCCCGGACCTGTGCATCGCGCGGCGACGGGCGGGCGGGCGGGTGTGGACGATCCTCGCCACCCGCAGCGGCTATGCAGTGCCATGGGCCGAACTGGTCGCGGCCTGTGCCCGTGCCGATATCGTGGTCAGCGAACGGCGGCTGCCCGATAAATGTATCCCCCGCTGGCTGAAGCTAGACCGCGCCGTATTGGCCCGGACGGGCGGGGTGGCGGTGACGCTATCGACCGGACGGGTGACGACGGTGCGACGCGGCGGCCGGCATCCGTGGGAGGTGCCGCAGACGATCGCGCCGCCGCGTGCGCCCTATCGCGAACGGCGGAACGGACGGAACGGCGGGGTTTCCGAAGCGCGACGATGATCGTTGATCGCGACCCGCGCGCAGACGAACGCGAACCATGCGATCAGCACGCTCCCGATCCCGAAGGCCCAGGGCAGCGGCAATCGGGGGGCGAACAGCGCGAGGATCGGCAGCAAGGCGACCGATCGCATGGCGGCGCTGCCCGCGGTCCAGTTGCGTCCGATCATCGTCAGAGCCGCGGCAGCGTTACGCCGCGCTGGCCCATATACTTGCCCGCACGGTCGGCATAGCTGGTGCCGCAGGGCTGGTCGCCCTTCAGGAACAGGAACTGGCACGCGCCTTCGTTAGCATAGATCTTGGCGGGTAGCGGGGTGGTGTTGGAGAACTCCAGCGTGACGTGACCTTCCCATTCCGGTTCCAGCGGGGTCACGTTCACGATGATGCCGCAGCGCGCATAGGTCGATTTGCCGAGGCAGATGACCAGCACGTCGCGGGGAACACGGAAATATTCGACGGTGCGGGCCAGTGCAAAGCTGTTCGGCGGGATGATGCACACATCGGTCTTTCGATCGACGAAGCTGTTCTGGGCGAAGTCCTTCGGATCGACCACGGCCGAATCGACATTGGTGAAGATCTTGAACTCGTCCGACACCCGCGCGTCATAGCCATAGGACGACAGGCCGTAGCTGATGCAGCCTTCGCGCCGTTGCGATTCGACGAAGGGTTCGATCATCCCCGTCGCCAGCGCCGTCTCGCGAATCCAGTGGTCCGACAGGATGCTCATCAATTACCCCTTTGCTGCTGCCGGCTCCATTGCCGGATCGCGGGTACAGGGCAAGCGGCATCGTCAAGATGGGGCTTGCAGTTGACGCTGCGTCAAGCGGTAGGGTTCGCCCATGACCAATCTGCTCGACATTGCCGACGTCGCCGCTGCTACCGGCCTGACCAGCCGGGCGTTGCGCTTTTATGAAGCGCGCCGACTGATCCGGCCGCTCAGGACGGCAAGCGGGCGCCGCGTTTTCGGCACCGGGGAACTCGAACGGCTTCACGCGATCGTCGCGCTCAAGCGGGCCGGGTTCACGCTGGCGGCGATCGGGCAGCTGCTCGACCGGCCTGACGCCCGGCTCGGCGCGATGATCGCGGCGCAGCAGGCTGCCGTCGAGGCGCAGCGCGCCGCGCTGGCCGAAACTGCCGACCTCCTAAGCTCCATCCAGTCCCGCATCGATGCCGGCGAGCGCATCGACGTCGCGACACTTTGCTCGCTGATTCGAAAGGGAAATGCCATGACGACGAACGAATGGAGGGCGGTGGTCGATCGCCACTTCACCGCCGAACAACAGGCGCAATGGGGCGAACGGATGGCCGCGTTGCCGCCCGATTTCGATCCAGCAGCGTATCAGGCGCAATGGGCGGACTTGGGGCAACGGATCGCGGCGGCGCTGCCGATGGACCCGGCGTCCGATGTTGCCCAGGGGTATCTGCGGGAATGGGAGGCGCTGCTGGCACCGTTCGCGGCCGTCGCGACGCCGGACATGATGGCCGGTGCATCGCGGCTCCACGATGCGCGCGCCGACTGGGACGGGCAGGCCGATCCGGGATTCTCGTCCGACGTGTGGCAGTTCGTGCAAGCTGCCGGTCGCGCACGCGCCGGCTAAGCCCGCCGGGGTCAGCCGATCCCCAGGTCGGCTGGCCCGAAGGCGTCGGGCAGCAATTCCGACAATCGGTAGGTCCGCATGGCGTCCCCCTCGGCGGCACCGCAGTAGACGGGGAGGTCGCGGCCGCCCATCTGCGCCGCCTCATTGATGACCTGGCGACAGCGGCCGCAAGGGCTGACCGGCATCGTGCCGGTCGGCCTCCCGCTCGCGTCCATCGCACCGCCGATCACGCCGACCGCGACGATCTGCCGCAGGCGCCCTGCGGCCGACGCGCTGGCGATCGCCACCGTTTCCGCGCACAGGGACAGGCCGTAGCTGGCATTTTCGAAGTTCGCGCCGGTGACGATCGAGCCGTCTTCCATCAGCAGCGCGGCCCCGACCGCGAAGCGCGAATAGGGTGCGTGGGCGTGGGCGGCGGCGGCACGGGCCGCCTCGATCAACTGGGCGGGTTCGGTCATTGGGCGGCTACACTCCAGGCGACAGGATGGGCGACGCCATCGACGTTGCGCGCGGGGTTCGCCTGCCACATCCGCCATGGCCGCGCCAGATAATCGGGTTCGAAGAAACGGCTGGTCGCCCAGAGCGGACGGACGATCGCCTCGCTCACGCGATACTCGCGCTCGAACGCGGGCGAGATGCGCAGCATCATCGGCCGGCCGTCATGATATTCGGCGGGGCCGAGGAATCCGCGAATGGCGGTCAACACCTGCGCGCGGGTAGGCTGCGCGTCGCAGCCATCGGTGAAGTCGAGCGCGAGGGCGGCGGGCAGCGCATCGGCGGCCCGCGGGACGGTGGTCAGGTAGGCGGTCACCTGATCGGCGGTCGGCTCGCACAGCGAAAAGACGTGCAGCGCGCCGTGGCGCAGGCCGGCATCGTGCGCGCCGTTCCAGTTCGCCTCGAACGCCGGATCGCGCTTCGTGCCGTTCGACGCGGTGACGAACGCGAAGTCCGCGCCGCGTGCCTTCAGCATGCCCCAATCGATCGCGCCGTCGCCGGCTGCGACCGTTAATCCTTGCACCGGATAGCGGGTGGCATCGGGCTGCCAGCCGACCGACCAGCGCCATGCCACGACGGCCGCGATCGCCAGCATAGCCAGCGCGCCCAGGATCAACCGATTACGCATCATCCCTTGATATGCAGCACGCAGATCAGGGTGAACAGCCGGCGGGCGGTGTCGAAATCGATCTCGACCTTGCCGTCCAGCCGCTCGCGCAGCGCCTCGGCCGCGTCGTTGTGGATGCCGCGCCTGGCCATGTCGATCGTCTCGATCTCGTGCGGGGTCGCCTGGCGGATGGCTTTGTAATAGCTGTCGCAGATCGCGAAATAATCGCGGATCGGGCGACGCAGCCGCGCCATGCCCAGCACCAGCGTTTCGACCAGCGTGCCGTCCTCACGCGAAATATCGATCGCCAGCCGCCCCTCGGGCACCGACAGCGCAATGCGATACGGGCCGGCATAATTGTCCGGCGTCGCACGCTGCGGGGCGAAGTGATTCGCCTCCAGCAGGTCGAAGATCGCGATGCGGCGTTCCTGCTCGATATCGGCGCTGCGCCACAGGATCGTGCGCTCGTCCAGGGTGACATCGATGATCCGCGGGTCGGCCATCCGCCGCACTTAGCGAGTTGTCGGTCGTTTCCCCAGCCCCTTTCGCTTGCCGCCGAACGCGGGGAATGGGAGAGGGGGGGCATGGCTACTGTTCACAGCATTGGCGGGGGTACTCCCCCGCAACCGCCGCGCGTGCCCCATAACGTCGATGCGGAGGCGGCGCTGCTGGGCGCGATGCTCATCGACAACGGGCTGGCCGATGATATGGTCGAGCGGCTGGATATCGAGCATTTCTACGATCCCGCCCACGCCCGCATCTTCGAACGCATCCGCGACGTGCGGCGCACCGGCATGATCGCCAGTCCCGTGACGCTGAGGCCCATGTTCGATGGCGACGAGTTGCTGGCCGGCCGGGGCGGCACGCAATATCTGGTCGAGATCACCGGCAGCAACGCCAGCCTGATCGGCGCGCGCCAGTTCGCGCAGCAGATCTACGATCTGGCGCAGCTGCGTGCGCTCATCACCGTCGGGCGGACGCTGGTGGAAAACGCCACCGACACCTCGACCGAGGTCGATCCCAAGAAGCAGATCGAGGCGGCGGAAGAAGCGCTGTTCAAGGTCGCGGCAGAGGGGACCACCGCCAACGCGGTCAAGTCGTTCGCGCAGGCGACGACCATGGCGGTGCGCATGGCCGAACGCGCGATGAATTCGGGTGGCGGCCTGTCGGGCGTCACCACCGGCCTCGATTCGGTCAATGGCCGGATCGGCGGTATGCACCATAGCGATCTCATCATCCTTGCCGGCCGTCCCGGCATGGGCAAGACCTCGCTTGCTACCAACATCGCGTTCAACGCGGCACAGCGGTATATGGACGACCAGCGTGCCGGCATGGAAAAGGGCAAGTCGGTCGGCGCGAAGGTCGCGTTCTTCAGCCTCGAAATGTCCGCCGACCAGCTGGCGACGCGTATCATGGCGGAACAGGCGGC
This sequence comes from Sphingomonas sp. Leaf9, assembly GCF_001421355.1. Classification (GTDB taxonomy): domain Bacteria; phylum Pseudomonadota; class Alphaproteobacteria; order Sphingomonadales; family Sphingomonadaceae; genus Sphingomonas. The sequence goes on along the minus strand of NZ_LMKC01000001.1, from coordinate 354,208 downwards.
GATCAGTTCCGAAGCGCTGCGCATGGGCAAGATCCGCAAGGAGGATTTCACCCGCTTGGCCAATGCGGCTGCCGATCTGGAGCAGTTGCCGCTGTATATCGACGATACCGCCGGCCTCTCCATCTCCGGTCTGCATACCCGCGTCCGCCGGTTGCAGCGCAAGCTGGACGGCGAACTGGGGCTGGTCGTGGTCGATTACCTCCAGCTGTTGCAAGGGTCGGGCAAGGGCAGCGACAACCGCGTGCAGGAAATCTCGGAGATTTCGCGCGGGCTGAAGACGCTGGCCAAGGATATCGGCGTGCCGGTGATGGCGCTGTCGCAGTTGAGCCGTGCCGTTGAACAGCGCGAGGACAAGCGCCCGCAGCTGTCCGATCTTCGCGAATCCGGCTCGATCGAGCAGGACGCCGACATGGTGTGGTTCGTATACCGCGAGGATTATTACGTCGCGGCGAAGGAGCCGAAGCGCCCGCGCGACGGCGACGATGCGCGGGTGTTCGAAGATCACGCCAAATGGGCGATGGACATGGAGCGGGTCTACGGCCTTGCCGAACTCATCATCGCCAAGCAGCGTCACGGTGCGACGGGCAAGGTGACGCTGAAGTTCGAGCCGCACATCACCAAGTTCAGCGACTATGCCGGTGGCGGGTTCAGCGGGCTGGAGGAATAGGGCGGGCTATCGCCTTCCTCATTGTAAATCGTCATTCCCGCGAAGGCGGGAATCCATTGCCGCCGACATTCGGGCTTGCACCAGAACAATTGCGTGTGTCGGTACCCGCCTGCGCGGAAGCAACGAAGGAATAGGATAAAAGAATTGGGGAGGCGCCACGCGGCACCTCCCCAGTCGTTCCGCTCCGGGGTCTAGATGCGGAACAGCAGGCCGACCACGATGCGGCGATCGTTCAGGAAGCTGAACCGGTCGTACATCTGGCCGCTTGCATCGATATAGGATCGCGCCTTGCTCTTGGTATCCAGGATATTGGCGATCGATCCGCGTAGCTGGAGATTGGCGATGTTGAACTTCAGCGAGGCGTCGAGGAAGCCGGCCGCCGAGTTGTAGATCGGGTTGCCCGTCACATAGTCGCGATAGGTCGTCAGATATTCCGACCGCCAGTTATAGGCGAGGCGGGCTTCGACGATCTTGTCCTGATAGATCGCGACCGCGTTGGCGATGTGCTTCGACTGACCCAGCAGGTCGTCGACGCCCCAGCGGAACACGGTGGTCACGTCATCCGGCACGCCGTCGCCGTCGCTGTCCACACCATTGGCGGGTGGCGTCGTCTTCGCATCGATGAAGGTGTAGTTCCCCTGGAACCCCAGATGCTTGAGCGGGCCGGGCAGGAAGTCGAAGAACTGCTGATAGCCGACCTCGATACCCTTCACGGTCGCCTTCGCCTGGTTCACCGCACCGTTGTAGATCACCGGCACCTGTTGGCCATCCAGTGTCACGGAGCCCTGCTGCTGGCCAGGAATGCCGCCCACCGTTCCCAGCGGCAGATCGCCGTTGGTGATGATGTTGCGCAAATCCTTGTAGAAGCCCGCAACCGACAAATAGCCGCCCTTGAAGTACCATTCGTACGACAGGTCGAAGCTGTCGGCGGTGGTGGGCTTCAGATAGGGGTTGCCGCGGCTGACCCGGATTTCGCCGACGGTGATGTTCTGCGCCCCCCGATCGATACCGAACAGCGGATCGTTGCGATCGGTAATCTGCGGGAAGTTGATGCGGTTGGTGGTGACGACATATTCCTGCGACGCGCGAAGATCCTGCACGTTCGGGCGGCTCAGCCCCTTGCTGTAGGCAGCACGGAACAGCATCTCGCGGTTCAGATTCCATTTCAGGTTGAACGACGGCAGCCAATGCTCGTCCTTCAGCTTGAGCGTGCGAGCGATCGGATTCTGTCCGGCATAGGCGGTCGCCTGCGGCAGGAAGTCACGCGGATCGTCGCGGCTTTCCGCATCGTCGGTGCGGGTCCGGACGCCGTCGGTAACCGCTGGCGTCTGGATATCGGCGACGAACGCGCGGAAGGCGAGGAAGCCCGACGAGTCGAGATCGGTGCGGATATAGCGGACGCCGACATTGCCATCGACCGACATGTCGTTGTCGAATTCATGCTTGAAGTCGACGCGGACATACGCGTTGCGCGTCTTCTCCGTGATGTTCGACGTATCTTCCGGGCGGAAGATCGGGTTGCCGAACCGCGAACCGTCCGACGTGCCGCGCGGAACCCAGCCGTAATTGCCGTTGGCGGTCTGCGGTTCGGCGTTCAGGTAGTTGCGGAAGCTGGCATAGTTCGACAACAGGTCCTGGTTCACGAACACGAACGAATTGTTCGCGCCCTTCACCACGCCGCCGCGGAAGAAATCGTTGAAGCCGACCGCTTCGAAGCCCTGCGACGGGTTCTGGAAGGTGCCGGCCACCGCGAAGCCGCCGCGACCATCCCATGCCGGTGCGATCGAGCCCCAGTTGAGCGCCATTTCCGAATTGACCTGGCTGCGTTCCGAATAGCGCGCGCCGAACTTCACGCTGTCGAACCAGCTGGCCAGCCCGTCGCTGCCCGAGACATCATAGGCAAGGTCGCCACGGAACGCCTTCAGGTCACCGGTACCGACCTGGAACTGGTCGGCGGCGAACTGCCACGTCGACCCGTTGAAGTCGGCGGTGCTGGTCGGCGTCGGGATGAACACGCCGGCGGTGGTCGCCGTCGCGTCGCGATCGCCGGTGAAGCGCGTCTGGTTCGGGTTGAAGCGGTGCTGCGGGTCGATCAGGAATTCGATCGACGGATTGTCGAGATCGTGCCGGATCTTCCAGTTGAGGTAGGTGTTCATCCCGCCCCAGATCGAACGCTGGCGGGCGTCGGCCTTCGTGTATTGGCCATCTAGGGTGATGAACAGGCGGTCGGTCACGTTCCACTTCAGGTTGAGGCTGAAATCCTCGGTGGTCGCTTCCTCGATCTTGCCGATGCCGAGCGAGCCGACCGGCGAACCGCGCGCGCCGGTCCACGAATCGGCGTTGTTGGTTACATATCCCGATTCCATCAGTCCGCCACGCACCGGGATCAGCCGTTCGCAGTCGCCCGGATTGGACGGGAAGCCGCCGGGGCCGCTGCACATCGGGGTGCCGGCCGATCCCCAGTTCTTGTTGAGGACGATATCCGACACGCCGGCGGTGGTGCCGGTGTCGTGTTCGGGGAACCATTCGAACGTGCGTTCGATGCTGTTGATCTTGTTTTCGGCGCGAATGTACTTGCCGGTCAGCTGGAGGCCGTCGGTCTTCCACTGCGCCGCGACATAATAGCTGATGCGTTCGCGATCGACGTCGTTCGTGCGCAGCTGGAAACCGGGCGTGATGCCGACGATCTGCGACGGATCGACACCGGTGAATTCGTTGACCTTGTTCGCGCCGGTGAAGGTCGTTTCGGGCACCTGGCCCGCCGCGTTCAGCACGCGTGGCATCGGCGCGTTCTGCTGCCAGCCATGGATGCGCGAATCGAGGCGCGAGCGCGAATAGGAACCGAGGATGCCGAATTCGCCGATCCCGGTGTTCCAGCGCTTGCCGGCGGTGATGCTGGCCTGCGGCGACCATTTCTTGCGCAGGTCGGAATAGGTACCATCGACCGCGACGACGAACAGGTCCTTCTTGCTGTCGAACGGTTCCAGCGTGCGCAGGTTGATCGACCCGCCGATGCCGCCTTCGATCAGGTCGGCGCTCTGGTTCTTGTAGACGTCGACGCCGCCGACCAGTTCGGGCGGGATGCTGGAGAAGTCGAGCGAGCGGCCGCCATTGGCCGAGAACGCGTCACGCCCGTTGAATTCCGACCGTACGAAGCCGAGGCCGCGCACCAGGTTGCCGCGTCCTTCGGGCGAGGGAAAGTCAGGGCTGGCGCCGCCGGTCGGGAAGCGCGAGATGGTGACGCCGGGGATACGACCGATCGCTTCGGCGACCGACAGGTCGGGCAGGGTCGCGATGTCCGATGCGGTGATCGAGTCAACGAAGGTCGACGATTTCCGCTTGATCTCCTTCGCCGATTCCAGCGCGGCGCGGATGCCGGTGACGACGATTTCGGAGTCGGTGGTCGTCTGCGGCCCCTGCGACGTGACGGCTGGTTCCCCTTCCGGATCGGTGGCGGCGCTCTGTGCCGCGGCGATCGACGGCGTAAGTGCCAGGGTCAGCGCCGACGTCGCCATCAGCAGGCACCTGGCCGAGCCCGAGCGAACGCGGAATCCGTGTGTTCTCATCGCAATATCCCCTCCCTGAAGCGGTCCGTTGTTCCGGCCGTCCTGGTTTCCCCTGTGTCCGTTCCTGATCGATTGTGAGTCGTGAAAGGACACGGCCCCTGCCGAACAGGATCGGCTACGATTCATCGCATAACTGATCCAATTTAGTCGGACAAGATAGCGGTAACATTTTTCCGGGCGACGTTGACAATTTGGTGCGAAACCGCGCTTTCATACAACGCGACCAGTGATTTCAGCTGTTACGATTGCTGCGCTGCGGCGAAGTCATGCGAACACTATAAAAAGTCTTGCGTATTGTTATGAGGGCGGGGAAGAGACGTCGGATGATATTGCAGGGATTTGTCGGGGTTGAGGTGGCATGACCGACCGCCGGATCGCGTCGGTGTGCATCGTCGGCGGGGGCACGGCGGGGTGGATGACCGCCGCTGCGCTTGCGAACAGGCTCGGCGGGCTGAACGTCGCTGTCCGGCTGATCGAATCGGAAGAGATCGGCACGGTCGGCGTCGGCGAAGCGACCCTGCCGCATATTCGCGCGTTCAACGCCACGCTGGGCATCGCCGAGGCCGACCTGATGCGCGCAACCGAAGCGACCTACAAGCTGGGTATCGAGTTTTGCGACTGGGGCCGACTCGGCGACCGCTATATCCATCCGTTCGGCAATTACGGGCCGAGCGACGACGCGATCCCCTTCTATCACCAATGGCTGCGGCTTCGTTCGATGGGCGATACCAGCCGGCTGGACGATTACTCCTATCCCATCGTTGCCGCCGAACAGAACCGCTTCCGCCATCCCGCCAGCGAACCCGGCCGCGTCGAATCGAGCTTCGGCTATGCCTATCAGTTCGACGCCTCGCTCTATGCCGCGTTCCTGCGCCGCTATGCCGAGGCGCGCGGCGTCGAGCGGGTCGAGGGCAAGGTGGTCGACGTCGCGCTGGACGCGGAGAGCGGGTTTGTCCGCCACGTCACGCTGGCCGATGGGCGGGTGGTCGGGGCCGAACTGTTCATCGACTGTTCGGGGTTTCGCGGGCTGTTGATCGAGGGCGCGTTGCAGTCGGGCTATGACGACTGGAGCCGGTGGTTGCCGTGCAACCGTGCGGTGGCGGTACCGACTGTGAGCCATGGGCCGCTCGGCCCCTATACGCGGGCGACTGCGCGGACGGCGGGGTGGCAGTGGCGCATCCCGCTCCAGCACCGGGTCGGCAACGGCCATGTCTATTGTAGCGACTTCATTTCCGACGACGAGGCGCAGCAGCAGCTGGTCGACAACCTCGACGCGCCGATGCAGGCGGAGCCGCGCCGGCTGCGCTTCACGACCGGGCGGCGGCGCGATTTCTGGAAGCGCAACGTCGTGGCGATCGGGCTGGCCGGCGGCTTCCTCGAACCGCTGGAATCGACGTCGATCCATCTGATCCAGGACGGGATTACCGAGCTGCTGGGCCTGTTTCCGGATCAGGAATTCGCGGCGGCGGATATCGACGAATATAACCGACGAATGGCGCTGCATTATGAACGGGTGCGCGATTTCCTGTTGCTGCATTATGTCGCGACCGAGCGTGACGACAGCCCGATGTGGCGGCATTTCCGCGCGCTGACCCTGCCCGACAGCCTGCAGCACAAGATCGATACGTGGCGGGCACGCGGCTATATCGTGCCGTATCAGTTCGGGCTGTTCCTGCCACCCAGCTGGGTGGCGGTGATGCTGGGGCAGGGGCTGGTGCCCGACGCCTTTGATCCGCGCGTCGCGGGGATCGAGGGCGGGGCGCTGGCAAAGCGGGCGGCGGCGTTGCGGGCGGAGGTTGCCGGGGCGGTGCGCGCAACACCGGACCATGCCGAGTATATCCGGCAGTCGCCGGCGGCCGCCGGGCTGGCCGCGTGATGGCTGACAGGGTGCCGATCGGGCAGGTGCTGGTGTGCGGCGACGGGCTGGCGGCGCGGATGACACTGGCGGCGCTGGCGCGGCAATTGCCGCCGTCGACCGCGATCGCGTGGGTACGGGCCGGCGAACAGGACGCGAGCGATCTGTTCTATGGCAACGTCACCGGGCCATCGTCCTATGCCTTAAATCTGTCCGCGGGGGTGGATGAGCGGCAGGTGATCCTCGACAGCGCCACCGCCTTTTCATGGGGCACCCGCTATGCCAGCTGGGGGGCGGGTCGGTCGTGGATGCAGTCGTTCGCGCTGCCGTTCCCGGTGATGGATGGGGTGCAGTTCCATCAGTATCTCGGCCTGGCCGGGGCGGGCGGGATCGATCCGTTCGTCGCCGGATTGCAGGCGGCGCGACGGGGCGTCTTCGTCCATCCGCCGCGCGCCGCCGCCAACGGTACGCCGCACCCGCTGTCGCGTGCCGAATATGGCTATCAGTTCGATCCCGGCGACTATGCGCGATTGTTCGCAGTGGCCGGGCGGGTCGAGCGGGTGGCGGGATCGCTTGCGTCGGTTGCCGTGGCGGAGGGCCGGATTACCGGCGTGACGCTGGACGATGGCAGCATCGTGACCGCCGACCTGTATGTCGATGTGTCGGGACCGGAGGCGCGGCTGTTGTCGGCGGTTTCGCACGACACGCGCGATGGTCGCGGCATCGCGATCGCCGCGCGCGATCTGCCGGCCGACGATCAGGCGCCGATGCGCACCGTCCGGGCGACGCCGCAGGGGTGGGAGAGCGATACCCCGCTGAAAGGGCGCACCCGGCGGACAATCGTCGGCGCGCCGGGCGTGATCGACGGGCCGCAGGCGACCCTGGGCCGGCGGTCGCGGGCCTGGGTCGGCAATGGTGTCGCGATCGGGCAGGCGGCGGGCGTGATCGAACCGCTGACGCCAGCGCCGATGCTATTGCTGGAGCGCGATATCGAGCGGTTGCTGACGCTGCTTCCGGTATCGGCCGATCACAAGGTCGAGTCGGCGGAATATAATCGCCGCTTTGCCGAGGATCACGACCATGCCGCGCTGTTCCAGAAGGCGTTCTTTGCCGCGGATGACCTGCCGGACGGGCCCTATTGGCAGGCGGAGCAGGCGGATGCGGTGCCGGAAAAGCTGGCGCGCAAGCTGACCATGTTCGAACGGCGCGGGGTGCTGGTCGCCTATGATCTCGAACCGTTTCATCCGGAGGACTGGTTGATCCTGCATCTGGGGATGGGGCGTCGCCAGGCGTTGCACGACCGGCTGGCAGCCCGCGCGGACAGGGCGCAGGTCGCGCGGTTCCTGTCCAACATGGCGCGCGAGATCGAACAGGGGGTGGCGACGCTGCCACCTGCCCGCGTCTATCGCATGCAGTTCGAAGACTATCTGCGAAAGGCCGCATTGTGAGCGCACCGTATTGCCCGGCGGAGGCGGCATGAAGGACGGCAATATCCGCAGCATCATCATCGTCGGCGGCGGCACCGCCGGATGGATGGCCGCTGCCGCCTTCTCCCGCATCCTCTCGGGCAGCGGCATGGCGATCCGCGTGGTCGAATCCGAAGCAATCGGGACGGTCGGCGTAGGCGAGGCGACGATCCCGCACATCCAGTATTTCAACCGCCTGCTGGGAATCGACGAGGACGAGTTCGTCCGGCGGACCTGCGCTACGTTCAAGCTCGGCATCGAGTTCGTCGACTGGGGCGCGATCGGCGAGCGCTATATCCACCCGTTCGGCAGCTATGGGCAGGAGATGGAAGGGCTGCACTTCCATCATTTCTGGTACCGGCAGGCGCAGATGGGCGGGGCGCTGCCGCTCGATCGCTACAGCATCGGCGTGGGCGCAGCGCGCGCGGGCAAGTTCCAGCGGCCCGACCATAGCCGGCCGGGATCGCCGCTCGGCGGCATCTCCTACGCGTTCCAGTTCGATGCCGCGCTCTATGCCCGGTATTTGCGCGAACGTGCCGAGGCGGCGGGCGTCGAGCGGATCGAGGGGCGGATCGTCGATGTCGTGCTGAACGGTGGCAACGGCCATGTCGATCATGTCGTGCTGGACGATGGCCGCAGCGTCGGCGGCGACCTGTTCATCGACTGCTCGGGCTTTCGCGGGCTGTTGATCGAGGGAGCGTTGCAGGCGGGGTATGACGACTGGCGCGAATGGCTGCCGTGCGACCGGGCGGTAGCGCGGCCCTGTTCACGGGTGGCCGACCCGACGCCGTATACCAGGGCGACCGCGACCAGCGTCGGGTGGCGCTGGCGCATTCCGCTGCAATCGCGCACCGGCAACGGCCATGTCTATTGTTCGGACTATGCCGATGATGAAACCGCGCTGGCGATGCTCGACGCCGGACTGGACGGCGAGGCGCTGGCCGGGCCCAATTTCCTGCGCTTTACGGCGGGCATCCGGCGCAAGGCGTGGGATCGCAACGTCGTCGCGCTGGGGCTGGCGTCGGGGTTTCTCGAACCGCTGGAATCGACGTCGATCCACCTGATCCAGTCGGGCATCGCGCGGCTGCTGACCAATTTTCCCGACCGGTCGTTCAACCAGCCCGACATCGATTATTACAACCGGCGGACGCGGGCGGAATATGAACAAATCCGCGACTTCCTGGTCCTGCATTACAAGGCGACGGCGCGCGACGACAGTCCGTTCTGGCGCCGGTGTCGCGCTATGGCGATCCCCGATTCGCTGGCCGAGCGCATCGCGATCTTCCGCGAGAATGCGCGGCTCTATCGCCACGACAAAGAATTGTTCAGCGAGACGAGCTGGCTGGCGGTGCTGCATGGGCAGAATGTCGTGCCGAAACGCCATCACCCGATCGCCGACCTGCTAAGCGATGCCGAACTGGACGATCGCATGACCCGGATCGCGGCGGCGATGGATTCGGGGGTGCGGGCGATGCCGGACCATATGGCGTTCATCGATCGCCATTGCCGCAGCCCGGATCAGTGAACGTTATCAACTTGCGGGATACGCCGCGACCCATCGAATCCCGCAAAAGCGGTGAAACCGGTTACATTAGCCTTTACAGCGCTGTCATATCTACTTAGCCTCGCGTGCAATTAGCAGATAAAACCGCGGAGGGGATGGCGCATGGCCATTGCGGAGGGTGTTGGGCGTCGCAGTCGCGCGTCGGTCGATGGCGGGATGACCGTCCGGCTGAGCGCATTGATGTTCATGCAGTTTTTCATCTGGGGCGCGTGGCAGGTCACGCTCGGCCTCGTGATGCAGACGGTCGGTATCGGCAATCTGATCGGCAATGCGTTTTCGATGGGGCCGATCGCCTCGATCGTCGGATCGCTGCTGCTCGGCATGGTCGCGACGCGCTATGTCGCACCAAAGACGCTGATGGTGATCCTGCATCTGGTCGGTGGCGTGCTGCTGTTCCTGATGCCTTCGCTCATCACGCCCGAACGTGGCAGCACGTTCGTCTGGCTGCTGCTGGGCTATATGATCCTCTACATGCCGACCGTCGGCCTTGCGAACACCATCGCGCTGAAGAGCTTTGGCGAGCGGACCGACAATTTCCCGTTCGTCCGCGCGTTCGGCACCATCGGCTGGATCGCGTCGGGCCTGATCATCGGTTGGGCCGGGCTGTCGGCCAGCCCGCAGATCTTCACCGTCGCAGCGGTGGTGTCGGTGGCGCTCGGCCTCTACAGCATCACCTTGCCGGCCGTGGAAGCCGACAAACCCCAGGGCGGCAGCGTGCTGGCGCAGGTGTTCTGCGTCGAGGCGTTCGGGCTGATGCGGCAGAAGTCGTTCCTGATCTTCATCCTGTGCGCGACGCTGATCTCGGTCCCGCTGGCGATGTATTATGCCTATGCCTCGCCCTATGTCGGCGCGGCCGGGATCGAGAATGTCGGCGGCACGCTCGCGATCGGGCAGATGTCCGAGCTGGTGTTCATGTTCTCGATGCCGTGGCTCTATCGCCGCTTCGGGGTGAAGCCGCTGCTGCTGGTCGGCATGGCCGCGTGGGCGCTGCGTTATGCCTTGTTCGCGATCGGTGACGGCGGGTCGGGGATCTGGGCGGTCTATCTGGGTGTCGCGCTGCACGGCGTGTGCTACGACTTCTTCTTCGTCGCCGGCGCCATCTACACCGGGATCATCGCCGCGCCTAAGGGTGTGAATGCGCAGGCGCAGGGCATGCTGACGCTGTTCACCTATGGCGTCGGCATGCTGCTCGGGTCGCAGATCGGCGCGCTGCTCTATGCGCAGTTGCCCGCCAACCCGACCATCGCCGACTGGCAGGGCATGTGGGTCTATCCCGCGATCGCCGCCGCCGCGATCGCGCTGCTGTTCCAACTTACCTTCCGCGACGACCGCAAGGAGACGCTGGCATGACGGGCATGAAGGGACCGGGCATCTTCCTCGCCCAGTTCATGGGCAGCGAGGCCCCGTTCGACAGTCTTGAGAACATGGCCGAATGGGCGGCCAGCCTCGGCTATGTCGGGGTGCAGATTCCGTGCGACAGCCGGTTGATCGACCTGAAGACCGCGTCGGAAAGCCAGGATTATTGCGACGAGCTGACCGGCAAGCTGGCGCAGCACGGTATCGAAGTGACCGAGCTGTCGACCCATTTGCAGGGTCAGCTGGTCGCGGTCCATCCCGCCTATGACACGCTGTTCGATGGTTTTGCGCCGCCCGAAGTCCACGGCAAGCCCGCCGAGCGGCAGGTCTGGGCGGTCGAGCAGGTCACGATGGCGGCAAAGGCCAGCGCGAAGCTGGGGCTGAAGGCACACGCGACCTTCTCCGGCGCGTTGGCCTGGCCATACGTCTACCCGTGGCCGCAGCGGCCCGCCGGGCTGGTCGAGGAAGCGTTCGCCGAACTGGCGCGGCGCTGGACCCCGATCCTCGACGTGTTCGAGGACAATGGCGTGCACTGCGCGTTCGAGGTCCATGCCGGTGAGGACCTGCACGACGGCGCAACGTGGGAGCGCTTCCTTGAGGCGGTGAAGGGCCATAATGCCGCGCGGTTGTTGTTCGACCCGTCGCATTATGTCCTGCAACAGCTCGACTATCTCGACTTCATCGACCGCTATCACGACCGCATCTCGTGCTTCCATGTGAAGGATGCGGAGTTCAACCCGACCGGACGGTCGGGCGTCTATGGCGGCTATCAGAACTGGGTCGATCGCGCCGGGCGGTTCCGGTCGCTGGGCGACGGGCAGGTTGATTTCTCGGGCGTGTTCAGCCGCATGGCGCAGTACGGCTATGACGGCTGGGCGGTGCTGGAATGGGAATGCGCGCTGAAGAACTCGGCGGATGGTGCCGCCGAAGGGGCGCCGTTCATCGAGGCGCATATGATCCGCCTGACCGATCATCCGTTCGATGATTTCGCGGCGAGCGGCGTCGATCGCGCCGCGATCCGCACGCTGATGGGATTGTCGCCGGAATGAGCAGCGGTCGACCCCTGAAGCTCGGTATGGCCGGCGGTGGCGAAGGGGCGTTCATCGGCGCGATCCATCGTCATGCGGCGGCACTGGACGGCGACTGGCAACTGGTTGCCGGCGCGTTCAGCAGCGATGCGGATCGCAATGCGCGCAGCGGGGCGGCGCTCAACCTCGACCCCGCACGCGTCTATGGCGATATCCACGCATTGATCGCGGGCGAACAGGCGCTGCCGGTCGGCGAGCGGATCGATGCGCTGGCGATCGTGACGCCCAACCATCTGCACGCGCCGATGGCGATTGCCGCACTGGAAGCCGGAATCAACGTCTTCTGCGAAAAGCCGATGGCGATGAACGGCGACGAAGCGCGCGCCATCGCCGCTGCCGCGCAAGCGGGCGGGGCGAAATTCGCGTTGGCGTTTACCTATAGCGGCTATCCGCTGGTCGAGGAGGCACGCGCCCGCGTCGCGCGCGGCGATCTGGGCAAGGTCCGGGTGGTGCAGGTCGAATATCTGCAGGGCTGGCTGAGCCTGCCGATCGATGGCGAGGGCAATAAGCAGGCCGAATGGCGCACCGATCCGGCCAAGGCGGGACTGGGCGGCTGCCTGGGCGATATCGGGACCCATGCGTTCCATCTGGCCGAACATATCGCGGGTATCCGGGTCGATACGCTGTCGGCCGATCTGACGGCGCATGTCCCCGGTCGCCGGCTGGACGACGACGTGAGCGCATTGCTGCGTTTCGAAGGCGGCGCGCGGGGCACGCTGAAGGCTAGTCAGGTCGCGGCGGGCGAGGAAAATGGCCTGAAGCTCAGGGTGTCGGGCGAATTGGGCACGCTCGAATGGGCGCAGATGGAGCCGAACACGCTCACCCTGCGCTGGCTCGACCGGCCGACTGAAGTGGTCCGCGCCGGCGGTCCGGGGCTGGGCGGGGCGACCCAGGCATTGCTGCGTACACCCTCGGGTCATCCAGAGGGGTATATCGAGGCATTTGCCAATCTGTATCAAGGCTTTGCCGCACAGATTCGCGGTAACGGCACGCGGTTCGTGCCCGGCCTGACCGACGGTGTGCGCACCATGGCCTTTATCGAGGCGATGATCGCGAACGCCGCATCCGACGCCAAATGGACCCATGTATCGGGAGAGTATCGATGAAGTTTCTGATGGGAATCGCCATCGCCGGGGCCAGCGCGACCGTCGCGCTGCTTGCCACCGCAACGCCGACGACCGCGCAGACGCCGGCCGCCGCACCGGCGGCGTTCAATGCGTGCAAGGCGTGCCACACCGTCAACAAGGGCGGGCGCAACGGCATCGGCCCGAACCTGAACGGTGTGGTCGGACGGCCGGCGGCATCGGTCGCGGGCTTCAACTATTCGCCTGCGATGAAGGCGTCGAAGCTGCGCTGGGATGCCAAGACGCTGGATGAATATCTTGCCGGCCCGACCAAGAAGGTGCCGGGCACGCGGATGCCGATCGCCACGCCCGATGCGGCAAAGCGCGCGGCGGTCATCGCCTATCTGACGTCGGCCAAATGAGCGGTGTGTCGCGCCGCACGGTGATGGCGGGCGCTGCGGCGGCAACGCTGGCCACCGGCGTCGGCGCGGCACAGCGCCCGCCGTCCAACGCCGCGCGCTTCTCGCTGAAGTTTGCCCCACACGAGGGCAGCTTTGCCAGCCGGGGCGGGCGGATCGAACAGATCGCCTTTGCCGCCGATCAGGGCTTTACCGCGTGGGAGGATAACGAGGCCGCCTTACGCAGCGTCGCCGAACAGACGGCGATGGCGAAGGCGTTGCAGCAACGCGGTATGACGATGGGGGTGTTCGTCGCCTCCATGCCGAAATGGGCGCAGTCGCGGCCGATCCTGGGCGCGACCGACGGTGCGGAGCGTGAGGCGTTCCTGGCCGATATCCGTGCATCGATTGACGTTGCGAAGCGGCTGTCGGCGACGCGGATGACGGTGGTGACCGGCTTCATGGACCCGAAGGTGCCGCTGGATATTCAGACCGCGCGGGTGATCGACGTGATGCGCCGCGCCGGAGAGATCGTCGCGCCGCACGGGATCGCAATGGTGATGGAGCCGCTCAATACCCGCACCAACCATCCCGGCGTCTACATGCAGACTGTGGCGCAGGGCTATGCCGTCGCGCGCGGTGCGAACAGTCCGGGCGTGAAGGTGCTGGCCGACCTGTATCACGAACAGATTCAGTCGGGGAATTTGATCCCGACGCTCGACGCCTGCTGGGACGAGATCGGCTATATCCAGTTCGGCGACAATCCGGGCCGGAACGAGCCGGGCACGAGCGAGATCAACTATGCGACGATCGTTCGCTGGTTGCAGGGCAAACGCTATGCCGGGGTGATCGGCATGGAACATGGCAATTCGATAAAGGGTCGCGCGGGCGAAGAGGCGCTGGTCGCCGCCTATCGCCGGATCGACCAGGCTTAAAAGGGGGAGGGACGGATGACGCTCCGCACGATGGTCGCGCTTGGCGCGACGTTGATAACGCTCTCAACATCCGGCATCGCGCAGGACAAGCCGGGGTTCAAGGACACGCCGATGCTGCCCGGCGGGCAATGGCGGGTCCATGATGCCGACCGTCCCGCACCGGTGGTCGTGACCCCGGCAAAGCAGCCGGGCGGTGCGCCGTCGGATGCGGTGGTGCTGTTCGACGGGCGCTCGCTCGACGCATGGACGCCGCAGCGTATGGCGTGGCCGATCAAGGACGGCGCGATGACCGTGCCGTCGCGCGCCAGCGCCGGTGGCGAGAATGCGCTGGTCACCAAGCGGAGCTTCGGCGACGTGCAGCTCCACCTGGAATTCCGCAGCCCCAACCCGCCGACCAAATCGTCGCAGGATCGCGGCAATAGCGGCGTGTGGTTCATGCAGCGCTACGAGGTCCAGATCCTCGATGGATACCGGAACCCGACCTATGCCGACGGCACGGTCGGTGCGGTCTATGGCTTCAAGCCGCCGTTGGTGAATGCGGCGCGCGCGCCGGGCGAGTGGCAGAGCTATGACATCGTGTTCGAACGGCCGCGCTTTGCCACCGACGGGTCGCTGGTCCGCCCCGCCTATGTCACCGCGTTCCTGAACGGGGTACTGGTCCAGAACCATCAGGCGATGCTGGGCACGACCGTGTGGCGGCAGGTCGCGAAGTACACGGCGCATGGCGATGCCGCGCCAATCCAGTTGCAGGACCATGATTCGCCGGTGTCGTTCCGCAACATCTGGGTCCGCCCCTTGCCCGAAGCCGCGATTGCGCAGGATTTGAAGGAGACGATGAAATGATCGACCGCAGGACGGCGCTGGCTGGCGTCGCGGCGATGTTCGGAACCGCGCTCTACGCCCCGCTCGCACGGGCGGCGGGGGCCAGCGGGCCGGTGACGACGCCGGTCCCGGCCATCAGCGAAGGCCCGCCGAGCGTGGCGGTATTCACCCCGGTGCAGCGCGCGGCGATGACGGCGCTTAGCGAACGGGTGCTGCCGACCACCGACACGCCGGGCGCGATCGCCGCCGGGGTGCCGCAATATATCGAAAAGCTGCTGGCCGACTGGTCCTATCCGGCCGAGCGGGTGCCGATCATCGCCGGGCTGGACGCGATCGAGGCGAAGTCGATGGCCGACTATCGCGTATCGACTGCCAAGGCGACGCCGGCGCAGCAGGATGCGCTGCTGACGCTGGCGATGAACGACCGGATACAGGGCGGCAAGACCTTCTTCGAAGCGTTCCGCCAGCTGGTCCTCGCCGGCTACTACACGTCGGAAATCGGCATGACGCAGGAGCGCGAATATCTGCCGGTGCCCGGCGAATATGACGGCGCCTTTCCCTATTCCAAGGTCAACAAGGTCTATAGCGCATGATGATCGATCGCAGGAACTTCCTGATCGGGGCGGGCGGCGTCGCCGCGCTGGCCGCCACCGGCACCGCATCCGCCGCGCAGATCGGCGCGGTCGGTATCCAGCTCTACACCGTGCGCGACCTGTTCCAGAAGGACCCGGTGGCGACGCTGACCTCGATCGCGAAGATCGGCTATCGCGAGGTCGAATATGGCGGTGGCGGCTATGACGCCATGGATCACAAGATGCTGCGGCGGACGATGGACCGGCTCGGGCTGAAATCGCCGTCGGTCCATATCGGCTATGACGCGCTGCTGGGGTCGTTCGACAAGCAGGTCGCGATGGCCAAGACGCTGGGCGCCGATACGGTGATCCTGCCGTACATGACCGACGAATATCGCAACGAAGCGGGCTGGACGCAGGCGCTGCCCAATATCAACCGCTTCGCGCGTGATCTGCGGAAAGCCGGGCTGGGTTTCGCCTATCACAACCACGACTTCGAATTTACGGTGAAGCCGGGCGGGGTCAGCCTGTACGAACGGCTGCTGAAGGAAACCGACCCCGCGCTCGTGAAGGTCGAACTCGACCTCTACTGGGTCGGCCATGCGGGCGAGGATGTCGGCGGCTGGATCGACCGGCTGGGGCCACGGCTCTATGCCTATCACGTCAAGGATGCGCGCGCCGATGGCAGCATGTGCGCGGTGGGCGCCGGCAAGACCGACTTCGCCGCGCTGTTCCGCCGCCGGGGCAGCAAGGGCGTCCGCCATTTCTATGTCGAGAACGATCAGGCACCGGCACCCTATCTGCCCGACATCACGACCAGCTACCGGACGCTGCGCGCCCTTCGCTACTGAATAAGAACAATACCCTGGGAGGGGACATATGGCTGCCACCAACAGGTTCGACGCGATCGTCATCGGATCGGGCATCAGCGGCGGGTTCGCCGCGAAAGAACTGACCGAAAAGGGCCTGCGCGTCCTGATGCTCGACCGTGGGCGCATGGTCGAGCATATCGAGGGCTATCCCTATGACGGGAAGCCGGCATATGAAGTGCCGGCGCGCAACATGATGCCCAAGCCGCTGATGGACAGCGACTATTTCATCGCCAAGAACGGCTATGTCGCACCCAGCAGCCGGCAGTTCTACAATGACGACCGGCTGAACCCCTATGCGTTCGACGAGGGCGAAAAATTCTACTGGATCCGCCCCGGCGCGGTCGGTGGCAAGTCGCTGATCTGGGGCCGGTGGTCGTTCCGTTGGAGCGCCGACGACTTCGCCGCGAACCAGCGCGAGGGGATCGATGGTGCCTGGCCGATCAGCTATGACGACGTGGCGCCATGGTACAGCTATGTCGAGAAATATATCGGCGTGTCGGGATCGCGCGAGAATCTGCCCTATCTGCCCGACAGCGAATTTCAGCCGCCGATGCCGATGAACGTCGCGGAGAAATGGCTGAAGCAGAAGCTGGAGACGCAGTTTCCGGGGCGCAAGCTGATCCACACGCGCCTGTCCAACATGACCGAGGACAAGCCCGACCAGAACCGCAGCAAGTGCCAGTTCCGCAACCAGTGCGGCAATGGCTGTTCGTTCGGTGCCTATTTCTCGACGCAGGCGGTGACGTTGCCCGCCGCGCGGGCGACCGGGCGGTTGACGCTGCAATCCGATGCGGTCGTGACGAACCTCGAATATGATGCCGCGCGAAAGAAGGTGACCGGGGTCCGCTTCATCGATGCGAAGACCGGTCAGGCGCAGGTGGTGCAGGCCGGCATGGTGTTCCTGTGCGCGTCGGCGATGGCATCGACGCAGATCCTGATGAATTCGCGGATGGCGGGCGGTGGCCGCAGCCATTTCGACAGCAGCGGGACGCTGGGCCGCTATGTCATGGATCATATCTTCCGCGTCGGCGCGTCGGGCGAGATTCCGGGCATGACCGACCTGATCGAGTTCGGCCGGCGGCCGGGCGGTGTCTATGTCCCGCGCTTCCGCAACCTGAACGGCGAGGAAGGCGTCGGCTTCCGCCGGGGCTATGGCTATCAGGGCAGCGCGCGGCGCGATCCGGCTGGCCCGGTCGGCTTCGGCAAGGACATGAAGCACGGGATGCGGCAATATGGCCCGTGGCAGTTCAACATGGGCGCGTTCGGCGAATGCCTGCCCTATGCCGACAACCGCGTATCGCTGCACGCGAACAAGGTCGACCGCTTTGGCGTGCCGCTGATGCGGTTCGACGTCACCTTCCGCGACAACGAGCTGAAGATGATGGCCGATGCCCGGGTCGAGGGCGAAAAGATGCTGAAGGCCGCCGGACTGGTGAATGTTCACAGCTATGAAGGGGCGCATATCCCCGGCGACGCGATCCACGAAATGGGCGGCGCACGCATGGGGGCGGACCCGCGCAAGTCGGTGCTGAACCAGTGGAGCCAGGCGCATGACGCGTCGAATCTATACGTCACCGATGGCGCGCAGATGGCATCGGTGTCGTGCGTCAATCCGTCGCTGACGTTCATGGCACTGACCGCGCGCGCGGCCGACCATGCGGTGCGGACAAAGGCCTGGGCGTGACGGCGTTGGGGTAACGGCGGGGCGCGCTCCACCGTTACCCCGCGCGCCCGTGGAGGCGGGGGCCTAGGATTTCGCCGGTAACCGTTTGTTCTGCATGGCTGTACCCCCGCCTGCGCGGGGGTACGGTTTGAGCGGTTTCGCAGAGGTCTGCAGTGCTAGAGCATGATGACTTTATGCTTACCCGTTTGTCCTGATTAGCCATTGAGCTTGTCGAACGGACGTATCGAAGGATCGTTGGCGGCAGATGCTTCGATACGGGTCTTCGACAAGCTCAGCCCCTACTCAGTACGAACGGGCAAGTTTCATGTCATCATGGTCTAGCGATCAGTTGGCGTCGCTCGCCACGGACGGGCTGCTATCCGGCCGCAGGCCGAGCAGGATCAGCAGCGCGCCCGCCGCACTCTCGCCATCGTCTGCCGCGACCTTTCGTACTTCGCTATCCCGCGCTTCGAAGCCGTTGTTCACGCCCAGATTGTCGAACGGCGTCAGTATGACCGCTCCATCGCGGCGCTCCAGATCGACCCGCTTCGTGTCGCGCATGAACGTCTTGAAGTTCTTGACCGCCGCCGCGTCCTGAAACGGGATGAACTGGCGCTTCCACTGATCGGGCGTGGGGTCGGTCACATTGTTGCGGGATGCCGAAAGGGCCTCAGTGATCGCCTGTGCGATGACGGCCTTCTTCACGGACTTGCCGAACCATTTCGGGTCGGTGGCGATGGTATCGCCCGCTGCGGTGCGCGACACGGCCGCGAGGATGATCCGGCCGTTGGTGAAATAGGCGACTGCCGATTGCTGCATTGCGCCGCTTTGCCCCCGAAGTCGCCCGGGGGCAAGTCGGCGTCAGGCGCCGGGCAGGTTCGCATCGACGTCGGGCAGCGGGGTGTGAATGCCGCATTCCACCTTGTCGAACCCGGCCCATCGCCCCGAACGCGGGTCTTCGCCCAGCTTCACCTGCTTGGTGCAGGGCTGGCATCCGATCGAGGGAAACCCCTGTTCGACCAGCGGGTGGCGCGGCAGGTCGTGCTGCGCGAAATAGGCATCGATATCCGCCGGGGTCCAGGTGATGAGCGGATTGACCTTCAACCGACCGACCGCATCCGACGTGTCGATTTCGAAGCGGGGGAGCGCGGTGCGCGTCGCCGACTGGAACGCCTTGCGCCCGGTAAAGCTCGCATCGAAGCCGAGCAGTCCGCGCGCCAGCGGTTCGACCTTGCGCAGATCGCAGCAGCCATCGGGGTCGTAGGACCAGCGCTCGCCCGTCGCGTCCCGTGCCGCCAGCAGGTCGGCATCGGGCGTCAGGTTGCGAAAATCGGTCAGCCCCAGCCTACGAACCAGCATGTCGCGATAGGCGAGCGTTTCGGGGAAATGCTTGCCGGTTTCGAGGAACAGGACCGGCACCGAGCGATCGACGGAGGCGATCAGGTGCAGCAGCACCGCCGATTCCGCACCGAACGACGACACGGCGGCAACGCGGCCGAGCAGCCCTTCACCAAGCGCCGTCGCCAGCATCGCCTGCGTCGGCACGCCGTCGAAGCGTGCGTTCAGTGCCTCGGCATCGGCAGCCGTGAAGCGGGGCGCGATATCGATCCGGTCGCGGAGGCGCAGGTCGGAATCGGCCTCAGCCATGGCGCAGTTTCCACACCGGAACGTGCCCGTCGGCCGCCGATTGATAGCCGTGATCGTAGCGGTCGAGCGCGCGGGTCAGTGCCGCCGGATCGACCGGCGCGGCAGGTGCGAAGCTGTCGAAGCCGCAGCGGCGCATCAGCGGAATCTGATCGACCAGCACGTCGCCTTCCGCGCGTAGTTCGCCGGTATAGCCCGCTTCCCGCAGGATGCTTGCCGAGGAATAGCCGCGCCCGTCGCGGAACTTGGGAAAGCTGACCTCGACCAGCGCCAGCCGGTCGATGTGCGGCAACAGCAGGCGGGCATCGTCACCCGCCTCGATCCGCACCGCTGTGGCGTTCGATTGGCCGAGGAACGCGTCGAGCGTCACGGCGGGTTCGTCATGCGCGGCATCGTCGCGCAGGCTTAGCGGCTCGCTCATGTGGCGGCTCCTTCATTGGGAATGCGCGCGATAACCTTGATCTCGAACCGGAAGCCGGCGAGCCAGGTGACGCCAGCGGCGGTCAGCGCAGGCAGCGGGCCTTCGCCCCAATATGCGGGGTGATGGGCGAACAGCAGCGGGAAAACGGCATCGGGATCGGTCGTGAACAGGTGCACGTCGATCACATCCGCCGGGGTGCCGCCTGCGCCGGCCAGCACATCACGCAGATTGGCAAAGGCCAAGGCGACCTCATCGGCCAGATCGGGCTCGGGCGTGCCATCGGCGCGGGCACCGACCTGTCCCGATACGAACAGCAGGTCGCCGGCACGAACCGCGGGCGAATAGCCATGCTCGGCGTAAAGCGTGTGGGGGTTGGCCGGGAAAACGGCGTTTCGCTCAGCCATAAATGGCCTCCTTGAACGGCTCCATGCCGATCCGGCGATAGGTGTCGACGAAGCGCTCGCCCTGTTCGCGTTCGGCGAGATAGCGGTCGGTCACCCGCTCGATCGCGTCGACCACGCCGTCTTCGGAAAAGCCGGGGCCGGTGATCTTGCCCAGCGACACGTCCTGCGCACCCGATCCGCCGAGCAGCAGCTGGAAATTCTCGGTGCCCTTCCGGTCGACGCCCAGGATACCGATGTGCCCGGCATGATGGTGGCCGCAGGCGTTGATGCAGCCGCTGATCTTGAGCTTGAGTTCGCCCAGGTCCCGCTGCCGCACCGGATCGGCGAAGCGGGTGGCGATCTTCTGCGCCAGTGGAATCGAGCGGGCATTGGCGAGGCTGCAATAATCGAGGCCGGGGCAGGCGATGATGTCAGTGATGAGGTCGAGATTCGCCTCGGCCAGCCCGATCGCGACCAGCCGGTCATACACCGCGCGCAGATCGGCCGAGCGGACATGCGGCAGAACGATGTTCTGGGCATGGGTCACGCGCAGTTCGGCGAAGCTGTACGCTTCGGCGAGGTCGGCCATCGCATCGATCTGATCGGCGGACGCATCGCCGGGGATGCCGCCGGCGGGCTTCAGGCTGATCGTGACGATCGTGTAGCCGGCGCGCTTATGGGCATGGGTGTTCTGGTCGAGCCATGCCGCGAACCCTGCCTCGCTGCGGTCGACGGGGGCGTCGTTTGCCGTATCGGCAAAGGCGGGGTCGGCGAAGAAGGCGGCGATGCGGTCGAATTCAGCCTGGGGCGGATCGATACCCAGCGTCTTGATATGCGCGAACTCTTCGGCGACCTCGGCGCGATATTTGTCGACGCCGATTTCGTGGATGAGAATTTTGATCCGCGCCTTGTACATGTTGTCGCGCCGGCCGTAGCGATTGTAGACCCGAAGGCACGCTTCGAGATAGCTCATCAGGTCACCGAGTGGCACGAAGTCGTTGACCAGCGGCGCGATCATCGGGGTGCGGCCCATGCCGCCGCCGACATAGACCTGCGCGCCCGCCACGCCGTTTTGTTCGACGATGCGCAGGCCGATATCGTGGAGGCGCATCGCGGCGCGGTCCTCTTCGGCGGCGATAACGGCGATCTTGAACTTGCGCGGCAGGTAGCTGAATTCGGGGTGGAACGTGCTCCACTGGCGCAGCAGTTCGGCCCATGGGCGCGGATCGGTCAGCTCGTCGGCAGCGGCGCCGGCGAACTGGTCGGAGCTGATGTTGCGGATGCAGTTACCGCTGGTCTGGATGGCATGCATCTCGACCTTAGCCAGTTTTTCGAGGATGTCGGGCGTGTCGGCCAGCTTGATCCAGTTGAACTGCAGGTTCTGGCGCGTGGTGAAATGGCCGTAATCGCGATCATAGGTGCGCGCGATATCGCCCAGCACGCGCATCTGCGTCGACGACAGCGTGCCATAGGGGATGGCGACGCGCAGCATGTAGGCGTGCAGCTGGAGATACAGGCCGTTCATCAGCCGCAGCGGCTTGAACTGATCCTCGGTCAGATGGCCCGACAGGCGGCGTTCAACCTGATCGCGGAACTCGGCCACGCGGGCATCGACGATCGACTGGTCGTAGGTGTCGTACTGGTACATCGTTTCTTCCTAAATCCTCCCCGCCACGCGGGGAGGGGGACCGGCCGAAGGCTGGTGGAGGGGGAGTGCCGCGCAACGCAACCGCGGTGGAGCCGGACAGCCCCCTCCACCATGCTTCGCATGGTCCCCCTCCCCGTGCCGGGGAGGACCTAAATGACCCACGCCCCTGCATCGGGGTCGGCGGGCTTTAGCGTCAGGTCGGCGCGAACCGTCGGACCCAGGGCGCGGATGCGGTCCTTGATATGCGCCGGGCGGGGGCCGTCGGAGGTCGCCACCGCGTCGATCACATAGGGGACGTTCACCCGCCGCGCGGCTTCCTCGACCAGCGCGATGCGGTCGCCGTCCGCGCCGACGTCGGCCGCGTCCTCGACATGGCGCGACCAGTCGCTGCCGGTCCACCAGGTCACGTCGCCGCTGGCGAGGTCGTTTCCGGTCAGCAATTTCACGCCAGTACCTCCGCCGCCTTGGCCCATGCGCCCAATTTGTCCTCGGCATCGGCCAGCTGGACCACCTCGCCGACGACGATCACGGCCGGGCTCTTCACATCCTCGCGCGCGACCATCGGGCCGAGGTCGGCGAGCAGGGTACGCAGCGCGCGGGCGTCGGCATAGGTGCCGCGCTCCAGCACCGCGACCGGCATGTCGGGGGCGACGCCATCGGCCATCAGCTTGTCGGCGATCGCCTCCGCGGTCGCGACGCCCATGTAGATCACCAGCGTGCGGCCCTGCCCGGCGAGGCCCGACCAGTCCTGTTCGGAGAGGCCCTTGCATTGCCCTGCGACGAAGCTGACCGCCGACGACCAGTCGCGGTGGGTCAGCGGCAGCATTGCGCCAGCGGCACAGCCGAGTGCGGCGGAGACGCCCGGGATGACCTCGACCGGCAGTCCGGCGGCGCGTACCGCCTCGACCTCTTCGCCGCCGCGTCCGAAGATGAACGGATCGCCGCCCTTCAGCCGGACGACGATTGCGCCGGTCTTGACGTGCGCGACGATCAGCGCGTTGATCGATTCCTGCGGCAGCGTGTGGCGCGCGCGCTGCTTGGCGACCGAGATGCGCTGGGCACCGGCGGGGGCGAGGTCGAGCACGCGGCGGTCGATCAGCCCGTCATGGACGACCACATCGGCGGTCTTGAGCGCCTCCACCGCGCGCACGGTCAGCAGGCCCGGATCACCCGGACCAGCACCGACAAGGATGACGCGCCCACGCGCGGTCGGATCGAGTAGCGTAGCCATGGCACGCTAGATGCGACCGCGCCGGTGTTCAGGCAACCGACGCTTGCTTGGGCGCGGGGTAGGGATTGTTTAGGGCAGGGGCGCTATTCGTTGCGCAGCCCGATGCCGATCGATGCGCGCGCCTGTTCCGCTTCGGCCGACACCACCGGATAGGCGCAGTAATCGGCGGCATAATAGGCCGACGGGCGGTGATTGCCTGACAGGCCGATCCCGCCGAACGGCGCGCCCGACGATGCGCCGTTGGTCGGGCGGTTCCAGTTGACGATGCCG
The DNA here is from genome assembly GCF_001421355.1 of Sphingomonas sp. Leaf9. Lineage (GTDB taxonomy): Bacteria > Pseudomonadota > Alphaproteobacteria > Sphingomonadales > Sphingomonadaceae > Sphingomonas. Next base: position 330,723 of record NZ_LMKC01000001.1, on the reverse strand, counting down.
GCGCGGATATTGGCCCAGAACCGGTCGTAGAGCTGCGGGTCCTGCGACACGAGTGAGGCGGACAAGCCGTAGCGGGTATTGTTCGCCTCTGCGATGGCGTCGTCGAAACTGTCGACGCGGGACACCTGCAGCAACGGCCCGAACAGTTCGACGTCAGCGCGTTCGGTCGCATCGGTCATGTCGATGATGCCGGGCGTCAGGAACGGCCGTCCCTCCACCAGCCGCTGCATGAACCGCAGCGGCCGTCCGCCATGCGCCGACAGCGACAGGAAACTTTCGGTCAGTTGGTCGGCGGCTTCGTTGTCGATCACCGGCCCCATGAAGGGCGCCGGGTCGGCATGCGGTTCGCCGATGATGAGCCGTTCGCACAGCCGGTTGATCTCGGCCAGCAGCGGTTCGGCCAGGCGCCGCTCGACGATCAGGCGGCGCGCGGCGGTGCAGCGCTGTCCAGCCGAGGTGAAGGCGGACTGCACGACCAGCACGGCGGCGGCATAGACGTCGGGTGTGGACCACACGACGATCGGGTTGTTGCCGCCCATTTCGAGCGCGAGGATCTTGTCGGGGGTATCGGCGAACTGCCGGTTGAGCGCGATGCCGGTGCGCGCCGATCCGGTGAACAGCAATCCGTCGATATCGGGATGCGCGGCAAGGGCACGCCCCTCCTGCGCGCCGCCGATCAGCAGGCGGACGCAATCCTCGGGCACGCCGCTCGCGCGGTAGCAGTCGACGAGGAAGGCACCGCTGGCCGGGGTCTTTTCCGAAGGCTTGAACACCACGGCATTGCCGGCGATCAGCGCAGGGATGATGTGGCCGTTGGGCAGGTGCGCCGGGAAGTTATAGGGCCCGAGCACCGCCAGCACGCCGTGCGGCTTGTGACGGAGCGCGGTGCGGGCGTTGAGCGGCGATTCCAGCCGGCGCTGGCTGGTGCGTTCGGCATAGGCGGTGACCGAAATGTCGACCTTGTTGACGACCGTTTCGACCTCGGTGCGCGCTTCCCATAGCGGCTTGCCGGTTTCGCGGGCGATGATGTCGGCAAAGGCTTCCGACCGGCTGCGCACGACATTGGCGAAGCGCCGCATCGCTTCGACGCGGTAGGCGAGCGGCCGCGACGCCCAGCCGGCCCATCCCGCGCGGGCGGCGGCGACCTCGGTATCCACATCGCCGATCGGGCCGCGCCACAGCGTCGCGCCGGTGGCGGGTTCGGTCGAGACAAGTTCGGGCATGCTGATGGTCGTCCGGTTCCTGCTTTGCCGCTTCCTTGAACCAGAATGCGGCACGATGCCAGTTTGCCGGCAAGAGGGTTGATATCAGGTAAGCGCCGCGCCCATCCGGCGGATCGCCGCTACCTTTGTATCGAACAGCGACCAGTCGTCGCGATCGGCGATCGCCGCCCAAATCGCCTCCACCTCGTCGATCAGCATCGAACAGGGGGTGGCGTTGGACCAATAGGGGTGGCTGCGGTCGGAACGCGGGCGATAGTCGGACAGGCGGGCGCGGACCTCCTCGAACGCCGCCCATTCCTCTCCCTCGGGCAGCCAGCCGCCAAAGGCGTGGTGATAGAAGGCATCGATCGGCATTTTCGAGCGTGCCAGCGCCGTCGTCACCGCATCGGCGAGGGCACGGTCGTCGGCATCGGTACGGGGCGTTACGCCCAGCCGCCACAGCACCGCTTCGGCCGCCGCCTTCGCATAGCGTTCGGGGAAGGTTTCGAGGATCGCGATCAGCGGCGGGGCATCGACGACGGTGCGCAGCGCGACCGCAAGCTGCATGGCGTTCCAGTGCATCGCGTCGGGCTGCCGGCCATAGGCATAGAGGCCGTGATGGTCGAAATAGGCTGCGGTGAACCCGGCGTCCCAAGTCGGCGCGAACCGCCACGGACCATAGTCGAAGCTCTCGCCGGTCAGGTTGATATTGTCAGTGTTCAGCACGCCGTGAACGAACCCGGCGGCCATGAACCGCGCGGCCAGCGTCGCGATGCGCCCGACCGCTTCGTCGAACAAGGCGATCGCAGGGTCGCTGCCGGGGGCGTGGTGGTAGAGGCGCGTCAGGACATAGTCGACCAGCCGCCGCATCGCGTCCGCGTCGCGTTCATAGGCCAGTCGCTGGAACGTGCCGATGCGGACATGGCTGTGGTTCAGCCGGACCAGCACCGCCGACCGGGTGGGCGAGGGTTCGTCGCCGCGCGTCAACGCCTCACCCGTTTCGATCAGCGAGAAGCTGCGCGAGGTGGGCACGTTCAGCGCCTCCAGCATCTCGGTCGCCAGCACCTCGCGCACGCCGCCTTTCAGCGTCAGGCGGCCGTCGCCGAAGCGGCTGTAGGGCGTCTGGCCCGACCCTTTGGTGCCGAGGTCGAGCAGCCGGTCGCGATTGTCGGTGACCTGCGCATAGAGAAATCCGCGCCCGTCGCCGATATCGGGGTTGTACGACTGGAACTGATGCCCGTGATAGCGCAGCGCGAGGGGTTCGGGGAGGCTGCCGGGGAGGGGGGTGAAGCGGCCGAAATGGTCGATCCATTCGGCGTCGGAGAGGGAGATGCTTCGTTCCGTATCCCCGCGCAGGCGGGGATCCAGAGCCACAGACGCGGCCGCCGGTCCTACCCGGCGCTGGACCCCCGCTTGCGCTGGGATATGGTCGGCCGCCGCGACGATCCCGATCTCCGCCGCCGCCCGATCGTTGCGGAAGCGCAGGATGTGTTCCGGAAACGCCGCCGCCGGCACGGCATCGTAGAACGCGTCTCCCAAATCGAGAATATCGGTGCGGGGACGGTAGCGAGCGGGTTGCGGGTTTTCGGCCATGCGGCGATATGGGGTGCGATGGCGCTTTTGGACAAGCAACGCTTCACCGATGGCTATTGGTGGTCGAACGACGGCCTCCGACTGCATTATCGCGACTATGGCGGCCCGACGGATCGTCCGGCGATCCTGTGCCTGCATGGCCTCACTCGCAATGCGCGCGACTGGGAGGATGTCGCCGACCGGCTGGCCGGGCAGTGGCGGCTGATCGTGCCCGAGATGCGCGGGCGCGGCGAGAGCGGCTATGCCCGCGATCCGATGACCTATGTCCCGCTGGTCTATCTGCAGGATGTTGAGGCGCTGCTGAACCAGCTGGAACTGCCGCGCGTCGTCGCGTTCGGGACGTCGCTGGGCGGTATCCTGACCATGCTGCTGGCGGCGACCGATCGCGATCGGATCGCGGCCGCCCTGCTGAACGATGTCGGGCCGGAACTGGACCCGGCGGGGCTGGGGCGGATTCGCGGCTATGTCGGTAAACAGGTCAGCCACCCGACCTGGATGCACGCCGCCCGCGCGCTGGCCGAGGGAAATGGCGATGCCTATCCGGCCTATGAGGTGCAGGACTGGCTGCATATGGCCAAGCGGCTACACCGGCTGAATTCGGCCGGGCGGATCATGCTCGATTACGACATGAAGATCGCCGAGCCGTTCCGCGTGCCGGGCAACGAGGCAGGCCCCGACATGTGGCGTGCCTATGACGCGCTAGCCGGCAAGCCGGTCGCGATCCTGCGCGGCGGCCTGTCCGACATCCTCCCCGCGCGGGTGGCCGAGGCGATGGTCGAGCGGATCGACGGCGCGGAGCTGACCACGGTCGCCGATGTCGGCCACGCGCCGATCCTGACCGAACCGGCGTCGGTGGCGGCGATCGACCGGCTGCTGGCGCGGGTGGCGGCGGCGTGAGCGCACCGGTTCGCATCCTCCACCTCCATTCGTCGTTCGCGTATGGGGGCAAGGAAGCGCGCGCGATCCGGCTGATGCACGCCTGGGGCGACCGCGCGGTGCACACCATCGTGTCGGGCGTGCCGGAACGAACCGAGGCACGCTCGGCGATTGCCGACTATATCGCTCACGAAATCGCGCAGAACCCGCCGCCGTTGACCGGCAAGCCGTCGGTCGCGCGGTATGAGGCGATCGCGAAGTACATGCGCCGCTTCGACCTGGTGCTGACCTATAACTGGGGTGCGATCGACGGGGTGATGGCGAAGCGCGTCTTCGCCAAGGGCATGCCGCCGGTCGTCCATCACGAGGACGGCTTTAACGAGGACGAGGCGACCCGGCTGAACCCGGTGCGCAACCTGTATCGTCGCTTTGCCCTAGGCGCGGCGGAGGCGCTGGTGGTGCCATCGCAGCGGTTGATGCAGGTCGCGCGTGGGGCATGGAAGCAGCCCGAACACCGTCTGCACCTGATCGGCAACGGCATTCCGGTTGATCGCTATGCCGAACCGGTCGCGGCGGATGCGATCCCCGGCCTCAAGCGCAAGCCGGGCGAGGTGGTGATCGGTACCGTCGCGGGCTTGCGCGAGGTGAAGGACCTGCCGCTACTGGTCCGGGCCGTTGGCGGGATCGCGGTGAAGGTGCGGCTGGTCATCGTCGGCGAGGGGCCGGAGCGGCAGGCGATCCTCGATGCGGCCGAGGCGATGGGGATCGACGACCGCGTGGTGCTGCCCGGCTTTCTGCCCGAGCCCTATCGCTACATGGGGCTGTTCGACATCTTCGCACTGTCGTCGCGCAGCGAGCAGCAGCCGATTTCGGTGATGGAGGCGATGGCGACCGGCCTGCCGGTGGTGGCCCCACCGGTCGGCGATATCATGGCGATGGTGGCCGAAGAGAACCACCCGTATATGGGGATCGACCGGCACGAGGTGCACCTGCGCGACCGGCTCCAGACGCTGGCAGTCGACGTGGCTGCCCGGCAGCGGGTGGGCGAGGCGAACCTTGCCAAGGCGCGTGCCGAGTTCGACGAGGCGAAGATGATCGCGGCGTACAAGGCGTTGTACGAGCGGGCGCTGGGGCGGCCGGGGGCGTTGGGGTAACATAGCCAGCTGGCCCGTAGGTATCAGGCGGGACGGCCCCGTCCAGACGGGCCATTGCACTCCACATACAGGAACTGCTTGGTCCGCGGGTCATAGCCGATGTTCACATACTCACAGCCCCCATCGTCAGCGCCGGGAAATTCGGCGTCGGAGACATGCCAGCGTCGGCTGTTCGCTTCGCCCAGTCGAACGCGCTGAGCAGCGTCCGAGGCTTCGGCTTCCTGGGTTTCTGCTTCCGTCAAAGGGCGCCAGCCCCAATCCTCCGTCAGGAACCCCATCTCGCCTTCGTTCGAGGGCGGGTAGATCACGACGTAGACGCCTTCGACGCCCCTGCTGGTAAAGGCATAATGACGGGCGTAGCGGTGGAGCGGGAGCGCCTCGCTTGGTAGCGAAACCTTCCGTTCTATTTCCTCCATCAACACCTGCTCGCGGCGTGGCGGAGCGGCGCAACTCGCCGGGATAAGGGTCAGGGCAAGGAGCAAAAGTCTGGTCCGCATCGCGCACGGTAACGTGCTACCCAAAGGTGCGCACGCAATTTGCTCGCGTTCGGGCGCGGGTGGGATTAATGACGGCCGGATGCGGTGGCGCGGTGCGCCGGTTCCGCTGCGAAGTTCCCGTTGGAGGTCATGTTGTTCAAAGGTCTGTCGCCCATCGTCTATAACGGCCGCGAAGTCTGGCCGCTGATCGAAGGGGGCAAGGGCGTTGCCGCTACCAACCACGCATCGGCCGGCGCCTGGGCGGCGGCGGGCGGGATCGGCACCGTGTCGGCGGTCAATGCCGACAGCTATGATGCCGAGGGCAAGATCATTCCGCAGGTGTACAAGGCGCTGACCCGTCGCGAACGCCATGAGGAACTGATCGAATATGCGATCGAGGGCGCGGTGCAGCAGGTACGGCGCGCGTGGGAGATCGCCGGCGGCAACGGCGCGATCAACATCAACGTCCTGTGGGAAATGGGCGGGGCGCAGCGCATCCTGCACGGCGTGCTGGAGCGGACGCGGGGACTCGTGTCGGGCGTCACCTGCGGCGCGGGGATGCCGTACAAGCTGTCGGAGATCACCGCGTCCTACGGCGTCAGCTATCTGCCGATCGTGTCGTCTGGCCGTGCGTTTCGCGCGCTGTGGAAGCGGGCTTATTCAAAGGCGTCGGAATGGCTGGCGGCGGTCGTCTATGAAGACCCGTGGCTGGCCGGTGGGCATAACGGCCTGTCCAATGCCGAAAATCCGCTGGAGCCGCAGGACCCCTATCCCCGCGTCCGCGACCTGCGTGCGACGATGCGCGAGGGCGGCATTTCCGACGATGTGCCGATCGTGATGGCCGGTGGCGTGTGGTACCTGCGCGACTGGAACGACTGGATCGACAATCCGGAGCTGGGCAAGATCGCGTTCCAGTTCGGCACCCGTCCGCTGCTGACGCAGGAAAGCCCGATCCCTGAGGAGTGGAAGGCGAAGCTGATGGAGATCGAGGAGGGCGAGGTGCTGCTGCACCGGTTCAGCCCGACCGGTTTCTATTCGTCGGCAGTGCGCAATCCGTTCCTGCGCAACCTGGAAGCGCGGTCGGAGCGGCAGATCGCCTTTTCGACGCAGGAAGCGGGCGACCATGTGTTCCAGCTGGACGTGGGCGTTAAGGGCAAGAATTTCTGGGTGACGCAGGGCGACCTGCTGCGCGCGCGCGAATGGTTCGGCGCGGGCTTCACCGATGCACTGAAGACCCCGGACAACACGCTGGTATTCGTGACGCCCGAGGAAAAGGGCATCATCCGCAAGGATCAGGCGGATTGCATGGGCTGCCTGTCGCAGTGCAGCTTTTCGAGCTGGGCCGATAGCGAGACGAACTCGACTGGGCGGCTGGCCGATCCGCGCAGCTTCTGCATTCAGAAGACGTTGCAGGACATCGCCCATGGTGGCCCGACCGACCAGAACCTGATGTTCGCCGGCCACGCTGCCTACAACTTCAAGCGCGATCCGTTCTATTCCAACGGTTTCGTGCCGAGCGTGAAGCAGCTGGTCGATCGCATCCTGACCGGGGATTGATCGACGACCTGCACCGTCAGGACACGAAGGTAACAGGCCGGGGCTGCGGATGCGCTGCCCCGGCCTTTTTGCATCAGTCGTCGGCGACGGTGCCGACCACCGCGCCACCGACGCCGCCGACCGCCGCGCCCTTTTCGACACTACCGCCGGTGGCCGCCGCGATGCCGGCACCGCCCGCCGCGCCGATCGCGCCACCGCGCAGCGTCGAGCAGGCGGCAAGCGAGCTGCCGGCGGCGAGGGCGAGGACGATGGTTGCGAGCTTTTTCATAAGTTTACTCCGGTTTACGCTACGGCAGGCAAATGGTTTTGGCGCAGCCGGGGTTCCAAAGCATCGCCACGGCAATACAAAGAAACATTGCAGGTGCCATTCAGCTTGCGCAGGATAGACTGTGCCCATGAAGTCCGCGCTGATCGTCCGCCACGTCCCGTATGAAGGCTGCGCCGGGTACCGCGTGCCCGTCGAGGCGGCGGGATATGCCATCGACCGGATCGACGTGACCGATCCGGCGTTCGCCACCGCCGACCTGACCCATCCCGACCTGCTGATCGTGATGGGCGGGCCGATGGGGGTCTATGATGTCGCCGACAACCCGTGGATACCGGGCGAGATCGCCGCGCTGTCGCGGCGGCTGGAGGCGGATCGGCCGACGCTGGGCATCTGTCTGGGTGCGCAGATGGTCGCGGCGGCGCTGGGGTCGCCGGTGTACAAGGGTACCGGTTGCGAGATCGGGTTCGGCGCCGTCGACCTGACGCCGGGTATCGAATCGCCTCTGGCGCATGTCGCGGGCGTGCCGGTGCTGCACTGGCATGGCGACACGTTCGATTTGCCCGAAGGGGCCGAGCTGCTGGCGACGACCGCGCGCTACCGGCAAGGGTTCCGGCGGGGTGCCAACCTGCTGGCGCTGCAATTCCATGCCGAAATGGGCGAGGATGCGCGGTTCGAGGCGTGGCTGGATTATCTTGATTGCCCGAAGCATCGGGACACGCTGACCGAAGAATATCGCTCGCTGGGCCCGGCGGCGGTGCGCGCCGGACAGGCGATGATCGGTGAATGGCTACGTGGCTTGGAAGGCTGAGCTTTTCGGCCAAAGTTCACTAAGTTCACACTCGTGCGCTGTTTGCGTGGCGTTTGGAGCGACGGTGTCAAAGAGCGGGCCGGATGGTGGCCTGTGGTACAGCATGGCCAAGCGCGGCGGTGTAGGAAAGCGACAGCAGCATCGCTTCGATCACGTCCGAGGCGACGTCAGATTACGCCTGGGCCGCCGATGCGCAGCCATAGGGCGGTGGCGTCGTCGCTAACCTTGAAACGGGGGTAGCGCAGGCAGGCGGCATCGTCCCGTTCGATCGTCCGCAGCTCGGTGCCGAGCGCGGTTAGCCCCTGGGTACGCACGGCGTCGAACAGGCTGTCGGCATCATAGCGTCGATAGGAATCGACCAGCGCGACCATGCCGTCGGTCATCAGGAGCAATTCGTCCCCGACCGCCAGATCGAACTGGGCTTGGCTGAGAATTGCCAGCGTGGCGGTGGCGTCGATGCTGAGCACGCGTTGTCCGGCGCGCGAGCGGGATTGGCGACGATCCCGCAGCACCGCCGCTGTACCGAGCTTGACCGCGCCGATGCCGGGGCCGAGTGCCGCCGCCTGCGCGCTTTCGTGGGAACGGCTGGGTTCCGGGGTTCGCCAGAAGGTGCGGCCAGCAGTATGGTGGAGGAGCGAGCAGTCACTGGCCCATGCCAGTTCCGCCTTCCCATCGACGATTTGAACCGCGACGAAGGAAGCGCGAGGCAATTCCCATGGACCTTCGGGGCGGCGGCGCGCCTCGGCGGTATAGCGCGCTTCGATCCGTTCGCAGACCTGGGTACAGGCATCGGCCAGCGTTGGGGCGTCCGCGGTCGCGAACGCAGCGTCTGCGGTTGCCGCTAGCCATGCGGCGCCACCCTGCTCACCCATCAGCCCCGGCGGGCCAAGATCGGTGGCGCCATCGATTGCCCATGCGCGCCTCGCGGTGCTGCCGGCGCGATCGTCGTTCGGGATCGACAGGTCGCCGCACAGGCTGAGTGACTGAATCAGGTCAAAGTGCATGGCAGGACTCGATAGCGGGTGGTTCTTGGCAGTACTTCGGATGCGTGACGGATCACAGCATTTGCGACGTTACCGCAACCCATCCAGCACCTGATCCGGCGGGCGGTGCCCGTCCGACCAAACGCGGATGTTGGTAATCACTTTTTCCCCCATCGCCACGCGGCCCTCCAGCGTCGCCGATCCCATATGCGGGGTCATCACGACGTTGGGCAGCGCAAGGAGGCGCGGGTCGATGGCGGGTTCGTGCGCCCACACGTCCAGCCCGGCGCCCGCCAACCGTCCGCGTTCCAGCGCGTCGACCAGCGCCTCTTCGTCGACGATGCCGCCGCGTGAGGCGTTGATGAGATAGACGTGGCGGCGCAGGCGGTCGATGCGGCGCGCGTCAAGCAGGTTTTCGCTGTCGGCGTTGCGCGGGGTGTGGATCGTCAGCAGGTCGATGACGCCAAGCATTTCGTCGAGATCGCCGTGCCACGTCGCGCCCAGTTCCGCCTCGACCGTTTCGGGCAGGCGGTGGCGGTTGTGGTAGTGGATCGACAGGCCAAAGGCGCGGGCGCGGCGGGCGACGGCCTGGCCGATGCGGCCCATGCCGACGATGCCCAGCGCCTTGCCGCCGATGCGGTGGCCGAGCATCCCGCTGGGGCTCCACCCCTTCCATTCACCGGAGCGGACCAGCTTTTCACCCTCGGCCAGCCGGCGCGGCACGGCAAGAATCAGCGCCATCACCATGTCGGCGGTGTCTTCGGTCAGGACGCCGGGCGTGTTGGTCACGAGGATGCGGCGGGCGTGCGCGGCCTTCAGGTCGATATGGTTCACCCCCGCGCCGTAATTAGCGATCAAGCGCAGGCGATCGGGCGCGGCGGCGATCAGGTCGGCATCGATCACGTCGGTGACGGCGGGGACCAGCACGTCGCAGTCAGCCATCGCGGCGGCCAGTTCGTCGCGCGACAGGGCGTGGTCGTCGGCGCTAAACACCGTGTCGAACAGCGTCGCCATCCGCCCCTCGGTCGCGGCCGGCAGCCGCCGGGTCACCTGGACTTTGGGGGTGCGGGGCGGGGGGGATGCTGGGGCCATGGCATAGGGATTGGCGGTTGGGTCGCGCGGCGTCAACGGCTTGCCGTGGGGGCTTGGTTGCCGATAGAGGCAAGGGACGGACATTCGGGGAAAATATCATGCGCTTGGGCGGGCGGTCGGTCGTGGTGGCGACGATGCTGACGATAATGGCGGCAGGAGCGGCCGAGGCGCAGCGCCGCAAGACGCCCTATTATGCATCGATCGCGGCGGGCGAGGCGCGGATGCGCAGCGGGCCGGGCAAGAATTATCCGACGCAATGGGTCTATCGCCGCGCCGACATGCCGATCAAGGTGCTCGACATCTATCAGGACTGGCGCCGGGTCGAGGACCCCGACGGCACGCGCGGATGGTTGCAGGTCGGGCTATTGAGCGACCGGCGCACCGGGTTCGTCGGGCGCGAGGTGATCGAGCTGCGCGCGTCGCCGCAGGCGGGCGCGGCGGTGGTGTGGCGCGCCGCGCCGGGCGTCGTCGGGCGGCTGTCGCGGTGCAATGGCGCGTGGTGCTTCTTCGACGTGAAGGGGCGCGGTGGCTATGTCGAGCAGGCGCGGCTGTGGGGCGTCGATCCGGGCGAGACGATGTAGGGTCGCCTCAAGTATCCCCGCGCAGGCGGGGATCCAGGGTCAAGTCAACCGAGGCTTGCGCCTGTGGCCCTGGACCCCCGCCTGCGCGGGGGTACGGCATCGGTGGGTTGAACCGGTTCGCAACTTGCCGAACTCAACCATTGTCCTCTGCCCCGCCCCAAGCGATAACAACGGTTACTACCGGCGCGAAGTAGCCGGATGAGGATACGGGGCACTATGGTAAAATGGTTGATGGGTGCGGCGTTGCTGGCGATGGGAACGGCCGGGATGGCGAGTGAACCGGTAAAGCCCGGCGAGCTGACGCTGGAGCGGGTCTTCGCCAGCCCCGACCTGAACGGCAGCCAGCCGCAGAGCCTGAAGCTGTCGCCCGATGGCAAATACGTCACGCTGCTGCGTAACCGCGCCGACGAGCGCGAGCGGTTCGACCTGTGGGCGATGGACACGACCACCCGCGAATGGCGGATGCTGGTCGATTCGAAGAAGGTCGGCACCGGCGCCGCGCTGTCCGAAGCCGAAAAGATGCAGCGTGAGCGCGACCGTTCGCTGACCGGCAAGCGCGGTATCCTCGCCTATGACTGGGCACCCGATGGCAAGTCGATCCTCGTGCCGCTGGACGGCGACCTGTATCTCGCCTCGATCGACGGCGAGGTCCGTCGGCTGACCAACAGCACCAGCGGCGAATTGAACCCGGTGGTCAGCCCCGAGGGGAATTTCGTCAGCTTCGTACGCGACCAGAACCTCGTCGCGCTCGACCTGAAAAGCGGCAAGGAAATCGCGCTCACCACCGAGGGTAAGGACAACGTCCATTTCGGCGAGGCGGAGTTCGTCGCGCAGGAAGAGATGAGCCGCCGCACCGGTTATTGGTGGTCGCCGAACGACGGGCTGGTCGCGGTCGAGCGCTTCGATGAATCGCCGGTCGGCATCGTCACCCGTTCGGCGATCGGCGCCGAGGGGACGAGCATCTATCAGCAGCGTTATCCCAAGGCAGGCACGCCGAACGTGCTCGTCGAGCTGTACGTGATGAAGCCGGACGGGTCGGGCAAGGTGAAGGTCGACCTCGGCGCCGATCCCGACATCTATTTGGCGCGGGTCGACTGGACGCCGGATGGCAAGGCGCTGCTGGTCCAGCGGCAGGACCGGGCGCAGACGAAGCTCGACATGCTGAAGGTCGATCCGGCGACCGGTCGTTCGAGCGTGCTGTTCACCGAGGAGTCCGGCCCCAAGAGCTGGGTCAACCTGTCCGACGCCTATCATCTGATGAAGGACGGTAGCCTCGTCTGGTGGTCGGAGCGTGACGGGTACGGCCATCTGTACCGCTGGCAGGCGGGCAAGTGGACGCAACTGACCAAGGGAGCGTGGATGGTCGCCGACCTGGCGGGCGTCGATGAGGCGAAGGGCCGCGTCTATTTCCTGGCGAACAAGGACGATGCGCTGGAGCGGCAGCTGTACCGCGTCGATCTGAACAAGCCGGGCAGCGTCACGCGGATGACCGAGGCCGGCTGGTCGTACGGCGCGTCGATGGATGGGAAGGCGTCGCGGCTGATCGTCACCCGCTCCAACCCCGACCAGCCGGCGCAAACCTATCTGGCCGATACGTCGGCGAAGCGGATCGCGTGGATCAACGAGAATGCGCTGACCGGCGACCACCCCTATGCGCCCTATGTCGGCAGTCATCGCCCGACCCAGTTCGGCGAGATCAAGGCCGCCGACGGGTCGGTGCTGCACTGGAACATGATTACCCCGAAGCTGGAGCCGGGGAAGCGCTATCCGGTGTTCTTCTCACATTATGGCGGGCCGGGCAGCCAGGTCGTGCGTCGGGCGTGGGGCGGGGCGCTCAGGCAGTATCTGGTCGATCAGGGATGGATCTGGTTCGAGATCGACAATCGCGGGTCGCCCGAACGCGGCAAGGCGTTCGAGAACCAGATTTACCGCGCGATGGGCACGGTCGAGGTCGAGGACCAGATCGCGGGCGCGAATTACCTGAAGACGCTGCCGTACGTCGTGCCCGACAAGATCGCGACCTATGGCTGGTCTTATGGCGGCTATATGACGCTGAAGATGCTGGAGAAGGCGCCGGGCGTGTTTGCCGCGGGCGTGGCGGGTGCGCCGGTGTCGCGCTGGGAACTGTACGACACCCATTATACCGAGCGGTATATGGGCGATCCGCGCACCGTGCCCGAAGCCTATGCCGCGTCGGCGGCGGTGGCGGATGCGGCGAAGATCCGCGACCCGCTGTTGCTGATCCACGGCATGGCCGACGATAACGTCGTGCTGGAACATTCGACTGCGATGATGGCGGCGATGCAGAAGTCGGCGACGCCGTTTGAACTGATGCTCTATCCCGGCCAAACCCACCGCGTCGGCGGACCCGGTGTCAGCGAGCATCTGTGGAAGACGATCCTGACCTTCCTCGACCGGCAGGTGAAGGATAAGAAGTAAGCTACTGTACCGACCATCGGCCCGTTGCCCGGTCGTACCGGGCGGCGGTGCCGATCTCGACCGCCTGCGGCGACCATCGTGTCGCCCCCGATCCGTCGAGATAGAAGGGCGGGCTGGTCGTCAGCACGGTGCCGTCGGCGGCCGAGGACAGGCGTGCGACGGCATAGTCGGCCGAGGGGTGGCCGGTCAGTTGTTGCCAGCGATCCGGACGGTAGAGCTCGACCCGCTCCTTTCGGTCAGGCGAGGTTTCCACCTCGATCAGTGCGCCCGGTTTCGCCAAGTGGAGTCCGGCCGTCGTTCCGATCGCGGTGCCCGCGATTAACGCGATTGCGACGATCGGCGCGGCCCTCGCCCGCCGGCTCATTGGGGCACCATGACGGTGCAGGGTCGGGCTAGGCGCCGCATCAATGTCGCTCAGATCCAACGACTTGGGTGGTGCAATCATCCCGTTCCTCCGATCCAGTCTGAATGATGCGCACCGTGCCGCCCGGAGGGCAAGGGCCGGGTCGCAGCCCGCCGTGTTCCCCGAACTGCTGGACTTTTCTTCCAAGGCGACTATGCGTTCGCGCAAGTTAAGAACGCGGAGTAAGCAAGTGGGTTATCGGGTAGTCGTCGCGGGCGCGACCGGCAATGTCGGGCGCGAAATGCTGAACATCCTGGCGGAGCGGGAGTTTCCGATCGACGATCTGGCGGTGCTGGCATCGTCGCGCTCGGCCGGCGATATGGCCGACTTCGGTGAGACCGGCAAGCAGTACAAGATCCAGAATATCGAGCATTTCGATCCCACCGGCTGGGACATGGCGCTGTTCGCGATCGGCAGCGAGGCGACGAAGGTCTATGCGCCCAAGTTCGCCGCCGCCGGCTGCACCGTGATCGACAATTCGTCGCTGTATCGCATGGACCCCGACGTGCCGCTGATCGTGCCGGAAGTGAACCCGGAGGCGATCGACGGATACCGCGTCAAGAACATCATCGCGAACCCAAATTGCTCGACCGCGCAGATGGTCGTCGCGCTGAAGCCGATCCACGATGCGGCAAAGATCACCCGCGTCGTCGTCGCGACGTACCAGTCGGTGTCGGGCGCGGGCAAGGCCGGGATGGACGAGCTGTTCGAACAGAGCCGCAACATCTTCGTCGGCGACAGCGCCGAGCCCAAGAAGTTCACCAAGCAGATCGCGTTCAACGTAATCCCGCACATCGACAGCTTCCTCGACGACGGGTCGACCAAGGAAGAGTGGAAGATGGTGGTCGAAACGAAGAAAATCCTCGATCCGAAGATCAAGGTGACCGCGACCTGTGTCCGCGTGCCGGTGTTCGTCGGCCATTCCGAAGCGATCAACATCGAGATGGAAAACGAACTGTCGGCGGAAGATGCGCAGAAGATCCTGCGCGAAGCCCCCGGCATCATGCTGGTCGACAAGCGCGAGGACGGTGGATACGCGACGCCGATCGAATGCGTCGGCGACTTCGCGACCTATGTCAGCCGCGTGCGCGAGGATTCGACCGTCGAGAACGGCCTGGCGCTGTGGTGCGTGTCGGACAATCTGCGCAAAGGCGCGGCGCTGAATGCGGTGCAGATCGCCGAGCTGCTTGGCCGCCGGCACTTGAAGAAGGACTGATCGGCGATCGGCTTCGTCCTCCGGCACCGGTCCGGAGGACGAAGCGGACGCGGATGGGCGAGGGCTGCGTACGGTGACGTGCCGTGGCCATGGTCGGCGAAGCCCATTTGCTAAGGCCGCCTTAACCAACTGATGCGCAATATCCGCATATGGACACGCAGGGTATCCGGGATGGCGCGCTATATGTCGGCGCGTGGGAGGCGATCTGCCGATCGCAGGCGGTGGTCGACTTCGCGCTCGACGGCACCGTGCTATGGGCCAACGACCTGTTCCTCGACACCATGGGATATTCGCTGGTGCAGGTGCGCGGTCACCATCACCGCATGTTCTGTCGCGCGGAGGACAGCGGTTCCGCGACCTATGCGCAATTCTGGCACAAGCTCGGCAGCGGGGCGTTCGACAGCGGGATGTACCGCCGCGTCGACCGGCAGGGCCGCGACGTGTGGTTGCAGGCGACGTATAACCCGATCCTCGACACCGACGGCAGGCCATCGTCCATCGTCAAGATCGCGACCGACCTGACCCGCCAGGTGCTGCTGGAACGTGAGGTGCAGACGCGCTTCGACGAGGGGCAGCGGTTTCAGGCGCGGCTGGAGGGGCAGGCGGATGCGTTGCGATCGGTCATGGCGCAGCTGGCGGCGATCGTGACGTCGATCGGCGACATCACCGCGCAGACCCGGCTCGTCGCGCTGAACGCCGCGATCGAGGCGGCGCGGGCGGGCGAGGCCGGGACCGGCTTTGCGGTCGTCGCGCGCGAGGTGAAGTCGCTGGCCGAGGATATCCGCCACGCCACCGAACGCGCATCGGCGATGCTGCGCGCGAACGACCAGATCGCGGCCGTCGCCGCCTGATCGGTCAATAGCCGGTGTAGCGCCCCGGACGATGCCACGCGATCAGGATGCCGCTGATCGCCGCGGCGCTCACCGCCGACCATGCGACCTTGCCCGGCGAGACGACTGCGAACGATGCGGCGAGGATGGCGAGGTCGATCGCGATCTGCGTGCGGCCGGCATTCCAGCCGCGCGTGCGTTGCAGCCATAGGGTGACGACGCCGGTGCCGCCGACCCCGGCGTCGTGCCGGGCCAGCGCCAGGATGCCCATGCCGATCACCGTGCCCCCGGCAATGGCGGCAAAGGCGGGATGGACCTCCACGATACGAAAGCCGTAGCGCGCCATGGTGGAAAACAGCGCGATCCCGCCATTGACCGCGATGGTCCGCCACATGAAGCGCGCCCCCATCGCCCGGCGGGCGAAGAGGAAGAAGGGGATGTTGATGAGCGTGAACAGCACGCCGGTCGGCAACGGGACCAGATAGGACACCAGCAGCGCGACCCCGGCAATGCCCCCCGTCACCAGCCCGGCGGCGTGCAACATGGCAAGGCCGAGCGCGATCATCACGCAACCGACGACCAGCGCATAGACATCTTCGGATCGGCTGTGCGGCACGCCGCTATGGGGCAGGGCGGGGGTGATGGCGTCGGTCTCCGGTCTGGCCGGCACCCTCTCCCGCTTGTTCTTTTGTTGCTTTGGATACTAACTTGATTTCGCGCGCTGGTGAAGTGGCAAATGGTAGGACAATGGGTCGACAGGCGCAATCGATCCTCCCATAGCCCGGATGCCAGTGACCCAAGCCAAGGATTGCCCGACCGTGACCCAGATGCCCGTCACCACCCATCGCTTCGCCAGTTTCGACGGGGCGGAGATTGCCTGGCATGAAATGGGCGAGGGGCGGCCGGTCATGCTGATCCACGGCTATTTCAGCGATGCCGACACCAACTGGATCAAATATGGTCATGCAGCGAAGATCGCGGCGCTGGGCCGGCGAGTGATCCTGCCCGACCTGCGGGCGCATGGCGCGAGCGCCCGGCCGCATGCCGCGGCGGCCTATCCGCCCGATGCGCTGGCGCGGGACGGCATGGCGCTGCTCGCGCATCTGGGGCTGAGCGACTACGACCTGGGTGGCTATTCGCTGGGCGCGCGGACGGCGGTGCGGATGGTGACGATGGGGGCCAATCCGGGGCGGCTGGTGCTGAGCGGAATGGGCCTCGAAGGGCTGCTCGACACCGGGCGGCGCGCGGCGCATTTCCGGCGCATCCTGACCAACCTCGGCAGTTTCGAGCGGGGATCGCCGGAGTGGATGGCCGAAGCGTTCCTGAAGACCACCGGTGGCGATCCGGTGGCGCTGCTCGGCATTCTCGACACGTTCGTCGATACGTCGCGCGAGGAACTGGCTGCGATCGTGCAGCCGGTGCTGGTGCTGGCGGGCGAGGACGACGATGACAATGGCAGCCATGCCGCACTGGCGGAACTGCTGCCCGATGCGCGGCTAGTCGAGACGCCGGGCAATCATATGAGCGCGGTGGTGAAGAAGGAACTGGGCGACGCAATCGCGGGGTTTCTGGCGTAAGTTCCTCCCCGGCACGGGGAGGGGGACCAGCCGCAGGCTGGTGGAGGGGGGGTATCGGCATCCGCTACGGTTGCTTTGCGTGGTGAACCCCCCCCTCCACCACCGCTGCGCGGCGGTCCCCCTCCCCGCGGAGCGGGGAGGATCGTTACGTCACCGGCTGCTCGTACTGTTCCAGCACCCATTCCTCTTCCTGCGCGGCGGCGATCCAATCCTGCATCCACGGGTGCTGCAACAGGGTGATGATATAGCCCATCGCAAAGCGCGGGCAGGGTAGCGAATAGGTGACGATGCGCGTCGCCACCGGTGCAAACATGATGTCGACCGCGCCGAAGTCGCCGAACAGATAGTCGCCGCCATGCCCGAAGCGGGCGCGGGCCTGTGCCCATAGCTCGTAGATGCGCGACAGGTCGGCCGCGACGTCGGCGTCGGGTTGGGTCGGGTCATAGACCTGGCGGACGTTCATGCTGTGCTTGCGGCGTAAGGGCGCGAAGCCCGAATGCATCTCCGCCGCCATCGACCGCGCCATGGCGCGTGCCGCCGGATCGGCCGGCCAGAATTTGTCGCCGCCCGATTTCTCGTTCAGATATTCGACGATCGCCAGGCTGTCCCACACGACGATATCGTCGCCGTCCCACAGGATTGGGACCTTGCCCGACGACGGCGCGAACTCGTCGCCCTCGCGACGCTTGTCCCAGTCGGCGTCGTAGAGCGGCACGACGACCTCCTCGAACGGCAGGCCCGACAGCTTGGCCGCCAGCCAGCCGCGCAGCGACCAGGAGGAATAGGCCTTGTTCCCGATGATGAGCTTCAGCATGGGCCGGGTCGTGCCATGCGCGGACGGCCGTGTCGAGCGGTTGGAACCGGCCATGGAACGATCCGTTGGCAAGTGCATGGCGGATAACGATAAAAGCGGCGACCCGCACAGCGTGAGTGAGGTGCTCGACCGGCTGCGGGAATTGGGCGGACAGGCGGGCGACGACAAAGCGAAGCTGGGCGACGCGCTGGAGGCGCTGGGCCAGCGGGCGTACGGCCCGTTCTTCATCATCTTCCCGCTGATCGACATCTCTCCGGTCGGCGGGATTCCGGGCCTGCCGACGGCGATGGCGGTCGTGATGATCCTGCTGGCGGCACAGCTGGTGCTGGGACGCAAGCACCTGTGGCTGCCGGGGTTTCTCGCCAATCGCGGGCTGAAGGGGGCGAAGCTGGTCAAGGTCGCCGACAAGACCCGGCCGATCGCCCGGCGGATGGACCAGTGGTTTCACGGACGCCTGCCTGCGCTGACCAAGGGGCCGATGGTGAAGGTTGCGGGGGTCGCAGTGATCCTGCTGTGCCTGACCGTGCCGCCGCTGGAGCTGCTGCCCTTTGCCAGCACCGCGCCGATGGCAGCGATCATGGCGTTCGGGATTGCACTGTTGGTGCGCGACGGGCTGTTGATGATTGTCGCGTGCGCGCTGTCGGTGGGCGCAGTCGCGCTGGGGGCGGGGCTGTTTGCTTCGAAGGCGGGGTAGGAGCAGCGCGATCGTCCGGCCGGTCGGACGCGGCGCTCCCCTTCGTCACTCCCGCGAAGGCGGGAGTCCATATGCGCTGACGTCGCGTTTTGATCGAAAGGCCAGCGGGTATGGGTTCCCGCCTTCGCGGGAATGACGAACATTCGATTGGAGCGGGCGGGCCTCAGTCGTCATCCCGGCCTGCGGCAGAATGACGAAGCGTCAGCCGATCGACTCGATCACCGCCGCGCGGAGTTCGGCGATGCCCATGCCCTTCTCGCTCGACGTCGAGATCACGTCGGGATGCGCCGCCGGACGCTTGCGGACCTCTTCGCCAACCGCGGCATAGACGTCTTCCAGTTCGGTCGCCTTGATCTTGTCGGTCTTGGTCAGGACGATACGGTAGCTGGTCGCGGCCTTGTCCAGCATCTCGAACACCTCGCGGTCGACATCCTTGATGCCGTGGCGCGAATCGATCAGCACGAGGGTGCGCTTCAGCACCTGTCGTCCGCGCAGATAGTCGTTCACCAGATAGCGCCACTTGCGCACCATGTCCTTGGGTGCCTTGGCGAAACCATAGCCGGGCATGTCGACCAGCCGCAGTTTCAGCGGCGTGCCGATGTCGAAGAAGTTCAGCTCCTGCGTGCGCCCCGGCGTGACCGAAGTACGCGCGAGCGAGGTGCGACCGGTCAGCGCGTTCAGGAGCGACGACTTGCCGACGTTCGAACGACCGGCGAACGCGATTTCCGGTACGTCGGGTGACGGCAGGTAATCGAGC
This sequence comes from Sphingomonas sp. Leaf9, assembly GCF_001421355.1. Lineage (GTDB taxonomy): Bacteria > Pseudomonadota > Alphaproteobacteria > Sphingomonadales > Sphingomonadaceae > Sphingomonas. The sequence goes on along the minus strand of NZ_LMKC01000001.1, from coordinate 311,403 downwards.
GACGGCGCCGACTTCAGGAACTGGATCGGTCCCGCAAAGATCTTGCGTGCCGCTTCGATCTGGTCGGGATCGAAGCGGTCGTCACCGGGCGGGGGAGGCGGCAGGTCGTTCATTTCGCGGCGGCCTGTCGCATACCCGGATGCCGCGAATAGAGCAGCTGCTGCTGCGCGATCGTCAGCAGGTTCGACGTAATCCAGTACACCTGCAGCCCGACCGCGAACGGGGCCATGATGAACATCAGCACCCACGGCATGAGACCGAAGACCTGCTTCTGCATGTCGTCCATCGGTGCCGGGTTCAGCTTGAACTGGAAGTACATCGAGATGCCGAGCAGCACCGGCACGATGCCGATCGCCAGGAAGTGCGGCGGCGTGAAGTCGAGATAGCCGAACAGGTTCAGGATCGTCGCCGGATCGGGCGCGGACAGATCCTTGATCCAGCCGACGAACGGCTGGTGCCGCATCTCGATGGTCAGCAACAGCACCTTGTACAGCGCGTAGAAGATCGGGATCTGGATCAGCGTCGGCAGACAGCCGGCAACCGGGTTCACCTTTTCCGTCTTGTACAGCGCCATCATCTCCTGCTGGAGACGCGGCTTGTCGTCCTTGTAGCGTTCCTGCAGCACCTTCAGCTTGGGCTGGATGGCGCGCATGGCGGCCATCGATGCGAACTGGCGCTGGGCGATCGGGAACATCAGGCCGCGGATCGTCAGCGTCAGCAGGATGATCGCCACGCCGAAGTTGCCGACCATGCGAAACAGCCAGTCGAGATAGACGAAGATCGGTTCCTCGACGACGCGGAACCATCCCCAGTCGATCGAGCGCGAGAAATAGGGCACGCCCTGTTCCTCATAGGCGTTCAGGACCTTGTTCTCCTTGGCACCCGCAAAGAAGCGTGCGCTCTGCGTCATCGCCTGGCCGGGGTTCAGCGTGGCGAGCGTCGGCGAACGGTAATCCGCCTGGTGCCGCTGGTCGCCGCCCTTCAGCGTCAGGCCGTGCTGCACGTTCTGATCGGGGATCAGCGCGGTCATCCAGTAATGGTCGGTGAAGCCGAGCCAGCCACCCTTCGCGCCGAAGGTCGTCGGGGTGGCGTCGATATCCTTGTAATCGACGTCGAACTTCACGCCGTTACCGGCTTCGTAGATCGGGCCGACCTGGATGGTCATCGTGTCCTTGTCGACCGGCGCGCCGCGGCGGCTGAGCAGGCCATAGGTCGCGACCTGCACCGGCTGCGCCCCGGTGTTCACGATGCTCTGGCGCACGGTGAACATGTAGTTGGCGTCGACCGCGATCTGCATCAGGTAGCGCTGGCTGCCCGCCTGCGTCGTCAGCGTAACCGGGGTGGTCGGGGTCAGCTTGGTACCGCTGGCGGTCCACAGCGCATCGGCGGGCGGCGGGGTGATGCCCGTGCCGCTCCAGCCGAACTGCGCGAAATAGGCATCGGCCGTGCCCGACGGCGACAGCAGCCGGACGGGGGGCGAATCCTTGGCGATCGTCTCCTTGTGGCGCAGCAGCACCAGATCGTCGATCCGCCCGCCGCGCAGGTTGATCGAGCCGCGCACCGCAGGCGTTTCGATCGCCACGCGCGGGGTTTCGCGCAGCACCTGCGCCCGGTCGCGAATCGCGTTCGCGGTGTCGGCGGCGGGATCGGTCGCGGGATTGGCGACGGGCTTGCTCTTGCCGTCCTCCAGCTTCGTCACCGGCGGGTTCGCGGCCGGGAAGAAATGGTTGGCGATATACGGCCAGCCGAACAGCACCAGCGCAGCCAGTACCGCGAACAGCAGGAAATTCTTCTGGTCGTTCTTCACGTACAATCCTTACGGCGCAGACTTAGGGCACCGGATCGTGGCCGTGCCCACCCCAGGGGTGACAGCGCGCAATCCGTTTGGCGGCCAGCCACGCCCCCTTGATCGCGCCATAGCGGGCAAGGGCGGTGATTGCATAGGCCGAACAGGAGGGTTGATAGCGACACGACGGCGGCAGGATCAGCGAGGGACCCAATTGCCACGCGCGGGCGACCAGCATCAGCGCACGGGCGGCGATACCCGGACGGCCAGTACCCGAACGGATAGGGCCGCCGGTGTCGGTCACCGGCGAACCTTGCGCAATGCCTTGGAAAGGTCGGCTTTCAGGTCGTCGAACGGACGTTCGATGCCACTTGCCCGGCCGATCAGCACGTGATCGGCACCGGCAACACCCTGTTCGGGCAGCAGCTCTGCGGCAAGCGCGCGAAAACGCCGTTTCATCCGGTTGCGGACGACGGCGTTTCCGACCTTTTTCGATACGGTAATGCCGATTCGCATCGCCTGGGGCGGCGTATCGGCCAGTTCGTCCGGCTTGCGGTTGCGCACCAGCAGGAGGAAGCCGGGCATCGGTGCCCGGCGTCCGCCATTCGCCGCCAGATAATCCCGGCGGCGAAGCATTTTGGTTAGGCCGACAGCTTCTTGCGGCCGCGGGCACGACGCGCGCGGATCACATTGCGGCCACCCGGCGTCGCCATGCGCGAGCGGAAGCCGTGACGACGGGCCCGTACCAGGTTGCTCGGCTGAAAAGTCCGCTTCATTACTCATTCCCCGGGTATTCAAAACTGCCAGAACGTAAAAAGCCGCCAGTGACGGCGGCCGCGTGGGTGGTCCCTTAGCCATGGCGCCCATCCAAGTCAACGCCGACCGTCACACCCCGGCGCGCATTCGCCGCCGTTTGGCACTGGCCCGGCGCAGTGCCCGGTCGGACAGCGCGCGCAGGCGGGGATGCCGCCGCAGCCGCCGGGCAAAGCGGTGCCGTGCCCAGCGCGAATTGCGCAGGATCAATGCGGTACCGGCGGCGAAGGTGAAGATACCGACGGGACCCGGCAGCACCGCGACCAGCGGCGTCACCAGGACCAGCAACACACCGAGGGTCACCAGCGCAATCTGCATCGACGACGTCCATGCCAGCCGTGTGTTGCGCTGACAAGACGGTCGCGACGGATCGTTCCCTCCACGCGGAAAGCGGCTATGGACGACCCACAGGGGCAAGTGGGGGGCAAAGGCGGCATGGTCGCGATCGTATCGACGGCGGCGTATCTGGGGCTGGAGGCGCGGCGGGTCGAGGTGCAGGTGCAGCTGGCCAGCGGCCTGCCGGCGTTCGTCGTCGTCGGCCTTGCTGACAAGGCGGTGGGCGAAAGCCGCGAACGGGTACGCGCCGCGATCGCCGCCATCGGCCTGTCGCTGCCGCCCAAGCGGATCACCGTCAATCTGTCGCCCGCCGACTTGCCCAAGGAAGGATCGCACTACGACCTGCCGATCGCGCTGGGCCTGCTGGCGGCGATGGGGGTGGTCGATGCCGAGGCGCTGTCGGACTATCTGATCGTCGGCGAACTGAGCCTCGACGGGCGGATCGCCGGGTCGCCGGGCGTGCTGCTGGCGGCGATGCTGGCCAGTGGCGAGGGGCGCGCGCTGATCTGTCCGGGGAGCCAGGGGGCGGAGGCCGCCTGGGCCGGAACGCAGGTCGTCGCCGCGCCCGATCTGTTGTCACTGCTCAACCACCTGAAGGGCGAACAACTCCTGTCGATGCCGCAGCCCGGCGGCGCGGAGGAGGGCTGGAGCGGCACCGATCTGCGCCAGGTGAAGGGGCAGGAAACCGCCAAGCGCGCGTTGGAGATCGCGGCGGCGGGCAATCACAATCTGCTGATGGTCGGGCCGCCGGGGGCGGGCAAGTCGCTGCTCGCGTCCTGCCTGCCCGGCATATTGCCGCCGCTCGACCCGGCCGAGGCGCTGGAGGTGTCGATGGTACAGTCGGTCGCCGGCACGCTGGCCGGCGGGCGGATGACGCGGGTGCGGCCGTTCCGTTCACCGCATCATTCGGCGTCGATGGCGGCGCTGACCGGCGGTGGTGTGAAGGGTGAGCGTTTAATTGCATCGGGGATCGTTGCATTGCACCGGCGGTGAGGGCTGCGCGATGAGCCAGTCTGTCGATCACCACCGTTGCGACAAGGTGCGTCATTCTTCCTCTGGAGCAATCCGATCCCTGGGGGCTCTACCCAAGCGGTGGTCCATTATGACGCGATAGATCGTTGGTTGGCTAGTTCCAAACCGCTGACTGATCTCGGCCACTGGGGTACCATTTTCCAGATATAGCTCTGCGGCTTCCTGCGCTTGTTGAACAGTTAAAGCCCGTTTGCGACCTTTCCGAAATGCGCGAAAGTCTTGCTTACGTCGACGACTCTCGATCAGCAGATCCTCCTCTTCACCAGACTCTTTTTCAAGGTCGGTTTCCAAGTTATCGTATATAGTAGAAGCTATCCTTAGTAGAGATAGATTATGACCGTTTGACAATAAAATATCTTCTTTTGAAAACTCTAAGTGTATATCACGAGAAAGGCATCTTTCAAAAAGATCTGATAAATCATTTGCTGAGTAAGCGAGCGTAGAAAGATCGTAAAATACAAAAGTTGTTCCAGGTTCTGCACGAAATATCTCAGCTCGAGCTAGTTCGCGCTGAATGTTATTGTATTTTCTTGGCTTGGGCGGACGCAGGATTACGCGCTCGCATTCATCTAGGTTGATCGATTCTAGCATCAAAGATATTTTGCGATGAGAAGTCCCCCATACGTACCCCACCCGTACTCTCTTGGGTCCGCCTACAGCATTTGATTGATCAGATCGCTGCGAGTCGCCGAGCTGTTCGAGTGCTTGCATTGAAAGACCGGTCAGAGTTGAAAGACGCCGAAGTAAATCCGGGGGGCATGAGAAATCTAGTATCAAAGAGCTTACGGGCGTAAGGCCGAATGCACGTAGCAATGATTGCGCGCTAGGTAGCCCGAACTCAAATGCGATCTGGCGAAGCCAGCCGGAAAGCTTTTCATCAGGCCGGGGCTTGGATATATATGGCAAGCGCATCATGGCTTATTTACATTCCGCTGAAGAGCGAATGGTAGTCTTCACCCGTTAGTGAAAATGCACATCTCTCGCTCGCTTCGACTGATTTCAAGCGTAAATTGGTATCGTGTCCGCAGGGTATACTCTGAATGGGCATAGGCTTTGGTACGCAAAACCCGTTCAAACAGTCGGTAGCAGCGAAATCGGACACCTCATTATGAGGGTTTAGAGTCTGCCTGAACACATTAGGGTTGCGCGTTTGACATTGCTGCATCAGCCTCTGCCTGTCGACGGCGATCACGAGCAATCTTGGCGAGCAGCGTTCGACTGCACCCAGTCGCATCCATTATATCGCGCCAGCTTCGGCCATCGCGAAGAAGGCTCGAGATCGCAGCGTTGCGGGTCTTGTTCTCGGGACGCCCCTTATAAAGGCCCGCTGCCTTGGCTTTTGCAGTGCCTTCGGCTTGTCGACGACGGCGATCCTCATAGTCCTTACGGGCAACCGCGGCGAGTACGTCCAACATCATGGCGTTGACCGCTGCGAACATTCGGCCGGTGAACTCATCCGTCGGTGCCGTCAGGATCCACGACGTCGGCAGGTCGAGTGCAACAACCCGGACCTGCTTGGCGTCGATTAGATTACGCAGCTTGATCCAGTCGGGTGAGGTGAGGCGGGAAAGCCGATCAACCTGCTCGACCAGGAGCACGTCTCCCGGCTCGCAATCTGACAGCAGGCGGAACAGCTCTGGCCGGTGAAGCTTGGCTCCACTTTCGTTTTCGACATAGCGGGCCGCAATCCGAAGCCCGTGCTTGGCCGCAAACACGTCGAGGGCGCTCTTCGCGCGCGACGCATCCTGTTCGGAGGTAGAAGCGCGCAGATAGGCTCGAATGAACATCCCGTAGTCTTCTATATGTGGTGCTTATTAGTCTAGTCCTTTTTACGTCGTCAGGACGATATTAAAATACCAGCTATTGAAAGGTCTGCGAAAGGCATACGTTAAAAGCACCGGAGATTATGCACGTGGGGCAGCTTCACGTCGATGAGCCATAATCCAAACGGTGTGGTACAAACGAGGCTCGCTGGCATACCGTGGGGACGGTTGCTGCTAAGCCGGGATATCCCTAGAAGATGATGACGATGCTGATCAGAGGTACAGAGGCCGTCATGACGCTACAGATCAACATAACACCAAACGGGCGCATGAGCCTGCCCGCTGACGTTCGCAAGCGGTTGGGCCTGACGGGTGGCGGTGCGGTATATCTCGACGAAACCGAAGATGGCGTTGTTCTGCGAACCGCCAGCCAAGCGGTGGCAAGGGCGCAGGCGCTGGCCGAGCAATATACCGGCGGTAATCCCGACGCCTCTGTTGACGCATTCCTCAATCGGCGTCGCGAAGATAGCGGCGAATGAGCGTGGTTCTCGACGCCTCGGCTCTCATCGCAATGATCAAGGGTGAAAAGGGATCTACCAAGGTTGCAGCCGGTATCGCCGGTGCGCGAGTGAGCAGCGTGAACTACGCTGAGGTGGTGACCCACTTCATTCATACCGGAATGCCCGAGCGAGAAGTTGATGCCATGCTTGATCCGCTGCCACTGACGGTAGTGCCGGCCGACAAGGCCTTGGCGAAAATCGCCGGGCGGCTGCGCGCCGCGACGGCCGAGGCGGGCCTTAGCCTTGGAGATCGCTTTTGTCTGGCTCTAGCCCGACGGGATGGATTGCCCGCTTGGACAAGCGACCAGAACTGGAAGAAGATCGCGGATGCAGTCGAGGTCAAGGTCGTGACGATCCGCTAGAACTTGGCGGGAAGGGCAGGGGGCAACCACCTGTCGATCCTCTGGAAGCGGAAGGTCTGCATCCTGGTGGAAAACCGCCTGTCCGCTGTTGGGCGGCGTTTCGGCGAAAGCTGCCGGGCGACTTCCGACCCATAGTAAGTCATTCAGGACAACTTTTCTGCTCCCTGAAAGCCGCCGTCCGGCCGCGCGGTTGGCTGCGGCTCAGCTGAACGAGCCGGGCACCGGCTCCTGCGTAGCGACACCGTTAACGCACAGGTTAGCGTGTCGCAGATGTGCGTTGAAAGTCGCGTAATTCCGCGACTGACATTCGCGACAGCTACGCCGTCAGCCGACCACGCTTGAGCTGGTGTAGCGAAACTCAGGATATTCGCGACAATCCTCCCACTAACCCATGACGATCATCTCGGTCGCGATCAGCGCGAGCAGGACCATGACGAGCTGGCGGAAGCGCTCAACGGGCAGACGCTTGATGAGCAAGCACCCCGCCCAGGTGCCAACGATCATCGCCAGCCCCATCGCGATCGCCAGCGGCCAGAAGGTTGGTCCAAGGTCGATCGTCGCGCCGTAAACAATTGTCTTGGAACTGTGCATCACGATCGAGGCGACCGCGTCACTCGCGACATAGGCAAGCGGTGGCAAACCGAGGCTCAGGAACACCGCTGCGCCGAGCGGCCCGGCGCTCCCGACTAGCCCGGACAACAGGCCGGTCACACCGCCCCCGATCACCAGCACGCGGCGCGAGGGTTTAAACGCGATCATGCCCGTGGCCTTCAGGATGACGAACAGCAGGATCGCCACGCCCACGATCCGCGCAACGAGCGCCGTCGGTAGCGACGCGAACGACAATGCGCCCAGCATCGAGAACGGTATGGCAGCGGAGAGGAACAGCAACACGGGCCGCCAACGGATTGGCGCCAGCCCAGCCCATCCCGGCCGGCGCACCGTTGCCGATGATCTGGACGATCGTCAGCAGCGTCACCGCTTCGGTCACGCCGACGACTTAAATCAGCAGCGGCAGCAACAGCAGTGCCCCGCCAAACCCGGCCGAACCCGAGATTGCAGCAGCCGCAAATGCACCGACGATCAGCAGCCCATATTCGATCATTGGTGTCATCGGTCGAACCGCGGCATGACCGACCAGTGTTCCAGCTGCTTGTAGACGATCACCTTGTCGCCGAGCAGGTCGCCATGTCGCCGGCAGAACCGGTCGAGCTGGTCGCGTTCGCCGACGAGTTCGACGCAGATCGTCAGATGGGGATCGGCCGCCTCCGATCCGTTCTCGCGGATCTGGCCGTGGTTGCTGAACCCATAGTGCGTGTGTTGCGCGACGGCATTGATGATGCCGTCTGGATTAGCTCGCGATAGAGCGGCTTGGCAGCCCACAGCGTACGCAGGCTGCGCTCACCAATTCGGTCGGACGGTTTCATGTAGATACGCAGCATGCCGATTTCGCGATGCTGGACGGTGAAACGATTGGGCATGGACAAACCCTCGATTGGTGGGGGGATCAGGAGCGTGGGCTTCGCGAGGCGCGGTGTGCCCGCGCCTCGCGAAGCGTCGCGTTCGGGGTGAGGCCGGTCGCCGGCACCTTCGGCACCGCGACGCGCTGCGACAGGTAGATGCCGTTATGACCGGAGCAGAGGTAGGCGACGAAGCAGGCCACCGCGATCGGCACCGCATAGGCAGCGCCGAACAGTTCGATGCCCATGAAGGTGCAGGCGAGCGGGGTGTTGGCCGCGCCCGCGAACAGCGCGACGAAGCCGAGCGCGGCGAATACGCTGGTGGGCACGCCGAACATGGGGGCGAGTGCGTTGCCGAGCGCCGCGCCGATGAAGAACAGCGGTGTCACCTCGCCACCCTTGAAGCCGGCGCTGAGCGTGACGACGGTGAACAGCAGCTTGATCGCCCAGCTCCACGGATGCGTGTCCGGTCCGAAGAAGCTGGCGATGGTGAGGCTGTCGGGCGTCGCTGCCAACGTGCCGAGTCCGAGATAGTCGCGCGTTCCGAACAGGTAGACGAGCGCGATGACCGCGATGCCGCCAATGGCGGGGCGTAACGGGCCATAGGAGACGATGCGCTTGAGCCACCCGCCGAGCGTGTGATTGGCTTCGGCGAAGGCGAGACCGACCAGCCCGAACGCAACCCCGGCGACGCCCGCCTTGGTGACGAGCAGCGCATCGACCGGCACCAGCGCATCGATCCGGTAGACGCCGTGATGGATGCCCCAGGCAAGGCACGTCCAGTCGCCGACCAGTGCCGCGACCAGGCACGGCACCAGCGCGCGATATTCGACACGCCCGATCGCCAACACCTCCAGTGCGAACACCGCCCCTGCGATGGGCGTGCCGAACACCGCGCCGAACCCGGCCGCAATGCCCCCCATCAGCAGGATGCGGGTGCCGTCAGCATCGAGCTTGAGCGCGCGACCGAAACCGCTGGCGAGACTGCCGCCCAACTGGACGGCGGTGCCTTCGCGCCCGGCCGAACCGCCAAACAGATGGGTCACCACCGTGCCGAAGAAGATCAGCGGTGCCATCCGCAGTGGCACCCCCCCGCCCGGTTCGTGGATCTGCTCGACAATAAGGTTGTTGCCGCCCTCCACCGAGCGGCCGGTCAGATGGTAAAGCAGTCCGACCACGAACCCGCCGATCGGCAGCAGGTAGAGCAGCCAGGGAAAGGCAAAGCGAAGCCGGGTCACGGCATCGAGGCTCCACAAGAAAGCCGCGCAGAGCGTTCCCACCATTGCGGCCATCGGGACCAGGATCAAGGCCCATCGCAGCACCGACATGGCATGGGTGCGGCGATCGCGAATGAACGCTGCCATGTTGAACTGGTCGTAGAGATTGCGAAATGTCGCGCGCACGATTCCTCCTTGCTGCCTTGCGGCGCCTGGTAGGAATCATCGACCCTTGCGAGGGCGGTTCGGCCGAATGGCCCGGCGGAAATCCATCGCCGTGCCGAGCATATGCTGTCCGACGGCGACCTGGTCAACCATCGGCAGGGTCACGATGAGACCATTGTTTTGCTGAGGATCAATAATTGGCTCAACCATGGAATAAATCTCGACGGGCGTCGTCTACGCTTTCGAGACTGATGCGCCGGAGGCTTATGCGTAGACGAAATTGGATGCTGGGTCTGACTGCTTCGGCCATGCTCACCGGCGCAGTCGCGGCCGCCCCCGCCGATGGCTACGCCAGCATGGTATCTGCCGCGATGGACCGGATGATGGCGGGCATGATGGTCAAGCCGTCCGGCGACGTCGACCGCGACTTCGTCGCAATGATGCTTCCGCATCACCAGGGCGCCATTGATATGGCGGTGGCAGAGCTGCGCTACGGTCATAACGAGCAGCTCAAGCGCATTGCGCAGGAGATCATCATCGATCAGCAGCAGGAGATCGCCGCCATGAAGTTGGCGATTGGTCAGCCGCTACCCCCTTCGACGCCAGCCCCGACGAGGGGCGGCGACTACCACAGCCATATGGAGCACTGACATGATCCGGACCTTCCTGCGCTCGGCCGCCTTGCTGATGAGCGCCGCACCGGGCATTGCCATGGCCCAGCAGGCGCCGTGGAACGCCAAGGACGTGCCTGTCAGCCACCGCGACCGCGTCTATGCATCCGAACAATTCTCCAACACGGTGTCGGTGACGGACCCGGCCGACAACAGGTTGCTCGGCGTCATCAAGCTCGGCGATCCGCAGCCGATGAATTTTTCCCCGCTCTACAAGGGGCAGGTGCTGGTTCACGGCCTCGGCTTCTCGCCGGACGGGAAAACACTGGCGGTCGTGTCGATCGGATCCAACGCCGTGTCGTGGATCGACACCGCCACCAACACCGTCAAGCACACGACCTATGTCGGGCGCAGCCCGCATGAGGCGTTCTTCACGCCGGACGGCAAGGAGGTGTGGGTTACGGTACGCGGCGAGGATTACATCGCCGTGCTCGACCCCAAGACGTACAAGGAGACCGGTCGCATCAAGACGCCCGGTGGTCCGGGCATGACGATCTTCTCTCCCGATGGCCGATACGGCTATGTCTGTTCCTCGTTCAATCCGGTGCTGGCCGTGTTCGATGTCTCGACCCACGCGCAGGTCGGACAGGTGGCGCAGCCGAGTCCGTTCTGTCCCAACATCGCCGCGACGCCGGACGGCAAGCAGGTGTGGTTCACGCTGAAGGACATCGGCAAGACGGTCGCATTCGATGCCAAGCCGCCTTTCGCGATCCTCAAGGTGCTGGATACCGGACCGATCACCAATCACGTCAACTTCGCCCGCACGGTCAGGGGACAGTTCGCCTATGTCACGGTAGGCGGGGAAAACGCGGTGAAGGTGTTCCGCACGTCCGACTTCGCGCTTGTCGCCACCATCCCGGTCGGCAAGATGCCGCACGGTGTCTGGCCATCGGGCGACGGCCGGCGCATCTATGTCGGGCTGGAGAATGCTGATGAACTTGCCGCGATCGACACCGCCGGCAACAAGGTCGTTGCCACCGTGCCGGTCGGACAGGCACCGCAGGCGATCGCCTATGTGCCGAACGCTATTCCGACAGGCCTCGGCACCGACAATCTTCAACCGCTCGGTACGGCAGGCAAGGCGGTGCATCTGAACATGGGGCCGGTTCGCGGCAATGGTGCTGCAAGCAGCATTACCCTCTTCGACCAGGGCATCATTCAGGTCGTGCAGAGTGCCGTTACCGGTTTGCAGCCCAAGAAGCCTTACATGCTCGTGCTCACCGCCAACGCGGACGGCAGCGGTGCGGTAGAGCCGCTTGCGAACTTCATGAGCAATCCGGCAGGTGCGGCGATCGTCAACGCGTCGGGTCCGATCCGGCAGATCGTTCAAGGCAGCACCGCGGCACCCCGGCGTTTTCTGGCGGTCGCCGAGGTGGTGAACGGCGCTCCGGGCCGCATCGTGCAGGTGCAGCGCGACTGAGATGGACCCGCTTGCCGCCGCGATCGAGCCACTGATCCCCGGTCTGCGCCGCTATGCCCGGTCGTGGTTGCGCGATCCGGCGATGGCGGATGACGTGGTGCAGGATTGCCTTGAGCGCGCGGTCGGGCGCTGGCGCCAGCGACGGGGTGCGGAGGTTCGCCCATGGGTCTACGCGATCCTGCACAATCTGTTGGTCGACCATCAGCGGCAGCACAGTCGGCGAGGTACGGCGGTTCCGCTCCACCTCGTCGACGACGCTGCGCTCGGCCGCCCGGCCGATCAGGACGTAGGCCTGCACCACCGAGACCTGTTGCGCGCACTTGATGCGTTGCCCGAGGAGCAGCGGACGGTGCTGCTCCTCATTTCCGTCGAAGGTCTGTCATATGGGGAAGTCGCTGCCGTCGTCGGCGTGCCGCTGGGAACGGTGATGTCGCGCATATCGCGGGCGCGCGACCGTCTGGCGACGCTCCTCCGCGAGGGTGAACGGCCACGATTAAGGAGTATTCGATGACCAGCCCGATCGGAGAGGACGATCTGGCCGCGTGGATCGATGGAAGGCTGTCGCCCGAGCGGCAGCGTCTGGTCGACGCTTACCTTGAAGGCCAGCCGGACGTGCATGCCCGTTTGCGGGAGCAGGCGGAGCAGGCGCGAGCCCTTGCGTCCCTGTTCGCTCCCATCGCGGAGGAACCGATCCCGGCGACGATGCGCGTCGCAGCCATCAGGGGACGGCAACGCCAACCGCCTTGGCAACTCGCCATCGCCGCGTCGCTTCTGCTGGCGGTCGGATTTGGCGGTGGTTGGTCGAGCGCGCGGTGGAGCGGCGAACCCCACGCGGGCATCGCGGCGCTGGCCAATGAGGCGAGCGACAATTTCCGTGTCTATGCCGCCGACCGGATTCGACCGGCGGAAATCGGCCCCGACCAGCGCGCCATGCTGATCCGATGGACCTCCAGCCGATTGGGTGAGCGCGTGACCATCCCGGACCTCAGCACAGCGGGTTACCGCTATGGCGGGGGGCGATTGGTCGCGACGCCCCACGGCCCTGCAGCGCTGCTCCTCTATGATGGACCGCAAGCGTCGAAGCTTGCGGTGCTGACGAGGCCCATGCAAATCGACAAGAGCGCAAGCATGACCAGCACGTCCAGCGGGACCATGGGCCGGGTCACATGGGCGGTCGACGGGATCGGCTATAGTGTGGTGGGGGAGCGCCCCGCTGCCGAGCTGCATCCGATCGCCAACGAGGTCCAGCGCCAGGCCGATGCGGCGCTTGTGTCCTGATAGCACCTGGCCAGTTCTCAGCGCCGACAGGCACTGGGCGGACCAGCGGGATCACGGCTTGCGCGCGGCATCGTTCCGGTCGGCCTCTGCCGGAGTCAGCCTGGCCCGTTCGCGAATGCGACGTTCGAGTGGAGCGCCGACGAACAGTACGAGCATCGCAAGGCTCAACCCGCCGATGATGAGCGGCCACACCGCCAACCCTGCTGCCGCGCCGATCGTGGCTGTTACCCAGATGCATGCGGCAGTCGCCAATCCATGCACTTCCTGACCCTGGCCGACCCGCAGCACAGCGCCGGCACCGATGAAGCCGACGCCGGACAGAATGCCCTGCATCGCCCGTCCTGCGGCATCGGCGTTCACATTCGGCAAGCCACTGTGTACGATCGCCTGCACGGCGATGCAGCTCGCCAGACCGACGAGGCCCAGCGTCCGCAAGCCCATGATCTGCCGGTTCTCGCGCGAGCGTTCCCAGCCGAGCACCATCCCAGCCGCGGTCGCCACCACCAGCCGCCCGATCGCATCGATCCATAAGCCGAGATCCGGTGCCGCTGACGCTTCGATCATTCGACCAGCACGTGCACATGATGCCAGGCGGTGCACAGATAGCCAGCGAAGTTCCACATCGTATCCGGCCGCTCGGGCTGACCCTGTCCAGTGTCGTCGAAGGCGCGCACGACAAGGTGCTGGCGCCCCTTGTCGAGCGTGGCGTCGAGGGTCCAGCGCCGCCAACCCCAGTGCGCCTCCGGATCATCGGTGAACGTCGCCTGTTGCCAGTCGCGACCACCGTTTACCGACACTTCGACCCGAGAGACGCGGCGATCATAGGCGATGGCATAGCCCTCGATCCGCACCTCCCCGGCCGGCAAGCTTTCGCCAGAGCCGGGCACGCAGATCGCGGCGTTGAGCGGCATGGCATTGATGGTCAGACCCTGGCTCCAGTCGACGGTGTCGCTCGTCACATCGGCAGGAAAGAGCTTGTAGTCGTGCGCCTGGATCGGTGCGTCGGATGGCGTCTCGCGCACCTCGATCCGTGTCAGCCATTTGGCGCTCCGCACCCCGGCATAGCCCGGCACCACCATGCGGATCGGTGCGCCGTGTTCGGGCGTCAGCGGCTCGCCGTTCATCGCCCAGGCAATGAGGACGTCGGGTTGCCGCGCCTTATCCATGGCGATCGAGACCCCGAACAATGCTTCCTCGCCTTCGACGTCCACCTCGTCCGCTCCGGTGAACGCCACGAACAGGTCGGACGCATCCGGCGCACCGACGGCATCCAGTACGTCGGACAGTCGTACGCCGGTCCACTCCGCATTGCCGATCGCGCCCACGTCCCACGGGTCGCCGGACGTTTTTGCGAACTGCTGAAGATCCGTGCGCCGGTTGCCGGCGCACTGGAGAACTGCCGTCACCGTCCGCGTGGCCAACGCGCTCTTCAACTCCTCCACCGAGAAGGAGCGTCTTTCCATGCTCATCCCGCTGACCTCGATCCGGTGATCGGCAGGCAGATCAGGCACCGCACCATGGCTGCGCACGTAGAACAGCGCCTGCGGCGTCAGGAACCGCTCGATCAGCGCGCCGGGCGTCGGCTCGGCGTTGTAGGGCTCGGATTTGCGCTCGATCATATCAGTCATGGACGAACCAACGCCGCAAGCGCGCGGATCGCTTCAAATCTTCAAGACTATCGCAGACGAAGGATTACCGATCGTTCCGATATCCAGATTGAAATAAACGGATCAAACGGTTGGTCGTATCGATAAGATTGCGCGATATAAGCTGCATGACCCTGGAGCAACTCAGAATATTCGTCGGTGTCGCCGAGCGCGAACACGTCACCAAGGCAGCGGAGGTGCTGAACGTCACGCAGTCCGCTGCCTCCGGCGCGGTCGCGGCCCTCGAAGCGCGCTACGGGGTTCCTCTGTTTCACCGTGTCGGGCGTGGCATCCAGCTGACCGAAGCAGGCCGCGGCTTTCTGGAGGAAGCGCGCGCAGTGCTGGGGCAGGCAGCGCATGCCGAGACGATGCTGGCGGACTATGCCGGGCTTGCCCGTGGTTCGTTGCGGATCGTCGCAAGCCAGACGATCGCGAGCTACTGGTTGCCGGCAAAGCTCGCCTCCTTCTACGAACGCCACCCGCAGATCGCGGTCGAACTGGCGATCGACAACACCGAAGGTGCAGCAGCGCAGATCCTGAGCGGCGCGGCGGAGCTCGGTTTCGTCGAGGGCGAGGTGGACGAACCGGCGCTCGCCCTCTGGAATGTCGGGCGTGACCCGATGGTGCTGGTCGGCCATGAGGACGCCGGGCGCGTCGACGAGGACTGGCTTCGCGCTGCACGCTGGATCGTCCGCGAGCAGGGTTCGGGCACGCGCTCGACCTTCGAGGACGTGCTGCGAACGCGCGGGTTTGATCCGGCCCAGCTGACAGTAGCGATGACGCTGCCGTCCAACGAGGCGGTGCGTACCGCGGTCGAGGCCGGTGCCGGCGTCGCTGTGTTGTCGCGATTGGTCGTCGCACGCGCGCTCAAGGCCGGCGATCTGGTCGAGTTGCCGCTTGGGTTACCCGATCGCGCCTTCCACGCGCTGCGCCACAAGGAACGCTATCGCACCCGCGCGGCCGACGCGCTGACGGACCTCATCAAGGAGCAGGTCGCATGACTGCCGACGCACCTTCGGCCCTGACCGGCCTCAAGCCGCTAAGCAGGCTCGATCACCCGCGCGAGATGATCCGCCAGTTCACACCCAACTGGTTCGCCGCGACGATGGGCACCGGCATCCTCGCTCTCGCGCTGCCGCAGGTGCCCAATATCGGCCCCGCGCTCAAACCGATTGGCGAGGTGTTGTGGTTCTTCAACATCGCGCTCTTCATCCTGTTCGCCGGTCTCTATGGCGCGCGCTGGGCGATGTTCGGGCATGAGGCACGGCGCATCTTCGGCCACAACACCGTGTCAATGTTCATCGGGACCATTCCGATGGGCTTGGCGACGATCATCAACGGATGCCTCGCCTTCGGGATCGCGCGGTTCGGTAACGGCATCGTGCCGGTCGCACACGTCCTGTGGTGGATCGACGTCGCCATGTCGCTCGCCTGCGGCGTGTTGATCCCCTACCTGATGTTTACCCGCCACGAGCACAGCCTGGACGGCATGACTGCGGTATGGCTGCTGCCGGTCGTCGCAGCGGAAGTGGCGGGTGCCAGCGGCGGGCTGCTCGCGCCGCATCTGACCGATCCTCACGCGCAGATCGTGACGCTCGCCACTTCCTACGTGCTGTGGGCCTATTCGGTGCCGGTCGCGTTTGGCATCATCGCTATCCTGATCCTGCGCATGGCGCTCCACAAGCTCCCGCACGAGAGCATGGCGGCATCCTCTTGGCTTGCGCTGGGGCCGATCGGCACCGGGGCGCTGGGTATGCTGGTGCTTGGGGCGGATGCGCCGGCGATCCTCGCGGCGCATGGGCTGGTCGGTGTCGGTACCGTCGCGCAAGGGATCGGCGTCGTCGCCGGGCTCTGTCTGTGGGGTTTCGGCCTGTGGTGGCTGTCGCTCGCGACGCTCATCACCATCCGCTACTGGCGCGCCGGCGTCCCATTCAACCTTGGCTGGTGGGGCTATACCTTCCCGCTCGGCGTCTACACCGTCGCCACCTTCCGCCTCGGTACGACGCTGAACCTAGGCTTCTTCGGTATTGTCGGCACAGTGCTGACGGTCGCGCTCGCGGCGATGTGGCTGCTGGTCGGTGCCAAGACACTCGCCGGAGCATGGCGCGGCAACCTGTTCGTCTCGCCCTGCATCGCTACCCCGAACTGATCCACCCTGATGATCGGATCAATCGGTCCGATCACTTGCAGAACGCCGCTTCGAACCGCCAGCGTGGCTGGCCACAGGAGAGCCTTGTCATGGACAATTTTGACGCCGCGCTGGCGAGTGAAACCAGCCGTCGCCGCTTTCTCAGGCGTACGGCGCTCGGCACCGCCGGCCTTGCCGCAGCACCTGCGCTGGCGCAGCAGCTCGTCGACCTGAAGCTGCCTGGCGGCAATGCCGAGCGGCCGATGACCAACGCCTTTCCTGGCAAGGGCAGCATGATCCTCCAACGCATCCATCCTCCGCTGTTGGAGACGCCGATGGACGTGTTCGACAAGTCGGTGTTCACGCCCAACGACCAGTTCTTCGTTCGCTGGCACTGGGCCGACATTCCAACCTCGATCGACGTCGAGAGCTTCCGCCTCAACGTCTTCGGCCACGTCAACCGACCGCTGTCGATTAGCCTCGCCCAACTGCTGCGCCTGCCGCGGGTCGAGATGGCGGCGGTCAACCAGTGTTCGGGCAACAGCCGTGGGCTGTTCCAGCCCCGGGTCGCCGGCGCGCAATGGGGCAACGGCGCGATGGGCAATGCCAAATGGCTCGGCGTGCGCCTGCGCGACGTGCTGGACCTCGCGGGGGTCAAGGCAGGCGCGGTACAGGTGCGCTTTGGCGCGCTCGATCAGCCGGTTGTGGCGGACGCCCCTGACTTCGAGAAGGCGCTCGACATCGACCATGCCCGCGACGGCGAAGTGATGATCGCCTTCGGCATGAACGGCGAGCAGCTGCCGCTCCTCAACGGCTTTCCCTGCCGGCTGATCGTCCCGGGCTGGTATTCGACCTACTGGGTCAAGATGCTGAACGCGATCGAGGTACTGCCCGGCCTTGACGACCAGTATTGGATGGCCAAGGCCTACAAGATACCGGCGACACCCGGCGCGAATGTCGCGCCCGGTGCCAAGGACTTCCCGACCGTGCCGATCAATCGCATGATCCCGCGCAGCTGGATGACCAGCCTGCCCGATGGCCAGGCGATCGCCTATGAGGCGTCGATCCCGGTCGGCGGCATCGCGATGGGCGGCGATTGCGGCGTCGCCAAGGTCGATGTCTCGTCGGATGGTGGGCGCACTTGGTACAAGACGACGCTCGGAGTGGACGAGGGCAGGTACAGCTTCCGTCGGTGGGATGGTCGCGTGCCGCTGAGACGCGGTCCCAACCCGATCATGGTGCGCTGCTGGAACACCAATGGGGTCGCCCAGCCGATGAAGCCGATCTGGAACCCGGGCGGGTTCATGCGCGGCAACATCGAAACCACCACCATCATCGCGGCCTGAGGAGCGAGTAGCATGAAGACCCCGTCTACCGGCATCATGGCCGCTGGCCTGATCGGCCTGACCGGTATTATCCTCGTCTCGATCGGGGCGCCGAGCAGCCGCAAGGCGCCTGCCCCGATCTCCGAGACATCCGAGCCGGCACCGCCCACCAGCGTCTCAGCCCGCGGCTTTTCGCTCGCCTCGACCAGCGTCGACCTGCCGGTCGATGACGTTACCTACCCCGATGGTCCGCACGCCGACGTCATCAACGCCAACTGCACTTCGTGCCACTCGGCCAGCATGGCGCTGACCCAGCCTGCGCTATCGGCGGATCAGTGGAAGGCGACCGTCACCAAGATGCGCGAAGTGTACAAGGCTCCGGTGGCCGAGAAGGACGTCAACGCGATCGTCGCCTATCTCATCGCTATGCCGAGCCACAAGGCGGCACCCGCGACAGGCAAGGCACAGGATCCCGACCCCAAGGCGGCTCCCGATGCCTCAGGTGGAACAGGCTAACCGATCTCCTTCCATAATCCCGAAATACCATCGAGGCTGTTGAAAAACGGCTGCTTGCGACGGTGACGGGGGCGTGATTCACTCCTGGAAGGCGGTAGGGGGATCACGGACATGATGGGTCGGCAGGTGGCGCAGGGGGCGCTGTTCTATGGTTTCCGGCTCGATGAGCATGTGCCGGTCGACCACCTGCTCCGACGCATCGACGGCGTGTTGGACTTCGGCTTCGTGCGCGAGGCGCTGGCGTCGAGCTACAGCACGAGTGGGCGACCCTCGATCGACCCGGAGCTGATGCTCAGGATGCTGCTGGTTGGCTATCTGTTCGGCATCCGCTCGGAACGCCGCCTGTGCGAGGAGGTGCACCTCAACCTCGCATATCGTTGGTTCTGCCAGCTCGATCTGGGCGACCGAGTGCCCGACCATTCCACCTTCTCCAAGAACCGGCACGGCCGCTTCCGCGCCTGCGACCTACATCGTCTGCTATTCGAGCAGGTAGTCGCGCGGTGCGCCGCGGCCGGGCTGGTAACGGGGCGCGACTTGGCGGTGGACGGCAGCACGATCATCGCCGACGCCAGCCGCGAGAAGAAGCTGAAGGGGGCCGACGCCGCAGACGAGCTTCGTGCCGGGGAAAGCATATCGCGACCCGTCGCCGAATATCTGGCGGCGCTCGATGCCGCGTTGCCGCCGGACCCCGACGAACCAGCGCCCGTCGATCCGACCAGCATCTCGCCGACCGACCCGCAGGCGGCGCTCACCTGCAAGCACGGACCGGCGCGCTACGCATACGCCATCAACCCCCTGCTCGACCTCGACACCGACTGCATCCTCGACGTGGAGGCGACGCCCGCCCGCTTCGCAGCCGAGGTGGCGGCGACCCGGACGCTGGTGTCACGCGCCGGCACCAGGCTGGGCATCGAACGCGCCAGTCTCTCGGCCGATAAGGCGTATGGTAGCGGTCGGCTGCTCGGCTGGCTGATCGACCGGAACATTACGCCATACATCCCGGTCATAGACCGGACCCGCCAGCGGGACGCCTTCTTCACCCGGGATGCCTTCCGCTACGACCGGGAAGCGGATGCCTACTGCTGTCCGGCGGACAAGCTGCTCAGCTATTGCGGCACCAACCGGACCAAACAGGTGCGTGTCTACCGAAGCCGGCCAGCCGATTGCGCCGCCTGCGAGCTGAAGCCGCAATGTACCATCGGTCCGAAGCGAGGTGTCACCCGGCTCGTCAGCGAGGAAGCCCGCGATACCGTGCGCGCCCTTGCCGGCACCGACGCCTATGTGCACGCACGGCGTCGAAGACAGCGGATCGAGCGCGTGTTCGGCCACCTGAAACGCAACCTGGGGCTACGAACGCTCAAGCTGCGAGGCCTGTCAGGAGCCGCCGAGGAGTTCACCATGGCCGCCGCGGCATACAACCTTCAGCTGCTCGCCCGGCAGGCTGCGCCGGCCTGATACGCGGCGTATCCGACTGTGCCGGCGTCACCAGCCATCCGCCACGCCGATTTCGCGCAGGCCTTTATCAACGGTCTCCATCGTTTGTGGGACGGTCGCCAGCAGTGAACTGCAACGCGCCGACACTGCCTTGCGAGCGGACAGAAGGAAGAGCTTCAACCCTCAATGAAGCTTCATCGGTGCCGTTTGGTAGGGTGCAGTTTGGTCCTCCTTGGTTAGGACTCCAGGCGGACCAAAGGGCCAATCCGAGCTAAATTCTTAATGTCCCTTTTTGGCGGAAATCGGACCGGCCAGAGTAGGAACGCAGAGGGTATACCTAAAAAGCACTAGCAAAAATTCGATCAATGTTGCGGGAAAGCAGGGGAGGGGAGCCAAGTGTCTCACCCGGCTCTAGCTTAATTCACTATATCGTCTATGCTGGATATATGGAAAATAACACCGCGATCGCCGCGCTTAGCGCACTAGCGCAAGGAACACGGCTCGATGTGTTCCGCCTACTGGTTCAGCACGAGCCAGACGGCGTGGCTGCAGGCGATATTGCTCGGCAGCTCAATGTGCCGCAAAACACGATGTCGGCGCACCTTGGCATCCTCGCGCGTGCGGGCCTGGTCCGCTTTGAACGGCATAGCCGCTCCATCGTCTACCGCGCAGATCTGGACGGACTGCGCGCACTAACCCTGTTCCTCGTCAAAGACTGCTGCGCCGGCTCGCCCGAACTGTGCGCGCCACTCTTAGCCGAACTCACCCCCTGCTGCTGAAAGGACGCCCCGTGGCCGTCGATATCGTGATCTATCACAACCCCGAGTGCGGCACGTCGCGCAACGCGCTGGCGATGATCCGGAATGCCGGCATCGAGCCGCATATAGTCGAATATCTGAAGACGCCGCCCTCGCGCGCGCTGCTGGTCGAGCTGATCGATCGCGCCGGGATCACGCCCCGCGATCTGCTGCGTGAGAAAGGCACGCCCTATGCAGAGCTAGGCTTGGGCGACACGTCGCTGTCCGACGACGCGCTGGTGGACGCTATGATGGCACATCCGGTCCTCATCAATCGGCCGCTGGTTGTCTCTCCGGTCGGCGTGAAGCTCTGCCGACCGTCCGAAGCGGTCCTTGATCTGCTGTCCGAGCCGCAACAGGGGGCGTTTGCCAAGGAAGACGGCGAAAAGGTCGTGGACGCCTCGGGTCAGCGCATCGCCTGATGCTGCTTGCGCTCGCTATCTTCGTCGCCACGATCGCGCTCGTCATCTGGCAGCCCAAGGGCCTCGGCATCGGATGGAGCGCATTGGGCGGAGCGGCGATCGCGTTGCTCGTCGGGGTCGTCTCGCTCTCCGACGTGCCGGTTGTGTGGGGTATCGTCTGGAATGCGACCGCGACGTTCGTCGCGATCATCATCGTCAGCCTGTTGCTGGATGAAGCCGGGTTCTTCGAATGGGCGGCGCTCCATGTCGCGCGCTGGGGCGGGGGGCATGGTCGCCGGCTGTTCGTGCTGATCGTGCTGCTCGGTGCGGCAGTGTCGGCACTGTTCGCCAACGATGGCGCGGCCCTGATCCTAACGCCGATCGTAATCGCGATGCTGCGCGCGCTGGGATACAAGGACAAGGCAACGCTGGCGTTCGTTATGGCGGCGGGGTTCATCGCCGATACCGCCAGCCTGCCGCTGATCGTATCCAACCTCGTCAACATCGTGTCGGCCGACTTCTTCCAGATCGGCTTTGCCGATTATGCCTCGGTGATGGTGCCGGTCGATCTGGCGTCGATCTCCGCGACGCTGGTCGCGCTGCTCCTGTTCTTCCGTCGCGACATACCGGGCAGCTATGATGTGGCGCAGCTCCGCACGCCAGCTGACGCGATCCGCGATCCTGCCACGTTCAAGGCGGGCTGGGTCGTCCTCGCTCTACTGCTCGCCGGCTTCTTCCTGCTTGAACCCCTCGGCGTGCCGGTCAGCGCCGTTGCCGCTGCCGGCGCGGTCCTCCTGCTCGTCATCGCCACGCGCGGCCATGTCATCCAGACGCGCAAGGTGCTGGCCGGTGCGCCGTGGCAGGTCGTGATCTTCTCGCTCGGCATGTACTTGGTCGTCTACGGCTTGCGAAATGCTGGCTTAACCGACCATCTCGCGGGCCTGCTCGATCGCACCGCGCAAGGCGGTGTGTGGGGTGCCGCGTTCGGGACCGGAATCATCGCGGCGCTGCTGTCGTCGGTGATGAACAACATGCCGACTGTGCTGGTGGGTGCGCTGTCGATCGACGCGACGCACGCCACAGGCGCGATCAAGGAAGCGATGATCTATGCCAACGTGATCGGGTGCGACCTTGGCCCGAAGATCACGCCGATCGGGTCGCTCGCGACGCTGCTCTGGCTGCATGTCCTCGGGCAAAAGGGCATCCGGATCGGCTGGGGCTATTACTTCCAGGTCGGTGCGACACTAACAATTCCGGTGCTGCTAGTAACGCTCGCGGCACTGGCGATTAGGATCAGCGTCGCATGACTGCACTCGTATATCCGGCTGCTGCGCTTGCGGAGATCGCAGGCTGCTTTGCCTTTTGGGCATGGTTGCGGCTGGGCAAATCGCCCCTGTGGCTGGCTCCAGGCGTGGTCTCGCTTATACTGTTCGCCTGGCTGCTGACACGCGTAGATAGCGATGCAGCAGGGCGGGCCTATGCTGCCTATGGCGGCGTCTACATCTGTGCATCGTTGATCTGGCTGTGGGCTGTAGAAGGGGTAAGGCCCGATCGCTGGGACGCGGGTGGGGCCGCACTTTGCCTGATTGGCACCTGTATCATTCTGCTTGGCCCAAGGACCGCCTGATGCCGCTCCGCACTCTCTCCGATCCCGATAATCTGCCCGCGCTCGATCGGCGCTATGCGCTCGATCGTCCTGCTCTTGGGCTGGGCGCTGGTGATCCGCCTCCGCGCATCCTGTTGCTCTACGGCTCCCTGCGGGAGCGGTCCTTCTCGCGGCTTTGCGTCGAGGAAGCCGCCCGCCTGCTGCAATTCTTCGGCTGCGAAACGCGGATCTTCGATCCTTCGACCCTGCCGCTACCCGATCAGGTGACTGGGGACGATCACCCTGCCGTCCACGAACTGCGCGAACTGTCGATGTGGTCGGAGGGGCATGTGTGGTGCAGCCCTGAGCGGCACGGCCAGATTACCGGCATCATGAAGCTGCAAGTCGATCACCTGCCGCTGTCCATGGGTGGGATGCGCCCGACGCAGGGCCGCACGCTCGCCGTCATGCAGGTGTCGGCCGGATCTCAGTCGTTCAACAGTGTAAACACCCTGCGCGTCCTCGGCCGCTGGATGCGAATGGTGACGATCCCCAACCAGTCCAGCGTAGCCAAGGCGTTTGCGGAATTTGACG
This sequence comes from Sphingomonas sp. Leaf9, assembly GCF_001421355.1. Taxonomy (GTDB): domain Bacteria; phylum Pseudomonadota; class Alphaproteobacteria; order Sphingomonadales; family Sphingomonadaceae; genus Sphingomonas. The sequence goes on along the minus strand of NZ_LMKC01000001.1, from coordinate 288,114 downwards.
ACGCCGACCGGATGAAGCCGTCCAGCTATTACGACCGGATCGTAGATGTGATGGAAGAGCTGGTGCGCTTCACGATCCTGCTGCGACCGCACACGGCGCAACTCGTCGATCGTTACTCGGAACGGAAAGAAGCTGGCGTGCCGCTCAATACGCCCACGGACTTGTCGAGTATCGCCATTGCACCCCAAGCGCCGCGCAAATGACTAGTGCCGTAATCGTCCGGTCGGCAGTCATCACAGACGCGGGTGCGATCCAGGCAATCTACGCACCTGTGGTGGAGGAAACAGCAATTTCATTCGAGGAGGTGCCGCCCTCTGTCGCCGATATGGCCGCTCGCATCGAGGCAACCTTAAAGGACTACCCGTATCTCGTGGCGGAACGGCGTGGTCGGGTTATTGGATATGCTTATGCCAGCCAGCATCGCAGTCGTGCCGCCTATCGCTGGTCTGTCGATATGACGGTCTATATCGCGCCTGAGGCGCAGCGGTCGGGGGTTGGCCGCAGCTTATATACAAAGCTGATTGCTGACCTTGCCCACCGCGGTTTTCATACGGCTTTTGCGGGGATCGCCCTGCCGAACCCCGGCAGCATCGCATTGCACGAAAATATGGGGTTCATTCCTCTAGGCATCTACCGAGAGGTTGGGCGAAAGTTTGATAGCTGGCACGATGTAGGGTGGTGGCAGCGTCTACTCAACGACGACACCATTCTTGGCTGATCGCATGGCGTATCAGACGTTGTGCATCATCCTATGTGCATCTAGTTAGACCGGATGAAACGCTGGGGTCGCCCACTCTCCAAGATATTGCATTCCATGGCGTTTTTCGTCCTGGCAGTAATGTTGCTGGTCCGGCTTGGCCCGCTCTGCGAGACGATGGCGATGGCCGCGCCTCCGGCTGCGTCCGCGATGATGGACTGCGCCAGCAAATCAGCAGGCGCTCCCGTCAAAAAGGCGCCTGCGTCGGCCTGCGCCATACCGTGCGTTGCGGTTGCTGGCGAAACCGTCGAGCATATCGAGCTGGTTCCTTCCTCCCGTCTATCGCCTTGGCCGGCTCCACAGACGGGCCTTTTAGGCATGGCATACGCTCCGGCCACACCCCCTCCGCAAACCGTGTGACGTCGAACACCATCACACGTAAATTTCGGAGAATATCATGACCAAGTTCAAGCTCATCAGCGCTGCCTTCGCCCTCACCCTGTCGACTGGCGCATTCGCCGCTGTCGCCAATTGCTGCGCCGACATGGCGTGCTGCAAGGACGGTGCGGACTGCTGCAAGGATGGCGCAAAAGCCAAGGCCGCGGACTGCTGCGATCATGCCAAGGGCGGCATGAAGCACGGCTAAAAGCTGGATAGGGGCGGGCAACCGCCCCTGTTTTCCTAGTCTACATCTACTCGGCGCGGCACGCCGTCGCGCCATGGTCGCTGTGACGAGCGGAGAGTTACCCGTAGGGTTGAGGCTCTTCCCCGAACTGCATCCATCGTTCGGCCCATCTCGCGTGCGATTACCGCCAGAGTCTGCTTGGCCTCGATACGCCGACGAAGCTCGGCGTCATCATCATCGGTCCACGCCGTTCCACGTCGAGCGGTCAGCCCAATACCTCCTCAATCAGGAGCAATCCCAGAAACCCGATGAAGAACATCGCGCTGATAAGCGGGGTGTCAGGCTTCTCGTGCGCCTCGACCAATAGCTCCTCCGTCACGAGGTAGAGCAGCGCCATCAAACCGAAACTGAGAAACCCAGCGATGACGACGGGCGGAAACGTTGCAACGGGAGTCGCTATCGCCGCACCGATCGGCAGCAACAACGCGATCCCCATCGTAATCGCGATGATCCGCGCCTTGGACTTGATCGTCTCGCCCAACTCGGTCGTCACGGTCAGTCCGAGAAACAGCACCTCCAACGTCAACGCGATCGTCAGCAACACCCCGGCCTTCCCGCCAGCGACGAACGCCAACCCGAGAACAAGCCCGTCGATCAGGATATCCACTGCGACCGCGCCCAACATAGCGATCGGTCCACTGGCGCGACCCTCAAGGGCTTTGAGTGACAGCATCACGACTATGCCTAGCGCGCCGCCTGTGAATGTCGCGATCGGCGAGCCTTCGTGCATCACCTGCGGCAGGATCTCGGCAGCCGCTGCGGCGAACACGACGCCTGCCGCCAAGTGCTGCATGGCGCTTACGAAGGCATCACTTGGCCGTCTCGATACCGCGAATAGCGAGCCGATCAGTACGGCAACGACGGGAATGAGCGTGAAGGCAACGGCCTGCATAGCTTAGGCCCTCACGCTGTCATGAGCCAAAGGCGGCAGTTCGATGTGTCCCCCTGATGGGGCTGGCAGCTCGCGCCGTCCGAAACGAGCATAAAGGGTCGGCAGCACGAACAAGGTGAGCAGGGTTGCGGATATGAGGCCACCGATGACGACGGTCGCCAGCGGCTTTTGCACCTCGGCTCCGGCACCATGACCAAGCGCCATCGGCACGAAGCCAAGCGACGCAACGAGAGCCGTCATCGCAACCGGCCGGAGCCGCGCCAGAGCGCCTTGATGCGCCGCTACCGCACGATCCATGCCTTGCCGCATCAGATCATGGATGGACGACACCATGACCAGCCCGTTGAGAACCGCGACACCTGATAGCGCGATGAAGCCGACTGCCGCTGAAATGGAGAACGGCATGCCCCTTAGCACCAGCGCAAGGATGCCTCCGACCAGCGCCAGCGGAACGCCGGTAAACACGATCAACGCATCCCTGACGGAGCCAAGCGCGCCGTAGAGCAGGAACATGATGACCACGAAGCAGATCGGCACCACAACGCTGAGCCGATCTCGGGCGGATGCCAGGTTCTCGAACTGACCGCCCCATTCGAGATACGTTCCGGGCGGCAATTTCACCTGAGCGTCGATGGCTGACCGGGCATCGGCCACGACACCGGCCACGTCCCGATCGCGCACGTTGGCCTGCACCACGACACGGCGCTTGCCGTTCTCGCGGCTGATCTGATTGGGACCATCGACCACGGCGATATCCGCTACAGTCGATAGCGGTACGAAGCCGCCACTGCCGGTCGGTACCGGCACCTGGGCAACCGCCGTCAGATCGGATCGTGAGCTTTCCGCCATCCGGATCACGACGGGAAAGCGACGATCGCCTTCAAAGATCACGCCAGCCTGTCGGCCGCCAATGGCTGCGGCAACCGTGTCCTGCACGTCACCGGCCGTTACCCCGACGCGGGACATGGCGATACGGTTCGGCCGTATATCGAGCATCGGCAAACCTTCGGTTTGTTCAACCCGCACGTCTGCTGCACCCCGCGTCTTTCGAAGGATGCCGGCGATCCGGTCTGCGGTCGCGTTCATCTCGCCAAAGTCATCGCCAAAGACCTTGATCGCGATATCGCCGCGCACGCCTGCAATCAGCTCGTTGAATCGCATCTGGATTGGCTGGGTGATCTCATAGGCGTTGCCCGGCAGGGTGGAGAGGCGCTTTTCCAGCCGCTCCACCAGCTCTTCCTTGGACAGGCCGGGGTCGGGCCACTCCTTCTTCGGCTTCAGGATGACGAACGTGTCAGTCGCGTTAGGCGGCATTGGGTCCGACGCGATTTCAGACGTGCCGGTGCGGGAGAAGGCGAAACGGACCTCAGGGGCCTTGGCGAGTGCCTTTTCCACCTGGAATTGCATTGCCTGGCTCTGATCGACCGATGTGCCCGGGATGCGGACCGCCTGCACGAGGATGTTGCCCTCATCGAGCTGCGGCAAGAACTCCTGCCCCAATGTCATGAAAGCGGCCCCGGCGAGTGCCAGCGCACCGATCGCGACGCCGATGGTCAGGGTGGGGCGGCGCATTGCCGCATCGAGTCCCGGCTTATAGCGCTGCCGGAGGAACGTGACGACGCGGCTTTCCTTTTCCTCGACCCGCTTGCTGAGCCAGATCGCAATCGCTGCCGGTATGAAGGTCAGCGACAGGATGAAGACGAACACCAGGGCGATGATGACCGTCAGTGCCATCGGCTCGAACATCTTGCCTTCGACGCCCGTGAAGGTGAGCAACGGCGCATAGACAAGGATGATGATAGCCTGCCCGTACACTGATGGGCGGATCATCTCGCGTGCCGATGCCGCGACAATCCCGAGACGTTGCTCGATCGTCAGCACGTCATCGCGACCATGCTGCGCCTCGCCCAAACGCCGTAATGCGTTCTCCACGATAATGACCGCGCCATCCACGATCAGACCAAAGTCGAGCGCACCAAGGCTCATCAGATTGGCCGAAACGCCCGCTTCCAACATGCCGATGCTGGTCAGCAGCATCGTGATTGGAATGACACAGGCCGCGATCAGCGCCGCGCGGAAATTGCCAAGCAGCGCAAACAGGACGACGATCACCAGCACCGCACCTTCGGCAAGGTTGCGGGCAACCGTCGAAATCGTGGAGTTCACAAGCTCGGTCCGGTTCATCACCGGCTTCACAACCACATCGACCGGCAACGAGCGGCCGATCTGCGTCAGCCGTTCGGCAACGCCAGTCGATACCGTGCGGCTATTTTCCCCGATCCGCATGACCGCGGTCCCAACGACAACCTCATGGCCGTTTTCCGACGCCGATCCCATGCGCAGCCCTTGTCCGGTGCGAACGGCCGCAATCTGGTTGAGCAGGATCGGAACGCTCTCGCGGGTGGCAACGACGGTACGGGCCAGCTCGTCGGCGTTGCGGACACGCCCATCCGATCGAACCGCCAGCCCTTCGCCGTTGCGGTTGACCACGCCCGCGCCCGCGCTGGTATTGCTGCGCTGAAGGGCGGTGGTGAGATCCTGAAGCGTCAGCCGCATCGCTGCCATGCGCTGTACGTCCGGAACGACGAGATATTCCTTGGTGTAGCCACCAAGGGAGTCGACGCCGGCAAGCCCGGCCGTGCTTTTTAGCTGCGGCGTGACGATCCAATCCTGCACAGTGCGCAGGTAGGTCGCCTTGTCGGCGTCACTGACGAGGTGATCCCCCTCGGGGGTGATATAGCTGGCATCGCGTTGCAGGCCGGGTTCGCCGTTGCGGTGATGGACCTGATCCAGCTCGCGGTATTCAACGGTCCACATGAAGATATCGCCCAGGCCCGTGGCGATCGGCCCCATCTCCGGGTTCACGCCTTCGGGGAGGTCTTCCTCGGCGGTTCTCAGGCGTTCGGCGACCTGCGCCCGCGCGAAGTAGATATCGGTCTTTTCACCGAAAACTGCTGTGATCTGGGCAAAGCCATTGCGGCTTAGCGAGCGGGTGTATTCAAGGCCGGGAATGCCCGCGAGCGCGGTTTCGACGGTGAACGCAACCTGCTTCTCGATCTGATCGGGGGACAGGGCAGGAGCGACGACGTTGATCTGCACCTGGTTGTTGGTGATGTCGGGTACGGCGTCGATTGGAAGCTGACGCAGCGCGCCAATCCCGAGCAACGCAGCCGCGATGGTGAGAAGCAGGACGAGCCAGCGCTTCTCGACGGATAGGGTGACGATGCGACCGATCATGGCTCAGTCCTCATCCCCGCCTGCGCCCTTGCCGAGTTCGGCCTTGAGCGTGAAGCTGTTGGTGGAAGCGATGCGCTCCGAGCCGGTAAGGCCTGCCGTTACGGTAACCTGTCCGCCATTGGTGCGGCCAAGTGTCACTGGAATTGCCCGGAAACCTGTCGCCGTCCGGACGAACACAAACGACTTGTCCTCGATCATCTGTACTGCGGCCGATGGTACAGCGACGGTGCGGTCCCCGGTCGCAGGAACGAGGATCGATACGTTGACCGTCTCACCGACGCGCCATGTGCTGCCGGCGTTGTCGAGGGTGGCGATCACCGGCACCAATCGGGTCGTCTCGTCCAGAATGGGGGACGCGAACGTGACGCGTCCCTCCTGACGCCGCCCCGGCGCTGTCACTTCGACACGCACGCCGGGTTTCACCCGACCAGCATCCGTGGGAACGAGTGATGTGGTGACAGTGACCTTCGACAGGTTGGCGACGCGGAACAGCTCTGCATCGGCCGCGACTGCCTGCCCGAGGGTCGCCGATCGCGCGATCACTTGGCCGGCGATCGGCGAGCGGACCGCGATGCGGTTGAGCGCGCCGCCTCCGCTGCCCGTCGCTGACAACTGCTGCTGCGCCAGACGAAGGGCAATGCTGGCCTCCGTTGCGGCCGTTCGCGCCGCGACCAGATCCTGCTCCGGCGAAACGCGTTCGGCGAACAGGCGCTGTTCGCGGCGAAGGTTCGATTGGGCGAGTGCGGAACGCGCGCGCGCAGCCTCTACCTCCGCTTTCAGTGATGCCGCTTCCCGGCTTTCGATGATAGCCAGCGGGTCGCCCCGGCTGACTGACTGCCCGAGATTGCGGGTGAGGGAAACGAGCCGACCGCCTACGGAGGTGGACACAACCTGCACACCCTGAGGATCGCCCTCGATCGTCGCCGATAGCTCGATCGCTCCGGCCACGCCGCCTACTGTAGGACGCGTAACCTCTATCCCGGCATCCGCGATCTGCTGGGCGGACAGGGTAACAATATCCTTTGGGCCCTCCTTGGCTTCGCCGGCCTCGGCACCTTCCGCCTTCTCGGCTCCGGCTTTCTCACCGGCCTCGCTGCTGCCACCCCCGCCGCATCCGGCAAGGAGGATAGCCAGGGTCATAGGCGCGAGCGCCCGCATGATGGTCTTCGTCATTGATTGGTTTCCTCGGGCGAGGGCGCTGCGGCAACGAGCCGTTCGAGGCGTGCCTTGGCGTCGTGATAGGTGGCGAGCGCATCGATCGCGGCGGTTCGTGTTTCGGACAGGGTACGTTCGGCATCCAACAAATCGAGCTGACCGAACTTGCCCTCCCGGTAGCCGATCCGGGCAATCCGAGCGGCTTCGCTTGCCGATGCCAATGCCGGCCCGCTGGCGTTGCGAGCGGTCGTCGCGGCATTCGCGACGTTCGCCTGTGCGCTTGCGATATCCTGCGCGGTATCCAGCTCGGCCGCGCGACGTAGCGCCTGCGCCGAATCGGTCTGCGCCCGCGCCTGCGCCACTGCCGCCTTGCCGTTGTTGAACAGCGGAAACGGGATCGACAGGCCGAACACCGCTGCCACGTCGTTCGTAGCCTCAAGCCGTCGTGCGCTGGCGCTGAGTGTCACGTCGGGAATGCGCTGCGACCTGGCAAGCCGCACCTGGGCCTCTGCCGTTTTTACGTCCGCGCGTGTCGCTGCCAATGCCAGCGTCCCGGCGGTCTCGATCGGCCGCGCTGGACCAAAGCTCTCGACACGGCCGAACCACGCCAAGTCCAACGGTCCTGTGAGGGGTTGGCCGATCCGTCGGGCAAGATTGCTTCGCGCGACCTCGGCAAGCCGCTGCGAGCGCTCCACAGCCGTCTCCGCGTTGATCCGCAATACATCGGCTCGCTGCTGTTCGAGCGGTGATGCTCGCCCCGCCTGAACGCGGACGCCGGCTGCACGCGAAGCCTCGCGGGCGATACCGGCCTGCTGACGGGCGATCACAAGCCGACGCTCCGCTGCTGTCGCCTCGATGTAGAGCTGAGTGACGGCAAGCCGTAGATCAGCCTCAGCCAACGCCGTGCCTATCCGCGCTCGATTACCAATCGCATCCGCGACGGCGATCCGTGCCGATCGTTTGCCACCCAGCTCGATCGGTAGTGCCAATCCTGCTGTTGTCTCGGCGCTGCGAAGGCCGCGATATTGACCGCTACCGGCAATGTTCTCGGTCTCGGCGACGATCGACGGGTTAGGGCGGTAGCCGGCAACCGTGCGGCCTGCCTCTGCTGCCCGGACGGCTGCTGTGGCAGCCTCAAGGCTAGGGGCGGTCGCTCCGGCAAGTGAAAGCGCCTGATCAAGGGTAAGCGGGGGACTGGTCGATGTTGGATCGGCTGACTGCGCCTGCGCGATCGACGCGCATGACGCCACGGCCAATAAGGCCGCAATAAAACGGTGCATGGGAACGGACTCCTGACGAACCTTTGAGCATCCGCACGGGCTTTCCCGGCGAGATTAGGCGTTGGTCAGGCTTGGGGAGGACGTAGGGCTGGGTCCGACGCTACCGGGGCCTTGGGCGCATTGCGCCACACCGACGCATTCATACGAACGCTGCTGGCTGGTCCGGTTGAATCGGACGCGAACGGCACGCCGACATGATGGCCGTGGCAACCGCCATGATGGTGAGGATACGCCTTGTCGGCGTCTGCCGGCACTTGGTCAGCGTCACCGTCGCAATGATCGAGGGAGCTGACCGCTGTGGTATCAATGCACGTCACGCCTTCGGTCGCATGCGCGACTGATCCAAGCCCGAGCATAAGCACGAGCATGAAACTGAGGAACAGGGCGGAAAGGCGGTGCATCGGCCCGCGTCTTAGCAGCTTACCGACTGCCATGTAACGACTGCTCGTAAGTAGCGGGGACGGGTGAGGGCTCGCTACGCATTTCGGCGCGTGCCTGCCGCATGATCTGAACACCGCCCGATATGCCCAACACAGCCATCAAGGTGGCGACGGCAAGATCAGGCCACGCGCTGTTGAGGCCGAACACCCCGCCTGCGGCTAGCACGACGGCAATGTTGCCAATCGCGTCATTGCGCGAGCAAATCCATACTGACCTCATGTTCGCGTCACCGCTTCGGAAGCGGTACAGCATGACCGCGACGACAAGGTTCGCGATCAGCGCGGCGATGCCGACCACACCCATAATGTCGGCATGGGGCGTCGCGTCGTGGAGCGCACCCCATCCCGCCGCGAACAGGACATAGACGCCTAGCAAAGCAAGCGTCGCCCCCTTCAACATCGCAGCGCGTGCGCGCCAGGCTATCGCCATTCCGGCAACACCAAGACTGATTGCGTAGTTCGCGGTGTCACCAAAAAAGTCGAGCGCGTCGGCTTGGAGCGCCTTCGATCCGCCCGTGATGCCGGCTATGATCTCGATAACGAACATGCCGCCATTGACGGCAAGCGCGATCCATAGCGCCCGGCGCCACTTTGGATCGTTGAGAGTACCCGCCTTGTCGGACGCGCAGCTTGTGCAGGCCATGTTCGCCACCTCGATAGAATCGATCTGACAGCCTATATGCACCCTCTAGTCGCTAGAGGGTCAAGCGCTGTGTCTGAGAAACTGACAATCGGAAAATTGGCTGGTGCGACTGGCACGAAGGTCGAAACGATCCGCTACTATGAGCAGATTGGCTTGCTGCCGGCACCTGCGCGATCGGCGGGGAACTATCGGACCTATGAGGGTGCGCACCTGCGCCGCCTGTCCTTCATTCGTCGTGCCCGCGATCTTGGCTTCTCGATCGACCAAGTACGCGAGTTGATGGGGCTTGCCGATCGACGAGATCAGTCCTGCATCGCTGTTGATGTCGTTGCCAATCAACACCGCGACGCGATCAGGCGTAAGATTGCCGATCTCACCGCACTGGCTGGTGAACTCGATGCGCTGATAGATTCCTGTAGCCGGAACACCGTCGCCGACTGTCGGATCATCGAAGCCCTTGCGCCTCCTGAGTAGTCCCATAGGACTTAACGGCTTCGTGTGACGGATCCTTTGCCAGGCGTCGCCAGCAATCATCATATAAGTCGAGGGTTTTGCGATGCCCGCGACACCGCTACCGAGGATCGTGATGCTAAGACAGAAACCCTGATACTTACCCCTGCAGTGAGAAATCGACGGTGTCGTTTGATTGGGTGCCGTATGGTCCTCCTTGGCTGGGACTTCAGCCGGACCAAGGCAACAAATAGCCCCGAATTCTATGGATCATCTATTGATCTAAAAAGGACCGGCCTGGAAGGATGCGCTGGGGGCATACCCAAAAAGCACCGACCGGGACGGCGGTGATCTCGCTTGAGGGCAATAGCGGTATGTAGATCGAGCTTGGGTCCGCGTGTCTGCCCGGCAGCCACTGTGCGGAACTCGTTGTCACATTGATGGAACGACGATAGAACGGCCAGTACTTGGGAGCAGTCGACCAAAGCGCGTCTTCCGAGCGTTGCCGCAACAGACAGCGCGAGATGAGGCATGATGGGGCATCGTACAGGCGAATTAGCGTGACAAAGGCGACTCATTTCGTCGCGCTGCTGCAGAGTCACATCGATGGCGATGACGAGCAGTTTCTCAGTGTCGCGATGCAGGCGGCCGCTAATGAAGCGCGCCTTGGCCATGGCAAGGTCGCTCAGCAGCTGCGCGAGATGGTGGATGATGCCCGAGCACGGGGCAAGACAAAAGCGCGGGCGCATGCCGTTCCCCTTGTTCAGCCTCGTGGCGAGTTGGCGAGTCTGGTCGCTGCCAAATATGTCGATACGCGGCTATCGAGTATGGTCCTCCCAGTTGAGTTGCGAGATCGTCTTCAAAGGGTAATCCTCGAGCAGCGGCAGGTGCATCGCTTGCGCCAGCATGGTTTGCAGCCGCGCCGCAAGCTTCTGCTCATAGGCCCGCCTGGAGCAGGTAAGACGATGACCGCGGCAGCCATCGCCGGCGAGCTTAAGCTTCCATTGTTTTCGGTCCTCTTGGACGGGCTGCTAACAAAGTTCATGGGCGAGACAGCCTCGAAGCTTCGCACGGTCTTTTCAGCGATGACCGAGACTAGAGGCGTTTATTTCTTTGACGAGTTCGATGCGATTGGAGCACGCCGTGGCGAACGCAACGATGTAGGAGAAATCCGGCGCGTTCTAAACTCCTTTCTGCAGTTCTTGGAAGAGGATGACAGCGAAGGATTGATCGTTGCTGCGACCAACCATCCCGAGCTCTTGGACCCAGCGCTCTTCCGGCGCTTCGACGACGTGATTGAATACACCCTGCCAGACGCGCAGGTAGCTCGGGCGATCCTTGAAGCTCGGCTATCGGCCTTCGACACGGCTTCCGTGTCTTGGGAAGACGCAACCGAAGGGGTTGATGGGCTAAGTCAGGCAGACCTTTCTCGTGTTGCGGACGAAGCAGCAAAAAGGACGTTGCTCGCAGGGCGTGACGGCGTGGAGACAGCGGATCTTTTCGCTGCGATCGCTGAGCGGAAGGCGGCGGCTCGTCGGTAAGAATGGCAGACGAACAAGCGCGGCCGCATCCGCATATCTATCTTCGGGGTACAGGCACGCGGCGGGGTTACACAGCCTACCAGGCGGGCGGTGATGGCGGCGGTGGACTGCCGCAGCGCGATCGGGTTGGCCATGCAAATGCCCTAACCCAAGCCCTGACGGCGGTTGTGCAGCAAGGCGAGACGGTCCTCGCAAACCGGGACGCGAATATCGCTGCTGGAGAAAAAGGCTTCTATGTCGAGTTCACTCTGCCTTCGGGCCAGGCGGACATCGTCGACAAGCTGGAGAACCGACGGGGCCGCTTTCCGATTGAACTAGTGAACGTGCACCCGGCGGAGGAGGGGCAGGTTTCGGCAACCGTGTTCGTTCCCGAGGCGCAGAAGGACTATTACCTTAGAAAAGTTGCGGCCTATCGTGACGACGACAATGTCACCTACAAAACACACGACGACGGCTCCGTCGAAGAGCTTCGCAAGCCAAAAAATCAGCGCCTCATCGCGTCGATCGAAACCGCGCGTTTAGCGGTCGCTCGATCCTTCTACACCGACCAGGCTAACTTGTTTCCCGCGCCGGGGGGCGAGGCCTGGTGGGAGGTGTGGGTTCGCAAAGGAACAAAGGGGTCGTTCGACAAGGCCGCGCAGGCGCTTGGCATGGTCACACGCGAGCATACCCTCGAGTTCGCTGAACGTGATGTGGTTATCGCTAAAGGTACGCCTGAGCAGCTCGGACGAGTGATCGCCAACACTGACAGCGTTGCCGAGCTCCGTCTCGCGCGAGACACGCCCTCGCTTTTTATGGGCATGGATGGTGCTGAGCAACGAACGTGGAGCGCAGATCTAGCAAAGCGGCTCGTGCCGATCGATGACGAAGCCCCGGCCGTATGCCTGCTAGATTCCGGTACGACCATCAACCATCCTTTGATCAAACCTTACCTTCTACCTGTTGATCAGCAGGCATTCGACGCCGCTTGGAATGCTGAGGATGTCAGTGCACAAGGTCACGGAGGTCACGGTACGCAGATGTCGGGGACATCGCTGTACGGCGACCTTATGGAAGTACTTGATGGGACCGGGCCGATCGTCGTCCGGCACCGGTTGGAGTCAGTAAAGATCCTGCCGGATCACGGCGCCAATGCCCCGGATTTATATGGTGCAATCACTGCTCAGGCGATTGCGCGAGCAGAGATTGCTGCGCCAAATCGACCAAGAGCTATCTGTCTAGCGGTTACAAGCCTAGGCGATCACGGTCGCGGCCGACCATCGGCATGGTCGGCCAAGCTAGATGCGATCACCTTTGGTCGCGACGAGGTGCAACGCTTCATTGCGGTCGCTGCTGGCAATATCCGCGAGGCGATCGTTGCGGCAGACTATCCAGCACGCAACGATACAATGCCGATCGAAAATCCGGCTCAAGCATGGAATGCGTTGACTGTTGGAGCGTACACTGAGCGCACGCTCATTTCGGATCCGACTTATGCCGGCTGGAATGCGCTTGGTGCCGCCGGTGACATCATGCCGCGGAGCCGAACCTCCGTCAGCTGGATTCGAGAATGGCCTTTGAAGCCCGATGTTGTGTTCGAGGGCGGAAACATAGGCCATGATCCAGCGACGGGGCAGGGCGATCATGTTGATGACCTCGCCTTACTGACCACATATCGCACGATCGCCGAGCGACCTTTCACGACAACCGGTGACACCAGCGCGGCTACTGCGCTTGCCGCCCGAATGGCGGCACAGATCATGGCGGAAAAGCCAACATTGTGGCCGGAGACGGTACGCGGTCTCATCGTTCACTCCGCAGAGTGGACCGATGCTATGCGTGCCAATCAGAACACCATTGGCAAGCCTGCTCTTGTGCGTCGCTACGGCTTTGGCGTTCCTTCCTTAGTGCGTGCTCTCGGCAGCCTCGATCACGATCTAACTATTGTTACCGAAGACGAGATCGTGCCATTCAAGATGAAGGGTGGAGCAGCGATTACGGACGAGTTGGCAGTCCACCAGCTTCCGTGGCCGAGAGGCGCACTGCTCGCACTTGATCCTGCGACGCTTGTCCAACTGCGAATAACCTTGAGCTATTTCATAGAGCCTAACCCTGGTGAGCGGGGATTGTCACGACGTCACGTTTACGCAAGCCATGGATTACGCTTCGACCTAAAGCATGCGGATGACTCACTAGATACTTTTATTCGACGTAGAACGTCTGAGCCAGGTGCTCGACCTGCAAGGCGCGCGGCGTCGGATGCCGGCTGGACTATCGGTCCTCAGTTGCGAAATAGAGGATCGTTGCACGCCGATATTTGGGAAGGCACCGCGACGGAGCTTGCCGCTCGTGACGCGATCATCGTCTATCCAACAGGGGGGTGGTGGAGAGAAAATGTTGCGAAGGGCCATGCGGGGGAGGCGGTACGATATAGCCTGATCGCGAGCATCCGCGCGGCACCAGGAACAGAACTGTACACCGAGGTTACTGCCCAAGTCGCGCCTGAGGTCGCCATCGAGATCTAGCGGCGACGCTAGATGCAGCGGCGCGCAAACATAGCGGCCGCTCGCAATCAAGATTTCGTGCTTACATTATCCGTTGCGGGTGGATACCAACGGCGGGTTCCGCTTTTGCGTTTGGCTGTCCCATTTCTCCGTTTCCACAGGGCCATTTCGGGAAAGAGCAATCGGGAACACATTTCGGGAAACGGCTGCTTCCATGCCAACCAGCGGACCCTGCAAACGTCAGCCGTCCCAACCATCCTTCCTAATCGGGAATGTCGGATCGGCCGCTCCCGGCGCAGTCTCAGACGCTCATGCACCTAGTGCTGATGGTCCTCGTTGAGGCCAAACGAACGGAAGTGAGCCAAGCACAAACCCGAGAAATGTCGCCTGGAGCGGCACGGCCAAGCCGAATGCGGGAATCTTCAAAACGACCAAGGCATAGGTGTTAGCTATCACGTCAGTAAGCATGACTGCTGCCGCCAAAAGCAGGCCACACCGCCTAAGTCGCGATAAAAGCAATGTGATCGTAAGTAGGTCTAAAAGTACCAATCACGTCCAGAAAGCCTCAAGTAGTGGTGGTCCCCAACTATAAGGCCGCCAACCATATGCCATAAAATCGCGCGCATGGTTGAACGCGCCTATTCCGAAGCAGGCTGAATAAAGCCCAAGTACGATCCGAGAGCGGACGGCAGGGTACAGTTCCATGGGAAGCACGGTATATATTTAGTCGGCGGCTTCCCGACGGCACGCGGATCGTCAGCGTCGAGCGCATGTCGCGGGCGTTCACCAAATATCATCTCGATGACGGACGTGCGCTGCACCGGTTCAAGATGGAAGAGCCACACGCGACGCCGCATGACCACCCCTGGAGCTTCGACACCGAGATCCTTGATGGCGGGTATGTCGAAGAGGTGTTCAATCTGGATCCGAGCGGCGGTTGGCGCAGTGAATTGGTTCACCGGCCCCCTGGCGAAACCTACCACGTCGATGCCGCGCACATTCACCGCATCGTCGAGCTGCCAACCGGCGAGTGCTGGACTCTCGTTCGGGCTGGTCTCCACACTCGGGAAACCCGGTTCTGGCGGTTCGGAGATATGGTTCAGTCTCGGGCCTGGCATGAGCGACGGTGGACGCGCTTCGGATAAGCCGTCACGGGCCGTCGAACCGCAATGTTCAAGTCGGTATTCGTCGCGGAAGGACATCGCTTGCGCGCCGCGATTCTCGGATACGGCTCCCGGGAACGAAGCCGTTCTTCGGATTGGGCTTGTTTGAGCGCTGACGAATTTTAGCGGCTAAAAACTGAGTTCGGCGGAGTCCGCGGTCGCAACGGCATTGGCGGATTGTATCGGTTAGATAATCGATGCGAATTTACCGTTCATTCCATCCCTGTGATCCGAAATTAAACGAAAGTCTTTGTACGTTACTTATTGGGGGCGGAGCGCCCTTTTTCCAAAAAAATTCCATTTTCTGTTTGTCGTCCAAATGGTTGTCATTGATGACAGCGCGGACGGCTTGGATAAATTGACCATGACTAAAAACGTATACCAGCGCGTCGGGCGGTAAGGTCGAAAGCCTTCCAAGCGCCGTTTCGGCGCGGCGAAGCAGCGTTGCAAAACTTTCTGCACCTTCTCCATCGCAATACGTCGGGTCGGCGGCGCTCCAGAAGCGCTCCAAATAAGGCATCCTCGTAGAGCTGAGGGTTCCGTTCCATTGAGAAGGTTGAAGGTAAGTGAATTCTTCGATCGGCCAAACTTCAACTGGAACGCCGTGGAACCGCTCGATCGTAGGTGCTGCCGTCTGCTGAGTGCGAAGGTATGGCGAAGTGACTATCAGCGACGGTGTTTCATCCCACACCGCGGCAACATCACGGGCCTGCTGCCAACCAAGGTCGGTGAGCTCGATCAAGGAAAGGTCGTCGCTTGGCATTCCGGCATTTCCGGTGCTCTGACCATGCCGCACAAATGTCGCTCGCACGTGAAAATATGCCCTCTGCAGATGAAGTCATATTCATACAGGGCATCGGGCCGTTGCCCATAGTGTCTGTTTCTGCGATCTACGATGTGCGGCACGGTCAATCCCGTCCGTGGGGCGTCGTAACCCCGTTGAAGGCGTAGTCCGGTCGAGTTTCTCGGCCGGGTGGCTGCCGCGTATGTCCAAGGCTCCGCTCAAAGGCGGCAGCGCCTTGTGCTACGCGCGGGGTTACGAACACCCGGCTTCGGACCGGGGCCTCTGTATGTGCAGGAGGCGCGTTTGTTGAAATTGCCAAATAGCGAAGTTGACTTTGATGCTGTCGCGAGTCGCCTGTCGGCGATGCTTGGAGTGCTAGAAGTGGAGTTCGGCCTCAATCGATTTGAGGGCGCCATGGCTGCCATGCTCGTAGGCGCGAGCGACGTAGGACTCGCTGAGGTCAAGATCATGCAGAAGGTTCTTCGGGATTATGCGGCGATCGCTTCAGCCGCCGAACGAGATGCAAAAAAGCGAGGACGGGAGACCGTGTCTTGCGCCGCGTAAAGCTGGCTAAGGTAGGATCGGGGCAAGATAAGTAGCGACGGGATCGGCATATTTGAAAGGGATATGCCTTTGATCGCCGCGCATAGCCCAGCTTTTCCACATCCCGGCCTCGGCGCAAAGGCCTATGAAATTGAACGGCCATCCCTCTAACAAACACGCTCCGATCGCGATCATGCGATGCCTGTCGGACGTTGAAAGATTCTCGAATGCCGCGCTTTTCATCGAACGAGTCGGGGGCGAGGGGTCGCCGCCCGAGTGGCGGGTTACAGTTTCCCTCAGCTGCGCTGAGCGTGGATTCGATGACACGATACTGAAGACCTGCCTTAGCAGGTCGAAATACGCCAAGGGATGAAGGTCGCGAAGCGGCGGTGGTAGCGTTCCGGTGCCATAAGCCACGGCACGCATAGTATGTTCGAGCTGGAGCGCTCTGGAATCTCCGAAAGTGACCGGCGATTTCCGGCGATCAAACCCGCACTGGTGGCACTCAGGATCAACGCCGCGATGGGGCACGGCAGGCTCCCCGCAACAAGTGCATCGATCGTGAAGCATTACCCCGTGTTTCGAACAAGAGGTTGAAAATGCTAGGCGCCAGTCTAACCGATAGTAGGGGTGGGTATCCTCCCTCAGGCAGACAGGGCACCATTGCTGACCGCCCAATCGCCGGGTTCGATGATATACCCCAAGTGGCAACACCCAACGGGTCGCGACCTTGACGCGCACGTGCTCAAACACGATGCCTTCGAATGCGCGAAGCGTCGTTTTTTCCAGAAGGGCTATATTCCGTCCTGTTCGCGAGGCGAGCGACAAGAGCACCTCGGCAGGGGCGATGGCATCGGTGTCTCTGTTCCAAAGTTGCCGACCCGGCCACAGCAAATGGCAAAATGTCTGAATCTTCCCGCTGTTTCCTAGCGCTAAGCGCCGTAACCACGACGAGAATAGCTCGTTTGGCTTCGGGCTTGGTCGCCAGGGGAGGAGCTCGGTTGCGGTCAACCGCGATGGCCTAAAACAGCTTCAGCCGCTCGCCGTCTGTTCTCGGGGGCAACCCATCCCAGACCATCCAACAGATTAGTGTCGATACGCTCCGCTCCTGACCGTATCGCTGTCTCAGCGGCTTCTCTAATTAGGCGAACGATCTCGCCGATCGTTCCCCCGGAAAGGCCTAAGATACGCTCTATCATCTCTGTTTCCGACAAGCTCGATTGTCGTCGTAGTGGTAATGTGGACTCGATCGTGTTCAGGAGCACTTTACAGGCTTTGTCGTTTTTCCATATCGGAAGTGGCCAGTGTTCAAAGCGGTTGGTGAGTTGCTCGTCGGATTGCAGTGCTCTCAATGCGGATGCTAGGCCACATCCTATAATGTGTATTTCAAGTTCGTTTGAGATATAGCGAAGAAGATTTAGGAAATATCTTTGCTGTTCAATCCTGCCGCCATGTATATTATGTAGCTCATCTATAATAAGGACTTTAAGTCCGACAATCTTGCATATTTTTAGTGTTTGGGCCTGAACGTGGCTAAGGACCGCTGTCCGCTGGATCGGGACATGAAGTTTCTCGAGAATGGCGAGGTAGAATTGTCGAGCGTCGGGGGTCGGCGGCATCTGAATGTAAATTACGGGGCAGATCACCGCATCCGCATCTTCGTCATGGACTGGCAAATTTGCGTCGGTGAACCGGCGCACGAGCATGGTTTTTCCATTGTTTGTAGCGCCCGCAATAAGCATACTTGCAGGCCGATGCGATCTAGGGCTGTGCAGAAGGGCATTCATGCGGATCAAGATGCGCTTCGCTGTCCCATAGGACACGAACGGCTCTCGAGAGAGCGAGCCGACCCGCTCATCGTCAGAACTGTTTAAAAGCTCCTTAGCGGTCGCAGTGAGTTCGCGGGCCCGATCGATCATTCATCGACCTCGTAAAATTCGTCGCCTTTTAGATCATCGTCAATGATGCGACGCCAAGGGGATGCCGAAGCAGGCTCATGACTGTCGAGATGGGTTTCCGAGTATTTTTGACTGATTCTCGCGCCTATCTGGCGCTCTTTCGCCAGCCGGTTTTTTCGCGAGGCTTTGCGAGCCTCTAAAGATTTTGCAACGATTTCTCGTTGAAGCTCTGCGGCTTGGAACAACGCTGTTTCGTCATAACCGCGTTGGCCGCTAGCGCGCAGGTGCTTGCGAGCATTTTCCAATTCCCATGCCGAAATACTCGGGCGGGATATATCGCGCGAGCGTACCGGATAATAAATATTATCGTCGGGACAAAGAAACCAGATACGCGAGACATCACGGGGATCACGCCGAACAACAAATTTGGTCTGGCTTTGATCGTCCAGATAAGGCCTAAGGATATCATCCATATAGTGGATGCCACCCCACCGGATGCCCCGGCGGTTCACTGACCGGCGCTCTATCGGCAGGAAGTCTATCAATAGCCTTGCGGGATCGTTGATTGGCGTTGGGATGCCTCTACCGGCTCGCTGCTGATCTCCAAAAATACCAGCCTGCCAACGCGCGTTCGGCGTCATTCCGTGATGGCTATGGATTTTGCAATGATAATGACCCGCGATGAAGGTCGCGAGCAGTAGCTCCAACTCTTGCATCGTCAGCGATGCGCCTTTGGCGGGATCAACGTCACCGCGTTCAGCTATCGAGCCGCCGGTCGCACCGGGCAAGGTTCTCAGCGATCGCATTGCTGTACCGATCACTCGCTCTACGATCCCGCCAAAGTGGGGCATCCCGCCGGGACGAAAGTTGATCACCATGCCCCAAGATCGACAACCCAGCTCCACGGCTTCGGATCGAAAATCCGATCCATTGTCAGTGTAGATTTCGTCGGGCCGGCCATACGGAAGCCATTTGGGGACGAGCCCGATCCGTGCTGCCCACCCATCTTTCGGTAGAATGCTATGGACTAGGCACAGCCCGACCGACGTAGACGATGGCGCTTCTAGTGAAAGATAAAAGCCCAGCACGGCTCGGGAATATTCGTCAATCGCAACTGTCACCCAAGGCCGCTCAAGAGGCTGACGCAGCGCTTCATCCACGACAATAAGATCGACGCGTGTGTGATCGATTTGGATTCGTTGCAGGGGGAACTCGGTTTCGGGCGTTGAGCCTGACACCAAACCAAACTGTTCGCGCGCTCGCTTCGCACCTTCACGCGATCGTACAATTTGCACCGCTGGGATGGCTGCTATGCGCTTTCGCACAGTCTTTTGATCGGGCAGCGCAAGGCCGAGTTGTTGAGCGCGCCGACGTATTTCCAGAATCGTCTGAGTGATAGTGGGTCTCATACGACTGAGGTGATAAGAAGCGATCACCTCGGCCATAATAGCCTCGACACGTGCATCGACCATGCTCCTGCCGAGCAATGAGGAGCGTCTACGCGGAGCCAAGTCTGCGAGCCGCCGCGCCGCACCGTATCTTTTCAGTAAGGTAAATACGGTTCGAATTGAACAGTTTAGCTCTTCAGCCGCAATGCGTACCTCCCGATTCGTCCGCTTGGGGAGTGCGAGCAGCCGATCCAACACTGGTTTTCTAAGCGTCGCGATCCTGAGCCGTTCGGGCGATGCCATAATGTCGTCGCCGTCTACGGTTCCAGAGATCATCGCTTGTCCCAGCGGTATTACCTGTTTCGGCAAGTCTGTCACGGTACTGGCTCCGATGACGTCTGGAGAGGGCAGAAGCAGCGCCAGTGCAAGCTATCGTTCCCCATAGTGTAGTCAATCGGCGGTAAGATCCGGTCAGAAACTTGCGCACAGTGCATCGAACCGATGGCGATCCACAGGTGGCCTGAGGGTAAAGCCGGGCGAGATCAGCATGGCGCATCTGGGTGTGCTGTTCCTTGACGAACTGCCCGAGTTCCAGCGGGCAGTGCTCGATTCGCTGCGGCAACCGCTGGAGACGGGTGAGGTCAGCGTGGCGCGGGCCAATGCGCATGTCACTTTTCCGGCGCGAGTGCAGCTGATCGCGGCGATGAACCCGTGCCGTTGCGGCCATCTGGGCGATCCGGCGCTGGCCTGTGCCCGCGCGCCGCGCTGTGCCGCCGATTATCAGGCGAAGGTGTCGGGGCCGCTGCTCGACCGAATCGACCTGTCGATCGAAATGGCGGCGGTCAGCGCCGCCGACCTCGTCCTGCCGCCGCCCGCCGAAGGGTCGGCGGAAGTCGCCGCGCGGGTCGCGGCGGCGCGGCAGGCGCAGCGGGAACGCTATGCCGCCGATGGCATCCGGACTAATGCCGAGGCGGACGGCGCGGTGCTGGAACGTGCCGCCGCGCTCGACGCACCGGCGCGCGCGCTGCTGGCACAGGCGGCGGAAGCGATGCGGCTGTCAGCGCGGGCGTTCCACCGGGTGCTGCGGGTCAGCCGGACCATCGCTGATCTGGGCGGCACCGACTCGATCGGACGGGCGCAGGTGGCGGAGGCGCTCAGCTATCGCCGGCGGGCACCAGTCAATTGACCGGTTGCCTTGCCCGCCCTGGCTTGCAAAACATTGCGCAACAGTAACGAGGGGAATGTGCCGACATGGAATGGATGATCCTGCCGCTGCGACGGTATTTCGAGGTGCGCGGCCGTTCGCGTCGCCAGGAATATTGGATGTTCGTACTGTTCAGCTTTCTGATCGGTGCCGCGACGACGATCGTCGACAATGTGCTGGGGTTCGGATGGGAGGGGAGCGGCCCGCTGAACGCCCTGACCAGCCTCGCGCTGCTGGTGCCCAGCTTTACCGTCGCGTTCCGCCGGCTCCACGATACCGACCGCTCGGCATGGTGGATGCTGCTCATCCTCCTGCCGATCATCGGCTGGATCTGGCTGTTCGTGTTGTACGTGTCGGAGGGGACGCGCGGGCCGAACCGGTTCGGGCCCGATCCCAAGGACCCCTATGGCAGCGCCGATATCGACCGCGTGTTTTCGTGACGGTTGCGGGGGCGCGTCGCTTCGGCTAACGCGCCCTGCGTGCCCCTGTGGTGAAATTGGTAGACGCGTCCGACTCAAAATCGGATTCCGCAAGGAGTGCTGGTTCGAGCCCGGCCAGGGGCACCAATTTCCGATCGCTCCCGATGCGTTAACCGGGTTTTAGCGATCGAGCGGATAGCGTGAGGCGCATGAGCGATTCGCCTGAAGGCCCGTTCCCCCCGCGTCCGCGCCGGGACAGCGTGTTCCTGACCGCGCGTGTCGAATCCAGCGAAGGCGTGGTCGAATGCCGGGTGCGCAACCTGTCCGAAGCAGGCGTCTGTATCGACAATATGGTCAACCTGGCCTCCGGTGCACGGGTGCTGGTGACGATGGGCACGCTCCACCATCTCGAAGGATGGGTTCGCTGGGCGCATGACGGCCGGGCGGGGCTGGTGTTCGAACACGGCCATATCGATGTTGCGGCGGCGCGGCGTCCGCGCGGCACGGTCGAGGCGGTGCCGCAGCATGTGACGGGATGGCTGTCCCAGATGCACAATCCCTATCGCCGGGGCGACGGCTGACCCGGTTGGCGGATCAATCGCCGCTGCGGCAATATTGGTCGAGGAACTGCTGATGCGTCGGCAGGCGGGCGACGGTGGCGGCGATGTTGGAGCGCAGCCCGTCGAGCGCGGTGCCCAATTCCCCCGGTGGCATTGCACGCGCCAGCGGATGCCAGCTGGCGGGCGTCAGGCGCTGGCCCAGCATCACCTGCGTCCACGATCCGGTGCGGAACAGGTCGTCGGCGGACTGATAGGTGTGCGCGCCCTCCGCGAACAAGGCGATACGTTCGTTGAGGCTGTCGGGCGGGGCGATCTCACGCCGTTCGCGCCAGAACGGCTCGGGCCGCTGGTTCAGGTGATAATGGAGCAGCACGAAGTCGCGCACCGCCTCGATCTCGCGGCGCGACTGGTCGTTGAAGCGGGTGCGCGCCGCGGCGCCGGGGTGGCCGAAGGGGAGCAGCTGCACCAGCCGGGTCAGCGCGATCATCACCAGATGCAGGCTGGTCGATTCGAGCGGTTCGACGAATCCGCTCGACAGGCTGAGCGCGACGCAATTGCGCTCCCACATCGCCAGCCGTCGTCCGGTGCGAAAGCGGATGAGGCGCGGTTCGGTGAGCGGCTGTCCCTCGACCGACGCCATCAGCCGGTCGCGCGCGGCATCGTCACCCAGATGGCGCGAGCTGTAGACGAGGCCGTTACCTATGCGGTGCTGCAACGGGATCTGCCAGCGCCAGCCCGCGTCGTGCGCGATGGCGCGGGTATAGGGCAGCGCCGGGCCGGTGGCGCGGGTCTGCACCGCCAGCGCGCGGTCGGTGGGCAGCCAATGGCCCCAATCCTCGAACCCGACGCCCAGCGCCTGTTCGATCAGCAGCGCGTGGAAGCCGGTGCAGTCGAGGAACAGGTCGCCCGCCACCCGCTGCCCATCGTCCAGCACCAGCGCAGCGATGTCGCCGCTGTCGCCGTCGCGCTCGACCTGCGCGATCTTTCCTTCGATCCGCGTCAGGCCCTGCGCTTCGCTGCGCCCTCTCAGATAGGCAGCGTAGCGGCCGGCGTCGAAGTGATAGGCATAGTTGAGCGGCGTGTCGGGGCCACCGAGGAAGCGACCGGCCTCGGCAGCTTCGTGTTCGAGGCAGTAGGCACCGATATCGGCGGCCGCCCCCTGTCGCTGCGCCTCCAGCCAGAAATGCTGGAAATCGCCCATCCAGGTCGATCGGCCCACTTCGCCGAACGAGTGGAGATAGCGATCGCCGGCGCGCGCCCAATGTTCGAACGCGATGCCCAGTTTGAAGCTGGCCCCGGTCGCCGCCATGAACTCACGCTCGTCGAGGCCCAGCAGCGCGTGGAAGCTGCGGATGGTGGGGATCGTCGCCTCGCCCACGCCGACCGTGCCGATCGCCTCCGATTCGACCAAGGTCACCTCGACCAGTCCCGCCAGCTGTCGCGTCAGCAGCGCTGCCGCCAGCCAGCCGGCGGTGCCACCGCCCGCGATCACGATCCGCATCATCGGTTCAATCTCTGCAACAGTTTCGCGCGCAGCCGCCGGGCGGCGGCGGGGTCGAGCGGGGCGAGGTCGCCCTGGATCTCGGGCGGCAAGTGGGCACGCGCATCGTCGCCACCACGCCAGATATAATGATCGAACATCGCGGCCCACGCCGCGCGCTCCGCCGCCGGCCGTTCGCGCAGCGACAGCATGGCGTGGAGCAGGGTCGTCATCGGGCTGTCGGCAAAGGCGGGGGCGTCGTTCCACCAATAGTTTATCATGACGTTGAAGCGGTCCAGCGCCTCGACATTGTGCCACCACAGCGCCGGATAGAAGAGGACGTCGCCCGGTTTTAGGTCGGCGATCTGCGCCTGTCCCAGTGCGTCGGCGAAGCGGGGATAGCGATCGAGATCGGGCGCGCGCAGGTCGACCATGCTGACCACCTGTCCGCCCGGCGTCGGCTCCAGCGGGCCGGGATAGAGGTTCGCGATCTGGTCGGGCGGGAACAGCGTGAAGCGGCGCTGCCCGACGAGGCAGACGGCAAGGTTGTTCGACAGGTCGTAATGCGTCGCGGCGACGGTGCGGTTGCCGATCCAGATGCTGGCCAGCGGCGCGGCCCGACCGGGGGCCGGCGGCGGCAGCGACAGGTCGTTGTCGCGGCGCAGGCCCGGCAGGTACGTGTCGAGATCGGTTGATCCGATGTAGCAGGCCGGCGCATCCGGATCATCGAGATGGCTGGCGATCCGGTCGAGATACGCCGACAATCCGACCCGCGCGGCATCGAAATTCAGCCCGGTCCAGTCGTCGCGGTAGAAGAAGCGCCCGCCGATCGCCGGCTCGCCGGTATAGCCGACGATCGGACGCCCGCCGTCAAATTGCTTGAGATAGGCAATGGCCCGCTCCGCACCCGCCCGGCCCGCCGCGACCAGCGGCCAATCGGCGGCGAACCCGCGCAGCACGACCGGTTCGTTCGCGGCGAGCAGCGACGGCAGGTCGATCGCATCCGCACCATCGATGCTGCGAACCGGACGCGGCATGTCAGCCGCCGTGCCGCTGTTGCCGCCGGTCGATCAGCCGGGGAATGTTGTCGAGCGACGCGCTGGCCATGAACGCGGCGCGCAGTGCGCCGCTGACATGCAGCGCCGCCAGCTGGTCGGCGGTCAGCGCGTCGAGCGCATCGTCGGCGACGACCAAGATGTCGGTGATCGTGCAGCTCTGCCCATCACCCAGGTCGAGTTCGATATTGGTCGGGCGCAGCAGGTCGGCGGCCTGCCACGCGGCGAACAGGGGCGCATTGATCTGCTGCCCCTCGTGGATCACGTCCAGCACCCCCTCGACATGCGCCAGATAGGGCGCGGTGCCGCCGTGCGGGAGGTAGAGCGGATTGCCATCGTCGCCGCGCGAGACACGCGGGTCGCTCAGGTCGATGGTGAGACCGCCGCTGTCCCGATCGCGGCCGAAGGGGCCGCGCTGGCGGACGGCGGGGACATAGCTTGCCTGCCATTCGCCGCTGTCGCCGAGAAACAGATTGTCATCGGGATCGAGGCCGAGCAGCGCGACGGCATAGAGGCCGCCCCGGTCGTCGCGGCGGAACAGGATCGGATAGTCGCGCTGCGCCGCTTCGAATTCATTGGGGAACAGCAGCACCTGATTGACCGCATCGCCATGGTCGGCGCCGTGCGCGACCCGCACGGTCAGGTCGTGATGATCGACGTTGTTGAGGGATACGGGGGGCATCGACACGCGGACCTTTCCTTGGGCTGGCGTGAGGGTAGGGCAATCGCGCGCGATGAAAAGGGGCGCCCTTGCGCGAAGGGCGCCCCTTTCCCGTCACTTGACCGCATCAGAAGCGATAGCGTGCCCCCAGCAGGAAGCGCGGCTTCAGTTCCTGGGCGAACACCAACGCGTTACGGTCGCGACCATATTGCACCAGCGGCTCGCTGGTCAGGTTCACCCCTTCGATCGACAGCGCCATGCGGTCGTTCAGGTCGTAGCTGATGTTGAAGTCCAGCGTGCCGAACGGCGCGACGAACAACGGGTTTCGGCTGTCGCCCTGATTGGTCGCGGCCAGGAACTTGTCGCGCCAGTTATAGGTCACGCGGGCGGACAGGCCGTTCTTGTCATAAATGATCGATCCGTTGGCGCTGTCGCCCAGCCCGGTCAGCGCGAACACATTGACGTTCGGATCGGCCGCGATGTCGGCGTTCACGTCGCCATAGACTTTCGTGTACGAGGCCTGGACACCGACGCCGGTGTTGCCGAAGAAGTACTGACCTGCGAGTTCGAAGCCATAGATATGGCCCTCGCGGTTGTTGATCGGCTGTTCCACGGCAAAGTTATACAGCGGGTCTTGGCCGTTAGCGTAGATGTCGATCGCCTGCAGGACGCTGTTCACATAATCCTGATTCAGCGCGCCGCCATTGACGCGATTTGCCTGGAACGTGGCATCGGCCTGGGCAGTGTTGCCGCCGTTCTGCTGAAGAAGTGCGGTGTAGGTGAACAGGTTCACGTCGCTCAGGTCGGCACCCAGCGCCTGTAGCCGCGCCAATGCGGTTCCCGAACGGGTGCCCGCCGCGCCCGACGACGGATCGCGCAGGTCGAACAGGCTGCGGTTGAACACGCCCTTGCCGATGAAGTTGCGCACCCGTTTGTCGAAGAACCCGACCGACACATAGCTCGACGGCTTGAAATACCATTCGACCGACAGGTCGAAATTGTCCGACACGAGCGGAAGCAGGCTGGCATTGCCCGACTGGCCGGTCGGACGGCCGCCCAGTGCGACCGGACGCGTCGGCGGGCCGGCCGTTGTCGACGCGAACAGGTCGCCGAAGTCGGGCCGGGCAAGCGTGCGGCTTGCCGACGCGCGGGCGATGAAGTTGTCGAACACCTCGATGTTAAAATCGACCGCCGGCAGCAGGTTGGTATAGTTGCCGCGCTGGACGACCGGCGAGCCGGAGGCTGCGACGACCGCCGAGAAGTCGTTATCCGCATCCCACTTCAGCGCCGACGGGATCGCCTGGATCGCGACAGAGCGGACCTTCGTTTCTTCATAGCGGGTGCCGAACAGCAGGTTCGCGGGGCGGCCGGCGATCTCACCCTTCCAGGTGATCTGCCCATAGACGCCCCAGACCTTCTCGCCGACCGTATCATTGTCGTTGGCGGTGGTCGAAATCGGGTTGGCGGCGTAGAAGTTCGAGAAGATGTCGTTCAGGACGACGGCGTTGCCGCGGAAGGCAGTGCGCTTCACATCGGCGGTGCTGAACTTGTCGAACTTGCAGTCGAGGCAGAAGGTCTTGACCACGTTCGACGCCAGCCGCTGGACGATGCCCGGATCGGTGATGCCCCAGTCGCCCAGCTGCTGCTGCGTCTGCACCCGCTGGCTGGTCATTTGCGAGTCGGTGTAGGTGCCGCCGAAATCGAACCGGCTGCCGCCGCCCAGGTCCCAGCCGAAATCTGCACGACCGCCGTTGATCCGCTGGCGTTGGGTGGCGGTGTTGGTGCGCGAAATCTGCGTGCCGACGTCGCCGAGGTCGAGGACGCCGTTGCCATTGCCGTTGATCGAATCGTTGATCGTCTGCGTCACGCGGGGGAAGCCGCTGCTATAATCGATCGCCTGGCTGCTGATGACCGGCGCGCCAAGCGACATCAATGTCACCGACGTTCCGTTGGGGGCATCGGGCGTCGACTTCGACACGGCATGATAGCCATCAACGTTCAGCGTCAGACGATCGGTCATCTGCCACTTGCCGTTCAGGCCATAGGACTGAAGCTGGGTCTTGGTGGCGCGGAACTGCTGCTCGAAGCCTTGGTCCTTCACGCCGTTAATCGTTTCCGAGATGAAATCGGGCGTGGCGATCACGTCGTTGCCGTTGAACTTGATCCGGCCGAACGGGCGGTTGAACCAGTTGGTCTGCTCGCTGCGCTGTTCCTCCAGCCGGTTCTGCGCGAACAGCGCGTCGGCGGTGAAGGTCAGCCGTTCGGTCGGCGCGAACTGCAACACCGCCTGGCCGTTGATGCGTTCCCGCTTGTTTTCCGAAAACTGGTAGCGGCTGTCGTTGGGAACCAGCGTGAACGGCGTGGTCGGCCGGTTCTCGATCTGGGTCTGGCCGTTGACGTAAGGACCGGCGGGGTTGAGCACGTCGGCGGTTGGGACCACCGTGAAATAGTTCGGCGCGCTCTGGGCCGAGGTGCTGTCGCGGCGCTGGAAGCTGCCGAAGACCGACAGGCCGAAGGTGCGCGCGTCGTTGCGCCAGCTGAGCAGACCCGACACTTCGGGAAGCACGCGGGCGCCTTCGCCCTCCATCGTGCTGACATCGTGCAGTGCCTTCACGCCGAACGAGCCGGTGACGCCATCCTCCCGCGAGTCCAGCGGCTTGCGGGTAACGACGTTGATCGCCGCGCCGATGCCGCCCGACGGGATGGAGGCGCGGCCGGTCTTGTAGACCTCCAGCGCCGATACGCCTTCCGATGCGAGATTCTGGAAGTCGAACGAACGCCCGGTGCCGCGTGCGAAATCGCCCGCGCCGCTGGTGTCGACGTTCGAGGCGGGGAGCTGGCGGCCGTTCAGCGTGACGAGGTTGAACCCGCCCGAGAAGCCGCGCACCGACACCTGCGATCCTTCGCCGTTCACCCGGTTGATCGACACGCCAGTGATGCGCTGCAGCGACTCGGCGAGGTTGGTGTCGGGGAACTTGCCGATATCCTCGGCGCTGATCGCGTCGACCACGCCGGCCGAGTTGCGCTTGATATCGATCGCGCGGTTCAGCGAGGCGCGGATGCCGGTGACGACGATTTCCTCGCCGTCCTGCACCGGGTCCTGGCCGGTCTGCTGTGCGGTGCTGCCGGCGGTGCCTTCGGTGGCGCCAGGCTGGGCATTGACGGCGGTGTCGCCGGTCTGCGCGGCGGCGATGCCGGGTGCGACCAAAGCTGCGGCCAGAGTGATGGCGGAGGCGCTGCGCGCCAGATTGCCGAGAAGATGACCTCTCATGCGAAAACTCCCCTGATGCGTGGTGCGGTTCGTTCCGCCCATCGTGTCGCCGGATTGTCCGGTAATGGTATCGCTACCACTTTGTCCGGCGCTGTCAATTCGATGAATCGGATAACATCATGATCTGGAACGATAATATCCAGTATCCGAAACTGCGCCGATCGGTCGTGACGGTACGCAGTTCCACGCATCTTCGACATTAACCAGAAATTATACGGAGATCGGTACCTCGATATCCAAGCGAGCAATGCAGTCCGGGGGGATGTGACAAAGTTCGTTTGGAGCACATGAATGATGCGTTGGTTTCGCAAAGACGCCCCGATCCGTCTGAAGTTTACCGTGATGGGGACGGTCTATGCCTTGTTGGTGGCCGTGCCGGTCGCCACCACGGCGGCGGCGCTGGGCGGCATGGCGTCGGCGCCGATCCTGCTGGGTGCGGCAGTGGCGGCGTTGTGCGTCACTATCGTGCTGGCGGTCGTGTTCCGCAGCGCCGTCTGCAACCCCTATGTCGATTCGGTCGTGGGAATGGAGGCGATTGCCGCCGGCGATTTGTCGCGCACGATCGAGCATGCCGACCATCGCGACTGTATCGGCCGCATGGCGCGCGCGATGCAGGTGTTCCAGGCGAACGGCCAGTCGGTAAAGGACGCGGCGACCGGCCAGAAGCAGGTGGTCGGCCGGCTGGGCGAGGGGCTGTCGCGCCTTGCCGCCAGCGACGTCAGCTATCGCATCGCCGACCCGTTCCCCGCCGATTACGAACGGCTGCGCATCGATTTCAACGCGGCGATGGACGCGGTGTCGGAAGTGCTGGCGGCGGTGCGCGAGGCGACCAGCGGCATCAACAGCGGCGCCAACGACATTCGCAAGGCATCGGACGACCTGTCGCAGCGTACCGAGCAGCAGGCCGCGAGCCTGGAGGAAACCGCCGCCGCGATGGACCAGATCACCGGCACAGTGCGCGAAACCGCCGCCGGCGCCACCCGCGCCCATGCGGTCGTCAGCGAAACCCGTGACGAGGCCGAACAGTCGGGCGATGTCGTCCGCCGCGCGGTCGACGCGATGCACGGCATCGAACGGGCATCGGGCGAGATCGGCGATATCATCACCGTCATCGACGGCATCGCATTCCAGACCAATCTGCTGGCGCTGAACGCCGGGGTCGAAGCCGCCCGTGCCGGCGACGCGGGCAAGGGGTTCGCGGTCGTCGCGTCCGAAGTGCGCGCGCTGGCGCAGCGTTCGGCCGACGCCGCCAAGGACGTGAAGGCCAAGATCAACGCATCGTCCGAACAGGTCGCGACCGGTGTCGAACTGGTCAGCGAAACCGGCAAGGCATTGCAGCGGATTATCGGGCGCATCGGCGAGATCAGCGCGCTGGTCGGCACCATCGCCACCTCGGCCGATCAGCAGGCGACCGGGCTGCAACAGGTCAACACCGCCGTCAACGAGATGGACGGCGTGACCCAGCAAAACGCCGCGATGGTCGAACAGGCGACCGCCGCCGCCCGCACATTGGCCGAAGAAGCACAGGAGCTGGCGCGGCAGGTCGACCGCTTCACGCTGCGCCATGGCACCTATGCCGCGGCCAAGGTTGCTTCCGCTCCGCGCCATGCACCGACCCAGAGCGCCGTCCACCGGTTGCAGGCCCGCGTCGCGCAGGTCAGCCGCGACATGGCCCCGTCGTCGCCGCCACCCCGCCGCAAGGCCGCCGCCAGCGGCAGTGCCGCCACCGCGGCCGCGATGGTCGTGGATGAAGACGACTGGACCGAATTCTGATCCCAATCCCTGCCAGCGACCTCCTTTTCCGGGATACGCCCATGACCATCGCTCTTCCTGCCGTACTCGATACCCCCGCCGCCGCCGCGCTGCGCCAGACGCTGCGCGATGCGATCGGCACCGGCACCCCGATCCTGCTCGATGCGTCGGGCGTGGAGCGGATCGGCCAAGCGTGCCTGCAGGTGCTGGCCGCTGCCGAAGTCGCGGCGGAGGAATCGGGCCAGGATTTCCGCATCGTCGGCGCGAGTCCGGTGTTCGCCGACATGGCGACGCTGGCGGCCCTCGACACCCTTATCGCCGCCTGATCCGGAGCGAATTTCATGGACCTCGACGCAATCCAGCAGATCTTCTTCCAGGAGTGCGAGGAAGGCCTTGCCGCGATGGAAGGCAATTTCGCGTTGCTGCGCGACGGCGACCGCGATTCGGAAACGATCAACGGCGTCTTCCGCTGCGTCCATTCGATCAAGGGCGGGGCGGGCGCGTTCGGGCACGAACGGTTGCAGGCCTATACCCACCAGTATGAGACGCTGCTCGACCTGATCCGCAACGGTACGCTGGAACTGACGCCCGCGCTGCTCGACGTGGTGGTGGGGGCGTTCGACGTGCTGGCCGACCATGTGGCGGCGGCGCGCGACGGCGATACGCCGCCGGCCGATGCGGCGATGCTGGAACGGCTGGTCGCGGCCGCCGGGGGCGATACGGAGCCCAAGGCCGCGGCGGCGCCGGCGGCGGATGCCGCGCCGGCGGTCGCCATTTCCGACGATTTCGACGACCTGATGTCGATGCTGGGCGATGTGGCGCAGTCGGAGGACGGCGCGGATGCCGCCAATGGCTGGCGCCTGCGCTATACGCCGGGGTCCAAGGCGTTCGAACATGGTGCCGAACCGCTGCTGCTGCTGCGCGAACTGACGATGCTGGGCGGCAAGGTGACGTCGTGCGACCGCGCCGCGCTGCCGCCGCTGGACATGATGGACCCCGAATGCGGCTATCTGGCGTGGGACGTCGCGCTGCCCGCCAGCGTTGCCGAGGATGACATCCGCGCGGTGTTCGAATTCGGCGACCCAAGCGCGATCACGCTGACGCGCGGCGATGCCGAACCGGCGATGGCGGAGGATAGCGTCGACGCGCTGTTCGACCTGCTCGATTCGATGGAAAGCGCGCCGGTAGCGGTCGTCGCCGAACCGGAGGTCGCCGCGCCGCCGCCGCCGCCTGCTCCCGCCCCGGTTGCCGCGCCGGCACCTGCGCCCGCTGTGTCGCCGGTCGCGGCGGAACCGGCCGCGCCGCGTGCCGCTGCCCCGGCCGCTGCTGTGGCACCGCCGGCGCAGACGATCCGCGTCGACCTCGACAAGCTCGACCGGCTGGTCAACCTGGTCGGCGAGCTGGTGATTACGCAGGCGATGCTGGCGCAGCGGCTGGCCGAAAACCAGATGGGCGGCATCTCGGAACTGAGCGACCTCGAACATCTGACGCGCGAGTTGCAGGAATCGACGATGGCGATCCGTGCGCAGCCGATGAAGACGGTGTTCAGCCGCGTGCCGCGCATCGTCCGCGAACTGGAGGGCGAGACCGGCAAGCGCGTCCGCCTGGAGGTGGATGGCGAGATGACCGAGGTCGACAAGACGGTGGTCGAACGCATCGGCGAACCGCTGACCCACCTGATCCGCAACGCCGTCGACCATGGCCTGGAAATGCCCGACGTTCGCGTCGCGGCGGGCAAGTCGGCCGAGGGCGTCGTCCGCCTGGCCGCCGCGCACCAGTCGGGCCGCATCGTCATCACCGTGTCCGACGATGGACAGGGGATCAACCGCGCACGGGTGAAGGCGAAGGCGATCGAGAAGGGCATCATCCTGCCCGATGCGGTGCTGAGCGATGAGGAGATCGACAACCTGATCTTCGCGCCCGGCTTCTCGACCGCGGCGGCCATCACCAACGTGTCCGGACGCGGCGTCGGCATGGACGTGGTGCGCAAGAACATCCAGGCGCTGGGCGGCCGTATCGGCATCCAGTCGCGCGAAGGCTTCGGGTCGAGCTTTTCGCTCAGCCTGCCGCTGACGCTGGCGGTGCTCGATGGCATGATCGTGACCGTGGGCCAGCAGACCTTCGTCATTCCGCTGGGCCATATCGTCGAAAGCCTGCGCCCCGACGACGACACGCTCAGCCGGCTGGGGCCGGACGGCACGCTGCTCGACGTGCGCGGGTCGTACGTGCCGGTGCTGCGCATCGCCGACTATCTGGGCATCGAGGGGGCCGAGCGGAACCCGACGAACGCCGTGCTGATCGTGGTCGAGGGCGACCATGGCCAGGCCGCGCTGCTGGTCGATACCATTCAGGATCAGCGGCAGG
Organism: Sphingomonas sp. Leaf9; assembly: GCF_001421355.1. Lineage (GTDB taxonomy): Bacteria > Pseudomonadota > Alphaproteobacteria > Sphingomonadales > Sphingomonadaceae > Sphingomonas. Next base: position 256,069 of record NZ_LMKC01000001.1, on the reverse strand, counting down.
TGGTCGTGAAGAGCCTGGAGGCGAATTACCAGGCGATCGACGGCGTTGCGGGCGCGACGATCCTGGGCGACGGGCGCGTCGCGCTGATCGCCGATGTCGATGCGCTGACGACGCGCGGCCGCTTCGCCAACCGTCCGACCGCGGCGATCGCCGCATGAACCGGGCCGCCGCCCTCGACAACAGCCGCGCGCGTGAATTCGAATTTCACCCCGGCGACCACCGCGCCATCGCGGCGCTGGTGTATGACGAGGTCGGCATCCTGCTGCCCGATGGCAAGGCGCAGCTGGTCTATGGCCGGATCGCGCCGCGCGTGCGGGCATGCGGCTTCGGCAGCTTTGCCGATTATGTGGCGCATATCGGCCGCGATGCCGAGGAACGCGGCCGGGCGATCGACGCGCTGACCACCAACCACACCAGCTTCTTTCGCGAAAACCATCATTTCGAGGATTTCGTGGAGCGGATCTGGCCGTCGCTCGCCGACCGGCTGGCAAAGGGCGGGCGGGTGCGGCTGTGGTCGGCGGCGTGTTCGAGCGGCGAGGAACCCTATTCATGGCTGATGGCGATGTTCGGCACCGACCGCGCCGCCGCTCAGCGACTGTTGAAGGCCGACCTGCGCCTGTTGGCGACCGACGTGTCGCCAAGCGTGCTGAACACCGCGCGCGCCGGCCGGTATTCGAAGGAAACGATGCGGACCGTACCCGCATCGCTGCGTTCCGTATGGACCGGGGGGGACGGCGACAGCCTTGTCGTCGATCCGGTCCTTCGCGAGGGAATCGCGTTCAAGCCGCTCAACCTGCTCGGCGACTGGCCGTTCAAGGGGCGGTTCGACACGATCTTCTGTCGCAATGTCATGATCTATTTCGACGAGCCCACAAAAGAACGCCTGCTGGCGCGGCTCGGCGAGCGATTGGAGGTTGGGGGGATGCTCTACATCGGTCATTCGGAGCGGCTGATCGGCGCGGTGCAGGACAAGTTCCGCTGCATCGGCCGCACCGCATATCAGAAGATCGCCGCATGAGCGTCCGCACCCTCATCGTCGATGATTCGATGGCGATGCAGGCGATCATTCGCCGCCGGCTGCTTGCCGATCCGGGGATCGAGGTCGTCGGCACCGCCGCGAGCGCCGACGAGGCACGCGCGCAGATCAAGGCGCTCGACCCCGATGTCGTGACGCTCGACATCGAGATGCCGGGGATGAGCGGGCTCGACTTCCTCGAACGGCTGATGCGGCTGCGCCCGACGCCGGTGGTCATGCTGTCGACGCTGACCGCGCAAGGCGCCGAGGCCAGCCTGACCGCGCTGGAACGCGGCGCGTTCGATTGTTTCGACAAGACGCGGCTGATGGCCGGCACCGATGCCGCCTGCACGTCGGAGCTGACCGAGCTGGTCCGCGCCGCCGCCACCGCGCGCCCGGCCGCGCGTGCCACGCCGGTGCGCGCCGCCGCACCGGTGCAGGAACGTGCAACCTATACCCCGCGTCCCGGCGCGATGATCGCGATCGGCGCGTCGACCGGCGGTGTCGAGGCGCTGATCGAGCTGCTGTCGGGCTTTCCTGCCAACTGCCCGCCGACCGTCATCGTCCAGCATATGCCGGCGACCTTTACCCCGAGCTTTGCCGCGCGGCTCAACCGGCTGTGCGCGCCGAGCGTCGAGGAAGCGCGCGCGGGCGCACCGCTGGCGGTGGGCAAGGTCTATCTCGCGCCTGGCGGCGAACGGCATATGGAGATCGGCGGATCGGGCGACCGGCGCCATTGCCGCCTGGTCGAAGGCGACAAGGTGAACGGCCATCGCCCGTCGGTCGACCGGCTGTTCCATTCGGTCGCGCGCCTGGCGGGCCGCGATGCGACCGCCGCGATCCTGACCGGCATGGGATGTGACGGGGCGGAGGGGATGAAGGCGATGCGCGGCTGCGGATCGATGACCTTCGGCCAGGACAAGGCGACCAGTGTCGTCTATGGCATGCCCGCGATCGCGCAGCAGATCGGCGCGGTCACCGAACAGCTGCCGCTGCGCAAGATCGCCGCGCGTCTGTTGGCGGAATGCGCCGCATGAGCGCGCTGGCGACCCGTGACGGACTGCGGCGGGTAACCGTTGCACAGGGCGAGACCCAGGTCAGCAACGAACGCGATGTCGTGCTGACGACGGTGCTCGGCAGCTGCGTCGCCGCGTGCTTCTACGACCCGATCGCCCAGATCGGCGGGATCAACCATTACCTGCTGGCGGACGGCAACGCGTCCGACCCGGCGTCGATGCAGCGTTACGGCGTGTATGCGATGGAAGTGCTGATCAACGCGATGCTGGCGCGTGGCGCGGCGCGGTCGCGGATGCGCGCGCGCATCTTTGGCGGGGCGACGATGCGCGCGGGGTTCCGCGATATCGGCGGCGCCAACATCGCCTTTGCCCGCACCTTCCTGCGCGACGAACGCATCGCGCTGGTCGGTGAGGATGTCGGCGGCACCCAGGCGCGTCGGGTCGAGTTTCGCGCGGCGGTCGGGTTGGCGCGATGCCGGTCGGTCGTCGATACCGCACCGCCGCCGATCGTCGTGCGCGCACCACCGCCACCGCCCGCCGCCGTCGGCGACGTGGAGTTTTTCTGATGACCGAATCTGCACCGAGGGAGCCTCTTACCGTGGCCAAGACGATCATGACCGTCGACGATTCGCCCAGCATGCGAATGTTGCTGCGGGTCGCGCTGACCGATCTGGGATACAGCGTCGTGGAGGCCGAGGACGGCGTTCATGCGCTGGAAAAGCTGGACGGGTTCCAGCCCGACCTGTTGATCACCGACATCAACATGCCGCGCATGGACGGGTTCGGCCTGATCGCCGAAGTCCGCGGGCAGGGGCGTCGCAGCCTGCCGATTCTCGTGCTAACTACCGAGAGTTCCGACGAAAAGAAGCAGCGTGCGCGTGACGCCGGTGCTACCGGCTGGATCGTGAAGCCGTTCCACCCCGAAAAGCTGGCCGCCGCGATCCGGCGCGTCCTGCACTGACCCCAAGCGCGATCAAGGAAACTCCCATGTCCCGCCAACTTATCACCTTTCAGCTGGGCGACCAGATCCTGGGCGTCGACATCATGGCGATCCGCGAGATCCGCGCATGGTCGCCGGCCACCCCGCTGCCCAACGTGCCGCCCTATGTCCGCGGTGTCGTGAACCTGCGCGGCGTCGTGCTGCCGGTATTCGACCTGCGCCATCGGCTGAACTGGGGCGTGACCGATCCGTCGGCGCGCCACGTCATCATCGTCGTGCGGATCGGCGAACAGCTGCAGGGGATCATCGTCGATGCGGTGAACGACATCGTGTCGATCCACCCCGATGCCATGCAGCCGATCCCCGATATCGGCGATGCCGAGGCGTCGCGATTCCTCGAAGGGCTGGCGACGATCGACAATCGCATGATCCTGGTGCTGGCGCTCGACCGACTGGTCGACCAGCCGGTCGCCGAAGCCGCTTGAAGTACCGCGTAATCTTTTTGGGACAATCACATCATGGCTGCTAGCACCAAGGTCCTCGTCGTCGACGACTCCCTGACCATGCGGGCGCTCATTTCGGGCGCGCTGGAACGGATTCCGGGTGTCGAGGTCGTCGGACTGGCCGATGGCGCGGCCGAGGCGCGTTCGATGGTGGCGTCGCTCAAGCCGCACGTCATGACGCTGGACGTCGAGATGCCGGGGATGAGCGGCATCGAATATCTGGCCGAGATCATGGATACCAAGCCCATGCCGGTCATCATGTTCTCCACCCGCACGACCGACGGCGCGGGCGAGACGATCGAGGCGTTGCGCCTGGGCGCGATCGACTGCCTGCCCAAGCCGCGCGTGGCGGCGCCGGCCGAGCTGAACGCGATCATCGCGAAGCTCGGCAAGCGTATCAAGTCGGCGCGCAACGCCCCGGTGAAGGTGCCCAAGGTCGCATCGGCCGCGCGCCCGATCGACTGGAACGGCCGCCTGCTGGTGGTCGGCGGCGATGCGTCGAGCACCGCGTCGCTGTTCAACCTGTTCGGGCAGTTCCCGCCCAATTGCCCGCCGACGATCGTCGTCCAGCATCTGGGGCCGGGGCTGGTGAACGGCATGGTCGAAAAGCTGGGGTCGCAGGTCGCGCCGAAGGTCGTCGTCGCGCAGGACGGCATGGCGATCGAGCAGGGCACGATCTATTTCGCGCCGCAGGGCGACCATCACGTCGTGGTCGATGCATGGCCGTCGGGCAAGCTGCGCCTGCTGGCGCGCGATCCGGTGGCGGGCGAGCGGCCGTCGATCTCGCTGCTGTTCGCCGCTGCCGCCAAGGCGGCGGGTTCGAACGCGGCCGGCGTATTGTTCCTCGACAGCAGCGAAGATGGCGGCGGCGGGCTGAAGGCGATGCTGGGCGCGGGCGGCTATGCCTTTGCGCCGGCCGAAAGCGGCGGTGGCCATACCCTGTCGCGCGGCATGGTGACGCAGCCCGTGGCGGCCGATGCGCTGGCCGCCGGCGTCCTGAAACTGTGCTCGAAATGAGCGCGCCGGCGATCTCCGTCGCCTCGCCCGAACTGGGCGAGGCGCTGGCCGGCGAGCTGGAGCGGGCGTCGCGCCTGCTCGGCGAGCTTGCCTTTGAACTCGGCAGCGACGAAACGACGCTGCGCCGGCACCTGACCGGCCTGCAGTCGATCGATCATGTGACGCAGATCATGCTGAACATTGCCACCGTGCTTCGCGCGGGCGAGGGGACGGATCAGCTGGCCGGGGTGACGCTGGAGGATGTCGCGGGGCGATTGCGCGCGAGCCTCAACTAATCGGCTGGTGCCCCGTGCAGGAATCGAACCCGCGTCTCTTCGTTACAAAGGAAGCCGTTTACCATTAACGTAACGGGGCACGCCAAAACTCGCTTACCAAGCGGTGTGTCGAACCACAATCTCAAACCACGCCGAAGGTCCAGCCTTCGGTACGCGCGACACGGGGCGACAGTGCCGGCGGCGACCACAGCGCCGGATCGTGCGCGACCCCGCGGAGCCACGCGGCGGTCAGCAGCGCATCGGTCGCGTGATCGTCATAGCGGGGGGAGGGCGCATGCGGCGCACTGCCCAATACCGCCAGCGCGGCGTCCAGCTGATCGGCATCGCGCAGCTTGCTGCGCCCGGCGCGGACCCCGGCGGCCCGCGCGGCGATGGTGGTGTAGATTTCGACGATCACCGGCCCCGATGGCGGCAGCGGATCGAACGGCCAGACCGGTATCCGCCCCGCCAGCCGGTGCAGCACCCGCATCCCCGTCAGGCTTGATTTGCCGACCTGCGCCGCGCCGACCAGGTTGAAGCAACTGGTCGGAGAGAACCCTGCCGCGCGCTGCCGTTCCTCGCACCGTCGCAACCGCCCGCGTCCCTGTCCGAAGCGGTCGCCGAGCGCGCGATGCCGGCGGAAATGGCGCGACAGTTCGGCGTCGTCCACCACCGACGTCGCCGCCAGATGCGGATCGCCGGCGGCCATGGCATCGACCATCGCCCATAGCGCGCGGGCGTCGTCGGGCGAACCGGGCCAGTCGGGGAAATAGCCGCCGGCATCGACGAAGGGCAGGGCGGGCGACAGGTCCAGCCCGATCAGCATGTCCGCCTGGGTATCCGCCAGCATCGTCAGCCAGTCGAGAATGCCCTCGCGCGACCAGCCGCCGTCGCGGGTGACGAGCGCGGGGCCATCGTCATGCGCCTCCGCCACCGCCAGCCCAGCGGGGCGCGCCACCGCCTGTCCCGACCAGTCGATCGCCGCAAACCGCGTGAAGCGGCGGGTCACGATGTCTGCCGCCGTTCGTCCCACCATGCCATGCGTTCGGCGATGCGCTGTTCGAACCCGCGCCCGGTCGGTTCGTAGAAGCGTGCCGGGGGCATCTCCTCCGGCCAGTAATTCGCGCCCGAAAACCCGTCCTGCTGGTCATGGTCATAGGCATAGCCCTTGCCATAGCCGATGTCCTTCATCAGCCGGGTCGGGGCGTTGAGGATCGAGGGGGGAGGCATCAGCGATCCCGTCTCGCGCGCGGCCTTGAACGCCGCCTTTTGCGCCTTGTACGCCGCATTCGATTTGGGCGCGGTGGCGAGGTAGAGGCACGCCTGCACGATCGCCAGTTCTCCCTCCGGGCTGCCGAGGAACTCATAGGCGTCCTTGGCGGCGAGGCATTGCACCAGCGCCTGCGGATCGGCGAGGCCGATATCCTCGCTGGCGAAGCGGGTCAGCCGGCGCAGGACATAGAGCGGTTCCTCACCCGCCGTCAGCATCCGCGCCATGTAATAGAGCGCGGCCTGCGGGTCCGATCCGCGCAGCGATTTGTGGAGCGCGGAGATAAGGTTGTAATGCCCCTCGCGATCCTTGTCATACACCGCGACCCGCCGTTGCAGCAGCGCCGACAGCCCGGCGGGATCGAGCGGTTCGGGCAGTTGAATCGAGAACAACGTCTCCGCCTGATTGAGCAAGAACCGGCCATCGCCATCGGCGCTCGCCACCAATGCCGCGCGCGCCGCGTCGGTCAGGGGCAGGGGCCGTTCCTCCAGTGCCTCGCCGCGCGCGAGCAGCTCGTTCAACGCATCGGCACCGAGGCGGTGGAGGATCAGCACCTGCGACCGGCTGAGCAGCGCCGCGTTCAGTTCGAACGACGGGTTCTCGGTCGTGGCACCGACCAACGTCACCGTGCCATCCTCGACATAGGGCAGGAAGCCATCCTGCTGCGCGCGGTTGAAGCGGTGGATTTCGTCCACGAACAACAGCGTCTTGCGGCCCAGCCGGGCGTGGTCGCGCGCTTCGGCGAACACTTTCTTCAGGTCGGCGACGCCGGAGAAGACCGCCGAAATCTGGGCATAGCGCAGGCCGACCGCATCGGCGAGCAGCCGGGCGATGGTCGTCTTGCCGGTGCCGGGCGGTCCCCACAGGATCATCGACGACAGCTTTCCCGCCGCCACCATCCGTCCGATCGCACCCTCCGGTCCGGTCAGGTGATCCTGCCCGACGACATCGGACAGGGTGGTCGGGCGCAGGCGATCGGCCAGCGGCCCAGCGGCGGGCGGGTCGGGAACGGGCGGAGCGAAGTCGGCGAACAGGTCGGACATGGCCCGAATATAGGCCTTCGCAAAAAACCGCCAAACGCCTCTTGCAAGAACCGTTTCAAGATATATCTTGGTGTCTAAGATATATCGGAGAATGAGAATGCGATTTGGAATGGGATATGCGTCATGGACCGGCGGGCCGGGTCCGGGTGGTCGTGGCCGACATGGCGGCGGGCCGCGGGGCCGGGTGCTGGGCGGTGACGAACTGAAGCTGGTGCTGCTGGCGCTCATCGCCGAGGCGCCACGCCACGGATACGACCTGATCCGCGCGGTCGAGGCGCGCACCGGCGGCGCCTATGCGCCCAGCCCCGGCGTCGTTTATCCGACACTGACGCTGCTGACCGACATGGGACTGATCGAGGAACAGGCGAGCGAGGGCACGCGCAAGCTGTTCGCCGTGACCGAGGCGGGCAGCGCGCAGCTGGCGCAGGATGCCGAACAGGTCGCCGACCTCTTCGCACGGTTGCAGGCGCTGGGCGAACACCGTGCCCGCACCGATGCCGGCCCGATCCACCGCGCCCGCGCCAACCTGCGCGCCGCGCTCCACCACCGGCTCGCCGGGCCGGACGTCGACACCGACACCCTCCACGCCATTGCCGCGATCCTCGACGAAGCGGCGCAGAAAGTTGAACGCCTATGACCGATTTCACGACCCACGCCGCGGTGCCGACTGCGCAGGCCAGCCGGTACCTCCAGCAGCTGTGCAAGCATTGGCAGCATAACCTGACCGTCGAGTTCGACGCCGACCACGGTACGGTGGTCTTCCCCCGCGACGCGCGCGGCGCCAGCCATCCCGGCGACGCGCTGGTGACGTTCGATGCCGCCTCCGATGCGCTGAACGTGCGGATCGACGCGACGTCGGCGGAGCAGCTGGACGGGCTGAAGGGGGCGGTCGCGCGCCATCTCGACCGGTTTGCGTTCCGCGAGGCGCCACTGGCGTTCGACTGGCGATGATCCGTCGCGGCGTCTCGCGCGTTCGGGTCGCATGACCGATACGATCGAGACGCTTCGCGCCCGGATGGAAGCCGCCGCCGCGGCGATGGATTTCGAAACCGCATCGCGGTTGCGCGACCGGATCAACCTGCTGCGCGGCGGTGCCGATCCCAACGCCGCGCAAGCGGCGGACACGGCGGGGCTGACCCGGCAGGCGCCCGGTGCGATGGGGCTGGGCACCAGCCGGCAACGGGTCGAACCGCCCGCCGGCTGGAAACCGCCCGCCAAGCCCGACCTGATGGTAACGCGCAAACGTTGAGGGCGGGACTTTTTCGTGGCCCCGTCGAACCCGGCGCGTGCGGCGGCGTTTGGGCAGCCATGAAACGATATGTTGTAACTTCGCGCAATTCGGGGCATAGGGGGTGCATGCGCAGCACCACCGCCCGAACCTGGTTGCACGAAGGCCGACTCGACCGGTTCGGGATCATCCTGTCCGGCCTGTGCGCGGTGCACTGCGTGACGACCATCGCGGTCATGGCGCTGCTGGCGTCGGTCGGCGGCACGTTGCTGCATCCGGCGATCCACGAAATCGGCCTCGGCCTGGCCGTCCTGCTCGGCATCGTCGCGCTGGGCGTGGGCTTTTTGCGCCATGGGCAGCGGTTGCCGACGCTGATCGGTGGCATGGGCCTTGCCGTCATGGCGCTGGCGCTCACCCTGCCGCACGGCGTGCCGGAAGCGATCGCGACGCTTAGCGGCGTCGCGCTGCTGGCGCTGGGGCATCATCTGAACCGTCGCGCGCGCTGCTGAGCGGCTTGCCGCCTGTCGTTTGCGCGCCTATCTCGCTGACATGGCGCACGAACATCACGAACATCACGGAGCCGCGTGGAACAAGGCGGCGGAAGCCGCGCTGATTCGCGCCGGCGAGCAATGGACCGCGATGCGTGCCAGCATCTTCGACGTGTTGGCGTCGTTCGAAAAGCCTGCCTCCGCCTATGATATCGCCGATGCCGTGTCGAAGGCGCAGGGGCGGCGCGTCGCACCCAACAGCGTCTATCGCATCCTCGACCTGTTCGTGAACGCGAACCTGGCGCGCCGGGTCGAAAGCGCCAACGCCTATCTGGCGAATACCCATCCCGATTGCGTCCACGACTGCATTTTCCTCGTCTGCGACAAATGCGGACAGACGACGCATATCGATGACGAAAAGATCACAGGTACCGTCCGTGCCGCAGCGTCGGGGGCCGGGTTCAAGCCGGTGCGCCCCGTTATCGAAGTGCGCGGAACCTGTGCAGCATGCGTGCAGGATTGAACCTTTCCTGAACCATACGCGCAGTTTGTCCCAACTGGCGCGCACCGGCAATCGACAGTGGGTTCCACCTGCGCTAGTCAGGCGCGATGGCCGATCCACTTAGCACGCCGCTGCTCGACACCGTTCAAACGCCCGCCGACCTTCGCAAGCTGGCCCCCGGTGACCTGCGGCAACTCGCCGACGAATTGCGGCAGGAAACGATCAGCGCGGTCGGCACCACCGGTGGGCATTTGGGGTCCGGCCTTGGCGTCGTCGAGCTGACCGTCGCGATCCATTATGTGTTCGACACGCCCGCCGACCGGCTGGTGTGGGACGTCGGCCACCAATGCTATCCGCACAAGATCCTGACCGGCCGCCGCGACCGTATCCGCACGCTGCGCCAGGGCGGCGGGCTGTCGGGCTTCACCAAGCGGTCGGAAAGCGAATACGATCCGTTCGGCGCGGCGCACAGCTCGACCTCGATCTCGGCGGCGCTGGGCTTTGCCGTCGCCAACAAGATCGCGGGTACGCCGGGCAAGGGCATTGCCGTGATCGGCGACGGCGCAATGTCGGCCGGCATGGCCTATGAAGCGATGAACAATGCCGAGCAGGCGGGCAACCGGCTGGTCGTGATCCTCAACGACAACGACATGTCGATCGCGCCGCCGGTCGGCGGCCTGTCCGCGTATCTGTCGCGCATCGTGTCGAGCCGCGAGTTTCTGGGGTTGCGTGAGGCGCTCAAGAAGATCGCCCGCCGCCTGCCGCGCCCGCTGCACACCGCCGCGCGCAAGACCGACGAATTCGCCCGTGGCATGGCGACCGGTGGCACGTTGTTCGAGGAACTGGGCTTCTATTATGTCGGCCCGATCGATGGTCACAATCTCGATCATCTGATCCCGGTCCTCGAAAATGTCCGCGATGCCGAGGAAGGCCCGATCCTGGTCCATGTCGTGACCAAGAAGGGCAAGGGCTATGCCCCGGCCGAAGCGGCGGCGGACAAATATCACGGCGTCCAGAAGTTCGACGTCATCACCGGCACGCAGGTGAAGGCGCCCGCCGGGCCGCCGCAATATCAGAACGTGTTCGGCCATACGCTGAGCCAACTGGCCGATACCGACAGCCGCATCTGCGCGATCACTGCCGCGATGCCGTCGGGCACCGGGCTGGACCGCTTTGCCAAGGAACATGGTGACCGATTCTTCGACGTCGGCATCGCCGAACAGCATGCGGTGACCTTTGCCGCCGGTCTGGCGGCGCAGGGCATGCGGCCGTTCTGCGCGATCTATTCGACCTTTCTCCAGCGTGCCTATGATCAGGTCGTGCACGACGTCTGCATTCAGAATTTGCCGGTGCGCTTCGCGATCGACCGCGCCGGGCTGGTCGGGGCGGATGGCGCGACCCATGCCGGCAGCTTCGACGTGACCTATCTTGCGACGCTGCCGAACATGGTGGTGATGGCCCCGGCGGACGAGGCGGAACTGGTCCACATGACCTATACCGCCGCCGAATATGACGCCGGGCCGATCGCGGTACGCTATCCGCGCGGCAACGGCATCGGCGTGGCACTGCCGGAGGTCCCGCAGAAGCTGGAGATCGGCAAGGGGCGTCTGGTCCGTGAGGGCAGCAAGATCGCGATCCTGTCGCTCGGCACCCGGCTGGAGGAAGCGCTGAAGGCCGCCGACGCGCTGGAGGCGAAGGGGCTGTCGACCACCGTTGCCGACCTGCGCTTTGCCAAGCCGCTCGACGAGGCGATGATCCGCCGCCTGCTGACCACCCACGAAGTCGCGGTGACGGTCGAGGAAGGCGCAGTCGGGGGCCTCGGCGCGCATGTCCTGACCTTTGCCAGCGACAGCGGGCTGATCGATGCGGGCCTGAAGCTGCGCACGATGCGCCTGCCCGATACCTTCCAGGATCAGGACAGCCCGCAAAAGCAATATGACGAAGCTGGCCTGAACGCGCCGCAGATCGTCGACACGGTGTTGCAGGCGCTGCGCTGGAACGAGAGCGGAGCCACCGAAGTCCGCGCATGACCGGCGGACAGAAGGCGGCGGCGATCATCGCGTTGGCGGTGGTCGCGCTTGCCTGGTTCAACTGGCGGATGTGGCGGCAGTTCAGTGCGGCCAAGGCGTATCGCGCCGGATGGAGCACGGCGGATTTCGACGCGATGGTGGCGGAGAACGGCGTGACTCCGGCCATCGCCGCGCTGACCCGCGATCTGGTTGCGCCTTGTTACGGAGAGGGCGTTGTCCCGCATCCCGACGACGATTTCGCTCGGTTCCTGATGATCGATGACGAAGACGTTGCCGATCTGGTCGAGGCAGCGTGGGCGCGGCTGGGGCTGGCGATTCCGAAGCGGGCCGATCCGGTCGAGCTGCCGCCGATGAAGGATGTGCGAGACCTGGCGGTCTATCTTCAATCGGTCGCCTGATCGTCACCCCGGACGTGATCCGGGGTGACGCTGGACGTCAGCGCAGGAACTGCCCCTGCGCGGCGTCGGTGGCGTTGATCGCCAGCACCGACCGGGCATCGCTGGGCAGCCGGACATGGCCATGTCCGTCCCCCGACGCCGCGATCACGCGGTCGAGCAGTTCCTGGCCCTCTTCCCACCAGCCGATACCGCTGGCGGCATTCAGATGACCCTGCGCGCCGGCATCGACGAAATGGCTGCCCCAATCGACCGCCATCGAATGCGCCCGCTCGATCGAGACCCAGGGATCGTCGGTCGAGGCGACGACCAGCGAGGGGAAGGGCAGGGCGAAACGCGGCGTGGGGGCGAAACCCTGCAATTCCACCGGCGCGCCCGCCCGGTCGACATCAGCCGGCGCCACCAGCAATGCGCCCGCGACCGGCCAGCCATAGGGCTGTCCCGACAGTTGCGCCCACCATGCGACGGCGAGACAGCCGAGCGAATGCGCCGCCAGCACCACCGGCGCCTGTGCCTGGCGGATCGCCTGATCGAGCTTCGTCACCCACGCATTGCGCAATGGCCGCGACCACAGGCCCAACTCGACCCGCGCGGTGTCGGGGCGCGATTGCTCCCACAGCGTCTGCCAGTGCGATGGGCCGGAACCGTTCAGGCCGGGCACGGTCAGCACCGTGGGCAGGCCGGTCGGGGGAGTCGAAAACTGTGCCATCGTCACGCTCCTGCTCATGGTGTTCAACGGGGTGGAAGCCGCCGGCCAGGCTTAGGGACGGGGATCGGGTCCGGGCGGCTTCCTATAGTCAATGTATTCCTACTCATCCGATAGGCAATAGCCAATCGACCAGTCGATCAAGGGTTGCGACGGGCGGAAAGCCGCGCCATGCGAGGCCATGGCAAAGCAACGTGCGGACCAGATGCTCGTCGATCGTGGCCTGGCCGAAAGCAGGACGCGGGCGCAGGCGCTCATCATGGCGGGGCTGGTGTTCGTCGGCGATCGCAAGGTCGACAAGCCGGGGCAGCAATTCGCCCCAGACGTCACGCTGGACGTGCGTGGGCGCGATCATCCGTGGGTGTCGCGCGGGGGGATCAAGCTGGCGCACGGCCTCGACCATTTCGGCTGGGACGTGACGCAGGCGGTGGCGATCGATGTCGGATCGTCGACCGGTGGCTTTACCGACGTGCTGCTGACGCGCGGCGCGGCGCGGGTCTACGCGGTCGACAGCGGTACGAACCAGCTGGCGTGGAAGCTCAGGCAGGACCCACGGGTCATCGTCCACGAACAATTGAGCGCCCGGCTGCTGACCGAGGCGCAGATCCCCGAGCCGGTCGATCTGGTGGTGTGCGACGCGAGCTTCATCGCGCTGGCCAAGGTGCTGGCGGTGCCGCTGACCTTCGTGAAGCCCGGCGGCCGGTTGCTGGCGCTGATCAAGCCGCAGTTCGAGGCGGGGCGCGAGGAGGTCGGCAAGGGCGGCGTGGTGCGCGATCCGGCGATCCATACACGCGTATGCGATGCGGTGGCCGACTGGCTGACCGGGCTTGGCTGGCGGGTCGCGGGCGTCGATCCCAGCCCGATTACCGGGCCGGAGGGCAATATCGAGTTCCTGATCGGTGCCCATGCGCCCGAATCGGCCGCTTTGACTTGCAATGACGCACCGCACACAGCAAGCACTGCGCCCTGAACGGCGGCGCAACGGGCGCGTCGGTACTGGGGTGCGGGATGAACGAGATCGCGTCGAAGTGGCAGTTGCGATCGGGATTTCTGCGGCGCGCGGTGGTTTGCGTGCCGTTAATCCTGTTGCTGGGATTCACGTCGGGGCAGCTGGTCGTCGCGGGGGATGCGAACGGCTGGTACCGGATGCTCGACCTGCCGGCGATCCGGCCGCCCAACTGGGCGTTCCCGGTCGTGTGGACGATCCTGTACCTGATGCTGGGCTTTGCAATAGCCGTCGTGCTGAACGCGCGCGGCGCGCGGGGCCGGGGGATCGCCATCGCGTTGTTCGTGGCGCAGCTGGCGATGAACCTCGTCTGGTCGCCGTTGTTCTTTGGCGCGCATCAGGTGACGCTGGCGCTGTACCTGATCGTCGCGCTGTTCTTCACAGCACTTGCCACCACCTTTGCCTTTGGCCGCATCCGGCCGCTCGCGGCGTGGCTGCTGGTGCCGTATCTGGTGTGGCTGGTGATCGCGTCGGCGCTCAACTGGCAGATCGACCGGCGTAATCCGAACGCGGAAACCCTTGTGCCGCCGGCCCATTCCACCCAAATCACGCTTTAGAAACGGTCGGCGCGACGGGCGCCTGGCCAACCGGAAGGATTTTCCATGCAGTCCGACAATCGCCTGTTCGACGATTTCGCCAAGTTCGTGAACGGCGCGGCCGGCACCATCGCCGGCATGGCGCGCGAGGGTGAGGCTGCCGCGCGCGAACGGGCCAAGACGTTCCTGGGCGGCATGGATTTCGTCAGCCGCGACGAATTCGAAGTGGTGAAGGCCATGGCCGTCGCCGCGCGCGACGAGGCCGATGCGCTGCGCGCCCGGCTCGATGCGCTGGAGGGCAAGACGGTCACCGGCGCCGCGCCGTCGGTCGACAGCACGGGTGCCGGCGAAGGCGCGCTCTGATCCATTGCCCTGCATCCCGCGCCGCGCCGCGTGACGCAGGGCACGCGAGCGGTTAAAGACGTGGGGATGATATTGGACGAAGTGGAAGAGGACGGCGATGACGCCGTGCCGATCGACACGCTGGAGCGCTATTTCGCGGCGCACGGCTGGAAGCATGAGCGCGACGGTGACGAGATCGTCGCGCATGTGAAGGGCAGCTGGACCGAATTCGAACTGCGCGCGATCTGGCGCGGCGAGGACGGCGTGCTGCAATTCCTGGCGCTGCCCGACGTTCGTGTCGCCGACGAACGGCGCGCGGCGATCTATGAAACGATCGGCCTGATCAACGAACAGCTGTGGATCGGCCATTTCGAGCTGTGGTCGTCCAGCGGCATCCTGCTCTATCGCCACGCCGCGATGCTGCCCGAGGAGCCGGTGTTGACGATCGATCAGGCGGAGATGATGATCGACGCCGCGATCGATGAATGCGAACGCTTCTATCCGGTGTTCCAGTTCGTGCTGTGGGGTGGCAAGAGCCCCAAGGAAGCGATCGCCGCATCGATGATCGAGACGCAGGGCGAGGCATGAGCGTGCTGCCCGGACCGTTGTGGCTGATCGGCTGCGGCAATATGGGCGGCGCGATGCTGGAGCGGTGGATCGCCGATGGTGTCGATCCGGCGGCGATCACCGTCGTCACCCGATCGCCGCGCGCGGTGCCGTCCGGCGTAACCCACGCGACGACGATCCCGCAAGACGGCCCGCCGGCCATCGTCGTGCTGGCGATCAAGCCGCAACAACTGGATGAGGTCGCACCCGATCTTGCCCCGCGCATCGCCGGCGTGCCGCTGCTGATTTCGATCCTTGCCGGGGTCGAGGAGGCGGCGCTGTCCCGTCGGTTCAACGCCAGCACCATCGTCCGCGCCATGCCCAACCTGCCGGTCGCGATCGGGCAGGGGGTGGTCGCGCTCCATTCGCATGGGCAGCACGATGCCGCCCGCGCCACCGCCGCCCGGTTGATGGCGCCACTGGGGCTGGTCGAGTGGATCGACGATGCCGCGCTGTTCGACGCGGTGACGGCGCTGTCGGGCTGTGGTCCGGGCTTCGTGTTCCGCTTCATCGACGCGCTGGCCGCTGCCGGCGCTGCGCTCGGCCTGCCCGCCGATCAGGCACAGCGCCTCGCCATCGCCACGGTGCAGGGGTCGGCGACAATGGCCGCCGGGTCGGAAGCCTCACCTGCGACGCTCGCCGACCGCGTTGCCAGCTCGGGCGGTTCGACGCGGCAAGGGCTGAACGTGCTCGACGACAGCGATGCGCTCAAGCGGTTGCTGGCGGCGACACTGGCGGCGTCCCAACGGCGTAACGCGGAAATGGCGGCAGCAGCGCGGAGGTAATTCCTTTCCGCCCAGGCGATACCCGGCCCTTATCGTCACCCCGGGCTTGACCCGGGGTCCCGCTTCTTATTCTTCTTCCGACCGCGCAAAGAAGCGGGACCCCGGATCAGGTCCGGGGTGACGAAATGGCACTCAGGGTCGCCCCAGCGCCGCCACCGCCGCCTTGTCGCCCGCCGGGATCAACCCCTCCAGCACGGCCCAGAATCCGCTGACCGCATCCTGCCCCGCGCCTGAATAGGCGCGCGACAGCTTCGCGTTCAGCATCTCGTACAGCCGCGCCTCCAGCGCCTGTCCCTCAGTCGTCAGTTTCAACAGCCGTTGCCGCGCATCACGGTCGCCCGCCCGGCTTTCGACCAGCCCACGCCCCGACAGGTCGTTCAGTACCCGGCCCAGCGATTGCTTCGTGATCGCCAGCAACCGGAGCAGCTCGCTGACCGACAAATCCGGTCGCCGTGCGATGAAATACAGTGCGCGGTGGTGTGCCCGGCCCAGGTTCTGCGCCGCCAGTTCCTCGTCGATGCTGCGCGTTAAATGACTATAGCCGAAATACAGCAACTCAATCCCGCGCCGCACCTCGGCCTCGCGCAGGAACAGGGCAGAGGCGGTCATGGGTTGCGCGGAAGATGGGGCAGTCATGTTGACCATTTGTGCCATCCGGCCTACCCCTCCGCAAGCATTCATCCAAGAGGACGCCATGACGCAGCCGAGCTTCGCCTTCGAACCCCATGCGACCCCGGTCGCGGCGAGCGAGCGGGCCGCGCGGATCGTCAACCCCGGCTTCGGCCGCGTCTTTACCGACCATATGGCGACGATCCGCTGGTCGGAGGACAAGGGCTGGCACGACGCGAAGATCACCGCGCGCGCGCCGATCGTCATGGACCCGGCCGCCGCCGTCCTCCACTATGCGCAGGAAATCTTCGAAGGGCTGAAGGCCTATACGCTGCCCGACGGCGGCGTCGCGCTGTTCCGTGCGGAGCAGAATGCCGCGCGCTTCCGTCGCTCGGCCCACCGCCTTGCGATGGCCGAACTGCCGGAGGATCTGTTCGTCGCCTCGTGCCGCGAACTGACGCTCGCCGAGCGCGACTGGATTCCGGCAGGCGAGGGCAGCGCGCTGTATCTCCGCCCGTTCATGATCGCGAGCGAGACGTTCCTCGGCGTGAAGCCGTCGGCCGAATATCTCTATTGCGTCATCGCCTCGGCGGTCGGCAATTACTGGCCGGGCGGTGCGAAGAGCATCTCGCTGTGGGTATCGAAGGAATTCACCCGCGCCGCGCCCGGCGGCACCGGTGACGCCAAGTGCGGCGGCAACTATGCCGCCAGCCTGCTCGCCCAGTCGGAAGCGATCCGCCAGGGCTGCGACCAGGTCGTGTTCCTCGATGCGACCGAGCGTCGCTGGGTCGAGGAGCTGGGCGGCATGAACATCTTCTTCGTGTTCGATGACGGCACGATGCTGACCCCGCCGCTGACCGGCACGATCCTGCCCGGTATCACCCGTGATTCGATCCTGACGCTGGCCCGCGACGTCGGGATCACGGTGCGCGAGGAACGCTATTCGATCGATCAGTGGCAGGCGGATGCCGCCAGCGGCCGCCTGGTTGAGGCGTTCGCCTGCGGCACCGCCGCTGTCGTCACTCCGATCGGCAAGGTGTCGTCGGCGGACTTCAGCTTCCAGATCGGCGATGGCCAGCCGGGTGAGCGGACGCAGGCACTGCTGAAGCAGTTGACCGACATCCAGCGTGGGCGGAGCAACGACCCGCATGGTTGGATGCAGCGCATCGGGTGACTCCAAAGCCCTCTCCCCTTCAGGGGAGAGGGTTGGGAGAGGGGGAGTGCACAACGCCGGGTCGTGCGCTGGCCGTCATCTCGGGCAGCCCGCTACTCGGTCACCCGCTTGTAATAATGAAACGGCAGCCAACTGGCGACATGCTCCCAGCCTTCGGCTTGCATGCGCGTGGTATCGCTGCCGGTCCCGATCCGCCGGCAATATTCCCATGTCTGTTCGCTAGGACGGAAGCTGAGGGTCAGTGCGCCAAGCGCAACCAACTCATTACCCTTCCTGCCTTCCCCCGCCAGAATCCGCAGTTCGTTGAACGCCGTCGCGCCCGTTCGAACGAACGTTCCGTTATCCACCCCTTCCTCGGCATGGCCAGTAGCCCGGCCGAAGCGCTGCTGCGCCGCCTGCTTGCTGATGCCCAGCGTCTTGCCGATTTCCGCCCAACTCATGTCGGCCCGCCTCGCGGCAGCGATCCATTGGTTCAGGTTCAGCCGCGCTTCGTCGGCAACGACATGTGCCGCGACGATGGCTTCGGCAAAATCAGCCTTGCCCAGACCTGAAAAGGGCGGCTCGCGTTCCTCCGCCCAGTCAAGGATGATGGACGCCGTCCTGGTCCGCAACCACTGTTCTTCCTGCATCCGCATCTGCCGCTCCGTCAATAATGGGTTGACGGAGTAGCAATCAACCATTGACGATAACTAGTCAATAGAATGTTGACGGGTCAAAGTACCTCGAACAACCCCGCCGCGCCCATGCCGCCGCCGACGCACATCGTTATGACGACGTACTTCACCCCGCGCCGCTTGCCTTCGATCAGCGCGTGGCCGGTCATTCGCGCGCCCGACATGCCGTACGGGTGGCCGATCGAGATCGCGCCGCCATTGACGTTCAGCCGGTCGTTCGGAATGCCCAGCACGTCCTGGCAATGCAGCACCTGCACCGCGAACGCCTCGTTCAGCTCCCACAGGCCGATATCGTCGACCGACA
The DNA here is from genome assembly GCF_001421355.1 of Sphingomonas sp. Leaf9. Classification (GTDB taxonomy): domain Bacteria; phylum Pseudomonadota; class Alphaproteobacteria; order Sphingomonadales; family Sphingomonadaceae; genus Sphingomonas. The sequence goes on along the minus strand of NZ_LMKC01000001.1, from coordinate 237,626 downwards.
GGTCGAAGCGTTCGAGCAGCTTGGGCACGGCATAGACCGGGCCGATGCCCATCTCGTCGGGTTTGGTGCCCGCAACTGCCATGCCGATATAGCGCCCCAGCGGCTGGAGGCCGCGCGATGCGGCCAGCGACTCCTCCATCAGCACGCAGGCCGACGAACCGTCCGACAACTGGCTGGCATTGCCGGCGGTGATGACCGCCTGTTCGCCCATCACGGGCTTCAGCGCCCGCAACCCCTCGATCGTGGTGTCGGCGCGGTTGCCTTCGTCCTTGGTCAGGGTGACCTCGTGGGCCGATACTTCCTTCGTCGCCTTGTCCACCACGTTCATTGTTGAGGTGACGGGCACGAGTTCGGCATCAAACAGCCCGGCGGCCTGCGCGGCGGCGGTGCGCTGCTGCGACTGAAGCGCATAGGCGTCCTGCCGTTCGCGCGAGATGCCGTAACGCGCAGCCACGATCTCGGCGGTCTGGAGCATCGGCATATAGATGTCGCCGTGCATCGCCAGCAATTCCGGATCGGGCGCGACGCGCATTTGCGGTGTCTGGACGAGGCTGATCGACTCCACCCCGCCGGCGACGCAGATATCCATTCGGTCGTGGACGATCTGCTTGGCGGCGGTGGCGATCGCCATCAGCCCGCTGGCGCACTGCCGGTCGATCGACATGCCCGACACGCTGATCGGCAGACCGGCACGCAGCGATGCGTTGCGCGCGATGTTGTTCGCCTGATGCCCCTGCTGCATCGCCGCGCCTAGCAGCACGTCGTCGACCTCCGCCCCCTCGATCCCGGCTCGCTCGACGGCGGCGCGGATCGAATGGGCGGCCAGCGTCGGTGCGGGTAGGTTGTTGAACGCCCCGCGATAGGCGCGGCCGATGGGCGTACGGGCGGTCGATACGATGACGGCAGAGCGCATGGGAAATCCTCGGGGCTTCAGGTGAAGAACTGGCTGATCCATTCGGCGATCAGCGCGGGCTTGTCGGTGCCGTCGACCTCGACGGCATATTCGGTCGTCTGCTGCCACTGGCCCGGCCGCTTTTCCTCCATCGCCAGCAGCGTAAAGCGACCGCGGATGCGCGCGCCGGCACGGACGGGGGTGAGGAACCGGGTGCGGTTGCCGCCGTAATTGACCTGCATCCGCGTGGCGGCGATCCGCGGCTGATCGCTCAGCGCCGCGAGGCGGGGCATCAGCGACAGCAGCAGGAAACCATGGGCGATAGTGCCGCCGAACGGCGTCGCGGCGGCGGCGATGGGGTCGACATGGATGAACTGACGATCGCCAGTCGCATCGGCAAAGGCATCGATCATGCCCTGATCCAGCGCAATCCAGTCGGATCGCCACACCGCCCCGACCTGCGCCGCCAGTTCCTGTGCCGTGATGTCGGCCACTACGATCCTCTCCCGATCTTTCGGGCGATCATAGTGCCGGTGGAATGCGTCGCAAGCCGAAACGCACCAGGAAGTCTAAAATCGGGCTGACGCTGTAAGGATTGTGGCAGACCTGATCTTCGAAATCATGGCTGGACGGGTACCGGGTCGACGATTGTTCCGTCCGCCCGCGCGGTCAGGTTGACCTGCGTCGGATAGGCGATCTCGATCCCTTCGGCGGCGAAACGGCGCAGGATCGCGATGCCGACCGCCGTCCGCCCGTCGTAAAAGGCGGCATAGTCCGCGCCCGCCGAATCGAACAGCAGCTCGAAATCGATGCTGGACGCGCCGAACCCGATCAGCCCGCAGCGCACGAAGGCCCGGTCCTGCGCCTCGACCACCTCGCGCAGCATGGCGGGGATGCGCGCGCAGGTTTCGGCATCGGTCTGATAGGTGACGCCGACCACTAAGGACGCGCGGCGATGCGCGCGGCGGGTGTTGTTGGTGATTTCCTTGTCGAGCAGGTTTTTGTTGGAAATGATCCGCTCTTCGCCGGTGACCGATCGGATGCGGGTCGATTTCAGCCCGATCTCGGTGATCGCGCCGTCGGTTTTGTCATAGCTGACATTGTCGCCCCGCCGGAACGGCTTGTCGAAGATGATCGACAGCGCGGCGAATAGGTCGGCAAAGATGCCCTGCGCCGCCAGACCGATGGCGATGCCGCCGACGCCTAGCCCGGCGACCAGCCCCGTGACGTTCACCCCCAGATTGTCGAGCACGACGATCAGCGCGATGGCGAACAGCGCGAAGGTGACCAGCAACCGGATCAGCCCCATGGCGGATGCCAGCGCCTCGCCATGATAGCTGTCGCTGGCCGTACGCCGCTCAACCGCGCCCAATATGACCTCGCGTGCCCAGATCGCGGCCTGGAACACGGCGGCGACGGTAAAGAGGAATTCGATCGTAGCGGTCACCATCGGCGGTGCGCTCGCATAACCGTCGACCAGCTTAGCCGCGAGCATCACCATGAAGAACAGCCCGGTACGCCCGACGGCGCGGCCGGCGACGCTGCCCCAGCCGGCGCGATCCTCCTCCGCCAGCTTCAGCGCCCAGCGGCGCAGCAGCAGCAGGGTGACGACGATCAGCGCGCCCGCGCCCAGCGCGATCAGCACCTGCAGCCAGTTCTCGGCGATCCATCGTGCGCTGTCCTGCAGCAGCAGTCGCGCCTGCGCCTGTGCCTGGCCCGTATTGAAGCCCTGTTCGACCGTTGCGACCGGCGACGCTTTCTGTACGCTCATGAAATCCTTTCAGGCGGCGGCGGGCAGGCGCTCCTGCGCCTCCAGCAGCGCGATCAGTCCGCGTTCGTGGCGGCTGAGATATTTGACGGTGCGCGGCAGGCGGAGCGTATCGCGAAACGCGCTCTGCCCGTCCTTGACCAGATCGATCAGCAGCGGATGGACATAGGATTTGCGGGCAATGGCGGGCGTATTGCCCAGCGCGTCGACCACCGGGCCGAGCATCGTCTTGAGGGTGATATCCGCATCCGCCTCGGCCAGCGTGGTGAAGGCCAGCACACTGGCGCCCCAGGTGCGGAAATGCTTGGCGGTGAAGTCGCCGCCCATCGCCGCGCGGATATAGGCGTTGACGTCGCTCGAGGTGACCGGATGCGTTTCGCCTGATTCATCGACCCAGCGGAACAGATGCTGCCCCGGCAGGTCCTGGCATTTGCGCACGAAGCTGGCGAGCGAGCGGTCGGTGATGGTCAACACGCGCATCTTGCCCGACTTGGCACGGTATTGGAGCCTCAGCTTCGTCCCGGCGAGTTTCGCGTGCCGTTTGCGCAGCGTCGTCGCGCCGAAGCTCTTGTTGACCCGCGCATAGCCTTCGTTCCCGACGCGCACCCGCCCGAGGTCGAGCAGTCGCACCACCGCCGCCACCGCGCGGTCGCGCGACAAGGTGCGCTTGGCCAGGTTCTGTTCGACCTGCGCGCGTAGTTTCGGCAGGGCGTGGCCGAACGCCGCGCATCGATCGTACTTGGCGCTTTCCTGCGCTGCGCGGAAATCGACGTGATAGCGATATTGCTTGCGACCCTTTTCATCCCAGCCGATCGCCTGGATATGGCCGATGGGATCGGGGCAGAACCACGCGTCGCGATAGGCCGGCGGCAGGCCGATGGCATTCAGCCGGTCGATTTCGGCGCGTTCGGTAATGCGCTCGCCATCGGCATCGTAATAGCCCCAACCGCGCGTCAACTTCTTGCGGGTGATGCCCGGCGCGTCGCAATCGGAAAAGACGCAGCCGGCGGGGCAGGGAATGTCGTCGTCGGCTGGTTCGATCGGGCTGTCCCTGCGCATGTCCCGATCAATGTTCGGCTCGTCGCTTCGTTCCGGAACCGGCGTGGGGCCAACCGGTTACGACCGGACCACCCCGCACAGGAGATTTCCCGATGGCCGACCTCGCCAATGCCCGCGTGCTGATCCTCGCCACCGACGGGTTCGAGGAATCCGAACTGTTCGATCCGCGGCAGGCGCTGCTGGATGCCGGCGCGACCGTGACGCTGGCATCGATCAAGACCGACCCGATCCAGGGCGTCGTCCAGGACAAGGAAGAGGCGCGGAAGATCACGCCCGACCTGACGCTGGATGCGGTCGATACCGAGGAATATGACATGCTGCTGCTGCCCGGCGGCGTCGCCAGTCCGGACGCATTGCGCATTCAGGAGCGCGCGGTCGAAATCGTCAGCGAATTCATGGACGACGACAAGATCGTCGCCGCAATCTGCCATGCGCCGTGGCTGCTGGTGGAGGCCGATGTGGTCGACGGCCGCCGCGTCACCAGCTGGCCATCGGTGCGCACCGACCTGGAAAATGCCGGGGCCGAGGTGGTCGATGAAGAGGTCGTGATCGACGGCAATCTCATTACCAGCCGCAAGCCCGACGACATCCCCGCCTTTTCGAAGGCAGTGATCGAGGCGCTGCAGGAAGAACTCGCCGAGGCGTGAGGTAATGGGGGCGGGCGCTCGCTAGCCTCTCCACTGGCGTCACCCCGGATCAACGCCGGGGTGACGACTTTGGTGAACGTCAGGCGGTAACCATCCGTCGCCGATCTCCAACCCTGTTAAGCCACGTCTGCGCCGGGCGTTCGACGCCGCGATACAGCAGCTCCGACGACAGGATCACCGCAACGACATACAGCGCCAGCACCCATGCCGGCGCGTCGGCGGCATCCTGCACCAGCAGCAGCTTGAACACGAACCACAGCAGGAAATGGCCGAGATAGGTGGCATAGCTGATCTCGCCCAGCCGATAGATCGGTGCCCATTCCAGCGGGTTGCCGCGCCGGTTCGACGCAAGTCCGACGGCGAGCAGCAGGCATGCGAGCGCAGCCGGCAGCGACTGCGCTTCCGACAGCAGTTTCAGCCCCCATGCCGCTGCCAGGCCGAGCGCGAGGACCACCGCGATCGCCGCGATGCGGTCGCGCCCCTGCCAGCGCAGCCACAGCGCACCGATCGCGGTCCCGGCCGCGAACTGGATCACGCAGCGGACGACCGCAAAGCGTTGCAGGTCGCTGCCCAGGCCATCCTGACCGCATAGCGGCAGGATACCGAACAGCAGCACCGCGACGAACCCGACCAGCACCACGCTCGGCACTTTTCGCCAATCGATGGCAACCGCCAGCAACGGGAACAGCAGATAGGCGGCGGATTCGGCCGAGATCGACCATGCCGGATCATTCCATTTCAGCGGATCGACGAACCCCCAGCTTTGCAGCAGCACGACGTGCAGCGGCAGTTCGGCAAAGGGGAAGCGGTCGATATTGCGCCCGGTCACCGCCAGCACGCTCGCCAGTGCGACCGCACAGGCCAATACGAACAGGTGGAGCGGCCAGATGCGCGCCATCCGCTTCCACAGGAACCGGCCGGCGACGGGAAAACCACCCTCGGCAAAGCGACGGCCCCACGACAGCCAGATCACGAAGCCCGACAGCAGGAAGAAGAAATCGACCGCCAGATAGCCCTTGGCGATGGCAGATTCGACCGCCGGATGCATCTCCGCCATCGATCCGCGCAGGTGGAACAGCACGACCCACCATGCCGCAAGCCCGCGCGCACCGGTCAGCGCCTTCAACTCGTTCATGCGGTGACCGCCTCCTTCCTGCGACGCTGGATCGGGTTCCACGCCCGTTCGGATCGCTTGCGCGCCAGATAAGTGTCGAGCCCGATCTGCGCGCCGATCAGCATGAAGACGAACGGCTGGAAGGCGATGGCGACGAAATTCGCGCCGAACAGATAGACGATGTGCCCGTTCTGCAACGCCGCAGCCAACGGCACGACCCACGCCTCGCCCTCCGCCGCCTTCGCATAGCGCCGCCGCAGCACCTCCATTCGGAACAGCCCGCCGAGGTTGATCAGCAGCCAGATCGCGAGGCCCGGATAGCCCTGCTCGCCCAGCATTTCGAAATAGGCCGAGTGGTAAGCGCGCCCGGCATCGACCTCTAGGCTGCGCTCGACCGTCTGGTTGCCGCCCTCGCCGACGACCGCGACCTTTTCATAGCGGATGCGGTTCTGGAGATAGGCGACGAAGCCCCCGCCGAACGGGTTCTGCTTCACGTACTCGAGCGTCCACATCCACACCGCCAGCCGGGTCGAGGCCGACGCATCGGACTGGTAGGTGCCGATCGTCTCCATCCGCTGGGTAAAGGCCGATGGCAGGAACGGCACCGCCATCAACCCGGCCGCACCGGCCAGCGCCAGATAGGTCAGCCGCCGCTTCACGTCGCGCAGCATCAGCACGCCTAGCAGGACGATGCACAGCAGCCCGGTGCGCGTCGACGTGCCGACCGGGATCAACATGCACGAAAAGATCAGCGCATAGCAAAAGGCGCGCACCCGCCAGTCGGGCGGGAACACCGTGCCGAATTTGCTGAACCACAGGATCAGCGGGATGATCGCGATGGCGACCGTCGAGATCGTCGACCCTTCGTACAGGCCGGCATTGTTCGACACCATCAGGTTGAGTTCGCCGTATCCGCCGCCCGACCCCAGCGTCTTGATCCCCCCGACGATGATGATCGACGCGGCGGACAGTACCATGAACAGCAGCAGCGATTCGATCCGCAGTTTGGTGCGCAGCGTCAGCGGCAGGAAGATGGCGAAGGCCAGCGCCTTCCATACCCATTCCCACTTGAACTGCGCCTCGACCGGGAAATCGGCGGTCTTGGTCGTCCAGAAGCAATAGAGCAGCAGGGCGAGCATCAGGAACTGGCGCGGCGCCATCCGCGTATCGCGCTTGTCGTCCACCGCGACCCACGCCAGCACCGCGAGGCCGCACGCGATCAGCGAGATCGGAATCGAATTGAGCAGCAGATAGGTCAGCCGCTGCGGCGATACGATGTCGATATAGACATAGGTCAGCACGAACACGAACGGCTTGCGAAACCCGGCCGCGAACAACAATCCCAGAAAGGCGACGAAGACGAGATCACGCACCGAAGCGATCCCGTCCTTTACGCGGGCTGTCGTCCCGCACGCGTTCGTCGTCGAGATCGGGCCGCCGCAGCAACCGCCACGCCGCGAACAGCATCAGCAAATGGGTCAGCCCCAGCGAGAAATTGTCGATCATCGGCGCGGGAACCCTCAACGTCACCCGCAGCACTAGCGGATACGGGTTGATGCGACGTTAAGCGATCGGCGGGCCAGGGGCCAGGCACGCCGCCCTCCCCGTCACTCCCACGCCCAACCACCCGTCACCCCGGGCTTGACCCGGGGTCCCGCTTTTTCTTCTCTACGGCCGGGAAAAAGCGGGACCCCGGATCAAGTCCGGGGTGACGAAGAAGGGGTGCAGATCACCACGTCGTCATTCCCGCGAAGGCGGGAATCCATACCGCAACGTCGCGGCCCCAGCGCCGCCGCTACCCGCGAACGATCTTCAGATACGCATCCAGCACCGACTGGTTCGCCGTGTCCCAGCGATAGCCCTTGGCCGCCTCATGCCCGGCCAGCCCCATGCGCCAGCGCAGGTCGGCATCCTCGCACAGCCGGGCGATCGCATCGGCATAGGCCGGCACGTCGCGCGGCGGCACCAGGAAGCCGGTCGTCCGGTCCTCGACCATGCCCACCGCGCCGGTCGCGCGTGCGGCGACGACCGGCACGCCGGCGGCCATCGCCTCCAGCGTGACGTTGCCGAACGTCTCGGTGATCGATGGGTTGAAGAACACGTCCATCGACGCGACCGCGCGGCCCAGATCGTCGCCAGCCTGAAACCCGGCAAACACCGCATGCGGCACGCGTTCGGCGAACCAGTCGCGCGCCGGCCCTTCGCCTATCACCAGGATGCGGTGCTTGACGCCGCGCCGCTGCAATTCGGTGGCGACGTCGGAAAAGACATCCAGCCCCTTTTCCAGCACCAGCCGCCCGAGGAAGCTGACCGCCACCTCGTCATCGCCGATGCCCAGCGACCGCCGCCAGTCGAGATCGCGCATCGCCGGGCTGAACCGCTGGTGATCGACCCCGCGCGACCAGATGCCGATGGGGGAGGTGACGCCCCATTCGCGCAGCAGGTCGGCCATGCCGCGTCCGGGCACCATCACCTGATCGGCGCGATTGTAGAACCGCTTCGACAGCGCGACCGCCACCGGCTCCAGAAACCCGATGCCGTAATATTGCGGATAGGTTTCGAACCGGGTGTGGAGCGAGGCGAGCGTCGCGATCCCCTTGTCCCGGCCCCAGCTGAGCGCCCGGTGGCCGAGAATGTCCGGCGCGGAGACATGGACGATATTCGGCGCGAACGCTTCCAGATCGGCGCGCGTCTTCGCGGTCAGCCCGCGCGCCAGCTTATATTCGCCGCGGCCGCCGGGCATTCCGTAGGCGGGCACGCTGACCAGATCGCCGGTCGGGGGAAAGGCCGGCTTGTCGGTCGTCGGCGAATAGACGCGCAAGGTGACGCCGTGGTCGAGCAGGTGGCGCGCAAGCCGGTTCAGCGCCTGGTTGGCACCGTCACGGACATAATTGTAGTTTCCGCTGAACATCGCGATGCGGAGCTGGGAAGGCTTCATCCGCGTGCCCATAGCGCCGGAACGCCGGTCACGCCACCGGAACGCTTGGCCACCGCAACGGGTTGACCCGCCTGACAAACAGGAGCGGACACGATGAGCGACAGCTACAAGAAGGGCCAGACCGTCAAATGGTCGTGGGGCAACGGCACGGCCGAGGGCAAGGTCGAGGAGCGCTTCGAGAAGCGCGTCCAGCGCACGATCAAGGGCAGTAAGGTCGTAAAGAACGGCACGAAGGAAAATCCCGCCTATCTGATCGAACAGGACGACGGCGCCAAGGTTCTGAAAAGAGGCAGCGAACTCGACTAAAATCCTCCCCGGTACGGGGAGGGGACCATCCGCAGGATGGTGGAGGGGGCTATCCGTAAACGCAGCGTCGACCGGATATTCCCCTTTCGTTCCCCGTCTGCTACGGCCCGCGCATGGCAAAACCCCAGAAGCGCTATGTCTGCCAGCAATGCGGATCGGTTTCCTCAAAATGGGCGGGGCAATGCGCCGATTGCGGTGACTGGAACACGCTGGTCGAGGATGCCGGCGCGGTCGTCACGCCCTTTTCCGCGCGGCATAACCTGCAAAGCGGCGGACGGCCGATCCTGTTGTCGGGCCTCGACACCGACATCGCGTTGCCGGAACGTCTCCAGACTGGAATCGCCGAGCTCGACCGGGCGCTGGGTGGCGGGTTCGTCGAGGGATCGGCGACGCTGATCGGTGGCGACCCCGGTATCGGCAAATCGACCCTGCTGCTACAGGCCGCCGCCAAGCTGGCGTTGGCGGGTAAGGGCGTTGCCTATGTCTCAGGCGAAGAGGCCGCCGATCAGGTCCGCCTGCGCGCGCGGCGGCTGGGGCTTGGCAATGCACCGGTGCAACTGGCGGCGGCGACGTCGGTGCGCGACATTCTGACGACGTTTGGCGGATCGGCCGCGCCCGACCTGCTCATCATCGATTCGATCCAGACAATGCACAGTGACCTGATCGAAGGGGCACCGGGCACGGTCAGCCAGGTCCGCGCGTCGTCGGGCGAACTGATCCGCTTCGCGAAGGAACGCGGCACCGCCGTCGTGCTGGTCGGTCATGTCACCAAGGACGGGTCGATCGCCGGCCCCCGCGTGCTTGAACACATGGTCGACACGGTGCTGGCATTCGAGGGCGAGCGCAGCCATCAATATCGCATCCTGCGCGCGGTCAAGAACCGCTTCGGCGGGACCGACGAGATCGGCGTCTTTGCGATGGAAAGCGAAGGATTGTCCGAAGTTTCAAACCCTTCGTCGCTGTTCCTGACCAGCCGCGATGAAAACGTCACCGGCACCGTCGTCTTCCCCGCCCTGGAAGGCACGCGCCCGGTGCTGGTCGAGGTGCAGGCGCTGACCGTCCGATTGGCGTCCGGCGCGACCCCGCGTCGCGCGGTCGTCGGCTGGGATTCGGGCCGCCTGGCGATGATCCTCGCAGTGCTGGAGGCGCGCTGCGGATTGGCGTTCGCTACCGCCGAAGTCTATCTGAACATCGCCGGCGGGTACCGCGTAACCGACCCCGCCGCCGACCTCGCCGTCGCGGCGGCACTGGTGTCGGCGCTGTCGGAGCGACCGATCCCGTCCGATGCGATCGTGTTCGGCGAAATTGCGCTGTCGGGGGAGGTGCGGCCGGTCGCGCACGGTGCGCTGCGGCTGAAGGAGGCGGGCAAGCTCGGCTTTTCCCGCGCGCTGGCTCCGGCTGCGCAGGCGGAGGGCGGGGCGATCAAGCTGTCGGGGTTCAAGGATTTGCCCAGATTTGTGGATTACATGCTGGGCCGCTGAATCCTCCCTGGCACGGGGAGGATCAGTGATGCGCCCCAACCACCACCTCGACAATCCCCCCGCCGCCCGGCATAGCCTCGCCCATGGGCCTGACCTCGCTCGACATCGCCGTCCTTTGTACCGTCGGCGGCGCGGCCGTGCTGGGCTTTCTGCGCGGCTTCGTCACCGAAGTCCTGTCGCTGGGCGCATGGGCGCTGGTCGTGCTGCTGCTGAAACTGTTCCACACGACCGTCGCCGCCGCGCTGGTCGCGCCGACCGGCACGGCGGGCGGCGCGGCGACGCTGGCGTTCGCGCTGATCGCCGGCACGGGCTATTTCGCCGGGCGGCTGGTCGCCAACGCCGTGGGTGCGCGTACGCGTGCCTCGGTCCTGGGGCCGGTCGACCGTGCGCTGGGCTTCGGTTTCGGCGCGTTGAAGGGGTTGATCCTCGTCAGCCTTGCCTTTCTGCTGCTGCTGCTTGCCGCGGACTTCATCGGTGGCGGCCCGACGCGTCGCCCGTTATGGATCAAGAACGCGCGCACCTATCCGCTGCTCAACGCCACCAGCATCAGCGTCGTCGACTTCATCGATCGCCGCCGCCGGGGCGAACCGGTGTTCGGCGAATAGAAAAAGCCGCCCCGCGACTCGCCACCGTCACGAACCCGCCCTACATCGGGCCGGTGAGCGCAAACCTGTACAATACTGAAATCCTCCGCCTTGCTGCCGAAACCGCGCAGGCCGTCCGCCTTTCCGACCCGCAAGCCTCCATCGAAAAACGCTCGGCTGTCTGCGGCAGCCGGGTAACGGTCGATATCGCGCTCGGCGATGATGGTCGCGTCGCCGGCGTCGGCATGCTGGTGCGGGCCTGTGCGCTGGGTCAGGCATCGTCGGCGCTGCTGGCGCGGGAAATTGTTGGCAAAACCCCTGCCGAGCTTGCCGCCGCCAGCAATGTGCTGTCCGCTTGGCTGGCCGGGGAGGGGGATGTGCCCGAGTGGCCCGGCCTGACCCTGTTCGAACCGGCCCGCCCGCACAGCGCGCGCCATGCCTCGATCCGCCTGGCCTTCGAAGCCGCCGCCGAAGCCGCCGCACAGGCCGCCGGTCAGCGGGCCGCCGCCTGATGGAACACGGCACCGCGTCGCTGCTCCATGATTTCGCGCCGTTGCTGGGCGCGGCGCTGGTCTTCGTTCTCATTTTCCGCAAGCTGGGCCTCGGTGCCACGCTCGGCTATCTCGTCGCCGGGTCGGTGGTCGGGCCGCAGGTGCTGGGGCTGGTCGGCAATGCCGAGTCCAAGCTGGCCATTGCCGAGCTCGGCATCACGTTGCTGCTGTTTCTCGTTGGTCTGGAACTGTCGCCCTCGCGCCTGTGGCAGATGAAGCGCGACATCTTTGGCCTCGGGTTGTTGCAGGTCGTGCTGTGCGGCGTTGCGATCACCGGCGTCGTCTGGCTCGCCACCCATTTCAGCTGGGCCGCCGCCATCGCGCTCGGCCTGCCGCTGGCGCTGTCCTCGACGGCGCAGGTGCTGCCGATGCTGCAATCGGCCGGCCGCATGAAGACGCCGTTCGGCGAACGCGCCTTTGCGATCCTGTTGTTTCAGGACCTGTCGATCGTCCCGCTCATCACCATCGTCGCCGCGCTGTCGCGCAATCCCGCCGATGCCGGTGGCCCGCCGGGGTGGCAATTGGCGCTGTGGACCGTAGGCGCGGTCGTCGGACTGATTTTGGCGGGGCGGTTCCTGCTGCGGCCGCTGTTCCGCCTAATCGGCAATATGGGCGAGCGCGAGATGTTCGTGTTCGCCGGGCTGTTCACCGTCATCGCCAGCGCGGCGGTGATGCAGGCGCTGGGCCTGTCGACGGCGCTCGGCGCGTTCATCGCCGGCGTGATGCTGGCCGACAGCCCGTACCGCCACGAGCTGGAGGCCGATGTTGAGCCGTTCCGCTCGATCCTGCTTGGGCTGTTCTTCCTCGCGGTCGGCATGATGCTCGATCTGGGGGCGATCGTCGAACGTCCGGTATTCGTTATCGGCATGGCGCTGGCGCTGATCGCGACCAAGGGGCTGGTGATCTTCGGCCTCGGCCGACTGTTCGGCATGCCGTGGCGCGGCGCGCTGGCGCTGGGCCTGCTGCTCAGTCAGGGCGGTGAATTCGGCTTCGTCCTGTTCGCGCAGGCGCAGAACGCCCTACTGATCGCGCCCGAAGCGGCCAGCGTGTTCGGCGCAATTGTCACCCTGTCGATGGCCACCACGCCGTTCCTGATGATGGCGACGCGCAAGTTCCGTGCAGACCCTGCCAGGAAACGCGGCGAAACGCCCGAAGGGCCGCGCCACGACGGTGCCAGCGCGGTCGTCGCCGGCTATGGTCGTTTCGGACAGACCGTTGCCCAGATGCTGCTGGCCCAGGGGATCAGCGTCACCGTCATCGACCGCGATGTCGAGATGATCGAGATCGCCGACAGCTTCGGCATGAAGGTCTATTATGGCGATGGCACCCGCATCGACCTGCTGCGCCTCGCCGGGGCGCAGGACGCCGCGCTGCTGCTGTTCTGCGTCGATGGCGATCCGTTCGAAACCGACACGATCGAGGCGATCCATCAGGCGTTTCCCAATGCCGGCATCTTCGTGCGCGCCTATGACCGCCGCTCGGTCGTCAAGCTCGCCGGTGCCCCGGTGCAGGGCGTGTTTCGCGAAGTGCTCGATTCCGCCGTCACCATGGCGCGCGCGGCGATGGTCAGCGTCGGCGTGGATGATGGCGAAATCGACCGGACCGAGGATCTGTATCGCAAGACCGACGCGAAGCGCCTGTCGCAGCAATCCGAAACCGGCGATCTGAAACAGGGCCGTGACATGATCTTCACCCATGCCCGGGTCGGCGCGACGTCGGACGCGCCACAGGGCGACGCGGAATGAAGGGGCGGCCGATCGGCGAGCGCGTGGGTTTCGCGTTGGCCGGGTTGCGTTTGACGGCGATGGTCACCGATCCATGGGAGTTGTTACGATGAACCTCCTGCTCCTTGCCGCTGCGCTGTCGGGTGCCATGGCGGTCGCCGCTGGGGCATTCGGCGCGCATGGCGCTTCCGGCCCGGCGGCGGACTGGCTGAAGACCGGGGGGCAATATCAGCTCGCCCACGCCATCGCCGCGCTGGTCGCGATGAACCTTGGCGCGCGGGGGCCAGGCTGGCTGTTCGTCGCCGGCGGGTTGCTGTTCGGCGGTTCGCTTTACGCCATGGCGCTGGGTGGCCCGCGTGGGCTGCTGGGGCCGATCACCCCGCTCGGTGGACTGGCGATGATCGTCGGCTGGCTCTGGCTCGGCTGGATCGCGCTGCGGCGATAGCCGGGCCGGAGCCGTTACCGGCGCCGAACGGGCTCAGCCGACGGCGATGGTATAGGTATGAAACTGCGCGTCGCGTTCCCATCCGGCGCGGACGTACAGCGCGTGCGCCGCGCTGTTGTCGACCGCCGTCGATAGCGTCATCCGCGCTGCCCCGACCGACCGCGCATGGGCACAGGCCGCGTCGAGCAGCGCCGCTCCGACGCCCCGCCCGCGCGCCTCCGGAGCGACGAACAGATCGTTCAGGATCAGCGTCATCCGCATCCGCGCGGAAGAGAAACACGGATAGAGCTGCGTGAACCCGGCGCCGTCCGCTGCCAGCAGGATCACCGACTCTTCACGATCGAGCCGCTCGGTCAGAAACCGCCGCGCCCCGTCCAGGTCGCTGTCATACCCATAGAACTGGCGATAGGCATCGAACAGCGGCACGATGCGGTCGATATCCTGCAACGTCGCACGGCAAATAGTCACCATGGTCTTTCTCGCTCCTCGGGACGGGAACGCCTGCTCCCGCCCGTCCGTGGAATACTGTTCCAACCGACGAATCATGCGATTTCCGATATTTGGCCGCATGTCGCCGCCAAATAGTCTACTGCGGTAACCTGAACGTACCGCAAACCCCGCCGAATTCCGCGCTATTGTCCGAAACGAACCTTGCCCGCCTGTGCTACCGCCTCGCGCGCGGCGGCCAGCAGCGCGCCGGCCTTCGCCTCGCACTCGCGCTGTTCATAGGCGGGGTCGCTGTCGGCGACGATGCCCGCGCCCGACTGGACGTGCATCATCCCGTCCTTGACCACCGCCGTGCGCAGTACGATGCACGAATCCATCGATCCGTCGGGGCTGAAATATCCGACGCCACCGGCATAGGCACCGCGTCGTTCGCGCTCCAGTTCGGCGATGATCTGGCAGGCGCGCACCTTCGGCGCGCCCGACACCGTGCCCGCCGGAAAACCGGCGAACAATGCGTCCAGCGCATCGGCATCCGACCGCAGCGTGCCGACGACGTTCGACACGATGTGCATGACGTGGCTGTAGAATTCGACGGTATAGCTGTCGGTCACCCGCACGCTGCCGGTCGATGCGACCCGCCCGACATCGTTACGGCCGAGGTCGAGCAGCATCAGATGCTCGGCGCGTTCCTTGGGATCGGCGAGCAGGCTCGTGCGGTTCGCCTCGTCCTCCGCCGCCGTGCTCCCACGCGGACGGGTGCCGGCGATCGGGCGGATCGTAACTTCACCGTCGCGCAGTCGAACCAGGATTTCCGGGCTGGACCCGGTCAGGGCAAAGCCCGGCAGGTCGAGATGATAGAGAAACGGCGACGGATTGATCCGCCGTAGCGCCCGGTACAGCTCGAACGGTTCGAGCGGGAACGGGGTGGTGAAACGCTGCGCCAGCACGACCTGAAAGATATCGCCCGCCGCGATATATTCCTTCGCCGCCGCGACCATCTCGCCATAGCGGCCGGCGGGCAGGGTGGGGGCAAGCGCCAGTTCGGGCACCTCCGCCAGTCGCGCGGGCGCGGGCAGGGCCGCCGCGTCCAGCGCCGCCGCCGTCGCCTCGATCCGCTCCGCTGCCATCTCGACGCTCGCCCCCGGCCAGACCGGCGCGACGACGAACAGCGTGTCGGACAGCCGGTCGAACACCAGCAGCACGGTCGGCCGCACGAACATCATGTCGGGCAGGCCCAGCGCGTCCTCCGCCGCCTGCGGCAGCGTTTCGACCAGCCCGACCGTTTCATAGCCGAAATAGCCGACAAGGCAGGCGAGCGCACGCGGCAGCGCGGCCGGCACGTCCATCCGGCACTGCCCGACCAGCGTGCGCAGCGCCGCCAGCGTCGGCTCCTCGCAGGGGACGAAGGTGTCGCGATCGGTCAGCCAGTCGGCGTTGATTGCCGCGGCATGCCCGTCGCCACGAAACACCAGATCGGGGGCCAGCCCCAACAGGCTGTAGCGCCCGCGCACCGACCCGCCCTCGACCGATTCGAGCAGGAAGTCGCCGCGTCCGGGCTGGATCAGCTTAAGCGCGGCGGCGACCGGCGTTTCGGTATCGGCAACCCGCGTGGTCCACAGCAACGCCGGCCGCCCCGCCGCCAGCGCGGCGCGGGCGGCGTCCAGCCCCTCGATCCCGTTCATTGTGCCGGCGCGGGCGTGGCCCCGCCGACCAGTTCGTTGCGCACGCGATTGATCGTCTGCTCGTTGCGCTTCACGCCCACCTGCCGACGAACCGCCTCGACGAACTGTTCGGCATATTCGTTGCCGCTCATGCGACGCAGCTCGCGGCCGACGCCGGTGATTGCCGCCTTGTCGTTGCGTGCGTCACCGCGCTGGATGCCGTCCAGATAGACGATCAACCAGCCTTCGCCGTTCGGCGCGGCGGTCAGCTTCGCCTTTTTGGGCGCCATCGAGAACATCAGCTGCAGCGCGGCCGGAACCTGCGCACCCAGCTGCGACAGCTGGGCGCGCGATGCGGTGACTGGGCGCGGCGCGGGCAGGCGGGTGCCCGACTGGGCGACGGCGGTGTTCAGCGGCATGCCGCCATTCACCTTGGTCAGGATCTGCTGCGCGACGGCACGGGCGGCCTTCAGCGCCTGATGCTGCCGGTACTGGCCGATCACCTGCTCGCGAATATCGGCCAGCGGGCGCGGCGCGGCGCGGGTCACTTCGCCGGTCGATACCAGCGCAAAGGTGCCATCGGCCGCCGTCTGCACGATCTGCGGTGCGTCACCCGATTCCGCCGCGAACCCGGCCTGCAGGATCGGGGTCAGCGCCGGATCGGGCTGGGCCGGCTTCAGCGGGTCGATGCCCTGCGCGGTGACCGGAGCGGTCGCCTGCGCCGACAGGTTCGAATCCTTGACGATTTCGTCGAAGGTCGCGCCGTCGGTAATGCCGCCGTCGATCTTTTCCTGGATCGCGCCCAGCGCCGTCGCGCCCTTGGTCTTGGTCAGCTCGGCGACCAGCTCCGGCCGGGCCTGCTCGATCGTCTTGCCCGGTACCTGCGTGATGGCATCGACCTTCAGCACGACGAAGCCCAGCGGCGACTGGATCGGCCCCTCGACCGCACCCTGCTGCGCGCCGAAGGCGGCATCGGCGACGGCGGGCGAGGTCTTGCCGGCAAGCTGCCCCTTGGTCTGTCCGGCGAAATTCGTCGCTTCGAGGCCGATCGCGCTGGCGGCGGTGCTCAGCGCCTGCCCGCCGCGCACTGCCTGTGCCAGCTTGTTGGCAGCAGCCTGATCGGCCACCACGACCTGCGACACGGTGCGGGTCTGCGACGCGGCAAAGCGGGCAGCGTTGGTGCGATAGGCTGCCAGGATCTCGGCGTCGGTCGGCGCCGACTGCGCCAGGACGCTTGCCGGGGTCACGATCGCGTAGCGGATCACGCGACGCTCGGGCACGGTATAGCGCGCGCGGTTCGCGGTGTAATAGGCCTGCAACTGCTGGTCGGTCGGAGCCGCCGGCGCGGGGAAGGCGGCGGTCGGTACGATCGCGACCTGCCCGCTGCGCGCTTCCTTCGCGAGCGAGGCGTAGGGCAGCGCCAGCTGCTGCGGCAGATAGCTGCTCTCCACGGTGCGGGCGAGCATCAGGCGGGTGAGGGTCGCGCGGCGGATATCGTCGCGCAGCTGCTGCGGCGTGATGCGCGCACGCGCCAGCGCCTGTTCGAAGGTGCGCTGATCGAACTTGCCGTCCAGCCCCTGGAACGCCGGCAGGCTGGCGATCTGTCCGTCGACATAGCGGTCGGACACGACCAGCCCGTGATCCTGCGCGAACTGACGCAGCGCCGCGTCCGAAATCGCACGGTTCAGCGATCCTTCAAAGCCGCCGCGCGCGATATATTGCGCGGTGTCCAGCCCCGGCTGCTGCTGCGCTGCCTGCTGCACGTCGCCCCGGATACGCTCGGTCAGCGCGGTGTCGGTGATCTTGTCGTCGCCGACCGTCGCCACGGTTGCCCCGTTGCCGCCCAGCGACGACGGGCGCAGACCGTTGAGATCGGCCATGGCAAAGCCGATGGCGATGACCGCCAGCAACAGCAGGCCGACAAAGATGCCGACCTTCGACTTGGTCATGCGCCTGAAGAAACCGAGCATCCGTGCAACCGATCGAAAGGAATGAAAGGATGCCGCTTTAGAAGGCGGTCGCGCCCGCTTCAAGGTTGCGTGGAACGCCACATGCGCTATCGGCTGTAGAACATGTAAAACACCTGGGGAGCCGTGGGTATGAGTCGTCGCAAGCTGGTAGCCGGCAATTGGAAGATGCACGGGCTTCGCGGGCAGCTGGCCGAAATCGCCGCGATCGATGCCGCTGCTGCCGCCGCGCCCGGGGTCGATGTGGCGCTGTGCGTGCCCGCGACGCTGGTCCACCCCGCGTCGGAGATCGCCACGACGATGCAGATCGGCGGGCAGGATGTCCATGCCAATGATCGCGGCGCGCATACCGGCTGCGTCTCCGCCGAAATGCTGCTCGAATCCGGCGCGACCATCGTCATCGTCGGCCATAGCGAGCGCCGCGCGGACCAGAACGAAACCAGCCACGACGCCTGGGCCAAGGCGGCAGCGGCGCGCCGCCACGGGTTGAACGTCATCCTGTGCTGCGGTGAGACCGAAGCGGAGCGCGATGCGGGGCGCGCCGAGCGCGTCGTGCAGGCGCAGATCGAAAAGTCGGTGCCGGAGGGGGCGAGCGGCGAATGGTTCACGCTCGCCTATGAACCGCGCTGGGCGATCGGCACCGGGCGCACCCCGTCGGCGGACGAGATCGCGCAGGTTCATGCGATCGCCCGTGCAAAGCTGCGTCAGATGGTCGGCGACGCCGCCGATGGCATCCGCATCCTCTATGGCGGGTCGGTGACCGGCGCCAATGCCGCGTCGATCCTGTCGATCGACGATGTGGATGGGGCGCTGGTCGGCGGGGCCAGCCTGACCGCCGAAAAGTTCGTGCCGATCATCGAGGCGGCGGCCAGCCTTTGATCGTCGGGCGACGGCGCGGGCGGAACGGCCCGCGTCAGTGTCGGTTCATTCGGGATATGCTACGGAGTCGATCTTGCTCCAGCCGGGATGACGATCATGCGCCTGTTCAACCTGCTCTCGATTGCCCTGGTCGCGGCCAGCGCGGCCCCGCTCACCGCACGCGAACGCGACAACGCAGCGGGGGAGGCGGCGCTGTCGCGGATCACCGAGCGGCGCGACGCCGGCAAGCCGGTCGACTGTATCAACCTGCGCGATATCCGGTCGAGCGAGATCGTACCGGACACCGCCATCGTCTATCGCATGAACAACGGCACGTTGTTCGTGAACCGGCCGCAGGGCGGCGGTATTCTCGACCGTGATGATATCCTGGTCACGCGCACGATCGGTACGCAATTGTGCCGGATCGATATCGTCAACCTGCTCGACCGCAATTCGCGGATGATGAGCGGATCGATCTCGCTCGGCGACTTCGTGCCTTACTCCAAGCTCCCGCCGCGTAATTGATCCCCTTGCGCCCGGCGGCCGCTTCGCCCATATGGCGCGCGGGAGTCGGGCGGACGATGCCGTCGCCAACCCGGTCAGGTCCGGAAGGAAGCAGCCGCAACGATTTCGCAGCGGGTCGTCCGGCTCCCACCTCTAACGCGGCGCGGCAAGTTCCAGCGCGCGGGTCACCAGCCCGGTAAATTTGAGCGTATCGACCTCGTGTGCGGTGTCGTTGACGCCTGCGGTCAACGCATGCCAGCTGCCATCCTGTGCCTGCAGCAGGAACGTCATGGTCAGCACGCCGGGCTCCGACCCGCCCTTATAGCCGACATAGCGCCAGTGTGACGATGCCTCGGCAATGCCGGGATTCTTCGACATGACAGCGCGCAGCTCTGTGCCTGCGGGACCGTCCATATGCCGGCGCAGCCAGTCCATCGCGCGGATCAGGTCGTTCGGGCTGGCGAACCATTCCAGCTCGGCAATCCGCAGCGGCTTGCCATTCTGGAACAGGTCGCGCGGGATCGCGGCGATCGGTGTGTTGCGCACCGGGCCGTCGAGAAATGCCCGCCGTGCCGCCCGGTCCAGCGATAGATAGCGGGTGCCGAGCGCCCCGCCGTCCACGCCCTTGAGCTTGAACAGCTCCAGCGCGCCGAGGAACGGCAAGTTGCGCGTGCCCCCATCGGTAAAGCCGACGACCTGCAGCATCGCCTCCACCTTTGCCCGGCCGAGGTGGAACAGCAGAATGTCGGTTGCGCTGTTGTCGCTGACCGAAATCATCCGCTCGGCCAGTTCTTTCAGCGGGATGCGCGTGCCCTTTGGCTGCTGGGCATAGCCGCCGCCGGGCAGGGCCGACCCGTCCAGCGTCACGACGTCGCTCCATTTGCGCTCGCGGGCCTCGATCGAGCGGACCAGTTCGGCGAGGATGACCAGCTTGAACGCCGAACCGATCGCGATGGGCGTGGTGGCGTTGCGAGTGCTGCTCGTGCGTGGCGGGCCATCGCCCAGCCGCGCCACGGCGAACACGCTGGTGCCGGGCAACGTCGCGAGTTGACCGATTACTTCGTCGATCGACTGGGCCGCCGGGCCGAGCGGCTCGACCCCTCGGGTCAGAAGGCCGGTGACACGATGGTCGCCTGCGGGGTCCAGCGCCAGGTCGGCCTTCAGCGTACCCCGTTCGTAGGGGATGCGGATATGGGCGGACCAGGCGCCGGTCGGCTCGATCGCACCGATCCCGGTGGGCTTGCCCAGCGCTTGGGCCAATTGCATGGCGATGGCGTCGAATTTCTCGCGCGGGACGGCGGCGCGAAACGACGGGGCGAAGGTCGCATCATACTCCCCCGCACCGCCCAGCAGCGCCAAGATCTCGTGGGCGCGGGTGTCGATCGTCGGTTCGGCCGGTCGTGCCTGTACCGCCGGCTGGGCAAGCGCGGCGAGCATCATCAGCATGGCGACCATCGATATCTTCCCCAAAACCCCTGTCGACGGCAGGTTGCGGCATCGGGGAAGGAGCGTCAATCGCGCCCGTCAGGCGTCGATTACCTCCTCGTCCAACCTTGCGGCATTTTCCTGGATGAAGGCGAAGCGGTGTGCGGGATTGGTGCCCATCAGGCGGTCGACCAGATCCTTTACCGCCGCGCGTTCCTCATATTCCTGCGGCAGGGTGATGCGGATCATGCTGCGGCTCTTCGGGTCCATCGTCGTCTCGCGCAACTGGCCGGGGTTCATTTCGCCCAGCCCCTTGAACCGGGAAACCTCGACCTTCTTGCCCCGGAACGCGGTGCGCTCCAGCTCGGCACGATGGGCATCGTCTCGCGCATAAAGCGACTTCGCGCCGACGGTCAGGCGATAGAGCGGCGGCTGCGCCAGATACAGGTGCCCGCGCCGGACGATTTCCGGCATCTCCTGAAAGAAGAAGGTCATCAGCAGCGTGGCGATATGCGCGCCGTCGACATCGGCGTCGGTCATGATGACGATGCGTTCGTAGCGCAGCGCATCGGGCTGGCAGTCCTTGCGCGTGCCGCAGCCCATGGCGAGGACCAGATCGGCGATTTCCTGGTTCGCGAGAATCTTGGCGCTGGTCGCCGAGGCGACGTTCAGGATTTTACCGCGGATCGGCAGGATCGCCTGCGTCTTGCGGTCGCGCGCCTGCTTGGCCGAACCGCCCGCCGAATCGCCCTCGACGATGAAGAGTTCGGTGCCGGTGGGATCGTCGGAGGCGCAGTCGGTCAGCTTGCCGGGCAGGCGCAGCTTGCGCGACGAGGTCGCGGTCTTGCGCTTGACCTCACGCTCGGCCTTGCGCCGCAGCCGTTCGTCCATCCGATCGAGCACGAGGCCGAGCAGCGCCTTGCCCCGATCCATATTGTGGCTGAGGAAATGGTCGAAATGGTCGCGCACCGCCTTTTCGACCAGGCTCGCGGCCTCGACGCTGGTCAGGCGGTCCTTGGTTTGGCTCTGGAACTGCGGATCGCGGATGAAGACCGACAGCATCAGCTCGCAGCCGACCGTCACGTCGTCGGCGGTCATGTCCTTGGCGCGCTTGTTGCCGACCAGATCGGCGAAGGTGCGCAGGCCCCGTACCAAGGCCTGCCGCAGCCCCTGTTCATGCGTCCCGCCATCGGGCGTCGGGATGGTGTTGCAATAATAGCTGTAGCTGCCGTCGCTCCACAGCGGCCACGCCACCGCCCATTCGACGCGACCTTGCTCGCCGGGGAAATCCTGCGTGCCCGTGAAGAAATCGGCCGTCGCACATTCGCGGCCGCCGACCTGCTCGCGTAAATGGTCGGCAAGGCCGCCGGGAAACTGGAACACCGCTTCGGCCGGCACGTCGGTGCCTTCGACCAGTTCGGGCGCGCATTTCCAGCGAATTTCGACGCCGGCGAACAGATAGGCCTTGGATCGCACCAGCTTGTGCAGCCGGGCGGGCTTGAACTGGAGGTCCGCGAAAATTTCGGTATCGGGCGTGAACGCGACCAGCGTGCCGCGCCGGTTGGGCGCGGCCCCGACATGCTCCAGCGGGCCGATCGTCTGCCCTTGCGAAAAGCGCTGGCGATAGAGCTGCCGGTCGCGGGCGACCTCGACCACCGTATCCACCGACAGCGCGTTCACCACCGAGATGCCGACGCCGTGCAGGCCGCCCGATGTCGCATAGGCTTTCCCGGCGAACTTGCCGCCCGAGTGCAGCGTGGAGAGGATCACCTCCAGCGCCGATTTGTCGGGAAATTTCGGGTGCGGATCGACCGGGATGCCGCGCCCGTTGTCGATGATGGTCAGCCGGTTGCCGACGTCCAGCTGCACCTCGATCCGGGTCGCATGGCCCGCGACCGCTTCGTCCATCGCGTTGTCGAGGACTTCGGCGGCAAGGTGGTGCAGCGCGCGTTCGTCGGTGCCGCCGATATACATGCCGGGCCTGCGGCGAACCGGCTCCAGCCCCTCCAGCACCTCGATCGAGGAGGCGTCATAGGCGGGCGGGGTGGGGATGTTCGCTTCGAACAGATTGTCGGCCATGGCGGGCGTATAGAACGAAACGGGGCCATCCGCAAAGCGGGGGGTGGGGGGAGAATGATCGGCGGGCATGGGCTTCGCCCATGCCGTCGGTCGCGGCTGTGGGCCGCGCCGGCCGTGCTGATCGCTGGGGGCGCGGCCGAGCTTTCGCTCGGCCTCGCGCGATCAGCGAACCCGCGGCCCACCATAAGGCAGCGGCGGCGGCGGACGACGGTCGCGGCGGGGCAGCTGCGCCTGATACGCATGGCCGCAATGATCGACGCAATAGGGGAAGCCAGGGTTCACCTTGTCGCCGCAAAAGTGGAAGTCCGGCTCGCCCGGATGCCCGATCGGCCATTTGCAAATACGGTCGTTCAGGTCGAGTAGCGTCGTCTTGCCCGCAATCGCATCGCTCGGCCGGGCCGGCACCAGGCGGCGCGGCGGAGCGGGGGTCAGCGGCGCGCTCTGCTCGCCCGGATTCTGGCGCAGGAAACCGCCGGGGCCGACCGAGCGCATGACCGGTTCGGCGCGACGCGGCGCGGCGACCGGTGCGTCGTCATCCTCTTCCTCGGCATCATCCGCCTGATCTTCTTCAGGAAGCGGGGTGAACGGGTCGTTCTCGACCGGCGCAGCTGCGACGGGTTCAGGCTTCGGCTCGAGCGCAGGTGCCGGCTTCGGAGCGGGCGGCGGCGGCGGCGGGGGAGCGGCGACGACCGGTGCGGGCTCCGGAGCGGCGGGCTTGGGCGCGGGTGCCGCTGCCTTGGCCGCGTCGTTCGACTTCACCGGCGACGGGCGCGACTGCAGGCCCAGGCGATGCGCCTTGCCGATCACCGCGTTGCGGCTGATCCCGCCCAGTTCCTCGGCGATCTGGCTGGCGGTCATGCCCGATTCCCACATCTTGGCCAGGGTCGCGATGCGTTCTTCGGTCCAGCTCATGCCCGTATTCGTCCTTCACTTCGTCATTCGCGCAAACGACCATGATCCTTGCCGCCACGCGCGCCAGCGATTAGGCGACACAGCCATGCAGGAACAATCCCCGTCGCGCGCAAAAATCATCATCGCCGACCCCGGCGTGCCGGTCATCCGGAACGTGAACTGGGGTGGGCTGCGCACGCTCTATATCAAGGAGGTGCGCCGTTTCTTCAAGGTGCAGCTTCAGACCATCTGGGCACCGGCGGTCACGACGCTGTTGTTCCTCGTGATCTTTTCGGTCGCGATGGGCGGGGCGGGGCGCAGCGTGCTGGGCGTGCCGTTCCCTGATTTCGTCGCGCCCGGCCTGATCGCCATGGCGATGCTGAACAACGCCTTTGCCAATTCCAGCTTCGCGCTGCTGGTCGGCAAGATTCAGGGGACGGTAGTCGATTACCTGATGCCGCCGTTGTCGACCGGCGAGCTGTTGGCGGCGCTGGTCGGGGGCGCCGTGACGCGCGCGTTCCTCGTCGGGATCGTGTTGTGGGGGGCGATGCTGCTCTATCCGGGCGTGCACGTGATGCCGCGCCATCCGGGCGCCGTACTGTGGTTCGGGCTGTTCGGATCGACCTTCCTTGCGCTGGCCGGGGTGATGACATCGATCTGGGCGGAGAAGTTCGACCATGCCGCCGCGATCACCAATTTCGTGATCGGGCCGCTGACGCTGTTGTCGGGCACCTTCTATTCGGTCGAGGCGCTGACGCCGACCTTCCGCTCGATCAGCCACTTGAACCCGTTCTTCTACATTATTTCTGGCTTCCGCTACGGATTCCTGGAGCGCGCCGATTCGCCGGTGCTGCTCGGCGGCGCGGTGATCCTCGCGGTCGATGTCGCGATGGCGATCGGCTGCTACGCGCTGTTGCGCTCGGGGTGGAAGCTCAAGAATTGACGAATCCGCATCAGGGGCGGTACAGCGCCGCTCCGGGCGGCCGGCATGGCCGCCTTTTTGCGTTTTGAACGCCGATATTTCTCATGAAGGAGCAGTTCGATGACGACCCCCGCGCTCATGCCCGTCTATCCACGGTGCGGCGTGCGTCCGGTCCGAGGCGAGGGCTGCTATCTTTATGGTGAGGACGGCGCGCAATATCTCGACTTCGCCGCCGGCATCGCCGTCAATGCGCTCGGCCATGGCCACCCGCATCTGACGAAGGCTATTCAGGAGCAGGCCGCGACGCTGATGCACGTCAGCAACCTCTACGGCAGCCCGCAGGGCGAGGCATTGGCACAGCGGATCGTCGACCACAGCTTTGCCGACACGGTGTTCTTCACCAATTCGGGCGCCGAAGCGGTCGAATGCGCGATCAAGACCGCGCGCCGGTTCCATTTCGCCAACGGCAACCCGGAGCGGCACACGCTCATCACCTTCAACCAGGCGTTCCACGGCCGGACGCTTGGCACCATCTCGGCCACCAACCAGGCCAAGATGCGCGACGGGTTCGAACCGTTGCTGCCGGGCTTCGGCTATGCCGAGTTCAACGATCTCGCCGGCGCGCTGGCGCTGATCGACGATCACACGGCCGGGTTCCTGGTGGAGCCGGTGCAGGGCGAGGGCGGCCTGCGCACCGCAACGCCCGAATTCCTGACCGGCCTGCGTAAGGCGTGCGACGAACATGGCCTGTTGCTGGTGCTGGACGAGGTGCAGTGTGGCTATGGCCGCACCGGCACGCTGTTCGCGCATGAACAGTACGGCGTGACGCCCGACATCGTTTCGGCGGCGAAGGGCATCGGCGGCGGCTTCCCGTTCGGCGCGTGCCTCGCGACCGCCGAGGCGGCCAAGGGCATGGTGTTCGGCACGCACGGGTCGACCTATGGCGGCAACCCACTGGCGATGGCGGCGGGGCAGGCGGTGCTCGATGTGATGCTCGACCCCGCGTTCTTTGCTCATGTGAAGGCGATGGGCGACCGGCTGCGCTCCAGCCTCGAACAGATGATCCCGAACCACGACCATCTGTTTCAGGAGGTGCGCGGCATGGGGCTGATGCTCGGTTTGAAGCTCAAGTCGGACAGTCGCCGTTTCGTGGCGCACCTGCGCGATCATCATACCCTGCTGACGGTGGCGGCCGGCGACAATGTCGTCCGCATCCTGCCGCCGCTGGTGATTGATGAGAGCCATATCGCGGAAGCGGTGGAGAAATTGTCGGCCGCCGCGCGGGTCTACGTGCCGGTCGCCGACGATTGATTGAATTTCCTCCCCGGCACGGGGAGGGGGACCATGCGAAGCATGGTGGAGGGGGACCGCCCCGAAACGCAGCGCCGGTGGAGCACCCCCTCCACCGTCCTGCGGACGGTCCCCCTCCCCAAAATGGGGAGGATTTACCCGATATGCGCCATTTCCTCGATCTCGCCTCGGCCGGTGCCGATGGCATCGCCGCCATTTTGAACGACGCGCTGGATGCCAAGGCCGCGCGCAAGGGCTGGCCGAAGGGCCGCGCCGATGCCGATGCGTCGCTCGCCGGCCACACGCTCGCCTGCGTGTTCGAAAAATCCTCGACCCGGACGCGCGTGTCGTTCGACATGGCGATGCGCCAGTTGGGCGGATCGGCGCTGGTGCTCGACGCCGGCACGTCGCAGCTGGGTCGCGGGGAGACGGTGGCCGACACCGCCCGCGTCCTGTCGGGCTATTGCGACGCGATCATGGTGCGCACCGACGACGCGGCCAAGCTGGACGAGATAGCGCGCTATGCGTCGGTGCCGGTCATCAATGGTCTGACCGACCATTCGCATCCGTGCCAGATCGTCGCCGACCTGTTGACCGTGATCGAATCGGGCAAGGCGCTGCCGGGTCTGAAATGGGCATGGCTGGGCGACGGCAACAACGTCCTGCACTCAATCGTCGAGGCGGGCGCGCTGATGGGCTTCGACGTCGTGGCCGCCTGTCCGGAGGGCTATGACCCCGACCCGGCGGTGATCGCGGCAGCGGGCGGTCGCGCGACCATCACCCGCGATCCGGTGGCGGCGGTGCGCGATGCCGACGTCATCGTCACCGACACCTGGATCTCGATGGGACAGGCCCATGCCGAACAGAAGCTGGCAGCGATGGCCCCGTATCAGGTCGATGCCGCGCTGATGGCTCATGCGAAGTCCGATGCGGTGTTCCTCCACTGTCTGCCGGCCCATCGCGATGAAGAGGTGACGACCGAGGTCATCGACGGCCCGCAGTCGTTGATTTGGCCGGAGGCGGAAAACCGCCTGCACGCGCAAAAGGCGATCCTGCGCTGGTGTTTCGGCCTGGTCGGCTGAGCACTCGATCAGTGTCGGCCCGTTCTGCCGGGCGGTTCGCGTGTCCCATCTGGGGCGCGAGCCGCCCGGTTTTTGCATGTGCGAACGCGGGGGGCCTCAAAGCGCTTGCGAAACGCGGCGCGCGCTACCATGTGAGTGATCGATCACAGTTTGCCCGAACATGAGGGCAAGAGGAGCTTTCGTTTGTCCGATACCGTCCGCCTGCCCGACCTCGACCGTGCGATCGGGTTCACGCTGCCCGACCATCACGCACGCGGTCGCGTCGTGCGGTTGGGGCCTGTCGTGCAGTCGATCCTTGCCGCCCATGCCTATCCGGCGCCGATCGAAAAGCTGCTGGCCGAATCGCTCGCGCTGACCGCGCTGCTCGGCTCGACGCTGAAGGATGCCGAGGGACAGTTGACGCTGCAGGCGCAGACGCAGGGCGGGATCATTCGCCTGATGGTGTGCGACTACAAGAATGGCGAACTGCGCGGCTATGTCGATTACGACGCCGATCGCCTGGCCGAACTGGGCGAGGACCCGTCGCTGTTCGCGCTGTTCGGGCAGGGGTATCTGGCGATCACCTTCGACCAGGTGACGTCGGGCGAGCGGTATCAGGGCATCGTGCCGCTGGACGGGGAATCGATCGCGCAGGCGGCGGAAAGCTATTTCCTGCAGTCCGAACAGATCCCGTCGCTGGTTCGCCTCGGCATCGGCGTCGACGACAATGGCCAACGGATTGCCGGCGGCATCTTCCTCCAGCATCTGCCCGAGGGCGAGGAAGGGCGCGAACGACTGCACGTCCGGCTCGACCATCCTGAATGGCACCATGTCGAGGCGCTGGGCGCGACGATGGGTGCCGACGAACTTGCCGACCCGATGCTGCCGCTGGAAACGCTCGTCTGGCGCCTGTTCAACGAAGAGCGTGAGGTCCGGGTGCTCGCCAGCACGCCGCTGTCGCGCGGCTGTCGGTGCGACCGCGACTATATCGCGGGGGTGATTTCGCGCTTCCCGACCGAGGAGCGGGCGGCGATGGCCGATGAACAGGGCATCATCACTGTCGATTGCGCCTTTTGCGCGACGAAATTTCCGCTCGCGCTGTCCGACATAGCGGCCTGACGCGACCAGGGGGGAAGGCATCATGGGGGGAAGTTTGCGGTGGGGGCTGGCGGTGGCGCTGGCCATCGCATGGGGAGCGGTTGCGCAACCCGCCGCCGCGCCGTCGCTGATGGCGATGCAGCCGGTGGCCACCGGTCAATGGTCGCTACGCAGTCCCGGATCGGCGGAGGCGGCGCGCGAAAGCTGCATCGCCGACACCGCCGTGCTGTTCCGCCTTCGCCTGCGGGCGGCGCAGTGTAGCCGGTTCGTGATCGAGGACACGCCGCGCATCGCCACCGTCCATTATACCTGTCCGGGCGCGGGGCACGTCCGTACGACAATCCATGTCGATACGCCTCGTGCGCTGCGGATAGAGAGCGAGGGGATCGTCGATGGCATGCCGTTCGCCGATGCGTTCGAGGCGCGTCGCGTCGGCAGTTGCGGCGGGCGCGGCCGTTAAGCGCATGTTTAACCCCGATCGGATATTAGCAGGACATGTCCTTACGGGCATGCATGTGATCCCTAAGCATGGAACCCCTTCGGGCCGCCGCTGTGCGGCCCGTCCTTTGTCGGGCGGTTGCCCTTATGGCACGAAGGGCTTAGCGAGCGCAGCATGACGAATACTCCCCTCAGCGTGGTGCTGGTGTCGGGTGGACTGGACTCGATGGTGTCGGCGGCGCTGGCGCGAGAGGCAGGCCACCGGCTGCTGGCGCTTTCGATCGATTATAACCAGCGCCATCTGGTCGAACTGGCGGCGGCGCGGCGGATTGCCAAGGCGCTGGGCGCCGAACGCCATGTCGTATTGCCGCTCGACCTGTCGACCTTTGGCGGATCGGCGCTGACCGATGCATCGATTGCGGTGCCGAAGAGCGGCGTCGAGCCGGACGTGATCCCCGTCACCTATGTCCCGGCACGTAATACGATCTTCCTCAGCCTGGCGCTCGGCTGGGCCGAGGCGGCGGGCGCGCGGGACCTGTGGATCGGCGTCAACGCGCTCGATTATTCGGGCTATCCCGATTGCCGCCCGGACTTCATCGCCGGGTTCGAGCGGCTGGCCGAACTCGCCACCCGCGCCGGTGCGGAGGGCGACCGGTTCCGCATTCACGCACCGCTGCAACACATGACCAAGGCCGATATCGCGCGCGAGGCGGATCGGCTGGGAATCGATGCCGGCATGAGCTGGTCCTGCTACGACCCGGTCGGCGACCTGCATTGCGGCCGTTGCGACAGCTGCCGGCTGCGCGCGCGGGGCTTTGTCGAGGCGGGGCTGCCTGATCCGACGCGCTATGCCGAGCGGCCCGACACCGGCCTATGACCTATTCCGTCAAGGAGATGTTCCTGACCCTGCAGGGGGAGGGGGTGCATGCCGGGCGTCGCGCGGTGTTCGTGCGCTTTGCCGGCTGCAATCTGTGGACCGGGCGCGAGCAGGATCGTGCCACGGCGATCTGCCGCTTCTGCGATACCGATTTCGTCGGGACCGATGGCGTGGGCGGGGGCAAGTTCGCTGATGCCGACGCGCTGGTTGCTGCGGTGAGCGTCTCATGGGGCAGCGGTGACGTCCGCCGCTTCGTCGTGCTGACCGGTGGCGAGCCGATGTTGCAGATCGACGATGCGCTGGTCACCGCGCTGCACGACGCAGGATTTACCATCGCGATCGAAAGCAATGGCACGATCGCGGCGCATCCCGGGATCGACTGGATCTGCATCAGTCCCAAGGCCGGTAGCGAGGTCGTGCAGCGGCAGGGTGATGAACTGAAGCTCGTCTGGCCGCAGGACGGCATCGACGTGGATGCGATCGAGCAGTGGAACTTCGCGCACCACCTGATCCAGCCGATGGACGTGGTGGGGATGGAGGAAATCCACCGCGACGCTGCGATCGACTTTGCGATGGACCGGCCGAAATGGCGCCTGTCGCTGCAGACGCACAAGCTGCTCGGCCTGCGCTGATCCCGCGTCAGCCCGCGCGGGCGGCGATGGTGATCTCGTAGGCCCCGGTCAGTGGATCATGGTGCAGCGGCGCGCGCAGCTGACGCGACAGGCCGAGGATGATCCGGCCATAGCGGCTGGCGATCAGCGCTTCGAGGTCCTCGCTCTCGACCAATGCCGGTGAAGTCGTGCGCAGGACGGCGGTGTCGGTACCCACGACGTGGCGCAGCGAGACGCCGACCTGCGCCTGCGGGTTCACCGATACTGCCAGCTCGATCAACTCGGTCAGCAGGAACGACACCGCGACCGCGACATCCTGCGTCACCAGCACCGATTCAACGTTCAGCGTGATGCCGAGCTTGGTCGCGGTGCCCGACGCGGTGGCCCGGATGTTCGACGCCAGCTCGCCGATGACCGATTTCAGTTCCAGCCCGCGATTTTCCTCCATCTCGGCATAATGATGCCGATGGACGACTGCCAGTGCGTCGACCCGCCGCTGAATGGTGGCATAGGCATCGGCCGCTGCTTCGCCGTGTGCGCTGCGGGCATGAAAATTGATAAGGCTGGCAATGACCTGCAGGTTGTTCTTCACGCGATGATGCACTTCGCGCGTCAGCTTCGTCTGGCGCACCAGCCCGTCGGCCATCGATTGTTCGTGGCGTTCGACGGTATGGGTGAGTTCCTGGAACGTCTCGCCCAGATCGGCGATCTCCTGCGCCGGCACCGCGCCCAGATTGACGTCCGCCATGGGGGAGCCGGGGCGATAGCGTTCGATATCGTCACGCAGGCGACGTAGCGGCCGGATGAGCAGGCGATCGACCACGAACCAGCCGATGCCCGTCGCCGCGATCCACATGACCAGCGGCAGCAGCATCGCGATGATCGCCGACGACGTGAATGGCGCACGGCGCACGGCCATGGAAAATGCCAGGTCATCGATGCCGAGTGGAATGTCGACCCGTTCGCGCCGGTCGATCCCGCCCTGTGCCGCCAGTTGCGACAGGATCAGCTCGGAATCGGTGCCATGCAGCAAGCCGCCTTCATAGGGCGAGGCGAAGCCGCTTGGCTGTGCCAGTTCGCGGAGCATCGTGACCGGGAAAAACGCAACCGCCCGTGCCGAACTGACGCCACTAATGTCGAGCACTAGCCCGGCATCGGGAACGACCTGCGCCCGGACACCGCCGGCATCGGGCGCTCCGGCCATCCGCACCGGAATGGCAGTGCCGCAGACCAACCGGCCATCGGCGGAATAGATGCCGAACCGCGCGCCGACCGATGTCTGCTGGGCGAACACCCCCTCGACCCGCGCACAGCTGGGCGAATTGGCGGGATCGGTCGACATGGCTGTCATCGCCACGCGCAATGCCGTCATGTCGCCGACGAGTTCGATCGCCAGCGCGCGTGACGCTTCCGTCGCCGCGACACGCAACCGCGCGCGCAGATCGACATCGGCGACCCGCGATGTCTGCAACGTAGCGAACAAGGCAATCAGGGCCAGCGGCAAAAGCGCGGCGCTGAGGATAAGCATCAGTTTTGCGCCGGTGGGCGCACGGCGCAGGGCGGCGGCCGGACTCGGCGGCTTCCGCCGAACAGGGGTGGATGTCGTCACACCCTGTGAGCTATTTCAGCTTGCTCAGCAAGTCGAGCATCTCGTCCGGCACGGCCTCGCTCGCGGCGTCATGATAGACGGCGCGCAGCGCGTTGCCGAGGTTCGACGAATCCTTCTTGTCCGATGAAGGCGCCGCTGCTGGGTTCGCGCTCGACTGCCGCGCCGCCTTTTCACCATCCTTCACGAAGCAATGCCTTCCCCCGATACCCGGACCATATTCCCGGTACGAAACTGTCAAATCATGTGCCCGACGGCTTCAAGGCTACCTTGGCTGGGCGCGTCTGGGCGGACATGAAACTAAAGACGCGCTCGTTGGTTCCATGACCTGACGCGAACTCGGGGGAGGCGTCTTCTCCTTGCCGTTTCGTGGCCGTTTTTAAGATTTGCGTCGTCGGCAATGCCGGTGGCGTGCCGAAGGAGAATTACCTGATCATGTCGCTCGGACAGCAGCTCGCGC
Organism: Sphingomonas sp. Leaf9; assembly: GCF_001421355.1. Lineage (GTDB taxonomy): Bacteria > Pseudomonadota > Alphaproteobacteria > Sphingomonadales > Sphingomonadaceae > Sphingomonas. The sequence goes on along the minus strand of NZ_LMKC01000001.1, from coordinate 205,922 downwards.
CGCACCTTCCCTTCCTCCGGCGCTATGGCCGTGCGCTTACCGGCAGCCAGACCGAGGGCGATCAGTATGTTCGTGCGACGCTGGAAGCGATCGTTGCCGCGCCGGAAGAATTTCCGCGCGAGGTCGATCCCCGGCTGGGACTGTATCGCACGTTCCAGGCGATCTGGGCATCATCCCAGCCCGAGGCATTCGGGGCGGCCAGCGCATCGGGAACCGATAACGAGGCGATCGCGCAGGCGCGGCTGGCCCGGATCGCCCCGCTGTCGCGTCAGGCGCTTCTGCTGACCGCGATGGAAGGCTTCACGACCGAGGACGCCGCCTATCTGATCGAGGCGAGCCCCGATGAGGTCGAGGAACTAGTCGCCGAAGCACTGCGCGAAATCGAACAGCAGACCCGGTCGCGCGTGATGATTATCGAGGACGAGCCGCTGATCGCCATGGACCTCGAACAGATCGTTCGCGATCTGGGCCATGACGTGACCGGCGTGGCGGTAACCCGCGACGAGGCGGTCGCGCTGGCGATGCAGGACCGGCCGGGGCTGGTGCTGGCTGACATCCAGCTGGCCGACGACAGCTCGGGTATCGACGCGGTGAAGGATATCCTGTCGGAATTCAACGTGCCGGTGATTTTCATCACTGCCTTCCCCGAACGCCTGCTGACCGGTGAGCGGCCTGAACCGACGTTCCTCATCACGAAGCCCTTCCAGCGCTCGACGGTGAAGGCAGCGATCAGCCAGGCGCTGTTCTTCGACGAGGCGACCGTGCCGGAAACGGCCGCATAACGGTACGGACCCAAAACGAACCTCGGGGGTTTATAGGCGATGGCAGACGATAATGACCGCATCCATGTCAGCGCCACCGAGGCGCGGGCCGGCGCAACGCCCGGGGTCACCCGCTATGTGCTGGCGATATCCCTGATCGCGGCGATCGCGGTCATGGCGTACATCCTGCTGACCTGATCCCCGCCGTTGCGCGCCGTACCATCCGGCGCGCAGCGGCTGGCATTCCGCCAACGCCAACCCTATGTTCGGGTCTGCCCCACACCGGGCCGACTGCGTATCGAACGGATAAGAATGACTGAATCCGATATTAGCGAGGGCGTGGCGGGCGAGGTGCGGGAGCATGTCGCGTTGCCTGACCCCGAGTTTAAGAAACAGCTGGCACAGGTCATTCCGCACCTGCGCGCGTTCGGCAGGTCCTTGTCAGGCAGCCGCGATCTGGCCGATGATCTGGTGCAGGAAACGCTGTTGAAGGCATGGGCCGCGCGCCAGCGGTTTCAGGCCGGCACCAACATGCGCGCTTGGACGTTCATCATCCTGCGCAACCTGTACCTGTCCCAGATGCGTCGCGCCCGGTTTAAGGGCGAGTGGGACGATCTGGTGGCCGACCGCATTCTTGCGGCACCGGCCAGCCAGGATCGCCATGTCGAATTGGCCGACATGCAACGCGCGCTGCTGCACCTTCCGCAACCGCAGCGTGAGGCGCTGATCCTCGTCGGTGCCGGTGGCTTCGCGTACGAGGAAGCTGCCGAAATCTGTAACGTGGCAGTCGGCACCATCAAGAGCCGTGTCGCACGCGGCCGCGTCGCACTGGAAGCGTTGATGACGGAGGGCAAGCTGCCCTCGCGCGCGGAACAGCCTGATAATAATGGCCAGACCGTGCTTGATACGATCATGGGCGAAGTGGACGACCTCAGCCGCGAACGCTGAGGTCGCTTATTGCTCGGGCAGATCGTCGAGCGACTGGAGATACTCCCGCCAGTTCGTCGGCAATGCCGCATCCTGACGATACACCTGCCGAAGCGCGTGACCCACGCCGTCGCCCGGATTGGGCGGACGCACGACCTGCCCCGCGAAGGGGCGTTTGCCGGGGGAGGGAACATGCGGTGCCATGTCCTTCCAACGACCGCTTGAGCGTTTCGTTTCATGCGCTTAACCGATAGGTATCGCAGTCCGTCGCATCGATGCCGGGGGAAGTGATGCAGTTATCGTCCGATCTGTTGGCGCGCGTCCGTGCCGGTTCGCCGTTCCTGTCGACGCTGATCGATCGCGAAGCGGACTTCCTTACCCGCATCGATGGATTTGATGGCGACGTCCTTGCCGCGGTGGCCGCCGAACCGGATATGCCGCTGGCGAGGCAATTGCGGGTCGAGCGACGCCGCCTCGCGCTGCTGGTCGCGCTGGCCGACCTTTCGGGTGCCTATGACCTGACGCGCGTCACCCGGACGCTCAGCGACTTTGCCGATCATGCGCTGCACCGCGCGATCGAACAGGCGATCGAGGAACGGACGCCGGGGGCCGAGCTGATCGGTTTCGCGGCGATCGGGCTTGGCAAACAGGGCAGTCACGAACTCAACTATTCGTCCGATATCGACCCGATCCTGCTCTACGATCCTGTCATCCTGCCCCGTCGCGAAAAGGATTCGCCGGCGGAGGCGGCGGTGCGCATTGCCCGACGCGCGGTCGAACTGCTCCAGTCGCGCGACGGCGATGGCTATGTCCTGCGGGTCGACCTGCGGCTGCGTCCCTCGCCGGAGGCCACGCCGATCGCGCTGCCGGTCGACGCCGCCGTTTCTTATTACGAATCGGCGGCCTTGCCGTGGGAGCGGGCGGCATTCATTCGCGCCCGTGCCGTTGCGGGGGATCTGGCGCTGGGCAATCGCTTTCTGGAAGCGATCCGGCCGTTCGTGTGGCGTCGCGCGCTGGATTACGGCGCGATCGGCGAGATCCGTGAGATCACTCGCCGCATCCGCGAACATTATGCGCAGGGACAGGCATTCGGTCCCGGCTATGACCTGAAGCGCGGACGCGGCGGCATTCGCGAGGTCGAATTCTTCGCGCAGGTGCATCAGTTGGTGCATGGCGGCCGCGATCCCGCCTTGCGAGCGCCGGCCACCCGGGACGCACTGGCCGCGCTCGCGACCAGTGGGCGCATCACCGCCGACGAAGCCCGCGCGATGGACGCCGCCTACACCCTGTTCCGCACCATCGAACATCGGCTGCAAATGGTCGACGATCGGCAGACGCACAGCCTCCCCGATCAGCCCGAAGCGCTCGATCGAGTAGCGCGGCTGCACGGCGTAGGCGACGCTGCTGCGCTGCTCGAATTGTTGGCGCCACATGTCGCGGCGGTCGGCGCGATCTATGACCGGCTCGACGGGGCGACCACCGCGCGCCTGCCGGTGGACGCGCAATCGCTGGCGGAGCGGCTGGAGGCGCTGGGCTTCGCGTCAGGTGAGCAGGGTGCGCGGCGGATCGCCGACTGGCGCGGTGGGGGGTATCCGGCGTTGCGCAGTCCGGCGGCCCGTGCCGCGCTGGAGGACAGCCTGCCCGGACTGGTCGCCGGCCTCGCCACGGCAGCCGATCCGCAGGCCGCGCTGTTGCGGCTCGACGCGATGCTCGCGCGGTTGCCCAGTGCCATCAACCTGTTCCGCCTGCTCGAAGCGCAGCCGGCACTCGCCCGCCTGCTCAGCACGATCCTGTGCCACGCACCGACGCTTGCAGAGGCGCTGGCCCGGCGCGCGGTGCTGCTGGATGCGTTGATCGACGCGCGCGCGTTGGAGCCGGTCGGCGATGTCGACGCGCTGGCCGCCGAGATGCAGGCGCGCGGTGGCGACGGTTATGAGCGGCTGCTCGATCGCGTCCGTGATGTCGTCAACGAAAAGCGCTTCATGCTGGGTGTGCAGGTCGTGGCAGGCACCAGCGACCCGCTTGCGGTGGCGGCGGGCTATGCGCGCGTCGCGGAGGCGGCGGTGCGGGTTCTTGCCGCCGCCACCATCGCGGAATTCGCGCAGCGTCATGGGCATGTGCCGGGCAGCGAACTAATCGTGCTTGCGCTGGGCCGGCTGGGCGGCGGCGCGCTGACCCATGCTTCGGACCTCGACCTGATCTATTGCTTCACGGGCGATTTTGCAGCGGAATCGGATGGGGAAAAGCGGCTCGGCGCAGTCCTATATTACAACCGCCTTGCCCAGCGATTGACGGCGGCACTGTCGGTGCAGACCGCCTCCGGGCCGCTCTACGAAGTCGATACCCGCCTGCGCCCGTCGGGTGCGCAGGGGCCGCTGGTCGTCTCGCTCGCGGGGTTCGAACGCTATCAGCGGGAGGATGCGTGGACGTGGGAGCATATGGCGCTTGCCCGCGCGCGGCCGATCGTCGGGTCGGTCGAGGGGCAGGCGCAGGCCGCCGCGATCATCGCGCGGGTGCTGGGCGGTGACCGGCCGCAGCGCGACGTCACGGCGGAGGCGGTCGCGATGCGCGCGGAAATGGCGCGGCATAAACCGCCCGTGGGGCCGCTCGATGCAAAGCTCGTCACGGGTGGCCTCGTCGATCTCGAATTCGCCGTCCATGTCACGCAACTTACGACCGGTCGCGGCCTGGTGCCGCAACTGGGCGCGGCGATCGATGCGCTGGCGGGGGAGGGGCTGCTGCCCGACACCTTGCGGTCGGCGCATGATTTCCTGACCCGCCTGCTGGTGACGATGCGGCTGGTCGCACCTGACGGACAGGTGCCATCCGACGCAACGCAACCGATCGTGGCGGCCGCGCTTGGCTGTCCCGACTGGCCGACGGCGCTTGCCCGGCTGGATGCGGTGCGGCAGACGGTCGGGGCGGTTTGGCAAGGCATTGTGACAGGAGCGCAGGATGGAAATCGGTGACACCCTACCCGGTGGTGAGCTGACGGCTGCCGACGGCACCCGCTTCACGCTGGCCGATCGCATCGGCCGTCCGCTGGTGCTGTATTTCTACCCCAAGGCCGACACGACCGGATGTACGCGGGAGGCGCAGGATTTTTCGGCGCTGATGGACGATTTCCGCGCGCGGGGAGCGTCGGTGATCGGCATCTCGCGCGACACCCCGGCGAAGCTCACGCGCTTTGCCGCCAAGCACGGGCTGGTCGTCGAGCTAGCCAGCGACGAGGACGGATCGGTGTGCGAGGCGTTCGGCACCTGGGTCGAAAAGCAGATGTACGGCCGGAGCTATATGGGCATCGAGCGGGCGACATTCCTGTTCGACGCGGCGGGCAAATTGGTACAGCAGTGGCGCAAGGTAAAGGTCGCGGGACACGCTGCGGAAGTGCTTGCAGCGCTGCCGGCGTGAGCCGGGCGAATCGATTGCAATCCGGCGATTTGCCGACCGAATATTCCCAGCATGGCTCTATGGTTAAACGGCTCGCCGTGCCTGTACGGCGGTTTAACGCGGGGGGAGGGGCCTGCGCTTGCGTGCCGTATCAAAAGTCCGGCAAGTGCAGCCTCGGTCAACGCGGTGGGGCATGCCGTAAAGACATTGGGGTTCATCGTTCGTGTCGGCTCGTCCGGCGCGCAAACGCTCGGATAGCGGGACAGAATGTCGATTACCTCCGTATTTAAAAACAACGTCGCTCCGATCGCGGGGTTCCGTTCGATCTTTCGGACCCGTCATTTTATCCTGCACGATGGCAAGCAGCTGCGCCGCCATACGATTTCCGGCCGAAACCAGGCCGCTGCCGCCGGTCTCGCCGCCGTCACCATCGCTTTTTCGGCCTATGGCATGGGGCAGGCGACGGTCGGCACCGCGATAGCGGGTGCGGTGGCCGGCGATGACAAGGTCGCAGTGATGCAACAGCAGGTCGACGCGATGCGCGCCGATGTCGCCCGGCTCCACGCCGATGCCCGTGCCCATGCCGAACGGCTCGACAAGCGCCAGGCAGCGCTCGCCGCGGTACTGACCGGATCGGACGATGCCAAGGCGCTGGCGCTTGCCGCGCTTGAACAAAAGCCGGCGGGCGCCACCAACAGCGTGACCCGCCCGTTCGACCGCGTGGCCCGGCACCAGGCGGCAATGGCGGCGCAGGCAAAGGCGATTGCCGATGCGCGCTATGCCCAGACGGCGGGATCGCTGCGCAAGCTGGGCCTGAACCCGCGCCGGGTGATGCCGGCGATGGGTGGCCCCTATGAGCCGGTCGACGCCGCCACCGCCGCCGCGGCGGCTGCCGGTGCCGCCACTGCCGATGCGCAGGCCGACGCCCAGTTCCGCGCCTTGTTCATGAGCTGGAAGAAGCTCGACACCATCGAACAGGCCGCGATTTCAATCCCGTCCTATCAGCCGGTGCAGAGCCTTTCGTTCACCAGCAATTTCGGGGTCCGTTCCGATCCGTTCCGTGGCACCGCCGCGATGCATGCCGGGGTCGATATTCCCGGCCCGACCGGCACGCCGATCTACGCTACCGCCGACGGCATCATCTCGCGCGCCGAACGTGCCGGCGGCTATGGCAATCTGATCGAGGTCAACCACGGCAAGGGCATCGCCACCCGCTACGGCCATTTGTCGAAGATTCTCGTTCGCGACCATGAGCGCGTGAAGCGCGGCCAGATGATCGGCCTGATGGGATCGACCGGCCGCTCGACCGGTAGCCATCTCCATTACGAAGTCCGTATCGACGGGTCGGCGGTGAACCCGGCGCCGTATCTGCAGGCCGGGCAGCTCGCGATGGCAGCCGACCGTGCGCAGCGCCAGCGTCTGGCGATGGGTGGCCCCGCCGTCGCGGAGTGACGCGGACGCGACGACCGTTGCCGTCGCGTGACACTGCGCCTATCTGGGCGTGATGGATACGACCATGACCGACGTCACCCTGTCCGCCGCCGCCGCCGCGCGCGTCGCGGCCATCGCTGCGAAACAGGCAAAGCCAGCGATCCTGCGCCTGTCGGTCGAAGGGGGCGGCTGCTCCGGATTCCAGTATCGCTTCGGCCTTGCCGATGGCGTCGATGCGGAGGACAGCATCGCGCAGACCGATGGCGTGACGCTGGTGGTCGATCCGGTCAGCATCGATCTGGTGCGGGGCAGCGAGGTCGATTTCGTCGAATCGCTGGGTGGTGCGGCGTTCCGCGTGACCAATCCGCAGGCCGCATCCGGCTGCGGTTGCGGCACCAGCTTCGCGGTCTGACGTGCGGATCGTCTCCTACAACGTCAACGGCATCAAGGCGCGCCTGCCCCGGCTGATCGAATATCTGACCGAGGAACAGCCCGATGTGGTCTGTCTTCAGGAACTGAAATCCAGCGACGACACGTTTCCGGAAGCCGATATCCGCGCCGCCGGCTACGGTGCCATCTGGCACGGGCAAAAGGGGTTCAACGGCGTCGCGGTGCTGGCGCGCGGCACCGATCCGGTCGAACGGCAACGTGGGCTCACCGGGGAGCCAGAGGACGAGCATAGCCGCTATCTGGAGGCGGAGGTCGATGGCGTCGTCGTGGCGTCGATCTACCTACCCAATGGCAATCCGCAGCCTGGCCCCAAATTCGATTACAAGCTGCGCTGGATCGACCGGTTGCGCGCCCGCGCTGCCGAGTTGCTGGCAGAAGAGCGAGCGGTGGTGCTTGCCGGCGATTATAATGTCATCCCTAACGACGATGACGTGTTTTCAGTGCGGGCGATGCAGGCGGATGCGCTGATGCAGCCCGAATCGCGTGCCGGGTACCGCGCGTTGCTGGCGCAGGGCTGGACCGATTCGCTCCGGACGCGCTTTCCCAAGGGCGGCGTGTGGACCTTCTGGGACTATCAGGCGGGTGCGTGGCAGCGCGATGCCGGGTTCCGTATCGATCACCTACTGCTCAGCCCGATCGCTGCGGATCGCTTCGTCGATGCCGGCGTCGATAAAAGCCATCGCGGTCGTGAAAAGGCCAGCGATCACGCGCCGACCTGGGTCCGCCTCCGGTGAAGCGCATTGGGCTTGCCATGGTCGGCATCGCAGCGTCGGTGCCGTCCGTTGCCGCCGCGCGCGACTACTGCCCGACCCGGCCCAGCCTGGGGCAATCGGCGTGCACCATCGAAACAGGCCATTTCGCGATCGAAACCGCGCTGTCCGATTGGGAACGCTCGCGCGACAGCGACACAGTGGTGTTCGGGGATACGCTGTTCCGGTTGGGCATCAGCGATACGGCCGAGTTGCAGGTCGAATGGACTCCGCTCGGGATCGCGCGCGATCGCCCCGCCGGGCGCAACGTCGCGCGGACGGGCGATGTCCAGGTCGGCACCCGCATCGCGTTGCGTAACCCCGACGGGAAGGGCCTGTCCTATGGCCTGCAGCCTTCGGTAACGGTGCCGGTCGGCCGCTCCCCTATCGGCGGCGGCGGTTGGGGAGCGGGGATGGTGGCCCCGGTGTCCTATGATCTGACCGACCGGCTGAACGTGCAATTTTCCCCAGAAGTCGCATGGCTGCCGCGCGATAGCGGCAGGGGGAACCAGGTGGTGACGACGGCGACGGTCGGGCTGGGCATCCTCCTGTCCGATGCGTGCCAATTGACGACCGAAGTGCAGTTCGAGCGGGCGGACAAGGTGACCGACCACCGGCTGGCGCTGGCGGTCGCATGGCAGGTGTCGGACGACCTGTTCCTCGATACCGGCGGTGCGGCGGGTCTTGACGACCATACGCCGGAGCTACGCCTGTATAGCGGGATTTCGCGGCGCTTCTGACCTTCGGTCTGCCGGGAGGTCCGGGCATGCGAATATGTGGCGCAGAATGCGGTGTATTAGCGATATACGTCACCTTTAATTTGTGACATGCCCGCTAAGTCACTGATAGGCAACGCTTCCCCATAACTGGCACAGACACTGCAATGTTGCCCGCAAGATCCGCCGCCTCGCTGCGGACATCTTCAGGGAGACCAGCCAATGTTTGCCGCGTATATCATCACGTCGAAGGTCCTCGGCCTCGTCACCGCCGCGTCGGCCTTTGCCGCCCAGCCGGAGGTGGCACCAGCCACCGCCGGCCTCACCGTCGCGGCCACCGAAGCAGTCGCCGCGACGCCGACCGTTCGTGAACGGCGCTACTGCATCAAGGACCGCCGCGAAGGCGCACCGCCGCGGCCGAAGATCTGCCGCACCCGCGACGACTGGCGGGCGCGGGGGTTCGATCCGCTGATCGCGCTCGGTCGGCTTTGAATTGGGATAATACCGCCGGGCTGGTGCGCCCGGCGGTGTCGATTACAGCGTGCGCTCGTACATCTGATACACGCGATTGACCTTGCTATCGATCGTCGTCGCGATGGCGTTCATGCCCTGATTGTCGTCGAGCACCCAACCGATCTCGCCGCGCGAGGCACCGAACTTGGCGACGGCATCGCGGCGGATATATTCGATCATCATGAAGGCCAGCTGGCTCGCCATGCGCGACGCCTGCAGCTTCTTGACGACCCCCATCAGCGGCACGCGCATCGTCCGCGCCTTGGGCGCGCGCAGCCACAGCAGCAGCTTCAGCCAGTTGAACGGCAGCAGCGATCCGCCCATGGGCTTCAGCGGCTCGTTCATATCGGGCAGCGTAATCATGAACGCGACGGGTTCACCGTCCAGCTCGGCGATGCGGATCAGGTCCTCGAACACCAGCGGCTTCAGCTTCTTGCCGACATCGTCCACTTCAGGTTGGGTCAGCGGCACGAAGCCCCAATTGTCCGACCATGCATCGTTCAGGATGCGCAGGATGATCTCCGCCTCATCGGCAAACTTCGCCTTGTTGACGCGGCGGATATGGATGCGCTGGTTCTTTTCGCCGGCGGCGACGATGCGCTGGACGATCGGCGGGAAATCCTTGGTGATGTCCAGCTCATAGGTAATCATCTGCTTGACCGGGACATAGCCGGCACCTTCGATCCAGCCGCGATAGGCGGGCAGGTGATGGCCCATCAGCACCGTCGGGCTATGGTCATGCCCCTCGATCAGCAGACCCGGCTCTTCCCAGACCGACAGGCTGCACGGCCCGATCGCACGGTTCATGCCCTTGCCGCGCAGCCAGCTTTCGGCCTGTGCGATCAGGGCGGAGGCTACCTGGGCATCTTCCGCCTCGAACATGCCCCAGAAACCAACGCCGGGGCCGAAACCCTTCTCGGTCGGCATGGTCAGCGCCAGCGTGTCGAGATGCGCGGACACCCGCCCGACGACCTGCCCGCCACGCTCGGCGATATAGAGCTGCGCTTCGGCATGGCTGAACCAGCCATTCTTTTTGGGATCGATCTGCCCGGCGACCTCGCTCTTCAGCGGCGGGACCCAGTGCGGATCGTTGGCGTACAGCCGATAGGGCAGGGCGATGAACGCCTTGCGATCGGCAGCGGTAACGACCGGACGGACGGTGATCGACATGGCTATCCCCCAAACAGCAACGGGGCGGCAATGCGCCGCCCCGTCTCAAACTTCAAATGACAAATCGGTCATCCGGTCATCCACGATAGCGCGGATGCCCCTTTGCGACGCCGCCCGACAGCTCGGCAACCTTGGGATACTTCTTCGCCACTTCTTCGGTATAGCCGAGGTTGAAGACCGTCGGGCTCTTTTCCGGGCGTTCCGAGCGCTCGTAGTGGGTGCCGAAAATCTTGTCCCAAAAGAAGTTGGTGATGCCGAAATTGCCATGCTCGTCATGGAAATGGTGCGCCATGTGCTTGCGCTTCCACTCGACCAGCAGCTTGTTCTTGGGCTTGTAGGCCAGATGCTGGATGCAGTGGCAGAATTCGTAGAAACAGGTGGTCAGCAGGCCAGCCGCCAGCGCCGCCATCGCCCCACCGAACCCACCGATGGCAAAACCGATCGGCGCAGTCGCGATCGCGATTGCGGGCAGCGTGGTGTGCAGCGCGCCGAACAGCACCTCGAGGTGGTTCGGGTCCTGATGGTGGTCGTAATGGATACGCTTCCACGTCGCGGCGAGCGGCGCGAACTTGAACATCCAGTTGGAGTGCAACACCCAGCGGTGCAGCACATACCACACGAACGGATAGGCAAGGACGGCGACGCCGACCGACGCCAGCGTCGGGACCAGCGGCGCGGGGCGCCATGCGAACAGCCCGATCGCGACGAACGACAGCGCGATATAGGCGATGATTGCCGGATACTGAAAATACGCAACGACAAGCTGCTTGAAGGTCATCTTGTCGAGATGGTGCGACTTTTTCCAGAAGCCCTGCTTCTCGGTGATCGCGTTCATCGGCCTAACTTCCTCAATCCATTCCTTTAACCGGACGATTCGCCCATCGTTTCCGCTCTGCCCGCGCTTTGCGGCCAAAGTGCGACGATCCTTGGGCTATTCCTCGGTCCGAATCAGCACCGCCTCACCGATCAGGAAGAACAGCAGGAACGGCGCCCAAGCCGCTAGGAACGGTGGGTAAGCCCCAAGGTTGCCCATCGCGAGAGCGAAATTGTCCGCCACGAAATAGGTGAACCCCAGCGCCATGCCAATGACCGCGCGGACAAACAACTTGCCCGAACGGGCAACACCGAACGCCGCGACCGCCGCCAGCAGCGGCATCAGCACCGCCGACAGCGGGCCCGATAATTTGTGCCACAGCGCCCCCTCCAGCGCCTTCGTGGGACGGCCGGCTTCGGTCAGGTCGTTGATCGCCAGCGACAACTGGCCGAACGACAGTCCGTCGGGGTCGACATTCTGCAGGGTGAACTGATCCGGCCGGACCCCGCCGGCGATCTTCAATGTCCCCAACCGCTCACGAATGCCGGTCGCGACGGTAAAGCGTTCGGCATTCTCGATCCGCCACGCGCCACCCTCGCGCCAGCCGCTGCTGGCGGTAACGAGCTCGCGCAGCGAACTACCTTCGCGGTTGTACACGGTAATGCCACGCAGCCGCGTCGCTTCGCCGCGCCCCGCCACGCGCGCGACCTGGATCAGATTGTCGCCATCGCGCACCCAGACATTGGTCCGCTCGCCCCGGTCGACCGGCATCGGCCCGTAATCGACATTGTCCCAGACGGTCAGCGTCGCGGTTGCCCGCGCGACGACCCGGTCGTTGAACGCGAACGACAATGCCGCCACGCCAAAGCTGGCGAGGATCAGCGGTGCCAACACCTGATGCGCCGACAGCCCACCGGCCTTCAGGCTGATGATCTCGCTATTCTGGTTCAGCTGGGTCAGCGTCAGGATGGTACCGAGCAGCACCGAAAACGGCAGGAAGCGCGCGATGATCTGCGGCGTGCGCAGCGAGACGTAGCGCAGGATTTCCGCCTGCCCGTTGCCCGGTACCGCCAGGATCTTGCCGCTTTCGCTGAGCAGGTCGAGTGCCTGCAGCACCAGCACCAGCGCGAACAGGATCGCGAAGGTGCGGATCAGGAACAGCCGCGCCATATAGATGGCGACCGTCGTGGAGGGAAAAAAAGCACGCATCACGCCGCCGCCTTGCGACGACCGGGCAGATAGCGGCCGATGAACTTGCCGACCTTGGCGGCACCCCGCTCCAGCCCGCCGATCGGCTCGCCGCCTGGCACGCGCGCGATCACCCAATACAGGCGGAATACCAGCGCGGTGAACAGCAGGAACGGGCCCCACAGCGCGATGATCGGATCGATCCGGCCAAGCCCGCCGACCGCTTCGCCATATTCGTTGACCTTATGATAGGTCACGATCATCACGATCGACAGGAACACCCCCAACGCCGAGGAAGAGCGTTTGGGCGGCACGCCCAACGCCAGCGCCAGCATCGGCAGCAGGAACATCGTCGCCACCTCCGCCAACCGGAAATGGAAGTTCGCGCGCGCCGCGTCGCGATCCTCTTCGCTCACCTTCGGGTTATGGCCGGTGATCGCCAGCTGCGGCAGCGTCTGTTCAAGATCGCGTCCGCCACGTGGGCGGAAGCTGCCGAATTTGGGCAGGTCGATCGGCAGGTCATGCGCGGTGAAGGTCAGCGTCCGGGGTACCCGGAAATCGGGGGCGTTGTGGATCAGGGTGCCGTTGGTCAGGCGGAAGATGATAGTGTTGGGATCGTCGGTGCGCAGGAACTGGCCGCGCTCCGCGGTGACGCCCAGCCACTGGCCATTCGGGCGGCTCGCCTGCACGAAGATGCCGCGCAGGTCCGCGCCCGAATCGCGGCTTTCCTCGATCCGCAGCGTCATGCGTTCGCCGAGCTTCGTGAATTCGCCGACCTTGATCGAGGCCCCGAGTGCGCCGGTGCGCAGTTCGAAGCGCAGCGCTTCATAATTATAGCGCGCCAGCGGCTGCACGAAGCCGACGATGGCAAGGTTCGCCGCCGCCAGCACCGTCGCATAGATGAACGGTACGCGCAGCAGCCGCCAATAGCTCATGCCAACGCCCAGCATCACGTCGAGTTCGGAACTGGTGGCGAGCTTGCGGAACGCCAGCAGGATGCCGAGCATCAGCCCGATCGGAATGCCGAGCCCCAGATATTCGGGCAGCAGGTTGGCGAGCATCCGCCACACGACGCTGACCGGGCCGCCCTCCGCCGCTACGAAATCGAACAGCCGCAGCATCCGGTCGAGGACGAGCAGCATCGCCGAAATCAGCAGCGTGGAGAACAGCGGCACCGCGATCAGCCGGGCCATGTAGCGATCGATCGATGGCATGGGGCAAGGCTATAGCGAAGGCGTGGAGGGAAGCTAGTCCTTACAAATCCTCCCCGGCACGGGGAGGGGGACCAGCGCAGCTGGTGGAGGGGGGGCGTCCGCATACGGGACCGTCGCATTGGACGGCCAGCCCCCCCCCCCCACCACCGCTTCGTGGCGGTCCCCCTCCCCGCGGGCGGGGAGGATCTTTACGCGAGGACCCCCACCGCCTTGCCAGCGGCCTCGAACATGCCGAGGATCGTCTCGACCTGCTCGGCGGTATGTTCGGCGCACAGCGAGCAGCGCAGCAGGAAGGTGCCGGCCGGGGTCGCGGGCGGGCGGGCCATGTTCACGTACAGCCCACCTTCGAGCAGCGCCTGCCACATCAGGACCGCCTGCTGCTGATCCTCGAGGATCACCGCGATGATCGCCGATTGCGGGGTGTCGGTGCCGAGCTTGAAGCCCAAATCCTTGAGGCCGCCATGCAGCCGCTTCGAATTGCGCCACAGATGCGCGCGCTTGTCGCCCGCGTGCATCAGCTTGCGGATCGAGGTCGCGGCGGTGGCGACGACCGAGGGCGGCAGCGACGCGGTGAAGACGTAGGGACGGCACACCAGCCGCATCACGTCGAACTTCGGATGGTTCGACACGCAGAAGCCGCCGACCGTGCCGACCGATTTGGAGAAGGTGCCGACGACGAAATCGACGTCCTTCTCGACGCCCTGTTCCTCATACACGCCGCGGCCGTTGGGGCCGAAAAAGCCCATGCCGTGCGCTTCGTCGACCAGGACCATCGCGCCGTGCTTCTTCGCGACTGCAACCATTTCGGGCAGCGGGGCGATGTCGCCGAGCATCGAATAGACGCCCTCCAGCACGACCAGCTTGCCCGGCTCCTTGGGCAGGCGGCCCAGCCGCTTGTCGAGATCCTCGACCGAATTGTGGCGGAAGCGGACGATTTCGGCATTGCCGAGCGAACAGCCATCATAGATCGACGCATGGCTGTCGGCGTCGAGGATGATATATTCGCCCTTGCCCGCCAGCGTCGAGATGATACCGAGATTGGCCTGATAGCCGGTCGAAAACACCATGGCATGGTCGGTGCCGTAGAATTCGCGCAGCGCCGCTTCGCAATCCTTGTGCGGGTCGTAGGTGCCGTTCAGCACCCGGCTGCCAGTCGTGCCCGCGCCGAATTCGTCCAGCGCCTTCTTGCCCGCCGCCACGACGTCGGGGTCGAAGGTCATGCCCATGTAATTGTAGGTGCCCAGCAGGATCGTGTCCTTGCCCCGGATCACCGCCTGGGTCGGCGACGTCACCTTGTCCATCACGATCGCGAAGGGATCACGCACGCCGGTTGCCAACAGCGCCTCGCGTTCGGCGATCAGCGCATCGAATTTGCTGAACAGGTCGCGTTCGGGCGCGATCGCTTCCGGCGTTGCGGGCAGGGCGTGGGGCGTGGCGGCGGCTTCGGTCATGGTGTCGGTCTTTCGGGGCCGGGCAGGGGGATCAGGCGGTCTTCAGCTTTTCGACGGCATCGGCCAATTGGCCGACGGTTTCGATATCCGCCTGCATGTTCATGGTGATGACGATGTCGAACTCGTCCTCCACCGCCGCGACGAAATCCATCACGGTCAGGCTGTCCCATTCGAGATCGCCGGCAAAGGTCGTCGCCTCGGTCAGCGCGACGCCCTTCTTGTTGAACGGTTCGATCAGGCTGGTGATCGTGGCGAGGGTGGCGGCGCGGTCGCTCATGCGGGTCTTTCCAGAATAGGTGATTGCGCGGGGCTATAGCAGACGATGCGCGCGATACCATGCCGCGGTGTCGGCAAGGCCGCGTGCCGTGTCGATCCGTGGTTCCCACAGGTCGGACGGTGGCCGGCGGGCGGGATCGGCGGTCCAGTCGGGATGGGCAAGATAACTTGCCCGGTCGGGCGTCAGCTTGGCCGCCGCACCCCGCAACGTGCGATCGATCCGCGCGCCCAGCCGCAACAGGCCGGCGGGCAGGTGCATCGGCAGCACCCGCCGCCCGACCGCCGCCCCGATCAGTCGGGCAAGGTCGGCATGGCTCAGCGGATTGCCGTCATCGACCTCCAGCACGGCACGCGGGCCATCGCGTTCGGCCAGTGCCAGCAGCAGCCGCACGAGGTCGTCGACCGCGACCAGCGCGACCTTGCCCGGCGGGGGCAGGAGGGCGAGGCCCATCTGCGCCATGCGGAACATGTCGCGCATCTCGGTATCGCCGGGGCCATAGACACCGCTGGGCCGGACGATGGTCCAGTCGCGGTCGCTTGCCCGCACCAGTTCCTCGCCCGCGCGTTTCGACGCACCATAGGCCGAGAGCTGCGGTTCGCGTGCCGACAGCGACGAGACGTGGACGAACCGCCGCACCCCCGCCGCCCGTGCCGCGTCCAGCACCGCCTGCGTCCCCGCGACATTGCCGGCGGTAAAGCCGGCGACATCGGGTGCACTGACGACCCCGGCGACGTGCAGCACCATATCGGCCCCGGCCATCAGCTCGACCAGGCTGTCGGGCTTGTCGAGCGCGCCGCGCACCCAGTTGACGTTCGGTTCGGCCGGTTGCGCCCGGCGGGTCAGCGCGCGGATATGCCAGTCCTGCCCGACCGCCTGCGCGATCACGCGGCGACCGACAAAGCCGGTCCCGCCGGTCAGCGCCATCGTCCTCACAGCAACGCCATATGATTGCGGTGGACCAGCGCCGAACGCGGCGCATAGCCCAGCAGCTCGGCCAGTTCGTCGCTGCGTCGCCCGACGATCCGCGCGGCGTCGCCGGCGTCATATTCGGCAAGGCCCCGCGCGATCGCCCGCCCCTCGGCATCGACGATCCGCACCAGATCGCCGCGCGCGAAATCGCCGACGACCTCGATCGCACCGGCGGGCAGCAGGCTGCGGCCGCTCGACAGGGCACGGGCAGCGCCCGCGTCGATCCGGATCGATCCACGATCGGTCAGCCCGCCCGACAGCCACGCCTTGCGCGCCGGCGCATTGCCGGCGGTGGCGAAGACCGTGCCATGGCCGGTATCGCCGAACCGGGCGAGCGGATGGTCGATCCGGCCGGTAGCGATGGCAAGGTTCGCGCCGGCGGCAGTGGCGATCCGCGCCGCCTCCACCTTCGACACCATGCCGCCCGATCCCATGCCCGACGACGACTTGCTGTCGGCCATCGCCATGATGCCGGCATCGATCTGCGCGACATGCGGGATCAACCGGGCATCGGGGTTGCTGTGCGGGTTCGAATCATACAGCCCGTCGATATCGGAAAGCAGCACGACGCCGTTCGCGCGCGCCGCCGCACCGACCCGCGCCGCCAGCCGGTCGTTATCGCCGAAGCGGATTTCCTCCGTCGCCACGCTGTCGTTTTCGTTGACGACCGGCACCACGCCCAGCGTCAGCAACCTCCCGAGCGTCGCCGAGACGTTGAGGTAGCGCCGCCGATCCTCCAGATCGTCGAGCGTCACCAGCAATTGCGCGGCGGTCAGGCCGTGCTGCCCCAGCAATTCGGCCCAGATGCTCGACAGCGCAATCTGCCCGGTGGCGGCCGCCGCCTGCGCATCCTCCAGGCTGGCCCGCCCGCCCTTGGGCAGTCCCAGCCGCCGCGCGCCAAGCGCGATCGCGCCCGATGACACGATGACGACCTGCTGCCCTGCGGCAACGCGCTGGGCGATATCGGCGACGAGGGATGCCAGCCATTCGCGCCGTGGCTGGCCGTCAGGCGCGACCAGCAACGCCGACCCGACCTTTACGATCAGGCGGGGGCAGGCTTGGGGAGAGAAACAATCCTCCCCGGCACGGGGAGGGGAACCGGCCGCAGGCTGGTGGAGGGGGGTGTCCTGCTGCACAGCGGCTGCGTTGCGCGGAGCGCCCCCTCCACCGTCCTGCGGACGGTCCCCCTCCCCGCGGAGCGGGGAGGATATCGAACCACCTAGATCGGCGACCATTCGCGCGGTTCCTCGTCGTCGCCGGTGTCCTGCGCGTGCATCTCGCCCGACCCGATCGCCTCGATCAGCCGGTCGAGCACCGCTTCCAGCCCCTGACCGGTCGCACCCGACAGCGGCAGGACCTTTGCCCCGCTTTCGGCTTCCAGTTCGGCGATCAGCGCTTCGGTCAGTTCGTCGTCGAGCAGGTCGGCCTTGTTGAGCGCGATCACCTCGGGCTTGTCGGCCAGGTCGGCGCCATAGGCTTCCAGCTCGCCGCGCACGATGCGATACGCCTCGACCGGATCGTCGGTATGGCTGTCGATCAGGTGC
Organism: Sphingomonas sp. Leaf9; assembly: GCF_001421355.1. GTDB lineage: Bacteria > Pseudomonadota > Alphaproteobacteria > Sphingomonadales > Sphingomonadaceae > Sphingomonas. The sequence continues at coordinate 188,358 of NZ_LMKC01000001.1, read as the reverse complement.
AGCAGCACCCGGCACCGCTCGATATGCCCGAGGAACCGATCGCCGATGCCAGCCCCTTCGGCGGCCCCTTCGATCAGGCCGGGGATGTCCGCCACGACGAATTCGCGCTGCTTGTGGCTGACCACGCCCAGCTGCGGTCGGGTGGTGGTGAAGGCATAGGCGCCGACCTTGGCATTGGCATTGGTCACGGCGTTGATGAAGGTCGACTTGCCGGCATTGGGCAGCCCGACCAGCCCGGCATCGGCCAGCAGCTTCAGCCGCAGCCAGACCCATGCCTCGTCACCCGGCCAGCCGGTGCCGTGCTGGCGCGGGGCGCGGTTGGTCGACGTCTTGTAGCTGGCATTGCCGCGCCCGCCGTCGCCGCCGCGCAGGAACACCTCGCGCTGCCCGGCATGGGTGAAATCGGCGAGGACGGTCTCCTTGTCCTCCGACAGTACCTGCGTTCCCACCGGCACGCGGATGATGAGGTCGCGTCCGCCGCCGCCCGTGCGGTTCGCGCCGGAACCGCCCGACCCGCGCGGCGCACGGAAATGCTGGGTGTAGCGGAAATCGATGAGCGTGTTCAGGCCGGGCACGGCTTCGAAGATGATATCGCCGCCCTTGCCGCCGTTGCCGCCGTCGGGCCCGCCATATTCCATGAACTTTTCACGGCGGAAACTGACGGCACCGGGGCCGCCCCCGCCCGAACGGACGAAGATCTTGGCTTGATCGAGAAAATGCATGGCGTGCGCTTAGTCTGAGTCGCCCCAAGGGGGAAGGAGATTATGCTACAGCCGCCGGTAGAGCACCAGTGCGTCGACCTCGCCCAGCGTAGGATGATCAAACGCACCCGGTAGCCGCCCGACCTGTTCGAAGCCGAGCGAGAGCCACAGGCCGACCGCGCGGACATTGGTGGCGATCACGAAATTATACTGCATCGCGCGAAAGCCGGCGGCACGGGCATGGTCGAACGAATGCAGCGCCATCGCACGGGCAATGCCGCGCCCGGTCGCCGTGCCGTGCGTCGCATAGCCGCAATCGGCGACATGCTTGCCCCCGCCGGACTTGTTCGCGCGACAGAAATAGGTGCCGAGCACCTGGTCCGCGATCTCCGCGACGAACACCGCATGTCCGGGTGCGAACCAGAAGCCGAGCGCCTGTTCCGCGGTCATGGTGCGGTCGAGCGCATAGGTTTCGCCGGCACGGATGATCGGCAGCAGGATGTCGGTGATCGCCGCCGCATCGGCCGGCGTCGCGGCACGCACCAGCACGCTCACGCCTGCCCGCGCACCGCGACCAGGCTGCGCACCGCCAGCTCGCGCGCCCGTTCGCGCGGCAGGCGCAGCGCCTTCGCCATCGGCCCGCCCAGCAACGCGTCGCCCAGCGCCATCAGCACCAGCTGCAGCGTCTCATCGGCCAGCGGCATCCCGCTGAGCGTATTTTCATGGCCCAGCCGGTCGACCAGCGCATGGATCGCATCGAGGATCGGGTCGAGCGCATCGTCATTGCCCGACAGGATCATCCAGCTGGCGAGCGCCCCCGCGCCCTCGCGATCGAACGCATCGAACGTCAGGTCGACGATCTCGCGCGGGTCGTGGTCGCCATCGCGGGCGCGCAGCACCGCCGCGCCGATCGTCGCGGTGATCGACGTCGCCATCCGTTCCGCCAGTGCCTTTTGCAGCCCCGACGCCGACCCGAAATGGTGGAGCAGATTGGCATGGGTCCGCCCTATCCGCGTCGCCACCGCCTTCAGCGTGACCGCCTGCGGCCCCGCCTCGATCAACAGGTCGCGCGCCGCGTCCAGCGCGGCATCGCGCGACGCTTCGGGGGAGAGGCGGCGGCGCGCTATTGACATTTGTGTAAGTAATTCGCAACGTGCATGCGATGATGTGGAGCAGAACCGTGTCGAAAGCAAAGACTCCCGCCGACCTGACCATCACGCCGCGCGACGTGCGCTTCGGGCGCGACGGTGGCTATCGGCGCTATTGGCTGAACGACGATCCGGTCGCTACCGCCTTCTACAACGCGCTGTCGGTCACCTTTCCGAAGGGGGAGGGCTTCTTCATCGACAGCGTGCGCCAGTTTCGCGACGATGTGCCGCCGCACCTTGCCGCCGAAATCCGCGCCTTCGTCAAGCAGGAGGTGATCCACACGCGCGAGCATGTCGCGTTCAACCGCCATGTTTCCGATCAGGGCTATGACACGTCCCGGCTGGAGGCGCGGGTCGATCGCGAGCTGGCGATCACGCGCGGCAAGCCGCCGATCGCCAATCTGGCGGCGACGATGTGCCTCGAGCATTTCACCGCGATCCTCGCCCATCAACTGGTCGCCAATCCGCGCCATCTGGCGGGCGGCGACCAGGCCGCCGCCGATCTGTGGCGGTGGCATGCGATCGAGGAGATCGAGCATAAGGGCGTTGCCTACGACACCTGGCTGCATGCGACGCGTGACTGGAGCCGGTTCAAGCGCTGGCGGGTCAAGTCGGCCGTCATGCTGATCGTTACCGCGAAATTCTTTCGCGGCCGGACGGCCGGCATGCTCGACCTGCTGGCACAGGACGGGCTGATCGGTGCGCGCCTCAAATGGCGGTTGTTCGCCTATGCGTTCGGCCGGCCGGGGATGGCGCGCAAGGTCATGGGGCTGTGGTTCGCCTTCTTCCTGCCCGGCTTCCATCCATGGAACCATGACGACCGCGCGCTGATCGGGCTGGTCGACAGCGAGTTCGCGGCGGCCCGGCTCGCCAGCGCCTGAACCGCTTGCCCTGCGCGACGGTGCGGGGCAGGAGCGGCGGATGCGAACGGTATCGGAAGAAGCGGCGGTGCGGCTCTATCACCTCGATGACGAGGGCGGGGTGGCAACCACGATCCTGTACGGCACACTTGCCGAAGCGATGGCTGCCGCCGCGCGCGAACCGGAGGAAATGCAGGCCGGGTTGTATCTACAGACCAGCAGCGATGTCGTCGGCTATCTAGACCTTCTGGAAGGGTGACCGGGGCGACACGCGGTGCGCGCCCCGGCCGCCGACATCACTGATAGCCGCCTTCTTCCTCGCGTTCCTCGGCGGCCTCTTCCTGGACTTCTTCCATTTCCTTTTCCTGGGGCGTTTCGGGATCGATCATCGGGGCGTCCTCCGGATGCGGCAGCAGCGCCGCCCGGCATCAACCAGCCGGGCGGGCACCGCGTTCCGTTGCGATCAGGCCGCGAGCTGCCGGGCGTTGTGACGATCCGACAGGTCGATGGCGTAGTCGATCGTCTCGACGGTCATGCCCCGGCCAAGCGAGCGGATCATGCTGCGGGTGCCGGTGGCGACGAAGCCCAGCCGCCGCAGCACGGCGCCCGACGCCGGATTGTCGACATAATGGCCGGCGACGACCCGCCCGATCCCCAGTGTCGCCGCGCCGTCCAGCACCGCACGCCCCGCCTCGGTCGCATAGCCGCGCCCCCATGCCGCGGGCGTGAGCCAATAGCCCAGCATATGCGGCACGCCCTCCAGCGCGCCGATGCCGATCCCGCCGATCAGCTCGCATCGTCCGCGATCATGGGCAAAGATCAGGAAGGTCAGGCCGGGATCGCCCGCCCATGTGCCGATGAACGCCTCCGCATCGGCCAGCGTGTAAGGCCACGGCGCGCGCGACAGGTTGCGCACGACTGCCTCATGACCGATCGCGGCCAGCAGGGCGGGAGCATCCTCGGGCCAGCCGGGACGCAGGGTCAGGCGTTCGGTACGGGCGAACATCAGCGTCTCTCCAATACGCCGCGCCTCCGCAGGGAAGCGGGCAGGTGCCGGAGAGAGCAATAAAAAAGGGAGCCGGGGTGACCCGCCTCCCTCTTGTTGGCTGGTTCCGTCGCCGGAACCCGGGTCACCCTGGTGGGCGACCCGTGTGGTAGCCCGTTATTCTGCGGCCTGGGCCAGCATCTCGACATACGCGAACTTGCGGCCGAGCTTGCCTTCCTTGAACGCCACGCGGCCATCGACCAGTGCGAACAGGGTGTGGTCCTTGCCCATCCCGACGTTCACGCCCGGATAGAACTTGGTGCCGCGCTGACGCACGATGATGTTGCCCGCGACCACTTCCTGGCCACCGAACTTCTTCACGCCAAGGCGACGGCCGGCCGAATCACGACCGTTACGCGACGAACCGCCTGCTTTTTTATGTGCCATGGTTCAAACTCCTCGTATTCGCTCGGGCGCTTATGCGGCGGCGCTGTCGTCGGCGCGCTTGTCGCCGATCGCGGTGATCTTCAGGATGGTGTGCTGCTGACGATGGCCGTTCTTGCGACGGTAGTTGTGCCGACGGCGCTTCTTGAAGACGATGACCTTCTCGCCCTTCGCCTGCGCGATGATTTCCGCCGAAACCGTCAGCCCTGCGACCGACTTCAGTTCCGAACCTTCGCCAGCAAGGAGCACGTCACCGAGCGTCACGTTGCTGCCAGCTTCGCCGTCGAGCTTTTCGACGACGATCTTGTCTCCTGCGGCAACGCGATACTGCTTGCCGCCCGTGCGCACGATTGCGAACATGGCCCTTGCTTCTTTCCCAAATACAATATGTCCGCGTGGAGATACCCCACACGGCAAGTGGATCGTGACTAGGCAAGGTGATCCGCGCTGTCAATGGCGAAGGCGCGATTCGACCGCGAAACCGATGTTGCAGCGCCGCAACGGTAGTGTGACAATCGTGTGATGCCGAACGCGGAAGGGTTGCGTCAGAAAATTGCGGAGGAGAGGGTCGGCGCGCAACGGTATGGGCAAATGCCCGCACCTGGGGGAGATTTTCATGCGTAAACCCGTTTTCACCGCGTTGTTTCTGACGAGCGCGCTGGCCGCCGTGCCGGCCTTTGCACAGGTCGCCGATGCGCCGCCGCCGGCCGATCAGGTGCCCGCGGGCGAGGAAATCCTGGTCGTCGGCACGCGTGCGCAGGGCCGCACGGTCGCTGAAAGCCCGGTACCGGTCGACGTCATCACCGGCGATGCGCTGGTCAACGCCGGCTACACCGAAACCAACAAGCTGCTGAACCAGCTGGTCCCGTCGTTCAACTTTCCGCAGCCCTCGATCACCGACGGCACCGATGTGGTGCGCCCGGCGACGCTGCGCGGCCTGTCGCCCGACCAGACGTTGGTGCTGGTCAACGGCAAGCGTCGCCACACCACTTCGCTGCTGAACGCCAACGGCTCGGTCGGGCGCGGTTCGTCGGCGGTCGACCTCAACACCATCCCAAGCCTCGCGATCGAGCGGATCGACGTGCTGCGCGATGGTGCTTCGTCGCAATATGGTTCGGACGCGATTGCCGGCGTCATCAACGTCCAGCTGAAGCGCCGCGAAGGCGGTCGCGCGACGATGACCTATGGCAAGTACGTTTCGTCGATGGAGGGCGTGGCCGAAGTCTCCGGGATCGCCCGCCAGGCCAACGGCCAGCCGCAGGTCCGCGCCGACGGCACCTATGTGCTGGAAGAAACCGGCCGCGACCGCGAGGTCCGCGACGGCCGCACCGTGACCTTTGCCGCCAATATGGGCCTGCCAATGGGCGAAACCGCCTATCTGAACCTGACCGGCGAATATCGCGATCGCGAACCGACCAATCGCGCCGGCTATGACCCGCGCCGTTTCTATCCGCTGTCGACCACCGGGACGGTCGATGCGCGCGAATTCGGCGCGAACCGCGTCAACCACCGCTATGGCGATGCGAAGACCACCGACTTCAACTTCTTCCTGAACGGCGGCGTCGATATCGGCGCGACGTCGGAACTCTACATCTTCGGCAGCTACGGCATCCGCGACGGCGAAAGCGCGGCCTTCTACCGCCGGGCGTCGGGTCGCGATACCAACAGCAACATTCAGGACCTGCGCAACTGCACCTTCACCGGCACGGTCTGCACGCCCTTCTATGCCGATGGTTTCCTGCCGCTCATCACCACGCAGATGGAGGATTTCTCCGGCGCGCTGGGCGTGAAGGGCGAGGTGGCCGGGTTCAAATACGACCTGTCCTATGTCTATGGCACCAACAGCTTCGATTTCCGGATCGAGAACAGCTATAACGCGTCGTTCGGGCCGCAGTCGCAGCGTGCGTTCAACGCCGGCGGCACGCGGTTCGGCCAGCAGACCGTCAATCTCGACCTGCAGCGCGAGATCGCCGTCGGCTTCCTGTCGTCGCTCTCGCTGGCGCTGGGTGGCGAATATCGCAACGAGAACTACAAGATCGTCGCCGGCGAATTCCAGAGCTATGCCGCCGGACCGTTCGCCTTCACCAACGGCGCCGCCGCTGGGTCGCAGGGCTTCCCCGGTTTCTCGCCCAACAGCCGGGTGGATACGTCGCGCGACAGCTTTGCCGGCTATGCCGAACTGGATGCAAAGGTCAGCGACGCATTCAACGTCGTCGCCGCTGGCCGCTACGAACATTATAGCGACTTTGGCGACACGGTGAATGGTAAGGTCGCGGCACGCTTTGCCCCGACCGACTGGATCGCGGCACGCGGGTCGATTTCGACCGGTTTCCGCGCGCCGAGCCTTGCGCAACAGTTCTTCTCGTCCTTCGCGACGCAGAATATCGGCGGCACGCTGGTCGAAATCGGCACCTTCCGCGTCGGCGATCCGGTCGCCCGCGCGCTGGGGTCGCGCCAGTTGCAGGCGGAAAAGTCGGTCAATATCGGCGGGGGCCTGACGCTGACGCCGTTGCGCGGCCTGACGCTGACGGCCGATTACTACAACATCAAGATCAACGACCGGATCATCCTGTCCGAAAACCTGCAGGGCAATGCGGTCGTCGCCGTGCTGCGCGGGGCCGGGATTCAGGACATCACCTCGGCCCGGTTCTTCATCAACGGCATCGACACGCGGACCCAGGGCGTGGAAGTGGTCGGCACCTACCGTGTGCCCGACCTCGGCATCGGCAGCGTCACGCTGACCGCCGGCTATAACTATAACCAGACCGACATCACCAACCGCTCCACGCTGTCGGCGATTCCGGGCGTCACGCTGTTCGGGCGGCAGGAATCGCTGCGCCTGACCGAAGGGCAGCCGCGATCGAAGGTCAATGTCGGTCTCGACTGGTCGCAGGGGATCTTCGGCATCACCGCGCGTACCAACCGGTTCGGCAACACGCTGTCGCCGGGTGGCGCGGTGGCGACCGATGTCGAGCTGGAACCGAAGTGGCTGACCGACCTCGAAGTCCGCGCGACGCCGGGACAGTTCGAGCTGGCGATCGGTGCGAACAACCTGTTCGACGTCTATCCGACGCGCAACCCGATCCTGGGTGCTGCGGCGATCAACAACTACTTCATCCCGTACAGCAGCTTTTCGCCGTTCGGCTTCAACGGGCGCTACCTGTACGCCCGTGCCGGTGTGAAGTTCTGATGCGACAGGGCGGGCAGGGGCATTGCTCCTGTCCGCCCATCCTGCCAGCCAGGTGCCTTAACGGTCCTGTTCGTCCGCGGCCGGCGCAGCGCGCAGTCGCCGCTGCTCGGTCAGTACCTGCCATCCGGTCAGGAACAGCGCGCCCGCAACCGGGCCGACGACGATCCCACTCAGCCCCAGCAGGTCGATGCCGCCCAGCGTCGTGACCAGCACCAGCCAGTCGGGCAGGCCGGTATCGCGTCCGACCAGCACCGGGCGCAGGATATTGTCGGCGAGGCCGATCACCAGCACGCCCGACAGGATCACGACCACGCCCTGCCACACCGCGCCGGTCGCCAGCAGATAGATCGCGACCGGGGTCCAGATCAGCGCCGGGCCGACCGCCGGCAGCAGCGCGACGATCGCCATGACCACGCCCCACAGCAAGGCTGCGGGCAGGCCGACGATCCAGAAGGTAATCGCGCCGAGCGCCCCCTGCACCAGTGCGACGACGCCCGACCCCTTGATCGTTGCGCGGACGACCGCGACGAACTTGTCAGCCAGCCGCCGGGCAACGGTCGGCTCCAGCGGGAGCGCGCGGACGATCGCCGGGCCGATCCGCTCGCCATCGCGCAACAGGAAATAGGTGACGTACAGCCCGACGCCGAACGCCAGCAGGAACGCGGCAGCATTGGCCCCGATCGACAGCGCACTACGGGCGAGCACGCTCGCGCTGGCGCTCGCCGCCTGCGAAATCTTCAGCTGGGCACGTTCGAAACTGCCGAACCCCGCACTGTCGATCGCCCGCTGCACCTTGGCGGGCAGGGCGCCATGGACCTGTTCGAAATAGGTCGCGAAATTGATCTGCCCGGTGCGCAGCTGGCTATAGACGCCGGCCGCCTGGTCGATGACCATGCTGACGATAATCATCGCCGGGATGACCACCGCGACGGTGATGATGAGCATGGTCAGCGCGGCGGCGAGGTTGCGCTGGCCCGGCCGCCAGCGCAGCAGGCGCTGAAACAGCGGCTGGAACAGCAACGCCGCCAGCCCTGCCCATAGCAGCGCGCCGATAAAGCTCGATACGACAAGGGTAAGCGCGATGGTGACCAGCGCGAGAAAGATCAGGAACCCGCCGGATTCGACGCGCTGACGGACGATTGCCATGCTGGACAGCCTCGGTTTCGGTAAGGCCGGCGCGTGTCGCCGGACGGTTTCGTTGCGGGGGCGGAACGCCTTGGCAGCTTCTATGCTCCCTGCGCGCGCGTCGAAAGTCCGAAATCCTTGAGTGAGCAGGGGCGTCGGCACTGCGCCTTTTGCGCCGACATCATGATCGCGGGGGCAATGCCCGCCAGTTGAGCGCATGGGCGGTGGCCAGGATCACCGCGCCGATCGACGACACGATTCGCTCGGCCACTTCCGCCTCGACCGCAAACGCGCCTAGTCCGAGCAGCGCAAGTCCGGCCCCGGCCAGCAGGGCCGGTCCATGGCGGCCGTGCCGGGCGTGCCCCGATGCCATCGCCAGCATGCTGGTCGGCACTGCGAAGGTAAAGGCGATTGCATGGAACGCCTCCGGCACGACCAGCATGGTGGCAAGGACCGGCAGGGCGACGAATAGCAGCGGCAGCGCGAGGCAATGGATGAGGCACAGGAGCGACGCGGTAACGGCAAAGCCGTCGAGCAGGCGCTGTCGACGTGGCGGCAGTTCGGGCAGGGCAGTGTTGGACGTCATGGACAATCGCCTCGAATGATATAACGTAACATATCATGCTTATGATCGTCCGTGGCAATACCCCTCGATATCGGTCGTCGCCTGTCGGACGAGGAATTGCCTGGCCTGCCGCGCGCCGTTGCTTCGATCGGGTTGCGTTCATCTCCGATGCCGCATGACCATGGTTCAGCCCGACGCGATGCTATACCATCGCATTCAACGCATCGATTCAACCAGATGAAGGACGCCCATGCATCGTCGTACCCTGTTAGTATCTGCTGCCATGCTGCCTTTGCTCAACACGCCGCTGCGCGCCGCCGAACCTGCCAATCCGCTGCTCGGTGACTGGACCAACGGCATCCCGCCCTATCAGGCGATCCGTCCGGCGCATTACCGCCCGGCGTTCGATGCAGCGTTGAAGGCTGCGCGTGCCGATTTTCGCGCGATCACCGTCGCCCGATCGGCACCGACCTTCGCCAATACGATCGAGGCGATGGAGCGGTCGGGCCAGCAGTTGACGCGCGTGTCGTCGGCCTTCTTCAACGTCTCCTCGGCCGACGCCACGCCGGAAATCCAGGCGGTCGAGGAAGCGGTCGTCCCCGAACTGACGCGCTTTTCGAACGAAACCTCGCTCGACCCGGCGATGTTCGCGCGGGTCGACCGGCTGTACAAGGATCGCGCCTCGCTCGGCCTCGACCCGGAACAGACGCGGCTGCTGGAGGAGACGTACAAGCGCTACGTCCGCGCCGGTGCCGCGCTGCCCCCGGCGACCCGCGCCCGCGTCGCCGCGATCAATGAGGAACAGGCAAAACTCGGCGTCCAGTTCGGGCAAAAGCTGCTGGCCGACCAGAAGGCGAGCAGCGTCCTGCTGACCGAAGCGGAGGTCGCGGGGCTGCCCGCCGACCTGAAGTCCGCCGCGGCGACCGCCGCTAAGGCAGAGGGCAAGGCCGGCTATCTGATCCCCGCTACCCGGTCGGCGGTCGAACCGTTCCTGACCGTTGCAACCAACCGCGCCGCCCGACAGAAGGTCTTTGCGGCGTTCGATAATCGCGGCGCCAATGCGAACGACAACAACACGTCGGCGATCATCCGCCGGTTTGTCGAACTGCGGATCGAGCGTGCGAAGCTGATGGGCGCGCGGAGCCACGCCGCCTTCGTGTTGCAGGATGCGATGGCCAAGACGCCGGAGGCCGCGACCGACCTGTTGATGCGCGTCTATCGCCCCGCGCTGACCCGCGCGCGGGAAGAGGAAGCGGCGCTGCTGAAGCTCGCCAGCGCCGATGGCGTGACCCGGATCGAGCCGTGGGACTGGCGGTTCTACGCCGAAAAGGAACGTCAGCGCCGCTACAGCCTCGATGAAGGCGCGGTGAAGCAGTATTTCCCGCTGGACGGCATGGTCGCTGCGTTGATGGACACGACGAAGCGGCTGTACGGCATCCAGTTCGTCGCGCGCAGCGACGTGCCGGTCTATGCCGATGGCGTGAAGGTGTGGGAGGTGCGCGAAGGCAACGGCACGCCGATCGGCCTGTTCTATGCCGACTGGTTCGCCCGCCCGACCAAGCGGCCCGGTGCGTGGATGAACTCGCTGCGCGACCAGAGCACGTTGCTGGGGCAGCAGGCGATCGTCGTGAACAATTGCAACTATACGCCCCCGGCACCGGGCGAGCGCGCGCTCATCAGCCTCGACGATGCGGAGACGCTGTTCCACGAGTTCGGCCATGGCCTGCACGGCCTGTTCAGCAAGGTCCGCTATCCCAGCCTGTCGGGCACGTCGGTCACCCGCGATTTCGTGGAGTTTCCGTCTCAGGTGCACGAACACTGGGTCAGCGACCCGGCGATCCTGCGCGTCCACGCCCGCAACGCCGCCGGACAGCCGATGCCGGAGGCGATGCTGAAGTCGCTGCTGGAGGCGCGCACCTTCAACCAGGGCTATCTGACGGTGCAGCAGCTGTCGTCGGCGATCCTCGACATGCGGCTGCATTCGCTGGGCGCGCTGCCCGCCGATTTCGATGCGGTGCGGTGGGAAAAGGCGCAGCTCGCCGATCTGGGCGTGCCGCACGCGGTGGGCATGCGGCATCGCCTGCCGCACTTCAGCCATATCTTCGACGGCGGCTATTCGGCGGGCTATTACGCCTATACCTGGGCCGAAGTGCTCGACGCCGACGGCTTTGCCGCGTTCGAGGAATCGGGCGACGTGTTCAACCCGGTGCTGGCGAAGAAGCTGCGCGACGAAGTATTGTCGCGGGGCAATTCGCGCGATCCTGCGGCCAGCTATGTCGCGTTCCGTGGGCGGATGCCCGACGCGACCGCATTGCTGCGCAATCGTGGCCTTGCCTGATCGGTGGCGGGTTCGCTTCGGGGAACCCGCGCCTGTCATCTGCCAGCCGGTGCGAAGTGTCGCGCCGTCGCTGGTGACCCCTACGAGAATCGAACTCGTGTTTTCGCCGTGAGAGGGCGACGTCCTAACCGCTAGACGAAGGGGCCGTTTGCGGGAGGGGCGCTCGTACGCCGCAATGCCGGTGCCGTCAAGCGGCGAGCGGTACCCTGACCGACGAAATCACCGGCAGGAGAGTTTTGATTTGATACGTATACTGTTCATCCCAGCGAAACCTTTCGATCGATCGCGCTTTGATCCGGCTGAACCATTCACCGCAAGGCGCTTCCCATGGCCAAGGCCGTTCCCGTTATCCTCTCGCTGATCCCGCTCGCTGCCGTGATCGGTGCCTGCGTGGCCTGTCCCTGACCGCCGTCGCGCTTTCGTGCGAAAGGCAAAGAAAAAGGCCGCTGGATCGCTCCGGCGGCCTTTTCTATTGGTCGAACGCGTCGGGGCTTAGCCCTGCGCTTCTTCCGTATTCGCGTCGTCGCGGGCGATTTCGCCCGGCTCGGCGTTGGGATCGTAATCCTCGGTGAAGCCGGCGTCGTCACGCTCGAACATCGACGCCATGACGTCGACGCCCTGCGCCTGCATTTCGGCTTCTTCCGGCGAACGGGCTACGTTCACCTTGACGGCAACCGACACTTCCGGGTGCAGCGCGACCTTCACGTCGTGCAGGCCGATTGCCTTGATCGGACGGTCGAGGGCAACCTGCGACTTGTCGACCTTGTGGCCGTCGGCGACCAGCGCGTCGACCAGATCGCGAACCGCGACCGAACCGTACAGCTGACCGGTGTTCGATGCCTGACGGATCAGCGTGACCGAAACGCCTTCCAGCGTCTTGGCTTCGGCTTCCGCGTCGGTGCGACGGGCGGCGTTGTCGGCGACGATCCGCTCGCGGTTCGCCTCGAACACCTTCTTGTTGGCTTCGTTGGCGCGCAGCGCCTTCTTGCGCGGCAGCAGGAAGTTACGGGCGAAGCCGTCCTTTACCTTCACCACGTCGCCGATGGCGCCGAGCTTCTCGACGCGTTCCAGCAGAATGACGTCCATGTCGGGCGCTCCTTACTTAACGATGTAGGGCAGCAGGCCCAGATGGCGGGCGCGCTTGATGGCCTGGGCCAGTTCGCGCTGCTTCTTGGCGCTCACCGACGTGATGCGCGACGGGACGATCTTGCCGCGTTCGGACACGAAGCCCTGCAACAGACGAACGTCTTTGTAATCGATCCGGGGAGCGTCCTTCGCGGAGAAGGGGCAGCTCTTGCGGCGGCGGAAAAACGGACGTGCCATGGTGCTGCTCCTTACGCTTCGACTTCGGCCGACGGCTCGCGCTCACGGCGCGGACCACGGTCGTCACGATCACGGCCACCACGACGGTCGCCACGCTCCGAACGCTCGCTCTTGCGCATCATCACGGTCGGACCTTCCTCGTGGCCGTCAACCTTGACGGTCATGAAGCGGATCACGTCTTCGTTGATCTGCGTCTGGCGCTCCAGCTCGGCAACGACATCGCCCGGCGCGTCGATTTCGAGCATGACGTAATGCGCCTTGCGGTTCTTCGCGATGCGATAGGCGAGGCTGCGCAGGCCCCAGGTTTCGGTCTTCACGACCTTGCCGTTCATGTCCTGAACGATCTTCGTGGCGGTTTCCGCCAGCGCGTCCACCTGCGCCTGTGCCAGATCCTGGCGCGCAAGGAACACGTGCTCGTAGAGAGCCATGGTTCTTTCTCGTCTGTTGGCCGATCGCTGACGCCGCGCCCATCGCGGTCGCCCCTCCGGCTGTCGTCTTCAAATGCAGTCCGGGGCGGCAGGACATGCCCGCCACCCCGGATGCGCTCCCCTTACCCGAATCGGGCGCGAAAGCAAGGTCAGTTGGCGATCGCGCCGCCGATCACCGCGCCGATCAGCCCGCTGGCGATCGCCACCAGCACCGCGTCGTTGCCCGACTGCACCCACTGGTAGCCGCGCGGGGGAGCGTAGACGCCGCGCTGGCGATAGGCGCGATAGTCGATCTGGCGATAATTCTGCGCCCGGTTGCGGTCGAACCGCTGGCCGCGCTGCCACTTGGCATAGCGTGCCGGCTGCTGGCGGACGACGGTCTTGCGGACATTCTGGCCAAAGCGGTTCTTTTCGACCACGACCGTCCGGCCGGGGCGCTCCTTGATGACGGTGCGGCTCTGTGCCGATGCGGCCATCGGGGTCGCGAGCAACGAGGCGGTCATCGCGGCGAGGATCAGCTTCTTCATCTTCGGTCTCCTTCGATTTGCTGTTGGAGCCAAGATGGGGAGGGGCTGTAACCGGGGTTTGTCAGTCCCGTTGCGAAATGGTCGCATTATGTCGCAATGCGCCCTCTTGCGTTCAGCTTGGCCGACGGACTACCCCGCGCGGCTTGGATTTGCAGGAGACGTCGGCGATGCGCGCATTCATCTTTCCGGGGCAGGGGAGCCAGTCGGTCGGCATGGGCGCCGCGCTCGCCGCCGCCAGCCCTTATGCCCGTGAGGTGTTCCAGGAGGTCGACGAGGCGCTGGGGCAGAATCTCTTTCGCCTGATGACCGAAGGCCCCGATGCCGATCTGCTGCTGACCGAAAATGCCCAGCCCGCGATCATGGCGAATGCCATCGCTACGCTCCGGGTGCTGGAGCGCGAGGGCGGCATTCGCCTGGCGGACAAGGCCGATTTCGTCGCGGGCCATTCGCTCGGCGAATATACCGCCTTGTGTTCTGCGGGTGCGCTCGACCTGTCGACCACCGCCCGGCTGCTGAAACTGCGGGGGCAGGCGATGCAGGCGGCGGTGCCGGTGGGCGAGGGCGCGATGGCCGCGTTGCTGGGTGCCGATCTGGCCAAGGCGCAGGCGCTGGCCGAAGCAGCGGCCGAGGGTGAGGTCTGCACCGTCGCCAACGACAATGATCCGTCGCAGGTCGTGATCTCGGGCGCGAAGGCCGCGATCGATCGCGCCGTGCCGCTGGCGAAGGAGATGGGGATCAAGCGCGCGGTCGTGCTGCCGGTGTCGGCGCCGTTCCACTGCCCGATGATGCAGCCCGCCGCCGATGCGATGGCCGCGGCGCTCGCCGATGTCGCGCTCTCGGCGCCGGTCGTGCCGGTCTATGCCAACGTAACCGCCGCACCCGTCGCCGATCCGGAAACGATCCGCCGCCTGCTGGTCGAGCAGGTGACCGGCATGGTCCGCTGGCGGGAATCGGTGCTGGCGATGCAGGATGCCGGCGTCAGCGATTTCGTCGAACTGGGCGGCAAGGTGCTCGGTGCGATGGTCAAGCGCATCGCGCCGGACGCGACTGCGACCAGCATGGTGACGATGGCCGATATCGAGGCGCTGGTGGGGCGGCTCTGAGCCGGATTTTTGGAGAATGACGATGTTCGATCTTACGGGAATGACCGCCCTCGTGACCGGTGCCAGCGGTGGCCTCGGTTCGGCGATTGCCAGGGGCCTCGCCGCGCAGGGGGCACGGTTGGCGCTGTCCGGCTCCAACGCGGCCAAGCTGGAGGCGTTCGCCGCCGAACTGGGTGGCGACCATGTGCCGATCGTCTGCGACCTGTCGGACGGCGCGGCGGTCGATGGGCTGGTGCCGCAGGCGGTGGCGGCGCTCGGCAAGCTCGATATCCTCGTCAACAACGCCGGGGTGACGCGCGACAACCTCGCCATGCGGATGAAGGACGACGAATGGGATCAGGTGATCCGCGTCAACCTGGAGGCGGCGTTCCGCCTGTGCCGTGCGGCGGCCAAGCCGATGATGAAGGCGCGCTTCGGCCGCATCGTCTCGATCACGTCGGTCGTCGGGCAGACCGGCAATCCCGGGCAGGCGAACTATGCCGCGTCGAAGGCGGGGCTGGTCGGCATGTCGAAGGCTCTGGGTCAGGAATTGGCGAGCCGTGGCATCACCGTCAACTGCGTCGCGCCGGGCTTCATGGCGTCGGCGATGACCGACGTGCTGCCCGAAGCGCAGAAAGCCGCCCTGCTGGGCAAGATTCCGGCCGGGGCGTTGGGCAAGGGCGATGACGTCGCCGCTGCCGTCGCCTATCTCGCCAGTCGGGAAGCCGGTTATGTGACCGGCCAGACGATCCATGTGAATGGCGGGATGGCGATGGTATGAGCGTGATGCTGATTGCGGCGATGTTGGCCGCGGGTGATGCCAATGTCGTCAAATGCACCGTGGCAAAGCTGCCCAAGGGTGATCTGGCAAAGATGCAGCAGGGCATGATCGTCGGCGTGCTGGAGGGCAAGAAGCCCTCGCCCGCCACCGATGCGCTGGTCAAGGCGGCGCGGCGCCAGGCCGCGACCTGCCAGCCGGGCACCGGCAAGGCGGATGCACGCGCGGGCGACATCGTCGTGACCAGCATCGCCGTCGAGGCGCTGGCATCGGGCCTGTCGGCCAAGGGCGTCGATCCGGTCGCGGTCAACCGTCGCCTCAGCCAGACGTCGCCCGCCGTGCTGAACGCGTTTCTGGCGCGCAAGCAGACGCCTGAGGTGGATGCGTTCATGGATGGCTTGATGAGCCTTGCGGGTGCCAAGAAGGCCGATACGCGAATCCAGCGGCTGATGGGCGGATATGCCTTCAACGCGGCGACGCTGGCACGATTGTTCGCTGCCAAGGGTTAATGCGTCCGCACCCGCGCTCTTGCGCGCGGGCCGGACGCGCTTTAGGGGCGTTCAGGTAATAAACACCCCGGTATCTGAAGAGGGAATGAATATGAGCGAGACCGCCGAACGCGTGAAGAAGATCGTCGTCGAGCATCTCGGCGTCGAAGCGGAAAAGGTTACCGAAGACGCGAGCTTCATCGACGATCTGGGCGCGGACAGCCTCGACATCGTCGAGCTGGTCATGGCGTTCGAGGAAGAATTCGGCGTAGAGATCCCCGATGATGCCGCCGAGAAGATCACGACCGTCAAGGACGCGATCACCTATATCGACGAGCACAAGGGCTGATCCGGCCGGGGCGGCCCCGCCGCCCTGCCGATTGCCATGATTTCACGGCCCCCCGTCCCGGCGAAAAGCCATGGGCGGGGGGTCGTTCGTTACGTATCTGAACGGAGAGAATGCCATGCGCCGCGTAGTCGTGACCGGCCTCGGCCTCGTGACCCCGCTGGGTGCCGAGGTCGAAACCGCCTGGAAGAACCTGATCGCCGGCAAGTCCGGGGCGGGGCCGATCACGCATTTCGATGCGTCGAACCAGAAGTGCCAGATTGCGTGCGAGGTGAAGCCGGCGGACCATGAATATGGGTTCGACCCCAACAAACGGGTCGATCACAAGATTCAGCGGCAGGTCGATCCGTTCATCATCTATGGCATCGATGCCGCCGGACAGGCGCTGGAAGATGCCGGGCTGACCGAGATGGACGAGGCGACGAAGCTGCGCGCCGGCGTCTCGATCGGGTCGGGCATCGGCGGGTTGCCGGGTATCGAGATCGAGTCGGTCAACCTGCACGAGCGGGGCCCGGGCCGGGTCAGCCCGCATTTCGTCCATGGTCGCCTCATCAACCTGATTTCCGGTCAGGTGTCGATCAAGTACGGCCTGATGGGCCCGAACCATGCGGTCGTCACCGCGTGCTCGACCGGTGCGCATTCGATCGGCGACGCGGCGCGGATGATCCGTGACGACGATGCCGACATCATGCTGGCGGGCGGTGCCGAAAGCACGGTCAACCCGCTGGGCGTCGCCGGTTTCGCCCAGGCACGCGCGCTGAACATGAGCATGAACGACCGCCCGACCGAGGCCAGCCGCCCCTATGACAAGGGCCGCGACGGTTTCGTGATGGGCGAGGGCGCGGGTGTCGTCGTGCTCGAGGAATATGAGCACGCCAAGGCGCGCGGAGCGAAAATCTATGCTGAAGTCGTCGGCTATGGCCTGTCGGGCGACGCCTATCATGTCACCGCGCCGCATCCGGAGGGCAAGGGTGCCGAGAATGCGATGCGCATGGCGCTGCGCAAGGCCGGCATGGAGCCGTCGGACATCGACTATATCAATGCGCATGGCACCTCGACCATGGCCGACACGATCGAACTGGCCGCGGCCAAGCGCGTGTTCGGCGACGACCTGTCGGGTGCGTCGATGAGCAGCACCAAGTCGGCGATCGGCCACCTGCTGGGCGGCGCGGGCGCGGTGGAGAGCATCTTCTGCATCCTCGCGCTGCGCGACCAGATCGTGCCGCCGACGCTCAACCTCGACAATCCGGATGACGGCACCGAGGGCGTCGACCTGGTGCCGCATGTCGCCAAGAAGCGGCAGGTTCGCGCCGTGCTGAACAACTCGTTCGGCTTCGGCGGTACCAACGCTTCGCTGGTGATGAAGGCGATCTGACGCGATGCGCCGGATCGGATGCCTTGGCCTCATCCTCGGGCTGCTCGTGATCGGCGGGCTGTTCATGGTGATGCAGAGCTGGGGCGGGTCTGGTCCGGCGCAGCGCACGTTGACGGTAACGGTGCCGCAGGGGGCAAGCCTCGCCTCGGCGGCGGAGCAACTGGAGGAAGCCGGCGCGATACCGTCCGCCGGTCGCTTCCGCCTGTTCGCGCGGTTCCTCGGCAGCGACGATCCGATCCGCGCCGGGGAATATCGCATCCCCAAGGGACTGAGCCAAGCCGACGTGCTAAAGCTGTTGCAGGGCGGTCGCACGCTGCAACGCTTCGTGATGGTGCCCGAAGGCTGGCCTTCGGTGTTGGTACAGGAGGCGGTGGCGAAGGCGCCGCAGATGGAGGGGCCCGCGCCGCTCCCGGCCGAGGGTAGCATCCTGCCCGACAGCTACAGCTACGAACGTGATGGCGACCGGCAGGTGCTGGTCAAGCGGATGCAGGCGGCGATGGACCGCTACCTCGCCGCCGCATGGAAGAAGCGCAAGCCGACCAGCGTCGTGAAGACGCCGCGCGAGGCGATCATCCTCGCGTCGATCGTCGAGAAGGAAACCGGCAAGGCATCGGAACGCCGGATGGTCGCGGCGGTCTATTCCAACCGTCTGCGCATGGGCATGCGGCTGCAGGCCGATCCGACGGTCATTTACCCGATCACCAAAGGCAAGCCGCTGGGCCGCCGTATCCGCAAGTCGGAGTTGCAGGCGAAGAACGGCTACAACACCTATGCGTCGGCTGGACTGCCGGTCGGGCCGATCGCCAATCCGGGCAAGGCTTCGATCGACGCGGTGCTCGATCCGGCGAGCACGAAGGCGCTGTATTTCGTCGCAGACGGCACCGGCGGGCATGTGTTCGCCGACACGCTGGCCGAGCATAACGCCAATGTGAAGAAATGGTACGAAATCCGCCGCGCACGGGGCGAGATGTAGCACTTTGAAGCTCCTCCCCATTCATGGGGAGGGGGACCATCCGCAGGATGGTGGAGGGGGTCAGCCGCAAACGAAACCTTGGTGTTCGTGGACACCCCCCTCCACCATGCTGCGCATGGTCCCCCTCCCCGAGAGGCGGGGAGGATTTTAGGCCCGCAACCCCGCCGCCGCGTGCGCGCGGGTTTCGGTTTCGGCGTGGGTCGCGCCGACGATCCAGCTGCCACCGACACACAGGACCGGATCGAACGCCAGCCATTCCGGCGCACTCGCTTCGGTGATGCCGCCGGTTGGGCAGAACTTGGCCTGATAGAAGGGCGCGGCGAGCGCCTTCAGTGCCTTCAGGCCGCCCGATGCTTCTGCCGGGAAGAACTTGAAGTGGGTGAGGCCGAGGTCGAGGCCGCGCATGATGTCGCCGGCGTTGGCGATACCCGGCAGGAACGGGACCTTGCTGTCGATGATCGGGCGCGCGATGGTTTCGGTGAGGCCGGGGGAGACGATGAATTCGCTGCCGGCGTCCATTGCTTGGCGGAACTGGTCGGGGCTGACGACGGTGCCGGCACCGACGATCGCGCCCTCCACCTTCTTCATCTCCGCGATCGCTTCCAGCGCGGCGGGGGTGCGCAGCGTGACTTCGAGGACGCGCAGGCCGCCCTTGACCAGCGCTTCGGCCATCGGGCGTGCCTGCGCCGCGTCATGGACGACGAGGACCGGGATGACCGGGCTGGTCTGCATGATGTCGGAAATGGTGACGGTCATCGTGCGTGCTCCTGCGCGAATGCGGCGGCGGCCCCGAACAGGCCGGGCTGGGGATGGGTGATGAGTTTGACCGAGATGCCGGCCATCAGCTGCTGGAAACGCCCCTTGGCGGTAAAGCGCGTACCGAAGCCGGATTCGAGCAGATGATCCTTCAGCCGCAGGCCGAGCCCGCCGGCGATGACCACCGCCTTTGCCCCGTGCGCCAGCGCAAGGTCGCCGGCCACGGCACCCAGCGTCAGGCAAAAGCGGTCGAGCGCGGCGACGGCGATGCTGTCGGTGCCGTCGAGCGCCGCGGTCCAGATCGTCTTGTCGTCGCTATGCGGTACCGACACGCCCTCGATCTCGGCCAGGGTTTCGTACCAGGCGACGATCGACGGGCCGGCGCAGGCGCGCTCGGTTGACCCGCGACCATGCGCGCGCCGCAGCCGCCGGAGCAGCGCATCCTCGATCCCGTCGAGCGGGGCGAAATCCTGATGCCCGCCCTCGGTCTCCAGCACGTGATAACGATCATGCGCGCGCAGCAGCTGTGCGACGCCGAGGCCGGTGCCGGGGCCACAAATGGTGACGACGCCCTTGTCGGGCAGCGGCCCTTCCGGCCCACACAAATGGATGAAGTCGCTGTCGGCAACCTGCGCGACGGCATGGCCGACCGCACCGAAATCGTTGATGATCGTCCAGGTGTCGACGCCCAGCCGCTCCTTCATCAGCGGCGGGCGGATGATCCACGGATTGTTGGTGAACTTGATGAGCGTGTCGTTGACCGGCGAGGCGACGGCAAGGCTGGCCGCGGTCGGCAGGGGGCGGCCCAGATCGCGTTCGAACGCGCGCCACGCGAGTTGCAGGCTGCCATGTTCGGCGACCTTCTGCGTGATCGGTTCGCCCAGCGACACGACCCGGCCGTCCTCGACCTCGGCGATCGCGAAGCGGGCGTGCGTGCCGCCAATATCTACCGCAACGACTTCCATGACATTCCTCTCTTGGCCCGGTTACGTATCCCCGCGAAGGCGGGGATCCAGAGTCGCATGGGTCGACGCTCGTTGCTCTGGACCCCCGCCTGCGCGGGGGTACGAGGATGGTGGTTCGGCGTTACAGCCCCGCCGCGGCGAGCATGGCCGAACCGCCGGCTTCCGCTTCACTTGCGCCCTGCCGCATCATTGCAAAGATTTCACGGCCGGTGCCGTCGGCAGGCGGGGGCACGGGGGCGTGTTCGCGCGCCGCCCATTCGTCGGCCGGGACCAAGGCCTCCAGCGTGTTGGCGTTCGCGTCGAGGCGGATGACGTCGCCATCGCGCAGCTTGCCGATCGGCCCGCCGCCCAGCGCCTCGGGCGACAGGTGGATCGCGGCGGGTACCTTGCCCGAGGCGCCCGACATGCGGCCATCGGTAACCAAGGCCACGCGGAAACCGCGATTTTGCAGCACGCCGAGCGGCGGGGTCAGCTTGTGGAGTTCGGGCATGCCGTTGGCCTTTGGCCCCTGATGCCGGACGACGACCACGACGTCGCGGTCGAGCTCGCCGGCCTTGAACGCCGTCTGGACCGCCGCCTGGTCGCTGAACACGCGGCACGGTGCCTCGATGACCCAGCGATCGGGATCGACCGCCGACACCTTGATGCAGGCGCGGCCGATATTGCCCTGGAGGATGCGGAAGCCGCCCTCTTCAGCGAAGGGCGCTTCGATCGTACGGACGATCGTGTCGTCGCCGCTGGTCGGGGCATGGTCCTTCCAGACCAGCTTGTCGTCTTCGATCGTCGACTGGCGGCCATAGGCGGCCATGCCGTCCTTCGCGATGGTTAGCACGTCGCCGTGCAGCAACCCGCCGCGCAGAAGTTCGCGGATGACGAAGGACGGGCCGCCGGCATCCTCGAACCCGTTCACATCGGCCGACCCGTTGGGATAGACGCGGGTGAGCAGCGGCACGACCTCCGACAGACGATTGAAATCGTCCCAGTCGATGATGATCCCGGCACAGCGCGCGATGGCGGGCAGGTGGATCAGGTGGTTGGTCGATCCGCCGGTGGCGAGCAGCACGATCGCGGCGTTCACGATCGCCTTCTCATCGACCACCCGGCCGATCGGACGATAATCGTCGCCGTCCCAGCCAATTTGGGCGAGGCGATGGACGGCGTAGCGGGTCAGTTCCTGACGGCGCTTGGTGCCCGGATTGGCGAAGGCGGCGTCGGGGACGTGCAGGCCCATCGCCTCGACCATCATCTGGTTCGAATTGGCGGTGCCGTAGAAGGTGCAGGTACCCTTGCCATGATAGGCGGCGATTTCGGCGTCGAGCAGTTCCTCGCGGCCGACCTTGCCCTCGGCATAGGCTTCGCGAACCGCCGCCTTCTGCTTGTTGGGGATGCCCGAGCGCATCGGGCCGCCGGGGATCAGCACCATCGGCAGATGGCCGAAGCGCAGCGCACCCATCAGCAGGCCGGGCACGATCTTGTCACAGATGCCGAGCAGCGCCGCACCCTCGAACGTGCCGTGGCTCAGCGCCACCGCGGTCGACAGGGCGATGGTATCGCGGCTGAACAGCGACAGCTCCATGCCGGGAAATCCCTGCGTCACGCCATCGCACATCGCCGGCACGCCGCCCGCGACCTGCGCGGTCACGCCCGCTTCGCGCGCCCAGACCTTCATCTGTTCGGGGTAGCGGTAATAGGGGGCGTGCGCCGACAGCATGTCGTTATAGGCCGTGACGATGCCGATGTTCATCCGGTTGGCCGGACGCATCGCGTCGCGATCCTCATCGGTGCCGGCATAGGCGTGCGCCAAGTTCGCGCAGCCCAGCATCGGCCGGTCGACGCCGCTCTCGCGCTCGCGGTCGATCAGCGCGAGATAGGCGGCACGCTTGTCGCGCGACGCTTCGATGATGCGGTCGGTGACGGCGGCGATCGTGGCGTTGAAGGCCATTAGCGGCTCCAATGGATATCGACGGGGAGTTCGACTTCGGCCAGCACGCGGCCGATCGGATAGGACGAGGATGCGCCCTGATCGATCGCGCGTTCAAGCACCGATTTCTTTTCATCGCCGGTGATGGCGATCATCAGCGCACGGGCCGAGGCGATCGCGGCGTGGCTGAGCGTCACGCGGGCAACCGGCGCCTCGGGCGGCAGCGGGTCGGGCATCACGCCCAGCGCGCGTCGTTCCTTGGGCCCGGTCAGCGCTTCGGTCAGGTCGGGGCCGGGGAAGATCGACGCGGTATGGCCATCGGCACCCATGCCCAGCAGGCAGAGGTCGAGCGGCCAGTGCAGGTCCTGCAACCGCGCGTCCGCCGCGCGGCCGGCGGCCTTGTAGTCCGCTGCCTTCTCGGCGGTCAGCGGGATCACCCGTGCGCCCTTGGGCAGAAAGATCTTAGCGAGGCCGGTGACGTTCGACAGTGCGTCGCCCATCGGCACGATACGGTCGTCGGTGGGGACGATCGTCACTCGCTTCCAGTCGAGCTTGGCCTTGACCAGCTTGTCATAGATCGGGGCGGGGGTGCGACCGCCCGCCAGGGCGATTACCGCCGCGCCGCGCGCGTCGATCGCCGATTCGATGATGAACTGGATATCGCCGGCAAGCGCCTCGGCAAATTCGGTGGATTCGTCATATTCCCACCATTCGATCTCGGTCATTCTGCAATCCCGTGTGTTTTTCCGTTTCGTTCGAGCTTGCCTGAGAACCGGTTCTCGACGGCCGCATCTCGACTTTGCTCGATGCTGCTCGAACTGGACGGGGTATATAGGGTGGAAGGGGAGCGTCTCACACGCTCACTCGTTCCACGTCACCCCGTCGCGTTCGGTCAGCGCGACGCTGGCATTCGGCCCCCAGCTGCCCGAGGCATAGCCCTTGGGCTTGGTGTCGTTCGCCTTCCACCCTTCGCGGATCGCATCGATCCACGTCCACTGCGCCTCCACCTCGTCACGGCGGACGAACAGCGTCGGGTCGCCTTCGATCAGGTCGAGCAGCAGGCGTTCATAGGCGATGCGGCGGCGGGTGCCGGCAAAGGCGGTGGTGAGCGACAGGTCGAGCGGCACTTCGCGCAGGCGCACGCCATCGCGGTCGAGGCCTGGTTCCTTGGCCATCACCAGCAGGCGGACATATTCCTCCGGCTGGAGACGGATGACCAGCGTGTTCGGCTGCAACTGCCCGCCACGATCGGCGAAGATCGAGTGCGGCACCGGCTTGAACTGGATCGAGATTTCCGAATGGCGATCGGTCATCCGCTTGCCGGTGCGCAGGTAGAAGGGCACGCCCTGCCAGCGCCAGTTGTCGACATGCGCCTTCACCGCGACGAAGGTTTCGGTGTTCGAATCCTTGCCCAGTTCCTCGTCATAGCCGCGCACGATCTCGCCCTTCACCGCGCCGGCATCATATTGGCCGGTGACGGTGTGGGTATTGACCTCTTCCGGCCCAATCATGCGCAGCGAGCGCAGGACCTTGACCTTTTCGTCGCGGATCGACGTGCCGTCGAAGCGGGCGGGCGGCTCCATCGCGATCAGCGCGACCAACTGCAGGACATGGTTCTGCACCATATCGCGCAACGCCCCGACCTCGTCATAATAGCCCGCGCGCCCTTCGAGGCCGACGGTTTCGGAAATGGTGATCTGCACATTGTCGATGCCGCGGGCATTCCACACCGGCTCGAACATCGCATTGCCGAAGCGCAGCGCGAGGATGTTCTGGACCGTTTCCTTGCCCAGATAATGGTCGATCCGGTAGGTCCGCTCCTCGGGGAAGGCGGCGGCCACCAGGTCGTTGATTTCCTGGCTGGACTTCAGGTCCTTGCCCAGCGGCTTTTCGAGGCTGATGCGGACCTTGGGACCGGCAAGGCCGGCGCTCTTCAGGCCGGTGATCGTCGGGCCGAACAGCCACGGCGCGGTCGACAGGAAGATGGCGAGGCCGCCGGAAATATCGCCCAGCTTTTCCGCGAGGGCGGCAAAGCCATCGACGTTCGACGCATCGAGCGGCTGGTAGTGGAGGCGGGCGAGGAAGCCGTCGATCGCCGCCTCGTCCTTGCGGTCGTCGGGCAGGAACTGGTCGAGCGCGTGTTTCGCGAAATCGCGGAAACCGGCATCGTCATGTTCGTGTCGCGCGGTGCCGGTGATGGTCAATCCATCGGGCAGCAGGCCGTCGGCATGCAGGCCATAGAGCGAGGGGAGGAGCATCCGTTGCGACAGGTCACCCGTCGCGCCGAACAACAGCAGCTTCGCTACCGGGTCCCTCGTCATGCCAACTCCTGCTATCTAACCGTGATCGAGCGCGCCTCTAGCAGCCTATTTCGCGAACGCGAAGGCGGCATAGGTATGCGGTGCGCAAAGATCGCTTAAATCGTTACGAAATTGCGTTCGCCGTCATAGCGTCAGCCCGGCAGTCTGGTCGAAACCGGCCATTAGGTTGAAATTCTGCACTGCGGCACCGGACGCACCCTTGCCCAGATTATCCAGCGTCGCGACCAGCCGCGCCTGACCGGTATCCATGTTGCCGAACACGCGCAGCGTCAGCCGATCGGTACCGGCATCGGCCTCGATCGGGATCGCGCTGTCGTCGCCCGGCAGGACGCGGACCACCGGCGATTCGCGATAGGCTTCCTGCAACGCCGCCTCGATCGCCGACAGGCTGGGGCGGCGGTGAAACGCGAACAGCGGCAGCGGTACTTCGACCACCATGCCGCGATAGGTGCGGGCGACCGACGGCTGGAACAGCGGCGGATGGGCGAGGCGGGCGTGGCGCTGCATTTCCGGCACATGCTTGTGCGCGAGCGACAGGCCGTAGCCGAGCCACGCGGTATCGGTCTCGCCATTCTCGAACGCGGCGATCATCGCCTTGCCACCGCCGGAATAGCCCGACACCGCGTTGACGCTGACCGGCCAGTCGTGGGGCACGAGGCCGGCGCGCACCAGCGGACGGACCAGCGCGAGGAAGCCGGTCGGGTAGCAACCCGGATTGGACACGCGCATAGCGGTCGCGATTGCGCCGGGCTGCGACGGCTCCAGTTCGGCCATGCCATAGGTCCAGCCATCGGCAACGCGGTACGCGGTCGAGGCGTCGATGACGCGCGTCCGGTCGTTGTCGATCATCGCCACCGCGTCGCGTGCCGCATCGTCGGGCAGGCAGAGGATGACGAAATCGGCGTCGTTCAAAGCCTCGCGCCGCGCCGACGCATCCTTGCGGCGGGTATCGTCGAGGGTGATGAAGTCGACCTCGGGCCGGTCGCCGAGCCGGTCGGCGATTTCAAGGCCGGTGGTGCCGGCGGCACCGTCGATGAAGACGCGAACGGTCATGCGGGGCGCCTCCGGGCACGAATGGGACCGAACCGGTCGAGCGCGGTCACGGAATCGCACCGCACGGTATCGGTGACGTGGATGACGGTCGTGTCGTCGACCAGCATCGCGACATGATCGGCAAAGAACAGGAGGTCGCCCCGGCGGAGCGTGTCGCCTTCGGCAAGAGCGGTGCCGACGCTCTCCGCCTGCAGGTCGAGAAAGCGGGGCGGGGGTGCGCCGGCCAGCGACCATGCGAGGAAAATCAGCCCGGCGGCATCGACCCCCGCGCCCGAACGTCCGCCCATGACGAATCCCGTTCCCAGCAGGCGCATCGCCTGGTCGACGGCATCGCCGGACTCGTCGGACAAGGGACGCAGTGCCGCCGCGGCGACATAGCCGCCATCGACCTCCACCCAGTCGTCATTGGCCGGTGTCGCGGCGACCCGGCTGCCCATCGGCAGCGACAGGGGCAGGGGGCGCGTCGTCGAGGCATCGGCGTGAACGATAGCCTGCCGTGCCACGACGATGTGCGAGGCGGGATATTCGTCGATCAGGTTGCTGCGCGTCACGAAGCCGACCGTGCCGTCGATCGGCGAGCGGCCCCAGCCATGGGTCGAGGTGAATTCGAGCACATCGAACGGCTCGCCCGGCAGGATTTGCGACAGGACGGCACCGTCCGGGGACTCGGTGATCGGCGTGACGGTGCCTACCATCCGGCGCGTCGGCACGGCGTAATGGGGAGCGAACACGCGGTCGGCGAGTCGGATGTCGGCAAGGTCGCGTCGCACGGCATCGGTGCGAGGGTCGATCGCGACCGATCGCGTGCGCAGCGCGAAGCGGTTACGCGCTGGCGTGTCGCCGGTGATAGTCGCCGACGCCGTCGCCGCCCATGAACTGCCCGAACTCTGCAAGAAAATTTGCCCCTTCGCTGGTCTGCGCAACGAAGATATTCCGTTTGTCGGCATCGTCGCGTTGGCGGCGGAGATAGCCGAGCGTGCCCAATCTGTTCAAGGCGCGCGTTACGACCGGCTTCGACACGTTCAGCGCACGGGCCAGGCCGCGGACGGTATGGGGGCCGGGTTGCAGATAGACGATCATCATCAGCGCCATCTGGCGGTTGGTCAGGTCCGGCTCTCCCGAGCGGACATAATCGACCAGGCCGTCCATCCATTTCTTGAGGGGGATCGTGGGGAACATCGCTGGAACCTAACGTCAGTACAAGGCCGTAGGGCGGGGTCGAAAGATGAACGTCGCAATCGCGCGCTTGGTTTCCCGGTCGATACGATAATGTTACGGATGGACCGTTGGCGCTCCATTGATCGCGGGCGTTCCCTCGCCTATGTGGCGCGCTTCGACACCCGCACTCCTTTCTTTCGGAAATGTTCCTCGACCATGTTCACCTTCCTGCTCGTCGTTCATGCGATCATCGCCGCGCTGCTCGTGACGGTGATCCTCATGCAGAAGTCGGAAGGCGGCGGGCTGACCACCGGTGGTAGCCCGTCGGGCCTGATGTCGGCGCGTGGGGCGGCCGATTTCCTGACGCGGGCGACTGCGATCCTGGCGGGGCTTTTCATCGCGATGAGCATCGCGCTGGCGGTCATCGCCGCGAATCGGGGCGGGGCGTCGATCGATACGTCGCTGGCACGGCCGACGACTCCGGCTCCGGCAGCGGGTGCGCCGGCAAATCCGGCGGCCCAGCCGGGCGGCAACCCGGCCCCCGCCGACAACGGCGCGGTCCCGCTGGCCCGCTAAACACCCCTTTTCATCCACCAGTCCGTCGTATTTCGCGGGCGCAGGGCAATCCTGCGCTTGGCGGCGATGGCGTTCGACGCTAGGCGATGCTTCCCATGGCGCGGTATATCTTCATCACCGGCGGCGTGGTTTCGTCGCTCGGCAAGGGCCTCATGGCGGCCTCTCTCGCAGCTCTCTTGCAGGCGCGCGGCTACAAGGTCCGCATTCGCAAGTTTGACCCCTATCTCAACGTCGATCCGGGCACGATGTCGCCCTATCAGCACGGCGAAGTCTATGTGACCGACGACGGGGCGGAAACCGACCTCGACCTTGGCCACTACGAACGCTTCACCGGCGTCGCGGCGCATCAGTCGGACAATGTGACCTCGGGTCGCATCTATCAGACGATCATCCAGCGCGAACGGCGCGGCGATTATCTGGGCGCGACGGTGCAGGTCGTCCCGCACGTCACCGACGCGATCAAGGCATTCGCGCAGGCCGATACCGTCGACGACGACGGGCAGGACCTCGACTTCGTGCTGTGCGAGATCGGCGGTACGGTCGGCGACATCGAATCGCTGCCGTTCATCGAGGCAATTCGCCAGCTCAAGAACGAACTGGGCCGCGGTCGCTCTATCAGCATCCACGTCACGCTGGTGCCGTATATTGCGGCGGCCGGCGAGTTGAAGACCAAGCCGACGCAGCATTCGGTGCGCGAACTGGCGGCGCTGGGCGTGCAGCCCGACGTGCTGGTCTGCCGCTGCGAAAAGCCGTTGCCGGCGAGCGAGCGCGCGAAGATCGCGTTGTTCTGCAACGTGCCGGCCGGCGCGGTCATTCCCGCGCTCGACGCGTCCAGCATCTATGCGGTGCCCGAGCAATATCATGCCGAGGGGCTGGACGCCGAAGTGCTGCGCGCGTTCGGGATCGAGCCCGGCGATGCCCCCGACCTGTCGCGTTGGAGCGACATCATGGATCGCCTCCAGAACCCCGAAGGCGAAGTCACGATCGGCGTGGTCGGTAAATATGTCGGGCTGCAGGATGCGTACAAGTCGCTGAACGAGGCGCTGGTCCATGGCGGTATCGCGAACCGGGTGAAGGTCAAGATCCGCTGGATCGACGCCGAATTGTTCGAAGGCGATCACGACATGGTCGCCGCCGAGCTGGAGCCGTGCCACGCGATCCTGGTTCCCGGTGCGTTCGGCGAACGCGGTGCCGAGGGCAAGATCGCCAGCGTGCGTTTCGCACGGGAACGCAAGGTGCCGTATTTCGGCATCTGCTTTGGCATGCAGATGGCCTGCATCGAGGGCGCGCGCTCGACCGGTGGGATCGCCAATGCGTCGTCGACCGAGTTCGGGCCGACCGAGCAGCCGGTGGTCGGCATGATTACCGAATGGATGTCGCCCGAAGGCATCCAGAAGCGCGAATCGGATGGCGATCTGGGCGGTACGATGCGGCTGGGCGCCTATGAAGCGTCGCTGGCGGGCAATTCGGTCGTCGCGTCGATCTATGGCGGAACCACGATCAGCGAGCGGCATCGCCATCGCTATGAAGTGAACACCGCCTATCGCGAGATGCTCGAATCGGGCGGGCTGGTATTCTCGGGCATGTCGCCCGACGGGATGCTGCCGGAAATCGTCGAGCGGCCCGATCATCCGTGGTTCGTTGGCGTGCAGTTCCATCCGGAACTGAAGTCCAAGCCGTTCGACCCGCATCCGCTGTTCGCGAGCTTTATCGGCGCGGCGGTGAAGCAGTCCCGGTTGGTTTGAGGCGAACCCATAGTCCCAACCGTAACGTCACCCCGGGCTTGACCCGGGGTCCCGCTTCTTTTTCGAACGTCACGTAACCGGCAAGAAGCGGGACCCCGGATCAAGTCCGGGGTGACGGTCGGGTTGTGGCAACGGCGTTAGAATCATGACGGGCGCCCGAACCAGATAGGTCCGGGCGCCCGCCTGCGTCAGGAAGGGTCGCTTAGGCGGCGTTTGCCGAATCGTCGCCCTTCGCGGCATCGTTGGCGATCACCGGCTGGGTGGCCGATGCGCCGATCGCCACGCGGCGCGGCTTCATCGCGTCGGGTACTTCGCGACGCAGTTCGATGGTCAGCAGGCCATCGGACAGGTCGGCGCTTTCCACGACGATGAAATCGGCCAGTTCGAACCGGCGTTCGAAGCTGCGATTGGCGATGCCCAGATGCAGGACCGCGCTCTTCTGCGCATCGGTCTGATCCGCCTTCTTGCCCGAGACGACGAGCAGGTTCTGCTGGGCGGTGATCTCCACCTCATCCTGCTTGAAGCCGGCGACCGCCAGTGTGATGCGGTAGCGATCCTCGGCGACGCGTTCGAGATTGAAGGGCGGATAATTCTCGCCCGCGCTGGTGCGGGCATTGTTTTCGAGCAGGTCGAACAAGCGGTCGAAACCGATGGTCGAGCGGCGATAGGGGGTGAAATCGAACGTACGCATGTCAAATCCTCCATGTCGAAGCGAGTTGATCGAAGGCGGCATCCGGATAGGCGATGCCGGTTCGTGAGCGGCCCCGCAGGCACCGTTCACGAACCGATATGGTTCGACAATCGAGGCTTTCAAGAGGTTGTCGAAGGTTGCGCGATCCGGCATATCCGGGCGACCGATCGGGGAGGGGAAAGCGGGTCGCGGAAGGTTGCGCCGGGCGCCGACGTTGGCGCGGACGGGGATATCGGAGGTTGGTGGAGGAGGAGGCGCGGGGAGCGGAAGGTTGCGGGTGCCGCGATGTGTGCGCGCAGGCCCTGAAACGGCAAACGGCCGGACTGTTACCAGCCCGGCCGCCTGCGTGACGATCGCTCGTCAGCCCCCTTGGTTGCCACCGCTTCTACGCCCCTTCCCCCCTTCCAGGGCGGAGCCGGTTGGCCTCCCCGAACCGTGGCCTGTGTTGCCTGCGCTTCGTGGGGCCGTCGTAGGATGCCTGTGCCCGCCTGTCACCGGGGGAGCGGCATGTTTGCTACGGTTTTGCTAACCATGTGTCGATTCCGCAACAGCATGGATTGCGGACGCGGCATCGCCTACCTACAGCGCCAACTTCGGCTTGCCTGTCAGGATATCGACCGCCCCTATGCTGTTATCGCGTTACGAGCGGATGATCGCCCGCCGCTACCTGCTCCCCGGCCGGGGGGAGGCGTTCATCGCACTGGTCGCATCGATCAGCCTCGTCGCGGTCATGCTGGGCGTCGCGGCGCTCGTCATCGTCATGAGCGTGATGAACGGCTTTCGCGCCGAGCTGTTCGACAAGATCGTCGGGCTGAACGGCCATGCGCTGATCCAGGGGTACAACAACCAACTGCCCGACTGGCGCAACATCGCCGCCGAGGCCAAGCGGACGCCGGGGGTTACCAGCGCGACACCGCTGATCGAACAGCCGCTGTTCGCGACCTATAACGGCCGATCCGAATTCATCCTGATGCGCGGCATGCGGATCGAGGATATTCGCGACAATCCGACGATCCGCGACAATGTGAAGCTGGGTGCGCTCCGCTCGATCACGCCGGGCAGCGGCAATGTCGTGATCGGCAGCCGTCTGGCACAGGCGCTGGGCGTCACTATCGGCAGCGAGATCACGATCATCAGCCCGCAGGGGCCGACGACGCCGTTTGGCACGATGATCCGCCAGGTGCCGTACCGCATCGCCGCGATCATCGAGGTCGGGGTCTACGACCTCGACAAGGCGTATGTCATCATGCCGATCGAGGATGCGCAGACGCTGCTGCTGAGCGGCGATACGGTCGGGTCGATCGAGCTGGAGACGACCGATCCCGACAAGGTGGGGCAGATCGTCGCGCCGCTGGCCCGCAAATATGTCGCCAGCGCGCAGATCGTCGACTGGCGGCAGCTGAACGGCGAGCTGTTCCAGGCGCTGGCGGTTGACCGGATCGTGACCTTTACCGTGTTGTCGATCCTGATCCTGATCGCGGTGTTCAACATCCTGTCGTCGCTCATCATGCTGGTCCGCGCGAAGACACGCGACATCGCGATCCTCAGGACCATGGGGGCGACGCGCGGCGGGCTGCTGCGCATCTTCATGACGGTCGGCACGACGATCGGTGCGCTGGGCGTGGGGGCGGGGCTGATCCTTGGCTTCGTGTTCCTGGCGTTCCGGCAGCAGATCCTGGGGGCGGTCGGTGCGGTGACGGGTATCGATATCTGGGACCCGACGATGCGCTATCTGACCGAACTCCCGTCGAAGCCCGATCCGGTCGAGATCATCGTCATCGCGGTGGTTGCGCTGCTCTTCTCGTTCCTCGCCACGCTGTATCCGGCGTTCAAGGCGGCCAATACCGACCCCGTGCAGGTGCTGCGTTATGACTGAGCCGGTTCTGGAAACCCGCAATCTGCGGCGCAGCTTCACGCAAGGGTCAGCGACGATCGACGTGCTGCGCGGGGTCGAGCTGGCCGTCGCGCCGGGCGAGATCGTCGCGTTGCTGGGGCCATCGGGGTCGGGCAAGTCGACGCTGTTGCAGGCGGTCGGCCTGCTGGAAGGCGGATTCGAGGGCGAAATCCTGGTGTGCGGCGAACAATTGGCCAAGGCCGGCGCGAACCGCCGGACCGAGGTGCGACGCGACCGGATGGGCTTCATCTATCAGTTCCACCACCTGCTGCCCGATTTCAACGCGGTCGAGAATGTCGTGCTGCCGCAGCTGGTGCGTGGTGCCGAACGCGACGTGGCGGATGCGCGGGCGACCGAGTTGCTGAGCGCATTGGGCCTGTCCAAGCGGCTGCACCATCGGCCGAGCCAGCTGTCGGGCGGCGAGCAGCAGCGCGTCGCGGTGGCGCGGGCGCTGTCGAACCGGCCCGCGCTGGTGCTGGCCGACGAGCCAACCGGCAATCTGGACGAGGCAACCGCCGACGTGGTGTTCGCCGAGTTCCTGCGGCTGGTGCGCGGGCAGGGTTCGTCGGCACTGGTCGCGACGCACAACGAACGACTGGCCAGCCGGATGGACCGGGTGGTGCGGCTGCATGATGGGGTGTTGCGGTGAGCGACCTGTACGACCTTCCGGTGCGAACCGCCGATGGCGCGGAGACGACGCTGGCGGATTATCGCGGGCAGGTGCTGCTGATCGTCAACGTCGCGTCGAAATGCGGGTTCACGCCGCAATATGCGGGGCTTGAGGCGCTGCATCGCCGGTTCGGGCCGCAGGGCTTCGCCGTGCTGGGATTTCCCTGCAACCAGTTTGGCGGGCAGGAACCGGGCGACGCCGCGGAAATCGCGCAATTCTGTTCGCTGACCTATGACGTCAGCTTTCCGGTGTTCGGCAAAGTGGACGTGAACGGCACCGATGCCGCGCCGCTGTTCCGCGCGCTCAAGAAAGCAGCGCCCGGTGTGTTGGGCAGCGAGGCGGTGAAGTGGAACTTCACCAAGTTCCTGGTCGGGCGCGACGAGCGGGTCACGCGGTTCGCGCCGACGACCAAGCCGGAGGAGCTGGAAGGGGCAGTTGCCGCGGCGTTGGGATAGTGCCGCCGTGGCCGTGCTCCCGCGCAGGCGGGAGCCCAGGGTTCCACTCGCTGTCGTTTCTTGTTTGGCTCTGGACCCCCGCCTGCGCGGGGGTACGTTTCCTCTCGGAACGGCTTACGCTGCGTGCTCCCGTCGATCCGACAGCGCGCCGATGATCGCGACGATCCCGCCGAACAGGAAGCTCGCGCCGAGGATGTAGCCCGGCAGCGTCAGCGCGGACCACGGCACCGTCGTGTAGAGCAGGATCGCCAGCACGACATTCAGCGCGCCGAGCAGCAGCATCGGCACGCGCAACCGCCGAAACCGCGCGCCGACGATCAGCTCCATGATCCCGCGGGCCGCGAGCCAGACGATCATCAGCAGCGTCAGCGACAGCGCTCCGCCGACCGGCATCAGCAGCATGTAGCCGCCGGCAATCACCGACAGCAGCCCGAACAGCGCGGCATAGCCCCGGCCGTTACGCCCCCTAAACGCGGCGATCAGCGACGCGATGCCGCCCACCAGAAAGAAGAAGCCGACGATCATCGTCGCCGCCAGCGTCGCGGGGAAGGGCGCGGCGAAGGCGAGGAGGCCGATCAGCACCGACACGATACCGTAGGCGAGGCTCCAGCCCCATCCGGGGCCGCCGGTACGGACGTTGCGGGCGAAATCGGTCATCGTCATGCTCCTGTTTGCCACCGGAACGGGTGCGGTTCGTCGTGGTTCCGCCGTTGCTCCACTGGCCGAATCAGCCCTGGATGGTTACGTCGTGCGGATGGCGCATTCCGGGTTCGTACCGCTTCGTATCTTTTCGTCCTTCACCATGCTGGAGGGCGCGATCGATCCGAAGGCGATCGCCAAGGCTGCGCGCAAACTGGGTTTTCCCGCCGCCGGGCTGTCGGATCGCAACG
This sequence comes from Sphingomonas sp. Leaf9, assembly GCF_001421355.1. Classification (GTDB taxonomy): domain Bacteria; phylum Pseudomonadota; class Alphaproteobacteria; order Sphingomonadales; family Sphingomonadaceae; genus Sphingomonas. Next base: position 154,587 of record NZ_LMKC01000001.1, on the reverse strand, counting down.
GGCTGTATGCCGCGATGGCGTTTTCCGATGCGTGCAAGGATCAGGGTGTGCAGCCGGTGGTCGGCACGCTGCTGGCCGTCGCGCGGCCGGGCGGGGTCGAGGGTGTCGAGCCGGACATCGACTGGCTGCCGCTGTTTGCGCAGGACGCGCGCGGGTACGACAATATCTGCGCGCTGGTGTCGATGGCGCATCTCGACCGGCCGGTGGAAATTCCCGCGCATGTGCCGATCGACGCGCTGATCGGGCGTAGCGACGGGCTGGTCGCGCTGACCGGCGCGGGCGACGGTGCGCTGGCGCGGTTGTTCGCCGCCGGGCGCGAGGATGAGGCGCTGGCCTATGCCGACCGGTTGCAGGCGCTGTTCGGCGACCGGCTCTATGTCGAACTGGCGCGGCGGGGCGAGAGTGTCGAACAGCGCGCCGAGCCGCATCTGCTCGACCTCGCCTATGCACGCGACCTGCCGCTGGTCGCGACCAATCCGTGCTGCTTTGCCGAGGCGGATTTCCACGATGCGCACGACGCGATGCTGTGCATCGCATCGTCCAGCTATGTCGCGAGCGAGGATCGCCAGCGCTCGTCGCCCGAGGCGTGGCTGAAGCCTGCGGCCGTCATGCAGGAGATGTTCGCCGACCTGCCGGAAGCGCTGGCAAATACGCTGGTCGTCGCACAGCGTTGCGCGGTGGCGGCGCCCAAGCGCAAGCCGATCCTGCCCAGCCTGGCCGGCGATCGCGAGGGCGAGGCGCTGAAGCTGCGCGTCGATTCGCGCGCCGGGCTGGTCGATCGCCTGCGCAAGATCGTCGCGCTGGAAGAGGGCATGGTGACCGCCGAGGTCGCGGTCGAGGCGCCCGCGCCGTGGGAGGATGCGCCGACGCCGGCGGCGACGGGGACGATCCCCGAATTGACCGAGGAAGAGCTGGTTGCAAGGTTCCCCGACTATTTCGCTCGGCTGGATTTCGAGCTGGACGTCATCTGCCAGATGGGGTTTCCGGGGTACTTCCTGATCGTCGCCGACTTCATCAAATGGGCGAAGGACCATGATATTCCGGTGGGTCCGGGCCGTGGTTCAGGTGCGGGTTCGGCGGTCGCCTGGGCGCTGACCATCACCGACCTTGATCCGATCAAGCTGGGGCTGCTGTTCGAGCGCTTCCTGAACCCGGAACGCGTGTCGATGCCCGACTTCGACATCGATTTCTGCGAAACCAGGCGGGGCGAGGTTATCCGCTATGTCCAGCAGAAATATGGCCGCGACCAGGTGGCGCAGATCATCACCTTCGGAAAGCTGAAGGCGCGCGCGGTGCTGAAGGACACCGGCCGCGTGTTGCAGATGAGCTATGGCCAGGTCGATCGCCTCGCCAAGCTGGTGCCGAACCATCCGACCGACCCGTGGACGCTCGACCGCGCGATCAACGGCGTATCGGAACTGCACCAGCAATATGAGCGCGAGGCGGACGTGCGCCGGCTGCTCGACCTTGCCATGAAGCTGGAGGGGTTGCCGCGCCACTCGTCCACCCACGCGGCGGGCGTGGTGATCGGCGACCGGCCGTTGGCGCAGCTGGTACCGCTGTACCGCGATCCGCGGTCCGACATGCCGGTCACGCAGTTCGACATGAAATATGTCGAGGGTGCGGGGCTGGTGAAGTTCGACTTTCTGGGTCTCAAGACCCTGTCGGTGCTGAAGTTCGCGGTCGAGCTGCTGGCGCGGCGGGGGATCGTGGTCGATCTCGACAGCCTGTTGTGGGACGATGCGGCCACCTACGAGCTGCTCAAGCGCGGCGATACGGTCGGTGTGTTCCAGCTGGAATCGGAGGGCATGCGGCGGACGCTGACGGCGGTGCGGCCGACCAATTTCGGCGACATCATCGCGCTCGTATCGCTGTACCGGCCGGGGCCGATGGACAACATCCCGTCGTTCGGCGCGCGCAAGGCGGGGCGCGAGGAGATCATCTATCCCCACGACCTGCTCGAACCGATTCTGAACGAGACCTACGGCATCTTCGTCTATCAGGAACAGGTGATGCAGGCCGCGCAGATCCTGGCCGGCTATTCGCTGGGCGGCGCGGACATGCTGCGGCGCGCGATGGGCAAGAAGGTCAAGGCGGAGATGGACGCGCAGCGATCGATCTTCGTGAAGGGCTGTGCCGAGGTGAACGGCATCAAGGAGGCGAAGGCCAACGAGCTGTTCGACTTGATCGACAAGTTCGCCGGATACGGCTTCAACAAGAGCCACGCGGCGGCCTATGCGCTGCTGGCGTACCAGACGGCGTGGCTGAAGGCGCACCATCCGCACGAATTCTTCGCCGCGTCGATGGCGTTCGACTATGCGCAGACCGACAAGCTGGCGATTTTCGTCGACGATATGAAGCGGCTGCGCATCGACTGCCTGCCGCCGTGCATCAACGCCAGCGATGCGACCTTCGGCGTCGAGGAGGCCGACGGCAACTTGGCGGTGCGCTACGCCCTGTCGGCGCTGAAGGGCGTGGGCGAGCGGGCGATGGAGCTGATGGTCGAGGAGCGGGCGGCGAAGGGGCCGTACAAGTCGCTCGACGATTTCGCGACGCGGGTCGATCCGAAGCTGCTGAACAAGCGGCAGATCGAGACGCTGGCGGCGGCGGGCGCGTTCGAATGCGTCGTCGGCGATCGGGCGGGCGTCCATGCGCTGGCCGACACGCTGATGGCGACGGCGCAGCGGACCGAGGCGAACCGGTCGAGCGGGCAGGGTGGCCTGTTCGGCGAAGCGAGCGGCGCGACCGAGGCGGCGATCCGCCTGCCCGACGTGCATTGGACGCTGACCGAGGCGATCGCGGCGGAAAAGGACGCGTTCGGCTTCTATTTCTCGGCACACCCGCTCGATCGCTATGCCCATCTGGCCAGTGCGCATGGCGCGCGCAAGATCGCCGATCTGGCCGATACCCCGGTGCCCGAGGGCGGACGGGTCGGTGCGACGGTGGCGGCGCTGGTCGAGGATGCGCGGTGGCGGACGTCGGCGCGAGGCAAGCGGTACATGATGGCGACGCTGTCGGATGCGACGGGGCAGGTGCCGGTGACCTGTTTCGACGAAGGGGCGGCGAACGATCTGGAGGCAGCGGGCAAGGTTGGCGGCTGCGGGCTGTTCACGCTGGAACTCGACCGGCGCGCCGGCGACGAAAGCGCGCGGGCGACGGTCAAGTCGCTGAAGCCGTTCGACGTGATCGCGCGCGACGTGCGGTTGCGGCTGGACCTGACGATCGAGGATGCCGCCGCCTATCCGGCACTCGCCGGGCTGGTCCAGCACGAGCGCGGCGCGCGGGGCGAAATCTGGGTTTCGGTGCCCGCCGCGCACGGAATCGAAGCACGGGTATGCCTGGGCCGCGATTTCCGGATCGATGGCGAGCTTGCCGAACGGGTCGGCAGGCTGCAAGGTGTCGCCAGCGCGGCGTTCGATACGGTGAAGGCACCGCTCGCCGCCGTAGGATAGGGGCAGCATGGCCCCGTTCGCGAAGGAGAGTGCGCGTGCTGGGCGGAATGCAGGATTTCGAACTTCGAGTACCGCGGCTGCTCGATCATGCCGAGCGCGAGCATGGTGGTCGGGAGATCGTGACCCGCTGGGCCAATGGCACCGAGACGCGGACCAACTGGGCGGGAATCGCGCACGATGCGCGGCGGCTGGCGCAGGCGCTGGAACGGATCGGCATCAAGCCTGGCGACCGGGTGGCGACGATGGCGATGAACCACGCCCACCACCTGATCGCGTGGTACGGCGTGATCGGGATGGGCGGGATCATCCATACGATCAATCCGCGCCTGTTCGACGACCAGCTGGCCTATATCGCCGATCATGCCGGCGACCGGGTGCTGCTGTACGATGCGGCATTCGCGCCGATCATCGAACGGATGAAGCCGCGCCTGACCGGGATCGAACATTTCATCGTCATGGACGGCGAGGGCGCGGATTCGTTCGCCGCGCTGATCGCGCCCGAGAGCGGCGATTATGCCTGGGTCGAGGGCGATGAGCGCGACCAGTGCATGATCTGCTATACCAGCGGCACGACCGGCGACCCGAAGGGCGTGGTCTATACCCATCGATCGAACGTGTTGCACGCCATTGCCGAGCTGCAACCCGACGAGTTCGACCTGTCGCAGCGCGCCGTCTGCCTGCCGGTCGTGCCGATGTTCCATGCGGTCGGCTGGGGCGTGCCCTTTGCCGCGCCGGCGGTGGGGGCGAAGATCGTGTTCTCGGCGGTCAACGATCCCGCCGTGCTGTGCGACCTGATGAACCGCGAACGGGTGACGCATTCGGCGGGCGTGCCGACCGTGTGGTTCGCGATGTTCCAGTATATGGACGCGACCGGCCATCGACCGGAGCACCTGAAGGTCGTGACGATCGGCGGATCGGCCGCGCCGCGCGCGATGATCGAGCGGCTGATGCGGATGGGCGCTCGGGTGAACCATGCGTGGGGCATGACCGAAACGTCGCCGATCGGGACGATGGGTGCGCCGGGTCCGGACTGGGACGACCTGAGTTTCGACCAGCGGGTCGATCAGGTGTGCCGGCAGGGCAAAGTGCCGTTCGGCGTCGAACTGCGCACCGTCGATGACGAGGGTGCGGTGCTGCCCCGCGACGGTGTGACGTCAGGCAGTTTGCAGGTGCGCGGACCGTGGGTCCTCAAGCGCTATTTCCGCGACGAGGGTGGGGATGCGCTGACGGCGGATGGCTGGTTCGACACCGGCGACGTGGCGATGCTGCACCCCGACGGAACGATGCAGATCACCGACCGCGCGAAGGACGTCATCAAGTCGGGCGGCGAATGGATCAGTTCGGTCGATCTGGAGAATGCGGCGGTCGGCTGCGCTGGCGTCGCCGAAGCGGCGGCGATCGGCGTGCCGCATCCCCGCTGGGACGAACGCCCGGTATTGCTGGTGGTCCGGCGCCCCGGCGCGACGGTCGAGGCGGACGCGATCATGTCGCATCTGGCGACGAAGGTCGCGAAATGGTGGCTGCCCGACCGCGTGATCTTCGTCGACGCCCTGCCGCACAGCGCGACGGGAAAGCTGAAGAAGGCGGCGTTGCGCGAGGAATATCGCGGGGTGTTGGCGTAGCGGCGATGGCTTGCTCCGGCCCGGTTCGGATGCAATAGACCGCGCCGGGTGTTCGGCGCGGCAAGGCGGCGGGCAGGGTATTCGCGCTGGTCGGGCCGCCAGTGCCGCCCCCGTGTGGCTGGAGCGCCGATGCCCCCGATCTCCCCCAAGCGCCCAAGTGCGCTGCGCCGTTTCCTCCATTCGCAGGCCGCCGCCGGCATCGTCCTGATGGGTGCGGCGCTGGTCGCGTTGCTGATTGCCAATTCGCCGTTTGGCCCGGACTATGACGCGTTGCTGCACGTCCATCTGGGCCCGCTGTCGGTCGGGCACTGGATCAACGACGGGCTGATGGCGATTTTCTTCCTGCTGGTCGGGCTGGAGATCAAGCGCGAGATGCTGGACGGCCAGCTGTCGTCATGGTCGCGGCGGGTGTTGCCGGGGATCGCGGCGGCCGGTGGCATGGTCGTGCCGGCGCTGATCTATCTGGCGTTCAATCGCGGGCCGACCGCGACCGGATGGGCGATCCCGGCTGCGACCGACATCGCCTTTGCCTTGGGCGTGATCGCGCTGCTGGGGAAGCGGGTGCCGGGGTCGCTCCGGGTGTTCCTGGCCGCGCTGGCGATCATCGACGATCTGGGCGCGGTGGCGATCATCGCGTTCTTCTATACCGCCGGTCTGTCGCTGCCCGCCCTGGCCGGGGCGGCGGTCGCGCTGCTGGTGCTGGTCGCGATGAACCGGTGCGGCGTGCGGCGGCTTGCCCCCTATCTGATCGTCGGTGCCGTGCTGTGGGTGTTGGTGCTGTTGTCGGGCATCCATGCGACGCTGGCCGGGGTGATGCTGGCGCTGACCATCCCGATGGAGCGGACGCCGGCGCGGTCGGATCGCGACTGCGTCAGCCCGCTGCACCGGCTGGAACAGGCGCTGCATGTCCCGGTCGGGTTCCTGATCGTTCCGGTCTTTGGCCTTGCCAATGCCGCGGTGCCGGTACTGGGACTGCCGCCCGGCGCGCTGGCCGCACCGGTGACGCTGGGCGTCGCGGCGGGGTTGTTGATCGGGAAGGTCGTCGGCGTGTTCGGCTTCGCGACCCTCGCCATCCGGCTCGGCGTGGCGGACTGCCCGGCCGGGGCGAGCCGGTTGCAGTTGCTGGGCGTCGCGATGCTGTGCGGCATCGGCTTCACGATGAGCATCTTCATCACGCTGCTCGCCTTTCCCGGCGACCTGCTGTTACAGGCGGAGGCAAAGATCGGCGTGCTGGCGGGATCGCTGGCGGCGGGCGTGCTGGGCTATATCGTCCTGCGGCTGGCCCGGCCCGAGCCGTCCGCAATGCCGGTCACAGTGCCGGGTCGGTGAACAGCCCGGTCATCACCGTCGAGGCATAGAATCCGACCGCGCGGTCGCGCGGCATGGTCGATGCCCAGCTGCGCATGTCGAACGCGGCATTCTGCAACGCCATCAGCGCCTGCGCCGCGATCAGCGGGTCGACCGCGCGCACGGATCCTTCGGCGATGCCGTCGCTGATCGTGCCGGCAAAGCGGCGGGCGATGCGGTTGGAACGGTCGACCATCGCCTGTCGCACGCCACCGGGCAGGCCGGCGAGCGCGGTGGTGCGCAGCAGCGGGCCCTGTTCGGTGAACTGCGCATCGACCAGCGTGGCGAGCGTGCTGGACAGGCGCTGCCAATGGCTGCCGCCGTCGCGGTCGGCGGCGCGCTGCGCGGCGGAGATCGTGTCGAAACTGCGCTGGTAACAGGCCGCGACCAGATCGTCCTTGGCATCGAGATGGTGGTAGAACGACCCCTTGGTCACGTTCAGTTCCGACGCGATCCGCTGGACCGAGGCACCGCGATAGCCGAGTTCGTTGATGAGCCGGGTGGCGGCACGCAGGAATGCGTCGCGCGCCGGCTCCGCATCGGCCTGTTCCAGCACCAGCGGCTGCGGGTCCCAACGCTGGCCGGGACCGGCAAGGCCGTGGGTGAACACGTCCATCAGCCGCGCCTGCACCCGGTCATACTGGTCGGGTTCGTAGCGATCGAGCCAGACGGTCAGCCAGAAGCAGTTTTCCAGCAGCATGTGCGCGCGGGCGCCCTGCACATCCTTGGCGATGCGGTCGCGCGGTTCGCCCCACAGCGTGCGCGTCTTGCGGAACACCTCGCGCCAGCCGGCGAGCAGGCGCGCCTTGAACGGGTCCTCCATCGCGCGCAGGTCGGACAGCATCGCGACGGGGCGTTCCTCGCCCGCCTCGATCCGGCGCTGGCGGTCGAAATGGATGGCGAGGAACTTCGCAACGCGGGCCTGCGGGGTTGGTTCGCGGAGCGATTCGTCGAGCGTCGCCTGTAGCCAGTCGAGCGTGTGGTCGAACGCGGCGGCGGCCAGATCCTCCTTGCGCTTGAAATAATAGGTGACGCTGGTGGTATTGAGGCCCACCCGGCGTGCGACATCGGCAAAGGTCATGCCCTTGGCACTCGCCTCGTTGATCGCTTCCGCCGCGGCGGCAAGGATGGCGTCGCGCTTGGCGCGGTAGCGTTTGGTGGCCCCGTCGGTCGTCGTCATGGCGCAACCCTAGCAGATCGGGTGTGGACCCCAAGCCCCATTGTTGCACCATGCCGCGACGTCATCCGCGCTTTACCGAATATCCGGTATGGCATAGACCGGGCAAAAGAGTTGCAACGGGAGACGGATGTTGGACTTTCGGTTCAGTGCGCGCGAAACCGAATATCGCGACCGCGTGGCGGCATTCATCGCCGAACATGTCGCCCCCGCCGACCATGATTATCACCAGGAGGTCGCGCGTGGCGACCGCTGGGCCCCGGTCGCGATGCTGGAGCCGCTGAAGGACAAGGCAAAGGCCGCCGGCCTTTGGAACCTGTTCATGCCGCCCCATTCGGGCGCGCCGGTGGTGGATGAGAGTTTCGCGTTCGAGGGGACGCAGCTGTCGAATGTCGAATATGCGCTGTGTGCCGAGGAAATGGGCCGGTGGCATTGGGCGAGCGAGGTGTTCAATTGCTCCGCGCCCGACACCGGCAATATGGAGGTGCTGCACCGGTACGGGACCGCCGAGCAGAAGGAGCGGTGGCTGCGGCCGTTGATGGAGGGCGCGATCCGTTCCGCCTTCCTGATGACCGAGCCGGCGGTGGCGTCGTCGGACGCGACCAATATCGAGACGCGGATCGTGCGCGATGGCGACGACTATGTGATCGACGGGCGCAAATGGTGGTCATCGGGCACCGGCGATCCGCGCTGCAAGGTGGCGATCGTGATGGGGAAGACCGATCCGAATGCGCGGCGACACCAGCAGCAGAGCATGATCCTGGTCCCGATGGATACGCCGGGGGTGCGGATCGAACGGATGCTGCCGGTCTATGGATACGACCACGCGCCGCACGGCCATGGCGAGGTGGTGCTGGAGCAGGTGCGGGTGCCCGCCGCGAACCTGTTGCTGGGCGAGGGGCGCGGGTTCGAGATCGCGCAGGGGCGGCTGGGGCCGGGGCGCATCCACCATTGCATGCGGACGATCGGCGTCGCGGAAATGGCGCTGGCGGCGATGACGAAGCGACTGCAATCGCGCGTGGCGTTCGGCAAGGCCATCGCGGAACACTCGATCTGGGAACAGCGGGTCGCCCGCGCGCGGATCGATATCGAGATGACGCGGCTGCTGTGCCTGAAGGCGGCCGACATGATGGACCGCGCGGGTAACAAGGCGGCACAAGGCGAGATCGCGATGATCAAGGTGCAGGCACCGACGATGGCGCTGCAGATCCTCGACGATGCGATCCAGGCGCATGGCGGGGGCGGCGTGTCGGAGGATTTCCCGCTGGCCGCCGCCTGGGCGGGGGTGCGTACGCTGCGCTTTGCCGACGGGCCGGACGAGGTGCACAACCGCGCCATCGCCCGCGCCGAATTCGCGAAGGTGGCCGATGGGCGCTGATTTCGACCTCGCGCGGCTGGCACCGTGGCTGGCGGCGACGGTCGGGGCGGGGCCGGTCGAGATTACGCGCTATCCGGGCGGGCAGAGCAATCCGACCTACCGCGTCGACCTGCTTGCCGGGTCGTTCGTGTTGCGGCGGAAGCCGTTCGGGCCGCTCTTGCCCAGCGCCCATGCGATCGAGCGCGAATTTGCCCTGATTTCCGCGCTGCACCCGACAGGGTTTCCGGTACCCCGGCCGATTGCGCTGTGCGAGGATGCCGACGTGATCGGTGCGCCCTTCTACCTGATGGAGCGGGTCGCGGGGCGGACGATCTGGGACGCGTCGATGCCGGACATGGCCCCGGCCGAGCGGCGGGCGCATTATGATGCGATGATCGACGCCTTGGCAGCCTTGCATGCGATCGATCCGGTCGCGGTGGGCCTTGGCGATTATGGCAAGCCCGGCAATTATTTCGAGCGGCAAGTGGCGCGCTGGACCCGGCAATATCGTTCGAGCCAGACCGACGACCTGCCCGCTGTCGAGCGGCTGATCGAATGGTTGCCGCGCACCGTCCCGCCGCAGGATCGCACCGCGATCGTCCATGGCGATTACCGGATCGATAATTTGATCTTTGCCGAAGGGGAGCCGCGCGTCGTCGCGGTGCTCGACTGGGAGCTGTCGACGCTGGGCGATCCGCTGGCCGACTTCACCTATCTGCTGATGAACTGGGGCACCGATCCGGACGGCCGGTCGGGGATCAAGGGGCTGGCCGGCGGCGACAGCGGCATCCCGACGATGGACGAGGTGGTGGCGCGCTATTGCGCCGCGACCGGCCGGGCGGACGTGCCGAAGCTGGAGTGGTATTTCGCCTATAACCTGTTCCGCCTGACCGGGATCGTTCAGGGCATCAAGCAGCGCGTCCGCGACGGCAATGCCGCCAGCGCGCAGGCGGCGGCGATGGCCGAGCGCGTGCCGATGCTGGCGGCGATGGCGTGGGATTTCGCGAAGAAGGCAGGCGCGTGATGCGGTTCGATGGCAAGTCGGTATTGGTCACCGGTGCGGGATCGGGGATCGGGCGGGCAACCGCTTTGGCCTTTGCCCGTGAAGGGGCCGGGGTGGTGTGCGGCGACGTTGCGCAGGCAGACGTCACGGCGGCGATGATCGGCGACATGGGCGGCCGCGCGGTCGCCTGTACCATGGACGCCGGGCAGGACGCGGATGTCGCGCGGGTGATCGCGCTGGCGGTCGAGACGTTCGGCGGGATCGATGTGGTGCATGCCAATGCCGGCATCTCCGGTGGGATCGCCGGGCTGTTCGACACGACGGCGGAGGATTGGGCGGAGATCCTGCGGGTCAACCTGATCGGCCCGTTCCTGGCGATTCGCCATGCCGCGCCGATCATGGCGGCGGCGGGTGGTGGGGCGATCGTGTGTACCGCCAGCGTCGCCGGGCTGCGATCGGGCGCGGGTGGGGCACCCTATTCGGCATCCAAGGCGGGGGTCATCAACCTGGTCCAGACCGCCGCGCAACAGCTGTCGGGATCGGGGGTACGGGTGAATGCGATATGCCCCGGCCTGATCGAAACCGGCATGACCGCGATGGTGTACGACCATGCCCGCCAGCATGGCAAGGAGGCGCGGATCGGGCGGCTGAATCCGCTGCGCCGGGGTGGCGAGCCGGAGGAGGTGGCGGCGGTCGTGCTGTTTCTCGCCTCGGCGGAGGCCAGCTATGTCAACGGACAGGCATGGGCGGTCGATGGCGGGTTGTCGTCGAGCCATCCGGTCACACGGCAGGATTACGGGCGTACCGCCGTCTGATCGGGCGGAACGAAGTGGGTGGCCGGCGCTTCTCGTTGCAAGATGCAAGGAGTTTGCCACATGACCGCCACGCTGAAACCGCCGATCCGCTATTCGGCCGGGCTGGAACAGCCACAGCCCGATGAGGCGACGACGGTCGCGCAGATGGAACAGTCTTTCGACACCATCCTCGAAACGACGTCGAAGGATTATGGCAAGGCGGTGCGCGCGGTCCATGCCAAGGGGCACGGCATCCTGAAGGGCGAGCTGACGATCCACGACGACCTGCCGCCCGAGCTGGCGCAGGGGCTGTTTGCGACGCCAGGGACGCATCCCGTGGTGATGCGGCTTTCGACCAATCCGGGTGATATCCTCGACGATGCGATCGGTTTGCCGCGTGGTCTCGCGTGGAAGGTGCTGGACGTCGAGGGGGAACGACTGCCCGGCGCGGAAGGGCGAACGCAGGATTTCGTGATGGTCAACGCGCCGGCCTTTGCCGCGCCGACGCCGCAGAAATTTGCGGGCAACCTCAAGCTGCTGGCGAAGACCACCGACAAGGCGGAATGGGCCAAGAAGGCGCTGTCCTATGTCCTGCGCGGGGCAGAGGCGGCGCTGGAAGCAGTCGGGACCGAAAGCACGTTACTGAAGACGATGGGCGGATCGAAGAACGTCCATCCGCTGGGCGAGACCTATTTCTCCGCCACGCCATTTCGCCACGGCGCGTTCGTCGCGAAATATCAGCTGGTGCCGGTGTCGCCCGACCTAATCGCGCTGACCGACCGGGTGATCGACACCAGCGGTCGTCCGGACGCGATCCGCGAGGATATGCAGGCGGATGCGGGCAAGGTACGCGGCGCATGGGAGGTCCGCGTGCAGCTGCTGCGCGATACCGACGCCCAGCCGATCGAGGATGCGGCGACGCCGTGGCCGGAGGAGGTCAGCCCGTACCTCACCGTCGCGACGATCCGCACCGATCCGCAGGATAGCTGGTCGGCCGAGAAGGTGGCCGAGGTCGACGAAAATCTGCGCTTTAGCGTGTGGACCGGGCTGGCCGCGCACCAGCCGCTGGGTGGGGTCAACCGGGTGCGCAAGCCGATCTATGACCATTCGGCGGACTATCGCCGGCGGTTCAACGGGTGTCCGTTGCACGAGCCGGGTTGAACCAGCCCAAATCGTGCTCCCGCGCAGGCGGGAGCCTAGGGCGGCAAATAGCAGCTTCGGGACAGAGTAATCCTGGGCCCCCGCCTGCGCGGGGCACGATCGCAATGGGATGCGCTATTCCCGTACCCGGACCAGTCCCTCCTGCGCGACGCTTGCAACCAATCGTCCGTCGCGGCTGAAGAAGCGGCCGCGGTTGAAGCCGCGGGCGTGGCCCGCCCAGGGGCTGTCGGTCTGGTAAAGCAGCCAGTCGTCGGCGCGGAACGGCTCGTGCAGCCATAGCGCATGGTCGAGGCTGGCGGTCTGCACCTTGTCCATCATCCAGTGGATGCCGTGGGGCAACATGCAGGTGCCGAGCAGCATCATGTCGCTGGCATAGGCCAGGATCGCGCGGTGCAGCGTCATGTCGTCGCCGATCGGCGCGGCGGCGCGGAACCAGCCATGTTGCAGCGGCACGCGGCGGGTCGGGTCGGTCCAGTGCTCCGCCTCGACCGGGCGGATTTCGATCGGGCGGGCGCGCAGGAACAGGCGGCGATATTTCTCGGGGATGCGGTCCTGCATCGCCTCGCGCAGGTCGCGGTCGGTCGGCAGCGCCTCCGGCGGCGGTACGTCGGGCATCGCGTCCTGATGCGTGAGGCCGTCTTCGGGCAGCTGGAACGACGCCGCCATGTTCAGGATCGCCTGTCCGCGCTGCATCGCAATGACGCGGGCGTTGGCGAAGCTGCGCCCGGCGAAATCGCGGACCACGCGGTAGACGATCGGATGCTGCTCATCCCCCGCCCGCAGGAAATAGGCGTGGAGCGAATGGGCGATCTTGTCCCCGCCGATCGAACGCTGGGCGGCCTGCAACGCCTGTGCGATCACCTGTCCGCCGAACACGCGACCGACCCCGCCGGGATTGCGGGCGCCGCGATACAGGTCGGTATCGATCTCCTCGATATCGAGCAGGCGGGTCAGGCCGGCGATCAGGTCGGCAGGCGTCGGCTCCATCAATAGCCCCCGGCGCGGGCCACGCGGTCGCCGTGATAGCCGATATCGCCGAACATCTCGGTCAGGACGCGGGCGCGCTTCATGAAGAAGCCGATGTCCGCCGCGTCGGTCATGCCGATGCCGCCATGCATCTGCACCGCCTCCTGCACCGACAGCGTGGCGGCCATGCCGGCCATTGCCTTGGCCACCGATACGGCGAGGTCGGCATCGGCATGCGCGTCATCAAGCAGCTGCTGCGCCTTCAGCACGGCGGCGCGGGCGACCTCCAGTTCCGAATAGAGGTGCGCGGCGCGGTGTTGCAGCGCCTGGAAGCTGCCGATGGTCTGGCCGAATTGCTTGCGCTGGCGCAGATAGTCGAGCGTGCGGGTGGCGGCGCCGTCACCGACCCCGAGCGACTCCGCCGCAGCGCCGGTGCGGGCGGCGGACAGCAGGCGGGCAAGCGGGGTGCCGCCGCCATCGACGTCGCCGACCACCGCGTCGCCATCGACCATCACATCGAAGGTCAGCCGCGCGGCGATGCTGCTGTCGACCAGCCGGCGCGGATCGGCGGTCAGGCCCGGCGTGTCGGCGGGGAGCGCGAACAGGGTCAGGCCGTCCTTGTCCTCCGCGCTGCCGGCGGTGCGGGCGACGACGAGGATCAGGTCGGCGACATGGCCGTGGGTCACGAACTGCTTGGTGCCCGACAGGCGGAAGCCGTTGCCGGCGCGCTCGGCCTTCAGGGCGATGCGGTCGTCATGCTTGGCGCGCTCGTCGATGGCGAGCGCCGCGACGGTCTTGCCGACGGCGATTGCGGGCAGCCAACGCTCGCCCGCCGTCGTCCCGGTCAGCGCGGCGACGGCGGCGACCGAGGTGGTGAGGAAGGGGGAGGGCGACAGGTTGCGACCGATCTCCTCCAGCACGATCCCGGCCTCGACATGGCCGAGGCCCAGCCCGCCGGCGCTTTCGGGCACCATCATGCCGGTAAAGCCCATCTCGGCGAACTTCGCCCACAGGTCGCGGTCGAACCCGGTCGGATCGTTGGCATCGCGCAACGTGCGCAGGTGCGCGACCGGGGCGGCTTCGCTCAAAAACTCGCGCGCGGTGTCGGCGAGCATCGTCTGATCTTCGTTCAGAAACAGGGGCATGGTGGCAATTCCTGGCAGAAGGTCACTGGGTCGGCAGGTCGAGGATACGACGCGCGACGATGTTGAGCTGGATTTCGGACGTGCCGCCCTCGATCGAATTGGCCTTGGTCCGCAGCCATGTGCGGGCGGCGGCCCCGTCGTTGCTGTCGGCACCCTCCCATTCGAGCAGGTCGCTGCCGCCCGCCGCCATCGTCAGTTCGTGGCGGGTCTTGTTCAGCTCGGTCCCGACATATTTCATCATGCTGGGCTGGGCAGGGTGCGCACGGTTGGCCTTCAGTTCGTCGCGGAAACGTTCGGACATGGCGGCGAAGGCGCGGGCGCGGACGTCGAACGTCGCGATCGCCGCGCGGAGCATCGGGTCGGCCAGCCGGCCTTGCGCGTCCAGCCCGACCGTCGCCACGGCGCGATCGATCAGCGGGCGATCGTCGGTCAGCCCCATGCCGGAAATCATCTCCCGTTCATGGCCGAGCAGATATTTGGCGACGTCCCAGCCCTTGTTCAGTTCGCCGACCAGATTGGCCTTGGGCACGCGCACATCGTCGAAAAAGGTTTCGCAAAAGGGCGAATTGCCGGAGATCAGCTTGATCGGGCGGGTGGTGACGCCGGGCGAGGCCATGTCGAACAGCAGGAAGCTGATCCCGGCCTGCTTGGTCGTACGGTCGGTACGGACGAGGCAGAAAATCCAGTCCGCCTTGTCGGCATAGCTGGTCCACACCTTCTGCCCGTTGACGATGAAGTCGTCGCCATCGTCGACCGCGCTGGTTTGGAGCCCGGCGAGGTCGGAGCCGGCGCCGGGTTCGCTATAGCCCTGGCACCAGCGGATTTCACCGCGGGCGATCTTGGGCAGATGCTCCTGCTTCTGCGCCTCGGTCCCGTATTTGAGGAGCGCGGGGCCGAGCATCGAGATGCCGAACGAATAGAGCGGGTTGCGAGCATGTATTGCCGCCATTTCCTCGCGCAATATCTTCGCTTCTGCCGGCGACAGGCCGCCGCCGCCATAGGCCGTCGGCCAGTCGGGCACGGTCCAGCCGCGCGCCGCCATCCGGTCGAGCCAGAGCTTCTGGTCGGGATTGGCGTAGGTCGGATTGCGCCCGCCCCAGGTCACGTCCCTGTCCGCACGAACCGGCTCGCGCATCGAGGGCGGGCAGTTCTCCTCCAGCCACGCACGGGTGTCGCCGCGGAATTGGGCGAGGTCGCTCATGCCGAGAACCTCCCGCCCTGTTCGGCCTTTTCGCGCAGCAGCGGGGAGACCTCGAAGCCGTGGCGGTCGAGGCCCTCGACGATCTTCTTCAACCCTTCGGTATCGGCCCAGAACATCGGCCCGCCGCGATAGACCGGCCAGCCATAACCATAGATCCAGACGACATCGATATCGGAGGCGCGCTGCGCCTTGCCCTCCTCCAGGATCTTCGCGCCTTCGTTGACCATGGTGTAGAGCGTGCGCTCGACGATCTCCTGATCGGTCACGTCGTGCTGCGGGGTGTTGGTCCGCTGGCGGAAATCGTCGATGATCTCGGCGACGCGCGGGCTGTTCGATGGCGTGCGCTTGGCATCATAATCGTAAAAGCCGGCCTGCTTCTTCTGGCCCCAGCGGCCCTCCGCAGCGAGGGCGTCGCGCAGGTTTTCGATCCGGTTGGGGTCGCGGTGCCAGCCGATGTCGACGCCGGCCAGGTCGGCCATCTGGAACGGCCCCATCGGCATGCCGAACGCGACATGGACGCGATCGACCTGTTCGGGCGTCGCGCCCTCCAGCAGCAGCTTCATCGCCTCGACCTGGCGTGGCTCCAGCATGCGGTTGCCGATGAAGCCGTGGCAGACGCCGGCGATCACCGCGACCTTACGGATCTTCTTCGCCAGCGCCATGGCGGTCGCCAGCACATCGTCGGCGGTGGCATCGCCGCGCACGATCTCCAGCAGTTTCATGACGTTGGCGGGCGAGAAGAAATGCAGGCCCACCACGTCCTGCGGCCGCTTCGTCGCGCCCGCGATGACGTTGACGTCGAGATAGCTGGTGTTGGATGCCAGGATCGCACCGGGTTTGCAGATCGCGTCCAGCTTCCCGAAAATGTCCTGCTTGACCGACATTTCCTCATACACCGCCTCGATCACCAGATCGACATCGGCCAGCGCGGTCAGGTCGAGCGAGGGGGTGAGCAGGCCCATCGCCTGGTCGACCTGTTCGGGCTTCATCCGCCCCTTGGCAGCGGTCGCGTCGTAATTCTTGCGGATGGTCGCGGTGCCGCGGTCGAGCGCGTCCTGCTGCATCTCGACGATGGTCACGGGGATGCCGGCGGACAGGAAGTTCATCGCAATGCCGCCGCCCATCGTGCCTGCGCCGATGATGCCGACCCGGTGGATCGGGCGGAGCTTCACGTCGTCGGCGATCCCGTCGATCTTCGATGCCTTGCGCTCGGCGAAGAAGATGTGGCGCTGTGCGGCCGATTGGACGCCGAACATCAGCTGCATGAACTGCTGCCGTTCGAACTCCGCCCCCTCGGCATAGGGGGTTTCGGTCGCCTTCACGATGCAGGCGATGTTGGCGGCGGGGGCGTCGAAGCCCCGGAAGCGGCGGGCGTTCGCCTGTTCGAACGCGGCGACGGCTTCCGGATCGGGCGAAAGCGAGCGTCCGGACGCGCGGGGGATGGGGCGGACGTCGGCGACGTCGCGGGCGAAGGCGATGGCGTCGGCGAGCAGGCTGTCCTCGCCGGCCAGCCGGTCGACGATGCCGGCGTCCAGCGCCTTCTTCGCCGAAATTGGATCGCCCTTCGCCACCATCTCCAGCGCGACCGAGACGCCGGCCAGACGCGGCAGGCGCTGGGTGCCGCCGGCGCCGGGGAGCAGGCCGAGCTTCACCTCGGGCGTGCCGAGCTTCGCGCTGGGCACCGCGATGCGATAATGGCTGGCGATCGCGACCTCGCACCCGCCGCCCAGCGCCGTGCCATGGATCGCGGCGACGACCGGCTTGTCCGATGCCTCGATCTGGTCGACCAGCGTGGGCAGCATCGGTTCGACCGGCGGCTTGCCGAATTCGGTGATGTCGGCCCCGGCGAAGAAGGTCCGCCCGGCGCAGGCGATGACGACCGCGCGCACCGCATCGTCGGCGGCGGCTTGCTCGATCGCGGCTTTCAGCCCGGTGCGGACGGCGGCCGACAGGGCGTTTACCGGCGGATTGTCGGCCAGTACGACCAGGACGTCGCCATGGCGTTCGGTGGTCACGGACATGTCGGGCCTTCTCCATAGGTTGCCATACCGGTCCTTCTAAACGCCGGCAGTGTTGCCGCATTCTATTGCCTTTCGCGGAACGACAATCAATAGTGCGCAGCATCGAAAAGCGGAGCGGCGGGGCAAACCCGACCTTCGACAATAGTGCGGGAGCGGTTGCGTGGCAGGTGACGAAGCAACGATGGCGGTGCCGTCCGACTGGCCGCGCATGTCGATGGCGCAGGTGCAGGCCGCGCTGACCGCGCCGGGCCAGCCGTTCGAGATGGACAGCGCCACGATCGACGGGATCGAGACGCGCGTCTGGAAGAATGCGCCGGCCAACCTGACGCAGCTGATCGCGCTGTCGCGCACCCATGGCGACCGGCTGGCGACGATCCACGAGGAGCAGCGCGTTACCTATGACGCGCAATATCGCGCCATCGCGACACTGGCCGCCGAGTTGGGCGCGATGGGGGTCGGCAAGGGCGACCGGGTGGCGCTGGCCATGCGCAACATGCCCGAATGGCCGGTCGCCTTCTTCGCGATCGTGGCGACGGGGGCGATCTGCGTGCCGCTCAACGCGTGGTGGAGCCCGCAGGAGCTGGCGTACGGCGTCAATGATTCGGGTGCGCGGGTGTTGATCGTCGACCGCCAGCGGCACGATCGGCTGGGTGGCGATTATGGCGCGATGTCGGGGCTGGAGCAGGTCGTCGTCGCGCGGGCGCGGGTGCCGCTAAGCGGTATCGAGCGGCGGTTGGAGGACGTGATCGGCGATTGTGCCGGTTATGCGACCTTGCCCGAGGTGCCGCTGCCCGACGTCGTGATCGCGCCTGACGATCCGGCAACGATCTTTTACACCAGCGGCACGACCGGGCGGCCGAAGGGGGCGCTGGGCACGCATCGCAACCTGTCGACCAATATCCTGTCGGCGGCCTATGTCGCCGCGCGATCCTATTTGCGGCGGGGTGAGATGCCGCCCGAGCCGCAACCGAAGGTCGGGTTGCTGGTCATCCCGTTCTTTCATGTGACCGCGTGCAGCGCGTCGTTGATGGGGGCGCTGGCTGGCGGCACGACATTGGTGCTGATGCGCAAATGGGATGCGGGCGAGGCGCTCAAGCTGATCGAGCGGGAGCGGGTGCAGGTGACCGGCGGCGTGCCGACGATCGCGTGGCAGTTGCTGGAGCATCCCGATCGCGCGAACCACGACCTGTCGTCGCTGGAGGTCGTGCAATATGGCGGCGCGCCGTCCGCGCCCGACCTGGTGAAGCGCATCTACGAGGTGTTCGGCGCGCTGCCCGGCCATGGCTGGGGCATGACCGAGACGATGGCGACCGTCACCCAGCATGTCGGCGAGGATTATCTGGCGCGCCCGACCAGCTGCGGTGCGCCGGTGCCGGTCGCCGACCTGAAGATCGTCGGCCCCGATGGCGTGTCTGAACAGCCGGTGGGGGCGGTCGGCGAGCTATGGGCGCGGGGACCGATGATCGTGCGCGGATACTGGAATGCACCGGAGGAGACCGCGCAGACCTTCATCGACGGCTGGGTCCGGACCGGCGACCTCGCGCGGCTGGACGAGGAGGGGTTCTGCACCATCGTCGACCGGGCGAAGGACATCATCATCCGCGGGGGTGAGAATATCTATTCGATCGAGGTCGAGGACGTGCTGTACGCGCATCCGTCGGTCACCGACGCTGCGCTGGTCGGCGTGCCCGACCGGGTGCTGGGCGAGGTGCCGGCGGCCGTCGTTCACCTGTGCCCCGGCTGCGAGGCGAGCGAGGGCGAGTTGCAAGACTTTGTTCGTGCGCGGCTTGCCGGCTTCAAGGTGCCGGTGATGGTGCGGTTTTCCGACACGGTGCTGCCGCGGAACGCCAATGGGAAGATTTTGAAAAGCGAGCTGCGCCAGATGTTTGCCGCGCCGGCCCAGGCGTAGCGCAGCTAGGCCGAGCCATGCGGCGCGGCCGGCCGGCGGCGCGTCGAGCGCCGTCCGACGACACGGGCTTTGCCCGTGGCGGGCCTTGGTGCGGATCGGTGGCCAGCGGCCAAAGTTCACTAAGTTCACACTCGCGAAGCAATTCGTGCGGCGCTGCTATTCAGTTGCAATAACGATCGCTTCAGCAGCCGTGAACCTTGTCCTTGGCCCGTATCGAGGGTGACTCCAGCCACTGCTGGGTTGACGCCTGGGGCATAGGAATGCGCGCGGCTCGTGCAGCGCGCGCAGGCGATCGGACCTGTCAAAGAGCGGGCGCGCCATGCGGCCGGGGCGGATCATGGCGGGGCGGTGCCATGTAGGAAAGCGCCTTCCGCGCCGCTCTTCGCAAACGCGGCAAAAACTGCTACGCGCCCGCCCATGCTCAATCTGAACGGTATCACGGTGCGCCTGGGCGGGCGGACGATCCTCGACAATGCCAGTGCGGCGCTGCCTCCGGGCAGCCGGGTCGGGCTGATCGGGCGCAATGGCGCGGGCAAGTCGACGCTGGTGCGGGTGATCGCCGGGCAACTCGAACCCGACAACGGCACCGCCGAAATGCCGCGCGGTTCGCGGCTCGGCTATGTCGCGCAGGAAGCACCGGCGGGCGAGGCGACGCCGTTCGACACCGTGCTGGAGGCCGATGTCGAGCGCGCCAGGCTGATGCACGATGCAGAGACGGTGACCGATCCCGACCGGCTGGGCGATATCCACGAACGGCTGCTGGCGATCGACGCCTATGGCGCGCCGGCGCGGGCGGCGCGCATTCTCGTTGGCCTCGGCTTCGACGAGGAAATGCAGCAGCGGCCGCTGGAGAGCTATTCGGGTGGCTGGCGGATGCGCGTGGCGCTGGCGGCGTTGCTGTTCAGCCAACCCGATGTGCTGCTACTCGACGAACCGTCGAACCACCTCGACCTCGAAGCGGTGATGTGGCTGGAGGATTTCCTAAAAGGCTACAAGGCGACGATCGTCGTCGTCAGCCACGAACGCGATTTCCTGAACAACGTAGTCGACCATATCCTGCACCTGCACCAGGGCAAGATTACGCTCTATCCGGGCGGCTATGACGCGTTCGAGAAGCAGCGCGCCGAACGACTGGCGCAGCTGGAGGCGGCGCGCGTCAACCAGGCGGCGCAGCGGGCCAAGCTGCAGGAATATGTCGCCAAGAACTCGGCGCGAGCCTCGACCGCGAAGCAGGCGCAGTCGCGGCTGAAGATCCTCGCCAAGATGAAGCCGATCGCGGCGATGGCGGAGGACCCCAGCCTGTCGTTCGACTTTCCCGATCCCGACGAGCTGCGCCCGCCGCTCATCACGCTCGACATGGCGAGCGTCGGGTATAACGATACGCCGATCCTCAAGCGGCTGAACCTGCGCATCGATCCCGAGGATCGCATCGCGCTGTTGGGCCGCAACGGCAACGGCAAGACGACGCTGGCGCGGCTGCTGGCGGCGCAGTTGGCGCCAATGGACGGCGATATGAACGCCGCGGGCAAGATGAAGGTCGGCTATTTCACCCAGTATCAGGTGGAGGAGCTGAGCACCGACGACACCCCGCTGGAGCATATGACGCGCCAGATGAAGGGCGCGTCGCCCGCTGCTGTCCGGGCGCAGCTGGGGCGGTTCGGCTTTTCGGGCGACAAGGCGATCACGCTGGTCGGCAAGCTGTCGGGCGGGGAGCGGGCGCGGTTGGCGCTGGCGCTGATTACGCGGGATGCGCCGCACATGCTGATCCTCGACGAACCGACCAACCACCTGGACGTCGATGCGCGTGAAGCGCTGGTGCAGGCGCTCAACGCCTATACCGGTTGCGTGCTGTTGGTCAGCCACGACCGCCACATGCTGGAGGCGACCGCCGACCGCCTGGTGCTGGTCGATGAGGGGACCGCGAAGGAGTTCGACGGGACGATCGACGATTATATCGCGCTGATCCTCGGCAATTCGGCGAAGGAAAAGGCGGCCAAGGCCAACAAGAAGAACGACCGCAAGGCCGCCGCCGAAGCGCGCGAAAAGGCGCAGGTGCTGAAGAAGGGCGCGCAGGCGATCGAACGCGATCTGGCGCGGCTGACCGAACAGCGCGATGCGCTGGACGCGGCGATGGCGGGGAACGCGATCCCGGCACTGGCGAAGCTGACCATGGCGCAGCTGATGAAGCGCCGCGCGAGCCTCGATACCGAGATCGAGGTGGCGGAGACGAAGTGGATGGAGGCGAACGAAGCGTTGGAGGCTTTGGCGGCGTAGCTGCTGTTGGTGTAACCTATATGGCGGCGAGGGGCTTATGCGTAAGCGGACGATGTGCGCTTCTCTGGCGCCACTGTTCCTGATCCTGACGACAGCATGTGGGGAAGTCGGTCGGGACGCAGGCTCCAATGGAGGCTCCGATGCAGGCTGGGAATACCGGCCGGAGCACCACGGGTACTCGACTCGTCTAGACTATCGGTGGGGTGATCAAGAGCAGACTGTTTTCTCTGCCTCTTGCCGAGGCGCTCCGAGCTACGCACTTGTCTCAGGCGGTTATTCGATGGCCGCGCGAGAATTCACCCTTACCGTGGACGATCGGGTCTGGTCTCTGCCAACCTCTGGGGATGCGCTCGAAGTAGACCGCTACGCGCCGGCCTCGGTGATCAGCGCCGCCGAGCACCGTATCGTCTTTGCGGTGGGAGAATGGCGGCGCGAATTGCGCCCCGCACCCATCTTGAAGACATTCGTGCAAGACTGCGCCCGACGATCGCTGCCGGGGAACCGGGGCGTCAGACGCGCTTCGTAGACCGGTCCGCCGGACCTTTCTGAGATACATTCGGACAAAGGTCATTTGCACGACAGGCGACACCGCCGCCACCACCCGCTAAGACACCCCCAATGTCCGACTCCTTCCTCGCCCTCGACATCCCCGAACAGCCTGCCGCCGCGCAGCCCTACCGCGTGCTGGCGCGCAAATATCGGCCGCAGACGTTCAGCCAGCTGATCGGGCAGGATGCGATGGTCACGACGCTGGGCAATGCGATCAAGCGCGGGCGGCTGGCGCACGCCTTCCTGCTGACCGGCGTGCGCGGGGTCGGCAAAACGTCGACCGCGCGGCTGATCGCCAAGGCGCTGAACTGTATCGGGCCGGACGGACAGGGCGGGCCGACGATCGATCCGTGCGGGGTGTGCGAGCCGTGCCGGGCGATTGCCGAGGGGCGGCATATCGACGTGATCGAGATCGACGCCGCGTCGAACAACGGCGTCGACAGCGTGCGCGAAATGACCGAGGCGGTGCGCTATGCCGCGGTGTCGGCGCGCTTCAAGATCTACATCATCGACGAAGTGCACATGATGTCGACGCCAGCGTTCAATGCGCTGCTGAAGACGCTGGAAGAGCCGCCCGCGCACGTCAAGTTCCTGCTGGCGACGACCGAGGTGCACAAGGTGCCGGTGACGGTCCTGTCGCGTTGCCAGCGGTTCGACCTGCGGCGGATTCCGGCCGATCTGCTCAGCCAGCATTTCGCGCATGTCGTGGAAGCCGAGGGCGTCGAGGCGGAGCCGGAGGCGCTGCAACTGATCGCGCGCGCGGCCGAAGGGTCGGCGCGCGACGGGCTGTCGATTCTGGACCAGGCGATCGCGCATGGCGGGCTGGACGGTGAAGGCGTGCGCGCCGATGCGGTTCGGCAAATGCTGGGCTTGTCGGATAGGGGCGCGATCCGCACGCTGTTCGACCTGTTGCTGAAGGCCGATGCGCCGGGGGCGCTGAAGGCATTGCGGGCGCAATATGATCTGGGCGTCGATCCGGCGTCGGTGCTGCGGACGCTGCTGGAAACGGTGCATGCGGTGACGATCGTCAAGGTCGGCGGCGACCGCGGTCCGGGCCAGTCGGCGGAGGAGCGCGACGCGTTCGATGGATGGAGCGCGCTGTCGTTCCCGATGCTGCATCGGCTGTGGCAGTTGCTGCTCAAGGGCCATGAGGAAGTGTCGCGCGCGGCGCTGCCGATCGAGGCGTGCGAAATGGCGTTGCTGCGCATCGTCCATGCATCGTCGCTGCCCGATCCGGGGACGCTGGCGAAGCAGCTGGCCGCCGGGCAGATGCCGGCGATCGGGGCGCCTGCCACTCCGGCACCGGCGCCTGCCGCCGAGCCGGTGGCGGTAGCCGATCCGCTGCCCGAGACGGCCGAGCAGATCGCGACCCTGCTGTCGAAGCATGGGCGGCATTCGCTGGAGGCGCAGTTTCGCAATTGCGCGCGGCTGATCCGGCTGGAGCCGCAACTGGTCGAGCTGAGCGGGGCGCGGCCCTTGCCCGCCGACTTCACGCGTGATCTGGAAAATGCGCTGAAGGGGATCACCGGCAGCCATTGGCGCGTTCTGATCGGCGAGGGTGCGGGGGAACCGACCTTGCGCGAACAGGAAACGGCCAAGGCGGAATCGGAACGCGAACAGGTCCTCAAATCGCCGCTGGTACAGGCGGCACTGGCGGCGTTTCCGGACGCCACCCTCGATCATTGGCAACGCAGCGACGGGAGTATCGCGCGATGAAGAATCTCGACGACATCATGGCCATGGCGCAGAACGTGCAGAACGAACTGACCAAGGCGCAGGCGAACCTCGACACGATCGAGGTCGACGGACAATCGGGCGGCGGGCTGGTGAAGGTCCGCGCGTCGGCCAAGGGGCGCATCCTGGGCGTCGATATTGACGACTCGCTGTTGCAGCCGGGCGAGAAGCAGATGCTCGAAGACCTGATCGTCGCGGCGTTCAACGATGCGCGGGCGAAGGCGGATGCGGCGAGTTCGACCGAAATGTCGAAGCTGACCAACGGCCTGCCGCTGCCGCCGGGGTTCAAGCTGCCGTTCTGAGCGGTTTGGAACGCTGCTGGAACAAGCGGCGGACGTGACGGTTCTTGGGCATATCAACCTGACAGGGAGAGGATGCCATGGACCGCGACCGGATCGAAACGAACCCCAATGGCGCACCGCAGACGGTCATCGTCGAGCGGCGCGGATCGGGCGGCGGGCTGTTGATTGGCCTTGCCATCCTGCTCGCGGTGATCGTCGGGGCCTATTTCCTGCTGAACAATGCGAACAACGACAATGCGCGGACCGGCGCGGTGACGTCGGCGGCGAAGAGCGTCGGCGACGCGGCGGACAAGGCGGGGGATGCGGTGGAGCGGGCGACGAAGTAACCTGATCTCGTCATCTTCGGACCGATCGACCTCCCGTTCACTTGATGGGGAGCGGTTACTCGATTCCCCCTCGTCACTCCCGCGTAGGCGGGAGTCCATATGCGCCAGCGTCGCCAATCCTGCCGAAACGTCAGCGTTTATGGATCCCCGCCTGCGCGGGAATGACGAGAAATCCAGAATGATCGTTAGATGTCGATCGGCCCTCGGAACTGGCGTCACCCCCGCGTAGGTTGGGGTGATCTGTTATGGCGGGCGGTCAGTGCCATCTCTTCGCCGGGAGACGGACGGCGGTTATTTCAGGCAGTTGTCCAGCCGCTCGCGCTGCACGATCCCGATGCGGCGTTCGATCGTGCGGGCGTAGCGGCGGGTGAAGCCGGTCGGCGCGATGCCGGCGCGCTTCTTGGGTAACGGCAGGACGGCGGCGATCTGGGCCGCTTCGCGTGCGCCCATCTTGTCGGCGCCGTGCTTGAAATAGCGGCGGGTGCCGGCCTCCACGCCGTAGGTGCCGATGCCGGTCTCGGCGACGTTGAGATAGACTTCCATGATCCGCCGTTTGCCCCACATCGCTTCGATCAGGACGGTGAAATAGGCTTCCATGGCCTTGCGGAAAAAGCCGCCGCCCTGCCACAGAAAGACGTTCTTTGCGGTCTGCTGGCTGATGGTCGATCCGCCGCGGATGCGGCCCCCTTCGGCATTGCGGCGGGCGGCGTTGGCGATGGCGAGATAGTCGAAGCCGTTATGCGCGCAGAAGCGGCTGTCTTCGCCGGCGATGACCGCGCGGGGCATGTCGGGGTCGATCTTCGACAGCGGGCGCCACGATTTGGTGACGCCGTGGCCGGTCGGCACGTCGCCCAGCATGGTGATGGTGATCGGCGGGGGGACGAAGCGCAGGATCAGGACCCAGAGGACCGAGAGGATTACGAAGCCGAGGACGAGTTTGATGGCCCAGCCGGTAAGGCGGCGGCCCCAGTTGCTGTGGTTAGCGGTGGACTTTGGGCGGGATGCGGAGCGGGCGGGCATGGAAGCTCGCTAGCGGTAGCAAGCGGGGAAGGGCAAGGTGGCAACTGGCGTTGTTGCAGGAGCCGTGGGCGACATGGGTTATGGATCCCGGCCTTCGCCGGGATAACGAAGGGGCGGTGGGGATGACGGAGCGGGGCGGCGGGTTTGGCCCGCCACCCCTTCAGCTTACACCGCCGCGAGCATCCGGCGGTCGCCGGCGAGGCGCATCATTGCCTTTTGCAGCTTTTCGAACGCGCGCACCTCGATCTGGCGGACGCGTTCGCGGCTGACGCCGTAGACCTGGCTCAGCTCTTCCAGCGTCTTGGGATCGTCGGTCAGGCGGCGTTCGGTCAGGATGTGCTTTTCACGGTCGTTGAGGTCGTCCATCGCCTCGACCAGCATGCCGTGGCGGACATCGGCTTCCTGCGCCTCGGCGACGACCGAGTCCTGCAAGGGGCTGTCATCGGCCAGCCAGTCCTGCCACTGGCTCTCGCCATCCTCGCGCATCGGGACGTTGAGCGACGTGTCGCCGCCCATCGCCATGCGGCGGTTCATCGACGTCACCTCGTCCTCGGTCACGCCGAGGTCGGTCGCGATCTTGGCGAGATGTTCGGGTGAGAGGTCGCCATCCTCGAACGCGTCGAGCTTCGACTTCATCCGGCGCAGGTTGAAGAACAGCTTCTTCTGCGCCGCCGTGGTGCCCATCTTCACGAGGGACCACGACCGCAGGATGAATTCCTGGATCGAGGCGCGAATCCACCACATCGCGTAGGTCGCGAGGCGGAAACCGCGATCGGGTTCGAATTTCTTCACCCCCTGCATCAGCCCGATATTCCCTTCGGAAATCAGTTCGCTGACCGGCAGGCCATAGCCGCGATAGCCCATGGCGATCTTTGCGACGAGGCGCAGGTGCGAGGTGACGAGCTGGGCTGCCGCTTCCGGATCGCCATGTTCCTGAAACCGCTTGGCGAGCATATATTCCTGCTCGGGCGCAAGGATCGGGAACTTGCGGATTTCCGAGAGATAGCGGTTGAGGCTCGCCTCGCCGCCAAGCGCCGGGATCGTCGCCGGGACGTTGCTGCCAGTTGCCATCGCGTGAAACTCCCTTTGTCCTTGTAGCGACGCCGCAGTGCGGAATCGCCGAAACCTATACGTGAAGATGGTCCAACAGTTCCTGCATGTCTGCCGGAAGGTCACTATCGAACGACAAAGCGTTTTTTGTGACCGGATGGATGAACCCCAGATGGGCGGCGTGCAATGCCTGTCGGGCGAAATCGAGCGTTTCCAATTGCGCCTTCAATGCCGGTCGCCGTCCGGCATAGACCGGATCGCCCAGCAGCGGGTGGCCGATCGACGCCATGTGCACCCGCACCTGATGGGTGCGCCCGGTTTCCAGCCGGCATTCGATCAGCGATGCGCCGTTCAGCTGCCGAAGTTTGCGAAAGTGGGTCACCGCATGTTTAGCGGTGGGGCTGTGGACGATCGCCATCTTCTTGCGATCATTGGGGGATCGCGCCAGCGGGGCGTCGATCATACCTGTCGAAGTTAACACCCGGCCCGCCGCGATCGCCAGATAGCGCCGGTCGATGCTGTGATCCTTGAACTGCCGCGCCAGCCCTTCGTGCGTCACGTCGTTCTTGGCGACGACCAGCAGGCCCGACGTATCCTTGTCGATGCGGTGGACGATGCCCGGCCGCGCGACGCCGCCGATCCCCGACAGCTTGCCCGCGCAGTGGTGGAGCAGCGCGTTGACCAGCGTCCCGTCCAGATTGCCGGCGGCCGGGTGGACGACCAGACCGGCGGGCTTGTCGACGACGATCAGGTGCTCGTCCTCATAGGCGACGACCAGCGGAATATCCTGCGCGATATTATCCAGTGGCACGGCGGCGGGCAGGGTGATGGTGAAGACCTGTCCGGCGGCGACTTTCCGCTTGCCGTCCGCCACCGGACCATCGGCGCTGTGGACATGGCCGGCGGCCATCAGCGCCTTGATCCGTTCGCGCGACAGGTCGGCGACGACATCGGCCAATGCCTTGTCGATCCGTTGCCCGTGCGCCGCGTCGGTGATGCGCGCCTCGATCGTGGAAACCCCCCGGTCCATTGGGTAGGAGATGGCGATGGAACCGAAATTTTCAAGCGATCTGCTGCAGCGACTGTTACGGGACGCCAACGAAAATCCGGTCGAGATATGCGGCATCCTGCGGGGAACGGATGGGCACATCGCCGTGGCGGAACCGGCGGGAAATGTCGCGGCCGATCCGGCGCGGTATTTCGAAATCGACCCGGCGGTGCTGTTCGGCGCGCTGCGTGATGCCCGGCGGGGCGGGGCTGCGGTGCTCGGCTGGTATCATTCGCATCCCTCGGGCAGCGCCGACCCGTCGCTGACCGATGCGGCGCAGGCGGCGGCGGACGGGATGTTGTGGCTGATCATGGGCGGCGGGACCGCGCGGCTGTGGCGGGCGGTCGCCAATGGCGCACGGTACGGCCGGTTCGATCCGGTCGCCTTCGCGGTATCCACCGGTGGCCACGTTGAAAAAAACTGCGAAGCGGTGCACATGGACGGGGCCGGGCGGACGATGACGTTCGCCAAAGCACAAGGGTCGTCGCATTGAACATCAGCCCAGCCGATTTCGCCAGCCTGCTGTGTTCGCGATTGTGCCATGACCTGCTCAGCCCCGTGGGTGCGCTCAACAACGGGCTGGAGCTGCTGGCCGACGAACATGATCCGGACATGCGCGCCCGCTGCCTCGAACTGCTGGCGGACAGCGCGCGGGCTTCGGCCAACAAGCTGAAATTCTTTCGCCTGGCGTTCGGTGCGTCGGGTGGCCTGGGCGATTCGATCGATACGCGCGAAGCCCGCGCCGCATTGGAAGGGCTGTTCGGCGACAACCACCGGGTACAGCTCGGCTGGATGGTCGATGCGCCGTCGCTGCCGAAGCCGGCGGTGAAGGTGCTGCTGAACCTCGCGCTGATCGCGGGCGACGCGCTGGTGCGCGGCGGGCAGCTGGACATCGGGGCGGAGCGGACGGCGAACGGCATCGATATCGCGGTGCGGGCCGATGGCCTGCGCATCGTGCTGGACGCCGAATTGCGTGGTGCGTTGCTGGGCGATGCCGCGATGATGACGCCACGCGCCGCCGCCGCCTGCCTTGCGCGCGAGCTGGTCGAACAGAGCGGCGGCACGTTGCAGGTGTCGCCGGTGGATTCGCCGGTGCTGCTGTTCGGGGCGTCGCTGGTCACGGGGTGACGTTCGTGGCGGTGGAGGGGAGCGCGATCCCTTTCCCGCACTAACTACGTCTTAACCTGATCCCGCCCATGGTCGCGCCACAACCGGGCGGGGCCGCATGGACGATCTGTTACAGGAATTCATTGCGGAGACGCGCGAGACGCTGGAGGCGTTGTCGACGGAGGTCGTCGCGTGGGAGGCCGCGCCCGACGATCGCGCCCGGCTGGATGCCATTTTCCGCTTCGTCCACACGGTGAAGGGCAGCTGCGGCTTCCTCGACCTGCCGCGCCTGCTGCGCCTCAGCCATGCTGCCGAGGATACGCTGTGCGAGGTGCGCGACGGCAAGCGGCGGCCCGACCGGTTCCTGGTCGACGCCGTGCTGGCGATCATCGACCGGATCGGTGAGCTGGTCGAGGCGATCGACGCCGGCCTGCCGCTGACCGACGAGGGCGAGGACGAGCTGATCGCCGCGCTGGCACCGGGCGCAAGCGTCGCGCAGGCGATGACCCCGCTGGCGGCGGCTGCGATCGCGCAGGGCCGCGCGCCGCTGCGCAGCGTCCGGCTGAACGTCGACCTGCTCGACCGGATGATGAGCGGCATGTCGGACATGGTGCTGGTCCGTAACGAACTGATCCGGCGGCTGCGCGACCTCGACCTCGATCCGGCGGTCGAAGGCGCGCTGGAGCGGTTGTCGGCGTCGGTCGCCGACATGCGCGACGCGGTGACGCGGACGCGGATGCAGAAGATCGAGACGCTGTTCTCCCCGCTGCCGCGCATCGTGCGCGACACGGCGGCGGCGGTGGGCAAGGCAGTGACGCTGAGCGTCGACGGCGCCGATGTCGAGCTGGACCGCGAGATGATCGAGGTGATGCGCGACCCGCTGGTCCACCTGGTCCGCAACGCGATCGACCATGGCATCGAGCCGCCGGCCGAACGCCGCCGGGCGGGCAAGCGCGAGAGCGGGCGGCTGCACGTCGCCGCGCGGCAATCGGGCAACCAGATCGTCATCGAGATCATCGACGACGGGCGCGGCATCGACACCGAGCGGCTGATCGCGAAGCTGGCGGGCAGCGGGCAGCGCAGCGAGGCGGAGCTGCGGCGGCTGACCGCGCGCCAGCAATGCGAGCTGGTGTTCGCGCCGGGGCTGTCGTCGCGCGACGTCGCAACCGAGATTTCGGGGCGGGGCGTCGGCATGGACGTGGTGCGCGCGGCGATCGACCAGATCGGCGGGCGGATCACGCTGGACAACAAGCCCGGCCGCGGACTGCGCATCGCGGTGCAGGTGCCGCTGACGCTGTCGATCGTGTCGACGATCGTCGTACGCGCGGGCGAGCATCGCTTCGCCATTTCGCGCCAGACGATCGGCGAGATCGTGCGGGCGCGCGGCGCAAACTTCCGCATCGACCAGCTGGGCGATATCCGCATCGCGCAGATTCGCGATCGGCGGCTGCCGGTGGTCGACCTGTGCGCGGTGCTGGGCGTCGAACCGCGCCCCGATGCGGCGGGCAAGATGATGGTCGTGGTCGGCATCGGCGCGGGCGATTTTGCGGTCGCGGTCGACGAGGTGCTGGATACCGAGGAACTGGTGGTGAAGCCCGCCGCACCGGCGGTGATGGCGACCGGGCTGTTCGCCGGACAGACGCTGCCCGATACCGGACAGCCGATGCTGATGCTCGATTGCGCCGGGGTGGCGCATGCCGCCGGGCTGACCTTCGCCGATGCGATGGACCGCGAACTGGCGGCAGAGGCGGAAGCGGTCGAGGAACCGGGCATCGCCGCGCTGCTGTTCGACGACCTCGACGGGCGGCGGCGGGTGATCCCGCTGGGGGTGATCGACCGGATCGAGCGGATTCGCGCCGGCAGCCTGCAACGCAGCACCGGGCGCATCTGGCTGGCAATCGACGGGCGGGTGCTGCCGGTGGTGGCCACCGCGGACGATGCGGTCGACCGGGTGACGACGGTCCTGCGGCTGACCGATGGCATGGTCGAACTGGCCTATGCCATCGACGATGCGGTGGACATCGTGATGCTGCCCGAACTGGCGGCATCGGCGGCCGAATTCGGGCCGAGCGGGGGCATCGTGCTGCTGGAGGGCGAACAGGTCGAACAGGTCGATCCGCTGTGGCTGTTCCAGCGCCATGCCCATGCAGTGGCACCGGCGATGGGCAAAGCGGTCGCCGCGCGGCCGACCTGCCTGCTGGCCGATGGCGGGACGGGATGGATGCGCACCTTCCTGCGGCCGATGCTGGAGCAGGCGGGCTATCGCGCGGTCGAGCGGCTGGCGGAGGACGAACGGCCTGCGCTGGTGCTGGCGCAGGCGGAGGATTCGTCGGCGGTGGTCCCCGGCGGGCGGACGCCGGTCGTCCGGCTGCGGGCGTCGGTCGCCGATACCGGCGATGGCAGCATCTATCGCTACGACCGCGAAGGCGTGTTGCATGCGGTGCGACAGGCAGTGGGGAAGTGACGATGCAGCAGCTGTTCCTCCTTGCCCGTGTCGCCGGACAGGATGTCGCGATCCTGTCGGATCATGTCGAATCGGTGGTGGATATCACGGCGGTGTCGCCGGTGCCGCGCACGGCGCGTGCGGTGTGCGGCCTTGCCGCGCTGCGCAGCCGGGTGGTGACGGTGATCGACACCGCGACCGCGATCGATCCGGCGCACCCATCGTCCCCGCGCCGTCGGGCGGTGGTGACGCAGGTCGATGGCCATCATTACGCGCTGCTGGTCGACATGCTCGACGATGCTTATCGCTGCGAATTGCGGCCGCTGACGTCGGGCCTGATGCCCGGCGCGGCATGGGCGGCGGTCGTCGCCGGGGTCATCGACCATGACGATCGCGCGGTCCTTGTCCTCGACCTGTCCGCCGTCGTCGCGCGGACGGCCGGCGGCGAACGGGTCGCTGCCTGACCCCTTTAACGGCCTGCTTACGAACTGCCGTTAGGCTGGCCTGGTATACAGTAGGATGTCGTCATGAAGAACTGTCTGGTCGTCGATGATTCGAAGGTGATCCGCAAGGTCGCCCGGCACATCCTGGAAACGTTGCAGTTCGAGGTCCGCGAAGCGGGCGACGGGCGCGAGGCGCTGGACCGTTGCGCTGAACAGCAGCCCGATGTCATCCTGCTCGACTGGAACATGCCGGTGATGAGCGGCATGGATTTCCTGCGCGCGCTGCGCGAAAGCGATGGCGGGCAGCATCCCAAGGTGGTGTTCTGTACCACCGAGAACGGCATGGCCTATATCCGCGCCGCGATCGAGGCCGGGGCCGACGAATATGTGATGAAGCCGTTCGATCGCGAGACGCTGGAGAGCAAGCTCCAGATCGTCGGCGTCGCGTAACGACGACGGACGTGGTCGCGGCCTGTCCCAAACCGGCGGCGTCCGTATCCGGGGCGCTGCGCGTCCTGATCGTCGATGATTCGGCGGTCACGCGCTGCGTCATCGCCCGGATCGTCGATGCGATCCCCACCTATGAAGTGATCGCGGCGGTCGGCAGCATCGCGCAGGCGCTGGCCGTGCTGGGCGACCGGCCGGTCGACCTGATCCTGCTCGACATCAATCTGCCGGGGACCGACGGGCTGACCGGGCTGCCGGCACTCACCGCGCTTGCCCCCGATGCGCGGGTCATCGTCCTGTCGGGCAGTTGCACCGCCGGATCGCCGACGGCGCTGCACGCGATGGCGCTGGGTGCGGCGGCGACGCTTGCCAAGCCCGAATCGTCGCCGCTGGCCGGCAATTTCGCCCATCGGCTGACCGCGCTGGTCGCCGATGTGATGGCGACGACACCACGATCGGCGGTCGCCTCGGCGGCGCGGGGCGATGTGTTCGACATCATCGCCATCGGCGCCTCGACCGGCGGCATTCATGCGATGGCCCCGCTGTTGCGCGCATTGCCCGACAACCTCGACGTGCCGATCCTGATTACCCAGCATCTGCCGGGATCGTTCACCGGCTATTTCGCGCAGCAGCTGGCGACGCTGGCCCGGCGACCGGTCGACGTGGCGCGCGACAGCCTGCGCATCCAGCGCGGGCGGATGATCCTGGCGCCGGGCGACGCGCATATCCGTGTCGTATCGACGACCGACGGGGCGGCGACCCGGCTCGACCGCGCGCCTGCGATCAGCGGGTGCATGCCCTCCGTCGACCCCATGTTCGAATCGGTGGCCGAGGTATTCGGGCAGCGCGCGCTGGGCGTCGTCCTGTCGGGCATGGGCCGTGACGGATGCCGCGGTGCCGAACGCATTCGCGCGGCCGGCGGCGTGGTCGCGGTGCAGGACCAGAACAGCTCCGTCGTCTGGGGCATGCCCGGCGCCATCGCCGAAAGCGGCCTTGCCTCCACCATCGGTACCCCCGACCAGCTGGGCGCGTTCATCGCCCGCAGAAAGCGTTCCGCATGACGATGCCGCAGGCCGCACCCCCGATGAGCCACGCCGCGCACAAGATCGTCAGCCTGCTGGAACAGCGTACCGGGCAACAGCTCGACGCCGGGCGGGCATGGCGGATCGACAGCGCATTGCAGCCGATGCTGCGCGAACGCGGCCTTGCCTCGCTGGACGAACTGGTCGCGCGGATCGCGGCGGGCGGGCGCTGCGAAGCGGGGCTGGCCGACCTGGTGGTCGATGCGCTGCTGAACCAGGAAACGTCGTTCTTCCGCGATTCGTCGGTGCTCGACCAGGTGATCGGCGCGGCGCACGACATGGCGGGCGACACGCCGCGCCGGCTGCGCATCTGGTCGGCGGCCTGTTCGACCGGGCAGGAGCCGCTGTCGCTGGCGATGCTGTTCGCCGAGGCGCAGGAGCAGGGCGGGATGACGCTTCCCGAAATCCGCGCGACCGATATTTCCGCGCGCGCGCTGCTGCGGGCGCGGTCGGGCCGCTATACCCAGTTCGAAATCCAGCGCGGCCTGTCGATCCGGCGGATGATGCGCTGGTTCGAACTGCGCGACGAGTTGTGGGAAGCGAGGCCGGAACTGCGGCTGCGCCTGCTATACAGCCAGCAGAACCTGATGTCCGACCCGATGCCGGCCGGAAAGTTCGATATCGTGCTGTGCCGCAACGTGCTGATGTACCTGTCGCCGGCGGCGCGGCGGGCGGTGCTGGAGCGGATCGCGGGGGTGCTGCGTCCCGGCGGGCTGCTGGTGCTGGGGGCGGGCGAAACGGTGATCGGGCATAGCGACGCGCTGGTCCCGTCCGAACGCTATCGCGGCATGTACCGGCTCGCCGCGCACTAGCCCCGCCCCGGCAGGCTTGCCTTTCCCCGCGTCCGGCCGCAAGCGAGGGGCAGGATGGGCGAGGGGAGGGCCGGGATGGACATGATCGATACGCCGTCGCCGAACTTCGGCGAACGCAGCCTGCCGATCACCATGATCGTCCTGCACTATACCGGCATGACCGACGCGGCGTCGGCGATCGCGCGGCTGACCGATCCGGCGGCGCAGGTGTCGGCGCATTACCTGATCGACGAGGACGGCACGATCTACCGCATGGTCGCGGAGGACAAGCGCGCGTGGCACGCCGGCCGGGCGCACTGGCGCGGGATCACCGACGTCAACAGCGCGTCGATCGGCATCGAACTGGTCAATCCGGGGCATGAATGGGGCTATCGTGCCTTTCCCGATGCGCAGGTCGACGCGCTGATCCCGCTGGTGCACCAGATCAAGGACCGGCACGCGATCACGCGCGGCAATGTCGTCGGCCATTCGGATATCGCGCCGCTGCGCAAGCAGGACCCGGGCGAGCTGTTCCCGTGGAACCGGCTGGCGCGGTTGCGGCTGGCGCTGCCCCGCCCGACCCGCAACCTGATGGACCCCGGCTGGAGCGATGCCGGGTTCCTGCTGGCGCTCGAACGTTTCGGCTATGACGTGGCCGATGCGACCGCCGCGGTCACCGCGTTCCAGCGGCGGTTCCGGCCGGAAATGGTCGACGGGATCATCGATGGCGAATGCCGGATGCTCCTCCTCGCGCTGTTGCTGCCAAAGCCGCAAGGCGACGATTGAACCGGCGCCTCCGGTCGGCTAGGGGCGTCCGGGTCAGAGGGTCGGGCGGCCGCGTCGCGCGCAAGCGTGCCGAGGAAAGTCCGGGCTCCACGGAAACGACGGTGCCGGGTAACGCCCGGCGGGCTTCGCAGGCTTCGGCACGCGGGGTTCAGGGACAGTGCCACAGAGAGCAGACGGCCTTTGGCTTCGGCCGGGTTACGGTGAAAGGGTGCGGTAAGAGCGCACCGCGCGGCCGGTAACGGCAGCGGCATGGCAAACCCCACCGGGAGCAAGACCGAATAGGGGCGGCAGGGAGTACGCAAGTGCTCCGGGGCATGTTCCGGCCCGCTGCCCGGGTTGGTTGCTAGAGATGGCGCGCAAGCGTCGTCCAAGAGGAATGGTCGCCCATCCTGTTTCATTCAGGTGGACAGAACCCGGCTTACAGACCCTCTGACATTCCCGCGCGACAATGGGTTGCGTGAGGCGCATGGCGGCTTATTTCGACAGCAATGGCACGAAACACGCGATCGAACGACTGGGGCTTTCCCCGCTGGCGCGGCTATAGCGAGGGCCGCGAGGCGCAGACGGTGAAGCTGTGTGACCGCCACGGTTGCACCGAACCCGGTAAATGCCCCGCGCCCAAATCGCCCAACAGCCCCGACCGCTGGTATTTCTGCGAAGCGCATGCGGCGGAATATAACAAGGGCTGGAACTACTTCGAGGGGCTGAACGAGGAAGAGGCCAAGGCCCGCGAGGCAGAGGAACGTCGCACCGCCAATGGCTATGCCGCGTCCGCTTCGAATGCCTGGGCAGGCTCTGGCGACAGCACCCGCTCGCGCGACGAGATGCGCGCGCTTGAGGTGCTGGAATGCGATCCCGACGCCAATTTCGACACGATCCGCCTCGCGTGGCGCAAGCTCGCCAAGGTGTTCCACCCCGATGTCCGGCCCGGCGATGCCGAGGCGGCGAAGAAATTCCACGCGATCCAGGCGGCCTATGACGTGCTGCGCGTCGCGGAAGAACGCCGGGCCTGGAAACCGGCGTGAGGACCGGTGTCCGGTCCCGCTGGGACAAGGCGGTGCTGGTCTGCGCCAAATGTTCGAAGAAGCTGAACGGCGGGTTCGGTGATGCGGGCAAGCCTCTGGCCAAGGCGCTGCGCCGGCATCTGAAGCTGAAGAACGGGCCGAAGTCGCGTGCGGGCGTGGTCGAGGTGAAGTGCCTCGACGTGTGTCCCAAGGGCGCGGTGGTGGTGGTCGACAGTGCGCGGCCGAATGACTGGCTGCTGGTGCGGCCGGGCGACGATCTGGACGCGGTGGCCGGGCGGCTGGGGCTGGATTAGCCGCCGATCGTGATCCGCCAGATATCGGGCGGCGTGCCGAAGCGGATCGGCAGTTCGCTGGTGCCCAGTCCTGCGCCGACGACCAGCACCCGCCCCTTTTCTCGAACCACACCGCAGCCATAGCGCGCGCCGTAATTGGAACCATAGGTCAGCGCACCGAGGATCGGCAGCCGGACCTGCCCGCAATGGGTATGCCCCGCGAGCATCACGCCGACCTTGCCCGACAGCTTCTTGAACGGATCGGGATTGTGGCTGAGCACGATCGGGAACCCGCCGATCCGCCCCAGCGCGGCCAGTGTCGCCGGCAGATCGGCGTGGTCGGTCGTGGCATCGTCCAGTCCGCCGATCGCCAGCGGCCCTGCACGCACCGCGTCGTTGGCAAGCGGTTCGACCCCCGCCGCGCGCAGCGACCGCCGCATCTCGGCCGCGCCGCGTTCGTGATCGTGGTTGCCCAGTACCGCAAAGGTGCCCAGCCGGGGGCGGAGCGCGGCGAAGGGCGCGATCGCCGCCTGTGCGGGATAGGTGCGCGTCGACGCCGCCTTGTCGCTCACATAATCGCCCGCCAGCAAGACGACATCGGGCTTCAGTGCATTCACCTGCGCCACGATCCGCGCCAGCCGTTCGGGTGGCATGTCGGGGCCGGCGACATGGCTGTCGGTCAGGAGCACGACCGAGGTCGGCGCGATCGGCGCGGGGAGGTGCAGGTCGCGCACGATCGGGTCGGCCAGCGCGTTGCGATATCCTGCCGCAGCGGTCGCGATGCCGAATACGGCCGCCGCCGCCGCGATCCAGCCGATCCGGCGCTTCACGCCAGCCGTGCCGCCGTTTCCCGGATCAGCGCGATCATGTTGGGAATACCCTGCGTCCGGTTGGAGCTGAGCTGGTTGCGCAGGTCGAACGGGGCCAGCGTGTCGGCGATGTCGGTGTCGAGGATCGTCCTGGCCGGCTGGTCCTGCACGGTCGCCAGCACCAGCGCGATGATCCCCTTGGTAATCGCGGCGTTGCTGTCTGCCAGGAAGTGGAGCGTCCCGTCCTCGCGGGGCTGGGGATAGACCCAGACCGATGCCGAACAGCCTCGAACCAGCGTCGCATCGGTCTTCAGGGGATCGGGCATCGGCTCCAGCTGGCGCCCCAGGTCGATCAGGAGCCGGTAACGGTCGTCGCCGTCGAGGAAGTCATATTCTTCGCGGATATCGTCGATGCTCTGCATGACGCCGCTATAGGCGTTTGGCCCTACAGTTCCACCCCGGCGGCGATCGCTTCGAGCTTGCGGATGCGTTCCTTCAGGTCGGCGATCTCGATCCGGGTGCCGGCATTGGGGGTCGGCTGCTGGGTCATGGCGTGATCGCCCAGCCGCTGCTGCTGGAGCGAGAGCCAGCCACGCCATCCCGCCAGCGCCGTAACCGCAAGGATCGTGACGGCGGCCAGCGTGGTGATGGCAAGGGCGAGGGTAAGCGTGAGGTTCATCGGACGGTCCCTTCGCTTGGGGTCAGTTGAGAGGTTTGTCGCGCAGTCGCTCAATCTCGTCGGAGAGGTCGACGCCGCGGTCGGTGATGATGCGTTCGAGGACGCGGACGCGCTGTTCCAGCCGTTCGGTCTGCGCGGCGTACTGCGCGGCCTTTTCGGCGGTTTCGGTGCCGCGGACCTGCAATTCCCGCTCCTTCAGCTCCAGCCAAGGTTGGAAGACCAGTTTGCTGAGGATCGCGACGATCGGGATCATCAGGGCAAGGGCGGGGATGAGAAAGGGGCTCATGACAGGTCCTTTCAGTTCGCGCGGCTGCGCAGTTGCTCGATCTCGCGGTCGAGGCTGTGGGCGCCGTCGGTCACGATCCGTTCGACATTGGCCAGCCGGTCCTTGATCGATCCCAGCTCGGCCTTCAGCTGGCCGTTTTCCTGGCTCAGCAGCTTGACCCGTTCGACCGTCTCGTCGTTGGCGACCGGGTAGACGTTCTGGCCCCAGCTGCCCTGCAACGGATAGCCGTTCTTGACGCGCAGCCAGGTGGTGACGACCCACGCCACCATGATGGCAAGGCCGAGCAGGACGATCATCGGAACGAGGTCGGGATTGTTGGTCAGCATGATCTTGGTCCTCGAAGCTTAGCGCAGCGCGTCGATTTCGCGGGCAGTACGGGTGGCAGGGTCGGTCGCGATGCGCTCGAGAACGGCGATGCGTTCTTCGAGACGCAGGACCTTGGCCTGCAACTGCTCGTTCTGTTGCGCCATCAGCCATGCCTGACGCTCGGCATCGGGGTTGCCGCCGCGGACGCGTTCGTCCTCCTTGGCGATCCCATGCTTTGCCCGGATCGATGCCTTCACGACACCGGCGATCATCGCCATCGCGATGATGGCCAATACGAAACCCGGTCCACCCCAATTCATCGTCTCTCTCCCCAAATCGTCCCGGCAGGGATCGGATCAGCGCAGGCTGTCGATCTCGTCCGCCAGACGGGTGTTGCGGCTGGTATAATACATTTCGATATCGGCAAGGCGACGGTCGATATCGCGGAAGGTCGAGCGCATTTCCGATGCCGAGCGGGTCGGGTTCGACCGGACGCCCTGCCAGAATTTCTCGTCCTCGCGGCTTTCATACAGGCCGTAGGGCTTCTTCGGGGCCATCCATGCGATCATGAAATACGCGATGGCCGTCCAGGGAAAGCCGCCGACCAGCGTCAGCATCACCGTGCCGATGCGGATCCACATGACCTCGACACCGGTGTAGTCGGCGATGCCGGCGCACACGCCCGACATCTTGCCATTCGCCTTGTCGACATAGAATTTGGTGCGTGCGCCAGACATCAGTCCCTCCGTGCGTAGTCGTTGTTGCGGAAATCGCTTTCCGGATATTCCCGGCGCGGCGTCGAAGGGCGGAAGTCCGGATTGTCGGCGGCGATGATCCGCTCGATCGTCTGGAGCCGCTCTTCGAGCCGGCGGGCGGTGACGTGCATGTCGTCGAGCAGTCGCTCGTCCTCGTTGGTCAGCGTCGGCGACTGTTTCCACTTCGTGATGTAGTGGAGGATCAGCCACGGCAGACCGATGAAGAGGACGCTGATCGCGACCGCCGCGGTCAGGAATTCGCCCATCGTCTCAGCCCTCCCGGTTCAGGCGGGCCTTGAGCGCGGCCAGTTCGGCGTCGATCTTGTCCGACGACCGCAGTTCCGCGATCTCGTCCTCGAGCGACTTGCCACCCTGGCCCATGCCGGCCGCTTCGGCGCGACCTTCGGCCAGGTCGGCCCGGCGTTCGAGCACGTCGAAGCGGCTGAACGCTTCGGCGGTCTTCGATCCGGCATACATCTCGCGCAGCTTGGTGCGGTTGTTGGCGCTTTCCATCCGGGTCTGGATGGCGTTCTGCCGGGTCCGCGCCTCGCGCAGCTTGTTCTGCAGCTTGGCGATATCGGCTTCCGACGCGCGCAGCGCATCGTCGAGCACGACGATTTCGGCGTTCAGCTGTTCGATCATGTCGACCGCCTTCTGCCGTTCGACCAGCGCGGCCTTCGCCAGATCCTCGCGGTCCTTGCTCAGCGCCAGCTCGGCCTTTTCGGTCCAGCTGTCCTGCAGCTTGTCCAGCTTGGCGATATGGCGGCGCATTTCCTTCTGGTCGGCGATGGTGCGCGCGGCGGACGCACGGACCTCGACCAGCGTTTCCTCCATTTCAAGGATGATCATGCGGATCATCTTCGCGGGGTCTTCGGCCTTGTCGAGCAGGTCGGTGACGTTGGCGGCGATGATGTCGCGGGTGCGGGAAAAGATACCCATCGAGTTACTCCTGGAAAAACTGGGGTGGCCGGAACGGAACGGGGCAGAACCGCCCCGGCCTGCCGTCACGCCATCGGCGCTGCGGCAACGGGTGTGGCGATCGGACCGGAAGCGGTCGTTACGCCGAAGGCGAAGATGCTGACCGCGACGGCACCGATCAGGCTGAGGATCGATTGGCGGACGGTCACATTCTGGTTGATGCGGATCACGGTAATGCTCCCTGAAGCTTGATTGCCTGCGCCCTGTACCGGGCTTGCAAGATACATTGCAGGAGGCGTGCCAATTCAGAAAATGACGGTTTTGCGTCACTTTTCGCCGGTTGGTGACCGTGGCGAATTTGGCGCTTGCGAATGTTTGGGAAAATACGCCACACATCGGCGATGGAACGCGCAAGCCAGGTCGTCGGCCAATCCGGCCCCTTTCTCGATGCACTGGAGCGCGCCAGCCGCGCCGCCCAGCTCGACCGTCCCGTGCTGGTGATCGGGGAGCGGGGGACGGGCAAGGAACTGGTCGCCGAACGCCTCCACCGCCTGTCCGGCCGCTGGGACCAGCCGCTGGTCGTGATGAACTGCGCCGCGCTGCCCGAAACGCTGATCGAGGCGGAGCTGTTCGGCCATGAAGCGGGCGCGTTCACCGGCGCGACCAAGGCGCGCACCGGGCGGTTCGAGGAAGCCGATGGCGGCACGCTGTTCCTCGACGAACTGGGCACGCTGTCGATGGGTGCGCAGGAGCGGCTGTTGCGTGCGGTTGAATATGGCGAGGTGACGCGGATCGGGTCGTCGCGGCCGATCCGGGTCGATGTCCGCATCGTCGCGGCGACCAACGAGCATCTGCCCGACCGGGTGGAGCGCGGCACGTTCCGCGCCGACCTGCTCGACCGGTTGAGCTTCGAGGTCGTTACCTTGCCCCCCTTACGCGCGCGACCGGGCGATATCATGGTGCTGGCCGATTTCTTCGGACGGCGGATGGCGGCCGAGATCGGCCGCGACGAATGGCCGGGCTTTGGCCCCAATGCCGTCGACCAGCTGATGGAGCATCGCTGGCCGGGCAATGTCCGCGAGCTGCGTAATGCCGTCGAACGCTCGGTCTATCGCTGGGAACGGCCGGGGCCGATCGATCTGGTGGAGGTCGATCCGTTCGCCTCCCCCTTTCGCCCGCGCACCGCCAGCACGCCGCCGCCGGCCGCCGCCACGGGCGAGGCGGGCGACGCGCCGGAGGTGGCGGACGACAATGGCGATGATTTCAAGACGCGGGTGAACCGGTTCGAACGCCAGCTGCTGACCCGTGCGATGGCCGAGGCGCGCTATAACCAGCGGACCTGTGCCGATACGCTGGGGCTGACCTATGACCAGTTGCGCCACGCGCTGAAACGCCACGGATTATTGGGGCAGGGCGGCTGACCGACCCTTGTGCACGGGTCCCCGCGTCCTAGATGTTGCCCGAGCGTAACGACCGGAGCCGATCGGCCCATGCTTCGTTCGGTCGACCAGAGCTTAACGCCCAAGGAGGAACCCTCATGGCTTTCGAACTTCCCCCGCTGCCCTATGCCTATGACGCGCTGGAGCCGACCATCGACAAGGAAACGATGACGCTGCACCATGACAAGCACCATCAGGCCTATACCGACAAGCTGAACGAAGCCGTGTCGGAAGACGCGAGCCTCGAAGGCAAGTCGATCGAAGAGCTGATGGCGAACATGTCGGGCGCGCCGGCGAAGCTGCGCAACAATGGCGGTGGCTATTGGAACCACACCTTCTTCTGGGAAACGATGAAGGGTGGCGGTTCGCAGCCGTCGGGCGCGTTGAAGGACGCCATCGACGACCAGTTCGGTGGCCTCGATGCACTCAAGGAACAGTTCAACACGGCGGGTGCGAACCAGTTCGGCTCGGGCTGGGCATGGCTGATCGTCGGGGAGGATGGCAAGCTCGCCATCACCTCGACGCCGAACCAGGACAATCCGCTGATGGACTTCGCCCCGGTGAAGGGCACGCCAATCCTGGGCAACGACGTGTGGGAGCACGCCTATTACATCACGTACCGCAATGCGCGTCCGGCGTATCTGAAGGCGTGGTGGGACGTGGTCGACTGGGACAAGGTCGGCCAGCGCTACGACGCAGCGGTGAAGTAATTCGCCGTATAGCCCTCTCCCCTGCAGGGGAGAGGGTTGGGAGAGGGGCCTATCCGCAAGGACGGCCCCTTTTTTCATGCACGCGGCGCTCGCGGCTTTCCCCTCTCCCCTGAAGGGGAGAGGGAGCAAGGTCAGTCCGCCGGCGGCAGCGGGGCATCCTTCTCCAGTTGCAACCCATGGCGCAACAGCATCGGGATATTCGCCGCCGCAAAGATCAGCGTCAGCGGCACCGCGCCCCACAGCTTGAACCCGACCCAGAAATCCCAGGTCGAATGCCGCCAAACGACCTCGTTCAGCACGGCCATGAACGCGAAGAAGATCGCCCAGTTGATCGTGAGCTTGCGCCACCCGATCGCGCTGAGGCCCGGATAGGCGGTTTCCAGCAGCTGTTGCAGCAGCGGGCGTCCGGTCACGAGGCCGAAGGTCAGGATCGCCGAGAACATCACATAGACGATCGTCGGCTTCATCTTGATGAAGGTATCGTCGCGGAAATACAGCGTCAGCGCGCCGAACACCACGACCAGCCCCGCCGACAGCCACAGCATCGGCGAGATATGGCCGGTCTTCCATTTCGACACGATGATCGCGACCACGCTGGCAATCATGAAGGCGGTGCTGGCGATGATTACCTGCGCCAGCGAATCGACCATATCGGGCAGGCCGATCTTGCTCGCCAGCAAATTGGCGATGAAGAACACCAGCAGTGGCCCGTAATCGAGCGCCATGCGGAACAGCGGCGATACCGGGGGTTTGGCGTCGGTCGTCATTTGCGCACCCGTTCCACGCCCGCGATGATGCGGGACACTTCATGCGCATCGAACCCGCGCAGGTCGTCGGCGGTTTCGCCGACGCCGATGGCATGGATCGGCAAGCCGAACTTTTCCGCCGCCGCGACCAGCACGCCGCCGCGCGCGGTGCCGTCGAGCTTGGTCATCACCAGGCCGGTAACGCCGGCGGTCTCCTTGAAAACCTCGATCTGGTTGAGCGCATTCTGCCCCGTCGTCGCGTCGAGGACGAGGACAACATCGTGCGGCGCAGCGGGGTTCAGGCGCCCCAACACGCGGCGGACCTTGGCCAGCTCGTCCATCAGCTCGCGCTTGTTCTGGAGCCGGCCGGCGGTGTCGACGATCAGCACGTCGATGCCGGTGGCCGTCGCCTGCTTGACCGCTTCGTAGACGATGCCGGCCGCGTCGCCGCCCTCGGCACCACTGACGATCGGCACGCCGATCCGCTCGGCCCAGGTCCTGAGCTGGCCAATGGCAGCAGCGCGGAACGTGTCGCCTGCCGCCAACATGACGCCATAATCCTGCTCGACCAGCGTCTTGGCGAGCTTGGCGATCGTAGTAGTCTTGCCAGAGCCGTTGACGCCGATGACCAGGATTACCTGCGGACGCGGAAAGGCCTCGATTTCCAGCGGCTTGGCGACCGGGGTCAAGACCTTTTCGATCTCTTCCGCGACCACCAGCCGGATGCCCAGCTCCTCCATGTTACGCTCATACTGCCCTTCGGACAGGCGGGTGCGGACGCGGGCGGCGGTGGCGGGGCCGAGGTCGGAGGCGATCAGCGCCTCCTCGATCTCGTCCAGCGTCGCCTCGTCCAGCCGCGCGGCGGACAGGCCGACCAGATTGCCGGTCAGGCGGTCGGAGGTCTTTTTCAGGCCGCCGAGCAGGCGTTCGTGCCACGAAAGGCTCATAGGGGCATGCCGATCAACTGATCGCCTTCGATGTGAGTGAGCCGCGCGGTCACGATGTGACCGGGCGGGCAGGGGGGAAGCCGGACGTCGGCAAAGCCGGGACTATGCCCGCGCGTGCCGGGCCGTTCGACCAGGATGTCGGTAACACTGCCGACCTGTTCGGCCAGCCACGCGCGGTGCCGGCGACCGGCGGCGTCGCGCAGCGCCTGCGCCCGCGCCTTGGCGATGGGCGGCGACACCTGCGGCATCCGCGCGGCCGGGGTGCGCGCGCGGGGGGAATAGGGAAAGACATGGGCGTGAACGATGGCGCAATCGTCGATCAGCGCGAGCGTGTT
Organism: Sphingomonas sp. Leaf9; assembly: GCF_001421355.1. Classification (GTDB taxonomy): domain Bacteria; phylum Pseudomonadota; class Alphaproteobacteria; order Sphingomonadales; family Sphingomonadaceae; genus Sphingomonas. The sequence continues at coordinate 110,803 of NZ_LMKC01000001.1, read as the reverse complement.
CGCCGCCATCGCATCATCCTCGGTCGGGAAACCGGCGATCAGGTCGGCGCCGATCGCGATATCCGGCCGCGCGTTCTTCAGCCGCTCGACCAGCCGCACCGCGTCGGCGCGGCTATGGCGACGGCGCATTCGCTTGAGCACCATGTCGTCGCCCGCCTGGAACGACAGATGGGCATGCGGCATGACCCGTGGCTCGTTCGTCAGCAATTCGACCAGCTTGGCGTCGATATTTGCCGGATCGAGCGAGGAGAGGCGCAGGCGGCGGAGCGACGTGCGGACGACAATCGCCTCGACCACATCGCCCAGCCGGGGGGTGTGGGGCAGGTCGTCGCCATAACTCGACAGGTCGACCCCGGTCAGCACGACCTCGGCATGGCCGGCGGTGACCAGCGCATCGATCTGCGCCACGATGGCGTCGATATCGGCCGAGCGCGACGGCCCGCGCCCGGCCGGGATCGCGCAGAAGGTGCAGGCATGGTCGCAGCCATTCTGCACCTCGACAAAGGCGCGGGTCTGCCCTTCGAAACCGCCGGCCAATTGCGGAGCGGTGTCGAGCACGCGCTCGATCGCGCGGACGATCACCGGCTCGCTCGATCCCCATGCGGCGGGGTTCAGCTTGTCGGAATTGCCGATGACGCGGGTCACCTCCGGCATCGCGGCAAAGCTCGCCGGGTCGATCTGCGCCGCGCAGCCGGTGACGATCAGTTCGCTGGCCGGCCGGTCGCGCCGCGCCTTGCGGATCGCGCGCCGGGTGGCGGCGACGGCATCGTTGGTGACGGCGCAGCTGTTGACCACCACCACGTCGCGCGCGCCGACGATACCACGGATCGCATCGCTTTCCGCGATGTTCAGCCGGCAGCCGAGCGTTATGATGGCGAGACCACAGGAGGATGGCATGGGCGACGATCTAGGGACAGCGACCGGGGAAGTCCACGGACAGGCGCGCGAAGTGCTCGACTTCTGGTTCGATCAGGTCGGCCCCGAGCGCCATTTCGCCAAGGACGACGCGCTGGACGCGGAAATCGCCACGCGGTTCGGCGCATTGCAGCGGCAATTGCTGACCAGTGAGGCGGCGGGCTGGCGCGACGATCGCGACACGCTGCTCGCGGCGGTGATCGTGCTCGACCAGTTTTCGCGCAACCTGTTCCGCGGACAGGCGGCGGCGTTCGCGGCCGATCCGCTGGCGCTGGAGTTGACGCTGATCGGGATCGCGCGCGGCGACGATCGCGCCTTGCCGCCGGAGCGCCGGGCGTTCCTGTATATGCCGCTGATGCATAGCGAGGATGCAGGGGTATCGCGCTTTTCGTTGCGGTGTTTCGAGGCGCTGGGCAACCCCAACAACCTGACATTCGCACGCGATCATGCCGAGGTGCTGGGACGCTATGGCCGTTATCCGTCGCGCAACGCCGCGCTCGGCCGGGTGTCGACCGAGGTGGAGGCGGCGTATCTCAGCCGACCTGACGCCGGCTGGTGAGGTCGGGCAGGTCGGGCTCCACCGCGCCGCCGCTATGCAGCAGGCCGCGCGCGGCCAGCATCCGGCGGGTGTCGGCGATCGATAGCGGCTTGCCGTAGTTCCACCCCTGCGCCTTGGCACAGCCGAGTGCGGCCAGCCGTTCGGCGATGGTGTCGGTTTCGACCCCTTCGGCGGTGACCGGCAGGTTCAGGTTCGCGCCAAGGCCGATGATCGCGTTCACGATCGCCGCCGAATCGGCATTGTCGAGCAGCGAGAGGACAAAGCTCTTGTCGATCTTGATCCGGTCGAACGGCAGCGCGCGCAGGTGGGCGAGCGACGAATAACCGGTGCCGAAATCGTCGAGCGCAAGGCGGACGCCCTGATTCTTGAGCGAGCCGACGATCGACTGGGCCAGCGCGAGGTTGTCGAACAGCGCGCTTTCGGTGATCTCGATCTCCAGCCGGTTGGGTGCGAAACCACCCTCGACCGTCGCCTTGATGATCTTTTGCGCCAGCCAGGCATCGCGCAGCTGGGTGGGCGAGATGTTGACCGAGAGCGAGAGCGTCGGGTCCCAGTCGCGCGCGGCGGCAAAGGCCTGTCGCATGATGGACAGCGACAATTCGGCGATCAGTCCCGATTCCTCGGCAACGGGAATGAAGCGGTCGGGCGGAATGACGCCCTGTGTCGGGTGAATCCAGCGTGCCAGCACCTCGAACCCGCACAGCCGGCCGTTGGTCAGGTCGATCTGCGGCTCGAAATAGGGGACGATCTGTCCGGCGGGAATGGCGAGGCGCAGGCCGTTTTCGATGTCGTTGCGATCGATCAGCGCATGTTCCATCGCGCGGTTGAACCAGGTGACGCCGCCGCGTCCCGATTTCTTGGCGCAATACATCGCGATATCCGCCGACCGCAGCAGCGTGTCGATGCCCGCACCGTCGAAATCGGATCGCGCGACGCCGATCGAACTGGTCAGGTGGATGCGCCGGTCATCGACCTCGATCGGCTGCGACAGCGCGGCGATGACGCGCGAGGCGACATGATCGACGGTCGACGGGTCGCGCGCGTCGAATACGAACGCGCAGGCAAAGGCGTCGCCGCCGAATCGCGCGGTCAGCGCGGCCGTCGGCATCACGCCGGCGATCGCTTGTGCCGCCGCACGCAAAACCGCGTCGCCGGTTTCATGGCCGTGCATGTCGTTGACCATCTTGAAATGGTCGAGGTCGACGATCATCAGCGCGACCGCCTGTTCCCGGCGCATCGCGGCACCCAGCAGCGCGGCACCCGCTTCGCTCAGCGAACGACGGTTGAGGAAACCGGTCAGCGGATCGCGCGAGGCGAGCATCCTGGCGCGTTCTTCCGCCGCCGATCGGCCATGCATCTCGATCTCGACCGCGCGGTGCCGCCGCCAGCCGAAGACGACGAGAAGTGCGTTGAGGAGCAGTGCCACGACCAGCGGCCGCTCGACCGGGGCACCGCCGAAATAGCGATGGTCGAGCACGCCGGAGATGACGGCGATGCCGAGGCCGATAAACAGCAGAATCGCGCTGACACAGATCGGCAGCGTCCAGCGGCTGCCCCGCTGTCGCGCATCCGCCGGAGCCATGCCCTCCGTTCCGCGTTGCCGATCCCAATCCATATCCGAGGGTTATCGACGCCGATCGGTGTAGAAGATGTTAAAGCCGGCGTTCGGCCCGTCGATGCTCCGGCTCCGGTCGTCGCGACCCGTCGCTGCGACTTGCATGGGTGCCGCAGATGCTTTATAGCCTCCGGATCGTTTCCGTGGGGAATCGTTCAGCAATGCCGCCCAAGGGCGACGCCGGCCGACGAGGTTTCGTCCGCCGGCGTGTTTTGCTTGAGCGATTTTCGCGGGAAACCGGAATTGGAGTGCGCGCGTGTTCGAAAGTCTGAGTGACCGGCTGGGAGGGGTGTTCGATCGGCTGCGCGGTCGCGGCGCGCTGACCGAGGCCGATGTCCGGACGGCGATGCGCGAAGTCCGCGTGGCGCTGCTGGAAGCCGACGTCGCGCTGCCCGTCGCGCGCGAATTCGTCGACAAGGCGACCGAGGCCGCCGTCGGCCAGAATGTTCTGCGTTCGATCACGCCGGGGCAGCAGGTCGTCAAGATCGTCCACGACGCGCTGGTCGACATGCTGGGCCCGGACACGGCCGAGCTGGACGTCTCCGTTACGCCGCCCGCCGTCATCATGCTGGTCGGGCTTCAGGGCTCGGGCAAGACGACGACCACCGCGAAGCTCGCCAAGCTGCTGAGCAAGCGCGAGGGCAAGAAGGTGATGATGGCGTCGCTCGACGTCAATCGCCCGGCGGCGCAGGAACAGCTGGCGGTGCTGGGCACCCAGGTCGAGGTCACGACCCTGCCGATCGTGCAGGGGCAGCAGCCGGTCGACATCGCCCGTCGCGCATTGCAGGCGGCGAAGCTGCAGGGCTTCGATGTCGTCATGCTCGATACTGCTGGTCGTCTGCACGTCGACCAGGCGCTGATGGACGAGATGAAGGCCGTCTCGGACATTGCCCAGCCGAATGAGACGCTGCTGGTCGTCGACTCGCTGACCGGGCAGGACGCGGTCAACGTCGCGCAGAACTTTTCCGAACAGGTGCCGCTGACCGGCGTCATCCTGACCCGCATGGACGGCGATGCGCGCGGTGGCGCCGCGCTGTCGATGCGCGCGGTCACCGGCAAGCCGATCAAGTTCGCGGGCACCGGCGAAAAGCTGGACGCGATCGAGCCGTTCCACCCGAAGCGGGTCGCGGGCCGCATCCTCGGCATGGGCGACGTCGTGTCGCTGGTCGAAAAGGCGGCGCAGTCGATCGAGGCCGAAGATGCCGAGCGGATGGCCGGCCGTCTTGCCAAGGGTCAGTTCGACATGAACGACCTGCGCGGGCAGCTGGCGCAGATGCGGCGCATGGGTGGCCTCGGCGCGCTGGCCGGCATGATTCCCGGCATGAAGAAGGCGCAGGCGGCGATGGCGTCGGGTGCGGTGGATGAAAAGATCCTGCTGCGCATGGACGCGATGATCACGTCGATGACCGCGAAGGAACGCGCCAAGCCCGAACTCATCAATGCCAAGCGCAAGATCCGGATTGCCAAGGGGTCGGGCACGACGGTGCAGGACATCAACAAGCTGTTGAAGATGCACCAGGAAATGCAGACCGCGATGAAGAAGCTCAAGAAGATGGGCGGCATCAAGGGCATGATGGCGATGCTGGGCAAGGGCGGCATGGGCGGCCTTGGCAATGCGCTGGGCGGTCCCGGCCTTGGCGACCTGATGAGCAAGGCGGGTGGCGAAATGCCGGGCCTGCCGGGTCTCGGCGGTGGCATGGGTGGCAAGGGCGGCGGCATGCCGCAGCTGCCCCCCGGCTTCGAAAACCTTATCAAGAAGAAGTAATCGCCGGTCGGAACCGGCTTACATAGACCAACGAAGGAAGAAGAATAATGGCACTCAGCATCCGTCTGTCGCGTGGTGGCTCGAAGAAGCGTCCGTATTACCGCATCGTCGTCGCCGATGCGCGCAGCCCGCGTGACGGCCGCTTCATCGAGAAGATCGGCACCTATAACCCGCTGCTGGGCAAGGAAGACGAAAAGCGCGTCGTGCTCGACGCCGAGCGTGCGACCCACTGGCTGGGCGTTGGCGCGCAGCCGACCGACCGCGTTGCCCGTTTCCTCGACAAGGCCGGCGTGAAGGAACGCGCCGCTCGCAACAACCCGACCAAGGGTAAGCCCGGCGAGAAGGCCGTCGAGCGTGCGGAAGAGCGCGCCGAAAAGGCGAAGGCAGCTGAAGAAGCCGCTGTCGCTCCGGCCGAAACCGCCGAAGCGTGATTGGGTGTGCCGGCCCGTCGTTCGCGGTGGGCCGGCACCTTTTGATCGGCGTCATGCGTTCCCGCTCACCCCGAGCAGGAGCATGACGCATGACCGATCCCGAAGAACAGTCAGCCCATGACGAAGACGCCACCAACATCGGCCAATCGGCGGAAGACCCCGCCGAAGGCAGCGACGACGCCCCCACCGGCGGCGAAGGCTCGCCCGACGCCTGACGTCGATCGCAGCCGCGTCGTGCTGGCGGCGATCGCCGGTGCGCACGGGTTGCATGGCGAGGTGCGGCTGAAGCTGTTCACCGACGACCTGTCGACCTATTCGACGCTGAACGGTGGCGCGCTGACCCTTGTGTCGGTGCGTCCCGCGACCAATGGCGTCATCGGCCGGTTCCGCGAAATCGCTGACCGTACCAAGGCGGAGGCGATGCGCGGCACCGAGCTGTGGATCGCTCGCGACCAGCTGCCGCCGCTCAGCGATGGTGAATATTATCACGCCGACCTGCTCGGCCTGCCCGTCGTTTCGACCACGGGCCAGGCGCTGGGACAGGTCGTGGCCATCGACGATTTCGGCGCAGGCGACGTGATCGAGATCGAACGGCCCGGCGGCAAGCGCTTCATGGTGCCGATGCAGCCGCATGCCGTACCCGAATGGAATGGCGAACGGCTGGTGGTCGAGGCGCTGTTCGCCGTCGACTGATCGCTACCGCGCTGCGGCGGCGGCGAATGCCCGGCGCAGCGTATCGGGCGCATCGGCCAGCCGCCGTTCGATCCGCGCCAGCACCGCATCGCCGTCGTTCAGCGACCGCGTGGCGCGCTCCATGCTCCAATAGCCGAATTCCCGTGCCCCGACGGTGCGATCCGACAGGATCGTCAGGTCGCGATGCCGCGGGTCGCCCGCGATCCGGGCATAGGTTGCCGCAACGCTGGACTGCGGCCCCTCGATCACCTGCAGGAAATGGTCGCCATCGTGCCACAGCACGCCGGTGATCCCGTCGACCGCGTTGTTGTGGCGGGACTGCTGCAGGATCTGGTCGACATCGACACCGGGCGCGCCACGGCTGACATAGAAAATCTGGCGAAGCGTCGTCTCGGTCACGATTGATCGGATACGATCACCCCGGTCGCCAATCAAGCCTGATGCGTAACGATTAGCGGTCCCGTGATGGTACGGTCGGTGGCGGACCCGTCTCCGCATCGGGGTCGACCAATTTGGTGACGATCCGCCCGATCAGCGTCACCGGATCACGCCCCCGCCCGTAGCCATAGGCCTCCGCCTCGCGCTGTGAACAGCGGCGCTGGCCCCGAAAGATGCCGCAGCCCGACAGGAACGGGTCCTGCACCGATGGCGCGGGCACCTCGCCGATCACCGCGCCTTGTTCGCCAACCTCGCGGGTTGTGGGAAGCGGCAGGCGGTAGCGCGCGTCGCGATCGCGATCACCGCAGACGACGATTTCCCCGGCACCCGTCGCAGCGCAATTTCGCGCCGCCTCCCGTTCGGCAGCGGCGGCAAGGATGCGGTCGACCGACTGTGCCTTGACCGGCAGGGCGGGCAACAGCGCAGCGATCAGGAGCAGGCGTCTCGGCATCCGCCCCATGGCTACCGCGCGGCGGCGGTGGCGACAAGCTGTCAGCGGCGGATCGGACGACGCTCGGCCAGCGTGTTGCGGATGGTGGTCGCCGCAACGCCCGCCTCGCCCATGGCGTGGCTGATCTGGTCGAGGCCCTTCACGACGTCGCCAGCGGCAAACAGGCCGGGGATCGACGTGCGCTGGTGGTCGTCGACCTCCAGGCAGCCATCTTCGCTCGCCCGCGCGCCCGCTGCGATCGCCAGTTCGGAACGGATGTGCGATCCCAGCGCCGGATACACGCTGTCGAACGAAAGCTCACCCTCGGCAGTACGGACGACGAAGTGTTCGCCGTCGATCCGGTAATCGCCGCACGGGCCATCGACCCGGCGGATGCCGCCCGCATCCAGCGCCGCCCAGCACTCGTCGTCGAGCGCATGGTCGCTGTCGGGCGCGATCAGCGTCACATCGGCGGTATAGCCGCGCAGGAACAGCGCCTCGCGCATACCATGATCGCCGGTGCCGATCACGCCGACCCGGCGGTCGGTCACCTCATATCCGTCGCAGATCGGGCAATAGCGCAGCAGCCCACGTCGCAGCGCATCGTCGTGCACCGCATCGTTCAGCCCGGCAGGGCGGTGATTGACCACCCCGGTCGCCAGCAGCACGGTGCGCGCCCGCAGGACGCTGTGGTCGGTGCGGACGATGAAATCGTCACCGTCGCGCTCGATCGCGGTCACCGTCGCCGCTTCGCAGGTCGCGCCGAATTCGCGTGCCTGGTCGTGCATCCTGGCCAGCAGCTCCGTCCCCGGAATGCCGCCGGGATAGCCCGCATGGTTGTGCGTGCGCGGGATCATCGCCGCCCGGCTCGACCCGCAATCGAACAGGCGGATCGTCAGGTGAAACCGCGCGAGATAGATCGCGGCGGTCAGCCCGGCGGGACCCGCACCGATGATGGCGCAGTCGACCGTGGCGGGTTCGGGGGAGGGGGCAGGCATGACCCAGCAAATGACGGGGCAGGGGCTTTCGTTCCCCCGAACAAGCGGGCAGAGGCTGTCGCCATGACCTTTGCCGCGACCGTCCTGACGCTCTATCCCGAAATGTTTCCCGGCCCGCTGGGAATGTCGCTCGCCGGTCGGGCGCTGCGCGAGGAACGCTGGTCGCTGGACGCGGTGCAGATCCGCGACTTCGCCACCGACAAGCATCGCTCGGTCGACGATACCCCGGCGGGCGGCGGCGCGGGCATGGTGCTGCGCGCGGACGTGCTGGCATCGGCGCTCGACAGCGTGAGCGATGGTCGCCCGGTCCTGGCGATGACCCCGCGCGGAAAGGCGCTGACCCAGGCACGCGTGCGGGCACTGGCGGATGGCCCCGGCGCGATCATCCTGTGCGGCCGGTTCGAGGGGTTCGACGAACGCCTGTTCGAAGCGCGCGATATCGAACCCGTCGCTATCGGTGATTATGTCCTGTCGGGCGGCGAAATGGGGGCGCTGGTACTGCTGGATGCTTGCGTTCGGCTGCTTCCCGGCGTAATGGGCGCGGCTTCGAGTGGTATCGAGGAGAGCTTCGAAAGCGGCCTTCTCGAATATCCTCAATATACCCGACCCTATGACTGGGAAGGGCGTGTGATCCCCGAAGTGTTGCGATCGGGGGATCATGCGCGGATCGCGGCGTGGCGCAAGGCACGGTCCGAATCCGATACACGGCTATGGCGGCCGGACCTGTGGGAGCGTCATGTCGACGCTCGGGTCCGTTCGCCCTCTGGTGCGCACAACCAAGACGAAGGTCAGAAGAAATGAACCTCCTCCAGACGCTCGAAGCGGAACAGATCGCCAAGTTCCTCGAGTCGAAGAAGCTCCCCGAGTTTCGCGCCGGTGACACCCTCAAGGTCGGCGTGAAGGTCGTCGAAGGCGAGCGGACCCGCGTGCAGAACTACGAAGGCGTGTGCATCGCGCGTTCGAACGCCGGCATGGGTTCGTCGTTCACCGTCCGCAAGATGAGCTTCGGCGAAGGCGTCGAGCGCGTTTTCCCGCTCTACTCGCCGAACATCGATTCGATCGAGGTCGTGCGTCGCGGTGTCGTGCGTCGCGCGAAGCTCTATTATCTGCGTGGTCGCACCGGCAAGTCGGCGCGTATCGCCGAGCGTCGCGATCCGCGTCCGGCCAAGGCGACCGCCGCCGAGTAATCGGCTGCACGCATTGCGTCACGGATCAAGGGCGCGGTGGCCATGGGCCGCCGCGCCCTTTTCGTGGGCATGGCGGATCGTCCTTGCCGCTAAAAGGCGCGTGCCCGTCGGCCCCGCATCTAATCTAGTCGAAAGACTTCTTCCGGCTCCCCGTCCGGTCCGGTGTCCTGGCCAAAGGGGATGAACCCGCACTTGCGCAGGATCGCACCCGACGCCGCGTTCGAACGGACGATGGTTCCAAAGATCGGACGGCGGCGGTGTAGTGTCAGGAACTGCGCGACGGCGGCCTGCCCGATCCCCCGGTGCCAATATGCCCGGCCGAACCAATGGGCGATCTCCTGCCGATCCGCTTGCGGGAACGCAGAGACATAGCCCGCGACCGCATCATCGACCTCGACCGTCATCACCACATTCTGCGGCTCGGCGATGATCCTGCGCCAGTGGTCGTCAAACGCCGTTCGGGACCGTGGCGTGAACCCCGCCATCGCTGCCGCCTCCGCATCGCGTTGATGGTCGAAGAAGGTAGCTAGGTCGCTGTGTCGAACGGCTCTGAGATCGATCTTCATGGCAGTGGTCCGGTGCCGGGTGTCGAACCGGCCACGCTATCTCAGGCCTCGTCCGGCGTCGCGATCGGGGCCGATACCGTGAAGCGCAGGCCCGGCGCGTTGTCGCTTTCCTCGATCGTGCCGTCGAGCCGCTTGACCATTGCGCTCAGCATCCGCGTGCCAAAGCCCGTGCGGTTGCCGCTGCGCCCCTGTCCCCGGTCGGCGACGGTCAGGCGGAACCGGTTGCGGACCTTTTCCAGCGAGATCGAAATCGGCCCCGGCTGTCCGCCATAGGCATATTTCTGCGCGTTGATGACCAGTTCGACCAGCACCAGCCCGATCTGCACCGCCGCGTCGGCGGTGATGAGCAGCGGCGCCAGGTCCATTGTCAGTCGCCCGGTCCATTCGGCGCCCATCGATGACTGCATCTCGGCCAGCAGGTCCTCGATATAGCGGCCGAGATCGATGACCGTGACGGTATCTTCGGAATAGAGCCGGCGATGGACCAGCGCGACGGCCGACAGCCGCCGCTGCGCCTCACCCAGATGGCGGGTCAGCGTCGCGTCGTTTTCGGCATGGGCCTGCATCGCCAGGAACGCGACGACCAGCTGCAGGCTGTTCTGCACCCGGTGGTTCACTTCCTTGATGAGCGTTTCCTGCTGCGCGAGCAGTGCGTCCTTGTCGGTGACGGCACGGGTCAGTTCGCGGTTCAGCTCGCCGATCCGACGCCGCTGGCGTGCGTCGAACAGCAGGCGCGACAGGCGATGCGCCGCCTCGATCTCCGCCGGGCTCCATGGGCGGGCACGGCCGCGAATCTCCTCGCTCCACGCCGCGAAGGAGGCGCGGGGGGTCAGCGGCTGGTCCGGTGCCTGTCCGACCGCCTTGTGCGGATTGCCGGCCCATTGGATCGTCTGCAGCGTCTCGGCGCGGAACCATAGCAGCACCACCGGCTCGTCGGTCGACAGGGTGATGGCGAGCAGCCCGCTGGCCAGGTCGCGATAGGCGCGCGCACCCGGCAGCCGCTGTTCCAGCGCGGCGCTGTGCAGCAGGATGTTCCCCTGCGCCCGCACCCATTGCAGGATGTCGGCGACGGCTTCCGGCGGCGGGACGTTGCCGCTGGAATTCAGCGTCGCCCCGCGTTGCAGTACGAAGCCATCGGCGTGCAGCAACCGTTGCAGGTCGCTGGCGATCAACGCCGACATCTGGTCCGGATCATATTCCTGGGACAGCCGCTGCGCCAAGGCGTCCTCGGCGGTGCGCAGGCGCAGCCGCTCGCGATATTCGGCCGCCTCTTCCTTTGCGGTCACCTGTTGCGCGAACGACGCGGCGATCAGTTCGCACGTCTTACGTTGCAGATAGGACAGGCCACGCGGGCTGCGATGGTGGCACGCGACCAGCCCCCACAAGATGCCGTCCTTGACGATCGAGACCGACGCCGACGCCGCGACGCCCATGTTCTTCAGATACTGGACGTGGACCGGCGATACCGCCCGCACACCGACATTGCTGAGGTCGATGCCGATCAGCGCCGGGTCGATGCCGGTGATCGGCGCCGGGACATAGGTCGCGTCGGGAATGACGCGGACCCGGTTGCGGACATACAGCGCGCGCGCCTGGCGCGGAATGTCCGATGCCGGGAAATGGTGGTTCAGGAACCCATCCATGTCGGGTGCATGGCGTTCGGCAACGACCTTCCCCGAATCATCGTCGAGGAAGCGATAGATCATCACCCGGTCGAACCCGGTCAGCCGCGAAAAGATGGTCGCGGCGCGCGCCGACAGGTCGTCCAGATCGACCGCGCGCGAAAATTCCTCGCCGCCATGTTCGATCCACGTCAGCGCGTCGTCGGTGCCCGGCTCTCCGGTGGCGGTCGGCTCCAGCTCGATCAACCAGAAACGGCCCTCGCGGCTGGCGACGGCGGACAGCCCCCGCGTGGCGACCATGCCGAGCACGACCGGCCCGGCGATGGTCGAACGGAGCAGCGTCAGCCCGGCCTCGCCGATCAGGTCGTGGATCGATCCGCCCAGCCACTGGTTTCCGAGCAGCGACGCGACATCGCCTGCGCCGCCGACGATCGCGCCCTCGGCCGGATCGACGATCAACAGCATGCCGTGGGGCTGGATTGCCCCTGGCATATGGATCGGTTCGCGGTCGCAGATCGTCAGGTCGTGTCCCAGGGTCGATGGCGATGTCGCCATCCCCGCATCCTGGGCAGTTGCACTGGTCGCCAAGCGTAGCCCTTTCGTCATCCAATGGCTGCCCGGCGACTGGGATCGTGGCAGGAACGTATTGCAGTATAACCGAAACCGAAGTTCATCAACCGGTACCGGTCGGGCCGTCGAGTACCTGCCGGATGCGCTGCGCCAGATCGGCCCGCCGATACGGCTTTCCGATCAGGTCGAATTCGGTGCCGCGTGCATCGACCCGCTCGATCGACGCCTCGGCATAACCGGTGGTCAGCAGCACCTTCATCCGGGGGCGCAGCCGCCGCCCCTCCCGCGCGACCATCACCCCGTTCATGCCGCCGGGCATGATGAGGTCGGTGAAGAGCAGGTCGATCGCCGCGTCGCCTTCCAGCACGGCGATCGCCTCCGGGCCATTGCCCGCGCGCAGCACGGTATAGCCGAAGTCCTTCAGGATCGCTTCGGCAAGGTCGCCCAGGTCGCGCTGGTCCTCGACCACCAGCACGGTTTCCTGGCCGCGCAGGTCGCTGTCGCTGCGGGCGCGGCGCTGGCGGATCGGCTCGGGGACCGAGGTGGCGGCCGGGAACAGCAGCGAGACGGTGGTGCCATGGCCTTCGTGCGATGCGATGTGCAGCGCGCCATCGGACTGCTTCATGAAGCCATAGACCATCGACAGGCCAAGCCCGGTGCCCTTGCCCTGGTCCTTGGTCGTGAAGAACGGCTCGGTCACGCGGGCGCGGACCTCCTCCGACATGCCGCTGCCGGTGTCGGCGATCGACAGGGCGACGAACGTACCGCTCAGCTTGTCGCCATAGCGCGGGTCGCTGCCGTCCAGCTCGACATGCTCGGCCGACAGGGTGATCGTGCCGCCGTCGGGCATCGCGTCGCGGGCGTTCATGACGATGCCGATGATCGCCGCCTCGGCCTGCACCGGATCGATACGGGCGTTGCAATGGTCGCCGCACGGCTTGACCTCGATCGTGATCGGCACGTCGCCGATCGTGCGCCGGAGCATAGGCAGCAGCGCCCGCACCAGGTCGTCGATGTTGGTGACCCGGCCCGACAGCTTCTGCCGCCGGGAAAAGGCGAGCAGTTGCTGCGTCAGCTCGGCCCCGCGATCGGCCGCGTCCATGACCGCGCGCAGCGACCGGCGGGCGCGGTCGGGGGGCAGGGCGTCGTTCCGGTCGAGCTGGTTGAGCAGGACGTCGGCAAACCCTTGGATCACCGTCAACAGGTTGTTGAAGTCATGCGCGATCCCCCCGGTAAGCTGCCCCACCGCCTCCATCTTCTGCGCCTGGCGCAGCGCTTCCTCGGCATCGCGGCGGCGGGTGACGTCCAGCTGCGATGCGAAGTGATAGCGGAGCGTACCGTCGGCATCGAACACCGGCGAGATGAATAGCGCGTTCCAGAACGAACTGCCGTTCTTCTTATAGTTGACGATCTCGACCGAGGTTTCGCGCCGCTCGCGGATCGCGCGGGCGATTTCGGCCACCGTGTCCGGGTCGGTGTCGGCCCCCTGCAGGAACCGGCAGTTATGCCCCAGCACCTCCTCCGCGCTATAGCCCGTCATGTTCAGGAATGCCGGGTTGGCGAAGACGATCGGGTTGTCGGGCAGATTGGGATCGGTCACGATCATCGGCATGCGCGTGGTCTTGACCGCGGCAAAGAAGATGCCGTTGCCCGGATCGTGCATTTCGCGACCCGACATCGCCGCCTGTCGCTGCACGATGTCGAGCGGCTTTTCCGGGCTGGGGGGAGAGGACATCGGCAGGCCTGTCGGTTCGAGGACGTTCGACAAAGGTCGCGAACGAGCGATTTGGTTCCGTAACGATCGGACCCGGCCGCGCGCTACGATCGTTCCTGCATGATGAACCCCCTGCGACAGACTATTGCTCGCCAAGTCCGTGGGCTGACCGGGGCTGGCGACGGCGCGATCGACCTTCGGCGGCCACCGGGCGATGACGGTCTGTTCGGGCCGGGATCGGTCAGCTGGCGGGTACATGGCGATTTTTCGTCGATGATGATCGGCGGCACGACGGCGCTGCTGATGCAGATGCTGCATCCAGCGGCCTTGGCTGGGGTGTGGGACCACAGCAATTTCCGCCGCGATATGCTGGGGCGGCTGAAACGCACCGCGCAGTTCATCGCCGGCACCACCTATGGCGGCACAGCGGAGGCCGGGCGGCTGATCGATCATGTCCGGCACATCCACGACCGGGTGCACGGGGTGCTGCCTGACGGCACGCCCTATGACGCCAATGATCCGCACCTGCTGACCTGGGTCCATGTCGCCGAGACGGACTCGTTCCTGCGCGCCTATCTGCGTTACCGCGATCCGCACCTGTCGCGCGCCGATCAGGACCGCTATTTCGCGGAGAATGTCGTCGTGGCCGAGCGGCTGGGCGCGCGCGACGTGTCCGATAGCCGCGCGGCGGTGGACGCGTGGCTGCTGAAGGTGCGCGGCGAGTTGTGCTGCGACCATCGGACCCGGACGGTGCGGGACGCGCTGCTGCAGCAACCGTTGCCGAACCCGTTCTTGAAAGGGTTCGGCGCGCTCAATACCGCGGCGGCGATCGACCTGCTGCCGCCTTGGGCGCGGGCGATGCTGGAACTGCGCAGCACCGCGCCGCTGGGCGTCCGCGCCGGGGCGCAGGGCATGGCGCGGATGCTGCGCTGGGCCTTAAACGGATCAGCGTCGGAAAAGACGGCACGGGCGCAGCGTTAGAGCGGCGGCAGCCCTGCGCGCAATTCCTCGACCCACGCCGTCGCCACCCCGTCCGATGGCGCGCGCCAGTCGCCGCGCGGTGACAGCGCGCCGCCGGCCGATACCTTCGGCCCGTTGGGCAGTGCCGACCGCTTGAACTGGCTGGTCTGGAAGAAGCGCCACAGGAACTTCTCCAGCCATTTGGCGATGGTCGGCAGGTCGTAGCTGCCCTTCGCCGCTTCCGGAAAATCGATCGGCCAGCGCCCGGCGGCGGCATCGCGCCATGCGTGCCAGCACAGGAACGCGACCTTCGACGGCCGCTGCCCGTAGCGGACGATATGGTGGAGGAAAAAATCGTTCAGCGCATAGGGGCCGACGCGATCCTCCGTGCTCTGCATCCGGCCATCGGCGTCGGCAGGCACCAACTCGGGCGAAATTTCGGTGTTCAGGATCGCGTCGAGCACCGCGTCGGTGTCGCGGTCGAACTGATCGGTGTGGATCGTCCAGCGGATAAGGTACTGGATCAGCGTCTTGGGCACGCCGGCATTGACGCCATAATGGCTCATATGGTCGCCGACGCCATAAGTGCACCAGCCCAGCGCCAGTTCGGACAGGTCGCCGGTGCCCAGGACCAGCGCCTCGCGCTGGTTCGCCAACCGGAACAGGTAATCGGTGCGCAGCCCGGCCTGCACATTTTCGAACGTTACGTCATAGACCGGTTCGCCGCTGGCAAAGGGGTGGCCAATATCGCCCAGCATCTGCCGCGCGGCGGGGCGGATATCGATCTCGTCGCTGGTGATGCCGAGCGCGCGCATCAGCTTCCACGCATTGCCCTTGGTCGCCTCGCCGGTCGCGAAGCCGGGCATGGTGAAGCCCAATATGTCGGTGCGCGGCCGCTCCAGCCGGTCGAACGCCTTGGCCGCCACGATCAGTGCATGGGTGGAATCAAGCCCGCCCGACACGCCGATCACCAGCCGCTTCGTACCCGACGCGACCAGCCGCTTGCGTAAGGCTTCGACCTGAATGTTGAACGCTTCGTAGCAGTCATCGTCCAGCCGCTCGGGCGTGTTGGGGACGAAGGGATAGCGGCGTACGGCACGCCGCAGGCCGATATCGCCCTCCGCCGGGGCATGGTCGAACCCGATCCGGCGGAACCGCGTCTCCGGATGGCTGCTGGCCGCTGCGCAGTCGTTGAACGTGCCGGTACGCATCCGCTCTAGCCGCAGCCGCGCCAGATCGATATCGGCAAAGGCGATGCCGGCGGACTGGTCGAACCGGTCGGACTGGACCAGCAATTCGCCCAGTTCGTGCACCGACCCCTGGCCGTCCCATGACAGGTCGGTCGTACTCTCGCCGATGCCCGCCGCGGCATAGATATAGGCGGACACGGTGCGCGCCGATTGCGACGCGCACAACATCTCGCGGTCGCGCGCCTTGCCGATCACGATGTTCGACGCCGACAGGTTGCACAGCACCAGCGCCCCGGCCATCGCCCCGGCGGTCGACGGGGGCAGCGGCGACCAGAAATCCTCGCAAATCTCGGCATGGAACACGAAGTCGGGCAGGGTATCGGCGGCAAACAGCAGGTCGGTCCCGAACGGCACCGTCTGTCCGCACAACGCCATGGTCAGGCCGGTCAGCCCGACGCCGGGCGCGAACCAGCGCTTCTCATAATATTCGCGGTAATTGGGCAGATAGGTCTTGGGCACGACGCCGAGGATGCGTCCGCACGATACCGCCACCGCGCAGTTGTAGAGCCGCCCGTTGCGCCGCAGCGCGGCCCCCAGCAACAGCACCGGGCGCAGATCGGCGCTGGCCACGATCACCGCCGCCAGCGCCGCTTCGGTCGCATCGCACAGCGCGTCCTGCAGGTGCAGATCGTCGATCGCGTAGGAAGTGAGGTTCAGTTCGGGAAAGACCAGCAGGTCGGCGCCCGCCTCATGCCCCTGACGTGCAAGCTCGATCGCGGCACGGCCCCCGGCGGCGGGGTCGCCGACATGCGCGGGCGGAGTGCAGGCCCCGACGCGCAGCAGGCCGTGGGTGTGGATCGAATGGAACGGGTGCGTGGTCATGGCCGCACCCTAAGGACCCTCACCGCGCCCAACAAGGATCGTCGTGCAGGACCACGCCGAAAGGGCAGGGGTTGGCAATGGCGTACCGCCTCAGCACCCAACCCGTCACCCCGGACTTGATCCGGGGTCCCGCTTCTTCTTCAGTTGCCGGTTAAAAAGCGGTACCCCGGATCAAGTCTGGGGTGACGCTTGGGGCATGGTGTCTACCCGTCAAACCTTGGCGGCGTAGATCATCCGGCCTTCGCCGAGCAGGTCGAACACGCGCGCCAGATCGCCCTCGGCCACCGCGAAGCACCCTTGGCTACGGCCCAGCTTGCCGTGCTGCGCGATCATTTCCGGATTGGCGTACCATGCGCCATGGACGACGATCGCACGCATCAGGGCGTTGTCGTTCGTGTGGTCCAGCCCGACCAGCCGCTGCGACCGGCCATGCTTGCCGACATAATAATTGTCGGTGATGAACGCGCCTTCCGACGTGGCATTGGAATCGGGCACGTTGCTGAATCGGGTCAACGATCCGCAATGCGCCGGGTCCGATCCGCTGCCGTGCGCGACGCGCATCGCCGACACGACGCCGCTGTGCATGTCGATGAACTGGAACCGGGGATGGGCAGAATCGACCGCGAAGTCGGCGATGGCGATACGGTCGGTACGCGCGATCCGTCCCGAATGGCGGTCCATCGACGCCAGCGCGCGTTCGAACAGCCGCGGATTGACCGTCGCAGGTGCACGCATCTGCTTCACCGGAGCGGCCGGCACGGGTGCCGAGGCAAAGCGATGCTGCGGCGGTACGATGGGGGCGTTTTGCGCGATGGGCACGATCGAATTCGTCGTGCAGCCCTGTGCGAGTACGGCACCGGCCAATCCGCCTGCCGCTTTCAGCACCGCTCGCCGCGATCGAACTGCTTCGTCCCGCATCCAAATCCTCGCCAAATTGTTGAGGGTTAGAGATACGGGCGAACCGCCTTCCATTCAATTAACACATGTGCAAGCGTTCCGCCGCTTGTCGCGCGGATGGAACGGACGGTCGACTCTGGCAGCTATGGTTACCGCGAAATTTGCCATTCGCCGCGCGCTGCGGGATAGTGGCGGCATGACGGTTCTGCTGCGCCTTTGTCCGTTGCTGGTGATCCTGCCGCTCCCCGCGATGGCACAGGCGCCGGCGGCGCTCGCGGTCGAACGGGCGGCGGTGGCGATGCGGCCGGGCGACCATCGCTGGGCCGATGATCCGGCATTGCCGGGACCGGTCAGCATCGTTGTGAGCGTGCCGATGCAGATGGCGTTCGTCTATCGCGGTGACCGGTTGATCGGTGCGACAACGGTCTCCACCGGCAAGCCGGGCAAGATGACGCCGATCGGCGAATACACCATCCTGCAGAAGCGCCCGTTCCACCGATCGAACCTATATAACAATGCACCGATGCCGTTCATGCAGCGGCTGACCTGGGACGGGGTGGCGCTCCATGCCGGCAACCTGCCCGGATTTCCGGCGTCGCATGGCTGCATCCGGATACCGACCGCGTTCGCGCGCCAGCTGTTCGAAGCGACGCAGCTTGGCGGACAGGTGGCGGTGGTGAACGATGTCATCGCGTTTCCCGCCTATCGACCGGCCGATACCACGCCGCAGCTGTCGGTGGACGTGATCGGGACGCTGGCCAGCCGCGACGATCGGGTGAGTGCCGGGACGGGCCGCAATGCCCCGCGCTGACCGGTGGGCATCGGCGCTGGGCCTGCTGTTGCTGGCGGGCTGTAACGGGGGAGGGACAGCCCCGGCGGATCCGATCGCGTCGCCTACGCCGTCTCCCTCCGCGACGCCGCCGATAGCCACCACCGTCGCCAGTTCGGTGCCCGAGCGGCTGACGGTCACGACCAACGAACCCTTTTACTCGGTCGGCATCGCTGGTGACGTGCTGACGCTGAGCGGTGTCGATGTCCCCATGCGGCGCTTGGCGGTGGTCGCGCGCCGGGCCAGCGCCGATGCGCGAGAATGGGATGCGGGGCAGGGCGTCCGCCTGCGGGTGGTTCGCGCGCCATGCGAGGACGATATGTCGGGTGCGCCGCGCGATTTTACCGCGACGCTGACCATCGACGCGCGCACCGTGCGCGGCTGCGGCTTCGTCGGCAAACCCTCGCCGCCACCGGGTGAGGCGACCGCTGCGCCCAGTACCATTCCGGCGCGGTTCGTCGGCCAGTGGAACCGCGATGCCGCCGCCTGTGCCCGCCCGGCAGCTTCGATCGAAGGGGTACGGGTCGCGCCGGGGGAATTATGGTTTCACGAGAGCGTCGGCACGGTGAAGCGCGTCGAACCGCTCGGTACCGAGCAGGTCCGGATCACCGCCGACTATGAGGGCGAGGGCCAGCGCTGGACCACGACGCAGACGTTGCGGGTCGCGGGCGATCGCCTGACGATCGTCACCGATGGACAGCCGTTCAGCCGGATACGTTGTCGGGAATAGCCGTCGCCAGCGCGATCGCGCTGAGCAGCTGGTCGCTGGTGAACGGCTTGGTCAGTACCGGCACGCCGATCTGCGTGTCGCCGATCTCGGCGAACCCGGTGATAAGCAGGACCGGCGTGTCCGGGCAGCAGGCGCGCACGCGGGCCGCTACGTCGATCCCCGACATGTCGGGCATGGCATAATCGGTCAGCACCATGTCGAACCGCTCGCCCGCCTCCAGCACGGCGACCGCGCGGGTGGCCGAATCATGGACGACGACGCTGTGGCCGGCGGCCTCCAGCTGCGCGGCGACAACGGCACGGACTTCGGGATCGTCCTCCACCAGCATCAGGCGGCGAGGGGTGATCCGGTCGCTTGCCGGCGGACTGACCGCGATCGGCCCGGCATCGATCCGGGGCAGCCATAGGTGGATGCTGGTGCCGCGCCCGACTTCGCTGTCGATCGTCACGTCGCCGCCGGCCGCCCGCGCCATTGCCCGGACCATCGGCAGGCCGAGACCCGTCCCGGCCCCTTGCGCCTTGGTCGTGAAAAACGGTTCGAACACCCGTTCGCGTACCGCGCTGTCCATGCCGCTGCCGGTATCGCTGACCGAAATGCGGACGAACGGTCCGGCAAAGTCGGGCAGGAACACCGCGGCATCCGCGATATTCGCCGTGCCGATCCGCACCGTCCCGCTGCCCTCCATCGCATCACGCGCATTGATCGCTAGGTTGAGTATCGCCAGCTCAAACTGCCCAACATCCGTCCGCACCACCCAGGCGGGCTCGGCAAAGTCATAGGCTACGCGGATGCGGCCGGCGGCGGTGCGGACGATCAGTTCCTCGATCGACTGGATCACGTCGTCGGGCCGAAAGATTTCGGCGGCGAGGTCGCGCTGACGACTGAAGCTCAACAGACGGCGGGTGATGGCACTGCCGCGCCCGGCCGCCTCGGTCGCCGCACCCAGATAGCGCCGCAGCCGGTCGCGATCGTCGATCCGCCGTTCGGCAAGTTCGAGGTTGCCAATGATCGCCGCCAGCAGATTGTTGAAATCATGCGCGATCCCGCCGGACAAGGTGCCCAGTGCCTCCAGCTTTTCCGACTGGTGGTGACGCCGTTCGGACAGCCGCCGGTCGGTGTCGTCGCGTTCGATCTTCAACAGATAGCGCTGCGTCCCGATGGCGAACGGGATGCGGGTGATGTGCGTCCAGCGATCGCCCGATGGCTGCGGCGATTGCCGGTCCTCGCTATCGCTGTCATCCTGCCCAACGATGGCGAGGTCGCGGGGATCGACACCCTTTGGCTGCGCCGTGCCGCGGACCACCTGGCCATCGCGATCGAGGATCGTCACGATATCGCCCGACCCATCGGCAAGGGCGCGAAAGGCGGCACGTTCGAACGCCAATGCCTGCCGCAACGCGAAACGGTCGGCGGCGGCGGCGATCATCGCGATCAGGGCCTCGGCATCCCACGGCTTGTTCGCATAGCCGCTGATCGCCCCGTCGTTGAGCGCGGTCACTACCGCCGTCAGATCGGCATAGCCGGTCAGCAGGATCGCCTCCGCATTGGTCTGGCTGCGGACGCGGGCGAGGAACTGGCTGCCGGTCAGTTCCGGCATCCGTTGATCCGACACGATGACGGCGATGTCGGGATGGGTCCGGACCAGCTCCAGCGCCTCGACCGGCGAGGCGGTCGACAGGATGCGATAGCGGTCCTCCAGCAGATCTCCGAGCGCGACGAGGATTTCGGGCTCGTCATCGACCAGCAGCAGCAGGGGCAGGGAACCGGACATTTCCATTACGGCCGTTCTGGTATCTGGATCGTGAAGGAAGCGCCACCCTGCGCGGCGCGGTCGATGGCGATGGTGCCGCCGTGCGATCGCACGACGCCATACGCGATGGCGAGGCCGAGGCCGGTTCCTGCCCCGACATCCTTGGTGGTGAAGAACGGTTCGAACACCCGTTCGCGCCGGTCGTCGGGGATGCCCGGCCCGTTGTCGTCAATCTGGATGCGGAACATGCCGTCGGCAGAGCCGGTCGCGATGACGATCCGCCCGCTTGCCGGGTCGACCGCGTCGGCGGCGTTGGCGACGATGTTCATCACGACCTGATTGACCAGCGCGCCGGAACATTCGAGCATCCGTATCGGGCCATAGTCGCGGACGACCTCCACGGTGCCCAGACGCGGCGCGAGCAGCGTCAGCACCGCATCTATCGCATCGGGAATGTCGATCAGCGACACCTCGCCATCGTCCAGTCGCGAGAAACGGCGCAGCTTCACGACCAGCTCCTGAATGCGGGTGAGGCCGGAGCGGATCGACTGCAACCGATCCGACGCCTTGGCCAGCAACGCGGTGCGCGCCGCGTCGTCGGCGCTGGCGGCCGTCGCGACGGCGCGCTCGACGGTCGCCTGATGGGCGAGGATGAACGCCAGCGGGTTGTTGATCTCGTGCGCGATGCCGGCGACCAGCTCGCCCAATGACGCCATCTTGGCCGACTGGATTAGTTGCGCCTGCGTTTCGCGCAGCAGGGCATTCGCGCCGGCCAGTTCGTCGTTGGCGCGGGCGAGGCGTTCGGCCGAGTCCGCTTCGGCGCGCGCTTGTGCGAGCGCGATCGCCTGCGCCCGTTCGCGTGCGATGCCGGCCGCTTCCTCGTCGCGCGCCAGCTTGCGGCGGACGATCGCGCGGATCCGGACGAGCAGCATGTCGCCATCCTGCCCGCGTGACACGACATCATCCGCACCCGCGGCCAGCCCCGCCAGCACCGTCGCCGGTTCGGCATCCTCGGTCAGCGCGACCAGCGCGATGCCGCTCGCCCGTTCGGTTCGGCGCCGATCCAGCGTGGCCGACAGGCCAAAGCCGGGGGTGTCGATCGGTTCCACGACGAGGATGCCGTCGGCGCTGTCGTCGTCGATCGTCGCAATCGCATCGGAAATCGCCGCGACATGGACGACCTGATAACCCTCGGTCGCCAGCTGTGTGACCAGCCGATCCGTGGGATCGGTGGGCGGTGCCAGCAGTAGCAGCCGGGCCTGGCGCAGCGATGCCGCCGGGCCATCGCCCACCGGCCGTGCCCGCACCTGTCGCAGCAGGGCGCGGACGCGCGACAAGATCAGTTCGGCCCCGCCGCGTTTCGGCACATAGGCGTTGGCCCCGCTGTCGAGCCCCTGCCGTTCGACATCTGAAGCATCGTCGCCAGTCAGCATCAGGATCGGCAGCGTGCGCGTCGCCCCCGTCTGCCGAACGATCCGGACCAGTTCGTCACCGTTCATGCCCGGCAGGCGATAGTCGACGACCAGCAGGTCAGGTCGGCTGTGGTTCAGCGTCTCAAGGGCCGTTTCGGCGTCGCGCGTCCGATCGATGCGAAAGCCCGCGCGCTCGAACATCCGCCGCAGCTGCAGCGCCTGCGTATCCGAATCCTCAATCAGCAGGATTGCCGCATCTTCGCTCACCGCGCGCGGTCCACGATGCGGCGGATGTGCGGCGCGATCAGGTCGAGCGGCAGCGACAGCGCACCCGCGCGTTGTGCGGCGGCGGGCATGCCATAGACGACCGAGGTGCTGGCATCCTCCGCCACCGCCTGTCCTCCGGCGGCGAGCAGCGCGCGGACTCCGGTCGCGCCATCCTCACCCATGCCGGTCAGCACCACTGCCAGCGCCGCCCCGTCGATCGCGGTCGCGGCGCTTTCGATCAGGCGGGTGGCAGACGGGCGTTGCCCACCCACGGGACCGTCGGTCGCGACGCGCATGGTGCCGCCCCGCGCGAGCATCAGATGCGCGTCGCCTGGCGCGACATGGATCGTGCCTGCGCGCGGCACTTCGCCGCTCCGGGCAATCTCCACCCGCTGTGGTACTACGCTGTCGAGCCAGCTGGCAAAGCCCGCCATGAAGCTCGCCCCCATGTGCTGGACCAGCAATATCGGCACGGGAAGGTCGGCGGGCAGCGCGCCGAACAGTCGCGCAAGGGCGGGGGGCCCACCGGTCGATGCGGCGACCAACAGGACCGAAGGAGGGCGCAGGCGGGGTGGCGGTACCGGGGTTGCCGCAGCGGCCGGCATCCGGCGCCGGACGACCGCGACCTCACTCATGATCGCCAGCTGGGTGCGGATTTCGTGCGCCACCTGCGCATAGGCGGCATCGCCAAGACCGACCGGCTTTTCGACGACCGACAGCGCACCGGCGCGCAGCGCGTCCATGCTGGTCCCCATCGCGCCGCCGTCCATGCTGGCGGAAATGACGACGATCGGCGTCGGATGCGCTGCCATGATCCGCCGCGTCGCCTCCAGTCCGTCGATGCCGGGCAGGCGGATATCCATCGAGATGACGTCGGGGCGGAGCGCCGGCAGCGCCTCGATCGCTTCCTCGGCGGTGGCGAAGCTGGCAGCGACGGTCAGGCGCGGATCGCTGCCGACGATATGGGTCAGCAACGTCCGCACGACCGTCGAATCCTCGACGATCATCACGCGCGCGGGGGTGGGACGAACGGCCATGGCGTCAGATCAGCTGCTGGACGACGCCGATCAACATGCCCTGATCGAAATCCTGCTTGGTGACATATGCATCGGCGCCCAGGCTCAGGCCACGTTCGATGTCGTCAGGGCTGTTGCGCGATGTCATCATGATGACCGGTAAAGTTTTGAGCGCCGGATCGTTCCGTATCGCCGCCAGCAACGCGAAACCATCCATGCGCGGCATTTCGACATCGGCGACCACGAGATCGATCGCGTCGATGCCGGAGCGCAGCCGCTCCAGCCCGGCAAGACCGTCGACCTCGATCAGCACGCGGTAGCCCTGCGCCTCGAGGATGCTGCGCTCCAGCGTGCGGGTGGTGATCGAATCGTCGACGACCAGGATCGTCCGCTGCGGCGTCTCCGCCTTCTGGACGGTTAGGGGGTGGGCGGCTCGGCCGGTGGCGCGATCGCGCACCAGCTGCGCCGGATCGAGCACCAGCACGACCTCTCCGTTCAGCAATACCGTGCCGAGCACGAGCGGCAGGTCGGCGGCGATGGTGGCGGCATCGCCGACCAGCAGCGCGCGAACGTCGCTCAGCGCATCGACGATCATCACGCGCCGGATGCCGTCACTTTCCAGCACGACCGCGCGCAGTGTTGCATCGGCGTCTGCCTGCGCGACGCCCAGCACGTCGCCCAGGCGGGACACGGGCAGCGGCTGGCCGTCGACCGCCAGCATCACTTCCCCGCCACTCGGCGACAAATCAGCCGGCGTGATCTGCAGCACCGACCGCACCGCATCGGACGGCAGCGCGCATCGCACGTCGCCGACCTCGACCAGCAACAGCGTGCGGCGGGTCAGCGTGACGGGAACGGCGATGGTCAGCACGGTGCCGCCGCCCGATCCGGGCATGATGCTGGCCGATCCGTGCAGCCGCCGCGCGACCTCCGCGACCACCGACAGGCCAATGCCGCGTCCGGCAACCTCGTCCAGCCGATCGGCGGTGGACAGGCCCTGTTCGAACAGCAGGGCGTGGAGCGCCGCACCGCGCGGGGACGGTGCATCAGCGGGGATCAGTCCGGCGGCGCGGGCGCGGGCCACGATCGCATTGTCGTTCAGGCCCGCACCATCGTCGCGCACCGCGATGGTCAGCCGTCCGCGATCGATGCGGGTATCGATCGAGATCGTGCCCGCATCCTCTTTCCCCGCACGACGGCGATGCTCGGGCGTCTCGATCCCGTGGCGTACCGCATTGCGCAGGACGTGCAGCAGCGGATCGCGCAGGGCATTCAAGATACGGCGATCGGCCTCGCCATTGGCATCGTTCGTCCGCAGCCGGGCAACCTTGCCCTCGGCCGTCGCCAGTTCGCGGACGGCACGTTCATAGCCGTCGAACAGGGTGGCGACCGGTTGCAGGAGCAGGCGTTCGCCATCGCGCTCCAGCTCGGCGCTCGACCGATCGAGCGCGTCGCGCAACCGGCCGTGGAGACGGCGGATGCGGTCGAGTTCGGTGGTGGCCTGCCGAAGCCGGCGGGCGGCCTCGCCATCACCCGTCGTCAACAGCAGCGGCGAGAGCGCGGCCAGATCGTCGGCCAGCGCGCCTAGCCGGTCGGCGACCATGCCCTGTTCGGCGATCTGCGTCGCCATGACGTGCAGCGACCGCCCCAGATTTTCGACGCTTTGACCGGAGATCGCGACCCGCCGTTCGGGCTCCGCCTCGTTTGCGGTGTCGGGCATATCCGTCGCCGCACCGTCCTCGATCGCGTCGGCGAGGCGGCGCAGTTCGGTAATTGCCGCGGTGTCCATCGCCCGGTCGCCGCGTTCGATGGCAAGGATCAGCGCTTCGGCTTCATGCGCGGCGGCTTCGCTGGCAGGCAGTTCGACGGCGCGCGCCGCTCCCTTCAGGCTGTGTGCCCGGCGGCTGAATTCGCGCAGGTCGACCGGGCGGCCGGCATCCGCATCGGCCAGCGCCGCGCGGATGCCGGCCATATGCTCGGCCAGTTCCGATGCGAAAGCCGCCAGCAGTTCAGCCTGAAGCTCGTCCACCTCCGCGTCCGATCCGTTACAGGCGGTAGCGATCGGTCAGACCGACCAGCGTGCGCGACAACTCGCCCAGGTCGCTTGCCGCCTGGTCCAGCTGGCGGGTCGATGCGGCGGTCTGTTGCGATGCCTCGCGGATGTTCTGCAGCGCGATGGTCACCTGTTCGATGCCGATCTGCTGCTGGTTGGTAGAGGCAACGATCTGCTGGAACGTCTGCACATTTTCCTGCACGCGGGTTGCCAGTTCCTCGATCGCGGCATGGCCGGCATCGGTGCGCTCCTTGCCCGACGTGACGCGCTTCACCGCTTCCTCGGTCAGCATCACCGACGAATTGATCCCGCGCTGGATATCGCCCAGGATCGACCGGACGTTGCGGGTCGCGCCCTTCGCCTGATCGGCCAGCTGCTTCATTTCCGATGCCACGATCGCGAAGCTGCGCCCCTGTTCGCCCGCCGCCGCCGCCTCGATCGAGGCGTTGAGCGCGAGGAGGTGCGAGCGTTCGGACACGTCGTTGACCGTCGCGATGATGTCGCCGATCGCCTGCGTCTTTTCCGAAAGCGCGACGATGTTGGCGGCAACCGCCTCCGCCTGTTCGCGGATCGCGTCCATCGCGCGGGCGGTGTCGGCGACGGCGGTCAGGCCCGCGTCGCTGACCTGCGCCGTCGCCTGTGCCTGGGCGATCACCTCCTGTGCGCGGCGGGTGATCTGCGCGCCGCTATGCGTGATCTCGTCGACGGTCGCGGCGGTTTCCTGCACCGCGGCCAGCTGTTCCTCGACCGATGCCGCCTGTTCCTGCGTCGAGGCGCGGATTTCGGTCGTCGCGGCGTTCAGGTCGTTGGTTGCCGCCCGGTTCTGCGTCGCGATGGTGCGCAGACCGCCCACCATGTCGTTGAGCGTGCGCCCCAGCCGGCCCAGTTCGTCCGAACCGGTCGCATCGGTGGTCGTCGACAGGTCGCCGCCGCCGATCCGGCCGACGAAGGACATGAAAGAATCGAGCGGCCGGACGATCGAACGCCGGGTCGTCACCGCGACGGCAATCGCGATGGCGATGGCGACGATCAACCCGATGATGATCGAAATCCGGCTCATGCCGTACACATCGCGCGTCGCGTCGCGCCCGCGTTCGATCGCGACGTTCAGCGTATCGCGCGCCTGGCCGATGCGCGCGACGGTGACCGCATGGTCGCGAACGATATCCGGTTCGATCGCCAGCACGCCCGCCCGGTCGCCGGCGCCGACCGCCGCCAGCTGGGTTTCGACATCGGTACGCGTCTGCGCCAGCGCGCGTTCACCCTCGGCCAGCTGCCGCACCATCCGCGCCCATAGTTCTGCGCGTTTGCCGGTGACCGAATTGTCGCGATAGGTTTCCGCCGCGCGTTGTTGCTCGATGATGCCGCGTTGCGCTTCGTCGATGGCGTTGCGCCATCCGGTCGTCGCTTCGCGGACGCGGGTCGTGTCGCCGGTCAGGAACGCCTGTACCAGGCTGGCCCGCTGTTCGACCTTGCGCGACAGGGCGTGGTCGATCCGGTTCAGCGCCTCCATCGAGGCAAGGTCGCGTTCGACGATCAGGTCGACGGTCTGGCGGACCTCGCCGATCTGGACCAGGGCATAGACGCCGAGCGCGAGGAGGATCGCGGTCAGGGCCGCGAAACCGGCGGCGATCCGGGTAGAGACGGACAAACCTTATCCTTCCTGAAGACGGGCGGGGAGTAGTCGTTCGATCAGCACGATGGGGTCGATGCGTGTCAACCGTTCGTCGCCATCGATGACGAGCGTCGAAAGCGTGGGGGTAGCGTCGTGCCGGGGCATCGTCACCACCCCCGCCACCGCATCGACCGACAGCGCGATGCGGGGTGCATCGTGCCGCAGGACGATCATCGTCGCGGCTCCCGCCGCGTCACGGTCGAGCAGAGTGGCGAGCGCGAACAGGTTCACCACCGTGCCCCGCCACGCGACCAGCCCGCTCAACGGCGCGGACGCGCCGGGCAGGCGCGTGACCTTCGGCAACGGAGCGACCGCGCGTACGCAGTCGATCGGCAGGCCGTGCGCGACCCCGCCCAGTTCGAACACCAGCAGCGTTTCGGTCGGCCGGTCGTCGGCCTGCCGCGCCTGCGCGTGCCTGTGCTGACGCGCGGCGAGGATCGCGGCGATCGCATCGGCATCGAGGCCGTCGGCGGACAGGATGGGTGCGTTCATTGCCCGGTTCCGATCGCATGGCGGATGGCGGCGGTCATCGCGCCGGCGGTCATCCCGTCGCCTTCGGCCAGTTCGGTATCGGGGGCAAGGGCGCTGGCGACACGCAGCGCATTGGTCAGGCTGCGGCGACCATCGGGCGTGCGTCCCTGCGCCAGCAGGTAATGGCCGAACTGATAATGCGCCATTGCAAAGGAGCGGTCGAGATACAGCGCGTCGCGAAACGCCCGTTCGGCGCGGTCCTTGTCGCCCGATGCCAGTGCGTCGAGCGCGGTAAAATAATGCGCGACCGCGTCGGGAGCGCGGATGACCGTTGGTTCGGGGGCCGGAACGGGTGGAGCCATCATTACCCGGATTGGGACGGGGCGGGGCGCGCGTGCTGCCGGGGGCGGCGGCACAGGCGGCGCGGGTGGGGGCACGGGCCTCTGCCGCGTGCCCGGGGCACGATAGGTCAGGATGCCGGCGCTCAGGTCGCTGTCGGCCACCGCGTCGAAGCCGGGATTGGGTTCGGCATGGCCGAGCAGCAGGATGCCGTCGGTCGCCAGTCGCGCGACCAGCGCGCCGACGATCGCGGTCGAGTCGTCCTGCGAAAAATAGATCAGCACATTGCGGCACAGGATCAGGTCGTAATCGCTGAACCCCAGCGGCGCGGCGGCGTCGATCATCGCCAGCAGGTTGTGGCGTTCGAACCGGGCAAGCCCACGATACCGGTCCTTCAACCGATAGCGCTCGCCCGTCCGGTCGAACAGCCGCGTGCGCTCGCCTTCGCCCATCGTACGCAGTGCCCAGGACGAATATTCGGCCTGGCGCGCCGCCTCCAGCGCCGCTTCGTCGATATCGGTGCCGGTCAGCGCGATGCGCCAGTCGGCGATCGCGTCGCCCAGCAGGTCGGTGAGCAGGATCGCGACCGAATGCGCCTCCGCTCCAGTCGAGCAGCCGACGCTCCAGATCCGCAGCCGGCGGTCCTCCCGGTGGCGGTCGATCATCGCGGGCAGGATATGGGTCTTCAGCGCCTCGAACTGTTCGGCGAAGCGGAAGAAGAACGTTTCGTTGATCGTGACCGCGCTTTCGAGCAGCGGCCATTCGGGATCGGCCGGATCGCGCAGTCGCGCGCGATAGTCGCCGATCGTCTTATCGCCGGTCGCGACCATCCGCTGCGCGACGCGATCGGCAAGCTGGGCGTCCTTGTCCGCATAATAATGGTGGCCGGTTCGCGCGATCACCAGCGCCTTCACCTCGGCAAAAGCGTCGTCGCCGATCATGCCGCGCTCCATTGGTCGCGGCGTTCGGCGGCGGCGGCGGTCAGCACCGCCAGCGCCGCGCGTTCGCCGTCCAGCAGCAGCCGGTCGGGCGCGACGACATGGGCGATGCCGCTGGTCGCCAGCGGCAGTTCGCCGACGATCGCGGCGTTCAGGCTGTGGCCGGGGGCAAGGGGCCCGACCACACCGGACGCGACATCCTCTGCCCGGTCGACCAGCAGGCAGATATCGTCACGCAGGCGGACGAGATGCGCCGACAGATCGATTGCTGCCGGCGCGTGCTGCGGATCGAGCAACACGCGCGGGGCCAGCACCGGTACCGGCCGCCCCTGCAACGTCACGAAGCCGAGCAACGGGCGCGGGAGGCCCGGCGGCGCGTCGATCGGCAGCAGCGGCAGCACCTCGCGCACTGCCGCCATGGGCAGCGCGAGGCGGGTATCGCCGATGCGCAGGATCAGGAACGATGCGGTCATCACCGGTCGGCTATATCGTGCTTCGCCAGCAGCGCCAGATCGGCCGGGGTGTTGACGTTCGCAATTTCGGACGGGCCGCTGATGCCCCGTGCGCCGATCTGGTCGGCAAAGGCGCGAACCGATCGCGATCCCCCTGCTGCCAGCAATGCGTCGAGCGTGGTCGCCGCCGTCGCGGGCCACCACCCCACCACCGGCAGGTCGGATAGATACACCGCCGGCCCGGCGGCCGCTAGGTACCGGCGCAGATCGGCGGGCAGCAGAGGGGCATCGCACGGCACGGTCAGCACCTGCGCAAAGCCGTGCGTTGCCGCATGATGCAGCGCGGCCCCGATCCCACCCAGCGGCCCCAGGTCGGGGGCGGGGCGGTCGGCGATGCTGACGATGCCGGGGTGCGTCCGGCCGACCACGACCAGCGCATCGACCTGGGGGGCAAGCGCATCAACCACCCGGTCGATCAACGCCCGCCCACCGAGCGTCGCCAGCGCCTTGTCGCTCCCGAACCGGGTCGAGCGTCCGCCGGCAAGGATCGCCCCGAGGATCACGACGCCAGCACCGTGTCGCTCCGCACTAATGTCCGTAGCGACAGGCCGGCGGCGGCGGCACGGTCGACCGCCAGCGTGGTCGCCGCCGACAGCGTCGCGAGCAACGGACAGCCGGCCAGCACCGCCTTTTCGACCAGTTCGAAAGAGCAGCGCGACGAGAGCAGGGCAAAACCGCCGTCCCAGTCGCGGCCGCTGCGCCGCATCGCGCCGATCAGCTTGTCGAAGGCGTTGTGCCGCCCGACATCCTCGCGCACCAGCCGGATCGTGCCGTCCGGAGCACACAGCGCGGCGGCATGGGTGGCGCCGGTTGCACGGGCCAGAGGCTGGTGATCGCGCAGCGCTGCCGCTGCCGTAAGAACCGCCGCCGGTGAAGCCGCGCTCGTCGCTGACAGGGGGGGCAGCGGCCGCAGCGCCTGTTCGAGATTTTCGATCCCGCACAGCCCGCACGACGATTCCGACACCCGGTGCCGCACGCGATCGGCCACGCGGTCGTGGCGTGCGGGCGTGAGGGTCACGCGCAACAAGGTGCCCGCCGCAATCCCATGCGCCGTCACGTCGATCACTTCCCGCGCATTGTCGACTAGCCGTTCGGCGAGCACGAAGCCGTACGCCAGATCGGCCAAGTCGGCGGGCGTCGCCATCAGCACGGCATAGCCCAATCCATTGACCTCGACCGCGATCGGCGCCTCGACCGCGACCGCGCGTTCCTGTCGTTCGGCATCCCCCGATGCGGCCACCCGGTCGAAGCGCCGGGTGGCATGCCCCCCCTGGTCCATCAGGCGACGATACGCACCGGCACCGCCTTTGCAGCCGGCGTCTGCGACCCGAAATCATGCCAGCCAAGCGGGATCAGCGGGTTGAGTTCGGGATAATAGCCGGCGATGCAGCCATCGGGCAGGTCGAACGGCACGACCTTCAGGCCCGAAACGCGGCGGTCGATGCCGTCGTCGCCGTCGCCGACGATGGTCACGACCTGCCCCTTGTGCAGACCGGCCTTCTCGATCTCCTTCGGGTTCATCAGCACGACGTCGCGCGTGCCGGTGATGCCGCGAAAGCGGTCGTCATAGCCATAGATGGTCGTGTTGAACTGATCGTTCGACCGCAGCGTCACCAGCCGCAACCGGCCCGGCGCGTCGGGAATGTTTGTGCCCGACAGCGAACGCGGCACGGTGAATTCCGCCTTGCCGCTCTCCGTCTTCCACACCCGCTCGCGTGCGGAATTGCCGCGATAAAAGCCGCCGGGCGTGAACATCCGTTCCTCGAAATCGTGGAACTGGTCGGGATAGGTATCCTCGATCAGCTTGCGGACCTTGGCATAGTCGCCGGTCCATCCGTCCCAGTCGACCTTCGGATTGGGGTCGAGCGTCGCCTTCGCGATGCCGGCGACGATCGCGACCTCGGACTTCAGATGCTCGCTCGCCGGTTCGTGCGTCGCGATCGATCCGTGGATGTGGCTGAACGTATCTTCGATCGTGACGATCTGTTCGCCGCCTGCCTGCTGGTCGACCTCGGTCCGCACGAGGCAGGGGAGGAGATAGGCGACCTTGCCGTTGATGAGGTGGCTGCGGTTCAGCTTCGTCGCGATCTGCACCGTCAGGCGCATCTGCGGCCACGCCGCTTCGATCCGTTCCAGATCGGGGATCGCGCGCAGGAAATTGCCGCCAAGCGACAGGAAGGCATCGATCTCGCCCTTCAGGATGCCTTCGCAGGCGGCGACGGTGTTGTGGCCATGGTCCATCGGCGGTTCGAAATCGAACAGCTCGCGCAGGCGGTCCATCGGCACCAGTTCGGGCTTTTCCGAAATGCCGACGGTGCGCTGGCCCTGCACGTTGCTGTGCCCGCGTACCGGCGACATGCCGGTGCCGACGCGCCCGATATTGCCCTTCATCAGCAGCAGGTTGACATAGGTCGCGACGTTATCGAAGCCGTTCACCTGCTGCGTCAGGCCCATGCCGTAGATGCCGATCGTGCGATCCGCCTCGACATAGACCTGTCCCGCCGCTTCGATATCGGCGCGGGGCAGGCCGCTTTCGCGTTCGATATCGGCCCAGTCGGTCGCGCGGACCATCGCTTCGAATTCGGCCCAGCCATGGGTGTGCTGTTCGATGAAGTCGATATCGAGCACATGGACCTGATGCTCGGCCCAGCTCTTGTCCTCGGCGGCGAGCACATGCTTGGCGAGGCCGATCATCACCGCGACGTCGCCGCCGGGCTTTACCTGATGATATTGGCAGCTGATCTTCGTCTCGCTGCGCGTCGCCATTTCGAACGGGTTCTGCGGATCGGTGAAGGCGATCAGGCCCGGTTCCTTGACCGGGTTGAACGTTACGATCTTGCACCCGCGCTTCACCGCGTCGCGCAAGGGGTGGAGGAAGCGCGGGCTGTTCGACCCGGTATTCTGGCCGAAGAAGAACATCGCATCGCAATGTTCGAAATCGTCGAGGATCGAGGTGCCGACCGGCGCGCCGATCGTCTTCTTGAGCGCGACCGAGGTCGTCTCATGGCACATGTTCGAGCTGTCGGGCAGGTTGTTGTGGCCGTAGAGGCGGGCGAACAGCGCGTAGAGATACGAGGTTTCGAGACTGGCCCGGCCCGAGGCGTAGAAGATCGCCTTCTTCGGGTCGATCGCGCGCAGTTCGGTGCCGATCGCGGCGAACGCCTCGTCCCAGCCGCATTCGACATAATGGTCGGTGGCATGGTCGTAACGCATCGGGTGCGTCAGCCGCCCGACATGCTCGAGGTCGAAATCCTTCCACGTCTTCAATTCGCTGACCGAATGCTCGGCAAAAAAATTGGGCGTGCAGCGATTGGGCGTCAGGTCCCAAAGGGTCGCCTTGGCGCCGTTTTCGCAAAATTCGAACGGGTGCGGCTCGGCCGGCTTGCCCCATGCGCAGGACGTGCACATGAAGCCCTTGGTCTTGTTCTGCCGGGCGAGTTGCGCCAGCGCGGCGGGGCGGTTACGCTCCTTGGCGAGGACCTTCGACATCCCCTTGACCGAGCCCCAACCGCCTGCCGGGCCGTCATATCCCACCACATCGTCCCGATCCGCCACGGCAATTCCTTTTCTACGCCTGTGGCGTAGCCTACGCCGGGCGGGGCGATAAGGTTCCGGTCCTCAGTCGACCATTTCGAGCGCCAGCGCGGTCGCCTCGCCTCCGCCGATGCACAACGACGCAAGTCCGCGCCGCTGCCCGCGCGTCTCCAGTGCCGACAACAGCGTGGCCAGCACGCGCGCGCCGCTCGCCCCGATCGGATGGCCAAGCGCGCAGGCACCGCCGTGCACGTTCACCCGGTCGTGGGGCAGGCCCAGGTCGTGCATCGCCGCCATGGTGACGCAGGCGAACGCCTCATTCACCTCGAACAGATCGATCGCGTCCGCGCTCCAGCCGGCCCGCTCCATCGCGCGGCGCATTGCGAAGACCGGTGCGGTGGCGAAGCGGGCGGGGGCATGGGCGTATCCGGCATGGGCGACGATCCGCGCGATCGGGGTCAGCCCCAGCCGCTCGGCGACCGAGGCGCGCGCCAGCACCAGCGCGGCCGCGCCGTCGGAAATCGAGGAAGCGTTGGCGGCGGTGATCGTGCCGTCCTTGGCAAAGGCGGGCTTCAGCGTCGGAATCTTTGTAACGTCGCCACGCCCGGGCTGTTCGTCGAGGCGGACGGTGGTCGTGCCCTTTCGCCCGGCGATCTCCATGGCCACGATCTCGCGATCGAACGCGCCCGATGCCTGTGCCGCCTGCGCGCGGGTGAGCGATTCGATCGCAAAGGCGTCCTGCGCCTCGCGGGTGAAGCCATAGGCGGCGGCGGTTTCCTCGGCAAAGCTGCCCATCAGCCGGCCGGGTTCATAGGCATCCTCCAGCCCGTCGAGATACATATGGTCGAGCAGCCGGTCATGGCCGATCCGCGCGCCGCTGCGGTGACGCTGCGACAGGTAGGGGGCGTTGGTCATGCTCTCCATGCCGCCCGCGACGATGATATCGGCCGAGCCGGCGGCGATGCTGTCGGCGGCCATCATCACCGCCTGCATTCCCGATCCGCACATCTTGTTGACGGTCGTTGCCTCGACATGCTGCGGCAATCCCGCACCCAACGCCGCCTGCCGCGCCGGGGCCTGTCCCAGCCCGGCGGGCAGGACGCAGCCCATGTAGATGCGCTCGACCGCTTCGCCCGACAGGCCGGCCCGCGCGACCGCCGCGCCGACCGCCGTCGCGCCCAGCTGCGTTGCGGTGGCACCCGACAGCGCCCCCTGGAAACTGCCCATCGGCGTGCGGGCATAGGACAGGATGACGACGGGATCGGACATGGAACGCTCTCCGGGAATTATCATTGTTTCGTTTGTTATCATCTAGGGCGATGGCCGCGCCGCCGCAATCGCGCTAGGCCGCGGACCATGATGCTTGCGCTGCCTTCCGCTTTCTGGCCGATCCTGTTGGGAACGCTGGGCGCGGTGTTTGGCAGCTTCATCGCGACGATCGTTATCCGCTGGCCGGCGGGACGATCGGCGCTGGTGGGGCGGTCGATGTGCGACGGGTGCGGGCGGACGCTGACCGCGATGGAGCTGATACCGATCGTCAGCTTCGTGCTGTTGCAGGGACGGTGCCGGATGTGCGGTGGGAGGATCGCGCCGGGCCATGCCGTTACCGAGTTGCTGGGCGCCGGTATCGGGGTCGTCGCCGGACTGGTAGCACCGGGGTGGGAGGGCGTGGCCGGCGCGGCGTGCGGCTGGCTGTTGCTGGCGCTGGGAGCGGTTGACCATGTAGCCTTTTGGTTGCCCGATGCGCTGACGGGAACGCTGGCGGTGGTGGCGTTGGCCGGCGGCTTGGCGGGGCTGGGTGCCGACCTGAAAGCGCGGCTGATCGGCGGCGTGGCGGGGTTCGGTGTGCTGTGGCTGGCGGCTGAAGGGTATCGCCGGGTGCGCGGGCGGATCGGGCTGGGCGGTGGCGATCCGAAGCTGTTCGGGGCGATCGGCCTGTGGCTCGGTTGGCGCGCGTTGCCACAGGTGCTGTTGATCGCGTCCCTGGCAGGTCTGGCGGTCGTGCTGGCCCTCGCGTTGCTCGGTCGCCGGACGACGGCAACCGACCGGTTGCCATTGGGCACGCTGCTCGCCGGGGCCGCGTTTCTCAGCTGGGCGGTTTAGGCAGGTTCGATCCGATATTCGATCGGCTTGAAACTGCCGCCATTCGATGCGGGCGCGGAACAGGCGGTGAGGCCGATCACCAGATCCATCACCGCGCGGAACGTGATCGAGTCGCCTGCCTTGCTAAGCGGCGGCAGGACACTGAGGCGTCCTGTCGCGCCATCGATCGGCACGTTCATGAAGCAGTTGAACGCCACCGGGATGCGATCGGGCTGCACGCCATACGGCTCCAGCGCGGCAGCGAGATTGCCGAAACAGCCGCGATGCGGCGGCAGGTCGGGATAGAAATGGTGGAACGTGTCGTAGGAACACGGCGTCAGCAGGAAGTCGTGGGTGCCGACGGTATCGTCGACGATGTCCAGCATCACCCGGCTGCGGTTCGAATAGAGCGCGTGGCCGGTGGTCAGCCGGATCGTCTCGGCATAATCCAGCGTCCGACCGGAGGAGATCACCTCGTCCAGATCATCGGCGTTGAACGCCAGCAGGTCGGCGACCTGGCACCCGCGCGGATCGATTACGACCAGCGTATCGCCCTTGGCCAGCCGGAACGCGGTGCCGGATCGTTCGGGAATGGAGACGTTCACTTCGGCGCACCCGTATAGTGGAACGGGCAGGCCCAGCGGTCGTCGACCACCCGGCCGCTATATTGCCGAGCCTCGCTGGTGGTGCCATGGCGGGCAAGCATCGGGTTGCGGCTGCCGGCCAGCGCCTCGTCCCGGACCAGGATCTTCTCACGCATCGTCTCGTATTTACCCTCGGCGCGCAGCCGTTCGAACTGGTCGTGCAGGTTGAAGACGAGCGTCGGTCGTTCGAACCGACGCGCGGGACGGCTGGCGCGGGGATGGAGGCCGACGATGAAGAAAGCCTCGCCACCGAAGCTCAGCGAGAAATGGGGGTTGTCGGGATCGGCGCTGACCCGCGCGTCATAATCCTGCCCGCGCCACACATCCTTGTCCGACAGCGACTGCACCCGCTGCCACAGCGCATGTTCGAATTGCGGTTCGCTCAGGTCGTCCGGCCCCTCGAAGATCACCGCGAAGCTACGGTACATCGCCCGGTCGCGGCGATAATCCTCCGCCAGCCGCATCAGTGCGTCGTGGATGCGGACATCGTCCCACGCGCTGTCGATCCGGGAGCAGGCGAGAACGTCGAGCGTGCCCCGCGCCATGGCCGATTTCGCTCCGACACAGGGGAAGGCGCGATCGTCGATATGGTCGAACAGCAGTGCTTCGAGGCTGTCCTGCGCCTCGTGCTTCCAATTGAACATCGCGGAGATCCCGGCTCGTGAATGGACCATCATTACGTTTCGCGTGCGATACCGGTTCCGCCGGTTGACGGGCGGCGGGGACAGCGGCAACAATTGCCGTCGTGAACAAACGACTGCTTCTGGACGACTTCCTTCCGTATCGCCTGTCGATTGCATCGAACCGGGTGTCGGACGCCATCGCCTCCACCTATCGCTCGCTGTTCGGCCTCCGTATCCCCGAATGGCGGCTGGTCACCGTCATTGCGGAACATGACGGCATCACGCAGCAGGCGCTGTGCGTCGCCACCCGGATGGACAAGGTTACGGTCAGCCGCGGCGCGATCGCGCTGGTCGATCGCGGGCTGGTCGAGCGCAGTGCGAATGCCGGTGATCAGCGGTCGCACCTGCTGCGGCTCACGAAATCCGGCCGGGCGCTGTACGATGAGGTCGCGCCCAAGGCGTTGCTGATCGAACAGGAACTGTTCGCATCGTTCAGCGCGCAGGAAATTGACGTCCTGCGCGACATGCTGGCCCGCGTCCAGGCAGCGGCCGATGCGATGGAGCAGCGAACCGCTGGTCAGTAACGGTCGCGCCGCGGCTTCATCTGACGCGTGCTCGGCAGACTGTCGGCAAGGCGCGCGCCGCGCTTTCCCATCGGCAGCGGGTGGCCCACCGTCGAGTCCACCGCCGTCTGTCGCTCGGCCTCCGCATTGATCTCCGCGCCGATCAGGATCGCGAAGCTCGACACGAACAGCCACATCAGTAGCACGACGACCGCGCCCAGCGCGCCATAGGTTGCGTTGTAATTGGCGAAATTGGCCGCGTAGAGCCCGAACAGCACGGTTGCGAGCAGCCAGAGCAGGGTGGCGGCGACCGATCCGACCGACAGCCAGCGCCATTTGGCCCGCGCCCGATCCGGCCCGTAGCGATAGGCAAAGGCAATTGCGGCGCTGGCGATCAGCGCGGCGACCAGCCACGTCGCCCCCTGCACGACGATCGCGCCGACGGTGCCGAGGAATGCGGTTTCGCTGCGAATCCACGCCAAGACGCCTGCCGACAGGATGCCAACGACGCCGGCAAAGATCGCCGCGATCGTCAGCATCGCGGACAACAGCGTCGTGATGACGATGCTGCGCTCGTCTTCTTCCTCATAAATCACGTTCAGTGCCTGGATGATCGCGCTGGCAGCGCGCATCGCGCCATAGATCGACAGCAGCAATGCGATGAACAGGCCCAGGCCCGCCTGGGTCGATGCGGTGGTGACGACAGCGATCAACTGGTCGGAGATCAGCCGGGCGGCGTCGGCCGGCACCAGTTCGAAGATCGTCTCCATATGCCGCGCGACCGTGGCGGGATCAGCGATCAGTCCATAGGTCATGACGATCGCACCCAGGAGCGGCACGAACGAGAGAAAGGCGTAGAAGGCAACCCCGGCGGCCATCAGCGACAGGTTGTGATAGCCGACCATCGTGTAGACGCGGAAGAAAATCGCACGCCACGCAGGCCACGGATGCTGCCATGGATGTTCAGACGCGCTGCCCGGGATGGTGGCCGGGTCGATCGGCGGTACGGTATCGGTCAACGCTGCTCCCCTTGCTGCCGTCGACCAACGCAGCGGCGGCAGGATCGGATGCAGTGAAATTTCGATATGAACCAATTCGTTCGCATGGCGTTTTCGGTTCACGGGGGTTGTGTGTCGCAACGTCCGCCAAGGGGACGGGGACAAGTTTTGGGGGAATTTCGCGCCTCGACGGTGGTTGCGCTGCTTGCCAGTACGATGATGATCCCGGTCGCGAGGGCACAGGATCGCGTTACACCGCCGACGACCGCCACCACCGCGCAACCGCCGATCGAGCCGATCGTTCCCGATCGCGAGTTCGAGGCGGCGCTGCCCAGCCTTTCCAGCGACATTAACGCGCCGCTTGAGCCCTTGTCGGGATTTGATGCCAAGCCGTCGCCGGCGCCGCAGGTCCAGCCGTTGCCGGCACCGGCCGCGCCCGCGACCGAAGCGCAGCTCCCCGCCGAAACCCTGCCCGATGCGGTACAGCCCGAAGCGCCCGAGCTTGCCCAGCCGCTGACGCCGCTGTCGTCGTTCAACGTGACCCCGGTCGAAGTCGCCGGGGTGGACGACAAGCGCGCGGTGGAAATCCGTTACGATACCGTCATCAAGGGCCTCGACGCGATCGATGGCGAGACGCAGTTCCGCGCGCTGTCGGCGCTGCGCGAAGGCGATGGCAAGGCCGCGAACGCCGCGATGGTGCAGGCCCGTGCGAAGGAGGACGAGCAACTCGCCGTTCGGATCATGCGCGCCAAGGGCTATTATGACGGCACCGCGACCTCCGCGATCGAAACACCGCCGGGGCAGAAGGTGCGCGCGGTCGTCACGGCCCTTCCGGGCAAGCAGTTCACCTTGGGCTGGATCCGCATCGATACCCAGCCGACCGTACCGCCGAACCTGGTCCAGCGCGAGCTGCCGCTGAAGGTCAGCGATCCGATCGATGCCGAACGTATCCAGGCGGCAGAGGCCAATGTCAGCCTGAAGCTGCCGCAGCAGGGCTATCCGTTCGTCCAGGTCGGCCAGCGCGATATTCTGCTCGATGATACGACCGTCACCGGGGCCTATACCCTGCCTGTAACGACCGGGCCGCGCTCGTCGTTCGGCACCTATTCCACGACGGGCAAGCTCGCCTTCGATGCCGAGCATGTCGGCGTGCTCGCCCGGTTCAAGCAGGGCGAGCTGTACGACAATCGCAAGGT
Source organism: Sphingomonas sp. Leaf9 (assembly GCF_001421355.1). GTDB lineage: Bacteria > Pseudomonadota > Alphaproteobacteria > Sphingomonadales > Sphingomonadaceae > Sphingomonas. Next base: position 71,739 of record NZ_LMKC01000001.1, on the reverse strand, counting down.
CGACGACCTGCGCGCGGCGCTGGTGTCGACCGGGCTGTTCTCGGGCGTGTCGGTCGAGCCGCAGCGCACCGGGCAGGTCGCGCCGGACGGCACCGAATATGTCAATCTGCTGGTCAAGCAGGACGCCGGGCCGGCACGGACGCTGGCCGGCGAAGCGGGCTATGGCACGGGGCAGGGTATCCGCCTCGAAGGATCGTGGACGCATCGCAATCTCTTCCCGCCGGAAGGTGCGCTGATCGTGCGCGGCGTGGCGGGAACGCAGGAACAGGGGGCGGGCGTCACGTTCCGCCGGTCGAACGCCGGGCGGCGCGATCGGACCTTCCAGATTCTCGCCAATGCCAGCCGCAGCAATTATAACGCGTTCGAGGCGTTTACCGGGACGCTCGGCATCCGCTGGTCGTACGATTCCACGCCGATCTGGCAGAAGCGCTTTACCTATGCCTATGGCGCCGAACTGATCGGCACCAACGAAGACACCTATGACTTCGACGTCGGCGCGCGTCGTCGCAAGACCTATGGCATCGCCGCGCTGCCGCTGTTCGCCGGGTTCGACACGTCCGACAATCTGCTGAACCCGACCAAGGGCTTCCGCCTGAAACTGAACGCCAGCCCCGAAGCATCGGTGCAGGGGGCCACGCGCCCCTATGGCCGGTTCATGGTCGAAGGAACCGCATATTACCCGATCGGCGAGAGCATCGTCATCGCCGGTCGCGCCCGCGCCGGATCAATCCAGGGGATCGCGCGCGACGACCTTGCCCCGTCGCGGCGTTACTATGCCGGTGGCGGCGGGTCGGTGCGCGGCTTCGGCTTTCAGGAGCTTGGCCCCCGCACGCCGGAGGTGGACGAGGATGGCAACAACCTCAACCGGCCGATCGGCGGCCGCAGCCTGAACGAATTCGCGCTGGAGGCGCGCTATCGCTTCGGCAATTTCGGGATCGTGCCGTTCATCGACGCCGGGCAGGTCTATGAATCGAGCCTGCCCAAAGGCTCCGACCTCCGCTTTGGCGCGGGGATCGGCGGCCGTTTCTACACCAATTTCGGCCCGATGCGGGTCGATGTCGCGACGCCGATCGCCCGGCGCCCCGGAGAATCCAAGATCGCGCTCTATATCTCGATCGGGCAGGCATTCTGATGACCGACATCGACATGCCCGCCACCGAAACCGTCGTCGTGCGTGACCGCCCGCTATGGGTCAAAATCCTGAAATGGATCGGCATCGCGATCGTCGCGCTCCTGCTCCTGCTCGTGGCGCTGGTGTTCGGTCTGAACACTGGGCCGGGGCGCGGGTTCGTCGTCGGCAAGCTCGACGGCTACACCACCGCCTCGGGGCTGAAGGTAAATATCGGACGGATCGATGGATCGCTCTACGGCGCGATGACGGTTCGCGACCTGCGGCTGAGCGATACGAAGGGTGTCTTCGCCTATTCGCCGGCGATCGCGGTTGACTGGCGGCCCTTCGCCTTTGCGAACGGGCATGTCGATATCCGCAGCCTGACCAGCCCGTTGGTCCGCTACGCCCGCAATCCGGTGCTGAAGGACACGCCGCCGAGCGATCTCAACGCGCCGCTGCTGCCCGACTATGACATCGATGTGAACCGCCTGGTCGTCGACCGGATCGAGGTCGGGCCGGCGGTGACCGGGCAGCGCCATCTCGCGAAGCTCGACGGTGAGGTGCATATCGCCGACCGCCGCGCACAGGTGACCGCCAATGCCGCAACCATCGCCGCGCCGGGCGTGGCCGGCGGCGACCGGGTTGCACTGAAGCTCGATGCCGTTCCCGACGATAACCGGTTCGACGTCGATGCGCGGATCACCGGGCCGGCCAATGGCATGATTGCCGGCATGGCCGGGCTGAAGGCGCCGATCGTCGCCACGGTCGACGGGCAGGGGGACTGGGCCAATTGGCGCGGACGGCTGGCCGGAACGCTCGGCGGACAGCCGCTTGCCGACCTAGCGCTGACCGGTCGCGATGGTCGTTTCACGGTGCGCGGATCGACGCGGCCGGGGCTGATCCTGCTGGGACCGGTCGAGCGGCTGACCGCTCCGCGCATGGTCGTGGCGATCGACGCCGCGCTGGCAAACCGCAAGGCCGATACGCGCATCCAGCTGCGTTCCAGCGCGCTGGCAGTGAACGCCGCCGGTCTGCTCGATCTGGGCAACAGCCGGTTCGGCAATTTCCGCACCGAAGCGATGCTGCTGACGCCCGGGGCGATCGCGCCGAACCTGAACGGCCGATCGGTGCGCGCCGCCGTCGTGCTGGACGGTGCGTTCGCCACGCCGACCGTGGATTACAAGGTACAGGCCGCCGCACTGGGCTTCGGCGAAACCGTCGTCGAACAGCTATATGCCGAGGGCAAGGCGACGGTCGATTCCAACCGCATCCTGATCCCGATCGCGGCGAAAGCGCGCCGGATTTCCGGGTTGAACGCGGCCGTCGGCGGGCTGGTCACCAATGTCGCGCTGAACGGCGACCTGGCCATTTCGGGCGATCAGGTGCTGTCCGACAATCTGCGTATCCGATCCGACCGGATTGATGCGACCGCGATCGTAGCCGCGAACCTGACCACCGGGCGTTATACCGGTGCGATCAAGGGGCGGATCAACGATTACGAGGTTGCCAGCATCGGCATCCTGAACCTGACGACCGATGCCAGCCTCTACGCCGCGCCGAATGGCGGCTTCGGGATCAAGGGGCGGGTCGTGGCGCAGACGACGCGGCTGTTCAACGAAGGCATCCGCAACTTCCTGGGCGGCAATGTCACCACCACGCGGGCGGATGTCGGGGTGGGGCCGGACGGGATCGTCAGCTTCGCCAACGTGCGGATGAACGCGCCACAGTTCCGCATCACCAACGGTTCGGGACGGTATGATCCGGCCGGGCCGCTGCTGTTCAATGCCGATGCATATTCGACGCAATATGGTCCGCTTACCGCACGGGTGACCGGTACCGTTGCCGCGCCGCAGGTGCTGCTGCGGGCCGCGCGACCGGGTGTCGGTGTCGGGCTGACCGGATTGGAGGCGCGGGTGCGCGGGCAGGGTGATCGCTATGCGATCCAGGCGACGGGCAACACCGATTACGGCCCGTTCCGCGCCGACGTGCTGCTGTCGACCGCGCCGCGCCTGGCGGCCGACATCCGTTCGGCGACCTTTGCCGGCATGAACATCGACGGCCGGATCGAAGCGACCGACGCCGGCCCGTTCGCGGGCCGGGTGAACTTCGCCGGATCGGGCGTCGCGGGCATCGCCCGACTGTCGGCGCAGGGCAAGTTCCAGCGCGCCGACGTCAATGCGCAGGCATCGAACGCGGTGATCCCCGGCAATATGGGCCTGCGGATCGGTCGCGCGATCGTGACCGGCAGCGCGGTGCTGTACGACCAGCCGGAAATCGTCGCCGACGCGCAGGTCGCGAACCTGTCGATGGGTGATTTCGTCGTCCAGCGCAGCCGCGCCAAGATCAACTATCGCGGCGGCAACGGCACCGCGCAGCTGTTTACCGAAGGATCGTCGGGCGTCCCGTTCCGGGTCGCGGCCAATGCGCGGCTGCGGCCGAACGACTACCTGGTCGCGTTGCAGGGTGTCGCCAATTCGATCCCGTTCAAGACGGTCAACCCGGCGCGGATCACCTCGGCTCCGGGCGGCTATCGCCTGTATCCGACCCGTATCGATTTCGCGCAGGGTTCGATCCGTGCGGCGGGTGTCTATGGCAATGGCATGTCGATCCAGACCCGGCTCGACCGGCTGGACCTGAGCATCGTCAACGCCTTCGTCCCCGACACCGGGCTTGGCGGCACCGCGACGGGCAGCCTCGATTTCGCGCAGGCAGCGGATCAGAGCTTCCCGCGCGCAGATGCCCGGCTGACCATCCGCAATTTCCAGCGGACCAGCCTCGCCTCGATCTCCGAACCGGTCGATATCGTCTTTGCCGGCGATCTTCGTCCCGAAGGCGGCAGCGGCCGTGCGCTGATCCGGCGCGGCACGACGACGGTGGGGCGGATGGTCGCGAACCTCCGGCCGCTGCCGCCGGGCAGCGGATCGTGGGTCACGCGGATGCTGGCGGCACCACTGTCGGGCGGCATCCGGTATAATGGGCCGGCGGGCGTGCTGTTCTCCTTCGCGGGGCTGGCCGACCAGCAATTGTCGGGGCCGATCGGCCTTGCCGCCGATTTCGGCGGACGGGTGCAGGCACCGCAGCTGACCGGCATCGTCCGGGCGAACAACCTGACCTATGAGAATGAGACGCTGGGCACCCGGCTGACCAATCTCGGCATCGACGGGCGGTTCACCAACGATCGGTTCGAACTGACCCAGATGCGCGCGCGTGCCGGCGAAGGGACGGTCGCTGCACAGGGCACGGTCGGGCTGGCGGCGAACAGCGGCTTCCCGATCGATATCAAGGCACAGCTGCGCAATGCCCAGCTCGCGCGCAGCGATGCGTTGGGCGCGTCGGCGACCGGCGACATCCGTATCCAGAACGGGCGCGACGGTGGGCTGATCTCGGGCGATATCATCATCCCCGAGGCCCGCTACCAGATCATCCGCCAGGGTGCGGCCGAAGTGCCGGAGCTGACCGGGGTCCGGCGCAAGAGCGATGCGAACCGGCCGAACGCCGTGCAGCAGCGGCAGGCGGCGGCATCCGCCGGCCTGTTCCGCCTCGCGCTGCGGGTGCGAGCCGACAACCGGCTGTTCGTGTCGGGCATGGGGCTGGAATCGGAATGGCAGGCGAACCTGCGCGTCGCCGGCACGTCCGCCGCGCCGACGATCAACGGGCAGTTGCAGCTCGTGCGCGGGACCTATTCGTTCGCCGGCAAGCGGTTCGAGGTCGAACGCGGCATGATCCGGTTCGAGGGCGAGGATTATATGAACCCCGTCATCGATATCGTCGCATCGACCACTGCCGAGGGGATCACTGCCACGATCAACGTGTCGGGCACCGCGCAGGCGCCGCAGATCGCGTTCAACTCCACGCCGTCGCTGGCGCAGGACGAGGTGCTGTCACGGCTGTTGTTCGGCAGTTCGGTGACGAACCTGTCGGCGACCGAGGCGATCCAGCTGGCGGCGGCGTTGAACTCGCTGCGCGGCTCGGGTGGTGGCGGGCTGAACCCGCTGGGCAAGCTGCGTTCGGCAACCGGGTTCGACCGGCTGCGGGTGATGGGCGGCGATGAGGCGAGCGGGCGCGGCACGTCGCTGGCGGCGGGCAAGTACCTGACCGACGATATCTATGTCGAGATCATCACCGACGCGCGCGGCTTCACCGCCACGCAGATCCAGATCGCGCTGACCAAGACGCTGAGGCTGTTGTCGCAGACCGGATCGTTCGGCGGGTCGAACGCATCGCTGCGCTACAGCCGCGATTATTGATGGGCGGCGGCGGGTAACACCGCCGCCGGTTCAGCGTTTGCGTGGCACGCCGCCGGCCAGCGCCGCGACGATCGCATCGCGCAGCGGCTTGGGGCGGAGGTCCATGTCATAGAGGCAGCCGCGCGCGACCGCACCGTCGGGACGCGGTTCGAACCCGCGCAGCCAGCTGTAGCGATCGCTCAGGCCCCAGGCGAGGACGTCCCCCAGCTGCGGATAGGACAGCATGATGTCCAGATAGGCGCGCGCAAAGTCGGCGACGCCGCGGTCGCGTGGACCCACGGCGACGGGCAGGCCGCGATCGCGCACGTCGAATTCGGTAATGACCAGCCGGTATCCCATCGCCACCACCCGGTCGAGGAACCGCCGCCATTCGGGCTCCAACCGGTGGGCGACCGCACCGGCATTGGTTGTCGGCTGGAACAGGCCGATATGCGACTGCACGCCCAGCGCATCGACCGGCGTGCCCCGCTGGCGGAACGCCTCCAGCAACGACAGCACGCCGGCGCGATGCTTCTCGTTGCCATCTTCCCAGCTCATATAATCGTTATAGACCAGCTCGGCATGTGGCACGGCAGCGCGGGCGGTGCGGAAGGCGTGGTCGAGGACATTGGCCGTCCCGCCCATCGCCCGCGACAGTGACGTTTCGCGCAAGTCCCCGGTATCGGGATCGACCGCCTCGTTCACCACGTCATAGCTGTCGATCTTGCGACCATAGCGTTTGGTGACGGTCTCGATATGCTGGTCGAGGATGCCCGCCGCTGCCGTCGCCGGGCGCTGCCCGAAATCCTGGTTGTTGAGCCACGCCGGAAACCATTTGGAATAGGCCCAGTAGAGCGTGTGCCCGCGCATCGCGAAGCCGTGCCGCATCGCCCAATCGACCATCGCGTCGAACTGGGTGAAGTCGAACCGGTCGGCGGCGGGGCGGAGTGCCTGCCACTTCATCTGGTTTTCGGCGACCAGCACCGCGCAGTCGCGCTGCAGCAGTGCGACATAGGCCGGATTGTTGAACGACGCGGCATCACGTCCGGGCGGAGCCCAGGCGAAGGCGGAGCCGAAGCGGCGGCCGCGCTGTGCGGCAGCGGCCTTCGGCGTCAACACTGCCGGGGTTGCGGAAACGCCTTGCGCGGCGAACATCGCGGCACCTCCGGCCAACATGCTGCGGCGATCGATCATGGTCATCAGGCTCTCCCTCTCCCACGTTCTTTGACGTGGTAGCGTTACCATGTCTGGGATGATACCCTCAAGTCAACGCCGTCGGTCAGACGGGAGGAAGGGATGCAGGATGCTTAGAGCGATCGGGTGGGCGGTACTGCTGTGCATGGCGTGGACGGCGCCGGCCCGTGCCGAGGACGGCTATGACCTGTGGCTGCGCTATCGGACGCTTCCGGCACCGCAGGCGGCGGCGGTCGCTGCGAAGGCGACGGTGGTCGTTCGGGATGAGCAGGATGCCACGATCGCGCACGCGGCGGCGGAACTGGAGCGCGGACTGTCGGGGCTGACCGGTCGGCAGGTTTCGGCGGGTGCTATGGCGGACGGGGCAATTTTGATCGGGACTGCCCGGTCGTCGCGGATCTCGGCATTGCGCCTGCCGCTGTCGGAACTGGGGCCGGAGGGCTATGTGCTGCGATCGGTGGTGGTCGACGGGCATGCCGTCACGGTGATCGCAGCGCACCGGCCGGTGGGGGTTCTGTATGGCGCGTTCCGGCTGTTGCGGATCGCGCAGGCCGGGCAGGCACTCGACCGACTGTCGATCGTCGAGCGGCCGCGGCTGGCGCTTAGGGTGCTGAACCATTGGGATAATCCCGACGGCTATGTCGAGCGTGGCTATGCGGGGCAGTCGCTGTGGGATTGGCAAAAGCTGCCGGGCTTCAGCGACCCGCGCTATACCGATTATGCGCGGGCCAATGCGTCGGTCGGGATCAACGGGACCGTGCTGAACAACGTCAATGCCAGCCCGGACATGCTGACCCCGGCGTTTCTGGAGAAGGTCGAGCGGTTGGCGGCGATCTTCCGCCCGTGGGGCATCCGCGTCTACCTTTCGGCCAAATTCTCCGCCCCGATCGAGGTCGGCGGCCTGAAGACCGCCGACCCGCTCGACCCACAGGTTGCGGCATGGTGGCAGGCAAAGGCGGACGAAATCTATGCCCGCATCCCCGATTTCGGCGGCTTTCTGGTGAAGGCCAATTCGGAGGGGCAGCCGGGGCCGGGGGATTATGGTCGGAGCCATGCCGAGGGCGCGAACATGCTGGCCGCCGCGCTCAAACCCCATGGCGGGGTCGTGATGTGGCGGGCGTTCGTCTATGCCCATGACAAGCCAGAGGATCGCGCGAAGCAGGCCTATAGCGAGTTCCAGCCGCTCGACGGGAAATTCGCCGATAATGTGATCGTGCAGGTCAAGAGCGGACCGATCGATTTCCAGCCGCGCGAGCCGTTCCATCCACTGTTCGGGGCGATGCCGCGCACGCCCCTGATGATGGAAGTGCAGATCACCAAGGAGTATCTGGGGTTCGCCACCCACCTCGCCTATCTGGGGCCGATGTGGGAGGAGGTGCTGCGCAGCGACACCTGGCGTCCGCGAAAGGGTTCGACCGTTGCCGACGTGCTGGCACGGCCGGGTGGGCTGAGCGGGATGGCGGGGGTCGCCAATGTCGGGACGGACCGTAACTGGTCCGGGTCGCAGTTCGATCAGGCGAACTGGTATGCCTTTGGGCGGCTGGCGTGGAATCCGGATGACCGGGCGGACGCAATCGCGCGCGATTGGGCGGCGATGACGTGGGGGCAGGCGGTGGCCGAGCCGGCGGCGGCGATGATGCTGCGGTCGCGGCAGGCGGTGGTCGATTACATGATGCCGCTGGGGCTGCACCACCTGTTCGCGACCGGGCACCATTATGGGCCGGGGCCGTGGGTCGACGATCTGGCGCGACCGGACTGGAACCCGGTCTATTATCACAAGGCCGACCGCGTGGGGATCGGGTTCGACCGGACGCGGAGCGGTAGCGATGCGGTCGGGCAATATGCGCCGGCACTGGCAAAGCGGTGGGGCGATCCGGCGACGGTGCCCGAGGACCTGCTGCTGTGGTTCCACCATGTGCCGTGGGAGCGGCGGATGGCGTCGGGGCGGACGCTGTGGGAGGAATTGGTCGGGCGGTACGACCGGGGCGTGGCCGAGGTCGCGGCGATGCAGGGGCAGTGGGCGGCGCTCAAAGGAAAGGTGGATGACCAGCGCCATGCCGAGGTCAGCCAGTTCCTGACGATCCAGCGGGCCGAGGCGCAGTGGTGGCGGGATGCCTGTATCGCCTATTTCGCCGAGGTGTCGGGGCGGGCGTTGCCGGCAGGTGTGGTGCCGCCGGCGCATCCGCTGGCGTGGTACAAGGCGGTTCGGACCCCCTATGCGCCAGGGAATGGGCGGTAGGGTTTCCGCTGTTCTAACAAAGAAGGGGACCCCGGCGCAAGGCCGGGGTGACGGTAAGTTCACTGGTCCGCGTCAAACGGACCAGCACCCGTGATTTAGCATTTTGGCTAAGTGACTGTCAGCCAAAGGCTATTTGGCCAAAGTTCACAAAGTTCACACTCGCCGCGTTTTCGCGGTCAAATGTGCTGTTGCGAGTTAGTAGCGACGCAGCAGTCCGGCCAGCTTGCCCTGCACCCGCACCTGCTCGGGGCGGTAGCGCTGGGGGTCGTAGCTGCGGTTGGCGGGGTCGAGGCGGATCATCGCGCCCTCGCGACGGAAATATTTCAGCGTCGCCTCGCTATCCTCGATCAGCGCGACCACGATTTCGCCGTCGCGGGCGGTTTCGGTGCGGCGGACCAGGGCATAGTCGCCGTCGAGGATGCCGGCCTCCACCATCGAATCTCCGGCCACCTCGAGCGCATAGTGGTCGCCGGCGCCGAGCAGCGCGGCGGGAACGGGTAGCGTCGCCTGCCCCTCGATCGCCTCGATCGGGACACCGGCGGCGATGCGGCCGTGCAGCGGCAGTTCGACAACGTCGTTGGCGGGCTGCGGGGCAGCACGGGGCGTTGCGGCAGGCTTGGCGACCGGCTTTTTCGCGACCGGGCGGTCGGGCATCCGCAACACTTCCAGCGCACGGGCACGGTTGGGCAGGCGGCGGATGAATTCGCGTTCCTCCAGCGCCGAGATCAGGCGGTGGACGCCCGACTTCGACTTGAGGTCGAGCGCTTCCTTCATCTCCTCGAACGAGGGGGAGACCCCGGTTGCCTTCAACCGGTCGTCGATGAAGCAGATCAACTCGTGCTGCTTACGCGTCAGCATAAACGTCCTCCGTCGGAACAGACGTGGAACCAATAGGAAACGATTTATACGCCGTCAAGCGAGTTGCAGGATTTCCGCCGAGTCGCCCGCATCGGCCGCCGGGGCATGGGGCGCGCGCACGATGAGGGAATCGGAACGGGCGAGCGTGCGCAGCATCGAGCTGTCCTGAATGGCGGCGGTCGACACCTGTCCGTCGATCAGCGTGGCGCGCAGATAGTCCTGCCGCGCGCCATTGGCCGGCAGCGGATGAGCGAGCGTCGCGCGGGTGCTGCGGGGCATCGGGTCGGCGGCACCGGCGATCCGCGCGGCGAGCGGGCGGACGAACAGCAGCGCGGTGATGAACGACGACACCGGGTTGCCGGGCAGGCCGAGGACGGCGGCATCGCGCAGCCGGCCTGCCAGCATCGGCTTGCCCGGCCTGAGCGCAATCCGCCAGAAATCGAGTTCGCCGCCCGCCGCCGCCAGCGCGGGGCGAACGAGGTCATGGTCGCCGACCGACGCACCGCCGGTCGTGACCAGCAGGTCGCAATCGACCGCGGTGAAGGCGTCGACCAGCGCATCCATCCGGTCGGGCAGGATGCCGAGGTCGATGCGCTCCACGGGCAGGTCGGCGAGCAGGCCGGCGAGCATCAACCCGTTGGATTCAGGTAGCTGGTCTTCGCGCAACGCCTGTCCGGCGGGGACCAGTTCGTCGCCCGTCGCGGCGATGGCGATGCGGGCGCGGCGACCGACCGACAGCGTGCCGTGACCGGCGATCGCGGCGAGTGCGGCGCGGGCGGGAGTGATGCGATCGCCGGCGGCGATCAGCAGCTCGCCTTCGCGGAAATCGAGGCCGGCGCGGCGGACATTGCCGCCGCGTACCGGGCCTTCACCCGACAGGTGCAGGCGGGTACCGTCGCGCGTCGCCTCTTCCTGTACCAGCACGCAATCGGTCCCGGCGGGCATCGCCGCGCCGGTAAAGATGCGGGTCGCCTGTCCGGCGGTGACCGTGCCGGGGAAGGCGGCACCGGCGGCGCTTTCGCCGATCACTTCCCATGGGCCGGGCAGGTCGTCGAAGCGGATCGCATAGCCGTCCATCGCCGAGAGCGGGCGGGCGGGCTGGGTGCGCAGTGCGATGACGTCGGCGGCGGCAAAGCGGCCGAGCGCTTCGGTCAGCGGTAGGGTTTCGGGGGTGACGGGGCGGGCGAGGGCGAGGACGCGGGTCTGCGCATCGGCGACGGGGAGGAGGGACATGGGCTGGGCCTTTGCGTCTGATCGTCACCCTGGGCCTGATCCGGGGTTTCGGTTTCTCGTTCGGAGAGAAGTAAGAAGCGGGACCCCGGGTCAAGCCCGGGGTGACGGTTGGGGTAGAGGTGGTTGCACCGCCGCCGCGGGGGAAACCGGCGCTTAGCCCCGAACCCAGTCTCCGGACTTGCCGCCCTGCTTTTCCAGCAGGCATACGCCCTCGATCACCATCGCCTTGTCGATCGCTTTCGCCATGTCATAGATGGTGAGGAGTGCGGTGGAAGCTGCTGTCAACGCTTCCATTTCTACCCCGGTCTTGCCATCGGTCGCGGCCGTTGCGGTGACGCGGATGGCGTCGGCTTCGAATGCGAAATCGACCGACGCTTTGGTCAGCGGCAGCGGGTGGCAGAGCGGGATCAGGTCGCTGGTGCGCTTGGCCGCCATGATGCCGGCGACGCGGGCAACGGCGAGGACGTCGCCCTTTTTCACCAACCCTTCGCGGATCGCGCTCAGCGCTTCGGCTGCCATTACGATGCGGCCGGTGGCGATGGCCTGGCGTCGGGTCGCAACCTTGCCGCCGACATCGACCATGTGCGCGCTGCCATCGGCGTCGAGATGGGTCAGGCTCAAGCGATCATCGCCCGCGTCGCCGCCTCGACATCGGCGTGCCGCATCAGCGCCTCACCGATCAGGAAACAGCGGACGCCGTGTTCGGCCATCACGTCGAGATCGGCGCGGGACGTCAGGCCGCTTTCGGCGACGAAGGTGCAGCCGGCCGGGGCATGGCCGACCAGTTCATAGGTTCGCTCAAAGCTGACCGAGAAGTCCTTGAGATTACGGTTGTTTACTCCGATCAGCCGCGACTGTAGTGCCAGCGCGCGGTCCAGTTCGGCGCGGTCGTGGACCTCGACCAGTACGTCCATGCCGCGCTCGATCGCGGCGGCCTCGATCTCCGCCATCTGGGTATCGGACAATGCTGCGACGATGATGAGGATCGCGTCGGCGCCCAGCGAACGGGCCTCGGCAACCTGCCAGGGATCGACGTTGAAGTCCTTGCGCAGGACCGGCAAGTCGCACGCGGCACGAGCGGCGACCAGATACTCGTCGGCGCCCTGGAAATAGTCGATATCGGTCAGGACCGAGAGGCAGGCGGCACCGCCGGCCTGATAGGCGCGGGCATGGGCCGGGGGATCGAAGTCGGCGCGGATCAGCCCCTTGGACGGGCTGGCCTTCTTGATCTCGGCGATCAGCGCGTGGCCGGGCCGGGCGTCGAGCGCGGCGCGAAAGCCGCGCGGGGCGCTCTGTTCGCTGGCGCGTGCGTCGAGGTCGGCGATGCTGGCGCGGGCGCTGCGGGCGGCGACTTCGGCGCGCTTGGTGGCGAGGATGGTGTCGAGCATCGTCATGAATAGGCGATCCATTGGTCGAGCAGGCGGTCGGCCGCGCCCGAATCGATGACCTCGGCGGCGCGTTCGGCACCGTCTGTCAGGTCGGTGGCGGTATCGGCGATCAGCAGCGCGGCGGCGGCGTTGAGCAGCACCGCGTCGCGATACGGACCCTTTTCGCTGCGCAGCAGCGCGCGGAGCGCGGCGGCGTTGTGATGGGCGTCGCCGCCGCGGATCGCGCTGATCGGGTGGCGGGACAGGCCGGCGTCTTCCGGCACGATGCGGTCGGCCATGGTCATGCCGACGGGCACGACGATGGTCGGACCGGCGCCGGAGATTTCGTCCAGCCCCTCCTCCCCCGACACGATCAGCGCGGTTTCGGCACCGAGGAGTTCCATCGCCTCGGCATAGACCGCCGCGTAATCGGGGCGGGCGATGCCGATCAGCTGGCGGGTGGTGCGTGCCGGATTGGCGAGCGGCCCCATCAGGTTGAAGATGGTGCGCCGCCCGATCCGCTGGCGGATGGGGGTGATGCGCTTCATCGCCGGATGGTGGTTGGCGGCGAAGAGGAAGGCGATGCCGATATCGCTCAGCGTCGCTTCGGCCATCGCGCCGGCCCGCCCCATATCGAGGCCGAGCGCTTCGAGGGTATCGGCGGCGCCGGCCTTGCTGGAGGCGGCGCGGTTGCCGTGCTTGGCGACGGGGACGCCGCTGGCCGCGACGACCAGGCTGACGGCGGTGGAGACATTCAGGGTATGGTGCCCGTCGCCGCCGGTGCCGCAGACGTCGATCGCGTCCGCCGGGCCGTGGATCGGGATCATGCGATGGCGCAGCGCGCGGGCGGCCTCGGCGATCTCGATGCTCGTCTCGCCGCGAATGGCGAGGTCGATCAGGAAGGTGGCGATGGCGTCGTCCGACACCGTGCCGTCGAGGATCGCGGCGAAGGCTTGCGCCGCGCTTTCGTGGGCGAGCGGCGTCGACGGATCGGGGAGGAGCGCGGTGACGGTCATGCCGGCATCGTCGCGGGAAGCCCTGCGTCCTTCAGGAAATTGGCGAGCATCGCGTGGCCATGTTCGGTGGCGATGCTTTCGGGGTGGAACTGCACGCCGTGGATGGGGAGTTCGCGGTGGCGGAAACCCATGACGCTGCCGTCCGACGCGGTGGCGTTGACCGCCAGCACGTCCGGAATATCGGTCACGATCAGCGAGTGATAGCGCGTCGCGGTGAAGGGCGAGGGGAGGCCGGCGAAGACGCCGGTGCCGTCATGCTCGATCGGCGAGGTCTTGCCGTGCATCAGCCCGCCGCGCACGACCTTTCCACCGAAATGCTGGCCGATCGCCTGATGGCCGAGGCAGACGCCCAGCAGCGGGCGCTGCGCCTCGGCACAGGCAGCCACCAGGTCGAGCGAGATGCCGGCCTCGGTTGGGGTGCAGGGGCCGGGCGAGATCAGGAAACCCTGCGCATTGCTGGACAGCGCCTGTGCCGCGGTCATGCTGTCGTTGCGCTCGACGCGGACCTCCACGCCCAGTTCCATCAGGTAATGGACCAGGTTCCAGGTAAAGCTGTCGTAATTGTCGATGACGAGGATCATGGCACCGCCATAGCGTCCTGTGGGCAGCGTGCAACGGCAGGAATCTTTGCGCGTTCATGTTCTGGTCATCGATGCGGTCGCGTATGGATCGCGGGTCAGGAGATACGAATATGGCGCGTTGGGTATGGGCGGGATTGGCGCTTGCGATCGCGACGCCGGTGCTGGCACAGGATGCGCCCGCCGATCCGCCGCCGCAGCGGGTGCGCAACGCCACCGTCTATGGCAAGGACGCGTGTCCCAAGCCTGCCAGCGACGACGAGATCGTGGTCTGCGCGAGGCTGGACGAGGGGGAGCGGTATCGCATCCCCAAGCGCTTCCGCGCGCCGCCGGACAGGTCGTCGGCGGGTGCCAGCTGGGCGGTCAGGGCCGACAGCGCGATGGAAGAGGCGCGGGTCGGGCGGCCGAACAGCTGTTCGGTGGTCGGGACCGGCGGGCAGACCGGCTGTACCCAGGCGATGCTGCGCAACTGGTTCGCATGGCGGCGCGACCAGCAGGCGCAACAGCGCGACATCCCCTGACACTCAGGCGGCGTCGTTCACCGGCGCCAGGCTGTCGTCGTAGCGATAGAGCCGGCCGGCGCGTTTAGCGGCGTAGAGCGCGGCATCGGCGCGGCGGCGCAACTGGCCGAGGGTCGCGGCGTCCTCCGGGAAACAGGCATAGCCGATGCTTGCGCCGACCGGAGCGGCTATGTCGTCATCAATGCGGTAGCGCCGGGCGGACAGCGCGTCATGCACGTGTTCGGCAAGCGTTTGGGCGGCGTCGGGCGGCAGGTCGCGAATCGCCACGATGAATTCGTCGCCGCCCAGCCGCGCGATGGCTGCGGTGTCGGGTGCGATCTGGCGCAGCCGTGCGGCGACCTCCACCAGCACGCCGTCGCCCGCCGCATGGCCATAGCGGTCGTTGACGGGTTTGAACTGGTCGAGGTCGATGCACAGCAGCACCAGCGGGCGATGCGGCGGGTCGGCCAGTCGCGCCAGCGCATCGTCGAGGCCGTGACGATTGACGAGACCGGTCAGCGGATCATGGCTGGCGAGGTGGCGCTGGCGCTCGGCGGCTTCGAGCGATAGCGCCAGCATCCGCCCGAAACTGCCCAGCAGCGCGCGCACGCCGATGAACAGCGGCAGGGTCATCGGCAGGAGCATCCACAGCAGCAATTCGCCCGACAGGGCGAGGCCGACCTTGAACGGCAGGTCGCACAGCATGACCATCAGCGTCGCCATCCGCGGCATCGCGTAATTGCGGGCGCAGATCGGCGCGACGAGGCCGAGGATGAAGGCGGTGGCGATCGTCGTCAGCACCAGATCGCCGGTCAGCGCGATGACGAGCGCCGACAGCCCCTGCAACGCGCACCAGCCGATCGAGAGCAGCATCGATCCCTCGATCGTCGGCAATTGTCCGGCGCGATAGGCGTGGCGGACCTGCCGGATCGTCCGGAGGCGCAGGAGCAGCACGACCACTTCGAGAAGGGAGAAGACCCAGAAGATGGACAGCCCGGTGCGCAGCGCAGCGGCGAGGCTGATGGTGATGCCGGTGAGGGCGCCCATGACCACGACCTTGGGCGCGGCCAATATCGCGGCGTAGAGCATCGGTCGCGCCGCGTCGGGCACGGCCACGACCGGATCGGCCAGCCATGCCAGCGCCCCGTTCCCGCCCGCCAGCCGCGCCTTTCGCTGATGCTCCATTCCGCCGATCCCGACCGCATGCGATCCGTCGGGATATATCATGAAAGCCTGTGATCCGGTTAATCAGCCTTGTCCGTCCGCCGGCAGCGGTCGGAGCAATAGACGACATTATCCCAGTCGCGCGCCCATTTCTTGCGCCAGGCAAAGGGGCGGTCGCACACCGGGCAGACCTTCGTCGGCAGGTCGCGCTTGGCAACGCCCTGCGGCATCAGCGGGGCTGCCGGTCGAGGAACGCAGCGACCTGTCCCAGATCGACCGAGCGGTCGAGATAGGTATGCCCGATGCCGCGCGCGAGCAGGAAGGGCAGCGTGCCGCCCTCGCGCTTCTTGTCGTGGAGCATGTGCCCGACCAGCGTGTCGCCCGATTCGGCGATGCCGGCGGCGGCAAGGCCGTCGGGCAGGCCGGCGGCGCGCAGATGCGCGGCGACCCGCTCCGCATCCTCGGCGCGGCACAGCCCCTGCTCGGCGCTATAGGCGAAGGCCAGCGCCATACCGGCCGCCACGCCTTCGCCATGCAGCAGCGATCCGTCGAAGCCGGCTTCGGCCTCCAGCGCGTGGCCGAAGGTATGGCCGAGGTTCAGCAGCGCGCGGGTGCCGGTCGTCTCGCGTTCGTCGGCGCCGACGATCCGCGCCTTGGCCGATACCGAGCGGGCAATGGCGTGGGTGCGGGCCTGCGGATCGCCGAGCAACAGCGCGGTGCCATGCGATTCGCACCATGCGAAGAAATCGGGATCGTCGATCAGGCCGTATTTCACGACCTCCGCATAGCCGGCGCGCACCTCGCGGGCAGGCAACGTGTCGAGGGTGGTCGGGTCGATAAGCACCAAAGCGGGCTGATGAAACGCGCCGACCAGGTTCTTGCCGGCGCGGGTGTTGATCCCGGTCTTGCCACCGACCGACGAATCGACCTGCGCGAGCAGCGTCGTCGGTACCTGTACGAAGCCGCAGCCGCGTTTCAGGATGGCGGCGGCAAAGCCCACCAGATCGCCGATCACCCCGCCGCCCAGCGCGACGATATGGTCGCCGCGCTCCACGCCCAGCGCCAGCAGCGAATCGAGCAGCGATTCGAGCGTCGCCCAGCTTTTCGAACCCTCCCCCGCCGGGATCTCGATCACCTCGCTGGCGATGCCCGACGCGGTGAGCGAGGCGCGCAGCGTCGCGAGGTGCATCGGCACCTGCGCGTCCGCCACGATCACCATCCGCCGCCCGCGCGCGATCGGCCCCAGATGGTCGCCCGCCCGCGCCAGCACGCCGTCCTCGATCACGATATCGTAGCTGCGGGTGCCGAGGTCGACGGGAATGACGGTCATTGGCCGATGGCTTTCAGGATAGCGGTGACGGTGGCGTCGTGCGGCGCGTGCTGGCTGACGATATGGATCGGCGCAAGGGCGTAGACCGGGTTTCGCACGCGGGCGAGTTCGGTCAGCACCTTTTCCGGGTCCTTGCCGCGCAGCAGCGGGCGGGTGTCGCGGCGGCGCACCCGGTCGGCCAGCACCGCGGGCGACGCGTCGAGCCAGATTGCCAGCGCCTGTCCGAGAATCAGGTTGCGGGTATCGGGCTGCATGAACGCGCCGCCGCCGGTCGCGATGATTTTCGGCGTGCCGTCGATCAGCCGGGCGATGACCCGGCGTTCGCCGTCGCGGAAATGTTCCTCGCCGAACCGTTCGAAGATTTCGGCGATGGTCATGCCGGCGGCATGTTCGATTTCATTGTCGGCATCGACGAAATCGAGCTTCATCCGCTGCGCCAGGCGGCGGCCGACGGTGGATTTGCCGACGCCCATCAGCCCGACCAGCACGATCGGGCGGCCGGTCCAGCGGGGGGCGGGGTGGGGCAGGGAGTCTTGAATTTGCAGCATTGCGGGAGGGGCTATACAGCCGCCCCGCCGATCGGGCAAAAGGCGCGTCGCCGTCTTTTTCCCTGGCCCATCGTATTCGGGACGATCTGATCCATGTCGCGTTCGCTTGTCATTCTTATCGTCGTCGTCGTCGCGCTGGTCGCGGGCATGTTCGTGCTGGCAGGGCGGTCGACCGAGCAGCAGCCGACCCAGATCGAAAAGGCGGTTTCGCTTGAAAACCTCGCCAACTGACCGGTTGCGCGTCGGGATCGCTGCCGCCGCGCTGATCGCGGTCGCGGTACCGGCGATCGGACAGGACGTGCCCGAATCGCTATTGCCGCCGGGCTTCGGCGATGCACCGGCCCCGGCGCCCACGCCGACCCCGCGTGCGAGCGGCCGACCGACCGCGCCCGCTGTACCCGGCACCCCCAATTTCGCGCCGGCCGCGCCGATCGTGCAGCCATTGCCCGGTGTTCCCGGCATTCCGGGGGCCGAGCCGTCGCCGGTGCCGAGTGCCACCGCGACGCCGAGCCCGATCAGCCCCGAAGCGCTGCGCCAATATGAGCTGCCCGATTATGCGCGGCGCTCGACCGCCAGCATCGGCATCGCCGGACAGGGTGGCGCGTTCGGCGGCAATGCCTTTGGCACGAGTGACGGGCCGTGGCTGCAACGGATCATGCGTTCGCTCGACGCGCCGGTCGCGTCGCGCTGGGTCTCGATCGCGCTGCGCCGGGCGCTGGTGTCCGACATTGCCACTCCGGCGGGCGTCGACGGCGCGGATTTCGCCGCCGAGCGTGCGTGGCTGCTGGTGCGGATGGGCGAAGCCGCCCCGGCGCGCGCGCTGGTCCAGTCGGTCGACATCGATAACTATACGCCCAAGCTCTACCAGATCGCGATGCAGGCGATGCTGGCCACCGGCGATCCGGGCGGTCTCTGCCCGCTGAACGCGCCGGCGATGCGGGTGTCGAACGAACGCGGTTGGCGGCTGGCCAACGCCATCTGCCTCGGCCTGTCGGGTGAGGCGGCGCAGGCCGGGCGGATCGTCGATCAGGCGCGGCGACAGGCGCCGGGCGGCGGCGCGATCGACGTCGCGCTGGCCGAGAAGCTGGTCGGCAAGGGCGCGCAGGGCCGCCGGGCCGCGACGATCGAATGGGATGGTATCGACCGGCTGACCGCGTGGCGCTACGGCATGGCTGCCGCCAGCGCGACGCCGGTCCCCGCCGGCCTGTTCGGCGGCGTTGGGCCACAGGTCCGCTACTGGCACGCGACCGCGCCGCAATATGCGCCGAACCTGCGGCTGGCCGATGCCGATCTGGCCGCTGCGCAAGGGGTGGTGTCCAGCGAGGCGCTGGTCGACCTCTATGCCCAGCTGACCACCGACGAGGATGCGACCAGCACGCAGACCGCGCTGGCGAGCGATTTGCGCACCGCCTTTACCGGCAGCGATACCGATCGGCTGGCGATGCTGCGCCAGTTCTGGGAACCGGCGATCACCACGCCGCTCGGCTATGCGCGGCGCGTGCTGACCGCGCGGGCGGCAGCGATGATCGCGCCGGTCGCCGATCACGCCGGCGATGCCGATCAGCTGATCGCGTCGATGCTGACCGCCGGGCTGGACCTGCCGGCGCTGCGCTGGCGCGGGGTCATTCCGGTCGGCAGCGATGGCTGGGCGATGCTGACCGTCGCCGACCCTATGGGACGGTCGGTCGCGGCGGGCGCGGTGTCGGACTATGCCGGACAGAATGCGCGGAAGGGGCAGTTGCTGTTCGCCGCGCTCGCCGGCTTGGGCCGGCTGCCCCGCGATCAGGTGCAGGGCATGGCGCGCGAGCTGAACGTCGCGGTCGGGGCGCGCAATCCGTGGACCGATGCGATCGACCGTGCCGGCGTGAATGGCGAGGGGGGCACGGTGCTGCTCCTCGCCGCCACCGGCATGCAGACGTCCGACTGGCGCGGGGTGCCCGCCGAGGCGCTGTTCCATATCGTCGCGGCGCTGCGCGCGGCGGGGCGTGAGGGTGAGGCGCGGATGATCGCGGCGGAAGCGATCGCGCGGTCGTGACGGGTCGGGCGTGACCGCGCCCGGTGGCGACCGGGTATTGATCGACCGCTTTCTGGAAATGATGGCGGCGGAGGCGGGGGCGGCGCGCAACACGTTGTCCGCGTATCGCACCGATTTGTCGCTGGCGTCCGATGCGCTGGGCGGGCGGCTGGCCGGGGCGGATGCGGATGCGATCGGGCGGCTGGCCGATGGCTGGGCCGATCTCGCCAAGTCGACGGTGGCGCGGAAGGCGGCGGCGCTGCGGCGGTTCTTTGCGTTCCTGGCGGAAGAAGGGCTCAGGGCCGACGATCCCGGGGCGGCGCTGCCCCGGCCCGGCACATCGCGCGGATTGCCCAAGACCCTGTCGAACCGCGATATCGATGCCATGTTCGCCGCGATCGATGCGCGGATCGCGCGGGTGCCGCCCGACCGCAACGACCTGCGGCTCTCCGCGCTGTTCGAGCTGCTCTATGGATCGGGGCTGCGTGCGACCGAGTTGGTGTCGCTGCCGCGTGGGAGCATCGTGTCGGATCGGCCGTACATGATCCTGAAGGGGAAGGGCGGGCGCGAGCGGATGGTGCCGCTGTCCGACCGGTCGCGTTCGGCGGTGGCACGATGGCGGGCGCATGTGCCGGCGGACAGCCCCTGGCTGTTCCCGTCGGGCAAGGGGCATTTGTCGCGGATGCGGCTGTACCAGATCGTGCGCGCGCTGGCTGGCGAGGCGGGGATCGCGCCCGACCGGATCAGCCCGCACGTCCTGCGCCACGCATTCGCCACGCACCTGTTGGAAGGGGGCGCGGACCTGCGCGCGTTGCAGGCGATGCTGGGCCATGCCGATATCGCGACCACCGAAATCTATACCCATGTCGATGCATCGCGGCTGGTGCAGCTGGTGGGCGAACTCCACCCGCTGATTGACGCCGGGCGGACACGGCCATAGGGCGCGGACCATGGCTACTTTCCTCGATTTCGAAAAACCCATCGCCGAGCTGCAGGCGCGCATCGACGAACTGCGCGACACCGCCGCCGATGGGGAACTGGACATCGCGACCGAGATCGGGCGGTTGCAGACGAAGTCCGACCGGCTGCTGCGCGAAACCTATGCGAAGCTGACCCCGTGGCAGAAGACGCAGGTCGCGCGCCATCCGGAGCGGCCGCATTTCAAGCATTATGTCGCGGGGCTGGTCGACGACTTCATGCCGCTGGGCGGCGACCGCGCCTTTGCCGACGATCAGGCGATCCTGGGCGGGATCGGGCGGTTCCGCGGGCGCAAGGTCATGGTGATTGGCCATGAAAAGGGCGACGATACCGCGACACGGCTGCGCCACAATTTCGGCATGGGCAAGCCCGAGGGGTATCGCAAGGCGATCCGCCTGATGCAGCTGGCCGATCGGTTCGGTCTGCCGGTGGTAACGCTGGTCGACACGTCGGGCGCGTTTCCCGGCATCCAGGCCGAAGAGCGCGGGCAGGCGGAGGCCATCGCGCGCTCGACCGAGGCGGCGCTGAACCTCGGCGTGCCGATGGTGTCGGCGATCCTGGGTGAAGGGGGTTCGGGCGGCGCGATCGCGCTGGCGGCGGGCAACAAGGTGCTGATGATGGAGCACGCGGTCTATTCGGTGATTTCCCCGGAAGGCTGCGCGTCGATCCTGTGGCGGACGGCGGACAAGGCACCGGAAGCGGCCGAAGCGATGCGGGTGACGGCGCAGGATCTGAAGGCGCTGGGCGTCATCGACCGGATCGTGGCCGAACCGCTGGGCGCGGCGCATCGCGATCCGGCAGCGGCAATCGCGGCGCTGGGCGATGCGATCGATGGCGAGCTGAACGCGCTGTCGGCGCAGGACGGCGCAGCGCTGCGGCAGTCGCGGCGCAAGAAATTCCTGGCGATGGGTCGCCTGTAACCACTTGCCCTGTCCGGAGACGCGGTTGCGTGCGGACAATAAAATAGGGTGGCGGGACCCCCGTCCCGCCACCCTATCCTTGGTGCGAAGGGTCTTACGACGCCTTCATGTTGGCAGTGACGTTGCCGAAGGTCAGCTTCAGCTGGTTGCCCAGGCCCTGCATCGCGGCGATCGCGGCGACGGCGATCAGCGCTGCGATCAGGCCGTATTCGATGGCCGTCGCGCCCTTGCTGTTCTTCAGGAAGGTACGGATCTTCTGCATAATCTGCTCCATGGTTCTGCGTGCTTCAATTCCCGGCCGTTCGAAACCAGGTTCCGTTCGACAAAGCCAAAGTACCGGGAGCGCGGTTGACAAAAGTTTAAAGAAATCGTGAGGAAATCATTTTGATGGTTAACCTTGCGGTCCGGTTTGCGTCACATTCAGTGTGATGCCATTCCACAGATCGCTGGTGGTCTTGCCCAATGCAGCAATCGCGGCGATCAAGCCGATCACGATCAGGGCGAGGATCATGCCGTATTCGATGGCGGTCCCGCCGCGCTGGTCCCGCCACAGGCTGCGCAGCAGGCGCAGAGATGAACGCATGACGGAAGACTCCCGATGGCTGTAGCGCCGATCCCTATCCCGAACGAGGTTAAGAAAGTGTCGTCCGCCCCGGCCCGCATATTACTGGTAACCGCCGCCGCGATGATCGACGGCGACGGGCGCGTGCTGGTCCAGCAGCGTCCGCCGGGCACGGCGATGGCCGGTCTGTGGGAATTTCCCGGCGGCAAGGTGGAAGCTGGCGAGACGCCCGAGGCGGCGCTGGTCCGCGAACTGGACGAGGAACTGGGGATCGTGGTCGATCACCAGTGCCTGGCGCCGGCCGCCTTTGCCAGCGAGGCGCTGGGCGAGCGGCACCTGTTGCTGCTGCTCTATGCCCTGCGCAAATGGCACGGGATACCGGTCGCGCGGCATGCGACGGCGCTGCAATGGCTGCGGCCGGTGCAGTTGCACGCACTGCCGATGCCGCCCGCCGACCGGCCGCTGATCGGACTGCTCGAAGCGCTGGTCTAGGGCGCGCCCGGCCGACCCAGCGTGTCGGCGAGCGAGGCGGTGGCGCTGCCGCGACGCGCCGGTTGCGGCTGGCTGGGCGCGGGGGCCCAGCCGGTCAGGTAGATGACCTCAAACGCTTCGGCGGTGCGGCCATCGGAATCGGCGCGATCGGCAAAGGCCGAGGCGGCGGCGACCAGCCCGGCGCGGCCGAGCGGGGCCGGCTCCAGCAGGCCGGTCGCGCCCATGCCGCGCAGGTCGTCGACCAGCTTGCCAAGCCCCGCATAGCGCACGGTCAGCGTTTCGGAATCGGCGACGGGCAGCGCGAAGCCGGCGCGCACCAGCAGGTCGCCGGCCGAGCGCAGGTCGATCTGTGGATGAACCCGCGCCGCTGGGCGATCCGCCTCGGCCGCCAGCAGCGACTGGCGCAGGGTCGCGAGCGTGCGGCCCCCGGTGAAGGCGGCGAGGAACAGTCCGTCGGGGCGCAGGCTGCGGCGGATCAGCGTCAGCGCGCCGGGCAGGTCGTTCACGCTGTCGAGCACGCCGACCGACACCACCAGATCGAACGCGCCATCGGCGAAGGGCAGCCGGTCTTCGTCCCCCTGCACGCCGTGCGCGGCGCGAGCAAAGGCGAAGCCGGGATCGAACCGGGCGATCCGCGCGCCGGGCGGCGGGGCGAAGGCGGCATCGGCGCAGCCAAGGTCCAGGACGTCCGAGAAACTGCGCGTCACCGCCTGCAACCGGTCCTCGATCCCCTCCAGCATATAGCGGTGCAGGAAATCGGCGCGGGCGAAGTCGAACTGGGCGCGGTCGCGGTGCAGGCGACGGCGCGGGCGGGCAAAGAGATCGGGGGCACTCACGCCGCGCCTTGTGCCGGGCGGCGGGCGCGGCGACAAGGGCACGCGATGCGCCTTGCCCACCTGCCCGCCGCCGCCATCGCGCAACTGGTCGCCCTTGCGATCCCGCCGCGCTGTCCGGGGTGTGGCGTCGTGGTGGAGGCGGATCATCGCTTTTGTGCGGGATGCTGGACGGGGTTACGGTTTCTGGGCGACCCGGCCTGTGCCGGATGCGGCGCACCGATGGCGGTCGATCAGGGTCCGGGAATGCGCTGTGCCCCCTGCCTGCACCAGCCACCGGTGCATGACGGGGTGCGCGCGGCGGTCGCCTATGGCCCGGTCGCGCGCGATGTGGCGCTCAAACTGAAATATGGCGGGCGGCTGGCACTGGCGACGACGATGGCGCGGTTGATGGCCCGGCATCTGGCGGTGGATGCCGATTGCCTGATCCCGGTGCCGCTCCACCGGCGGCGGCTGTGGTCGCGGGGGTATAACCAGTCGGTGCTGATCGCCGCGGCGCTCGGGCGGATGCGCGGCTTGCCGGTGCTGCGCGACAGCCTGCGCCGGACCCGCCCGACGCCGCCGCTCCGCGGCATGAGCGGACGGGCGCGGGCAAAGGCGGTGCGCGGTGCCTTTGTCGTCGACGATCCGGCGGCGGTCGCCGGGCGTTCGGTGGTGCTGATCGATGACGTCCACACCAGCGGCGCGACGGTCGACGCCTGTACCAATGCGCTACGCCGTGCAGGCGCGCGGCGGGTCACGGTCCTGTGCTGGGCACGGGTCGTCGGCACGGATGATTGACAAGGGGCTGAAGCGGACACACCTGACGTCCATGGCAAGCATCCTCATCTACACGAAGGCCTTCTGCCCCTATTGCACGCGCGCCAAGCGGCTGCTCGACGGGAAGGGCGCGGCCTATGAAGAGATCGATATCAGCATGGGCGGCCCGAAGCGGCAGGAAATGCTGGCGAAGTCCAATGGCCGTACGACGGTGCCGCAGATCTTCATCGGCGACACCCATGTCGGCGGATCGGACGATCTGGCAGCGCTGGAGCGTGAGGGCAGGTTGGACGCGCTGCTGACGGCATGAAGCTTGCCCTGCTCCAGATGACCGCCGGCATCGATCCAGATGCCAATGCCGCGGTGCTGGTGGACGCGATCGAGCGGGCGGGCGCGGGTGGTGCGGCAATGCTGTTCACGCCCGAAATGTCCGGGCTGATCGATCGCGACCGCGCGCGTGCCGCCGCGTCGATTACGACCGAAGCTGGCGATCGGGTGCTGCGGGCGTCGTGCGATGCGGCGGCGCGGGCGGGCATCTGGGTCCATCTGGGGTCGCTGGCGATCCGGCGCGATGATGGCCGGTTGGCCAATCGCGGCTATGTGATCGACGACAGTGGCACGGTCCGCGCGACCTATGACAAGCTGCACCTGTTCGACGTGACGTTGCCCAGCGGCGAAAGCTGGCGTGAGTCGGCCAGCTATGCGCCGGGCGAGCGTGCCTGTGTTGTCGCGACGCCGGCGGGGGCGATGGGACTGTCGATCTGCTACGACCTGCGCTTTGCCGACCTGTTCCGCGCGATGAGCGATGCGGGCGCGACGATCCTGTCGGTGCCTGCGGCCTTCACCGTGCCGACGGGGCAGGCGCACTGGCACATCTTGCTGCGCGCGCGGGCGATCGAGGCGGGGGCCTTCGTCGTCGCGGCGGCGCAGACCGGGGTCCATGCCGATGGCCGCGCGACCTTTGGCCATTCGTTGGTGATCGATCCATGGGGCAAGGTGCTGCTCGACATGGGCGAGGCGGCGGGGATCGGCATGGTCGAGATCGACCCGGATCAGGTCGCGGCGGTGCGGGCGCGGGTGCCGGTGCTCGACCATCGTCGCCCGATCCCGCCGGTCGACATCGTCGGATGATCGTGTTCGACCTGCGCTGCGGCAACGCGCATGTGTTCGAGGCATGGTTCGCATCGAGCGATGCCTATGCCGACCAGCGCGAACGGTCGCTGATCCGCTGTCCGATGTGCGACGACGCGCGGATCGACAAGGCGGTGATGGCCCCGAACATCGCGGCCAAGGGCGACCGGCCGGCGGGACCGCCGCCCGAGGCGATGAAGGCCGCGCTGGCGGCATTGGCGAAGGCGCAGCAGGCGGCATTGTCGGGCAGCGAATGGGTCGGCCGTGCCTTCGCCGATCGGGCGCGGGCGATGCATGTCGGCGACGCCGATCATGCGCCGATCCACGGGCAGGCGACCCGCGAGGAGGCGAAGGCGCTGGTCGAGGAAGGCGTGCCGATCGCACCGCTGCCGCTGCCCATCGTGCCGCCGGAGCGGGCGAATTAGTGGCTTTTCAGCCAATCTGATCCGCTCGGTTCTCGACAAGCTCGAAGCGAACGGATTGGGTCAGGGGAATGGGCGTGGTGCCAACGCACCCCATCGCTTCGGGAAACTGGTGGCCTCGGAGGGACTCGAACCCCCGACGCCCGCTTTAGGAAAGCGGCGCTCTGTCCAGCTGAGCTACGAGGCCACGCGCACGCTGTAGAATGCCCGTGGCCGCGACGCAATCCGGTCGATCAGCTGCCACATTCCCACCGGCCGCCGCGATAGATGCGTTCGCCGCCATCGGGCGTGCGCATCGTCAGCGTGGCGGGCCATTGGCGGGTCGAATCGGATGCGGGGTCGGCATTGGCGGCGGGACGGTCGACGGTGAACGCCACCTTATCGCCGGCAAGGATGCCGCCATTCTGGATCGCCTCGCGCCCCGGCGTCGCGGCGGTGATCCGGCGCAGGCGCTTGTCGAACTTGACGAGGCCGTCGCCCTGGTCGCGGACTAGCAGCAGCACGGGGCCGCGCGGGACGGTGCGGAACGAACAGCCCGACCCCAGCAGGTCCTTGTCCTTGAAATCGGCATAGACCATCGGCTGCAATTCAGGCGCCGCATGTGGCTCGGTCGGTTCGGGCAGGCCCTTTGCCGCCGCCGGCTGCGGGGTCGATGCCGGCGCGGCACCGCCGACCGACCCGACAAGGCGGGCGGGATCGGCCGCATTGGCGGCGGCGGGGGGCTCGGCGGAGCAGGCGGTCACCGCCGCTGCGGCGAGGAGGCAGGCGAGGGTGCGGATCATGGCGTTGCAACGTCCCGCATCGCGCCGCCGTTCCGT
This sequence comes from Sphingomonas sp. Leaf9, assembly GCF_001421355.1. Taxonomy (GTDB): domain Bacteria; phylum Pseudomonadota; class Alphaproteobacteria; order Sphingomonadales; family Sphingomonadaceae; genus Sphingomonas. The sequence continues at coordinate 45,446 of NZ_LMKC01000001.1, read as the reverse complement.
CATCCGCGTGCGATCAGCGACAACACTTCCTTGCGACTGCGCTCGTCCTCGCGGAACACGCCCATCATCCGGCTGGTCGTCATGGTCACGCCGGGCGTGCGGACCCCGCGCGACGTCATGCAGCCATGCGTCGCCTCGATCACCACCGCGACGCCACGCGGGCGCAGGCCGTTCCAGATACAGTCGGCGACCTCGGCGGTCAGCCGTTCCTGCACCTGCAATCGCCGGGCATAGCCGTGGAGGACGCGGGCGAGCTTCGAAATACCGACGACATGGTCCTTGGGCAGATAGGCGATATGCGCCTTGCCGATGATCGGGGCCATGTGATGTTCGCAGTGCGACTGAAACGGAATGTCGCGCAGCAGCACGATCTCGTCATAGCCGCCGACTTCTTCGAACACGCGACCCAGATGTTGCGCGGGGTCCTCGGCATAGCCCTGCGTATATTCGCGCCAGGCGCGTGCGACGCGCAGCGGCGTGTCGCGCAATCCCTCGCGGGTCGGGTCGTCGCCGGTCCAGCGCAGCAGCGTGCGGATCGCCTCCACCACATCGTCGGGTACCGGAATCTTGGGCGCGGGGCCCAGCAGTTCGCAGGCGTCGCTGTCGTCGTTCGCGTCACACATGGTATCGTTCCATTCCCGATCTTCGACTCAACAGTGGCAGCGGGGGCGATCCCCTGTGGTGCGGCGACTGTGGCTTCCATACCCGTTCGCCGATGAAAGCGTGCCGTTGATGCAGGTTGCCCGTTGACGCGGGATAGATGCTTCGTCACCAAATGCAACATGCATAGCCGGACCATATCGGCAGCTGAGGAAGAGGGGATGCCATGAAGAAGTTCCACCTGCTGACCGCGACCGCCCTGTCGATGGTCGCCGGCGCCGTCCCGGCATGGGCGCAGACCACGCCGTCCGCGCCCGCCGCTTCGCCCACCGCGCCGGCCGCGCCGGGTGACGCTACGGCACAGGCCGACGACGACTGGGGGAACGAGATCATCGTGACCGCCAACCGCCGCGCCGAACCGATTCAGGACGTGCCGATCGCGGTGACGGCGGTGAACGCACAGCTGCTGGACGATGCCGGCGTGCGCGATATTCGCGGCCTCGAACAGCTGGCGCCCTCGCTCCAGACGACGACCGGCCAGTCGTCGGCGACCGCGACCTCGCTGTCGATTCGCGGCGTCGGCACGGCGGGCGACAATCCCGGCTTCGAACCGGCAGTCGGCGTGTTCATCGATGGCGTGTTCCGCTCGCGCGCGGGCATCGCCATCGCCGAGCTGCCCGAGGTCGAGCGCGTGGAGGTGCTGCGCGGGCCGCAGGGGACGCTGTTTGGCCGCAACACCTCGGCCGGTGCGCTGTCGGTGACGACCGCGATGCCGAAATTCGATCTGGGCGGTTATGTCGAGGGCGAATACGGCAATTTCAACGCGTATGAATTGAAGGGCGCGTTGACCGGGCCGGTCAGCGAACAGCTCGCGCTGCGCCTCGACGGCGGATACCGCAAGCGCGACGGGTATATCGAGGACGTCAATTCAGACCGCGCGTTCAACGACATCAACCGCTGGTACGTCCGCGGCCAGGCGCTGTACGACACGTCCGCATTCAGCTTCCGCCTGATCGGTGATTACTACAAGACCGACGAGCAATGCTGCGGCGTGGTCAGCGGCACCCGCGGACAGACGGCGGCGGCGATCCAGGCGATCGCGGCGCAGCAGGGGCGTACCGGCATCTATACCGGCGCGCCGTCCGAGCGGAAAATGGCCGCCTCGCCCAACCGCGATTACAAGGAAGCGGTGCGCGACTGGGGCGTGTCGGGCGAGATGAACGCCGATATCGGCGACCTGAAGCTCACCTCGATCAGCGCCTATCGCGACTTCCGCGTGCTGCGGAACCAGGACATCGATTACTCGGGCATCGATCGCGCCTATCGCGAGGGCTACAAGTCGTCGCTGCGCGATATCACGCAGGAATTGCGGTTGCAGGGGCAGCTGTTCGACGGGAAGCTCGATTTCCTCGTCGGCGGCTTCTACCTGAACGAACAGCTGAAGCTGCGCGACACAGTGCGGTTGGGCAACGACGCCAATCGCTATGTCGACACGCTGCTGGCCGGGGTGCTCGGTGCGCCGCCGTCGGCGGGCGGTATCGGGCGGCAGGCGCAGTTCTTCGGCAGCTTCAACGTGCCGACCTTTACCCAGCTGGTGACGTCGCTGCGCGGTGGCGCGGCACTGCCGACCGGCACCGTGCCGCTGTTCGGGCAGCTGCTCTATGCACAGAGCCCGCAGTTGCAGGCGGCGGCCCCGCCCGGATCGGCGCTGTTCAACTATCTGAACACCCCGCTGACGCCGAACGTCGCCGGACAGGGCAACAATAACGACGATTTCCAGGTCGATACCAACGCCTTTGCGCTGTTCACGCACAACATCATCAATTTCAACGACAAGCTCTCGCTGACGCTGGGCCTGCGCTATAATTACGAGCGCAAGGAGCTGGCGGCGTCGATCAACAGCAATCCGGCGGCGTGCGGCTTCTTCCTCGGCAACGATCCGCGCGCGGTGACCTATCGCAACCTGATCCGCCAGGCGAGCCCGGCGCTGTTCCAGAACCTGTTCCTGCTCAGCTGCAATCCGGCGGTGTCGAGCGAGTTCAACGGCAATTACAGCCACAAGCGGTCGGAAAGCCGCCTGACCGGTACCGCGAAGCTCGCCTACAAGCTGACCCCCGACATCCTGACCTATGCAAGCTATGATCGCGGGTTCAAGTCGGGCGGCTATAACCTCGACCAGGCGAGCTTCAACACGACGGTGCTGGGCGGGGACGGCGCGCAGGCGACCGATCTGGAATTCGGGGCGGAGACGGTCGACAGCTACGAACTGGGCTTCAAGACCAGCGTGACGCGGCAATTCTCGTTCAACGCGGCGTTCTTCTACCAGAAGTTCAAGGGGCTGCAGTCGCTGATCTTCGCCGGCAACAGCTTCGTCGTGCAGAACGTGCCCAAGTCGACCGCAAAGGGCGTCGAGATCGAATCGCTGATCCAGCCGATCCGCGAGCTGAGCTTCCGCCTGGGCTACACGCTGCTCAACGCATCCTATGATGCCGGCAATGATTTCACCGGCACGCCGCTGCAGAACCAGAATGGCCGCCAGTTCCTGAACCAGCCGCGCAATGTCGTGACGGTTGCAGCGACCTGGACCCCGCGCCTGACCGACAATCTCAATATGCTGTTCCACGTCGACATGCGGTATAACAGCGATGTGTCGATCGTGCGCGACGGGACGGGCCGGACGACGGTCGGCAACGACGGCTATCCGCTGCTCAACGGCAAGATCGGTCTCGCGACCGACGATCGCCGCAAGCAGCTGGAATTCTTCGTCGAGAATATCACGAACCAATATTACAACATTTCGGGCTTCGCGATCCCGGAACAGACCGGCACCTACGGCGTCTATCCCGCCATGCCGCGTTTCTACGGCGTGCGCGCGCGGTTCGGGTTCTGAGCCGATCGCGGCCGAAAAGCGCGGTCGACGGGGGAATTTCGTGGGATTGACGGTACGTTTCGTCGCAATTCCCCCGCGACAAGCGGTTCGGAACCTTGCATAACCATCGACCTGCCGCGCTGAAGAAGCGCGGTTCGCAGGGGGACTAGGAGGAATATTATGGCCAAGGAAACCACGACGACCGGCGGCGCCCGGGGCGGAATCGCGAAGCCGGTGACGCCGTCGGCCGATCTGGCGAAGATCACCGGATCCGACCCGCTGCCCCGCAGCGAAGTCGTCAGCAAGATGTGGGAATATATCAAGAAGCACGACCTGCAGAACCCGAAGGACAAGCGCGAAATCCTGGCGGACGAAACGCTGGAAAAGCTGTTCGGCAAGAAGTCGTGCTCGATGTTCGAAATGAACAAGCTGCTGAGCGCGCACATGAAGTAACCGACGGGTGCCGGTACCGGCACCGTCCGTTCGCGAAAGCGCCGTCCGGGGGATGCCTCCGGACGGCGTTTTCATTTCGTTACAAAGCGTTGCCGCCGCGGATTGCGGAACGCCGCCCCGCCGTGATCGGTTATGTACGGATCGGACGAACGTCCACACGGTCACCGGCCAATATGGGGCGGGGCCGTCCGCAGCAGGATGAAGGAGAGAAGGGATGATGGTCGGAATGGTCGGGCTGTTGCTGGGCGCGGCGATCGCGGCGCCGGACGGCGGTATGGCGCACAGCATGCGCGTCGATCATCGCAGCGGCACCGTGCAGTCGGATTACACCGCCGATGTGCGGGTGACCCATCAGCAGGTCGGAACGGTCGGTGCCGGTGGGCGTCCGTCGACGCTGCGCTGCGTGTGGCGCGCTGGACTGGTTGTCGAACGACAGGCGCGGCATGCGTCGGGATCGACGCTGGCGCGGTCCTTCACCCATGATGCGGCGATCGAGGGTAGTCGTCCCGGATGGTGCAGCGCGCAGAAGGCGGCGATCGCCCAGGAGGTCGCGCGTCGGGACGCGGTGCTGCAGGCGCGGCTGGTGCAGTTGGCGCAGGAAGATCACCCGGTACTGCATGCCGAAATCGACCGGATGCATGGGACGACGCAGGCAGGATGATCGGACGGATCGCATTCGGCGTCGCATCGCTGCTGGTGACGGCAGCGGCGCAGGCGCAATCCTTACCCTCGGTCGGGGTCGAAGCGACCACCGACGAGCGGCGACGCGGGTTGAGCTGGAGCGAGGGGCGGGCGTCGGTGTCTGGCGATGCCGCGCTGACGCTGGGCATGGTCGATCTCGACGCACGGGTCGCGGCGCTGCGCGGATCGGTACGGCACGACGGGGCCGATGCGGTGGCCGATCTGGGCGCGGCGATCGGCGGCGATGTCGGGCCGTTCGCCCTGCGCGGGCGGGCGATCGGCCATGTCTTTGCCGGTGCGGCGCGGGGCATGGATTATGCGGAGTTCGGGGGCGATGCCCGCTATACGCTGGGTTCGGTCGAACTGACTGCCGGGGCGCTCTACGCCCCGCCGCAGCGGGCGATCGGCGGTAGCAACCTGTATCTGTCGGCACAGGCCGTGGCGGGGTTGCCGATGACGCCGTTTACGCTGATCGGCGGCGTCGGGCGATCGTCGGGCGCGGTGGACGACGCGGCGCGGGCGGATCGGCTGCGGCCCGGCGGAACCTATGTCGACTGGCGGTTGGGGGTCGAACATGTGACGGGGCCGCTGACGCTGGCGATCGATTATGTGGGGACCGACCTGACCGACGACCGCGCGGTCGCGCCGATCGGCGACCGGCGGCATAGCGGCGACCGAATTCTGGGCCGGGCACGCTTCGCTTTTTAGCGACGCGCCGCACGCCGCCGCTATACCGGGTCGTCGATCCGGCGCAGGCGGCGGATGCGGGGTTCGCGCTCCAGATCGGCCTGTTCGCGGATCGTCTGGCGCAGTTCGTCGCGCTTTTCGTGGATCGATGCGATCACCGGCCCCATCGCAACGCCCAGGTCGACCAGCACCGCTTCCGACAATTGCAGCGAGCTTTCGAGCGTTTCGGGCACCGCGTCGCTGACCCCGGCGGCATAAAGTTCGGCGGCGTGGGTCGCGTCGCGGGCGCGGGCAAGGATGGTGAGGTTCGGCACCCATCCCCGGACGCGGCGGGTCAGGCGCACGGTCAGCACCGGATCGTCCATCGTCAGCACCAGTGCGGACGCCCGGCCAAGGTCGAGCCGGTCGACCAGTTCGGAACGCGAAACGTCGCCGAACAGGATCGGATGCCCCTCCGCACGGGCCGTCGCCACGTTATCGATATCCGAATCGACCGCGATATAGGGCTTGCCATGGGTCTTGAGCATCTCGGCAACCAGGCGCCCGACCCGGCCGAAGCCGATGATGACGACGCGCCCCGCCGCGGTATCGACCGGTGCCTCCTCGGGTGATCCGACGCGGTGTTCGATCCGCCGCGACGCGCGTTTGCCCAGCGTTGCCAGCAGCGGCGTGATGGTCAGCCCGATCGCGGTGACCGTTTGCCAGAAGGCGGCGGTCGAGGGCTGGATCAGCTGCGCCTGCGTTGCGGCGGTCAGCACGATCAGCGTGGTTTCGGACGGGCTGGACATCAGCAGGCCGGTTTCGGTCGCGGTGCCCGGCCGCACGCCGTTGAACCAGAGCAGGCCACCCGTCACCGCCGCCTTCAGCACCACCACCCCGGCGATCGCACCCAGCAATTCGGGCCAGTTGTCGACGATGGTCCCGAGGTCGAGGCTCATGCCGACGGTGATCAGGAACACGCCGAGCGCCAGCCCCTTGAACGGGGCGGTGATGACCTCGACCTCGCTGTGATATTCGGTTTCGGCGATCAACAGCCCGGCGAGCAGCGCGCCGACGATCGGCGAGAGGCCGGCGGCGGTGGTGACCAGGCTGGCGACGATCACGACCAGCAGGCTGGCCGACAGGAACAGTTCGGGGCTCTTGGTCCGTGCCGCCTGCGCAAACAGGCGCGGCAGGAACAGGCGACCGGCAGCGTAGAGGCCGACGACGCTGAGCGCGCCCCACATCAGCGTGTTGGCGAGCCCGGCCCAGCCCTCGTCGGTCGCGGTCGGGGCCAGCGCGCCCAAGGCGAAGATGATCGGGACCAGCGCCAGGTCCTCGAACAGCAGCATCGAGAAGGCAGGGCGGCCGACCGGGCCGGTGGTGCCCGCCATCGGCAGCACCAGCGCGGTCGAGGACAGCGCGAGCGCAAGGCCCAGCCCGATCGCGCCGGCGGTCGCCTGTCCCAGCACCATCAAGGCAATGCCGATCAGCAGCGCCGACCCGAAGAGTTCGGCGGCACCCAGCCCGAACACCTGTCGCCGCATCGCCCAGAGCCGCTTGAACGACAGTTCGAGCCCGATCGAAAACAGCAGCAGCACGATGCCGAATTCGGCAAAGGGTTCGATCGAATGGCGGTCGGTGATCGTGATGTGGAACAGCCACGGCGCCCGGTCGACCAATGCGCCCAGGCCGAACGGACCGACCAGCACTCCGACCAGGATGAACCCGATCACCGGGTTGACGCGAAACCGGGCAAAGGCGGGAATGACGAGGCCCGCGGCCCCCAGGATGACCAGCGAATCGCTGAACGGCGTCGAATCAATCGGCAATGGCATGGGGCCATTGTTGCGGACGCGGCACGGATGCAGCAACCGCTAACGTACCAACGGCGCCCATCCGTTTGGATGGACGCCGCCGGAAACGTGCGGAGATGCGAGGGGCTTAGCCCTGCGCGCCCATCGCCGATTCGAGGTTGACGCGAACCTGTTCGAAGAACTGCTCGGTGGTCATCCACGGCTGATGCGGGCCGATCAGGATCGCCAGATCCTTGGTCATGTGGCCGGCCTCGACGGTCTCGATGCAGACGCGCTCCAGCGTCTCGGCGAACTTCGTCACGTCGGGCGTGCCGTCGAACTTGCCGCGATACTTCAGGCCGCCGGTCCATGCGAAGATCGACGCGATCGGGTTGGTCGAGGTCGCCTTGCCCTGCTGGTGCTGGCGATAGTGGCGGGTGACGGTGCCGTGCGCCGCTTCCGCTTCGATCGTCTTGCCATCCGGCGACATCAGGACCGAGGTCATGAGGCCGAGCGAACCGAAGCCCTGCGCGACCTGATCCGACTGCACGTCGCCGTCATAGTTCTTGCAGGCCCAGACGAATTCGCCGTGCCACTTCAGCGCCGATGCCACCATGTCGTCGATCAGGCGATGCTGATATTCGATGCCGGCGGCCTGGAACTTGTCCTTGAATTCGGCGGCGAACACTTCTTCGAAGATATCCTTGAAGCGGCCGTCATAGGCCTTCAGGATCGTGTTCTTGGTCGACAGGTACACCGGCCAGCCGCGGCCAAGGCCATAGTTCATCGACGCACGGGCGAAATCGCGGATCGATTCGTCGAGGTTGTACATGCCCATGGCGACGCCGGCGGCGGGGAAGTCGAACACTTCCTCCTCGATCACCTGGCCGTCGGTGCCTTCCCACTTCATGGTCAGCTTGCCGGCACCCGGCACCTTGAAATCGGTCGCCTTGTACTGGTCGCCGAACGCATGGCGGCCGACGACGATCGGCTTGGTCCAGCCCGGAATCAGGCGCGGCACGTTCGAGATGACGATCGGTTCGCGGAAGACGACGCCGCCCAGGATGTTGCGGATCGTGCCGTTGGGCGAACGCCACATCTTCTTTAGGCCGAATTCCTCGACGCGCTGTTCGTCGGGGGTGATCGTGGCGCACTTCACGCCGACGCCGTACTTCTGGATCGCCTTGGCGCTGTCGACCGTGATCTTGTCGTCAGTCTCGTCGCGCTTCTCGATACCCAGGTCGTAGTAATCGAGATCGATTTCGAGATAGGGCTGGATCAACCGCTCGCGGATCCATGCCCAGATGATGCGGGTCATTTCGTCGCCGTCGATCTCCACGACCGGGGTTTTGACCTTGATCTTCGCCATGCGCCTGTTCTCGATATAGTTGCGGTTGGGCTGGGCCTTACGGGGTCGTTGCCGCGGGATCAACCGCACGGGAGTGCAGGGCGGTTGTCAGCACGACCCGTCTTGGCTACACCACGCTTCATGGCATCGCTCGAAAAGCCCGCGGTCGGCAACACGACCGTCAAGTGGCGCTGGCCCTCGGTTCATCCCGAAGGGCGCAAATACGTCCTTATCGCCGCCGTCGTCACCGCCTTCTTCGCCTTCATGGCGTGGGAGACGCTCGCATGGCCGATGGGGCTGGTCACCTTGTGGGTCGCGTCGTTCTTTCGCGATCCGATCCGCACCACGCCGCAGGGCGAGGGGCTGATCGTGGCGCCTGCCGACGGGCTGGTCACGATGATCCAGCGGGTCGAGCTGCCGGCAGAGCTGCGCGGGCCCAACGGCCTAGGCGATCAGCCGCTGGTGCGCGTATCGATCTTCATGTCGGTGTTCGACGTCCACATCAACCGCACCCCGATCGCCGGCACCATCCGGCAGGTCGTTTATATCTCGGGCAAATTCTTCAACGCCGATCTCGACAAGGCGAGCGACGAGAATGAGCGCCAGCATGTCGTGGTCGAGGGGCTGGATGGCCAGCGCGTCGGGTTCACGCAGATCGCGGGTCTTGTCGCGCGCCGGATCGTCGCGTTCGTGAAGCCGGGCGATTTCGTCGCCGCCGGACAGCGGGTCGGCCTGATCCGTTTCGGCAGCCGGGTGGACGTGTATCTGCCCGAGGGCACCGAGCCGCAGGTCGCGCTGGGCCAGCGCAGCGTTGCCGGTGAAACCGTGCTGGGCCGCGCCGGTATCGCCGCCGCCACCGGCATCGCGCAATGACGATGCGTCGTCCGCTTCCCGTGCGGGGCATCCCGCTGCGCGCCGTCGCCCCCAATGCCGTCACCGCATTGGCGCTGTGTTCCGGCCTGACCGGCATTCGTTTCGCGATCGGGGGAGAGTGGGAACGCGCCGTCCTGATGGTCCTGCTCGCCGGTGTGCTCGACGGGTTGGACGGGCGCGTCGCGCGGCTGGTCCGCGGCGAGAGCAAGTTCGGCGCGGAGCTCGATTCCCTGTCCGACGCGATCTCGTTCGGCGTGTCGCCCGCGCTCATCATGTATCTCTGGGCGCTGCTGGCCGAACCGCGGATCGGCTGGATCGTGTCGCTGGTTTATGCGGTGTTTACCGCGCTGCGCCTTGCCCGCTTCAACGCGCGGATCGATGCTGACGATCAGCCGCACAAATCAGCGGGCTTCCTGACCGGCATTCCGGCGCCGGCCGGTGCCGGGCTGGCGATGCTGCCGCTCTATATCTGGATCTGGTCGGGCGAGGAGTTGTTCCGCTCACCCTGGCTCGTGGCGCCATGGGTGGCGTTTGTCGCGTTCCTGATGGTGTCGAGCCTCGCGACCTATAGCTGGTCGTCGCTTAAGCTCCGTCGCAACATCCGGTTCGAAGCGATCGTCGGGGTGGTGATCGTCGCAGCGGCGCTCGTCTCCGCCCCGTGGCAGACGCTGACGGCGGTTTGCGTCGCCTATCTGGCGACGCTCCCGTTCAGCATTCGCAGCTATGCACGAATCAGGCGGCAGCGCGAAGCGGCTGCGCCACGACCGTAATCGGACGCTGACGGATAACGCCGCGCCGCGAAGTCAGATGTACCGGCGGCAGCGGATCGATCGTCCATTCCGGGCCGCGCATCAGCAGGCGGAGGATGCGGTCCTTTGCCGGCAGGACCGTGGCGAAGATCGTAGCGACGGCGATAACGAAGCCGGCGGCGAACAGTGCAGAAACCAACAGGGCCATCTCGAAACTCCCCGATCATGCGATCATGAAATCGCAAGGTCCCTCAACCAGTTATGTGAGGTCTTGTTCCATGATCCGTGTCTGGACCGGTTATGTTCTCATATCGTTCCACCGTCAAGTCTTGATCGTTTCGGTTCGTTACGCTAAAGGCCGCCGCCTCAACCCCACATGGGAAGCGCTCATACCGGTGCCTGGGCCTTTGGCCTGACTAGGGTTCCTGCTTCCCAGAGGATCAACCGGAAGGAATTATCCTATGGCGGCACCCGTCGTCACCATGCAGGCGCTGCTCGAATCGGGCGCGCACTTCGGCCACCAGACCCACCGCTGGAACCCGAAGATGAAGCCGTACATCTTTGGCGATCGTAACGGCGTCCACATCCTCGACCTGTCGCAGACCGTGCCGCTGTTCGCGCGCGCCCTGGAATTCGTGTCGTCGACCGTGGCATCGGGCGGCAAGGTCCTGTTCGTTGGCACCAAGCGCCAGGCGCAGGAGCCGATCGCGGAAGCAGCGCGCAAGTCGGGCCAGCATTTCGTGAACCACCGCTGGCTGGGCGGCATGCTTACCAACTGGAAGACGATCAGCAACTCGATCAAGCGCCTGAAGGCCCTTGAAGAGCAGCTGTCGGGCGACACGCACGGCCTGACGAAGAAGGAAGTGCTGAACCTGACCCGCGAGAAGGACAAGCTCGAGCTTTCGCTTGGCGGTATCCGCGATCTGGGCGGCATTCCCGACATCATGTTCGTGATCGACGCGAACAAGGAAGAGCTGGCGATCAAGGAAGCCAACACGCTGGGTATCCCGGTCGTTGCGATCCTCGATTCGAACGTGTCGCCGGACGGCATCGCGTTCCCGGTTCCGGCGAACGACGACGCAAGCCGTGCGATCCGCCTGTACTGCGAAGCGATCGCGATCGCCGCGACCCGTGGCGGCCAGCAGGCGATGGCCCATTCGGGCCGCGACCTGGGCGCGATGGACGAGCCGCCGGCCGAGGAAGCGCTGACCGCCGAGCCGACCGCGCAGCCGGAAGCCGCTGTCGAAGCGTAAGCTGTCACGGAACTGACGTGCGGGCGGGGCAGGGCGGAACACGCGCTGCCTCGCCCGCAAGCATATCGAACACCAATCAGGAGCCTGATCATGGCAGAAGTTACCGCCACCGCCGTCAAGGAACTGCGTGAGCGCTCGGGCGCCGGCATGATGGACTGCAAGAAGGCGCTGTCCGAGAACAACGGCGACATGGAAGCCGCCGTCGACTGGCTGCGCACCAAGGGCCTTGCCGCCGTCGCCAAGAAGTCGAGCCGCACCGCGGCCGAAGGTCTGGTCGGCGTTGCCGTCGCCGGCACCAAGGGCGTGGCGATCGAAGTCAACAGCCAGACCGATTTCGTCGCCAAGAACGACCAGTTCCAGAGCTTCGTGCGTGACGTCGTCGCGATCGCCTTGGAAAAGGGTGATGACGTCGAGGCGCTGAAGCGCCAAGCGATGCCGAACGGCGGCACCGTCGAGGACGCGCTGGTCGCCAACATCTCGACCATCGGTGAAAACCAGGTCCTGCGCCGCGCGAAGTCGGTCGAAGTCCCCAAGGGCGCGATCATTCCCTACGTCCACAACTCGGCGGGTCCGGGCCTCGGCAAGATTGGCGTGCTGGTCGCGCTGGAATCGGATGCCGGCGTCGACGTGCTGGAGCCGCTGGGCAAGCAGATCGCGATGCACATCGCCGCTGCCTTCCCGCTGGCGCTGGACGAGAGCGGTCTCGACCAGGACATCCTGGAGCGTGAGCGCCAGATCGCGACCGAAAAGGCCGCCGATTCGGGCAAGCCGGCCGACATCATCGCCAAGATGGTCGAAGGTTCGGTGAAGAAGTTCGCGAAGGAAAACGCGCTGCTGAGCCAGCCGATCGTCATGGACGGCAAGACGCCGGTCGCCGATGTCGTTGCCAAGGCGGCCAAGGACGCCGGCACGACCATCGTGCTGAAGGACTATGTCCGCTTCCAGCTCGGTGAAGGCATCGAGAAGGAAGAAACCGACTTCGCCGCCGAAGTCGCCGCGACGGCCGGCCTGACCAAGTAAGGTCGACCGCCGACAGGCAAAAGACAGGGGCCGCAAGTGCGATAGGCGCTTGCGGCCCCTGTTGTATCCGGCCGTCATGTCCGGGGCATCCGTCCCTGAGGGGCAATGCCCGCTTGGCTTTGCGGGCGGTCGCGGCTAGGGTCCGGCGCGCTTCTGATAGACCAACTTTGCAGGTTCCATGACCCGTCCTCGCTTCAACCGTATCCTCCTGAAACTGTCCGGCGAAGTGCTGATGGGCTCCGGCCAGTTCGGCATCGATCCCGCGATGTGCGACCGCGTTGCCCGCGAGATCAAGGCCGCACGGGGTGAGGGGCACGAGGTGTGCGTCGTCGTCGGCGGCGGCAATATCTTCCGTGGTGTTGCCGGTGCGGCGCAGGGTTTTGAACGGGCGAGCGCCGATTACATGGGCATGCTCGCGACCGTGATGAATGCGCTCGCCATGCAGAACGCGCTGGAGCAGATCGGTGTCGAGACGCGGGTGCAGTCGGCGATCCCGATGGCATCGGTGTGCGAACCCTATATCCGCCGCCGCGCCGTGCGCCACATGGAGAAGGGCCGCGTCGTGATCTTCGCCGCCGGCACCGGCAGCCCGTTCTTCACCACCGACACCACCGCCGCGCTGCGCGCCGCCGAAATGGGCTGCGAAGCGCTGTTCAAGGGCACCAGCGTCGATGGCGTCTATGATGCCGACCCGAAGAAGGTGCCGACCGCGACCCGCTATGACACGCTGGGCTTCGGCCGCGTGCTGGCCGACGACCTGAAGGTCATGGACGCGTCGGCCGTGGCACTGTGCCGCGACAACAATATCCCGATCGTCGTCTTCAACATCCGTGACGAAGGCAACCTTGCCGCCGTGCTGGCGGGCGAAGGTGTGTCGACGATCGTCCAGAACAACGCTTGATTCAGAAGGAAGTCGGTTATGGCCGCATATAACAAGGCCGATCTGGAGCGCCGGATGGCCGGTGCCGTGGAATCGTTGAAGGGCGACCTGAGCGGTCTCCGCACCGGTCGCGCGTCGGTTTCGCTGCTCGATCCGGTTACCGTCGAGGTGTACGGCGCGCACATGCCGCTGAACCAGGTTGCGACCGTCTCGGCGCCCGAGCCGCGCATGCTGTCGGTGCAGGTGTGGGACAAGTCGAATGTCGGCCCGACCGACAAGGCGATCCGCTCGGCGGGCCTCGGCCTCAATCCGATCGTCGATGGCCAGACGCTGCGCCTGCCGATCCCCGATCTGACCGAGGAGCGCCGCAAGGAGCTGGCGAAGCTGGCCGGCAAGTACGCGGAATCGGCGCGCATCGCGGTGCGTAACGTCCGTCGTGACGGCATGGAAAGCCTGAAGACCGACGAGAAGAAGGGCGTCTATTCGGAAGACGAGCGCAAGAAGCTCGAAACCGAAGTCCAGAAGATGACCGACGCGACGATCGCCGACCTCGATGCTGCCGCAAGCGCGAAGGAAAAGGAAATCCTCGGCAAGTGACGTCGTTCGCCGCGCGCGCTCCGGTATCGGCGGCTGATTCCGCCGCACCGGGCCTGCCTTCCTCTTCCGTCATCCCCCGTCATGTGGCGATCATCATGGACGGCAACGGCCGCTGGGCAAAGGCCCGGCGGCTGCCGCGCGTGGCCGGCCATCGGCAGGGCGTGGAAGCGGTGCGGCGCATCACCCGTGCGGCGCGAGAACAGGGGATCGAGGCGCTGACGCTCTATGCCTTCTCCTCCGAGAATTGGCGTCGTCCCGAAGAGGAAATCGGCGACCTGATGGGGTTGCTGCGCCATTTCCTGAAGAACGAGATCAAGGAGCTGACGCGCGAAGGCGTGCGGCTGCGCATCCTGGGCAATTACCGTGCGCTGAAGGCCGATCTGGTCGAGCTGATCGATGATGCGGTCGCGCGGACGGCGACGAACACTGGGCCGATCCTCGCTATCGCGCTGAACTATGGTGCGCAGGCCGAGCTGGTCGCGGCGGCGCGGCGGCTGGCGGAAAAGGTCGCGGCGGGGATGCCGGTGTCGGCGATCGACGAGGCGGCGATCGATCGCGAGCTCGATACCGATGGCCTGCCGCCCCTCGACCTGATGATCCGCACGTCGGGCGAACAGCGCCTGTCGAACTTCCTGCTGTGGCAGGCCGCATATGCCGAGTTGCTGTTCGTCGACACGCTATGGCCCGATTTCGATGGCGAGGCGCTCGCGCAGGCGATCGCGGCCTATGGCCAGCGGCAGCGCCGGTTCGGGGGCCTGTGATCCCCGATCCCGCCGCCGATCCGGTAGCGCGGCGCAAATCCGACCTTGCCAGGCGGACGCTGGCCAGTGTCGGGATGATCGCGGTCGCCGCCACTGCGCTGTGGCTGGGCGGGTTCGTCTTCTGGTTGCTGGTCGCGATCGGTACGCTGTTCATGATGGCCGAATGGGCCGACCTGCACAAAGTGTCGCGCGAGCATAAGCGGCTGGCCCAGCTTGCGCTGACCGTGCCGCTGGCGATCCTGTCGCCGCTGGCGGCGGGCGCGAGCTTTCTGGCGCTGGGGCTGATCGTCGGCGCGGCGTTCTTTGTCGTCATTATCACGCGGTTGCCGGGGCTGGCGCGCGGCATCGTCTATTGCGGAGCGCCGGCGCTGGCGGTCGTGTTCCTGCGCGGGCAGGGTGGCGGGCTGCTGCTCGCCTTCTGGGCGATGGCGCTGGTGTGGGCGTGCGATATCGGGGCGTATTTCGCGGGGCGTTCGATCGGCGGGCCGAAGCTGGCGCCGACGATCAGTCCCAACAAGACCTGGGCCGGGCTGATCGGCGGCGTGA
The DNA here is from genome assembly GCF_001421355.1 of Sphingomonas sp. Leaf9. GTDB lineage: Bacteria > Pseudomonadota > Alphaproteobacteria > Sphingomonadales > Sphingomonadaceae > Sphingomonas. Next base: position 30,354 of record NZ_LMKC01000001.1, on the reverse strand, counting down.
TCGCCGCGTCGGTACTGGCGGGCGGGCTGTATGTTGCCGGGTTGCCGCTGCTGCTGATGCTGGTGACGCCGCTGCTGGCGGTGCTCGCGCAGATGGGCGACCTGTACGAGAGCCAGTTGAAGCGTAAGGCCGGGGTCAAGGATTCGGGCAACGTCCTGCCCGGTCATGGCGGCGTGATGGATCGATTGGACGGACTGGTTCCCGTCGCGCCTGCTGCGGCGCTGATGGTATTGGCGGGGCTGTATCTGGCATGAAGCGGGTTACCATTTTGGGCGCGACCGGATCGGTCGGCACGTCGACGCTCGACCTGATCGAACGCACGCCGGATGCCTTTGCGGTCGAGGCGCTGACCGCGCATCGCGATGTGGGGAAGCTGGCGGCGGCGGCGCGGCGGGTTGGCGCGAAGCTGGCGGTGGTCGGCGACGAAGCCTGCCTGCCGGTGCTGCGCGAGGCATTGGCCGGCAGTGGGGTCGAGGCGGCGGGCGGTGCGCAGGCGGTGATCGATGCCGCGGCGCGGCCGGTCGACTGGACCATGGCGGCGATCGTCGGGACGGCGGGACTGAAACCGGTGATGGCGGCGCTGGCGCGCGGCGGCGCGGTGGCGCTGGCCAACAAGGAAGCGCTGGTCTCGGCCGGCGAGGTGATGATGGCGGCGGCGGGCCAGGCCGGTACCACGCTGTTGCCGGTCGATAGCGAACATAACGCCGTTTTCCAGTGCCTCGACGACTGTCCGCCCGAACGCATCCGCCGCATCATCCTGACGGCGAGCGGCGGGCCGTTTCGCGAACGGTCGCTGGCCGAGATGCAGGGGATCACGCCCGAACAGGCGGTGGCGCATCCGAACTGGTCGATGGGCGCCAAGATCTCGGTCGATTCGGCGACGATGATGAACAAGGGGCTCGAACTGATCGAGGCCTATCACCTCTTCCCGGTGGCCCCGGAACAGCTGGACGTGCTGGTCCATCGCCAGTCGGTGATCCATTCGATGGTCGAATATGTCGACGGGTCGACTCTGGCGCAGCTGGGGTCGCCCGACATGCGCGTCCCGATCGCGCACGCGCTGGCATGGCCCGACCGGATGGAGACGCCGTGCGAGCGGCTCGACCTCGCACGGATCGGGCGGCTGGATTTCGAGGCGCCGGACATGGTGCGCTTTCCGGCATTGGCGCTGGCCCGTGCCGCATTGGCGGCGGGCGGCGGGCGGCCGGCGATCCTGAATGCGGCGAACGAGGTGGCGGTCGCCGCCTTTCTCGACCGGCGGATAGGCTTCCTCGAAATTGCCGCAATCGTCTCGGATGTTCTCGACCGCTTCGATCCGCCGAAGCCGCAGACGATCGACGCCGTGCTGGCGATCGATAGCGAAGCACGGGGCTTGGCGGGCGAGCGTGTGAAGGACAGCGTCGCTTGATCGAATCCCCCGGACTGTTGATGACCATCATCGCGTTCCTGCTGGTGCTGGGGCCGTTGGTCTTCCTGCACGAGCTGGGCCATTATGCCGCCGGACGCTGGTTCGGGGTGAAGGTCGATGCCTTCTCGGTCGGGTTCGGGCGGGAGGTCGCCGGATTTACCGACCGCCATGGTACCCGGTGGAAGTTCGGTTGGTTGCCGCTGGGCGGCTATGTCCGTTTTGCCGGCGACATGAACCCGGCATCGCAGCCCGATGCCGAATGGCTGCAACTGCCCGCGCACGAGCGCGCCCGGACGTTTCAGGCAAAGCCGGTGTGGCAGCGGGCGATCATCGTCGCCGCCGGACCGGCGGTGAACCTGCTGCTGGCGGTCCTGATTCTGGGTGGTTTTGCAGCGGCCTATGGCGTGGATCGGACGCCGGCGACGATCGGCGGCGTGGTGCAGGGCAGCGCAGCCGACCGCGCCGGATTGCAGCCGGGGGACCGGATCGCGTCGCTCGACGGGCGATCGATCGAGACATTTTCCGACTTGTCCTTCTACACCGCGATGCATCCGGGCGAGCGGGTGACCGTCGACTATGTGCGCGGCGGTGCGCTCCGCTCGGCGGATGCGGTGATAGGATCGGTGGTGCAGCGCGATCGCTTCGGCAACGAGGCAAAGATCGGCCGCTTCGGGATCGAGCGTGGCGCGCCGGTCTATGCGCCGCTGCCACTGTGGCAGGCCCCGGTCGAGGGGGCCCGCATGGTCGGATCGATCCTGCGCGGCACCGTCGACGGCCTGGGGCAGATTATCACCGGTCGCCGGTCGATGGAGGAAATGGGCGGTCCGCTGCGCATCGCCAAGACGTCGGGCGAACAGCTTTCGCTGGGCTGGCCGGCGCTGGTGACGTTCGTGGCGTTCGTTTCCATTAATCTGGGATTCATCAACTTGTTGCCAGTTCCGATGCTCGATGGCGGGCATCTGTTCTTTTACGCCATCGAAGCGATAAAGCGCGGGCCGGTGCGCCCGCAGACGATGGAGTGGGCATTTCGCGGCGGATTGGCGCTGTTGCTGGCGCTGATGATATTCGTCACGGTGAACGACCTGGGGGCGTTCGGCGTGTGGCGTGGGCTGGCCGGCTTGATCGGCTGACGCGGTTAGGGCAGGGCGCATTCGTCCTGTTTGGAAAGTTCCTCCGGTTGGGGTGGGTTTGGTGACGGCAAGCAAGTTTTCGATTTATGGCGCACATGGCGTGGCGCTGCTCGCGAGCACGATGCTCTCGGGCACGGCGGCATCGGCACAGACGCGTCCCGCTGCCGCTGCTCCGGCAGTCCAGCCGCCTGCCGTGCAGGCACCCGCCGTTCCCGCCGCCCCGGTGCGGACCATCCGTTCGCTCCGGGTCGAGGGTGCGCAGCGCATCGAACCGGACACGGTACTGTCCTATACGAAGCTGCGCGTCGGCAGCCCATACACCGCGGAAACGCTCGATCAGGCGATCAAGGACCTCTATGCGTCCGACCTGCTCGCCAATGTCGAGATCGAGGGTGCCGAGACCAGCGATATCATCGTCCGGGTCCGCGAGAACCCGATCATCAACCGCGTGGTGCTGGAAGGCAACAAGCGGCTGAAGGACGACAAGATCACCAAGGAGATCAAGCTCGCCCCGCGGCAGATCTTCACCCGCACCGCCGTCCGCGCCGACGTCGCGCGCATCGTCGAGCTGTACCGCCGGCAGGGCCGGTTCGCGGCGAATGTCGAACCGAAGATGGTCATGCTCGACCAGAATCGCGTCGACGTGATCTTCGAAATCCAGGAAGGGCCGAAATCCAAGGTCCGCCAGATCAACATCCTCGGCAACGAGGTGTTCAGCGACAGCGAGCTGCGCGGCGAGATGGCGACCAAGGAGTCGCGTCCGTGGCGCGTCTTCAGTTCGAACACGAGCTATGACCAGGATCGGCTGGCCTATGACCAGCAGAAGCTGCGCCAGTTCTACCTGACCAACGGCTATGCCGATTTCCGCGTCATCTCGGCGGTGGCCGAACTGACGCCGGACAAGGAAGATTTCATCATCACCTATGTGGTGGAAGAAGGTAAGCGGTACAAATTCGGCGACGTGGCGGTCGAAAGCGCGATCCGCGATTTCGACAGCGCGGCGCTGACCAAGACGCTGCCGATGAAGAAGGGCGACTGGTACAACGCCAAGCTGTCCGAAGACGCGATCGACCAGCTGAGTGAATATGCCGGCCTGTTCGGATATGCGTTCACCGATGTCCGCCCGGAATATCAGCCCGATCGTGAAAAGCTCACGATGGGCATCACGTTCTTCCTGAACGAAGCGAACCGGACCTATGTCGAAAAGGTCGACATCACCGGCAACACGCAGACGCAGGACCGTGTGATCCGTCGCGAATTCCGTGTGGCCGAAGGGGATGCGTTCAACGCGTTCCTGGTCAAGCGGTCGCAGGATCGCATCAACTCGCTGGGCTACTTCCAGGAAAAGTTCGAGATCGAGCGCAAGGAAGGCTCCTCGCCCGACCGCATCATCCTGGCGGCGAACGTCGAGGAAAAATCGACTGGCGAGCTGACGCTCTCGGCCGGTTTCTCCAGCCTCGAACGCTTCATCATCCAGGCGTCGATCCGCCAGCGGAATTTCCGGGGCAAGGGGCAGGACCTGCAGGCGTCCGTCAACTATTCGACCTACCAGAAGTCGGTCGAGCTGGGGTTCACCGAACCCTATCTGTTCGACAAGAACGTGGCGCTGGGCGGCACGATCTTCCGTCGCGACTTCAATTCGTTCAACTTCCTCGGCACAGGCCGCAACTCGCTCTATTCGCAGGTCTCGACCGGCGGACAGATCGTGGCGAGCGTGCCGTTGACCGAATTCTGGACGCTGTCGGGCCGGTATCAGCTGAGCCAGGACAATGTCGGGCTGGACGAAAATACCTATTTTACCAACGGTGTCTGCGACCCGTTGAAGGCGGGACGCTATCTGTGCGACTCGATCGGTAATCGCCTGTCGAGCATCGTCGGTGCGAACCTGATCTTCGACAATCTCAACAACCGCCTGCGCCCGTCGCGTGGTCAGCGGCTGGTCACCGGCGTCGATTTCGCCGGCCTGGGCGGCGACGTGCGCTATGCCCGTGTGCGGGGGGATTTCGACAAATACTGGAATCTCGGCGGCTTCGTCCTGTCGGCAGGCATCGAGGGCGGTTACATCCACGCGCTGCAGAAAAAGCCGGGCGAGGGGATCGACGCGGTTCGCATCGTCGATCGCTTCTATCTGGGTGAACCGCAGTTCCGCGGCTTCGACATTCGTGGCGTCGGCCCGCGCATCCAGCGCCAGCAATATACCGGCTCGGTCGCTGGCGGCGACCAGGCGCTGGTCACTGCGCGCGATCAGGTGCTGAACGATCCGCTGGGCGGCAAGGCCTATTATCTCGGCAAGCTCGAACTGGAGCCGCCGCTGGGATCGGGTATCGCCGAACTGGGCCTGCGTCCGTCGATCTTCATCCAGGCCGGTGCGCTGTTCGGCGTTACCCGTCCGTTGCCGACGGTGCAGTTCCAGCAGGCGAAGAATGCCGACGGCACGCTGCAGTTCAACAAGGACGGGTCGCCGTCGCTGCTGCCGTTCACGACCAACACGACGGTCAACGGCCAGCAGGTGTACAACAACCAGTTTACCGACGCGTCGGGGCAGGCGGCGTTCCGGCAGACGACCTGTTCGGTCGGCTATTCGGCGACGATCGGCGGCACCTGCGCCGGCGGCGAAACCAATACGATCGCCACGTCGACGACCGCGCCCTTCCTCGAACAGTTCTTGGGCGACTCGGCCAAGCCGCGCCTGTCGATCGGTATTGGCGTGAACTGGAATTCGCCGTTCGGGCCGCTGCGCATCGACCTTGCCAAGGCGTTGCTGAGCCAGCCGGGCGACGACAAGAAACTCATCACTTTCAACGTAGGAACCCAATTCTGATGCGTAGCTTCACCAAGGCGGCTGTTGCCGCATTCGTCTTCGCGCTCCCGACCGCCCCGGCGTTCGCCCAGGCGCTGCCCGATGCGAAGATCGCCATCGTCGATTCTGAGCGGATTTTCCGTGACTGCACCGCGTGCAAGGCGGCGACCGCGCAGCTGCAGACCCAGCGCACCCAGCTCCAGTCGCTCGCGACCTCGCTCGGCCAGCCGCTGCAGACCGAAGCGCAGTCGCTGCAGACTGCCGTGACCGCTGCCAAGGGCAACCCGGACGCGGCGCTCCAGACCCGCATCCGCACGTTCCAGCAGAAGCAGCAGACCTCGCAGCAGCAGATCGAGCAGCAGGAACAGCAGGTCCAGCGCAACATCGCCTATGTGCGTGAGCAGATCGGCACGAAGCTGGGTCCGATCATCACCCAGGTCGCGCAGCAGCGTGGCGCGACGCTGGCCGTCGACAAGGGCAGCAGCTTCTACAACGCGCCGGCGACCGAAATCACCGATGCGGTGCTGGCCGCGCTCAACGCGCAGCTGCCCAGCGTCAGCGTGACCGCCCCGGCACAGGCCGCCCCGGCCGCCGGCGCACGTCCGGCCCCGGCAGGCCGCTGATCGATGGAAGGGGAAGCGAACTCGATCGGACCGCTCGACATCACGCGCGTGATGGCGGCGATCCCGCATCGCTATCCCATGTTGCTGGTCGACCGTGTCGCGGAGTTGATCCCCGACCGGTCGATCACCGCGATCAAGGCGGTGACGATCAACGAAGGCTTTTTCCAGGGGCATTTCCCTGGACGTCCGATCATGCCGGGCGTGCTGATCGTCGAGGCGCTGGCGCAGGCCGCCGGCATCCTGGCGGTGGAAAGCCTCGGCCTCGCCGGGTCGGGCAAGCTGGTTTATTTCATGTCGATCGACGGCGTGAAATTCCGCAAGCCGGTCGAACCGGGTGTCCTGCTGACGCTGGAGGCCGAATTCGTGCAGAAGCGTTCGCGCGTCTGCAAGTTCGCGGGGAAGGCCCGGATCGACGGTGAACTGGCGGCGGAATGCGAATTCACCGCCATGATCGCCGATCCGCCCAAGGCGTAAGCCGACAGCGATCATTGCTATTATGGGCGCGTCCGTGTACGGGCGCGCCTTCCCATTTCCAAGGCTGGTCGGAACCAGCCGCTTGTGGAGACGACCGATGAAGAAAGAAACGCACCCCGACTATCACACCATCAAGGTCCAGATGACCGATGGCACGGTGTTCGAGACCCGTTCGACCTGGGGCAAGGAAGGCGATCTGATGACGCTGGACATCGATCCGCTGGCGCACCCGGCATGGACCGGTGGCCGTGGCCAGATGCTGGATTCGGGTGGTCAGGTCGCGCGCTTCAACAAGCGTTTCGGCGGTCTCTCGCTCGGCAAGAAGTAAGTCGCGGGCGGCGTTTCGCCGCTGCGATGTGCTCGAAAAGGGCTGCGGTGGCGTTCGCTACCGCGGCCCTTTTTACGTTTGGAGCCGGGAGCGTCACTTTCCCCGTTCAATCCCGTAAAGGCAGGCAGTCCGGGCGCTTCGTGGTTGGCGCGACGGTACTGATCCACCCCGCTCGTCACCCCGGACTTGATCCGGGCTCCCGCTTCTGCGGCGGCAGGAAGAAGAAGCGGGACCCCGGGGCAAGCCCAGGGTGACGGATATGGGGGCGTTCCTACCGAGAGTCCGGGGATCGCGGTGGCCGCAATCCCCGCGTCACGCGTTTACCGCCCGCGATTGTCGAGCGTGGCCGGGGCGATCCGCACCGTCGCCCGCTCGGCGATATCGGTCGCCGAGTGCGCGAGCAGCAGCTGGTATTCGCCACCGGCAATGGTCCACCCGCGCGTCTTGCTGTCGAACGTTGCCAGCAGGCGGGGATCGACGGTCAGTGTCATGCTCCGGCTCTCACCCGGGGCCAGATCGACCTTGGTGAAGCCGCCGAGCCGCTTGGGCGCTTCCCAGCCGCTGCCCGCGACATAGAGCTGGGCCAGCCCCTTGCCGCGCAGCTTGCCGCTGTTGGTGATGGTGAAGGTCGCCGACACGCCCTTGCCCTGCGGCGCGGCGGTCAGCTTGCCCAGCGTGAAGTTCGTGTAGGACAGGCCATAGCCGAACGGGAACAGCGGCTTGGCGCCGGTCTTGTCGAACCACTTGTAGCCGACCGCAGCCCCTTCGATGTCGTAATTGCCCATCGGGTGCGAATCGCGGTCGAGCTTGGGATCGCCCTCGATCACCGGGCGGGGTAGCTGCGCGAGCGATGCAGGGAAGGTCGCGGGCAGGTGGCCCGAGGGATTGACCTCGCCGGTCAGGACGCGGGCGATCGCTTCGCCGCCCGACGTGCCCGAATACCATGCCTCCAGCACCGCGCCGACCCTGGGCAGCCACGGCATCAGCACCGGGCCGCCGGTTTCGAGGACGACGACTGTGCGCTTGTTGGCGCGTGCGACGGCATCGATCAGCGCGTCCTGCTGGTCCGGCAGGTTCAGGTTCGGCGCATCGATCGATTCGCCGGTCCATTGTTCGCCGAACACGATCACCACATCGGCCTTGCGCGCGGCGGCAGTGGCGGCGCGAACGTCCTTGCCGTCGAGATAGGTGACGGTCGCCTGGGTGCGGCCCTGCAACGCCTTCATCGGCGAGGAGGGGTGGTAGAGCTTCGGCCCCGGAAAGCCGCTCGGGAATTCGTCGGGCACGGCGAGGCCGTCCACCGGGCCACCATGCGGATAGACCTGGCTCGACCCGCCGCCCGACAGGACGCCGACATTGGCATGGGCACCGATCACGAGGATCGATTTGGCCGTGGTCGACAGCGGCAACAGGCCCGGCGTGTTCTTCAGCAGGACGATGCCTTCCTCGGCATCGGCGCGAGTGACGGCGGCGTGCGCGGCATAATCGATGGTGGTCGCGCGATCGCCCGCGACCTGCTTGTCGAACAGGCCGTTGTCGAACATCGCCCACAGGACGCGGCGGGCCATGTCGGTCGCGCGGGCTTCGGGAACATAGCCGTTGTTCACCGCTTCGCGCAGCGCATCGGCGAAATAGGGCGAACGATCGAATGCCCAGCCCGATTGCTGGTCGAGCCCGGCATTGGCCGCCTGCGTCGTCGAATGGGTGGCACCCCAATCCGACATGACGAAGCCCTTATAGCCCCAATCCTGCTTCAGCGTCTTGTTGAGCAGCCAGTCATTCTCACACGCATAGAAGCCGTTGACGCGGTTGTACGCGCACATCACCGACCCCGGATTGCCGATTTCCAGCGCGAATTCGAACGCCAGCAGGTCCGATTGACGCGCGGCCTGTTCGCCGATCTTGTGGTCGATGTTGAAGCGGTTCGTTTCCTGCCCGTTGAAGGCATAGTGCTTCATCGTCGAGACGACGTTCTGCGACTGGATGCCCTTGATCTCATGGCCGGTGATGATGCCGGCGAGCAGCGGATCTTCGCCGCCATATTCGAAATTCCGCCCGTTACGCGGTTCGCGCATCAGGTTCATGCCGCCGGCCAGCTGCACGTTGAAGCCGGACAGGAACGCCTCGTTCCCGATCATCGCGCCGCCGGCCTGGGCGAGTTCCGGGTTCCACGTCGCGGCGGTGGCGATGCCCGACGGCAGCGAGGTGCGCAGGCGCGGGGTCGGCGTGCGCTGGCTGGCGACGCCGACGCCGGCATCGGTCTGCCACTGGCTGGGGATGCCGAGGCGCGGGATGCCGGGGACGATGCCGGCCGAATCGGGCAGGCCGTCCTTTGGCATCTGCCAGTTCTTGATCGGGCTGCGCTGCCATTCCGCCTTGGTCGAGAAATAGCCGAAGGTCAGCTGCAGCTTTTCATCGAGCGTCATCTCCTTCAGCAGCAGCTCGGTACGGGCTGCCGCGTCGAGCGCTGTGTTCATCCACGGCCGCGCGGCGGGGCCGTCGGTCGGCGCGGCGGCGGCCTTTGGCGCGTTATTGGTCGTCTGCGCCAGCGCCGGGGTGGCGAGCGCGCTGCCGGCGAGCAGCGAGCCGGCCAGAAGGCGCAGCAGGGCGGTGCGGGGAGTGGCGGGCATCGGTTGCTTTCTGATGAAGGAGAAACGGATCGAGCTGTGGGATGGGATTGAGTGAACGTTCACAATGTCGCGAATCCACGCGGTTGTCGATACCGGCATCATGGTTCTCCCCATCCCCTGTCGCGCCGTCCCCCGGCGGTCTGTCGTGGATACTGATAGCGTTGTCAGCCTTGCCAGCGCAACCGCTCTGCCGTTCCGTGCGCGTGGTCGGGCGGCGGGGCAAAACGCGATTGCCGTGCGGCGACCGGATGATAGATCGTCCCGGAAATGTCATCATCAGCGTTCAGGAACCATCGCATGTCTTCGCTTCTGACCCGTCGCGGCTTTGTCGGCGCGACCGCCCTGCTGGTGGGGGCACCTGCGATCCTGCGCGCGCAACAGCTGTTCGCGGCCTATCCGTTCCGGCTGGGCGTAGCGGCGGGTGATCCGTCGAGCGACGGGTTCGTGCTGTGGACGCGGCTGGCCCCCGATCCGCTGGCCGAACATGGCGGCATGCCGATGGCGGCGATGCCGGTGGAATGGGTCGTCGCCAGTGACGAGGGCATGCGCAACGTGGTGGCGAAGGGGGAGGCGATCGCCCGCCCCGAACTGGGCCACAGCGTGCATGTCGAGGTCGCCGGGCTGCAACCCGCGCGGCCCTATTGGTATCGGTTCCAGATCGGGCGCGAACGGTCGCAGCGGGGGCGGGTGCGGACGTTGCCGGCGGCGGGTACGCCGGTCGACCGGGTACGGTTCGCCGTGGTGGGGTGCCAGAATTACGAAGCCGGCCTGTTCACCGCCTATCGCCACATGGCGCTGGAGGAGGTCGATTTCGCCTTTCACTATGGCGACTATATCTATGAAGGGCGCTCGACGCCGGGCAGCATCGGCCATGACGGCCTGCCGCGCCGGGTAGTGCGCGAACATCTGGGCCAGGACCTATACGATCTTGCCGATTTCCGGCGGCGCTATGCCCAGTACAAGCTGGACCCCGATTTGCAGGCGGCGCATGCGGCAACGGCGTGGTTCCCGACGTTCGACGATCACGAGGTCGAGGATAACTGGGTCGGCCTCGCCGACAAGCGCGGGACGCTGCCGGAAGTCTTTGCGCTGCGCCGCGCGGCGGCGTTTCAGGCATGGTATGAGCATTCCCCGATACGGCGCAGCGCCTTTCCGACCGGCGACGGTATCCAGGCGTATCGCCGCGCGACGATCGGCAATCTGGTCGACCTGCATCTGCTCGACACGCGCAGCTATCGCAGCGACCAGCCGTGCGATGACGGGTTCGAGCCGGTGTGTGCCGGGGTGCGCGACCCGAAGGCGCAGGTGCTGGGGCCGACGCAGGAACAGTGGCTGGGTCGCAACCTTGCCCAACGGGCGGCGCGGTGGAATGCGATCGCGCAGCAGGTGATGGTGATGCCGCTCGACCGGCGGGATGCGGACGGCGCCGTGCCGATCCGCAACATGGACAGCTGGGCCGCCTATGACGCGCCCCGCGAACGGTTCCTGCGGCAGTTGAAGGGGCAGAACGCCGTCGTCCTGACCGGTGACGAGCATCAGACCTTTGCCGGCGAACTGCGCACCAATGCCGGCACCGGCGACAAGGTGGCGGTGGAACTGGTCACCACGTCGATTTCGTCCGGCGGCGACGGGGCCGATGTCCGGGCGGGCAACGAACGGCTGATGACGAACAACCCGTATCTCAAGTTCACCGGCGACCGGCGCGGCTATGCAGTGTGCGACGTGACGCGCGACCGCTGGGTGACGCAGGCGCGGGCGGTGCGTAGCGTGAGCGAGCCGGATGCGGCGGTATCGACGCTGGCGACCTTCACCATTCCGGCGGGCGACCCCACGCTGTCGCTCGCCTGAGCGTCAGTCGTCCGCCGCCGGGTCCGTGTCGAACACGGCGTAGCGTTCGCGCCACGCCGCAACCTCGTTTGCCAGCGAGGGCGGCGGCGGCGTGTCGGACACGATGTGGCGGGCGACGTCGGCGGCGGGGTGCATCAGCATCTTTTCCTGCCCGTCGCTGAACCATACCGGCACCAGACGGTCGCACAGCTGGTCAAGCATCGCGGCGGCCATGCCGCTGCGGATCGCGTCGCTGCCGGGCAGCATCCGGACGTTGATCGACACTGCCTCCAGCGGATGGTGCGGCCGATCGACGAAGTTGAGCGAGACAAGCAGCCCCGATCGATCCGGCCGCGCCGCATCGGGCAGGTCGGCGCGGCGGCGCCAGACGCAGAACCAGGTCCGGCAGATATGCGGTCGGGTGGCGTGGATCGCACAGCCGCCCGTCGACAAATGGCGGCAGGGCGTGCCGGCGGGCTTGGCGAAGTCGGGTGAGTTGACCGTCAGGTGCGTGCAGCAGGCGGTACAGTCGCCGCACGCCCGCCCCGGCACCACCGGCCCGATCAGCATCGTTTCGATATCGGGATCGGTCGGGGCAGGGGTCATGCCGTGCCTATAGCCGCTGCACCCGGCGCGACCAAATCGTCGGCTTGCGCTGGCCTGTCCAGTGTCTTGTCCGGTATAGCCGGTGGTTCACGTGGAAAGGGAAGGGCTGCGGTGAAGCTGTTGATCGTCGAGGATGACCGCGCGTTCGCCGCAGCGATGCGCGCCGAGCTGGAAACGCTGTCGCATGACGTCACGGTCGCCGGTACCGGGCCGGACGCGCTGGCGGCGGTCGAGGCCGGCGATTTCGATGCGGTGGTGCTCGATTCGATGATCCCGCTGCTCGACGGGCCGACGGTGGTGCAGCGGCTGCGCGCGCGGGGGCACCGCCTGCCGGTGCTGATGCTGACGGCGCTCGGCCATGCCAGTGACAAGGTGGGCGGGCTGGAGGCCGGGGCCGACGATTATGTCGTGAAGCCTGCACCGGCGATCGAGATCGATGCTCGGCTGCGTGCACTGATCCGAGCGCGCGGCTGGCGCGACGACGTGGTGGAAACGCTGCGCGCCGCCGATATCACCCTGCAGCCCGCACAGCATCGCGCGTGGCGGGGCGAGCGGTCGCTGGTCCTGTCGAACCTCGAATTCAAGCTGCTGGCCGAACTGGTGCGCCATGCCGGCGGGTTCGTGACGCGGGCGATGCTGATCGAACGCGTCTGGGGCTATGATTTCGAACCGGCGACCAACATCGTCGACGTGCAGATTCGCGCGCTGCGGCGCAAGCTCACCGCCGATGGGGAGGACGATCCGATCGTGACGAAGCGCGGCGTCGGCTACAGCCTGCGCGCCTGACATGTTGCGGCTGCGCACGCTGACCGCGATCTTCCTGACGGCGTTCGCGGTCGTGACGGTGGTGACCGGCTATGCCACCTTCCACGCGTCGCGCACCGCGATCGTGTCGCTGGTCGACCGGCGGATCGATTCCGTCGCCGATGCGCTGCTGGAGGATGTGGTGCCGGGCGATGCCGATGCGATCCTGCGCCGGATCGTCGCCTTTTCCAGTCGGCGGGACAGCGGCGATATCGGGTTCGAGCTGCTGGATGCCGCCGGGCACCGGCTAGGCGGCAACGTCGCGCTGGCGCGACCGCTTCGATCCGGCTTTTCCGACGTGAGCCGGACGGACGGGATTACCGGGCTGAGCGTCGGGCGGGCCGAGACGCGATCGGTCGGGGGCGGACTGACGCTCATCACCGTCGCCGAGACGGAGCCGATCGACGGCTATGATGCGATCCGCCTGCGCAACTATCTGATCGGGTTTGGTCTGATCGCGGCGGTCGTGCTGGCGGGAACGGCGACGTTCGGGCTGGTCGTGCGACGCCGGATCGATGCCACGCGGACGACCGCGCTGGCGATCATCGACGGCGATCTGTCGCACCGCATCCCGGTGGCGGCGAACGGCGGCGTGTTCGCCGCGCAGGCGGAGGCGATCAACCGGATGCTCGACCGGATCGCGACGCTGGTCGACGGGCTACGACATGTCGCCAACGACGTCGCGCACGACCTGCGCACGCCGCTGGCCCGGTTGCGCAGCAGGTTGACGGTTGCCGCCGAACGCGCGCCGTCGGACGAGCTGGAGGCCGCCATCGAGCAGTGCGACGAATTGCTGGCGATCTTTGGCGCGATCCTGCGCATTGCGGAAATCGATACCGGCGATCGGCGCAGCGCGTTCGGCCGGGTCGCGTTGCACGACCTTGCCGGCGAGGTGGTGGATACGCTGTCGGATGTGGCGCAGGAGGAGGGGCGCATACTGGCGACGGGGACGCTGCCCGCGATCACCATCGCGGGCGACCGGCAGTTGCTGAGCCAGGCGCTGTACAATCTGGTCGAGAACGCGCTGCACCACACCCCGCCGAGGACGAGGGTGACGGTATCGCTGGCGGTCGACGGCGATGCGGTCAGCCTCTGCGTCGCGGATAGCGGGCCGGGGATCGCCGAGGGGGACAGGGCGCTGGCCCGGCGACGCTTTGGGCGGCTGGAGGCCAGCCGGCATCGTCCGGGCCATGGGCTGGGCCTGCCGATCGTGGATGCGATCGCGCGCCTCCACGGCGGCAGGCTGGAACTGGCGGATGCGCGGCCGGGGCTATCGGCCGCGCTGGTCCTGCCGATTAGAAGTTGATCAGCCCTTCCACGCCGAAGGTGCGCGGGGCGTTGAAGTTGCCGTAATCGCCCAGCACGTTGTTGATGCTGCCCGACGCCACGTTGGTCGTCGGTGCGCCCGGCAGGCTGTTCGACGGATCGCGACGATAGACATATTGCTCGTCGAACAGGTTGCGACCCCATAGCGCGACGGTCAGCTTTTGGTGCCCGTCACCCAGCGCGATGTCGGCCAGCGCGACCCGGCCGTTGACGATGAACGATGCGGCGTTTTTCGTCGCGAACTGGTCGAACGCCTGCGTCGCCTGCGCATAGTTGCCGTCGAGGTGGAAGCGCAGCTTGTTCCCCGTATCGAGCGGCAGGGCATAGTCGATCGACCCGCTGGCGGCGTTGCGGGGCGTAAAGACGATATAGAAGTTCTGATAGACCTGCGTGGCTGTCGTCACCCCGGCGGCGTTGGTCACGCTGTTGGTGATGAGAACCGGCGGGATGCGGGTATAGGTATAGGCGTAGGAGGCGTTCAGCGTCAGGTTGTCGATCGGCTGGACAGTCAGTTCCGCCTCGATCCCGCGAATCTTGGTGGTGCCCGGGGCATTGATGGTGACCAGGTTGTTGAAGTTCCCGGTCGCGGTCGACTGGATCGAGCTGATGTCGACCTGGCTGTCCTTGCGATCCATGATGTAGGCGGCAAGGTTCAGGCGGGCGCGCTTGTCCCAGAAGTCCGACTTCATGCCGACTTCGTACGACTTCACGTCCTCGGGATCGAACGCCTGATAGTTCGACGTGCGCGAGCTCGCACCGCCGGCGCGGTATCCGGTCGCGTATTTCGCATAGACATGCACATTGTCCGCCGCGTCATAGGCGAGCGTGACCATCGGGTTGAAGCGGTTCCACGTCGCATCCAGCGGGGTGTAGCCGTTGCGCGCCGCAGCGGCGGTATTGGTGTCATAGTTGATGTTGCGCGAGAAATGCAGCTCGCCACGCTTGGTATCGTGGGTGTAGCGGCCCCCGGCGGTCAGGTGCAGCACGTCGGTCGCGTTCCACGTAACCTGACCGTAAGCGGCATAGCTTTTCGACCAGACTTCCGACGCGCGGTCGATCGAGCGGCAACCCGGCTGCGATCCGGCAGGCGCGGTGGTGCCGCCGACGGGCAGATTGTTCACGACGGTGAAGCCGGTGGTGATGACCGCGCACGGATTGACGATGCTGATCCGCCCGGTCGCGGCATTGTAGAGGTTCGAATTGGGCGTTGCGGCGTCGTCGCTGACATGTTCGTTGAAATAGAACAGGCCCGCGACATAATCGAACCGGTCGACGGTGCCGACCGCCTGGAATTCCTGGCTGAACTGGCGCTGGCGCAGGTCGGCGAGCGAATAGCGGCTGAACAGCTGGCCGTTATACAGCGTGCCGTCGATCACGACGTTGCCGGGGTTGAAGACGGGCACGCGGTGTGCGCCGCCCGAATTGTCCCACTGCGTCGCATCGACACCGCGCCATGCGGTGATCGACCGTAGTTCGATTTCGGGCGACAGCTTGTACTTTAGCAGGTTGGTGAAGCCGTGGGTTTCATCGACGCTCGGCTGCTGCGGCACGCCGATGTCGGCGGTCTTCATCCGGCTGGTGCCGTTGATGACGACGCCGGGCATCAGCGGCTTCACCGTGCCGGTGAGCGCCGTATAGGCGGTGCCGGGCAGGGTGCAGGCCGGGACCGCCGACTGGGCACCGGCGACGCAGCCATTGGGGTTGTAGTTCAGCAGCTGGCTGTAGAAGGGTGAGTTCTTATCGATGCCGTAATCGTACGAGAAGTCTTCGGTCAGGCCATCGATCGGGGCCCAGCGGACGGCGGCGCGGGCACCACGACGATCGAAATAGTTGAAGCCGGTCTGCCCGGCGAGCGGGTTCTTCGTGGTCGGCCCCTGATACTGGACGATGCCGTCCAGCTTGACGCTGACATTTTCATACGCCGGCAGGTCGAGATGCACTTCGCCGTTATAGCCGCCATAGTTGGCGACGCCGGCGCGGATGCGGCCCTCGAACTCGCCCGAGGGGGCGCGGGTGACGATGTTCAGCGCGCCGCCTTCGGTATTGCGACCGAACAGCGTGCCCTGCGGGCCTTTCAGCACCTCGATCCGCTCGACATCGAACAGCGCGGCGTTGAGGCCATGCTGGCGGCCGAGATAGACGCCGTCGACATAGATGCCGACGCCCTGCTCGCGCGCCGGCTGGTTGGCGTCGAGCGGCACGATGCCGCGAATGCCGACGGTCAGCGCGCTCTGCCGCGCTTCGAACGTGGCGACGCGCAGCGAGGGGACGGCACCGTCGGCCAGGTCGTACAGGCTCTGGACGTGGCGATCGACGAGGGCAGGGGCACCCAGCACGCTGATCGCGACCGGCGTCTTTTGCAGGTTCGTTTCCCGGCGCGTCGCGGTCACCACGATGTCGGGGATTGCGGAGGCGTCGTCGGTCGCCGGTGCTTCGGGCGCGGCGGTGACGGGCGCGGGAACTACGTCTTCCGGCGCGGCAGCCTGTGCCGCGACCGGCACCAGCAGCGCGGCGGCACCCATGAGAAGGCGTGCGCGCACACCCGAACGAACGATCATCTGTAAATTCCCCTTTGGGCCGATACGGCTCGGAAGGGGCCAGTACTGCGATTCGAAGGCTGTCCGGTGACGGTTCGGTGACATGCGAAGACGTCGTTATTTCATCTTCGCTTCATGTTCGGCGGTTTGCAATATCCCGGGTGGTATCGGCCAAGTGATTCGCCGGCAAGTCCTGTATAGCTACAGATTTATCGATTCAGCTGTCGGTTCTAAGGCGATATCCGACACCCAGTTCATTGGCGATTACGCTACCAACCGGATCGGGTACTTCGAGCTTCTGACGCAGGTTGCGGATAATGATGCGCAGATATTCGATGCGCGGGTCTTCATCGCCGCCCCAGCAGGAGGTGAGCAGCCGTTCATGCGTCACGATCCGCCCGATATGGCGGGCGAGCTGGGCCAGCACGTCATGTTCCTTGCGGGTCAGATGCACCTCCACCCCGCCGCGCAGCACGATGCGCCGGTCGAGATCGATGCGCAGGTCGCCGCGTTCGACGATCTGTGGCGCGGGATCGTTCGCGCGGCGGTGGCGCAGCGCGACCCGCAGCCGGGCCAGCAGTTCCTCGGTATCGAACGGCTTGGTCACGAAATCATCGGCGCCAAGGTCGAGGGCCGATACTTTCTCCTCCACCGCGTCGCGGGCGGATACGACCAGCACGACGGCATCGCCATGCGTGCGCAGCAGCGGAATGATGCTCAGTCCGTCGCGGTCGGGAAGGCCGAGGTCGAGCAGGATCGCATCGGGCCGCTCGGCCGCTGCGACCTGTAGCGCGTCGCGGCCATTGCCCGCCTCGACCACGGCATAGTCGGCGCGGACAAGCGTGTTGCGCAGCAGGCGGCGGATGGCGGGTTCGTCGTCGACGATCAGGATCTTCGCGGGCATCAGTGGTCGGTCCCGGTCGGCAGGTCGCGCAGCAGTGATGCGGGCGGGAACAGCAGGGAAAATATCGCGCCCTCGCTATCGGCGCGGTTGGCGGCGGTGACGCTCAGCCCCATCGCCTCGGCAAATGCCTTGACGATGGCGAGGCCCAGCCCGGTGCCGCCGACCGATCGGTCGGTGCCCTCCAGCCGGGTAAAGGTATCGAACACGCGTGCCTCCTGTCCGGGGGGCAGGCCCGGTCCCCGATCGCGCACCGACAGGCTGATCTCGCCATAGCGATTGCGCCCCTCGATCACGATTTCGGTCCCCGGATCGGCATAACGGCCGGCATTGTCGAGCAGATTGAGCAGGCAGTGGTGCAGCAGCTGCGGATCGACCCGTACCAGCGGCAGGTCGGGCGGCACGTCCAGTCGGACGTCATGCCCCTCCAGCGCGCCGCGCGCATCGTGCGCGGCACCCGCCACCGCATCGCTCAGGTCGGTGGCCTCCACCTTCAGCCGGATCGCGCCGGCCTCTACGCGCGCCATGTCGAGCAGGTTCGATACGAACCGGTTGAGGCGCGCCGATTCCGACCGGATGGTGCCAACGAGTTCGGGCGTGACGCCATGCGAAAGCTGATCGGCGGCGACCATGACGGCGGTCAGCGGCGTGCGCAGGTCGTGGCTGACCGACGACAACAGCGCCGCGCGCAACCGGTCGCGGGTCCGCACCGCATCGACGTCGCGCATCTCCGCCTGCAGCCGCAGCCGTTCGAGGACGAGCGCGGATTGGTCGGCAAGGCTGGAGAGCAGCGGCAGCTGGTCGGGGCGGACGGGGTTCCCGCCGGTTTCGTTGGCGATCGCGAGCACGCCCACGACCCGTTCGCCGGCCTTCAGCGGGTGGAATAGCCATTCCGACGCGGTGAGGGTCCCCGATCCCTTGCCCGCCGGGGTGCCGGTGTCATAGGCCCAGTTGGCGGCGGCGTGGTCCATCGTGTCGAGGCGATAGGCCGGGTCGGTCGCGGCGAGGATGCCGATATTGCGGCCCCCTTCCGGCCCCAGCAGCAACACCTGCACCCCCAGCAGCCGGCGTACATCGTCGCAGATCATCTGCGCGGCGGCATCGAGGTCGTTGACGCCGGCGATCTGGCGCAGGAACCCGGCAAGGGTGGCGTTGGTTCGCGCGCTGGCGGCGGCAAGGTCGGCCTGCGCCCGCACCCGCGACGTCAGCTGGCTGGTGACCACCGCCACGCCGAACAGCACTACGACCGACACGATGTTTTCGGGATTGCTGATGCTGAGCGTGCCGACCGGCGGCAGGAAGAAGAAGTTGTAGGCAAGGCTGGACGCCAGCCCGGCGAACAGCCCGGTGCGCAGCCCGTGCAGGCTGGCCGCGACCATAACCGGCAGCAGGTACAGCATGCCGATATTGCCGAGTTCGAGGATGTGGAACAGCGTGCTGGCGATCGCGGTGATCCCCGCGATCATCGCCGTGGTGATCGCATAGCCGCCGGCCGTGCCCCAGCCGGGCGAGGACCGCTGTCGCACGGGTTCGCGCGGTGCTTCGCCGGTGACGGGCAGGACATGTACCGTCACCCCCGGCGTATCGCGGACCAGCCGGTCGACGATCGATCCGTGGCGCAGTTCGAACCAGCGCGACCGGTTCGATTTGCCCAGCACCAATTGCGTCGCGCGGGCATCGGTCAGGAAGCCGCGAATCCCCTCAACCACATTGGGCGCGGGCACGGTGGCGACCGCGGCACCCAATTGCGTCGCCAGCGTCATCGTCGCCGCCACACGGGCGTGCTGCGCAGGCGAGAACGCAGCGGTGCGCGGGGTTTCGACGAACAGCGCTGTCCACGGGCCATGCAGGCCATCGGCCACCCGCTTGGCCGCGCGGACCAGATTGTCGGCGCCGGGCAGTTCGTTGATCGCGACGACGATCCGGTCGCTCCCCGCCCAGGTGCCGCCCAACCCCAGCGCGCGTACATCGTCGAGCATCCGTGCATCGACCGCCTGCGCCGCGCGGCGCAGCGCCAGTTCGCGCAAGGCGGACAGGTTGGATTTGGAAAAGAAATGGTCGAGCGCCCGCGTCGCCTCCTGCGGCAAATAGACCTTGCCTGCCTTCAACCGGTCGATCAGCTCGTCGGGCGGAATGTCGACCACCTCCAGCTCGGCTGCTTCGAGGATGCTGTCGGGCACCGTTTCGCGGACGCGGACGCGGGTGAAGCTGGCCACCACGTCGTTGAGGCTTTCGACATGCTGGATGTTGAGTGTCGAATAGACCGAGATGCCCGCCGCCAGCAGCTCCTCGACATCCTGATAGCGTTTGGGATGGCGGCTGCCGGGCGCATTGGTGTGGGCGAGCTCGTCGACCAGCACCAGGCGGGGGCTGCGCGCGAGGATGGCGTCGATGTCCATCTCGCCCAGCGTCCGGCCTTCATAGGCGATGTCGCGGCGGGCGATGATCTCGTGGCCGCGGGTCAGCGCCTCGGTCTCTACCCGGCCGTGCGTTTCGACGACGCCGACCACCACGTCGACGCCGTCGCGTTTGCGCGCCGCCCCTTCGGACAGCATCTCATAGGTCTTGCCGACCCCCGGCGCCGCGCCGAGGAAGATCTTCAGCCGCCCGCGCCCTTCCTGCGCGGCGGCGCGCAGCAGGGCGTCGGGATCGGGACGGTGCGGGTCGGCTGCCGGCATCAGCGCGGGGCAGGGGCCATGCGGTCCAACGCCTGGTTGAGCGCGAGGACGTTGACGGTGGGATCGCCGAGAATCGAGTCATCGATCCGCCCTTGGATCAGGGCGCGGACCGCCTCGACCCCGATGCCGCGCACGCGGGCGATGCGGGGGGCCTGTGCCAGTGCGGCGGCTGGCGACAGGTCGGGGTCCAGCCCCGAACCGCTGGCGGTGACCAGATCGGCGGGCAGGGCGCCGGTGACGCCTGCATCGCGCTGCTTCGCGACATCGGTCGTTACCCGCTCGATCAGCGCCTTGGACGTGGGGCCGAGGTTCGATCCGGACGAGGCAAGGCCGTCATAGCCCTTGCCGGCGGCCGAGGGGCGCGTCTGGAAATAGCGGTCGGTGGTGAACGCCTGTCCGACGACGCTCGACCCGATTACCCGGCCGGTCGTGTCGCGGACCAGGCTGCCGTTCGCCTGTGCCGGGAACAGCGCCTGCCCGATCCCGGTCATCGCCAGCGGATAGCCAAGGCCGAGCAACGCGGCGAACAGCAGCGTCATCACGATGGCCGGCCGCAGCGCGGAGGAAAAATCCTTGTTCATGTCCGTCTTCCTTACGCCAGGCCGAGGCCGCTGACGACGATATCGATGAGCTTGATCCCGAAAAACGGCGCGACCAGCCCGCCCAGGCCATAGATGGCGAGGTTGCGCGACAGCAGCGGTCCCGCCGCCATCGGCTTGTAGGTCACGCCCTTCAGCGCCAGCGGCACCAGCATCGGGATGATGACCGCGTTGAAGATGATCGCCGACAGAATCGCCGATTGCGGCGAGGCCAGCCCCATCACGTTCAGCACGCCCAGGGTCGGGTAGAGTGCGACGAACATCGCCGGGATGATCGCGAAATATTTCGCGACGTCGTTGGCGACCGAAAAGGTCGTCAGCGCCCCGCGCGTCATCAGCAACTGCTTGCCCAGCCCCACGACCTCGATCAGCTTGGTCGGATCGCTGTCGAGGTCGACCATGTTGCCCGCCTCGCGTGCCGCCTGCGTGCCGGTGTTCATCGCGACGCCGACATCGGCCTGCGCGAGCGCCGGCGCGTCGTTGGTGCCGTCGCCACACATCGCGACCAGCTTGCCACCGGCCTGTTCCTTGCGGATCAGCGCCAGCTTGTCCTCCGGCGTCGCCTGCGCCAGGAAGTCGTCGACCCCGGCTTCGGCGGCGATGGCGGCGGCGGTCAGCGGGTTGTCGCCGGTAATCATCACCGTGCGGATGCCCATCGCGCGCAGCTCGCCGAAGCGTTCGCGGATGCCGGCCTTCACCACATCCTTCAGGAAGATCGCGCCGAGCAGCCGGCCGTCCATCGCGACCGCCAGCGGCGTACCACCGGCACGGGCGATTTCGTCGGTGATGCGGCGCAGTTCGGTCGCGGCGGCGGTTTCGCCCGATCCGGCATTGGCGCGCAGGATCGAATCGACCGCCCCCTTCTGGATCAGCGAACCGCCGACCTGGACCCCGGAAATGCGGGTCTGGGCGGTGAAGGGAATGACCTCCGCACCGGCGGGCAGTTCGGTGATCGCCACGCGGAACCGGTCGCGGGCGAGGATGACGATCGAACGACCTTCGGGCGTCTCGTCGGCTAGGCTGGCGAGCAGCGCCGCTTCGGCCAGTTCGGCCTCGCTGGTGCCGCCGACCGCGCGGAATTCCGACGCCTGCCGGTCGCCGATGGTGATCGTGCCGGTCTTGTCGAGCAGCAGCACGTCGACATCGCCCGCCGCCTCCACCGCGCGGCCCGACTTGGCCAGCACGTTGAAACGGACCAGCCGGTCCATGCCGGCGATGCCGATCGCCGACAGCAGCGCGGCGATGGTCGTCGGGATCAGCGTGATGAGCAATGCGGCGAGGATCGCGACCGGGATATTGCCGCCGGCATAGCTGGCGAAGCCCGGAACGGTGGCGACCGCGATCAGGAAGATGATGGTGAGGCCGACCAGCAGCAGCGTCAGCGCGATCTCGTTCGGGGTCTTCTGCCGCTCGGCGCCCTCGACCAGCGCGATCATGCGGTCGAGAAAGCCCTTGCCCGGCTCGACGGTCACCCGGACGCGGATTTCGTCGGAAATGACGCGGGTGCCGGCGGTGACGGCGGAACGGTCGCCGCCTGCCTCGCGGATCACCGGCGCGCTTTCGCCGGTGATCGCTGCTTCGTTGACCGAGGCGACGCCCGCCACGACCTCGCCGTCCGATGGGATCAGGTCGTTGGTTTCGACCAGCACCACGTCGCCGACGGTCAGCGCGCTGGCGGGCACATTCTCATAGTCGCGCCCGTCACCGCGCAGCCGCTTGGCGGTCAGCTCCGCCTTGGTCGCGCGCAGCGACGCGGCCTGCGCCTTGCCACGCCCTTCGGCCAGCGCTTCGGCAAAGGTGCCGAACAGCACCGTCAGCCACAACCATACCACCAGCTGCAGCTTGAACCCGGCGGTCAGGCCGTCATTGCCGACGACGAGCAGGATGGTGAGCAGCGCCGCGACGGCCGCCGTCACGAACATCACCGGATTTCGCACCAGTTCGGCCGGGTGCAGCTTGACGAACGACGCCTTGATCGCCGGCACGACCAGATCGGCCGTGAACAGGCTCTTGCTTTGGGATTTCGCCACGATGGGCCCCCTTAGAAGGATTGACCGCGGATCATCGCGAGATGATCGGCGATGGGACCGAGCGCGAGGCTCGGCAGGAAGGTCAGGCCGCCCAGCACCAGGATGATGCCGACCAGCAGCCCCACCCACAGTCCGCCGGTCGTCGGGAACGAGCCCGAGCTTTCCGGCGTGTATTTCTTGGCCGCCAGACTGCCGGCGATCGCCAGCATCGGCACGATCACGAAGAACCGGCCCAGCCACATCGCAACGCCCAGCATCCCGTTATACCAGGGGGTGTTGGCGGTCAGACCGGCAAAGGCCGACCCGTTGTTCGCGACCGCGCTGGTAAAGGCGTAGAGGATTTCGCTGAACCCGTGCGGCCCCTTGTTGAGGGGGCCGGCCAGCCCTTGGTCGAGCACCGATGACAAGGCGGTGAGACCGAGGATGGCGAGGGGCAGGACGGCGATGGCCAGCACCGCCAGCTTCACTTCGCGCGCCTCGATCTTCTTGCCGACATATTCGGGCGTGCGCCCGACCATGAGGCCGGCGACGAACACCGCAAGAATCGCGAACAGCAGGAAGCCGTAGATGCCGGCACCCACGCCGCCGATCACGACCTCGCCCAGCTGCATGTTGAACAGCGGGATCAGGCCGCCTAATGCGGTATAGCTGTCGTGCATCGCATTGACCGCGCCGCATGACGCCGCCGTCGTGATGACCGTGAACAGCGAGGAGGCAGCGATGCCGAAGCGGACTTCCTTCCCCTCCATATTGCCGCCCGCGACGCCCAGCTGGTGCAGCATCGGATTGCCGGCAGCCTCCGCCCAATAGGCAACGGTCGTTCCGGCGAGGAACAGGATCATCATCGCAGCCAGGATCGCCCAACCCTGTCGCGGGTTGCCGACCGCCTTGCCGAAGGTCCAGGTGAGGCCGGTCCCGATCACGAAGATCGACAGCATCTGGATGAAGTTGGTCAGCGCGGTGGGGTTTTCGAACGGATGTGCCGAATTGGCGTTGAAGAAGCCGCCACCATTGGTGCCGAGCATCTTGATCGCTTCCTGGCTGGCGACGGGGCCGAGCAGGATCGACTGGCGCGCGCCCTCCAGCGTCTGGACATCGACGACGCCGGCCAGCGTCTGCGGCACGCCGCTGGCGATGTAGAAGATCGTCAGCGCGATGCACAGCGGCAGCAGCAGGTAAAGCGTGATGCGGGTGACATCGGCCCAGAAATTGCCGATCGCCTTGGCCTCGCGCCGGGCAAAGCCGCGGAAGAGGGCAAAGGCAAGCGCGATGCCGGTCGCTGCCGACAGGAAGTTATGGATGGTCAGCCCCAACATCTGGGACAGGTTCGACATGGTGCTCTCGCCACCATAGCTTTGCCAGTTGGTGTTGGTGGTGAAGCTGATCGCGGTGTTGAACGACAGATGCTCGCCGACCGCCGCCAGCCCCTGCGGGTTGCCCGGCAGCACCGCCTGCAGGCGCAGCACGGCATAGGTGAAGAACATCAGCACCGCGTTGAACACCAGCATGTGCACGGCATAGCGCCGCCAGCCCTGTTCTTGGGTCGGGTCGATGCCGGACAGGCGGTAGAAGCCGCGCTCGACGGGGCCGAGCAGGCGGTGGAGCGGGGTGCGGCGCCCTTCGTAAAGTGCGTGCAGCCAGAGGCCCATCGGCTTGGCGAGTGCCAGCAGGATGCCGACAAAGCCAAGGATCAGGAGCCAGCCCTGAATGGTCATGAAACCGCTCCCTTCAGAAGCGTTCGGGGCGGATCAGTACCGCCACCAGATAGATGAGCAGCCCGAGCGCGGTGATCGCGGCGAGCCAGAGGTCGAGGGTCATTGCCGCCCCCTCACGCGTTGTCGCACAGGCGGACATAGGCGAGCGCTAGCGCGACCAGTCCGACCATGATGGCGACCCAGAGCAGATCCTGCATGGCTGTCTTCCCTGTGTCAGAAGGCTGCGGTCAGCGCGACGACGACCGTCCCGCCGGCGATGTTGCCGGTACCGTCCTGTCCCCGGCTGAAGCTCGGGCGCAGATAGGCGGCGTCGCGGTTGGAAATGTCGGTGTCGACATAGCTGACGTTCAGGGTGAGGTTGCGATAGGTCGCATCCGCGCCTAGCGACCAGTCCCAGTAGCTGCCGGTCGGCGACACGGCGGTGGCGTTGGGGCCCAGCCCATCCTGACCCCAGCTATGGCCGATATGCGCCTTCGCGGTGATCGGGCTGCCGGTGACGGGCAGGGCGGCATCGCCCCACAGGTACAGATTGTCGTCCTTCGCGCCCGGCCGGGTATAGACGCCGTTGGCCGCATCGGCACCGGTCGCATACCATTTGCCGATCGCCTGTTGCTTTGGCGCATAGGCCGCCCCGGCGGTCAGCGTCGCCGGGCCGGCGGTGCCGGTCAGCTTGGCATAGGGTTCGGCGAAGTCGGTCTTGTCCGCGCCGCCGGGATAGACATACCAAGTGAGGCCGACGTCGAGCGTCGCGCCATCGGCGATCGCGGTCTTGTACCCGGCGATCAGGTCCAGTTCCATGTTCGCGCCGCCAAACGTGCCCCATCCGGCCAGGTTCGACGCCCAGGTGCCGATATAGGCGCCGCTGTCATGGGCGATGGTGATCCCGCCCTGCACCGCCATTTCCTGGTCCGACTGCGACACGCCGCGAAAGCGATAGTCGGAGGCGATCGCGGCCGACCCGCTGATGGTCACGGCGGCTGGCGGGTCGGTCGGCTCGGGTGCGGTCTGCGCATGCGCGGCGACCGGGAATGCTGCCAGCACGACGGCGATGGCGGCAGGACGGAACTTCATGGTTGCTACCCCTATGGCGCGGCATCCGTCACACGACGAAGCCTTACGGGGTGCGCGATTAGGCGCAGGGGGCGTAGCAATTCGAGAGCGATTCCCGGCAATCGCATAGTGCTGGCATATAGTGGCGGCTACCGTCGCCGGACGGGTGCCGATCCGGACGCCGCCACGCCGGGGCGCGGCGGCGTATCGGGGAGCGTCAGTTGCCCTTGGTCCCGGTGGCGGCGGGAACGCCTTCGATGCTGCCGGCCTTCACCTGCGCGGTCGACGCGGCGAGCGCACCGCCGATCGGTTCGGCCCGGCCGCCCAGGCACTTCGCAAGGAAATTCTCGGTCACGGCATTGAACGCGATGTTGTTCGCCGGGCGCGCGAACCCGTGCCCTTCATCGGGGAAGACGACATAGGTGACGGGGATTTTCCTTGCCTGCATTGCCGCGACGATCTGGTCGCTTTCCGCCACGTTGACGCGCGGATCGTTGGCGCCCTGTCCGATCAGCAGCGGGCGTTTTATCGCATCGGCATAGGTGAGGGGGCTGCGTTCCTTCAGCAGCGCCTGTCCCTCCGGCGTGCCCGGATCGCCCATCCGGCGATACATTTGCTGCTTGCCGGCTTCCCAATAGGGCGGAATGGTCTTGAGCAGGGTGAACAGGTTCGACGGCCCGACGATATCGACGCCGCAGGCAAAGGCATCCGGCGTCATCGTCAGCCCGGCAAGCGTCGCATAGCCGCCATAGGAGCCGCCCATGATCGCCACCTTGTTCCGGGTCGTGACGCCGCGCTTTACCGCCCAATCGACCGCATCGAGCAGGTCGTCGTGCATCTTGCGGCCCCATTGCTTGTCGCCCGCTTGCACGAATTTCTTCCCGAAGCCGGTCGAGCTGCGATAATTGACCGACAGCACCGCATAGCCGCGATTGGCGAGCCATTGGTGATAGGCGTTGAAGCCATAGGTGTCGCGCGCCCATGGGCCGCCATGGACGAGCAGGACCATCGGCGTCGCGGCGGTCGCGCCCTTCGGACGGGTGAGATAGCTGACCATCGACAGCCCGTCGCGGGTTGGAATGTCGACCGCCTCCATCCCTACCAGCGGCGCACCGACCAGATCGGGGCGGGGGGTGTAAAGCTGTGTCAGCTTGCGTGCGCGCCGGTCGTACAGCCAGGTGGACGATGGTGCGCTGACCGGATCGAAGGTGACCAGCCACTTGTCATCGGCATTGGTGCGGCTGCCGATGTAGAATTCGCCCTTGTCCTGCGCCTTCAGGAAGGCGAGGTCCGCCTTCACCGCATCGCCGACCGAGACATATTCGTTGCGGTGGAAATAGACCGAATAGGCTTCGATCACGCCGGTCGTCGGATTGGTCAGCCCGCCGCCGACATCGGCACGATCGCCGGAGCCGATGGTACTGAACTTGCCGGTCGCCATGTCCTGCGCCAGCAACGCCCGCGTGTCGCGTCCACGCGCGTCGGTCCAGTACAGCGTCTTGCCATCGACCGTGAATCCGAGCGGGCTAGTCGAGGATGCATCCTCATAATCGACGCGCGTGAACGGGGTCGCCTCCACCTTGTTGTCGACCACGCGGTAATAATCGATGCCGCTGTCGGGGCGCGGTTTGGCGACGATGCGCACGCGCAACTGGTCGTCGGTCACGAAGTCGGCATAGCCGTCATTCTGGAACACCGGGGTCAGCTTTCCGGTGGTCAGGTTCAGCTCCTGCACGTCGTGCCAGCGCGGGTCGCGATTGTTCACGCCGATCAGGATGCGGTCCTTGATCGTATCGGACATGCCGATCACCTGTATCGTGGTCTTTTCGAACGGGGTCAGCGCCTTTTGCTGGCCGGTCGTCAGATCGACGCCATAGAGCAGGAAATTCTCGTCGCCGCCCTTGTCGTTGACGAACAGGATCTGTCGCGAATCCGGCGCCCAGAAATAGGAGCGGATCGGCCGCTTCGTCTCGGCGGTCAGCGCGCGGGCGTCGGCCGGGCGATCGACCGGCGCGACCCAGAGGTTCTGCACCCCATCGCGCGGGGCGATGAAGGCCAGCCATTTGCCATCGGGCGACAATTGCCCGGCGGTGCGCACCGGATTGCCGAACAGCTTGGTCCGTTCGATCACCGGAACGCCCGCCCCCGGTGCCGCCGCGTGGGTCGCCCCCGCCAGTCCCGCAACCGCGATGCCAGCCAATGCACCCCAGAATGCTACCTTGCGCATATCATCCCCCGACAATGTGTGTTGGCAGTACATCACACATGCCGACAGCCAACAAGGGGATCGCGCCGACCACCGGATTGCGAGCGCAACGACGTCATGCTATCGGCCACGCCGTCCGCAGCGGAATGCGGGCGTTACGGAGACGTACCTTGTTCGACCTTGCCGCCCATCGCGGTGCACGGGTCGGCGGTCTCCGGCCTTTCGCGTAAACGTCCCACGACGTCTGCGGCGGGCCGGCATCCGCCCCCGCCGCATCTAACCTTCTTCTAAAGGAATGCCGTCGCTGCGCTGCGTTGCGCGCGGGGGCGATAGACGCGTGGAACCGACATGGACGAATTGGATATCGTCCGGGGCATGATGCTCCGGACGGCGGGCGCGTTGCCCGCCACGGCACCGCTTGCCAAGGCGCTGCTGCAATGGGCGCAGCCGCATGCCCCCTGGCTGGCACCCGACATGCAAGAGGAACTGGACTGGGACGTGCTGGTGACGGCGCTTTCCGCGCCGCGTGGCGCACCGGTGCGGACGGAGGCGTTGGCGCTGGCCGAGATGTTCGCGCGGTCGCTTGCCTTGTCGCCGGTCGATGCCGCGTTGCTGCGGCTCATGGTCGCGTGCGACCGCCTGCCGCGCGTGGGCAGCCTTGCGCGGTTGCTGAGCCTGCATGGGCACGACCTGCCGCACCTGCTGGGCAGCCTGGCCGGGGCGGGGCCGGAGGATGCCGAGCGTGCCGCGCGGCGCAGTGCGATCACCCGGCTCGGACTGGCATCCTTCACCACGAACCGCGAGGGCGAGGCGGATATCGGCATACGCTGGACGTTGCGGCGTTTGCTCGACCGGGCGCCGCCGTCGGAGGAGGCGATGCTCGAGACGCTGGTCGGCATGCGGCAGACGGCGATGCTCGATCTGGCAGCGTTCGCCCATGTCGAGCCGGTCGACTTTCTGGTCCGCCTGCTGCGCGGTACGCTGTCCGCCGGGGCGGCAGGGATCAACATCCTGATCTATGGCCCACCCGGCACCGGCAAGACCGAACTGGCCCGCACGCTGGTCGATGCCGTGGGCGCGACACTCCACGGCGTCGGCGAGGCGGATGAGAATGGTGAAGAACCTACCCGCTGGGAACGGGTGACGGCGCTTGCCCTGGCGCAGCGGCTGCTCGGCGGGCGGGGGCCGGCGGTGCTGCTGTTCGACGAAATGGAGGACCTGATCGGCGATGCCAGTCCGTCGTCGGGAGGCGACTGGGTGGATCGGCGACAGGGGAGCAAGGTGTTCGTCAATCGTCTTCTGGAAACCAACCGGGTGCCGGTGATCTGGACGACCAACGCCATCGGCAACGTCGATCGCGCGATCCTGCGCCGGATGAGCTTCGTCTTGCGGCTGGACCTGCCGTCGCGCGCGTCTGCGGCGGCGATGCTCGATCGGGTCGCGCGCGAAGAACAGGTGAGTCCCGGCGCTGCCTTCGACACGTTGCTGAACATCGCCCCGGAAGCGGCCACGGTGCTGCGAACCGCGACACGTGCCGGGAAACTGGCGGGGGAGGCGGATGGCGGCGTTGTCGCGGCAGAGGCGCTGGTACGCGCGATGCGTGGCGGCATCTTGCCACCACCAGAGCCGACGGCGTTCGACCTCACGCTGTTCGAGACCGATCGGCCGATCGATCGGTTGTTCGCTGCCTTGGCGTCGAAGGGGGCGAACGACGTGTCGCTCCTGCTGACCGGGCCGCCCGGCACCGGGAAGACGGCGTTCGCCCATCATCTGGCACGGGCGCTTGACCGGCCCCTGCTGGTCAAGCGGGCGTCCGACCTGTTGTCGAAATGGGTGGGCGAAACGGAGGCGCAGATTGCCGAGGCCTTTGCCGAAGCGCGGCGGCGGGAGGCGGTGTTGCTGTTCGATGAAGCGGATTCGCTGCTGTTCGATCGCGCTACCGCCCGGACGAGTTGGGAGGTGGGGCAGGTCAACGAGCTGCTGACATGGCTGGACCTGCATCCGTTGCCGGTGGTTGCGGCCACGAACCACGAAGCTGGCCTCGACCCCGCGACGCTGCGCCGGTTCGTCTTCAAGCTGCGTCTACAGGCGCTTGGCCCCGAACGATCCGCGGCGGCATTCCTGCGGTTCTTCGGCACGCCGGCTCCTACGGCGCTGGCGGAGGTCGAGGGTTTGACGCCGGGGGATTTCGCTGTGGTCGCGCGGCAACTGCGCTACTCGCCGGCGGCAGGCGCGGCGGAACTGGTCGAGTTGCTGAAGGCGGAGGTTGCTGCAAAGCCGGGAGTTTCCGTTCGGCTGGGGTTCTGATGCCGTCCGCCGGAACGCGATGTCGAAGGGTGTCGTGTTCCGGCTCCCGCCGGGCATCGACGGGGGAAATCGCAAGCGGGATGACATTTGTGGAACTTTTTTGCGAAACTTTGTTGACAGCAAAGCCGACCCCCCGTAGAGGGCTGTTCACCGGACGGGGCGAGTTACTCGCTTCTACCGAGACAGCGAAACGCAGGCGAAGCAAGCGCCCTTCCTAAGAGGGGTAGCGAAGCGACGCCGGTTTCCTTGTCGCGAAGCGACGCCGGTTTCCTTATCGAAGGACCGGGCCACAGGTGCTTCGATACGGGCCTTCGACAAGCTCAGCCCCTACTCAGCACGAACGGAGGTTTTTGCGGCGGCGATGGGTTAGGCGTC